>CAJXGN010000003.1 GCA_913053875.1 uncultured Agromyces sp. | reverse complement strand
CGCCGCGGCACCCTACGCCTATAGCGACGGCACCACCCAGTACCTCTACGGCGTCGCCACCGACGGCAACGTCTACGGCAAGACCTACGACGGCGCCGCGTGGACCGAGTGGGCCCCGCTCAACGACCCCGCCTACCCGGCCGGCGCCTACCAGCCCTACGCCGTGAACTGGGGCGACCACGAGAACGTGTTCTGGACGGGCCAGGACGGCAAGGCCTACTGGAACCGCTACGACGGTGCCGCATGGACCGGCGCGCGGGAGATCCCCGGCGACTACACCTACGCCGACACGCCGTACGCGGTCGGGTACAACAACCAGCTCTACGCCCACGCGACCGGCGCCGATGGCGTGCCCTACAGCAACACCTTCGACGGCTCGGCGTGGTCGGGCTGGGCGACGTACCAGGCGGCCCCGTCGCCCGCAGCACGGCGGGTGACGGCCGGCGACCCGGCGAGCGCGCCGTCGGTGAACGTGGCACGCACGTCGGCATCGGTGACGCGCACGACCTCGGCCCAGGTCGAGCCCGTGGCATCCGACCCGAGCACCTCACCCGACAGCCCCACCGGCGGCACCGCGCCCCCGCCGGTCGCGGCGAGGTCCGGCCCGGCCGGCGGCGCGAACTCCTCGACCCAGACACCCAGCGTCTCCCGCAACGGTTCGCCGAGGTAGCCGCCCAGTCGGATGCGCAGGTCCTCGTCGGTGATCGCGGTGCCGAAGCCCACGACGAGCGTGCCGCCGCCGTCGGCGTACGCGGCCAGCCCGGAGACCTGCGCGTCGGTCGCCACGAAGTGCGCGGGCGCGACGACCAGGCCGTACCCCGACAGGTCGCCGTCGGCGCGCACGAAGTCGACCGTGTGCCCGAGAGAAGTGAACGCGCGGTGCCAGGCGAACAGCACCTGCAGGTAGGCGACCGTCGTCGGCGACGCCGGCTGCTCGATCGCCCACCAGCTGTCCCAGTCGAGGGCGATCGCCACCGCCGCAGGCACCCGACCGCCCTCGACTCCCCCATCGGGGCCTGACAGGTCGCGCAGCTCTCCCCCGAGCTGCGCGATCTCACGCCACACCCGGGTGTCGGTGCCGCCGTGCGGCACCATGCCCGAGTGGAACTTCTCCGCACCCGCGGCCGACTGCCGCCACTGGAAGAACAGGATGCCGTCGGCACCGCGCCCCACGCACTGGTACGACCAGGCGCGCATCTGCCCGGGTGCCTTCGGCGCGTTGCGCGCCCGCCAGTTCACCGCGCTCGGCGCCTGCTCCATGAGCAGCCAGGGGGTGCCGCCGCCGAGCGAGCGCATGAGGTCCCGCACCATCGCCGCGTACGCCGGAGAGCGGGGGTCGGCCGGGTCGGGGTACGTGTCGTCGGAGACGACGTCGACGAGCGGCGCCCACTTCCAGTAGTCGGCCGGCTTGAAGAAGCCCATGAAGTTCGTCGTGATCGGCACGTCGGAGCCGCTGCGGATCACCTCGACCTCCGCCGAGTAGCACGCCATGAGCTCGTCGCTCGAGAAGCGGTCGAAGTCGAGCAGCTGGGTCGGGTTGCGGAAGCTCGGCGCGGCCGACGGCGGCGACACCTCGTCGAACCCGTCGTAGCGCTGCGACCAGAACGCGGTGCCCCACGCCCGGTTCAGCTCCTCGACCGTGCCGTACTTCGCCTCGAGCCAGGCCCGGAAGGCGTCGGCCGACACCTCGCAGTAGCAGTGGCTCACGTGGCATCCGTACTCGTTGTTGACGTGCCAGAGCTCGAGGGCCGGATGCCCCGCGTAGCGCGTGACGAGCTGCTCGACCAGGCGCTTCGCGTACGACCGGTACACGGGCGAGCTCGGGCAGTACTGCTGTCGGCTGCCGACCGCGAGGCGCACGCCCTGCTCGGTGACGGGCAGGGTCTCCGGATGCCGCTTGGCCAGCCAGGGCGGCGGCGAGGCGGTCGCCGTGGCGAGGTCGACCCGCACGCCCCCGGCGTGGAGCGTGTCGAGCACGTCGTCGAGCCACCCGAAGTCGTACTCGCCCGGGCGCGGCTCGAGCCGGGCCCACGAGAACACGCCGACGGTCGCGAGGCTGATGCCGCCCTGCTGCATGAGCGAGACGTCCTCGTCCCACACCTCGCGCGGCCACTGCTCGGGGTTGTAGTCCCCGCCGTACCAGATGGTCACGATGCACTCATCCCTTCACACCGCCGGTGGCGAGGCCGGACTGCCAGTACCGCTGCAGGAACAGGAACGCGATCACGAGCGGCAGGATCGACACGAACGACCCGGTGATCACCGTCGAGAACAGCGCCTGCGACCCGCCGCCGGCGCTCGCCGCCGACTGGAGCTGCGCCAACCCGACCGTGATCGGGTACAGGTCGGAACTGTTCAGCATGATGAGCGGCAGGAAGTAGTTGTTCCAGGTCGCCACGAGCGAGAACAGGAACACCGTCACGAGGCCCGGCCCGAGCAGCCGGAGGCCGACCTGCCAGAAGATGCGGAACTCCCCCGCACCGTCGACGCGCGCCGCCTCGATCATGCTGTCGGGTACCGCGTCGGCCGCGTACACCCGCATGAGGTACACGCCGAACGGACTGACCAGCGACGGAATGATGATCGCCCACGGGGTGTCGGTCAGGCCCGCCCGCGAGAACAGCAGGTAGGTCGGCAGCGCGAGCGCCGTGAGCGGAATCATGATGGCGCCGAGGATGATGCTGAACAGCGCTGCGGAGCCCGGGAAGCGGTACTTCGCGAACGCGTAGCCGGCCGCCGCGGCGAGCAGGGTCGCACCGACCGCCGAGACGCCCGCGTAGAGCACGGTGTTCAGCAGCCAGCGCGTGAAGATGCCGCCGCGGATCGTGAACAGCGTCTGCAGGTTCTCCCAGAGCGACAGCTCACCGCCGAACCAGAGCCCGAAGGTGGAGAACAGCGCCGAGTTGTCCTTGGTCGAGGAGACGAGCAGCCACCAGAGCGGCAGGATGAAGTAGAGCACGCACAGCCAGAGCAGCACGGTGAGCATCCAGTTGCGGCGTCGCTCCGGGGCGAAGCGGCGGGCGGTCGCGGCGCCGCGGCCGAACGGGCTGCGTCGGCCGCCCTTCGCGCCGACGGTGACCGCGGCCCGGGTCTCGAGATCGGTCATGCTCCGCTCCTCTCCTTGCGCGCCCGTCGTTGCTCGTTGAGCTGCACGACGTACGACACGATCGCGATCACGAGGCCCAGGAGGAACGCGATCGCCGCTGCGTAGTTCAGCTCCTGGTTGATGAACGCGAGGTTGTACGCGTAGTAGTTGGGCGTGAATGAATTGGTGATCGCGTCGGGCGCGATCGTGTTCAGCAGGCTCGGCTCGTTGAAGAGCTGGAACGTGCCGATGATCGAGAAGATCACCGTCAGCAGGATCGCCGAGCGGATCGCCGGGATCTTCACGCTCCACGCGGTGCGGAACTGGCCGGCGCCGTCGATCTCGGCGGCCTCGTACAGCTCCGACGGAATCGCCCGGAGCGCGGCGTACAGGATGATCATGTTGTAGCCGACGAACTCCCACGTGACGATGTTCATCATCGAGCCGAGGATGTTCTCGGGCGAGAGGAAGTCGGGAGTGCCGAACCCGACGCTGCGTGCGATCTGCGCGATCGGCCCGAAGTCGGGGCCGTACAGGTAGCCCCACATGAGGGTGGCGACCACCGCCGGCACGGCGTACGGCATGAAGATGAGCAGCCGCGCGCCCTTCGACCCACGTGCCCGACCGCTGTCGAGCGCGAGGGCGAAGAACAGCGCGAGCCCGAGCATGATCGGCACCTGCACGACGAAGAACAGGGCCATGCGGCCGATGCTCGCGAGGAAGTCCGGGTCCTGCAGGGC
This sequence comes from uncultured Agromyces sp., assembly GCA_913053875.1. Lineage (GTDB taxonomy): Bacteria > Actinomycetota > Actinomycetes > Actinomycetales > Microbacteriaceae > Agromyces. Next base: position 331,038 of record CAJXGN010000003.1, on the reverse strand, counting down.
CCGGACGTAGTTGGCGAACCCGGCGAACGTCTCGCCGCCGATGAGGCGGGACTCGAACAGGCTGAGGTACCCCGCGTAGCCGAGCGGCACGATCAGCATCGCGACGAAAATGACGAAGAACGGGGTGATGAACAGGTACGCGGCGCGGTTCAGCTTGCGCTGGTTCGCGCTTACGCGACGTTTCTGCGGTGCGGCGGCAGTGGGGCGCTCATCGTCGAGCGCCGGTGCGTGGGACACGACGGCTCCTTACTCTCTGCGGTTCCGGGGCGGGGCGGGCGCCGGCCGGGTGTCGGCCGGCGCCCGGAGCGGCGTGCGGCCGGGGGCAACCGACCGCACGCCCTCGCCTCACTCGACGGTGAAGCCCTGCGCCTCGGCGTACTCGGTGAGCTCGGTCTGCCACTCGTCGAGTGCGGCCGAGATGTCACCCTTGGCGGCGATCACGGTACCGACCGTCTCCTCGTAGCTCGAGTAGACGAAGTCCATGAACGGCAGCCACTCGAAGTCGGTGTCGACCGTCTCCGAGATCTCGGCGAACAGCGCGTTGACCTCCTGGCCGCCGTAGAACTCGAGCTGCTGGCCCGCGAACGCCGGGTCCTCGAGCACCGAGAGCTGCGGCGGGAACAGGAACTGCTCCGTTGCGAGCCGAAGCGCCGACTCCTCGTCGTGGTTGATGAACTTCGCGAGCTCGTAGGCCGCGATCGGGTTCTCGCTGGTCGCGAGCACCGCGTCGGACGAACCGCCCCAGTTGCCCGAGACCTGCTCACCCGCCGACCACTGCGGCAGCGGCGCGGCGCGCCACAGGCCCGAGGTCGACTCGGCCGTGCCCTGGAGGAAGATCGGCCCCCACGCGGCGGTGAGCCAGCCCGCGTACTTGCCGTTCGCGAGGCCCTGGTACCACTCGTCGTTGAAGTCGACGTCGGTCGAGATCAGGTCGGCCTGGATCAGCTCGGTCCAGTAGTCGGCGACCTGCTTGGCCTCCGTGCCGTTCACGTTGATCGACACGGTCTCGGCACCGTCGTAGCCGAAGGGCTTCGCACCCGCCTGCCACATGAAGCCGATCATCTGGCCCGCCTGGGTCGCGCCGACGTTCGAGATGTACGAGCCCGTCTCGTCCTTCACGGCCTGCGCGGCGTCGGCGTAGTCGTCCCACGTCGCGGGGGCCTCGTCGATGCCGGCCTCGGCGAGGATGTCCTCGCGGTAGAGGTTGCCCATCGGACCGACGTCCTGCGGAATGCCCCAGGTCTCGTCGCCGGGCGAGACCTGGTTCCAGGCCCACTCCACGAAGTCGCCCGAGATCTCGTCGGCGCCGTACGGCTCGAGGTCGAGCAGCGCCTCGCTGAGCACGAAGGACGAGATGTACTGGTACTCCATCTGCGCGACGTCCGGCGCGCCCTGCCCCGCCTCGAGGGCGCTGCGGAGCTTCTGGTAGTGCTCCGCGCCCTGGCCGACGTTCTCGACCGTCACGCTGATCGCGGGATAGGCCTCCTCGAAGAGGTCGACCTCGTTCTGGATGTCGGGCACCCACGTCCAGAACGTGAGCTCGGTGGGGGTGTTGAGCGCCTCCTCGCGCTGCTCGTCGGTGATGGCGTCACCGCTCGCGCCGGAGTCGCCCCCGTCACTCGACGAGCACGCCGTGAGGAGCAGTGCTGCGGCAGCGGCGACGGAGCCCAGCTTCAGTGCTGTTCTTGGTGCGTTCCTCATGTCCTCTTCCTTGTTCTGTGGTGTCCCAGGGGTTCCTGGTCTTCCGGTACCGGCGGATGCCGGCGGGTCACCCGTCGAGCAGGGTCAGCGTCGACCATGCGGCGAGGGCGAGTTCGGTGCCCGCGGCGTGCGCCGTGCCGGTGACGGCATCGACCACGTCGCGGGAGAGCGTGATGGAGGTCTCGTCCCAACTCCAGTTGAACGAGAACCAGGCGCGGCGACCGTCGGGCAGCGTGCCCGACGAGACCGTGACCGGCAGGGCGCGGCCGGCGGCGAGGCCATCGGCGATCGGCGCGGGCACGAGGCTGCGCACGAGGTCGGCGGCCAGCGCGGGCGACGGCACCGTGCCGACGACCGTGATGCGACCGTCGCCGTGCGGGTGGGTCGTGACGGCGGGGAAGTCGCCGAAGCGCGGGTGCGCGTACTGCGCGACCACCTCGGCCCCGTCGGCGATGAGGCCGTCGGCCCACAGGCGCCCCGAGGCATCCGCTGCGGTCTGGAAGTCGTCGGCGCCGTGCACGGGCACGTCGGCCTGCAGGTTCGAGAACTCCTCGTAGTGCACGCCGGCGGCCTCGGCGAGGCGGGCGGGCGCGACCTCGATGCGGGCGCGCGCCTCCTCGTCGCCGTAGCCCGTGCGGATGCCCACCACGAGGTGACCGCCGGCTGCGGCGTACTCGCGCAGCAGGTCGAGGTCGGCATCGGATGCCACGTAGAACGCCGGCGCGATGAGCACTGGGTACCGCGCGGCCAGGTCGGCGGCGCCCAGCGCGTGCGCCTGGGCGGCGTGCAGGATGCGCGCCTGCGCGCCCGCGTCGACGACTCCGCGGTGAAAAGCGTCGAAGATGCGCGTGTACGCCTGGCGGTCGGGCGCGCCGTCGGCGGTGGCGAGCGGCGGGAAGAACTCGAACGCGAAGCGGCTGTCGTTCGACCACAGGATCGCGACGTCGCCGTCGGGCTCGAACCCGTCGAGCGCCTCGCCGATCGCGCCGAGGTCTGCGCCGACCTCCGCGAGCTCGCGGTACACGCGGCCCGGCTGCAGGCTGTGCGGGAGGATGCCGCCCCAGTACGTCTCGGTGCCGTACGGCAGGGTGTGCCAGTGCCAGTACTCGATCATCGCGGCGCCGCGCGAGATGAGCGCGAAGGCGGCCTGGCGGAGCTGACCGGGGTAGGGCGGGAGGTTGAACTCGGAACCGCCGATCGCCTGCGCGTCGGTCTCGGTGACGAGGAAGCGCGACTGCTTCGACGAGTACATGCGGTCGGCCTGGCGGAACATCGCGGCGACGCCGGAGGTCGTCCACGGGGTGACCGGCGCGAGGTCCTTCGTAGCGTCGAGGTGGTCCTGCATGGCGTAGTACGGGTTGCCGGCGGTGACGTCGAGCGCCTCGACGAGCTCCTCGTCGTCGAGCGCGGGGCGCGGGTAGGCGATGCAGGTGGTGACGAACTGCTCGGGGCTCGCGTACTCGCGCACGATGTCGGCCTGCCAGGCGATGAACTCGGTCGTGAGGTCGGCCTGGTAGCGGCGCCAGGCGAGGTCGTACTGCGGCAGCGAGTTGCCGTCGGGGGTCCACAGGTCCGACCAGTCGGAGAGCCGGTGCGACCAGTAGGTGAGCCCCCACTCGCGGTTGAGCGTCTCGACGTCGCCGTACTGCGCCTTCAGGCGGCGCACGAACCGCTGGAAGCTGCCGCGGTTGTGGAAGAGCAGCATGCCCGGCTCGTTGTCGACCTGGTAGCCGATCACTGCGGGGTGCTCGGCGTAGCGGGCGATGACCTGGCGGATCACGCGCTCGGCGTGGAACCGGAACGCCGGGTGCGAGTAGTCGACCTCCTGGCGCGCCCCCCAGGGCATGGGCTCGCCGGTCGCGGTGTCGGCGGCGATCTCGGGGTACGCGGTCTGGAGCCACGGCGGCACCGCGTAGGTGGGAGTGCCGAGGATCACCTTGATGCCGCGCTCGTGCGCCCCGTCGAGCACCGGCTGCAGCCAGTCGAGGTCGAACTCGCCGTCGCGCGGCTCCCAGGTCGACCAGACCGACTCGCCCACCCGGATGACGGTGAAGCCCGCCTCGACCATCAGGTCGAGGTCCTGCGCGGTGCGCTCCTCGACGTGGTACTCGGCGTAGTAGGCGGCTCCGAAGAGGATGCCGGTGGGCTGGTGCGGCTGGTGCGAGGTCATGCGCTGCAGAACTCCGTTGTCGTGCGGTGGGGGCGTCGGCTGTGACGATCTGCTGGGAAGCTACACCCGTTTGTTACCGGTAACAACCCCCTCGTTACCAAGTTGTTACCGGTAACACCGTCGCGGGCTGCGGCGCCTGCTGGGAGCCCCCGGGGCGGAGAGCGCGATCACGCTCGCGAGCGCGCGGCCCCTCAGCCGCGCTGGGCGGCCGCCGTCGAGCGACGCACGACGAGCTCTGGGATGTTCGGCGGTTCCGCGTAGGCGCCCGGCCCGTCGATCAGCTGCAACAGCCGCCCGAACGCGATGCGGCCCTGCAGGTCGAAGTCCTGGTGCACGGTCGTCAGCGGCGGCCGGAAGAACGGCGCCTCGGGGATGTCGTCGAACCCGACCACGCTCACGTCGTCGGGCACGCGCTTGCCCGCCTCCTCGAGCGCGAGCATCGCGCCGAGCGCCATCTGGTCGTTCGCCACGAGCAGCGCCGTCGCATCCGTGTGCACGGCGGCGTCGTGTGCGGCCCGGTGGCCCGACGCCGGCGACCAGTCGCCCTCCGCGCGCCCGAGCGAGGTGATGCCGTGGTGCTCGAGCGCGAAGTGGTACGCGGCCTCGCGGTTGCGCGCCGACGACCATCCGGTCGGGCCGGCGATGTAGAAGAAGCGGCGATGCCCGAGCTCGACGAGGTGGTCGACGCTCACCTTCATGCCGTGTCCGTGCACGGTGTGCGGGTCATCGGAGGCGAGGTCGTCGTCGTCCTCGTCCTCCGGCACGATGTACGCCGGCATGCGGAAGTCGGTCGCGGCGAACGCGGCCGACATGTCGTCGGTCGTCGACAGCGCGATGACCCCCGCCAGGTCCTGCCGGTTGACGAGGTCGAGTGCCGCGTCGATCGCCTCCCGGTCGCGGAAGTCGAGGGAGATGAAGTCGAGCACGTACCCGGCCTCGCTCGCACCGCTGCTCGCACCCTGCGCGGTCTTGCTCGGCCCCACCTGCACGATGTCGTGCACCAGCGCCGCGACCCGATTCGACCTCCGCGTCGCGAGCGATCGTGCGGCCATGTTCATGCGGTAGTCGAGCGTCTTGAGCGCCTGCTCGACCCGCTCGCGCGTCGCCGGCCGGATGCCCTCGTACCCCTTGAGGTACCGGCTCACCGTCTGGTGCGAGACCCCTGCCAGGCGCGCGACGTCGTAGATGGTCGCGGCTTTCGGTGGCGCGGCGACGACGTCGGGCGCGGCACGCTCCGTGTCCATCGGGTCACCTCCCCGCGAGGCATCCGCCCGCGTTCACCCCCTGACTGTAGACCCATGGCGCGCAGCGGCAGGTGCATTCCGATCGGGGCATGCAGGCGAGCGGATGCCTCCCAGGCGACCGGCGAGCGTCAGCGGCGACGCAGCTCGACCACCGGGATCACGCGATCCGTACGCGCCTGGTACGTCGCGAACCCGTCGCTCTTGGCGGTGAATCGCGACCACGCGGCATCCCGCTCGGCGCCTTCGAGCTCGACCGCGGTCACCGGCACCTCGCCCTCGCCGGGCGCCTCGACGACCGTGTCGGGGTTCGCCGCCAGATTGTGGAACCACGCCGGATGCGTCGGTGCTCCGCCCTTCGACGCGGCGATCAGCCACCCCGCTTCATCGCGGATCGCGAAGAGCGGCGAGACGCGCTCGACCCCCGACTTCGCACCGACGTGGTGCACGAGCACGAGGTTGCGGCCGAAGCCCGCGGTGCTCACGAACCCGCCGTTGTCGCGGAACTCGTCGATGATGCCCTGGTTCCAGTCGCTCACGGATGCCTCCCTGTCGCACGTTCCCCCTGTCCAGCGCCGCCCGCGCCGCTCGTATTCCGCCCGCTCCGCGCCCTTTCCACTCCGCCCTGTGCTGAACGAAGGACTCGATACGCGACACGCCGTGCTCGGCCCACCCGCGACGCCGAATCTCCTACGTTCCGCTCGCACCCCGTCGCGTCGCCCGGGCCGAACGTAGGACTCGATGCCCGACACGCCGCGCTTCCGTCCGCCTCGGGCGCGAGTCTCCTACGTTTCGCACATGGCGGCGGGTGGTCGCGTGTGGGGAATGCACGCCATTGCCGGCAGGGCGGCGAGCGGAAGCGGCGGGCGGAAGCGGCGGGCCGGCTGGCGGGCGGGCGAGCGGAAGCGGCGGGCCGGCGGGCACCCACGTGTCGGATGCCGGTGCGACACTGGCGGCATGGCGATCGAGGTACGCCCGGCGTCGGAGTTCGCCGACGTCGCAGCCGTGGTCGGGCCCAAGCGGCCCGACGCGAACGTGTGCTGGTGCCTCAGCTACCGCATCCCGTCACGCGAGCAGCGCGAACTCGCCGGCCCGGCGCGCGGCGAGCGTGTGCGCGAGCTCTGCGCCGAGGACCCGCCACCGGGCGTGCTGGCGTACGACGGCGACGAGGTGGTCGGCTGGGCGGCGGTGCATCCGCGGGCCGATACGCAGTTCGCGCGCAACCGGAAGATCCCGCACGTCGACGACCTCGACGTCTGGTCGGTGTGGTGCATCCGCATCCGGCCCGGGCATCGCGGGCAGGGCGTCTCGCATCCGCTCCTCGCCGGTGCGGTCGAGTTCGCGCGGTCGAACGGCGCGCCCGCGATCGAGGGCTACCCGCTCGACAATGCCGGCGCCAAGATCGAGCAGACGATGGCGTACGTCGGCACGCGCGCGCTGTTCGAGCGGGCCGGGTTCACGAAGGCCGCCGACACGACCTCGGTGCTGAACGGGTTCCCGCGGGTGCTCATGCGGCTCGACCTGCGCTGAGCGGTCGGCAGCGGCAGCGGGTCGCCACCGGGCGACCGGAAGCGGACGCGTGCACCCCACCTCCGGGGGCCAATCAGCCGGTCGATCGCGCCGACGGGGCTAGAGTATGGGCACCGCTTTCCGCCGCGCCCCGAGGCGCGGCTGCCCCACCGGAGGCCCAGTGACCGACCAGTTGCCACGGCGACCGGCGCGCATCTCCGACGTGGCGCGCCTCGCCGGCGTGTCCCTCGGCACGGTCTCGCACGCCCTGAACCACCCGAGCCGGGTGCGCCCCGCGACGCTCGAGCGCGTGAACGACGCGATTCGCGAGCTCGGCTTCGTCCGCAACGCCAACGCGAGCACGCTCGCGACGGGGCGCAGCAGCAACATCGGCATGGTCGCGATCGCGTTCGGCAACTCGATGTTCGTCGACATCGCGCGCGGCGCGCAGCGCGTCGCACGCGCCGCGGGCTACAACCTGCTGCTCGCCGGCAGCGAGGACAGCTACGACACCCAGGGCCAGTTCGTGCAGTTCTTCGACGAGGCGCGCGTCGCCGGCCTGCTGCTCGCGCCCATGGAGGACTCCTCCGAGCACGTCGGTCGCATGGCGTCGCACGGTCGCCCGGTCGTGCTCATGAACTACGACGGCCCCGAGGACGCGTGCCGGGTCGTGGTCGACAACGAGCAGGTCGGCTACCTCGCCGCCCGCCACCTGATCGAGCGCGGATGCCGCCGCATCACGGTCTTCGGCGGCGGCGACGAGTTCCAGCCGGTGCAGTTCCGCCGGCGTGGCATCCGTCGGGCGATCGAGGAGGCGGGCAACGCCATCGAGGTCGATGCGGTCTCCACCGACGGCCTCACGCCGGCAGCCGGCGAGGCCGCGGTCGCACCGATCGCCGCGGCGGCGCCGGGCGAACGACCCGACGGACTCCTCTGCCTCACCGATGCCATCGCCATCGGCGCGATCCGCGGCCTCCGGACCGCCGGGGTCGACGTACCCGGCGACATGCTCGTGATGGGCTGCGACCACAACACCCAGTCGTGGGACGGCGACGTGACCCTCACGACGATCGCCATGCGCGGACTCGAGATCGGCGAGACGGCGATGGGCCTGCTGCTGGAGGAGCTCACGACCCCGCCGTCCGAGCACGTCCATCGGCGGGTCGAGCTCGAGCCCCGCATCGAGGTCAGGGCGTCGACGACCCCCGCGCCTGCACGGGCTCGCTGACCCCGTCGCCCTCGGGCAACCGCACGACTACGCCGTCCGGCGCCTTCACCCGCACGCCCGCGCGATCGGCGTGCACGAACAGGTCGCCGGCGGGCGTCGGCACGATCGCGGCCGCCCACTCCAGCGCGCCGAGCTCGGGCGCGACCGACACGACCCGCCACCCGTCGTCGAGGGGGCGGATGCCGAGCACCGCCTCCGGCAGCAGTGCCGCCGGGCCCGACGCCCAGGCGTGCGCGAGGCTCCGCCCGAACGGCCGGCCGTACATCGCCGCATGCCCGCCCTCGTCGTCGACGCCGAACTCCTCCCAGAACGTGGCCGCGCCCGCGTCGAGCATGCCGCCCCAGCGCGTCCGGATGCGCGCGACCGACTCGGTGCGCTGCCCCAGCCTGGCCAGCGCGAGCAGCGCGAAGGCCCGCATGAACGGGGTCCCGGTGGCCGTCGCGGTGATCGCCTCGGCACGCCCGTCGACCGCGGCGACCGGTCGCTCGGCGGCATCCGCCTCGAGCCCTGCCAGCACCGCGAGGAAGTTCGGGTAGCCGGCCAGCGCGGATTCAACCGCACCCGGCCCCTCGTCGAGGTAGGTGCGCCAGGCGCCCCGGCCCGTGTCCCACGCGCGATCGAGCAGGGTCGAGCGGATGCCCCGGGCCCGCGCCGCCCACCCCGCCGCGTCGTCCGCGCCGGCCAGGTCGAGCACCTCGGCGCCGTCGCGCAGCGCCCAGTACCAGAGCACCTGCAGGGCGGTCGGGTCGCGCCCGTCGTCGAACGCGACGCCCCAGTCGATGAACACGGCGCGCTCCCCCGCCGGCCCGAACGCGTCCTCGCCCGCGACCGGGCGCAGCACCCCGTCGGCGTCGGCGAACGCGTCCATGGTCTCGAGGAAGCGGCGCACGTGCGCCGCCTCCCGCCGCGCGAAGCCGTCGTCGCCGAAGTGCCGCACGTACGAGCGCACCGCGATGAGCCACCAGAGCGAGTAGTCGGCGATGCCGTTGACGAACCCGTGGCGCGGCCGACCGAGCGCGACGAGGCTGTCGCGCGCGATGGCGGCGTCGCCGGCGGCGAAGGCGTTGGCGAGGATGCCGAGAGCGTGGTCGCCGATCCACGGCATGCGGTCGCGCTTGATGCCGTCGATCATGAGCGACTGCATGCACGTCGCGAGGGTGCGCGCGCTGGTCGCCCAGATGCGGGTGAGCACGTCGTCGCTGCACGCGTAGGCGCCGGCACGGGGCATCCGTCGCCGTCGGGCCTCGACGCGGACGCCTCGGATCTGCGCGTCCTCGCTCGCAGGCGACTCCCCCGGCTCGACGTGCAGGTACCGCATGGCGACCTCGTGCGAGGTGGTCCAGACGCCGGGGGCGGCCTCGACGACGTCGATGCGCGTCTCGGAGTCGACGGCGGCGGCGCCCGTGGCGAGCGCCTCGGCGCCGGTCTCGCCGACGCCGATGCGCGGGCGCACGGCGCTCTCGACGAGCGGCCGCCCGAGCGCGGGCGGGTCGACCTCCCAGTCGGCGGGACCGAGTCGGCGCACGGGCACCTCGACCAGCGGTTCGCCGGCGTCGTGCGGGGCGGTGGCGGCGGTGCCCGGGCGAGGCTCGGCGGGCACGAGGCCGTCGGCGGTGCGGAGGTGCCAGGCGTGGGCGTCACCGATCTCGGCGAGCGCGGCGGGCACGCCCTCGGGCGCGTGCACGACGACCTCGATGCGCGCGGCCCCGACCGGCAGCGACACGTGGAACTCGCCAGCGCCGCCGCGGGCCTCGACGCGCACGCCGTCGACCTCGACGGTCGCGGAGCCGGATGCGGCGAGCTCGACGTCGGTCTCGTCGGCGTCGAGGTCGCGGGCGAACGTCGTCACCGGTTCGGTGGCGCCGAAGTTCATCGCGTAGTCGACGAACCGGTTGGCGGCGAACCCCTCGCGCACGAGCCGATGCAGCACGCCGAGCTCGTACTGGTCGGGGGCGTACCACCAGGTCACGGTGCTGTCCGACGGAGGCCCGCCCGAGGCATCCGTTGCCCCACCCACGCCTTCACGGGACGCATCGTCGGCGTCGTCGCGCGCCCATCCCGGGGCATCCGTCGCCAGCTCCCCCATCACCGCCGCGAGGTGGCTGCGCAGGGCCTCGGGGGTGTCCGCGGGCATCTTCGCTCCGATCTTCGGAAGGGGGTTGACCGTCCGACACGACAACCCTACGCTGTGAAGCGTTTCATTGAACCGCTTCACGCCCACCCCTTCCGAGGGCCCTGGCGCGGCGAGGTGAGACGCGATCACAACCGGATCGGACCCCATCCCGGGGCTCTCAATGTGGAGAGGAAGAACGCAATGACGCATTCGCAGACGACGGGCCGACGGCCCGGCGCCCGACGGAGAGGGGTGGTGACGGCCGTCGCGGCATCCGCGCTCGCCGCACCCATGCTCTTCGCCGCCACGGCCGCACCGGCGGCCGCCGAAGAGGTCGACTGTTCGACCGTGCCATGGATGGACACCTCGCTGAGCGCCGACGAGCGCGCCGAGGCGCTGCTCGACGCCAGCGAGCAGCACCAGATCTACCGCTGGCTGGTGGAGCAGCCGGCGAACGACCCGACCCGCACGGACTGGAACCCCGGCTTCAGCGGCGAAGACCCCATCGTCTACCCCGAGCAGGTGCCCTGCACGCCGTTGGTCATCTACGCCAACGGCCCAGAGGGCCTCCACCGCACCTCGGGGACGACCGCCTGGCCCGCACCGCTCGCCATCGCAGCGACATGGAACCTCGAGCTCGGCGAGGCGAAGGCGGTCGCGACGGCGGCGGAGTCGTTCGACAAGCAGCACGCCGTCATCCTCGGGCCCGGCATCGCATCGGGACGCAACCCGCTCTCGGGCCGGACGCCGGAGTACTTCGGCGAGGACCCGATCCTGTCGGGCCTGATGGGCGCCGCCAACGTGCGCGGTCTCGAGGACGGCAACCCGGACAAGCCGGTGCTCGCCAACCTCAAGCACTACACGGCCAACGAACAGGAGTTCGCGCGGCAGTCGAGCTCGTCGAACATGGACGAGCGCACCTTCAAGCAGATCTACGACCTGCCCTACGAGATCGCGGTCCGCAGGTCCGACCCCGGCAGCCTGATGTGCGCCTACAACCAGGTCAACGGCGTCTACGCCTGCGAGAACGAGATACTCACCACGAGCCTGCGCGAGGACTACCCGTTCGAGGGCTATGTGATGAGCGACTTCGGCGCGGTCCACTCGACGGCCGAGTCGCTCAACGCGGGCCTCGACCAGGAGCTCAACCGCCCGCGGTGGTTCAGCCCGGCGCGGCTCGACGACGCGCTCGCGAACGGTGAGATCACGCAGGAGCGGATCGAGGAGGCGGCGTTCCGCGTCGTGCGGTCCTACATCGACGTCGGTCTCTTCGATCACCTGATCCCGGACGAGGAAGCCGGTGACGTCTCCACCGAGGAGCACAAGGCGCTCGCCCGGGAGATCGCCGAACAGAGCACCGTGCTGCTGAAGAACGACGGCGTGCTCCCGCTCGCCGAGGGTGACCTGACGGTCGCCGTGATCGGCCAGAACGCGTCGACCACGCCGACCGACGGCGTGAGCTCGGAGACGTCGTGCGCGGCGTACATCCCGTTCGGCGGCGGCGGTCCGGTGCTCGATTGCACCGAGATGGTCGATCCGCTCACGGCGATCACCGAGCGCGTCGAGGCTGCGGGCGGTTCCGTCGTCTACGACAACGGCGCCGACCCGGCGCAGGCGGCCGAGGTCGCCGCAGGGGCCGACGTCGCGATCGTATTCGGCTACCTCCTCATGGGCGAGTTCGGCGACGCCGAGGACCTCAACCTCGACGGCAACGGGGACGAGCTGATCGCGGCGGTCGCCGCCTCGGCGCCGTCCACGGTCGCCGTACTCGGTGCGGGTACCGCGGTCGAGATGCCGTGGCTCGACGACGTCGACGCGGTGTTCCAGGCCTGGTTCTCGGGCGAGCAGGGTGGTCCCGCGCTGGCGGGCCTCCTGTACGGAGACGTGAACCCGTCGGGCAAGCTGCCGATGACGTTCCCGGCTTCCTTCGAGGACACCCCGGTCGGACAGGACGCAGCTCGCTACCCCGGCATCGAGGACGAGAACGGCATCTTCCAGGTTGACTACAGCGAGGGCCTCGAGGTGGGCTACCGCTGGTACGAGGCCGAGGGCATCGAGCCGCTGTTCGAGTTCGGGCACGGCCTGAGCTACACCGAGTTCTCGTACGAGAACGTGAAGGTGACTCCGAAGTCGACCACGGGCGACAAGGAGATCCGCGTGCGCTTCAAGCTCACCAACACCGGTGACGTCGCGGGCACCGAGGTGGCGCAGGTCTACCTCGAGCTGCCGGATGCCACGGGCGAGCCCTCGAAGCGCCTCGTCGGCTGGGAGCGCGTCACGCTCGAGCCGGGCCAGCACCAGAACGTGCAGGTCACGCTGACGGCGGAGGACCTCGCCGACATGCACCTGCTCGAGTACTGGGACACCGCAGCCGGTGACTGGTCGACCGCCTCGGGCGCCTACGTGGTGACCGTCGGCGGCTCGGTCGACGCGTCGGCCTCGGCATCCTTCACCATCAAGTAATCCCCTGAGGCGACGGGGGCGGGGCCGCTGGGCCTCGCCCCCGTTCGTCGTCTGCAGCCGGCCGATTCCGAGACCCGTCGAAAGGCTGCGCTTCACGGGCCCAGAACGCAGTTTCTCGACGGGTCTCGGGTTGGGCGGCCGACTACGCAGCGACGCCGAGGCGGACGAGCGCGTCCTGCACGATCGTGAGGCCGCCGAGGCCGGGCATCGAGCTGATCGAATCGTCGACCTTGCGCGCTGCGCGCCGCCCCTCGGGCCCGGCCATGAGCTGCCCCATGACGTGCCGAACCTCGTCCTCCCGCATGATGCTCGAGCCGACCGGCGCCCAGAACCGCTGCAGCGCGAACCGCGTCACCTGCTGCGCCCGTCGGCTCGCGGCGAGCCGCTGCCGGGCCTGCGACGTGTAGAACGCGACGTGCCGCGCCTCCTGCTTCGCGATGCGGCGCAGCAGCTCGGCGAGCACCGGATGCCGCTCGAGCTCCGCCATGCGCTGGTACGCCGTGATCGCCGACCACTCGTTCGCCGCGCCCCAGGACATGTGCACGGCCACGAAATCGGTACCCACGAGCGCCCCGGCGACCGACTGCTTGATCGGGTCGATCCGGTCCTTCCAGCCGAGCTTCACGCGCTTGGCCCGCAGCTCGTCGTAGTCGACCGTGACGCCGTGCCGGGCGAGCACCGCGGCGAGCGCCTCGCCGTGCCAGAACTCCTCGCGGTTCCACATGGTCATGAACGCGCTCACGTCGGCCTCGCGGTGCGACGGTGTCGTCAGCAGGTCACGGGTGTAGCAGACCGTGTGGTACTCGACGTCGGTCATGTACCGCAGCGTGCGCAGCGACTCGGGCGGCAGCGGGTCGCGCTCGAACGCGTCGAGGTCGAGGTCGTCCCACTCGACCCGCACCGACGTCGCGGTGTAGCGATCGATGTCGAAGGCCACTCGGATGCCTCCCCTCGGCGCCCGCCCCGGCGCTGCCGCGCCCTGTCCTCACCCTAGGTCGCGTGCGTCGCGTCCGCACCCGTCGCCGCACGCAGCCGCGTCGCGACGACCCGGGCCGTCGCTTCGAGTTCCGGCACCGCACCGACCTCGGCGACCACGGCCGCGGCGGCCTCCCGGCCAGCGTCCCCGCCGAACGCGAGCCCGAGCAGCGCATCGCGCTCGGTCTCCGGCACGGCCCCCGCCCCCAGCGGCAGGGGCCACCGTCGCAGCTCGCGCGCCGGGAGCCGCCGCGCCCGCCGGTCGTCGCGCAGCCGCGCGCCGACCTCCTCGCGCAGGAACGCGTCGTGTCTCGCCGTGATGCGCTCGACGCGCTCGACCGCGGCGGCGAGCGCCTCGGTCGCCGCGTACGCCGCACCCGCGCCGCCGTCGCCGTTCGCCCGGCCCGCGGTGTCCTGCCCTGCGCGCGAGGTCTCGACCAGCCGCGCGGCGATCGCGCCGAGCACCACGTCGTCGACGAGCAGCGCCGTGAGGTGCGCGCCCACGATCGCCTGGCCCTGCACGAACCCCGCGAACGCGCGCCGCACCGGCCCGGGTCCGCGCGCCCGCCTCGCCCCGACCTCCGCCGGCTCAGCGGCATCGGGCAGCTCAGGGGCATCCGCCTGCTCAGGGGCATCCGCCCGTGCTTGCGACTCCGCCGACCCAGCAACATCCGCCCCAGTCCCCACCGGCCGCCCGCATGCCGCCGCGATCGCCGCGTACGCGTCGGCCACCCAGAACCGCTCGTACGCCCAGGTCACGAGGAACGCGGTGACCCGAGCGTCCTTGTGCGTCGCCGTGACAAGCATGTTCCGCAACACGTCCATGGTCGCGCCCTCGAGCCGGCCGAGCACGGCGACGCCGTCGGCCACCGCGGGCGGAAGCGGGTGCGCCGCGAACGCCTCGAGGTCGAGCTCCCCGCGCAGGCTCCCCTGCGCCGACCGCGCGAACTCCCGAACGTCGAACCCCACGCCGCCCTCCCCTGGCACGCGCGCTACTCCGCGGAGAGGAACTCCACGGCGGCGCGGCGGAAGTCGCGCGACCCGGGCGCGTTGAAGTGGTGTCGCCCGGCCAACTCGACGAACGTGCCCGCGGGCGTCGCCTCGGCGAGCGCGCGCGAGCGCTCGAGGATGGCGTCCTCGCTGCCGGTGGCGAAGAGGATCGGCTGCTGCGGCGGGTCGTCCGGGTCGGGGTCGGCCTGCCCGTGCCGCATGCCCTCGGCGAGCGCGACGAGGGCGCGCAGGTCGTTGCCGGGCACCCGCTCGGCGAGGGTGACGTAGTTGTGCGTCACCTTGTCCTCCACCGGCGTGCCCGACTCGGCGTACGCGCGCGCCTGCTCGATCTGCAGCCGCGCGAGCGGCCGCCCGTCGGGGATGCCGCCGAGCACCGCGCGCTCGACCCGCTCGGGGTGAGCGACCGCGAACTGCCAGCCGACGCGGGCGCCGAGCGAGTAGCCGACGTACAGGACGGAGTCGAGGAGGTACGTGTCGAGCACGGTGTCGAGGTCCTCGACGAGTCGGTCCATGTCGTACGCCCGGTACTCGTACGGCTTGTCGCTCGCGCCGTGGCCGCGCTGGTCGACGCCGAGCACGCGGAACCCCGCGCGCGTGAGGTCGCGCACCCATCCGGTGCTCACCCAGTTGTCGCGGCAGCTCGACGCGAACCCGTGCACGCACAGTACGACCGGCCCGTCCTCGGGCCCCCACAGGTACGTGGCGAGACGCCGCCCGTTCACGCTCATGACGTACTGCGGTTCGGGCATCTCGGTCATGCCGGGGAACGCTGCGCTCATGCAGCCATCATGCCGCGTCACGGCGGGGCGGTCGGTGCACGCACTGATGACGCGTCCACCACCGGGCGGGAAGGTGGGGCGCAAGCAACCTGGGGGTTCCTCATGAACGGCCGTCGCTCCGCACTGCTCGCACTCCTCGCCGCCGGAGCGCTCGCGCTCTCCGCCTGCGCATCGTCGCCATCGACCGACGGCGCTGCCGAAGACGACGCAGCGAGTCAGTCGACCGAGGACACCGGCACGGGCGACTCGGGCACCGAGGACGACGGCGGCGACGCCTCCGGCGGCTCGGGCTCGGCGACGGTCACGGTCGACGGCGAGACCTGGGAGTACCCGAGCTACCTCTGCGTGACCGGCTACGAGAACACCGGGAGCGACGTCTACTCGTTCAGCTCGACGGCGTTCACCACGGTCGACGGGGAGGGCGTGCAGCTGCTCGTCGACGCGCGCGACGACAGCGGACAGGACCGCGTGTCGGGAGACGGCGTGGAGTACCAGATCACGGTCTTCGACACGGATTCGCCCGAGAACCCTTCGATCGACGTCAGCGCAACCGGCACGGAGGGCGTGACGATCACCGAGAGCACGGTGCAGGTGGACGGCACCTTCACCGACCTCGGCGGCGAGACCCACAGCATCCAGGTCGACGCCACCTGCAACTGAGCACCGGAGCCCGAGTCGCCCCGGTCATCCACGGTCATCCACGGCCGTCCGAGCACCACCCGCGCACCCGCCTAGCATGGTCGCCGTGGAGCACTCCGGATGATCGAACGCACCCACCCGACCACGGTGCCCGGCGAGCGCGTCGACGTCGACACGCCGCTCGGCGCCTTCCCCGCGATGGCCGACGGCGACGTCGTGTGCATCCGCAACATCCGCTACGCGCGGGCCGACCGCTTCGCGCCGCCCGAGCCGGTCGCGCCCGACCCCGCCGAGAGCGCCGGTCTCCAGCATGCGCGCATCGCCTGCCCGCAGCCTGCAAGCCCGAGCGCCACGTTCGTCGGCGAGCCGATGCGCGGCTGCGTGCCCGACGAGGACTGCCTGCGCCTCACCATCACCCGCACGGCACAGCGAGCCGATGCCCCGGTGCCGGTGCTCGTCTGGATGCACGGCGGCTCGTACGCGTCGGGCGCCGGCGACATGGCCGGTCACGACGCCTCGGCGATGGTGCGCGAGCAGGGCGTGCTGGTCGTCACGGTGACGAGCCGCCTGGGCCTGTTCGGCTTCGTCGGCGACGACGACGCGGGGCGTCCCGCGAACCTCGGAATCCTCGACCTCATCGAGTCGCTCCGCTGGGTGCGCGCGCACATCGCCGCGTTCGGCGGCGACCCGGATGCGGTGACCGTCGTCGGCCAGTCCTCGGGCGCCGACGCGGTCGCGCACCTCATCGCGGCCGACGGTGCGGAGGGGCTCGTGCGGCGCGCGATCATCCAGAGCGCCCCGTTCGGCATCCTCGGCGGGCGCGGGCAGATGCACGAGCGGATGCTCCGGGCAGCCGGCCCGCTCGATGCCACCATGCCCGTCGACGACGTGCTCGCCGCGCAGGCGCGTGCGAAGGAGGCGGCCGCGGGCGACGGCCTCCGCTCGAGCATGGCCTTCGCCCCGCAGTACGGCCGCGCGCCGTTGCCCGCAGCGGGCGAGATGCACGACCGCTGGCGCGACCGCGCCGCCGGCCTCGAGGTGCTCGTCACCTGGAACCGCGACGAGGCCGCCTACTTCATCGAGGTCGACCCGCGCCTGCGGGCGCTGGCCGAGCGGCCGGTGGTGGGGCGGATGCTCCGTGCCGTCCTCATCCGCGTGCTCACCCGCGCCGTGTACGCCCGCGACGGCCGCCGCTTCGGGAGGACCCTCGCCCGGGGCGGCGCCCGCGTGCAGGTCGGCGAGGTCTCGCTGCGACCCGACGGCAGCCCGCTCGGCGCGGCGCACGCCATCGAGGTGCCGCTGCTGTTCCCGGCGACGGTGTGGGCGGATGCCCCGCTGCTGCGTCCCGACGGCGGCCGCTCGACGGTCGCGGGCGGTGCGCCGCTGCGCGCGGCGTGGGCGGAGTTCGCGCGCGACGGACGCATCGCGGCCGACCGCGTCCCGGCCGGCGGCGGCTGGTCGGGCGACGTGCGCATCGGGTCGGCGTAGTGCCCCGCGGCATCCGCCCGATGCACCCGGGGCGCAGTACGCGGCGTACCCCCTCCGGTACCCCCCGAAAAGGCGTCAGGGCCGGTTCACCGGCAACGGGCAGAATGGGCTGATGCCACTCTTCGGAAACCGCTCTCGCAGCGTGCTGCCGCCCCTGGCGGAGCTCGTGGAGCAGGAGCGGGAGTGGATCGACGCGCACCTGCAGCTCGTCGAGAGCACCGGCACCGACATCTCGGACGCCGGACAGGTGCGCTCACTGTACGACCACTGGGCGGGTCGCTGGCGGCGAATCAACCCGCCCGAGCGCAGCGACCCGCGTACGCGCATCAACGCGCTGGGTGTCGCGCTGGGCGAGCACCTCGTCGGCTGCACGTCGCTCGAGTGGCGCATCACGACCGACGAGTACCGCCCGGAACTCGTCGTGATCAACGTGCGTGCGCAGACCCTACTCTCCCCCGTGCAGCTCGTCGAGCAGAACTGGCTCGCCGAGAAGCCGGGCACGTTCATGACCGAGGTGATCGAGGTCGAGCGGGCGCGAAACCCCGCGAAGGGGAAGCGCCGCCGCCGCGGCTGACCCGGCACCGACTCGGGCGCGACCGTTGCAGAGCCCCGCACACCCCGCGTAGGTTGAGGAGCGCTCGGCTTCGCACAATCCCCCGCAGGTGACCGATTGGGGGCGGGACCGTGTCCGCAGCCCTGTTCGCGCTCGGCCGATGGGCCTACCACGCCCGCCGGCTGGTCGTCGTGGGCTGGGCGCTCGTGCTGGCCGCGCTGCTCGGCATCGCCTGGCTCGTCGGCGTCGGCACCGACAACACGTACGCGTTCCCCGGCACGCAGTCGCAGGACGCGCTCGACTCGCTCTCGCGCACGTTCCCGCAGTTCTCGGGCACGTCGGCGCAGCTGGTCGCGGTCGCACCCGACGGCGGCAGCGTCACCGACGCCGACTTCCAGCAGGCGGTGGAAGACGCGGTCACGTCGATCGAGGCGATCCCGCAGGTCTCGGGCGCGACCGATCCCTACACGGGCACGTCCACGGCGAACATCGCGAGCGACGACTCCGCGGTGCTCGTGCCGATCCAGCTCTCGGTGGTCGCGACGGCGGTCGACCCGTCGACCTCTGACGCGCTGCAGTCCGCGGGCACGATCCTCGAGCAGGCGCTGCCCGAGGGCTCGAAGGTCGCGGTCGGCGGCGCCCTCTACTCGCAGGTCGATCCGGGCATCGGCATCAGCGAGCTGACGAGCCTGCTCATCGCACTGGTCGTGCTGCTGCTCACGTTCGGTTCCCTGGTCGCGGCGGGCATGCCGCTCGTCACCGCGGTCACGGGCGTCGGCGTCGCGGTGGCGATCGTGCTCACGGGCACGCAATGGGTGACGGTCACCTCGACCGCGCCGTTGCTCGCGGTCATGCTCGGCCTCGCGGTCGGCGTGGACTACGCGCTGTTCATCGTGAGCCGCCACCAGGACCAGCTGAAGCACGGCATACCGCCCGAGGAGTCCGCCCCGCGCGCGGTGGCGACCGCGGGCTCTGCCGTCGCGTTCGCCGCCACCACGGTCATCATCGCGCTGCTCGGCCTCTCGGTCGCGCAGATCCCGTTCCTCACCGTCACGGGCATCTCCGCGGGGCTCGCGGTTGCGGCGGCCGCGGCGGTCGCGCTCACCCTCACCCCGGCGCTGCTCGGCTTCGCCGGGTGGCGCGTGCTCCGCCGACGCGACCGGCCCGGCCGGAAGCACGCGCCCGAACCCGACGCGAGCGAGGGCGAGAGCGAAGCGGATGCCCCTGAGCCGGCGGACTCCCCGGGCACGGCGAACCACGCCGCGACGCCCGACGACACTCCTGCCGACGACGCCGAGCCCGAGGCATCCGCCCACCGCCCCGGCGGCTTCTTCGGCCACTGGGTGCGCGCCGTCACGAAGTGGCCGCCGGTCACGATCGTGCTCGTGACCGGGCTGCTTGCACTGGCCGCGTTCCCCGCGCTCGGGCTGCGGCTCGCGCTGCCCGATTCGGGGTCGCTGCCCGAGGGGTCGCCGGGCCGGGTGACCTACGACCTCATCGCCGAGCACTTCGGCGCGGGCGCGAACGGGCCGCTCATCCTCACCGGCTCGGTCATCCAGTCGACCGACCCGGTCACGCTCGTGAACGACATCGCCGCCGAGGTGGCGGACGTGCCCGGCGTGGCATCCGTGCCGCTGTCGACCCCGAACGAGACCGGCGACACCGCGGTGATCCAGGTGATCCCGACCGGCGCGCCCGACTCGGCGGAGACCGAGCAGCTCGTGCAGCGGCTGCGCGGCCTGCACGACCACTTCGTCGAGCAGTACGCCGTGTCGCTCGCGGTCACCGGGTACACGGCGCTCGGCATCGACATCTCCGAGCGGCTCGGCGCGTCGATGCTGCCGTTCGGGCTGCTGGTCGTGGGACTCTCGCTCGTGCTGCTCGCGATGGTGTTCCGCTCGGTCGTGGTGCCGGTGACGGCCGCGCTCGGCTACGCGCTGTCGATCGGCGCGGCGTTCGGCCTGACCAGCCTCGTGTTCGTCGACGGGTTCCTCGCCGGGCCACTGAACGTCGAGTCGGTCGGGTCGGTGACGAGCTTCATGCCCATCATCGTGATGGGCGTGCTGTTCGGCCTCGCGATGGACTACGAGGTGTTCCTCGTCAGCCGCATGCGCGAGGACTGGGTGCACCACCACGAGCCGCGGCCCGCCGTCGAGCGCGGCTTCCACGCGTCGGCGCGCGTGGTCACGGCCGCCGCGATCATCATGACGAGCGTGTTCGGCGGGTTCATCCTGAACGGCGAGGCCTCGATGCAGCCGATCGCGTTCGGGCTCGCGGTGGGCGTCGCGATCGACGCGTTCATCGTGCGCATGACCCTGATCCCTGCCGTGCTCATGGCCTTCGGCCGGCACGCCTGGTGGCTGCCGGCGTGGCTCGACCGGGTGCTGCCGTCGTTCGACGTCGAGGGCGAGGGGCTCACGAAGGAGGACGAGCTGGCGTCGTGGCCCGAGCCCGGCGACCGGCTCGCGATCGCGGCCGAGGGGTGCCGACACGAGCGGATGCCCGAGGGCGGCGACCCGCTCGACGTGCGCGTGCCC
Source organism: uncultured Agromyces sp. (assembly GCA_913053875.1). GTDB lineage: Bacteria > Actinomycetota > Actinomycetes > Actinomycetales > Microbacteriaceae > Agromyces. The sequence goes on along the minus strand of CAJXGN010000003.1, from coordinate 310,631 downwards.
GCGGGCGACGTGCTCGTCGTCTCCGGGGGGAGCCCCGCGGAACGCACCGACCTGCTGCTCGCGCTCACCGGTCGGCTGGGCATCGCCGAGGGGCGCTGCAAGGTGGCCGACCTCGTGCTGCCGACCCGGGCGGCGTCGGTGCGCGGCCGGTCGGCGGTGGCCGAGCTGGTCGGCGACGACCCGGCCGCGGCGCTACGTGTTGCGCTCCACGGCGACGCGATCGTCGTGGCGCTCGACGGCGCCGACGGCGTGGCCGACCCGGCCGCGCGAGATGAGCTTCGCGCCGTGCTCGACGACGCGCGGCGCGGTGCGGAGGCTCGCACGGGGCATCCGCTCACCCTGATCGTCGCGTGCGACGACCCGGCCGACGTCGACGACCTGTTGCCCGCAGGTGTCGCCCGGGTCCCGCTCGAGTTGGTCGGTGCTCCGCAGCTCGCCGAGTCGTGGGGGCATTCGTGAGGGCGCCGTTCGACGCGACGCGCGGGGTCGAGCGGCCCGCGTGGACGACCGTCGTCGGCCTGCTGCTCCTGCCCGTGCTCGTCGCGGTGCTGCTCGCGTGGGCGCTGTCGGCGCCGTCGCAGCACCTCGACCGGGTCACCGCGGCGATCGTGAACGACGACCAGCCGGTGACGGTCAACGGGCAGACCGTGCCGCTCGGGCGCGAGTTCGCGGCGAACCTCATCGGCGGCGACGCGGGGCTGGGCGCGCCCGACGATCCGGGGCCGGATGCCACGGCCACCCCCGCCCCCGCCGAACCGAACTTCGCCTGGGTGCTCACGAACGACGACGACGCGCGCACCGGGCTCGAGGCGGGCACGTACGCGGCGGTCGTGACCATTCCGCCGTCGTTCTCGGCGAACGCCACCTCGATCTCGGGGCCGGCCGCCGACGCCGTGCCGGCGAGCCTCGAGGTGACCACCACGCCCGCGACCGCGTACCTCGACCCCGCGCTCACGGCCGTGCTCGTGGAGCAGGCCGTCGCGACGCTCAACCAGCAGCTCACCGAGCGGTACCTGTCGAACGTGTACGACGGGTTCAACCAGATCAACCAGTCGATCGGGGAGGCGGCCGACGGCGCCGCGCAACTGGCCGACGGCGCGGCGAGCCTCGCGTCGGGCACCGAGGAGCTCGCCTCGGGCGCCGAGCAGCTCTCGGCCGGGCTCGACTCGCTCGACGCGGGCGCGGAGTCGCTCGCCGCGGGCCTCGCGCAGCTCGACTCGTCGGTGCAGCCGCTGCCCGGGCAGACCGCGCAGCTCGCCGCCGGGTCGGCGCAGGTGGCGGCGGCGATCGACGCCGGTTCGGCCGCGCTCGCGGGCGCGACGGCCGAGTTCGCGACCATCGTGACCGACCTGTGCGCACTGCCCGGCCCGGGCGGCCTGTGCGACCGGGCCACCGCGGCGCTCGGCCGGTTGCAGACCGCGAACAGCGACGTCGCCGCCCTCGCGGCGGGCGCCGACCAGGTCGCCGCCGGCAACCAGCAACTTGCGAACGGAATCCCCGGGCTCGTGGCGGGCGTGGACGCGTCGGCCGCCGGGGCGAACGAGGTGGCGGCCGGGGCCGGCGAGTCCGCCGCGGGCGGCGCGTCGGTGGCGGAGGGCGCCGAGTCCGCCGCATCCGGAGCCGCCGAGGTCGACAGCGGGGCCGCGCAGCTCGCCGACGGACTCGCCGAGGCGGTCGAGCAGATCCCGACCTACACCGACGACGACATCACTACGCTCTCGGCGGTGGTCGCGAAGCCGGTGTCGGCCGAGCTCGACCTGCCCGCCGCGGGCTCGCAGTCGGTGCCGCTGTTCGCGGTCGTCGCGCTGTGGGTCGGCGGGCTCGTGATCGCGCTGGCGTGGCGATCGGTACCTGCCGCGCGGCTGCTCGGGTCGGCGTCGTCGTTCCGGCTCATGCTCGCGGGGGCGTGGCCGGCCGCGGCGCTCGGTGCGGGCCAGGGCCTCGTCGTCGCGCTCGCGGTGACGGGCTTCCTCGCGGTCGACCCGGCGTACTGGATCGGCTTCGGCGCCGCCTGCGTGTTCCTCGGCACGATCTACGCGGTCGTGAACCACGGGCTGGCGGCTGCGTTCGACGGCGTCGGCCGCACGCTCGCGGCGCTCGTGGCGGTGGTCGCCCTCGTCGTGGGCACCTCGTCGACCGTGCCGAACGCGCTCGAGACGCTCGCCGCGTTCCTGCCGACCGGGCCCGGGAACGTGCTGCTGCTCGCCGCCATCGACGTCGGCTCGGGCTGGGGCGCGCTCGTCGCGCTCGGCGTGTGGGCGCTCATCGGCCTCGGGCTCGCGTATGCGGGCGTGGCCCGCCGGCGAAGCGGCGATGCCGCGCTCGAGGCGGCGCGGGCCACCTGACCGGCCGGCAGAGGCGGTCAGGCGCCGAGCTGCGCGTCCATCGCACCCGTGTCGACGACTTCCCAGATGTCGGTGAGGCGATCACCGTCGAAGCGGAAGAACATGGCGTGCGGCACCGACACCCGGTTGCCGGTCGCGGGCCGGCCGTTCCACTCGCCCAGGTGCGTGCCGGTGAGCGTGAGGTGCACGGCGATCTCGTCGCCGGCGTCGACCATGCGGTGCACGTCGAAGCGCAGGTCGGGGAAGCCGATGCGCCAGCGCGCGAGCAGCGCGTCCGTGCGCGCGACGTCGAGCTCCATGGTGCGGCCGCCGACGTGCACCCGGTAGTCGCCCAGCCAGTCGGCCGTGGGCGAGAAGTCGCCACGGTTCCAGCCGTCGTCGAACAGGGAACGGACCACGTCTGCGCGTCGCATCCCCCGATGATACTGAGCAGCGGATGCCGGCGGCCCGCCCTGTCCTCAGCCCTCGAAGTCCTCCGGGTCGACCGTGTCGAGGAACTTCCGGAACTCGTCGAGCTTCTCCTCGTCGCGCGCGAGGTCGACCATGTCGGCCGGCACGCCGGCCTCGTCGAGCACCTCCTCGGCGACGAGCAACTGCGCGTCGGCGCGCACCGCGAGCGCGATCGCGTCCGACGGCCGCGAGTCGAGCACCTGGGTGCCGGTCGGCGTCACGATCGTGAGCTCGGCGTAGAAGGTGCCCTCGTCGAGCCGGGTCACCTCGACCCGCTCCACCCGGGCGTCCAGCGCCTCGAACAGCGTCGTGATGAGGTCGTGCGACAGCGGTCGCGGCGCCCGTGCGCCCTCGACCGCGATGACGATCGACGTGGCCTCCTGCGACCCGATCCAGATCGGCAGCACGCGCCCCTCGCCGGACTCGCCCTCGAGCGGTTCGAGCAGCACGATGTGCTGCCCCGACGCGTCGAGCGCGACGCCGAGCACGTGCACCCGGATCATGGCACCTCCCGGTTTCGGCGGGCGTGACGGTTCCATCGTCCCACGTTCGGGACGCATCGGGCGGGAGTGCGCCCGTCGGGGGCTGGTGGCACACTCGTCGCATGACCGCCCAGATCGGAACGCCCGGCGGCACGCCCGAGCGACCGGCGCTGTTCTTCACCGGGCCCGAGGAGTTCCGCGCCTGGCTCGTGGCGAACCACGAGACCGAGACCGAGCTCTGGATGGGGCTCTACAAGAAGCACGTCCCAGACCGGGGCCTCACGTGGGAGGAGGCGGTGCCCGAAGCGCTCTGCTTCGGCTGGATCGACTCGGTCGGCCAGCGCATCGACGAGGACGCCCGGCGCCAGCGCTGGACCCCGCGCAAGCGCACGAGCGTCTGGTCGGCAGTGAACATCGCGCTCGTCGAGCGGTTGACGGCCGAGGGGCGGATGCGACCTGCCGGCATCGCCGCGTTCGAGGGCCGGCGTGCCGACCAGGCGACCGGGTACTCGTCGGAGACGCGGCTCACGGAACTGCCGCCCGAGTACGCCGAGCAGCTCGCGGCATCCGCCCCCGCCACCGCCTTCTGGAACGAGGCGACCCCCTCGTACCGCGCCGTCGTGACGAACTGGATCCTCACCGCGAAGCAGCAGGCGACGCGCGACCGGCGGCTCCAGCAGCTCATCGACGACAGCGCCGCGGGGCGGCTGGTGTCGTTCCAGCGCTACGGCGACGAGCCGAAGTGGGTCGAACGGGCTGCTGCGGCGGCGCGTGCGGAGTCGTAGAGTGACCCCATGGGGGAAGACACGCTGCACGGTGTGGCCCGTCCGCACCTGAACGACTTCGGACAGAACTCCGGCTGGGCGGTCACCGTCACGGCCGGCGACGGCACGGTGCACGACATCGTCGTGGTGCACGCCAAGGAGATCGGACCCGACGGCGAGGAGGCGGCCATCCGACATCGCCTCTCGGGCGCCTACGACCTGTCGGATGCGGAGCTGACGCGCACGTCGGAGCTCACCGACGACGGGCTGCGCGCAGGGGTCATCCGCATCTCGGGCCTACGCGCGACCTGACGGGGTACCGTGGCCCGGTGATCACCGAGACACCCACGATCGCCGTCATCGGGCCCGGTGCCATCGGCACCGCACTGGCCGCACGACTCGCCTCCGGCGCGGGCAGCGCCGTGACCGTCGCCGTGCGCACGCCGTTCCGCGAACTGGAACTGCACGACGGCGAGTCGGTCGTGCGCGCCGAGGTATCCGTCATCACCGACCCCGCGCAGGCGACGCCGGTCGACTGGGTGCTGGTCACGACGAAGGCGTACGACGCCGAGGGTGCTGCTCGCTGGCTGCCCGGGTTACTGGACGAGCGCACGCGGGTGGCGATCGTGCAGAACGGCGTGGAGCACGTCGAGCGCTTCGAGCGGTTCGTCGACCGCGACCGACTCCTGCCGGTCATGATCGACCTCCCGGCCGAGCGCACCGCGCCCGGGGTCGTGCGACAGCGCGGCGCGGGCATCCTCACCGTGCCGGATACGCCCGCCGGGGTCGCGTTCGTCGAGGTGTTCGCGGGCTCGGGGCTCGACGTGCGCACCACCGACGACATGCGGTCGGCCCTCTGGCGCAAGCTGTGCGTCAACTCGGTCGGCGCCGTGAACGCGGTGACCCTGGCGCCGCCGCGCATCGCACACGACGACGTGGTCGCCGACCTCATGCGGGAGATCATCCGCGAGACGATCGCCGTCGGCCGAGCCGAGGGTGCCGTCCTGCCCGACGACCTCGCCGACGAGGTCGTCGCCGCGAACCGTCAGGGCCCCGGCGACGGCATCAACTCGCTGCACGCCGACCGCCTGGCGGGGCGCCCGATGGAGATCGACGCCCGCAACGGCGCGATCGTGCGCGCCGGCGCCCGCCACGGCATCCCCACTCCGCTGAACGCGATGCTCGTCGCGCTGCTCGGAGCTGTCGAGCGGTACGGCGCGACGTCGTGATCCCCTTCGCCGTCCGGTACTCCCGCACCCGTCGTCGGTCAACCCGGTGACGAACGGCGACTCGCCGTTGCAGGGTGGGAGCACCGACCACGACCACGGAGGCCGCGATGACGGACACCACCGGAGCCGACGACACCGCTCCCGACGAGACGCCGGACGAACCGGACACCGAGGCGGTTCCCGACCAGGAACTCGAGGAGCCGAGCACCGAGACCGAGCCCGGCGAGGAACCGCGCTCGGCGGAGCCGGACGATGCGGAGCCGGACGAGGCGGAGCCGGACCACCGGGCGGTCGGGCTCGGTGTCGACGAGCCGGAACCGCCGGCCACCTGACGGGGTAGCGTGGCCCGGTGATCACTGACGCCGCGCACGAGTTCCTGGCCGAACGCCACCTCGCCACCCTGTCCACGCTGGGCAGCGACGGCCGCATCCACGCGGTGCCCGTCGGCATCACCTACCGCGACGGCATCGTGCGCGTGATCGGCAGCCGCGGCTCGCAGAAGTTCCTGAACGCCGAGCGCAGCGGCCGTGCGACCGTCGCGTCGGTCGACGGCGGGCGCTGGATCGGCTTCGAGGGCCCGGTGCGCATCCTCGCCGACCCCGAGTCGGTCGCCCTCGCCGTCGAGCTCTACGCCGCCCGCTACCGGCAGCCGCGCCCGAACCCCGAGCGGGTGGTGCTCGAACTGACCGTCGAGCGGGTGCTCGGGTCGCCCGGCATGCGTGCGGACTGAACCGGCCATTCCATTCCGCCACGGCGGCTGCCATGATCAACCCATGGCACAGCTGCCGAAATGCGTGGGGTGACCCGTGAACGCGCCGCTGATCGGGCGTGACGAGGAGCGCACGCGCCTCCATGACGGCCTCCGGCCGGGCGGCGCGCACGTGCTGAACGTGACCGGCCCGCGCGGGGTGGGCAAGACGGCGCTCATGCGCAGCGTGCTCGAGCGCGCGAGTCGCGACTTCAGCGACATGCGCCAACTCGAACTGCACGGCGACGACCCGGGCGATGCGCTCGCGGCGGTGCGCGACGTGCTGGCGCAGATGCCGGTGGCACTGCCCGCCGCGCACGGTGGTCGATCGCTGCTCGTGCTCCACCGCGGCGACCGGCTCGCACCCGTGGCCCCGCAGCTCGTGGAACTCGCCGCGCACGACGGCGCGCTCACCGTGCTCGTCGAGTCGGTGCCGGAACTCCGGGCCGACGGCTGCGCGGGCCTGCTGCTCGGGCCGTTGGGGGCGGATGCCGCGAGCGAGCTGTTCCGCCGGTCCGCGGCGTCCGTCGGGGCCGGCCTCGACGACGCCACCGAGACCGTCGAGCTGATCGACCGCATCTGCGACTCGGTCGACCGCAACCCGCTCGCCATCGAGCTCGCCGCGTGCCGCCTGTCGTTCCTGTCGCTCCCCGTGCTCGAGGCCGTGGTCTCCGACCCGCGCCGCGCGCTCGGTGTGCTGACCGCGCCGCTCGGCGCCGGGCCCGACATCGCGGGTGTCGGCGACCTCGTGCTCGCGAGCCAGCGCATGTCGTCGGAGCAGGCGCAGCACCTGCTCGAGCTGCTCGCCGTGTTCCGCGGCCCGTTCACCCTGGAGGCCATGGAGGCGGTGAGCGACGGGGTGGTCCCGCAACGCTACGACGCGCTCGGCGAGCTGCTCGACCTGCGCCTCGTCGAACTCGACCCGACGCGCGCCGACGGGACCTTCCGGCTGAGCCGGTTGGTGCACGGCTTCGCGGCCGACCGACTCGAGGCGTCCGGCCTCGCCACGGACGCGCGCGATCGACATGCGGCGCACTACGCGGAGCTCGCCCGGCGGGCGGCGGTCGCGGTCGAGGATGCCGACGAGGATACCGCGCGCGAGACGCTCGGCGACGACTTCGCCGAGTGCGTGGCCGCGCTGACCTGGCTGGGCGACCACGACCCCGGCACCGCGCTGCGCCTGGCCGCCGATCTCGGCTGGGACGCGCATCGCCGCGGCGAGATCCAGCCGCTCGAACGCCTGATGGGCGAACTCTGCGCGAGCGGGGTCGGCGACCCGAGCACCCGGCGCGACGCCCTGCTCTGGCTCGTGCAGCTCGAGAGCTGGGGGCCTGCGTCGGCCGACCGTGCGCAGCTCATCGCCGCCCGGGTCGCGGAGGCGGTCGGGCTCGCGCGTGAGACCCGCGAGACCCGCGACGAGCAACTGCCGCTCCTGCAGGCGCTCCGCTCGCAGTACATCGCCTACGCCTCGGTGGGCGACGCCGCCGCCGCGGTCGCCGCGGTCACCGAGGGGCACCGACTCGCCCTCGAACTCGGGCACACGCGCTGGGCCGGGCGGTTCGAGGTCTCGCTTGCGTCGATGCACAGCAATCTCCGGCAGTTCGACCAGGCCGCCGAGTACGCGAGGTCCGGGCTCGACCGCGCGCTCCGCACCGACGACCGACGCACGATCGTGCACGCCGCCCTCGTGCTGCACTCCCTTCCGCCCGCCGCGGTGCCGCACCCCGAGCAGCTCGTGACGCTCGAGTCGGCGCTCGCACTGAGCCGCGACCTCGACGACGCGCAGCGCGAGCTGGGCGTGCTCGCCACCCTCGCCGTCACCGCCGTGCAACGCGGCGACACGTCGGCCGCCGCCGAGTGGATCCGCGCCCGGCAGCAGCGCTTCCGCCGCCTCGACCTGCTGTACGGCCTGCCCATCTCGGTGATGCTCGCGGTCGAGGTCGCCAAGCTCCGCGGTGACCTGCGCACCGGCGCGCGACTGCACGGCGCGGTCGCCGCGCACGCCGAGCCGCTGCTCGCGATCATGGCTCCCGGGCACGCGGCCCTGTACCGGCGCTCCCTTGAGACGATACGGATGCAGCTTGGGCGCACCGGCTTCGACGCGGCCACCGCGGAGGGCGCGACGCTCGGCCGCGACGGCACGCTGCTGGCCCTCGCCACCTACCTCGACGAGATCGACGACTCGTCTCCCTCGGCCGGTGCCGCCGCGCCGAACCGGTCCGCCGACGGGCTCACCGCCCGCGAGGCGCAGGTGCTCGCCCTCCTCGTGCGGGGCCTCCGCAACAAGGAGATCGCGACCGACCTGCGCATCACCCCCAAGACGGTCATGCACCACACGGGCGCGATCTACCGCAAGCTCGGCGTGCGCAACCGCGCCGAGGCCGCGACGGCGGCCGCCCGCCGGGGCCTCGTGCCGTTGGACTGAGAGAGAACGCTCACCGCCTGAGGGCCAATCCTTGGCCTGAGGGCGAAACATCAGGCCCTCAAGCGCAGAGACGGCACTCAGTCAGGGTGTCGCCCGCTCGCGCTCAGCGCCGCGGCGTCCACCCCGACGGGAGCGGCCCGTCGACGTCGGCACGCTCGAGGTCGGCCTGCGCGGACCATCCCTGCGCGGCATCCGTGCCGTCGAACCCGCCGCGGGCGACGCGGAACCCGACGTCCTCGTGGTGCATGCGCGGGGCTCCCCCGCGCCGGGTCGAGGCGCGCACGCTCCAGGCGTCGTCGGCGAACCCGCCGCCGCGGAACACCCGGTAGTCGGCGTAGCGGGCGGGGTCGAGCAGGTCCCAACACCACTCCCACACGTTGCCGAGCGTGTCGAACAGGCCGTTCAGGTTGGGCAGCTTGCCGCCGATGTCCTGCGGCGCGGTCACGCCGTCGGCACTCGTCCACGCGACCTCGGCGAGCGGACCGTACTGCGGCTGGTTCGAGCCCGCGCGGCAGGCGAACTCCCACTCGGCCTCGGTCGGCAGCCGGTACCCGTCGGCGTCGACGTGCCAGGTGACCTCCTCGCCGTCGAACGCGTACGCGGGGTCGAAGCCCTCCCACTCGGATGCCGCGTTGCAGAAGCGGATCGCGCGCAGCCAGCTGACATCCGTCGCCGGCCGCCGCGGGTGATGCGCGGTCTCCCCGAGCAGCTCGGCCTGCTGCTCCTGCGTGACCGGGAACACCCCGATCTCGAACGGCTCGAGTTCGACGCTCCAGCGCACCTTGCGCCGGGCGTCGTGCAGCCGCACGGTGCCGCCGTCGATGCGCGCCAGCTCGATGTCGGTCACCGCGTCAGTCTCGCACGGCGGCCCAGCAGGCTCGGTGCTCAGCGCGCGGCGGCGACCACCCAGGTCGCCACCCGATCGAGCAGCGCGGCGTCGGTCGGCTGGCGGAGGAGCCGCCGGTACGAACCGAGTGACGGCGCGTCGGGGTCGTCGCGCAGCACGTGGGTGAGGTCGGCGGGCCGCCAGGTCTCGACCGGGCCCCCGGCCGCGGCGGCGATGCGCTCGAGGTCGTCGGGGTCGACCTGCAGGTCCTTGCCGCCGGTGATCGCGAGCACTGGGGCCGTGACCCGGGTCAGGTCGCGCGACGGGTCGGACGCCATGAGTTCGCGGTGCCACTTCGCGTTGATGCGCTGGCCCTGGATGCGGATCACGTCGCCGGTGCTCGCGCGCAGCTTGTCGAGCGTGCGCCGCTGCTGGGCGACCACGTCGACGCGCAGCAGGCGCACCATGAAGCGCGCGAACGGCGGCAGCGCGCCGGCGACCTGCCGGGCCTGCCAGGCGAGCATCTCCTCGCCGGGCACCCCCGGCGTGGCGAGCAGCACGACGCCCGCGAGATCCGACTCCTCCGCGGCCACCCGCGCCGCGATGATGCCGCCCTCGCTGTGGCCGATGACGACGACCGGCCGCCCCGGAACCTCGCGGCGGAGCGCGGCGAGCGCCGCTGCGGCATCCGCCACGTTGTCGCTCAACCCGGCCGACAGGTAGTCGCCGCCGGACGCACCGACGCCCCGCTTGTCGTAGCGCAGCGAGGCGACGCCGGCGCCGGCGAGCGCTGCCGCGAGGTCGCGCGTCACGCCCAGTCGCATCCGCTTGTGGTCGCTGTCGCGATCGACGTGCCCCGACCCGGGCACCAGCAGCGCTGCCGCGACCGCCTCGCCCTCGGGGCGCGCGAGCGCGCCGACGAGCGAGGTGCCATCGGATGCCTCGAAGCGGCGCTCCGACTCGAGGTCGGTCGTGCGAACGTGCGGTGCCGTCATGCGTATCCCTTCCGCATTCAATTATTCTCAATCATGAGAACATTGCAAGCGGGCGTCCGACCCGGTCATTCCTCGTCTGGGATCAGCACCGTGGAGAGCACGCGGCGGCGGCGCCCCGGGCCGGGGCCGTTGGCCGACCAGCGCTCCGCGATACGGCCGAGGCCGTCGACGAACTCGTCGACCTCTTCGTCGGTCATCCAGAACGCGCGGTGCCGGTACCCGACGCGATCCGCCTCGAGGTCGACGTCGTCCCTGGCGAGGTACGCGTCGAAGTCGGCGAGCAGCCCGGCGACGAACGCCGCGAACGCGGCGCGATGCGCGTCGGCGTCGAGGCCCGCGAGGTCGACTCCCCCGACGTGGGTGGTGCCGTCATGCAGCTCGTAGGTGCGCTCAGTCGCCCCGCGGGCGGCCCGCTCGCCCACCACGTCGAGCACCCCGGCGTCCGCGAGCGCCGACACGTGCCGGTACAGCGTCGCGGTCGCGACGTCGGGCAGCTCGGCCGCGAGCTCGGCCGTCGTCATCCGCCGCCCGCCCAGCAGCGCCCGGATGATGCGCAGGCGTACCGGATGCAGGATCAGGTCGGCGGTGATGCCGTTCGCTCGGGCCATGCCCCGATGATCCCACGGGCTCACCGACGCCGGCCGGGGCCGAGATGTCGGAGTCGAACGCCATCCGCCGCCCCGTGTCAGCGGCCCTCGTACTGCGCGTCGGTGATGTGTTCGGCCCAGACCGTGGTGGTGCTCGGATCGTCGCCGCCCTCGAAGACGGCGATGTGCTCCATGAACACCCCTGGCGCGGCGGCGTGCCAGTGCTCCTCGCCGGGCGGCGTGTAGACGGTCTGCCCGGCGTGGACCTCGATCATGCTGCCGTCGCGGGTGCCGAAGCGCGCCACGCCCGACGTGACGTGGCAGTACTGGCCGCGCGCGTGCGAATGCCACGCGCTGCGGCCGCCCGGCGCGAAGCGAACGATCGCAGCGGCGGCGCGCTGGTCGCCGTCGTGCGGAAAGGCGATCATGTCGAACCACACGTCGCCCGCGAACTGCTCGGGCGGGTTCTTCGAGGTGGGGAGCGACGGTTCGATGTTCATTCGGTCTTCCTTTCGCGGGCCGCCTCGGTCAGCTCGGAGTCGTGCGCCGATTGCTCGGTCGCGGCCCAGCTCGCCAGGAGGCGGAGCTTCTCCTCGCCGGCCGTTCCCTGTTCGGCGGAGTAGATCATGAGCGACAGGCCCGGCTCCGTGAGGAGCTCGGTGCCGACCATGTGCAACGTCAACTCGCCGACGGCGGGGTGCACGGCGACCTTCAGGCCTGCGTCGTGGCGGTGCACGACCGCGTTCGCCCAGCGGTCGCGGAAGACCTCGCTGCGGGTGGACAGCTCGCCGATCACCTCGGTGATGCGCTTGTCGTACGGGCTGCGGGCGGCCTCGTAGCGGAGCACCGCCACGGTGCCGTCGACCGCACGCGTCCAGTCCGGGTAGAACGTGCGCGCGGCCGGGTCGAACACGTTGAACGTGGCGAGGTTCGGGACGGCATCGCCCACGGCCTCGAAGAGGGGCGCATAGTACGCGCGGCCGAGATCGTTGACGGCGAGGATGTCGAGCGCGCCGTTGCGCACGAACGCCGGGGCGCCGGTGATCGCCTGGAGCGCTGCGCGAACGCCCGGTCGCACCGCGTGCGGGGCCGGCTTCGGGCGACGGGAGCGACCCGAGGCCGACGCCGTGCGCGCGAGGTGGGCCAGGTGGTCGCGCTCCGTCTCGTCGAGCTGCAGCACGTCGGCGAGCGCGTCCAGCACCTGCTCGGAGACGCCGCCGAGATCGCCGCGCTCGAGCCGCGCGTAGTACTCGGTCGAGACGCCCGCGAGCATCGCGACCTCCTCGCGTCGCAGTCCCTTCACGTGCCGACGGCCGCCGAAGCGGGGCAGGCCGACGTCCTCCGGCGTCAGTCGGGAACGACGCGCAGTGAGGAACTCGCGCACCTCGGTTCGGTTGTCCATGCTGCCCACGGTAGGCCGATCAGGCTGCGGAAAACAGGCACTGCCAGTACGTGCAGCGCCGGTGCCTCGCGAAGACGAGCCGGTCGGAGTTGAGTGGGCGTCACCGGTCGCATGCAGCGACCCAGTACGAAGGAGCACCGCATGACCGACTCCCCCGCCACCGGCTGGACCGGCGGCCAGCGGGCGTTCGGCGACTTCGCCCCGGCCCTGGCCCACTACACCGACCAGGTGCTGTTCGACGAGGTGTGGGAGCGCCCGGAGCTGTCCAAGCGCGACCGCAGCCTGATCACGATCGCGGCACTGACCGCCGGGGGCAATGCCGACCAGCTGGGATTCCACATCCCGTTCGGCATCGCCAACGGCCTCACGCAGGAGGAGATCGTCGAGGCGATCACCCACCTGACCTTCTACACCGGCTGGCCCAAGGGCTTCACCGCCATGGGCATCGCCAAGTCCGTCGCCGCAGCCACCGAGGACTGATCGGGCGCGCGGCACACCGCGCACGCGAAGGGGCGGATGCCGGCCGCATCCGCCCCCTCTCTGTGCGCGCCCGGGCCGCCCGGGTCGACTGGTGGAGGACTAGAAATCCCAGTCCTCGTCTTCGGTGTTCACCGCCTTGCCGATGACGTACGACGAGCCCGACCCCGAGAAGAAGTCGTGGTTCTCGTCGGCGTTGGGCGAGAGCGCCGACAGGATCGCCGGGTTCACGTCCGTCGTCTCCTTGGGGAACATCGACTCGTAGCCGAGGTTCATCAGCGCCTTGTTGGCGTTGTAGTGCAGGAACTTCTTGACGTCTTCGGTCAGGCCGACGCCGTCGTAGAGGTCCTGCGTGTACTGCACCTCGTTGTCGTAGAGCTCGTAGAGCAGCGAGAACGTGTAGTCCTTGATCTCGTCGCGCTTGGCCTGGTCGACCCGCTCGAGCCCCTTCTGGAACTTGTAGCCGATGTAGTACCCGTGCACGGCCTCGTCGCGAATGATGAGGCGGATGAGGTCGGCCGTGTTGGTGAGCTTCGCGCGGCTCGACCAGTACATCGGCAGGTAGAAGCCCGAGTAGAACAGGAAGCTCTCGAGCAGCGTCGAGGCGACCTTGCGCTTCAACGGCTCGTCGCCGCGGTAGTACTCCATGACGATCTCGGCCTTGCGCTGCAGGTTCGGGTTCTCGACCGACCAGCGGAAGGCGTCGTCGATCTCCTCCGTGGAGCAGAGCGTGGAGAAGATGGAGGAATAGCTCTTCGCGTGCACCGACTCCATGAAGGCGATGTTCGTGTACACCGCCTCCTCGTGCGGGGTGAGCGAGTCGGGGATGAGGGAGACCGCACCGACCGTGCCCTGGATGGTGTCGAGCAACGTGAGTCCCGTGAACACGCGCATGGTGAGCTCCTGCTCGCCCGCGTTCAGCGTGTTCCACGACTGCACGTCGTTCGACAGCGGCACCTTCTCGGGCAGCCAGAAGTTGTTCACGAGGCGGTTCCACACCTCGAGGTCCTTGTCGTCCTGGATGCGGTTCCAGTTGATCGCGTTGACCTGGCTGACGAGCTTCACGCCGCCCTGGTGCGCCGGGTCGTGCGCCGCCGAGTTGACCTTGTCGGTGAGTGTCATGATTCGTTCTCTCCTGCTCTCCTGGCTGCATCGTCGATGCAATGCCGACACGTCTCCGAGAAGACGCCCTTGTTCGTGTGCCAACGGGTGTGCGCGCTTCGCACACTCGACGGCATGGGCTTGCCCCGCCTCGCGGCGGACATCTTCGCTCGCGTCTCGTCGCTCGCGACCTTGCCGAAGTTCGGGTTCAGCTCGCCCGCCCGCATCTCGGAGAGCCGCTGCTTGGACTCCTCGGACATCCGGCGGCCGAAGCTCGGGTGATCCGGCCCGAACTTCCCGAAGTTCGGGTTGCGCTCGCCGGTGTTGGTGCCTTTCCGTTCCTCCGACCACTTCTGACGCTGCTCGGCGGTGTGTCGCTTGCCGTAGTGCGGGTTGCGCGGGCCGGGAAGGCTCACACCCTTCCGGCCTTTCTGGCGAGCGCTCGCCGCGGCTCGCTGTTCCGCAGTCCACTTCACGCCACCGGAGCCCGAGCCCCCATCAGCGAGGTTCAGCAACCGATCACCTGCGGTGCGGAAGTACGTGATCCACGACTCCTCCGCGAGCCCGAGATCCTCGCGGCTGCGCGTGACATGCTCGATCACGACGACCTCGTACTCCGAGGCATCCGTCTTGCGGAGCCAGTCGTACAGCGGGAGGCGTCGACCGCGCTTCGCCGCGTTGATGTGCTCGGCGGTCCGCCGCTCCACGGGCTTGGTCGTCAACCCGACGTAGCGGAACTCACCGGTCGCCCGCAGGCGGAAGCCGTACACGACTCCCACCGCGGGACCCCCGGGCCCGTACTCGGGCCTCCACTCCGTCGTCGCGATCATGGTCTCAGAGCATGCAGGAGACGCAACCGTCCACGGCCGTGCCCTCGAGCGCCAGCTGCCGCAGGCGGATGTAGTAGATGGTCTTGATGCCCTTGCGCCACGCGTAGATCTGGGCCTTGTTGATGTCGCGGGTCGTCGCGGTGTCCTTGAAGAACAGCGTGAGCGACAGGCCCTGGTCGACGTGCTGCGTCGCCGCGGCATACGTGTCGATGACCTTCTCGTAGCCGATCTCGTACGCGTCCTCGTAGTACTCGAGGTTCTCGTTCGTCATGAACGGCGCCGGGTAGTACACGCGCCCGAGCTTGCCCTCCTTGCGGATCTCGATCTTCGACGCGATCGGGTGGATCGACGACGTCGAGTTGTTGATGTACGAGATCGACCCGGTGGGCGGCACGGCCTGGAGGTTCTGGTTGTAGATGCCGAATTCGCGAACGGATGCCTCGAGCTCGCGCCAGTCCTCCCGGGTAGGGATGTGCACGTCGGCGTCGGCGAAGAGCTGCGCGACCTTCTCGGTCTGCGGCACCCACGGCGCATCCGTGTACTTGCGGAAGAACTCGCCGGAGGCGTACTTCGAATCGGCGAAGCCGTCGAAGGTCTCGCCGCGCTCCTTCGCGATGAGGTTCGACGTGTTCAGCGCGTGGAACAGCACCGTGTAGAAGTAGATGTTCGTGAAGTCGAGGCCTTCCTCGGAGCCGTAGTGGATGTGCTCGCGGGCGAGGTAGCCGTGCAGGTTCATCTGGCCGAGGCCGATGGCGTGCGACTTGTCGTTGCCGTCCTCCACCGAGCGCACCGAGGAGATGTGCGACTGGTTCGACACCGAGGTGAGGCCGCGGATGGCCGTCTCGACCGTCTTGCCGAAGTTCGGCGAGTCCATGGTCAGCGCGATGTTCAGCGACCCGAGGTTGCAGGAGATGTCCTTGCCGATCTGGTCGTAGGACAGGTCCTCGTTGTAGGTCGTCGGGGTGTTGACTTGCAGGATCTCGGAGCACAGGTTCGACATGTTGATGCGGCCCTTGATCGGGTTCGCCTTATTCACCGTGTCCTCGAACACGATGTAGGGGTAGCCCGACTCGAACTGGATCTCGGCGAGGGTCTGGAAGAACTGGCGCGCGTTGATCTTCGTCTTCTTGATGCGCGGGTCGTTCACCATGTCGCGGTAGTGCTCGGAGATGGGCACGTCGCCGAACGGCTTCTGGTAGACCTTCTCGACGTCGTACGGCGAGAAGAGGTACATGTCCTCGTTGTTCTTCGCCAGCTCGAAGGTGATGTCGGGGATGACGACGCCGAGCGACAGCGTCTTGATGCGGATCTTCTCGTCGGCGTTCTCGCGCTTGGTGTCGAGGAACCGCATGATGTCGGGGTGGTGGGCGCTGAGGTAGACGGCGCCGGCGCCCTGGCGTGCCCCGAGCTGGTTCGCGTAGGAGAACGAGTCCTCCAGCAGCTTCATCACGGGGATGATGCCCGACGACTGGTTCTCGATCTGCTTGATCGGGGCGCCGGCCTCGCGGATGTTGCTGAGCAGCAGCGCCACGCCGCCGCCGCGCTTCGACAGCTGCAGCGCCGAGTTGATGCCGCGCGAGATCGACTCCATGTTGTCCTCGATGCGGAGGAGGAAGCAGGAGACGAGTTCGCCGCGCTGCGCCTTCCCCGTGTTGAGGAAGGTCGGGGTGGCCGGCTGGAAGCGGCCCGCGATGATCTCCTCGACCAGGTGGGTCGCGAGGTCCTCGTCGCCCTGCGCGAGGCCGAGCGCGGTCATGACGACGCGGTCCTCGAAGCGTTCGAGGTAGCGCTTGCCGTCGAAGGTCTTCAGCGTGTAGCTCGTGTAGTACTTGAACGCGCCGAGGAAGGTGTCGAAGCGGAACTTCTTCGAGTACGCCAGCGCGTTCAGGCGCTCGATGAACTCGAACGAGTACTGCTCGAGCACGGCGCCCTCGTAGTACTCCTTCTCGACGAGGTAGTCGAGCCGCTCCTTGAGGGAGTGGAAGAAGACCGTGTTCTGGTTGACGTGCTGGAGGAAGTACTCGCGCGCCGCCTCACGGTCCTTGTCGAACTGGATCTCCCCGTTCGGCCCGTACAGGTTCAGCATCGCGTTCAGCGAGTGGTAGTCCATGCCACTCGACGTGCGAGGTGCGTCGATCACTGCGGTTGCAGCTGCATCGTCCAAAATGCGTCCAATCCCTCATTGACGGCGCTGACGTCGTCTGGCGTTCCGAAGAGTTCGAGTCGATACAGGAGGGGCACCGCGCACTTCTCGGCGATGATGTCGCCGGCGATGCAGAAGCCCGTTCCGAAGTTGGTGTTGCCCGCGGCGATGACGCCGCGGATGAGCGAGCGGTTGTGCGAGTCGTTCAGGAACCTGATGACCTGCTTCGGCACGGCGCCCTTGCCGTCGCCGCCGCCGTAGGTGGGCAGCACGAGCACGTACGGCTCGTCGGCCGCCAGCGGCTCGTCCGAGGGGTACAGCGGGATGCGTACGGCCTCGCGGCCGAGCTTCTCGATGAACCGATGCGTGTTGCCCGAGACGCTGGAGAAGTAGACGAGGTTCGTCATGTCCGCCTCCGGTCGTGTCTGGTCTGCTGGGTCCGGCGATTCGACTCCCGACCCGTGGGACCTCGTTACGCGAGCCGGGAGGCGAGTTCTGCGATCTTGTCGGGGCGGAACCCGGACCAGTGGTCCTCGTCGGCGATCACGACCGGCGCCTGCAGGTAGCCGAGCTCCTTGACCTGCTCGAGCGCCTGCTCGTCGGTCGAGAGATCGAGCACGTCGTACTCGATGCCCTTGCTGTCGAGCGCGCGATAGGTCGCGTTGCACTGGACGCACGAAGGCTTGGTGTAGACCGTCACCGACATCTGATGTTCCCCTCTGATTTCCGGGCCCCGGACGGGGCTCCGACCCCTGGTACCGCAACTGCCTGACCGATACTACATCTAGTGTTCACCCCGGGGAACGACCACAAGATGATGTAGTTACACGGATGTAGTTTTCCACCACGTTCTCCACCGGTTGTGCACAAGCACGGATGCCCCCGAGTGGCGGAATTCCGCGGAATCCGCCCGGTTATCCACACCTGTGCACGGTCGCGAAAAATCTTCCTGTGGAGTGCCGTTCGGCGTGTCGCGCATCGGCCCGGAGGCATCCGCTCGACCACTACATGTTGTGTTGTGGCAGACATGCTGCCACTACCCGCCGACACTCGGATGCCACGGGCGGGCGGGTCGCTCGATGAGCCCTACTTCGCCTTCGCGGCCGCCTTCGCCGCGCGCTTCGTCTCGCGCACCCTGGCGAGCGACTCGGGCGACGTGATGTCGGCGACCGAGCGGAACGAGCCCTCCTCGCCGTACGCGCCGGCGGCCTCGCGCCAGCCCGGCGCCTCTAGCCCGCACTGCTTACCGAGCAGCGCGAGGAAGATGCGCGCCTTCTGGTCGCCGAATCCGGGCAGCGCCTTCAGGCGCTTCAGCACCTCGGCGCCCGACGGGTCGCCCTGTGTCCAGATGGCGGATGCCTCGCCGCCCCAGTCGTCCCGCACGGCCGCGGCGAGCGCCTGCACGCGTCCCGCCATCGACCCGGGGAAGCGGTGCACCGCGGGCGGCTGCTTGAACGCGGCCGCGAAGTCGTCGGGGTCGACCGCGGCGATCTCCGCGGCATCCGTCGTGCCCAATCGGTCGCTGATCTTGGCCGGGCCGGCGAACGCGGTCTCCATCGCGACCTGCTGATCGAGCAGCATGCCCACCAGGAGCGCGAAGGGGTCGTTCGTGAGCAGCTCGTCGGCGGCGTCGTCACCGGTGATGTGCAGTGCCATGCGTCCAGTCTCGCATCGGGCAGGAGGATCCACCTACATGCAACATGCATGCGCGATATGCTGGTTGCATGACAACGATCCAGGTTCGCAACGTCTCCGAGGAGACGAGTCGTGCGCTCAAGGCGAAGGCTGCACTCGAGGGCCGCTCGCTGAGTGACTATCTGCTGCGCGAACTCGACCGCCTGGCGACGCGTCCGAGCCGAGCCGAACTGCTGGAACGCATCGCGAGCCGTGGCGTCGCCACGCTCGAACCGGCAGCACAGGTGCTCGCCGAGCAGCGCCCCGGTCGATGACGCTCGTCGTCGATGCATCCGCAGTCGCCGAGATCCTGTTCGGAACCGAAGCAGGGCGACGGGCGGCCGCGCTGATCGACGGGCACGAGCTTCTGGCGCCGCAGCACCTCACCGTCGAGGTCGCCTCCGTCATCCGCGGATGGTCGCTCAGCAAGCAGATCACCGATGAGCAGGCGTTGCGCGCGTTCCGTGAGCTCGAGGCGCTCGGCGTCGAACAGGTGCCGATGATGCCCATGCTGCCTGCCGCCCATGCCCTGCGGCACAATGTCAGCGCCTATGACGCCATGTACGTCGTGCTCGCCAGGGCGGCCCGGTGCTCGCTCCTGACCCTCGACGCTCGTCTCGCGGCATCCGTTCCGGATTGCGCGCTGCTGCCGTAATCCTTCGTACGGTCAGATAGCGAGCCACTCGGGCGTCATACCCTTCGTTCGTCCAAGCGGCGGCTCTCAGCCCCGAACGGCTCGTAGCAGTCGTAGGTCTCGAGCTCGCGGATGCGACCGTCGGCCACCCTCGCGAACTGCGCGACGCGGGCCCGGAGCACCTGCCCCGCCGCGAACGGTCCGGCCTCGCGGGCCACCTCGCCCGACCAGTCGAGCCGCGCGATCACGCGGTCGCCGTGCGCCTCGATCTCGCGCACGTCGTAGCGCTGCCATGCGAGCAGTCCGGCGCCGCGCACCGATGCGTCGAGCATCTCCTCGAGGTCGCGCACGGCGCCGGCGGGCGCGATGGCGTTCGGATGCTCCGTGACGACCACGTCCGGAGCGAGGTGGTGGCGCAGGTCCTCTCCCGCCGCGCCGGCGGCGAGCGCATCGTAGAAGCGGAGCATCGTCTGGGTGGGCGACTCGTCCATATACACAACCTATATTGTGCAACTGAGGATGTCGAATTGCGGCGCCCGTGGCAGGATGCACGCATGCCCCTCGAGCCCGACGACATCGACCTGCCCGCACTCGTCTCGCTGACGGGCGCAGCGGTGGACGCCCACGTGCTCGCGCGGCTGCGCGAGTCCGGGCACCCCGGCGCTCGCAGGTCGCACGGATACGTCATCCAGGCACTGCTCGCCGGCGAACCCGCGGTCGGTGAACTGGCCGGCGAGCTGGGCGTCACGCAGCAGGCGATCTCGAAGTCCGTCGCTGAGCTCGAGGCACTCGGCTACGCGGAGCGCGTGCCCGATGCGCGAGACGCACGCGTGCGCCGCATCCGCCTCACGCCCCGGGGGCGGGAACTCGTCGACCGGACCCGCGCGATCAGGCGCGAGCTCGAGCGGGCGGCGCTGGCCGCGACCGGTCCGGACCGCGCCCGGGCGACCGGCCGAGCACAGGCCCCGCGGCCGGCATCCGACGACGCCGGGGCGGCGCGCCGCATACTCGAGGCGCTGCTCGCCGCATCCGGCGGCCTCGAAGCCGTCCGGGCACGCCGGGCGCCCGTCCCGGATGCCTGAACGGCACGGCGCGATGCACCGCCTGCACGCTCTGTGTGTAGGGTGTGCGTGTGGCGCGCAGAAACCCGACGCCGGGTTCGCAGACTTCACTTCGTGAAGCCAACCGGGCGAGAATCGTCGAATCGCTCCGGCATCACGGGCGGTTGACGCAGGTCGAGCTCGCCGGAACCACGGGGCTCTCGCCCGCCACCGTCTCCAACATCGTCAAGGAGCTGTCGGGGTCGGGCGTGCTGCACACGTCGGTCACGTCGCGCAGCGGACGGCGCGCCACGCTGGTCACGCTCTCGCACGAGATCGGCCTGGTCGCAGGCGTGCACTTCTCCTCGCGCCACCTGCGCATCGCCATCGCCGACGCGAGCACCGCGGTCGTCGCGGAGACGCACGTGCCGCTCTCGCTCGACCACCGGCACGACGCCGAACTCGACCGCGTCGTGCTGCTGCTCGGCGACATGTGCGACTCGCTCGGAACCGAGATCCCCGACCTGCTGGCCGTGGGCCTCGGCATCCCGGCGCCCGTCGACCGGCGCACGGGCATGGTGTCGACGCCCGGACTGCTGCGCGGCTGGGAGGGCATCGACGTCGGCGGCTCGCTCGAGGCCCGGGTCGGCCTGCCCGTGTTCGTCGACAGCGAGGCCAACCTGGGCGGGCTCGCCGAGGTGCGCAGCGGCGCCGCGCGCGAGGCACCCGCTGCCGCCTTCATCCACGTGGGCCATCACATCAGCGCGGCGCTCATGATCGACGGAACGCCGTTCCACGGGGTCACCGGGAAGGCCGGGCAGATCGGCCACGTGACGATCGACGAGAACGGACCGATCTGCCGGTGCGGCAACCGCGGCTGCCTCGAGACGCTCGCCGCCGGGCCGGCGCTGCTCGACCTGTTCCGCGAGGACGCGGGGATGCACCGGGTGACCGACCTCGTGCACGCCGCGGAGGACGGCGACGCGTCGTCGCAGCGCGTGATCGCCGACGCCGGCCGGCACATCGGCATCGCGGCGGCGAACCTCAGCAACCTGTTCGACCCCGAGCGCATCGTCGTGGGCGGCGAGCTCGGGCTCGCTGGCGAGACGCTGCTCGCACCGCTGCGGCACGCGCTGGAGCGCTCGGCGCTCGCATCGGCCGACGGCATCCCCGAGGTCGTGACGGCCTCGTGGGCCGACCGTGCGGCACTGCAGGGCGCGATCGCGCTGGCGCTCGAGAACGCGCCCATGCCGATCGAGATCGCCGACAAGACCCCCGCGTGAGCGGCGGCGGGTCGCACGCGAGCACGGCCGGCGTCCCGAAGCGATGCGTGCGAGCGCGCGTTCGAGCCGACTTCCGAACGGCGTTTGGCTTCGAGACCTGACCGTGACCATCCCGTTACCAAACCCATGAGTTCAAGACTTGACGCCAAGGCGTGGATCGGACGAACATGGTGTCCACCGCCGACGAGGGCGGCCTAGTGAGAGGTATTTCAATGAGGAAGTCCATCAAGAGACTCGCATCACTCGCCGCCGGGGCGGTGCTCGCGGTCGGTGCACTGTCCGCGTGTGCGACCGACGGCGGCAGCGACGGCGGGGACGACTCCGCGTCGGGCGACGGCGCAGCGATCGCGCTCCTGCTCCCCGAGTCGAAGACCACGCGGTACGAGGCGTTCGACCGCCCGCTGTTCGAGGCGAAGGTCGCCGAGCTCGGCGACTACGACATCGTCTACTCGAACGCCGACCAGGACGCGGCCAAGCAGCAGCAGCAGGCCGAGTCCGCGCTCGCGCAGGGCATCGCCGTCATGGTGCTCGACCCGGTCGACGCCGAGGCGGCCGTCAGCATCGTCAATGCGGCCAGCGCCCAGGGCGTGCCGGTCGTCTCCTACGACCGCCTGATCGCCGGCGGCGACCTGGCCTACTACATCTCGTTCGACAACGAGAAGGTGGGCGAGCTGCAGGGCACCGCGCTCGTCGAGAAGCTCGAGGCCGACGGCAACGGCTCCGGCGACATCCTGATGGTGAACGGCTCGCCGACCGACGGCAACGCCACGCTGTTCAAGGCGGGCGCGCACTCGGTCATCGACGGCAGCGACCTGAACGTGGTCGCCGAGTTCGACACCCCCGACTGGAGCCCCGACCAGGCCCAGGAGTGGGTCGCGGGCCAGCTCACCCAGTTCGGTGACGACCTCGTCGCGGTGTACGCCGCGAACGACGGCACCGCTGGCGGCGCCATCGCGGCCATGCGTGCGGCGAACATCGACCCGCTGCCGGTCGTGACCGGTCAGGACGCCGAGATCACCGCCATCCAGCGCATCGTCGCGGGCGACCAGTACATGACCATCTACAAGGCGATCAAGGCCGAGGCCGAGCTCGCCGCGGAGATCGCGGTCGCCCTCGCCAACGGCGAGGAGGTCACCGGTGACGTGGACGTGGACGGCACCCCGTCGACGCTGCTCGAGCCGGTCGTCGTGACCGTGGACAACATCATGGACACGGTCGTCGCCGACGGGTTCTACACCGTCGAGGAGATCTGCACCGCCGAGTACGCGGACGCCTGCGCCGCAGCCGGCATCCAGTAGCACCGCCCTCGCGACGGGTCGGGAGGCCGCACGCCTCCCGACCCGTCGCGCGCACCGCCCCGGCGGGGCATCCGCCACCCCTTCCCTACGGGGACCCGAGTCACGAGGATGAGACACATGACAGTGACGTCACCCACCAAGCAGTCCGGCGGCCGGCCGCACGAGAACGTGCTGCGACTGCGGGGCGTGAGCAAGCGCTTCGGCGCCGTGCAGGCGCTCAAGGACATCGAGCTCGACGTGCACCAGGGCGAGGTCGTCGCCCTCGTCGGCGACAACGGAGCGGGCAAGTCCACGCTCGTCAAGGTGCTCGCCGGTGTACACCCGCCCGACTCGGGCGAGATCGAGTTCGAGGGGCGCACGGTCTCCATCCAGAGCCCCACCGACTCGCGCGACCTCGGCATCGCGACCGTCTACCAGGACCTCGCGCTCTGCGACAACCTCGACGTCGTATCGAACCTCTGGCTCGGCCAGGAGCTGACCCGCGGCGGCACGCTCGACGAGGTCGAGATGGAGCAGCGCTCGTGGAGCCTCCTGCGCGAGCTGAGCGCCAAGATCCCGTCGGTGCGCATCGCCGTGGCGTCCCTCTCGGGCGGCCAGCGTCAGACGGTCGCCATCGCCCGTTCGCTCATCGGCGAGCCCAGCATCGTGATCCTCGACGAGCCGACCGCCGCGCTCGGCGTCGCCCAGACCGCCGAGGTGCTGAACCTCGTCGAGCGCCTGCGCGAACGCGGCCACGGCGTCATCCTGATCAGCCACAACATGGCCGACGTCATGGCGGTGGCCGACCGCGTGGTCGTGCTGCGCCTCGGTCGCAACAACGGCACCTTCCGGGTGTCGGATGTCACGAGCGAGACCATCATCTCGGCCATCACCGGCGCCACCGACAACGCCGTCACCCGACGCGCCGCGGCCAAGACCGCGGCGACCCCCGTTCCCGGGGACGACCTCGACGAGGAGCCTGAGGCATGAGCACCACCGACCGTTCGGGCACGGATGCCCCCACCAACGAGCCCTCGACCGCGACCGGCGAGCAGGCCCAGGTGCTCCAGGCCGAGTACGCCGACCTGCACGACGAACGTCTGATCCAGCACAAGGGCGTCGGCGGGGCGATCCGCGAGTTCGGCAACCGAGTGCGCGGCGGTGACCTCGGGTCGCTGCCCGTCGTCATCGGCCTGATCATCATCTGGGGCGTCTTCCAGGCGCTGAACCCGGTGTTCCTCTCGCCGACGAACCTCGTGAACCTCACGCTGCAGATGGCCGCGACCGGCACGCTCGCGCTCGGCGTCGTGCTCGTGCTGCTGCTCGGCGAGATCGACCTGTCGATCGGCTCGGTCTCGGGCCTGTCGGCGGCGATCCTCGCCGTGACCTTCGTGCAGCTGGACTGGCCGCTCGTCGTCTCGATCCTCGCGTCGATCATCGCCGGCATGGCGATCGGCCTGTTCTACGGACTGCTCTACAACCGGTTCGGCGTGCCGAGCTTCGTGATCACGCTCGCGGGCCTCCTCGGCTTCCTCGGCTTGCAGCTCTGGGTGCTCGGCCGCACCGGGTCGATCAACATCCCGTTCGACTCGTGGATCGTGCAGTTCGCCCAGCAGATGTTCCTGCCCGAGTGGCTCGCGTACACGCTGGTCGTGCTGACCGCAGCCGCGTACGCGATGCAGCTCTGGTTCACGGGCCGTCGACGCGCCGCGGCGAACCTCTCGAGCGCGTCACCGGTGTCGATCCTGCTCCGGGCCGGTGCGATCCTCGTGCTGCTCGGCATCGCGGTCTGGTATCTCAACACCGGCCGCGGCGTGAGCGTCATGTTCGTGTTCTTCCTCGCCCTCGTGGTGATCATGAACTTCTTCCTCACCCGCACGGGCTGGGGTCGCTCGGTCTACGCGGTCGGCGGCAACGTCGAGGCGGCGCGCCGCGCGGGCATCCGGGTCAAGCGCATCTACCTGTCGGTGTTCATGCTCTGCTCGACGCTCGCGGCGGTCGGCGGCCTCATGGCCGCGGCGCGCCTCGCGGCGGCGAACCAGAGCTCGGGCGGCGGCGACATCAACCTGAACGCGATCGCCGCGGCGGTCATCGGCGGCACGAGCCTCTTCGGCGGTCGCGGTTCGGCGTTCTCGGCGCTGCTCGGCATCCTCGTGATCGCGTCGATCGCGTCGGGACTGACGCTCCTGAACCTCGACTCGTCGGTGCGCTTCATGGTCACCGGCGCCGTGCTGCTCCTCGCGGTCATCGTCGACGCGCTGTCGCGGCGCTCGCGCACCGCGTCCGGTCGCGCGTAGCGCGGTCGCGCGTAGCGCGCCGCCCCGCGGCATCCGCCCGCCCGCTCGCGGCCCGCACCCGTTCACCCGGGTGCGGGCCGCTCCCCGTTCCGGCGCTTCCCCGTCGAGATCGCAGCGGCCCGTTCAAATCACATCGGCCCGCGTTCGAACACGTGCCGAAGTTCCAAGCGCGGGCCGAAGTAGTGGGGAAGAAGTCAGACGCGCGGCACCCCGGCCGCCCCCAGGACCGCGGCGAGTCGACGCGGCGAGCGCGCAACCGTCCAGTCCCAGCGCACGAACCCGCGTACGCCAGGTGCGTTGCGGAGTTCGTCTTCGCGCAGCTTCTCCTCGACAACCACATCAGCCGGATCGCGCCCCCGCAGGAACTCCTCGCGCACATACTTCTGGACGCCATCGAATTCACCGATGATGCCCTTCGAACGCCAGAAGTAGTCGACTTCGGCGGGGGCACGACCACGACGTTCGAACCGCACCTGGAGTTCGGGCACCTCGAACCCGAGTTGGTACATCCCCGCGCGACTCAGCGACTCCCCCGCGCTTCCACTCCTCGGGTCGGCGAACTCGATCGCCCGCATCGCTGCAGCCTGCCCTCGACGGATGCCGGCTCGCGCCAACTCCCCGGCCAGCAGGCTTCCGTTCAATACGGCTTCGTCGTTCGGCGCGGACTCGTCCTCGGACTCATCCCCAGCCTCATCGGACGACCTGCGAAGTGCCGCGTCGAGGACGCATACCGCTGTGACGAACGGCTCGGTCGAAGCGACGTCGACCACGGTGCGCGCCAACGAGGTGACCACGAGGCCGTCGATCTCGACCGTGTCGGGTCGTGTGCCGCCGCGGTGCGTCCGCAGGCCTGGTGCCGAGCTGCCTCCTCCTGCAGTTCCGTCCCACAGGTGCACCTCCGCCGGGACACGTCCCACGATCGGGAGCCCGTGGAGTGCCGCGGCCGAGAGGTGGCTGACCGGCCGGTCGTCGCGGCTGGCGATCGCGAGCGTTGCGCGTACGAGCGCCGCGTGACGGTCCTCAGGCCGCGCCGACTCCCACGCAGTTCTCGGCGCGAAGATTCCGCGTCGTATGCGAATCAGGGCACCCTCTTGCACGCCACGCTGGATCTGCCGCTTCGTCGCTCCCCCTCTCATGAGGTGGGCTGTGCTGAGAAGCTTCAGCTCGTCGGAGCGTTCGAGTACATCGTCGGGGTCGGAACTCATGGTGCGAGCCTCCAGCGCGGCTGACCGTGACGAGCTCCGACGAGCCCGACGACGATTCCCGTCACGCCGTTGGTGACTGTGGAGGAGCCGATGCGGCGCACGGTGCACGACGCAAGGACGTTCGGCCCGGCCCAGTCACGTCGGCCCGCGTTCGAACGCGGGCCCGTGTGATCAGGACGGGCCCGCGCCGTGAAGCGATCCGGCAACGCTAGGGGCGGGGCGGGGGCGCGGTGCTCGCGCGGACGATGAGGGAGGGGGTGCGGGGGGCCGGGTCGGCGGACGCGGCCGGGTCGGCGGACGCGGCCGGGTCGGGGGAGGTCGCCGGAGTGGCCGAGGCGGCGGATGTGGCCGAGGCGGCCGGGGCGGCGGAGGCGGCCGGGTCGTCGGAGGCGAAAGGAGCGGGCGGCGCGGGGGCGGGCGCAGCGGACGGCGCCGGCGCGGGGGCGGCGGACGCGAAAGGCGCGGCCGGCGCGGGGGCGACGGATGCCACGGGCGGCGCGGCGAGCAGCGCGGCGACGAGCGACATGGTGTCGCGGCCGAGCGCGTCGAAGTCCTGGCGGAGCGTCGTGAGCGGCGGCGCGAAGTGCGCGGCCTCGGGCTCATCGTCGAAGCCGACGACGCTGAGGTCCTCGGGCACGCGCCGGCCCGCATCGCGGAGCGCGTGCAGCAGGCCGAGCGCCATCTGGTCGTTGCCGACGAACACGGCCGTCGCCGTGGCATCCGCCGCGAGCGCCAGCCCCGCCGCATACCCCGAGTCGGGCAGCCACTCCCCCTCGATCGGCTCCACCACGGGCAGGCCGCGCGCGGCCATCGCCTCGCGCCAGCCGCGCACGCGTTCGGCCGCGTCCATCCAGCGGGCTGGCCCGGCGACGTGCCGGATCTCCCGATGCCCCAGCCCCGCGAGGTGCTCCACAGCCGCCCGCGCGCCCGCGGCCTGGTCGATCGAGACGCGGCGCACGCCGGCGACGGGCTCGGATGCCACGGCCACGACGGGCATCCCCACGTCGAGCGAGCCGACGACCTCGACGCCGCCGCGCTCGCCCGAGATGAGCACGATCGCCTCGACACGCTGCACGACGAGCCGCTGCACCGCCTCGCGCAGAGCGGCGGGCTCGAGCGAGCGCATGCTCACCTGGCTGACGGTGTACCCGGCCGCGTACGCCGCCTGGTTGAACTCGAGGGCGGCGCTCGTGGGCCCGTAGTCGGGTCGCCCGGCGAGGATCAGCCCGAGCGAACGCGAGCGCCGGCTCGCCATCGCGCGCGCCGCGGGCGACGGCGTGTATCGCAGGTCGGCGATCGCCCGCTGCACCCGGGCGCGCGTCGCCGCCGCGACATCCGCCCGCCCGTTCAGCACCCGCGACACGGTCTGGTGCGAGACGCCGGCGAGCCGCGCGACGTCGAATATGGTGGGCACGGATGCCTCGCCGGCAGCGGACCCCGCCGGCCTCCCCGCATCCGTCGCCATGTCGCCCCGTTCCCCCGCCTACAGCCCCTGTGCGAGCCGGTAGTACGCCTGGTTCCAGCGCACCTCCTGCTCGAATCCGCGCTGGGTGGTCTCCTCGTCGATGACGAGCAGCTCGACGCCGGCCATGGTCGCGAAGTCGCGGAACACGTCGACGCCCACCGCGGTCGACATGACCGTGTGGTGCGCGGCGCCGGCGGCGAGCCACGCGGCGGCGCTCGTCGCGAAGTCGGGCGTGGGCTTCCAGACGGCACGGCCGACGGGCAGCTTCGGCAGCGGCGCAGGCAAGGCGACGTTCTCGACCACGTTCGCGGTGAGCCGGAACCGGTCGCGCATGTCGCTCATCGCGACCACGACGGCGGGCCCGGGGTCGGCCGTGAAGACCAGGCGCACCGGGTCCTCCTTCCCGCCGATGCCGAGGGGGTGGATCTCGAGCGACGGCTTCGCCGTGGTGAGCGACGGCGACACCTCGAGCATGTGCGCGCCGAGGATCAGCTCGCGCCCGGGCGTCAGGTCGTAGGTGTAGTCCTCCATGAGCGACGCACCGCCGGACAGCCCCGCGCCCATCACGTTCGCGACGCGCACGAGGATCGCGGTCTTCCAGTCGCCCTCGGCGCCGAACCCGTAGCCTTCGGCCATGAGCCGCTGCACCGCGAGACCGGGCAGCTGCTTCAGCGCCCCCAGGTCTTCGAACGAGGTCGTGAACGCCCCGAACCCGCCCTCCTCGAGGAACGCCCGCAGTCCGAGCTCGATCGCGGCGCCGTCGCGCAGCGACTGGTGGCGCTCCCCGCCGCGCCGCAGCTCGGGCACCACGTCGTAGAGGTCCTCGTACTCGGCGACGAGCACGTCGACCTCGGCCGAGGACGCCGCCGCGACGGCATCCGCCAGCTCGTTCACGCCCCACGTGTTCACCTGCACGCCGAGTCGCAGCTCGGCCTCGGTCTTGTCGCCCTCGGTCACGGCGACGTAGCGCATGTTGTCGCCGAACCGGGCGAGCTTCAGCGACCGTGACGCGGCGAGCCCGGCCGCCGCGCGCTGCCAGGTCGCGAAGCGCTGCTGCACGCGCGGGTCGCTCGCGTGGCCGACGATGGTCGTGCGCGGCACGCCGAGCCGGGTCTGGATGTACCCGAACTCGCGGTCGCCGTGCGCCGCCTGGTTCAGGTTCATGAAGTCGAAGTCGATCTCGCTCCACGGCAGCTCGACGTTCGCCTGCGTGTGCAGGTGCGCGAGCGGCTTCTGCAGCGCGTCGAGCCCGGCGATCCACATCTTGGCGGGGCTGAACGTGTGCATCCAGGCGACGACGCCGATCACGTTCGGCGCGGCGTTCGCCTCGAGCGCGACCCGCTTGATCGCGTCGGCGTCGGTGAGCACGGGCAGCCAGACGACACGAACGGGCACTGCGGATGCCTCGCCAAGCGTCTCGGCGACCTGCCGCGACTGCTGTGCGACCTGCTCGAGCGTCTCGGGCCCGTAGAGGTGCTGGCTGCCGGTGACGAACCACACCTCGTACGCGTCGAGCGAGGTGGTGAGCGGCGTGCGGGTCATGATGTCTCCTTGCGGGCGGTGCGGGTCAGGTGGTGCGGGTCAGGTGGTGCGGGTCAGGTGGTGCGGGTCGGGTGCGAGAAGGGCGGGACGGATGCGACGGGGCTTGCGGATGCCGCAGCGCATCCGCCCCGGGTCAGAGCGCCTCCACGGCGGCGGACTCGGCGGCGAGGCCGGCGCGGTAGCGGTCGAGGTAGGCGGCGAACCCGGCGACGTCGGCCGGGTCGGGTGCGACGGTCTCGACATCGGCGTCCGCGAAGACGCGCTCGTCGAGCCAGGCGGCGAGATCGAGGGCGGATGCTCCTACGGCGGATGCCCCCGAAGCGGATACCCCTGCGTCGGGTGCCCCCGAAGCGGATGCTCCTGCGTCGGATGCCTCGGTCGCATACCGCGCGAGCACCGCGATGCCCCACGCCCCGCCCTCGGCCGCGGTCTCGCCGACCGCGACCGGCGCGTCGAGCGCCCCGGCGAGGAAGCGCTGCGCGACGCCGGCCGTGCGGAAGATGCCGCCGTGGCCGAACATGCGGTCGATGGCGACGCCCTCGGCCGCGAGCACGCGCATGCCGAGCGCGAGCGTGCCGTACACGCCGTAGAGCTGGGCGCGCATGAGGTTGCCGAGCGTGAGGTCGCTGTCGGGCGTGCGCACGACCATGGGGCGGCCCTCGGCCAGCCCCGCGATCGGCTCGCCCGCGAGCTGGTTGTACGCGATGACGCCGCCGGCATCCGCCGCCCCGGAGAGCGCCTCGCGGAAGAGCGCCTGGAACGCGGCATCCGTCGACACCGGCTGGCCGGCCGCCTCGGCGAACCGCTCGAACACGCCGACCCACGCGGCCAGCTCACTGGCGCCGTTGTTGCAGTGCACCATGGCGACCGGGTCGCCCGCGGGCGTGGTGACGAGGTCGAGCTCCTCGTGCGCCGAGGCGAGCGCGCCCTCGAGCACGACCATGGCGAAGATGCTCGTGCCGGCGCTCACGTTGCCGGTACGCGGCGCGACCGAGTTCGTCGCGACCATGCCGGTGCCGGCGTCGCCCTCGGGCGGGCAGAGCGGGATGCCCGGCTGCAGCGCACCGCTCGGGTCGAGCAGCGCGGCGCCCTCGGGCGTGAGCGACCCGGCGTCCGCGCCAGCGGGCAGCACGGTCGGCAGCAGCTCCGCGACCTGCAGCCCCGGCGCGCGCTCGGCGACCAGCTCGTCGTACGAGGCGACGAGCGCCGCATCGTAGGTGCCCGTCGCCGAGTCGATCGGGAACATGCCCGAGGCGTCCCCCACCCCGAGTACGTCGCGGCCGGTGAGCCGGCGGTGCACGTACCCGGCGAGGGTCGTGATCGACGCGAGCTCGGGCACGTGCGGCTCGTCGTCGAGCACGGCCTGGTGCAGGTGCGCGATCGACCAGCGCAGCGGGATGTTCAGGCCGAAGCGCTCGCTGAGCTCGGCCGCGGCCGGCCCGGTCGAGGTGTTGCGCCAGGTGCGGAACGGCACGAGCTGCTCGCCCGCGGCGTCGAACGCGAGGTAGCCGTGCATCATGGCCGAGACGCCGATGGCGCCGAACGTGGTGGGCGCGACGCCGTGGCGGCGCACGGCGTCGGCGACGAGGTCGGCGTACGCGGCCTGGAGGCCCGCCCAGACGTCGTCGAGCGCGTAGGTCCAGGTGCGGTCGACGAAGGCGTTCTCCCACTCGTGGCTGCCGACGGCGAGCACGTCGGTCGGGTCGTCGCCGATGAGGCACGCCTTGATTCGGGTCGAGCCGAACTCGATGCCGAGCGCGGTGCGCCCCTCGGTGATCTGCGCCGCGATCTGCGTCGCGCTCATCGCCGTGCGTCCCCGCCCTGGCCGTACACGTTCTGGTAGCGCGCGTACAGCGCGTCGATCTGCTCCTGCGAAATGGGGATGAGCGGCCCCGCCTCGCGGGCGTAGTGCACGCTGCGCGCGGCATCCTCGACCATCACCGCCGCCTTCACGGCGTCCTTCGCGTTCACGCCGATCGTGAACGGGCCGTGGTTCTGCATGAGCACGGCGCGCGAGCGGTGCCCGGTGAGCGTCTCGACGATGCCGCGGCCGATCGAGTCGTCGCCGATGATCGCGAACGGCCCAACCGGGATCGGCCCGCCGAACTCGTCGGCCATGCCCGTGATCACGCACGGGATCTCCTCGCCGCGCGCCGCCCACGCGACCGCGAACGTCGAGTGAGTGTGCACGACGCCGCCGACCTCGGGCATGTGCCGGTAGACGTAGGCGTGCGCGGCGGTGTCGCTCGACGGGTTGCGCTCCGAGCCGGCGCTGCCCGGCACCACGTCGCCGTCGAGGTCGCAGAGGATCATGTTGTCGGGCGCGAGGTCGTCGTACGAGACGCCCGACGGCTTGATCACGAACAGGTCGGCGCCGGGCACGCGGCCCGACACGTTGCCGCCCGTCCAGATCACGAGCCCGTAGCGGGTGAGCTCGCCGTGCAGCCGCGCGACGTCCTCCCGCACCGCGGCGATGGATGCCTCGACCTCGGGCCCGAACTCGGGGTACTGGGGCGCGGGCGGGGCCATGCGGTCTCCTTCGACGTCGGTCGTGCGCTGCGCGTCATTCCGTGAGCGCTAACGGAACCCACGTTAGCGCTCACGATCGCGCCGGGCAACACCATCGGACGCGTCGTCGTCGCGGTCGACGACCGTTCGTCAGCTGGCCGACCGAACGTTCGGTCGGCGAACCGACGAACGGTCGTCCACCACCGTGGGGCGCGGGCGAGGCGGCGCGGCGCGGGGCGGACGAGCGCGCGGGGCGCGCGCATGGGGCGCCACGGCGCCCCCGCGCCTACATCTCCTCGTGCGTCTCCGGGTCGCCGTCCCACAGCCGGCCGCGCTCGAGCCCCGAGATCGCGTCGACCTCGTCCTGCGCCAGCGTGAAGTCGAACACGTCGAGGTTCTCGCGCTGCCGCGAGGCATCCGACGACTTCGGAATCGGGATCGACCCCAGCTGCACGTGCCAGCGCAGCACCACCTGCGTCGCGGTGCGCCCGTGCGCGGAGGCGATCTCCGTCACGACCGGCTCGGACAGCAGCTCGGTACGGCGCGCGAGCGGGCTCCAGCTCTCGGTCACGATGCCCTGCTCGGCGTGGAACGCCCGCTGCTCGCCCTGCGGGAAGTACGGGTGCAGTTCGACCTGGTTGACCGCCGGCACGACGCCCGTCTCGTCGATGAGGCGGGTCAGGTGCCCGATGGTGAAGTTCGAGACACCGATCGAGCGCACCATGCCACGCTCGCGCGCCTTGATCATGGCCCGCCACGCGTCGACGTACCTGTCGACGCTCGGGTTGGGCCAGTGGATGAGGTGCAGGTCGATCCAGTCGAGGCCGAGCCGCTCGAGCGACCCCTCGATGCTCGCGAGCGTCTCGTCGAACCCGTGGTCGCGGCCCGGCAGCTTCGAGGTGACCGCGACGTCGCTGCGATCGACCCCCGATCGGTGCAGCGCCTCGCCCACCGCCTCCTCGTTGCCGTAGTTCACCGCGGTGTCGAGCATGCGGTAGCCCGACTCGAGTGCGGCGACCATCGCGGCCACGCCCTCGCCGTCGTTCAGCTGGTAGGTGCCGAGGCCGAGCTGCGGGAGGGAGTTGCCGTCGTTCAACGCGCGCAGGGGAGCGGTCATGTCTCCATCCTCCCCGACTCCCGTCAGCGCGAGGCGTCCGGGTCCGGCGCGTCCTCCCCGTCGATGTCGACGTCCACGTCGTCGTCGTAGTCGTAGTCGAGGTCGTCGTCGAAGTCGTCCTCGGCGTCGTCCTCGGCGTCGTCCTCGGCCGACTCCTCCTCGTCGTCATCGTCCCAGTCGTACTCGTCGTCGTCGAGGTCGTCGGTGTCGTCGCTGAAATCGTCCG
The DNA here is from genome assembly GCA_913053875.1 of uncultured Agromyces sp. GTDB lineage: Bacteria > Actinomycetota > Actinomycetes > Actinomycetales > Microbacteriaceae > Agromyces. The sequence goes on along the minus strand of CAJXGN010000003.1, from coordinate 277,559 downwards.
ACTCGTCCTCGTCGGCGTCCTCGTCCGCGTCGGCGTCGCCGGCGTCCTCGTCGTCGTCGTCGAACCCGTCGTCCGCGTCGTCCTGCCCGAACTCGAGGTCGTCGGCCTCCTCCTCGACCCACCACTCGGTGAACGCGGTGGCGCGCCCATCGGGCGCCAGGTCGATCACCCAGAGGTTGCGGTACGCGGTCGAGCCCCGGTAGACCGTGCGTCCCTCGATGATCGCGCGGGTGTCGCCCACGAGCAGCGGTTCCCACGTGAACGTGGTCTCGTCGGGGCCGTCGGCCTCCTCCAGCCACCACGACACGATCTCGTCGTGCCCGCGGTACGGCTCGGTGCCCGGCGTGTTCGTGTACTCCGCGTGCTCGGTGAAGAGCGCGCGGATATCGCCCGGGTCGTTCGACAGCCACGCCCGTCGGTACCGCTCCACCCAGCGGGTGACCGCATCTTCCCTCATGTGACCGTCATACCGCACCGGCACGCGACCCGCCAGAGGCTGGCGCCGACGGCCCGGCCCGGGCAGGGCGAGGCAGGGTCGAGCGGATGCCGCGCCGCGGCGCCGCGCCCGCGCTACAGCCGGTCGAGCGCGTCGACGACGTCGGCGACCAGGTCCGCGGTCTCCTCGACGCCGACCGACAGGCGCACGATCGACTCGGGCACCTCGGCGGGGGTGCCCTTGACGGACGCGTGGGTCATCTCGGACGGGTAGTTGACGAGCGACTCGACGCCGCCGAGCGACTCGGCGAGCTGGAACAGCGACGTCGTCTCGGCGAAGCGACGCGCGGCGGCAGCGCCGCCCGCGAAGTCGAGCGTGAGCATGCCGCCGAAGCCCGACATCTGCGACGCGGCGAGCGCGTGGCCCGGGTGCGACGGCAGCCCCGGGTACAGCACCCGGGTGAGCGCGGGGTGGTCGAGCACGGACTCGGCGATCTGCTGCGCGGAGGCCGAGTGCTGCCGCATCCGCAATGCCAGTGTCTTGATGCCGCGGCTGGTGAGGAACGCGTCGAACGGGGCCGACACCGCGCCCGCCGCGAACTGGATGAACCGCACCTGCTGCTCGAGCTCGTCGTCGCTCGTGATGAGGGCGCCGCCGACCACGTCGGAGTGGCCGCCGAGGTACTTGGTCGTCGAATGCACGACGACGTCGGCGCCGAGCGCGAGCGGCTGCTGCAGCGCGGGCGAGGCGAACGTGTTGTCGACCACGACGAGCGTGCCGGCCTCGTGGCCGAGTGCGACGAGGGCCGCGACGTCCGAGATCTTCATGAGCGGGTTCGACGGGGTCTCGACCCAGAGCACCTTCGTGGCCGGCTCGATCGCGGCGCGAACCGCGTCGAGGTCGCTGGTGTCGACGGTCGAGTGGCGGATGCCCCAGGCACCGTGGATGCGGTTGATGAGGCGGTGCGTGCCGCCGTAGACGTCGTTGCCGATGACGACGTGGTCGCCGGGCGCGAGCACCGCGCGCAGCAGGGCGTCCTCGGCGGCGAGGCCCGACGCGAAGCTGAGGCCGTGCGTGCCGCCCTCGAGCGCGGCGAGCTGGGTCTCGAGCGCGGTGCGCGTGGGGTTGCCGCCGCGCGAGTACTCGTAGCCGCCGCGGAGGCCGCCGATGCCGTCCTGCACGTAGGTCGAGGTGAGGTGCACGGGCGGGATCACCGCGCCGGTCGTGGGGTCGAACGCCTGGCCGGCGTGCACCGCGCGCGTGGCGAAGCCGAGGCGCTTTTCAGGAGTGGTCATGGTGATGTTCCTCGAATCGGGGTCGGATCAAGTCTGTGGGCTGAATGTGCGCCTGGTTCGGATGCCTGGACGCGTCTCGTTCCTGAAAACTGACGTCTTCAGGCGCTGAGGTAGGTGAGGAGGTCGGAGCGGGTGATGACGCCGAGCACGCGCCCGCCGTCGGTCACGAGCATCGCGGGCGCGTCGCCGAACGCCTGGCGCGCGGTGGCGACGGGCTCGTTCACGCCGATGAGGGGCAGGTTCGGGCCGATCACGCTCGACACCTCGTCGGTGAGCTTCGCTCGCCCCGAGAAGACGAGCTCGAGCAGCTCGTCGTCGTGGATGGCACCCGCGACCTCGCCGAGCACGACCGGCGGCTCGGCCGTGAGCACGAGCAGCTGCGAGACGCCCGTCTCGTTCATGCGGTCGATCGCCTCGCGGATCGTGTCGTCGGGCGCCGAGTAGACGAGCTCGGGCGTGCTGCCTGACTTGGAGGCGAGCAGGTTGCCGACGGTGTGGCCGGCGGGCGCGTTCGAGAACCCGTACGCGCGCAGCCACTTGTCGTTGAAGATCTTGCCGAGGTAGCCGCGGCCGCCGTCGGGCAGCAGCACGACGAACACCGAGTCGGCGGGGGCGGATGCCGCCGCCTTCAGCGCGGCCACGACGGCCATGCCGCTCGACCCGCCGACGAGGATGCCCTCCTCGCGGGCGAGGCGCCGGGTCATGTCGAACGACTCGGCGTCGGAGACCTCGATGATCTCGTGCGGCACGGTCGGGTCGTACGCGTCGGGCCAGAAGTCCTCCCCCACGCCCTCGACGAGGTACGGCCGGCCGGTGCCTCCGGAGTAGACCGAGCCCTCGGGGTCGGCCCCGATGATGCGCACCGTGTCGTTCGACACCTCGCGCAGGTAGCGACCGGTGCCGGTGATCGTGCCGCCGGTGCCGACGCCGGCGACGAAGTGCGTGACCGTGCCGTCGGTGTCGCGCCAGATCTCGGGGCCGGTCGTCTCGTAGTGCGAGCGCGGACCGTTCGGGTTGGCGTACTGGTTCGGCTTGAACGCGCCGGGGATCTCGCGCGCGAGCCGGTCGCTCACCGAGTAGTACGACTCGGGGCTGTCGGGGGCGACGGACGTCGGCGTCACGACGACCTCGGCGCCGTACGCGGTGAGCACGTTGCGCTTGTCCTCGCCGACCTTGTCAGGCAGCACGAACACGCAGCGGTACCCGCGCTGCTGTGCCACCAGGGCGAGCCCGACACCGGTGTTGCCCGACGTCGGCTCCACGATGGTGCCGCCCGGCGCGAGCTTGCCCTCGGCCTCGGCCGCGTCGATGATGCGCGTCGCGATGCGGTCCTTCGACGAGCCGCCGGGGTTGAAGTACTCCAGCTTCACGAGCACCGTCGCGGCGATGCCGTCGGTGACGTGCTGGAGCTTCACCAGCGGGGTGTCGCCGACGAGCTCGACGATGTTCTCTGCGTACTTCATTCGTTGTCCTTCACGTCTGCTCGCCGGGCGCTGCGGAGGCGCGGGCCGGATGCGGCGAGCGATCGGTCATGCCGGGAGACCGGCGGGATGAGCGACGTTCAGCGACAACACAGCGAAGGGATCACGGCTACGACTCTAGCGGCACGGATCGGCACGTGTCATCCGCTCGCCCCACCCGCCCCTGTGAATGCACTGCGGATGCCGCCTCTGGGAAGAGATCCGCCGGTCCGATACGTTCGAATGGAGCAACCCCCCAGGTTCGAGAGAGGCACACCCGTGAGTGCGACCCCGCCCGGCAAGAAGCCGACCGTCAAGCAGCAGCGCGCCGAGCAGCGAGCGAAGAAGCTCGAGGCCTACAAGCGCGAGCAGGCCCGCCAGAAGCGCAACAAGCGCATCGGCATCGGCGCCGCGATCGCAGGCGCCGTCGTCGTGGTCGCGGTGATCATCGTCTCGATCGTGCTCACGCCCCAGGCCGCGAACTACACCGCGGGCGGGTCGGGCGCCGAGGTCGAGGGCGTGCAGACCTTCGAGAACTCCTCGCTGCACGTCGAGGGCGTGGTCGACTACCCGCAGACCCCGCCCGCCGGCGGCGAGCACAACCCCGCATGGCTGAACTGCGGCGTCTACACCGAGCAGGTGCCGAGCGAGAACGCCGTGCACTCGATGGAGCACGGCGCGATCTGGGTCACCTACGACCCGTCGCTCTCCGGCGACGAGCTCTCCGCGCTGCGCGCGAAGCTGCCGTCGAGCTACGTCATCCTGTCGCCCTTCGAGGGCCTGCCCTCCCCCATCGTGCTGAGCGGCTGGAACACGCAGCTGCAGGTCGAGTCGGCCGATGACGAGCGCATCGAGGAGTACCTCGAGGAGTACTGGCGCAGCGACCTCGTGCCCGAGCCGGGTGCGCTGTGCACCGGCGGCGTCGACGGCCCCGGCCGCGAGTCCTGATGACGGATGCCCCCGGGCCGGTGCCCGACGAATCCGAGGCGCCCGCGCAGCGCGGCCGCCTCGGTCGCGTCGGCGCACTCGTCGTGGGGGCGCTCGTCGTGGTCGCGCTGGTCGCGGTGTCGTTCGCGCTCGGGCGCATCTCGACGCTCGGGCAGGCCGACCCGACGACGGTCAGCGCCGAGGCCGGGTTCGCGCGCGACATGCAGGTGCACCACCTCCAGGGCGTCGACCTCGCACTGATCATCCGCGACACGAGCGATGACCCCGACATCGAGCGGCTCGCCTACGACATGGCGACCGTGCAGGCGCAGCAGGCCGGCCAGATGTACGGCTGGCTGGAGGAGTGGGGCCTGCCGCAGGCCGGCAGCGAGCCGCAGATGACGTGGATGACCCGCCCCGCGCTCGCGGGCGCCGAGGGTGAGCACGCCGACCACGACGCGAGCACGCACTCGCCCGGCGACCCGATGCCGGGGCTCGCCACGTTCGACCAGGTCGAGACGCTGCGCGCCGCCGAGGGCATCGAGGCCGAGCGCATCTTCCTGACGCTCATGATCCGCCACCACGAGGGCGCGCTCGAGATGTCGGAGGCGCTGCTGGCGCGCTCGACCCACCCGGTGGTCACGAGCCTCGCGCGGGCCATCCTCGAGAGCCAGGCGGCCGAGATCGCTTTGATGAACGACCTGCTCGACGATCGCGGCGGCCCGGTCGAGATCTGACCGGACCGCCGCGGACGACGTGCGATTCCGCGCGGGTGGCTATCGCTTCGTGCCGTCGAACAGCAGCCGGAACGTGAAGCCCGCGAGCAACGCGCCCACGATCGGGAACACGATGAACGCCCAGAGCATCGCCAGTGCGTCGCCGCCGCCGTAGATCGCGGTCGCGATCGAGCGCGCGGGGTTCACCGACGTGTTGTCGATCGGGATGGTCGCGAGGTGGATGAGCGTGACCGTGAGGCCGATCACGAGGCCGGCGAACGCCGGGTTGCCGCGGCTGGGGTGCGTGACGCCGATCACGACGGCGACGAGCAGCGCGGTGAACACGATCTCGACCACGACCATGCCGCCGAAGCCGAAGCCGCCAGGCGAGAGCGCGTCCCACCCGTTGCTCGCGAACCCGCCCTCGCGGGCCGCGTCGAACCAGCCGGCCTGCGACGAGCCGATGAGCGCGATGATGCTCGTCGCGGCCGCGCCGCCGAGCACCTGCGCGACGATGTAGCCGGCCGTACCGCGCCACGGGAAGCGGCCCGCCGCCGCGAGGCCGAGCGTCACGGCCGGGTTGAAGTGCCCGCCCGAGATGGGCCCGAACGTGTAGGCGCCCGCGATGATCGCGAGGCCCACGGCGAGCGCGACGCCGACGAAGCCGACCCCGAGCGAGCTGCCGTTGTCACCCACGCCGAAGTCCGAGGCGAACAGCGCGGCGCTGATGAGGCCCAGCACGAGCACGAACGTGCCGAAGAACTCGGCGGCGAGCGTCGCGAACGTCGACGGCCCGGCGGGCGTCTCGGCCGGCGTGTGCTCGAGCGGCGTCGCCGCCACGCGCTTCTCGGGTCGCGGATCTGACATCGGAAATCCCCCAATCTCCGCCGCGCGCACGCGCGACTGGGAGCAACGTACCCCGCCCGGGGGTCAGTCCGCGACCGGCGCGCCCTCCGCCTGCCGTTCGTAGAGTCGCGCATAGACGCCGTCGGCGGCCAGCAGCTCGGCGTGCGAGCCGCGCTCGACGATGCGGCCGCCGACGACCACGAAGATGACGTCGGCGCTCACGACGGTCGACAGCCGGTGCGCGATCGCGATGGTGGTGCGGCCGCGCGCGGCGTCGTCGAGCGCGTCCTGCACGACGCGTTCCGAGATGGTGTCGAGCGCGCTCGTCGCCTCGTCGAGCACGAGCACCTCGGGGTCCTTCAGCAGCACGCGCGCGATCGCGATGCGCTGCTTCTCCCCGCCCGAGAGGCGGTAGCCGCGCTCGCCCACGAGCGTGTCGTACCCGTCGGGGAACGACATGATCGTCTCGTGCATGTTGGCGGCGCGCGCGGCGCGTTCGAGCTCCGCATCCGAGGCATCCGGCTTCGCATACCGGAGGTTGTCGGAGATCGACGCGTGGAACAGGTACGTCTCCTGGCTGACGATGCCGACGTGCGAGAGCAGCGAGTCGCCGCACAGGTCGCGCACGTCCTCCCCCGCGAACCGCACCGAGCCGCTCGTCGCGTCGAACAGGCGCGGCACGAGGTACGACACGGTCGTCTTGCCGGCCCCGGACGGACCGACGAACGCGGCGTACTGCCCGGGCTCGATGCGGAAGCTCATGTCGTCGATGGTGGGGCGCGCGTCGCCCGCGGCGTCGGGGTACGCGAACGAGACGCCGTCGAACTCGACCCGCCCGAGCGCGTCGCCGGTGGGGACGTCGATCGCCTCGGGGGCATCCGTGATCGCCGGCCGCAGGTCGAGGTACTCGAAGATGCGGGCGAACAGCGCCATGGAGGTCTGCACGTCGAGCGCGACCCGCATGATGCCGAGCATCGGGAACAGCAGGCGCGCCTGCACGGTCGTGAACGCGACGATGGTGCCGGCTGTGATGTCGGCGCTGCCGCCCGTGATGAGCCAGCCCGACACCAGGTAGACGATCGCCGGGATCGACGACAGGAAGATGTTCACGAGCGCGAAGAACCACTGCCCCGACATCACCTGGCGCACCTGCAGGCTGATCTGGTTGCGGTTCTCGTCGGAGTACCGCGCGGTCTCGGCGGCCTGGCGCGTGAACGACTTCGACAGCAGGATGCCCGAGACCGACAGTGTCTCCTGCGTGATGGCCGTCATCTCGGAGAGGGACTCCTGGGTCTTCGCGGCGATCTTCGCGCGCACGCGGCCGACGCGCCGCTGCGCGAGCGCCATGAACGGCATGAGCACGAGCGCGATGAGCGTGAGCTCCCAGCTGAGCAGCAGCATGGCGACGAACGCCGCGATCACGGTGACGGTGTTGCCGAGCACGCTCGAGACGGTGTTGGTGAGCACGGATGCCACGCCGCCGACGTCGTTCTGCAGGCGCGACTGGATCACGCCGGTCTTCGTGCGCGTGAAGAATGCGAGCTCCATCGACTGGAGGCGCTCGAACAGGCGCACCCGCAGGTCGCCCATGACCTTGTTGCCGATGTTCGCGGTGAGCCAGGTCTGCCAGACACCGAGCATCGCCGAGGCGATGAAGATGACGATCATGAGGCCGACGATCTCGGCGAGCACGGTGAGGTTCGGACCGCCGCCGTCGGCCGGGAAGAGCCCCTGGTCGAAGGCCTGCTCGGTGAGCAGCGGCGGAACGACGCTGAGCGCGGCGCCGACGAAGACGAGGGCGATGACCATGGCGAGGCCGCGACGGTAGGGGCGGAAGAGGGCGGCGATGCGCCGGCCGAGGTGCGGGATCTTCGGCGCCTCGGCGTTCTCGGCACGCTGCGCGTCCTCGTCGGCGGCGCTGATGCGGGTGCGCGGCTTTCCGAAGCGCCCGACCTGTCCGCCGGGGCCGCCGCCGGGCGGGCCGCTCTGGCCGTGAAGTGTCATGCACCCCACCCTAGGCGATATATGCACATATGCATGCATTTTCGCCCGGAGCACATGGGTCGGGCCCGCCACGACGGTCGTGGCGGGCCCCTGGGCGAGCGGAATCCGCTAGGGCAGCAGCCCCTCGATGAGCTCGCAGGTGGCCTGCAGCTTCGCGCGTCCCGTCAGGTCGGGGAACACGTTCGCGAGGCCGGCTCGGGGCGTCGCCTCACCCGAGGCATGCGGGCCCTGCTCGAAGTCGAGCTCCAGGATGGCGTACTGCGTGAGCTGCCCCCAGTTGCAGTCGGGCGGCCCGCCGTTCCCCGGCGCCGCATGCGCGGGTGCTGCGAACCCCACGGCGAGCAGGCCGGCCGCCGCCGCCCCGATCAGTGCTCTCCTGAACATCGTCGTTCCCCCTTCGTCGCGAGCACCGTGACGCACGGGAATGGGCCCGGTCGAAACGCGTCGCTGCGTCGACCGGGCCCGGTGTTTCCCCCGGTGCCGGCCCCCTGTTGCCGGCAAGTCCTGCGGTGGTGCTCGCCTTCGACGCTAGCCCTGAGTCGAGCGATCGTCAACACCCGATCGGCGCCGGATTCACCCGCTGAACAGTGGATTTCCGGCGACCGACACGGGCAGGCCCGGCCGCGGGTTCCCCTGCCGCGGCCGGGCGTACCCGGGTTCGGAATGCGTTCAGATCGTGACGGCGGTCACCCCTTCGTCGATCCGGCCAGGAGCCCGCGCACGAAGTAGCGTTGCAGGCTGAAGAACACGATCAGCGGCACGACCAGCGACACGAACGCCGCCGCCGTCAGGCGCTGCCAGTCCTGCCCGCGACTGCCCGTGAGCTCGGCCAATCGTTGCGTCAGTGGCGCGACGTCCTGCGTGCCGCCCGAGAAGATCAGCGCCACGAGCAGGTCGTTCCAGACCCAGAGGAACTGGAAGATCGCGAAGGACGCGATCGCGGGCATGGCGAGCGGCAGCACGATCCGGAAGAAGATCTGGCCGTGGGATGCCCCGTCGACGCGCGCCGCCTCGATGACGTCGCTCGGGATCTCCGCGATGAAGTTGTGCAGCAGGAAGATCGCCAGTGGCAGCGCGAAGATCGTGTGCGCGATCCAGACGGGCAGGTAGTTCTGTTCGGGGATGATCGGCACCACGTCGTGCAGCCACGCCTGCATGGGTCGCAGGTAGGTCGAGAAGAACTGCAGCAGGGGCACGAGGGCCATCTGCAGCGGCACGATCTGCAGCGCGAACACCAGGATGAACAGTACGTGCACGCCGCGGAACTTGATCCAGGCGAACGCGTACGCGGCCATCGACGCGAACACGAGCGGGAAGATCGTGGCCGGAATGGCGATCGCGATCGAGTTCACGAAGTATGCGCCGAGCTGCGGCGACGAGACCGACGGCGAGAGCAGCACGTCCTGGTAGTTCTCGAGCGTGAACCCGGGGTTCTGGAAGATGGTCCACCAGCCGGTCGTGCGGATGAGCTCCGCCGGCCGGAAGGACGACAGGAACAGCCCGAAGGTCGGGATGGTCCACAGCACGGCGATGATGAGCGCCGCGATGGTCGCGGTCCGCGAGGTGAGTCGCTTCTTGACCCGGGCGGGCTTCGACTCCTCCCGCTCGAGCCCGCGCTCGAGTTCCTCCTCCGTGCCGCGGTCGGGGGGCAGGACTGACGAGGTTCCGGTGGTGCTCATCGGATCTCCCTCTGCTGGCGCAGGATTCTGATGTTGTAGACGATGATCGGCAGCACCATCACGAAGAGGATCAGCGCGAGTGCGGAACCGCGTCCCACCTCGCTCGCGCGGAACGCCTGCGTGTACATCTCGTTCGCCACGACCGACGTGTTGAAGTTTCCGGCGGTCATGGTGCGCACGATGTCGAAGACCTTCAGCGTCGCGATCGAGATGGTCGTGAGCACCACCACGATCGAGCCGCGGATGCCCGGGACCGTGACGTTCCGGAACCGCTGCCAGGCGTTCGTGCCGTCGAGCTGGGCCGCCTCGATCTGCTCGGTCGGAATGCCCTTGATCGCAGCGCTCAGCACGACCATCGCGAACCCGGTCTGGATCCAGATCATGACGACGATCAGCAGGATCGTGTTGATCGGGTCGGTCTGGAGCCACTGCACGGGTTCGCCGCCGAACGCGACCACGATGGCGTTCAGGATGCCGATCTGCTCGCGGTCGCCCGAGCGGTACTCGTACACGAACCGCCAGATGATGCCGGCGCCGACGAACGAGATCGCCATCGGCATGAACACCAGCGCCTTGAAGTACCGCTCCCCGCGCGACTTGTCGATGAAGATCGCGTACGCGAGTCCCACGACCGTCGCGAACGTCGGCACGAGCAGCACCCAGACGACCGTGTTGATCAGCGTGCGGATCGCCGCGGGCTGCGTGAACATCCAGACGAAGTTGTCCATCGACCAGGCGCCCGAGTTGTCCTGGAAGGCCAGGAACGTGGTGCGGATCGCCGGCCAGACGAGGCCGATCGCCACGAGGATCAGGGCGGGGAGCAGGAAGCCCGCCAGCTGCCAGTAGTCGCGCCCCTTCTTGGGCGCCTTGTCGATGAAGAAGATGAGCAGGCCGACGATCGCCGCGAACACGACGAGGCCCATCACCACCTGCAGGATCTTCCCGAGAAGGTCTTCGGTCGTCACCGTCTCTCCCGATTCGTCATTGAAATCTGGGGATGCGAGGGGGCGGGGTTCGACCCCGCCCCCTCGATCATGCCGCGAACGCGGCGGGGCGCGCTAGCTGCTGGGCCAGCTCGACTCGATGGCGTCGACCACCGACTGCGTGTCGCTGCCCGTCACCCAGTCGACGATCCCGCTCCAGAAGGAGTCGGCGCCGACGGCACCGGGCATCAGGTCGGATCCGTCGTACCGGAACGTGGTCTCCGGGTTCTGCAGGATCTCGATCGACTGCACGAGCAGCTCGCTCGACGCGTTCTCCGGGTCGACCCCGAGGTTCGCGCTGATGACGCCGCCGAGGCTCACGCGGTTGTTCGCCCAGGTGTCGCTCGAGAGGTACGTGCGCACCACCTCGACCTCCTCGGCGTCGGTGAAGGCCACGACGGTCTCGCCTCCGCCCGTGACGGCCAGCGGGTCGCCCGCCTCGGCCGGCGGGAGCATGAACGCGAACACGTCGCCGTTCGAGGCGACCGTCACCTCGTCGCCACCCTCGGGGTTCCAGAAGGTCTCGTAGAACGAGGCCTGGTGGTGCAGCGAGCACTCCCCGTCGAGGATCGGGAGTCCGGCCGTGCCGAACGCCTCGGTCACGAGCGTCGACACGTCGCCGATGCCGCCGTTGACCATGTCCTCGTTCTTGAGGTACTCGCCCACCTCGTCGAACGCCTCGACGATGCCCTCGTCGTTGAACGGGATCTCGTGCGTGACCCACTGGTCGTAGTAGTCGGCGCCCTGCAGGCGGAGCACGTAGTCCTCGACCCAGTCGGTGCCGGGCCAGCCGGTCGCGACGCCCGACTCGAGGCCGACGCACCACGGCTTGTGGTCGCCCGCGGCCGCGATCTCGTCGGAGAGGTCGCGCAGCTCATCGAGCGTCGCGGGGATCTCCCAGCCGTTCTCCTCGAACTCCGCCGGCGAGTACCAGACGTAGCCCTTGACGTTCGACATGAGCGGCGCGCCGTAGAAGACGTCGTCGACCGTGCCGTAGGCCTTCCAGTCCTCGGTCCACCACTCGTCTGCGTTGGCCTCGACGTCGGCCGATGCCGGGATCAGCCAGCCACCCTCGGCGAGGCGCTGGACCAGGCCGGGCTGGGGCACGAAGCCGATGTCGGGGGCGTTGCCGCCCTCGGCGAGCACCGCGATCTGCGCCTCGAACTCCTGCGAGCCCTGGTAGTCGATCTCGATGCCGGTGCAGTTGGAGAAGTCGGTCCACGACTCGACGAGCCGGTCCGCCTCGATGTCGACGATGGTGGCGCCGATGGTGACGCTCGCCCCGTCGTAGGTGCCGTACTCCTCGTAGTCGGCGCAGTCCGTGTCGCCGGCCTGCTCGTCTGCGATGTCCCCCGTACAGGCGGTGAGCGCGAAGCCGACCGTGGCCGCCACCGCGAGCGGCAGGAGCAGTCGGCGCTTCCGAATGGTGCTCATCTCTCATCTCCTCGTTGAGTTGGAGTTCCTGGGAACCGCTCCGATCGGAACCGGTTCCAGCCCTACGGTATGCACGCCCGGTATGGAGACACAAGGACTGATATGTCACGAATCGATCACGTCCGGGGTTCGATTCTGGAACCGGTTCCGCTCTGTCGACCGTCCGGCTACACTCGGCCGTGCATCTTCCGAGGGAGGGAGGCGTCGATGCCGTCGATCGCGGATGTCGCGCGCCTCTCCGGGGTGTCGAAGGCCACCGCGTCACGTGCGCTGAGCGGCCGCGGGGCCGTCTCGCCGGCCACGCGCGACCGCGTCGTCACCGCTGCGGCGGAGATCGGGTACATCGCTTCGCCGAACGCCGCGAGCCTGGTCACGGGCCGCAGCAAGTCGATCGGCGTGCTCATCCGCTTCGTCAACCGCTGGTACTTCGGCGAGGTGCTCGAAGGCCTCGAACGGGCGATGCTGGCTCGCGGGTACGACCTCGTGCTCTACAACCTCGCGGTCGAGCCCGAGGCGCGCCGTCGCATCTTCGAGTACTACCTGCAGCGCCGTCGCGTCGACGCGGTCATCGGGGTCGACGTCGACCTGAGCCCGGACGAGTCCGATCGACTCGCCCGCACTGGTCGGCCCGTGGTCACGATCGGCGGCACCATGCTGTCGGCGGCCGTGCGCCTGGCCGTCGACCATCGCGAGACCGCCCGCCTCGCGACCCGGCACCTGCTGCGCCTCGGGCACCGCGACATCGTGCTGCTCGGCGGCGAGGAGGCCGAGCGCGACCGCGAGGGCGTGCAGGGCAGCCGAGTCTCCGGGTTCCGCGAGGCGATGGCCGAGGCGGGCATCGCGGACGCGCCGTACCTGCCGACCGAGTATTCGATGTCGGAAGGCTTCTCGGCCGCGCTCCAGCTGCTGGGCGACCCGGCGCATCGGCCGACCGCGGTGTTCGCGGCGTGCGACGAGATCGCGTTCGGCACCCACATCGCCGCGCGCCGGCTCGGGCTCGGCATCCCCGCCGACCTGTCGATCGTCGGCATCGACGGGCACGAGAACGCGGGCATGTTCGGCCTCACGACGGTCGAGCAGCGCCCGGTCGAGCAGGGTGAGCAGGCGGTGCGCTGGGCCATGTCGCTGCTCGGCGAGGGCGACGACGAGCAGGCGCCCCACGACGTCGACCTGCCCGTGAAGCTCGTGGTGCGCTCCAGCACCTCCGCGCCGGCGCGCTGAACGACGGCGAGCGGATGCCCCGGGGCCGACGCGCCCTCAGCGCGCGAACGGCGCGCCGACGGCCGAGAACGTCGCCTGCTCGGCGACGACCCGAGCCGCCCAGTGCTCGAGATCGCGCACCACGAGGTGCTCGGCCGCGTCGTCGCGCACGCGGGCCACGTGCTCGGCGGCGATGCGCCGCGGGTCCGGGCCGGTGCGCACTGCGTCGAGCACGCGGGTGAACGCCGCGGTCGCCGCGAGCGGCACGAGCAGGGGGACCTCGTCGACCGCGTGGTCGATGAGGTTCTCGAGCAGCGAGGCGCGCGGATGCCGCGTGGTGGCCGGGAACGGCTCGCCGTCGCGCACGACCTGCACGACGTCGAGCGTGTACCAGAGCACGATGCGCCCCGACTCCCCCTCGACCGTCACGCACGGCTCGCTCCGCACCGACGCGGTGAGCGCGAGCGCACCCGCGATCGTGCGCCCGTCCGCCAGCCGGACGACGAGCGACGACGTGTCGTCGGCCGCGATGTCGTTGGCCCGAAGCAGGTCGAGCTCGATGTCGGCGATGTCGTCGGCCGTCCGCGCTCCGGCCACGGCGAGCGCCGTTGCGACCGCGTGCGCGAGCGGGTTCGTCACCGCGCCGTCGACCACGGGCACGCCGTCGAGCTCGCGCCGGCCCGCCCACGCGCTGCGGGTCCAGTAGTCGACCGGCCGCACCCAGGTGCCGAGGGCACCGTAGGCGCGCACCGCGCCGATCGCACCGCCGGCGACGAGGTCGCGCACCGCGCCGACCGCGGACGACCCGAGGCTCTGGAACCCGACCTGCACCGATCGCCCCGCACGCCGGGCGACCTCGTCGAGCTCGGCCAGCTCGGCGAGCGAGGGGGCGGGCGGCTTCTCGAGCAGCACGTGGGCGCCCGCCTCGAGCGCGGCACGCGCGAGCGGCACGTGGGTGTGGATCGGGGTGGAGAGCACCACGACGTCGAGGTCGGCGTCGGCGATCATCGCCGCCGCGTCGGCGAAGACGGCGGCCTCCCCGACCGGCGACTCGGGGGCCCGGTGGTCGGCGACCGCGATCAGCCGCGCACGCCCGAGGCCCTCGAGCCGCAGCGCCTCGACGACGTGCGTGGCGCCGTGGCCGTGGATTCCGGCGATGCCGATGCGCGGCACGCCGCCCCGTGGCATCCGCTCACCCATCCGCGGCGAGCCGGCCCGCGAGGTCGGCGAGTTCCGCGGGGTCGGTGATGACGCGGTCGATGAGCAGCGCGTCGAGTCCGAGCTCGACGGTGCCGCCCTCGGGCACGTGCAGGATCTCGTCCCACGCGAGCGCCGGGCCGATGCCGACGTACTCGGCGACGCGGGCGAACCACGGCAGCGGGGCGCCCCGGGGCTGGTGCAGCAGCACGGTCACCTTGCGCTCCGGGTCGACGACCGCGAACCACGGCGAGCGCGAGCCGTGCCCGAGCTCCTCGCCCGGGCCGTCGGCGGTCACCACCATCGCCTTCCACTCGGGGAAGCGCCAGAAGATGCCGCCGTAGCCCGCGCCCTCGCGCCCGTTCGTCGCGGGCGACCCGAACTCGAGCGCGCCGAAGTTCGCCTTGAGCACGGTGCGCCAGCGCAGCACCCACGCGTCGCCCTCGCCGACCCGCACGGGCGAGCCGGTGAGCGTGCGCACCTCGCTGAGCTGGGCGACGTTGCGCTCGTCGATCCAGGTGAGGCGCTCGGTGAGCCGCTCGCCGTCGACGCGCAGCTCGTCGCGGCGCTGCCGGCCCTGGTTCTCGAGCATGACCGAGCCGACGTCCTGGATGTAGGTGCGACCGCCCCAGTACGAGGTGCCGTTGATGTCGGGCAGGGCGACGCCGATGCCGAAGTGGTGCAGGTGATCGGTCGGGTGGCTGTCGGTCACGCGCACGCCGCCGAGGGTCTCGACCGGATGCAGGTACGGCCGCGGCGACAGCACGGAGTCGATCGAGGTGCCCTCCTCGTACCGCGCGACGACGCCGTCGCCGATGCGCAGCAGCGGGCGGCCCGGGCTCAGCCAGCCGGTCGCCTCGGGCGCCGGCCCGGTGCTGCCGCGCGCCTCGAGGATGGGGCGGTAGGAGAGCGGATGCGTCGCCGCAGCGCCCGCGATCGCGCCCTTGAGCCGCTGCCAGGCCTGCTCGCCGATCTCGACGCGGGGCACCGACATGGTCGTGAGCGACGGGGCGGAGAACCTGGAGAGGGGGATGTCGTCGATGCCGGCGACCGAGATCTCGACCGGCACCTCGACGCCGACCTCGCGCAGGCGGGCGAGGAGGCCCAGCGCGGCGAGGTCGTTGAACGCGATGGCGCCGGTCGCGCCCGAGGCGAGCACGGCGTCGGCGGCGCGGTAGCCGTCCTCCACCTGCGAGCCGGCGGGCACGTCGACGACCTCGAAGCCGTCGTGCCGGGCCACGAGCTCGGCGAGTCCGCGGCGCCGCAGCACGTCGGCATACGACTGCGGCGGGCCGGAGAGGTACGCGATGCGGGTGTGGCCGAGCGAGATGAAGTGCTCCCCCAGCGCGCGGATGCCGCTCTCGTAGTCGACCGAGAGCTCGGCCGCGGGGTCGCCCGCGACGGGGCGGTTGACGACCACGACGGGGCCGACGCGGCTCACGAGCGACTCGAGGCGCTCGTTCGACATGCGGGGCGCGACGAGCACGAGTGCGTCGCAGCGCGACCGCGCCTCGAGCACGACCTCCTCCTCGTCGCCGACCCGCTCGGCGGTGTCGGCCACGAGCACCCGGTAGCCGTCGGCGTAGGCCGCGCGGCTGAGTCCCTTGAGCACGCCCTGGAACATGGGGTTCTCCAGGTCGGGCACGACGAGGGCGATAGTGTTGCTGCGCCCGCGCACCAGGTTGCGCGCGGCGGGGCTCGGCGAGTAGTTCAGCTTCTCCACGGCGTCGCGCACCTTGGCGGCGATCGCCGGGTCGACGGTCTGGTTGCGGTTGAGCACCCGGGAGACCGAGGCCTGGGAGACGCCCGCGAAGGCGGCCACCTGGGCGATGGTGACCGGTCGGGGCGAGGTGTTCGTCACGGGTCCTCCGCGTGTCTGCTTCGTCTTCAAAGTTAGTGGTGCCGAGCCCGGCCGGGGGCGCCGGGCTCGGCGTGAGACCGCACGGTGGCGGCGATCTCGACCGGAGCGGCTGCCGCGAACGGACAACGCGGCAGCCGCTCCGAGACGGCCGGGGCCGTCTTCAGGGGGAGGTCACATCGCGTCGTCGAGTGCGCGCTGCAGCTCCTCGATGAAGGCGTCGGCCGCCTCCTCGGGGGTGAGCTCGCCGAACAGCACCTTCTGCGTGTTCTGGTCGATGACGTCCTCGATCGCGCCGCCGCCCGGAGGCGTGGCGGGCGGCGCGTCGCCGACCTCCGGTCCGAGTGCGTCGAGGAACTCGACGACCGACTTGTTCACGTCGTCCAGCTGCGGGGTGACGTAGGCGCGGATGACCTCGTTGGCCGGCACGCCGCGCTCGGTGAGCAGCAGGTCGGCCGCGTCCTCGCTGTTGGCGAGGAAGTCGAGGAAGAGCGCGACCTCGGCGGGGTGCTCGGTCTTCGACGAGGCCTGGTGCTGATGCCAACTTCGGCCTCCGATCATCTCCGTCGATCATCGGTGAGAAAGCGCTATCTCACTTGATGCACATTTCTAACAGCAGCGGATGCCTCGCGCAAGCGCTTTCCCAGAATTCATGCGGTCTCGTGACCCGGTCGTGACCGAGAAATGGCTTTCTCGAAACTGGCCAAGGAAGCGCTCTCCGACGGGTGTCGACGACTCGGCGGACGGTCTCGGGCCGGACCACGGCGGGCCTGCGCCCCCTGCAGACGCGAACGAGGGCGCCGCCTCCGGACGAATCCGGAAGCGACGCCCTCGGCGTCGTGCGAGCCCCCTGGCGGGGGCGCGTACTACTTGAGCGTGACGGTGGCGCCGGCGCCCTCGAGGGCCTCCTTGGCCTTCTCCGCGGTCTCCTTGTTGGCAGCCTCGAGGACCGCCTTGGGGGCACCGTCGACGACGGCCTTGGCCTCGCCGAGGCCGAGCGAGGTGAGCTCGCGGACGACCTTGATGACCTGGATCTTCTTGTCGCCGGCAGCCTCGAGGATGACGTCGAACTCGTCCTTCTCCTCCTCGGCGGCGGCGTCGCCACCACCGGCGGCCGGAGCACCGGCAGCGGCAACGGCGACGGGGGCGGCGGCGGTGACCTCGAAGGTCTCCTCGAACGCCTTGACGAACTCCGAGAGCTCGATGAGGGTCAGGCCCTTGAACTGCTCGAGCAGCTCCTCAGTGGACAGCTTTGCCATTTCTAATCTCCTTTGTTGGTGTACTCACCGCATGCGAGGCTCGCGCCTACGCTGCGGACTCCTGCTTCTGACGCAGCGCGTCGACCGTGCGAACGGCCTGCGACAGCGGTGCGTTGAACAGATATGCGGCTCCGAACAGCGAGGCCTTGAAGGCGCCGGCGAGCTTGCCGAGCAGCACTTCGCGGGACTCGAGGTCGGCGAGCTTGCCTACCTCTTCGGCGGTCAGGGGCTTGCCATCGAAGTAGCCGCCCTTGACCACGAGGAGGGGGTTCGCCTTGGCGAATTCACGCAGCGACTTCGCGACGGCGACCGGGTCACCGTGCACGAACGCGATCGCCGACGGACCCTGGAGGTCGTCGTCGAACGCGGTGATCCCGGCCTTGTTGGCCGCGATCTTGGTCAGCGTGTTCTTCACCACGGCGTAGCTCGCGTCCTCACGAATGGCGTTACGCAGCTCCTTGAGCTGGGCAACCGTGAGGCCGCGGTATTCAGTCAGCAGAACGGCGGTCGAACCCTCGAACTTCTCCGTGAGTTCGGCAACCGAGGCTTCCTTGTTCGCCATGGCCACTCCTTATGTCTTCTTCGCACCCCACGGGCTGTGTGATGCGGCTTCCGACCGGCGGCGCACATGAGAAAAGCTCCGGCGCAAGCGCACGGAGCTGGAGATTCGGGATCGCTCCCGGAAGTCTGTTTCGTGTCACCTGCGTGGGCCCGTACTCGCGTACTGCTTCGATCGACTCGCGTTTCCGCGCGCCGACGACCGACGGTCTTTGGCTCAGGCAATGCTAACGGATGCCCCGTGCTGCACCAAATCGGCGCGGTGCGCGGCCCCGGGGCATCCGCTCACCCCTCGTTCATGCGGGCGAGCAACTCGGCGAACTTCGCCACGTCACCCTCCGGCCAGCCGCGGAGCCGCTCGCGCAGCTCGCTCTGCGCTCCCGAGCGCACCTCGAGCACGCGCGCTTCGCCGACGGGCGTGGCGACCAACAGCCGGGCTCGCGCGTCGCGCTCGTCGACGCGGCTCTCGACCAGGCCGAGGTCGGCGAGGATGCGCACCTGGCGACTCACCACGGACTTGTCCGTCGCGAGCTGCTCGGCGAGCGCGCCGGAGTGCGCGGGCCCGCCCCGCACCAGCGCGCTGAGCAGCTTGTAGCCGATGGGCTGCAGGTCGGGGTGCACGCTCGCGGCCTGCTCCTTCCAGAGCACGCGCACGCGATTGAACAGCACCCCGAGCTGCTGCTCGACGGCGCCGATCGCGGAGTCGGCAACGGCGGGGCGCGAGGGGCTCATGCCGGGCATCCTATGCAGTCGAGCCGCGCTCGGCGCGCTCGTTGCGCGCGGTGTCGCCGTCGGCGCGCTGGTGCGGCTCGTCGTCCACGACGACAGCGAGCTTGGCGTCGGCGAGCTCGACCACGGCCTCCTCCGCCTCCTCGGCGAGCCGCTGCGCGGCGGTGACCGTCTGCAACGGCTTGTTCGGCAGGAAGCAGATCGCGATGAGGCTGACCACGGCGAGCGGCACAGCGATGAGGAACACCTCGGCGACGCCGAGCCCGTAGGCCGACTCGACGACGGTGCGCACCGGGCCCGGGAGTTCCGCGAGGTCGGGGATGCCGCCGTCGGCGAGCCCCTGCGCACCGGCGAGCTGCTCCGGGTCGAGGCCCGCGAGTCCGTCGCGCACGAGGTCGGCGACGCGCGAGCCGAGCACAGCGCCCATGACCGCCACGCCCGCGGTACCACCGAGGCTGCGGAAGAACGCGACCCCCGAGCTCGCGACGCCGAGCTGGGCCGCCGGGGTGTCGTTCTGCACGACCAGCACGAGGTTCTGCATGACCGTGCCGAGGCCGGCGCCGAGCACGAACATGAACAGGGCGACGAAGCCGTAGGGCGTGTCGTAGTGGAGCGTGCTCATCAGCAGGAGGCCGGCGATCGCGAGCACCGAGCCCGTGACCAGGTAGCGCTTCCACTTCCCGTACCGGCTGATCAACTGGCCGGCGACGATCGAGGAGCCCATCTGGCCGACGATCAGGGGAATCGTGAGCAGGCCCGACTCGGTCGGCGTCGCCCCGCGGGCGAGTTGCATGTACTGCGCGAGGAAGATCGTGGTGCCGAACATCGCGACGCCCACCGAGAGGCTCGCGACGACGGAGAGCGCGTAGGTGCGGTTCCGGAAGAGCGAGAGCGGCACGATGGGCTCGTCGACCACGAGCTCCACGACGACGGCCGCGACCAGCGCCAGCACGGCACCGCCGATCATCAGGTACGACTCGAGCGACGCCCACGCGAACTGGCTGCCGCCGAGGGTCACCCAGACGAGCAGCAGGCTGACGCCGCTCGCGATGAGCACCGCGCCGAGGTAGTCGACCTTCACCTTCCGCTTCGGCCGCGCGGGCAGGTGCAGCGTCGCCTGGATGAGCACGATCGCGGCGATCGCGAACGGCAGCGCGATGAAGAAGTTGGCCCGCCAGCCGATGCCGTCGGTGACGAGACCGCCGATGAGCGGGCCGCCGATGGTCGCAACGGCCATGACCGAGCCGATCAGCCCCATCCACCGTCCGCGCTCGCGGGGCGAGATGATGTCGGCGATCACGATCTGGACGAGTGCCATGAGGCCGCCGGCCCCGAGCCCCTGGATGACGCGGAAGCCGATGAGCATCGATGCGTCCTGCGCGAAGCCGCCGAGCACCGACCCCAGCACGAACAGGCCGAGCGCGAGCTGCACGAGCAGCTTGCGGTTCACCAGGTCGGCGAACTTGCCCCAGATGGGCGTCGTGACGGTGGTCGCGAGCAGCGCCGCGGTCACCACCCAGGTGTAGCTCGACTGGTCGCCACCGAGGTCCGAGATGATGCGCGGCAGCGAGGTGGACACGACCGTGCCGGACAGGATGGCGACGAACATGCCGAGGATGAGCCCCGAGATCGCGTTGAGCGTCTCGCGGCGCGACATGGGCGCGGGGGCGCCGTCGGAGACGACCGGCGTGGATGCGGTGGCGGTCACGTGACCCCTTCCTGAAAGTTGATGACGGTCAACCATATTGCGATGGTTGACTGCTGTCAACTTTCTGCGGGCGGTCGGGCGGCCGGATCGGGATCGAGTGCGATCAGGGCAGCCCGGCCACGTGCCCGCGCACGATGCGCTCGGCCGCCTCGGCGATCGCAGGGTCGCCGTCGGGCCCGAGCATGCCGTCGATCGCGAGCGACGCGACCCCGTGGCTCAGCGCCCAGTGCTGCAGCACGACGGTGTCGATGTCGGCGTCCGGCCCGAGCCCGCCCTCGGCGCGCACGAGCTCGACCAGCTCGCGCAGCGACCCGAGCGCCTCGGCGCGCCTCGCCTCGAACTGCGCGTCGCCGCGCAGCGCGGCGGGCGTGCGGAAGACTGCGTCGAAGTGGGCCGGATGCGCCAGGGCGAAGCGCACGAAGGCGAGCGCGTCGACGACCAGCCGCTCGCGGCCGACCGCGCCGGGCGCCTCCTGCGCCTCGCAGACGTCTTCGTAGAGCAGGCGCAGCCCCTCCCCCGCGAGCGCGCGCAGCATGCCCTCGCGCGAACCGAAGAAGTGCGCGGGTGCCGCATGCGAGAGTCCGGCGTCACGCGCGACCTCGCGCAGGCCGACGTTGGCGAGCCCGCGCTCGCGCGCCAGTCGCTCGAGCGACGCGAGCAGTGCCTCGCGGCCGGCGACGACGGTGGGTTCCATGCGTTCCAGCCTACTTGACAACGTCAACCACATCACCCTATCGTGCACTTGACATTGTCATGTGACATTGTCAACCAACGATCAGAAGGAGATGGGGACATGGCGGACGTGACGACCGAGCAGGTCTGGGAGGAACTGGCGAAGCGCCCGTTCGTCGTGGTGGGCACGACCACCGCGCGCGGCGAGGCACGCACCGCGGGGGTGCTCTCCCACGTGGCCGACGGCGTGGTGTGGTTCACGACCTACGCGCACATGTGGAAGGCGCGGCACATCGCCGCCAGCCCGCACGTGTCGGTGACCGCGCCCGTCCACCGGCGCGTCTGGTTCGCCCCGTGGGTGCGCGTGCCCGACGCGACGATCACCTTCCGCGGCACCGCCGAGCTGGTGCCGGCCGAGCGGATGCCCCGCGAGGCGCTCGACGCCCTCACCCACGGGCTCGACCTCACCGAGGACGGCCCCGACGGCCCGCTCGTGGGCGTCGCGGTGCGCCCGCACGGCGACTTCGTCACCTACGGCATCGGCGTGCCGGTCATGGCGATGACCGACCCGACCCGCGCGGCGGGTCGGGTGTCGACGGGCACGCCCGCCGAGCGGTTCACGCCCGCCGCAGCCTGACGGTGAACACCGTGCTCCCGGGCTCGGACTCGACCCCGATCGATCCGCCGTGGGCGACCACCACGGCGCGGGCGATCGCGAGCCCGAGCCCGGTGCTGCCGGTCGCACGCGAGCGCGAGGCGTCCCCGCGCGCGAAGCGCTCGAACAGGGTGCGCTGCAGGTCGGGGTCGATGCCCGGCCCGTCGTCGGCGACCGTCACCACTGCCTCCGGCCCGTCGACCGCGAGGGCCACCGACACGGCCGTGCCCTCGGGCGTGTGCACGCGCGCGTTCGCGAGCAGGTTCGCGAGCACTTGGTGCAGGCGCGACAGGTCGCCGGAGACGAGCACGGGCTCCTCTGGCACGTCGAGCTCCCAGCGATGCCCCGGCCCCGCGACGTGCGCATCGCCGACCACATCGACCACGAGCGCCGACAGGTCGACCTCGTCGCGGCGCAGCTCGCGCCCCTCGTCGAGCCGGGCGAGCAGCAGCAGGTCGTCGACGAGCGCCGACATGCGCAGCGACTCCGACTCGATGCGGTCGAGCGCGTGCGCCGCGTCAGGCGGCACCTCCTCGGTCGAGCGGCGGGTGAGCTCGGCGTAGCCGCGGATCGACGCGATCGGCGTGCGCAGCTCGTGGCTCGCGTCGCCGACGAACCGGCGCACCTTCGCCTCGCTCTCGGCACGCGCACTGAGCGCGGAGCCGACGTGGTCGAGCATGCGGTTGAAGGATGCACCGACGCGACCGACCTCGGTGCGCTCGTCGGTGTCGGAGTCGGGCACGCGTTCGGCGAGCTCGACCTCGCCGCGCTCGAGCGGCAGCGTCGAGACGCGCTCGGCGGTCGCCGCGACGCGCTGCAGCGGCACCAGCGCGCGCCGCACCAGCAGGCTGCCGATCAGCGCGGCCAGCGCGAGCCCCGCGATCGCGACGAGCGTGATCACGGTCGCGAGCTGCGCCGTGGTCGCCTCGACGATCGCGAGCGGCAGGGCGATGACGAACCGCGCCCCGCCCGGCGTGCCGACGACCATGGCGCGATACGCGCCGAGGTCGCCGCCCAGGTCGACCGAGTGCGGCTGGAAGTCGGCGGGCACGGTCGACAGCGCGGCGAGCTGGTCGGCGTCGAGCTGACCGATCTCGCCGTCCTCCTCGAGCACGGCGGCCTGGCGCACCTCGTCGTCGAGCACGATGCCCGCGATGGTGCCGACGGCCTGCCCGCGCGCGGCGAGCACCCGGCCGTCGTCGTCGCCGGAGGTGCCGGGCGGCGGCTCGATGATCGCGACCCGTCCGCGTTCGGTGGCCGAGGCGAGCTGGTCGTCGACGCGGTCGACGAGGTTCGAGTGCACGACCACCACGCTCACGGTGCCGATCACGGCGCTCACGGCCGCGAGCAACGCGACGAGCGCGACGATGAGCCGGCGCTCGAGGGTCCAGGGCCGGCGCCCGCGCGTGGCATCCGTCATGCCGTCGCCTTGATCATGTAGCCGGCGCCGCGCACGGTGTGGATCATGGGCTCGCGTCCGGCGTCGATCTTCTTGCGCAGGTAGGAGATGTAGAGCTCGACCACGCTCGCCTTGCCGCCGAAGTCGTACGACCACACCCGGTCGAGGATCTGCGCCTTCGAGAGCACGCGGCGCGGATTGCGCATGAGGAAGCGGAGCAGCTCGAACTCGGTCGCGGTGAGCTCGATCGGCTCGCCCGCGCGCGCCACCTCGTAGGAGTCCTCGTCGAGCGTGAGGTCGCCGACCGCGAGCACCGGGTCGGTGGCGGCGGTCGAGCGCACGAATCGGCGGATCAGCCCGCGGAGCCTGGCGACGACCTCCTCCAGGCTGAACGGCTTGGTGACGTAGTCGTCGCCGCCCGCGGTGAGGCCCGCGAGACGGTCGTCGAGCGAGTCCTTCGCGGTGAGGAAGAGCACCGGCGTCTCGTCGCCCTCGGCGCGCAGGCGCTGCAGCACCTCGAGGCCGTCGATGTCGGGCAGCATCACGTCGAGCACGATCGCGTCGGGGCGGAACTCGCGCGCGACCCGCATGGCGGCCTGGCCGTCGCCCGCGGTGCGCACCTCCCACCCCTCGTAGCGCAGGGCCATCTTCAGCAAGTCGGCCAGCTGCGCCTCGTCGTCGACGACGAGCACCCGCACGGGGCTGCCGTCGGGCTTGGCGATGGCGGGGCTGCGGTGTTCGGCGTGCGGCTGCTCGCGGCTCAGTGAGGAGGGCATGACACCAGTATCCGCATCTTCCTATGACCCGCCTATGGCTCGCCTGTGGAGTTGCGGGTGCGACCCATAGCGACCCCATAGGCGCGCCCGAGCACCGCCATAGCGCCGCCGCCTAGCGTCGCCGATGCCCGGCGGGAGCCCCTGTCCCGTCGGGCCCCACATCCACGAAGGAGACCGATGTTCCTCACCTACCTGCGCCGCGAGCTCGCGGGCCGACGCAGACAGACCCTCATCGTGGCGATCGGCATGGCCCTGGCCATCGCACTCGTCATGATCGTCAACGCACTGTCGGGGGGTGTGCGCGACGCACAGGCATCCGTGCTCGAGTCGGTCTACGGCGTCGGCACCGACATCACCGTCACGCAGGCGCCCACGGGCCCGGGCGAGGGCGGCCCCGGGGGCGGCCGCTTCGAGTTCGGCGCCGAGGATGGCGAGACCGACGACGCCGAGGGCTCGACCACGGTCTCCGACTCCCGGCTGACGACCGGCATGGGAACGGCGACATTCGACGACACCGCGCTCGACACCGCGCTGTCGACCGAGGGGGTGGCGGATGCCGCTGCGGCGCTGTCCCTCTCCAACACGACGTTCTCGGGCGAGCTGCCCGACTTCTCGCAGCTGCAGGGCGGCGGGGGCGCGCCCGGCGAGGCGGGCGCCGAGGCTCCGCCGACCGGCGGTGCGGACGGCGCCGGCGGCAGCGCGTTCGACGTCGACTCGTTCACGGTGCTCGGCATCGACCCCGCGGCATCCGCGCTCGGGCCGCTGTCGTCGGCCGCCGTGACCGAGGGCCGCGGGCTCGAGGCGGCGGATGCGGGTGCCGACGTGGCGCTCCTCGACTCCGCGTACGCGACGACCGCCGAGCTCGCCGTCGGCGACACGATCGACGTCGGCGGCACGACCATGGAGATCGTCGGACTCGTGACCGCCGACACCGCGGACGCCTCGACCGGCGCGAACGTCTACCTGCCGCTCGACACCGCGCAGGCGCTCGCCGGCCTCGAGGGCCAGGTCTCCACGGTCTACGTGCAGGCCGCGTCGTCGACCGACATCACCGCCGTGCAGGCGAGCCTCGAGGAGGCGCTGCCCGAGGCGACCGTGAACACGCAGGAGGACCTCGCGTCATCGGTCTCTGGTTCGCTCTCCTCGGCGTCGACGCTCGTCTCGTCGCTCGGCCTGTGGCTCTCGGTCGCGGTGCTCGCGGCCGCGTTCCTGATCGCCGTGCTCTTCACCGTGTCGGGCGTGACCCGCCGCACGCGCGAGTTCGGCACCCTCAAGGCCATCGGCTGGTCGAACCGCCGCGTGGTCGGCCAGGTCGCGGGCGAGTCGCTCGTGCAGGGCCTCATCGGCGGTGCCCTCGGCATCGTGATCGGCCTCGTCGGCATCGGCGCCATCACGCTCATCCAGCCCACGCTGTCGGGCTCGGCCGGGTCGGTGCAGGCGTTCGGCGGCGGCGAGGCGCCCGCGGCGGCGGCTGAGGCGGCGGACCGGATGGGACTCACCGGGGACGGCGGCCCGTTCGCCGCAGCGACCACGACCTCCGACATCGTGCTCACCGCACCGGTGACCGTCTCGGTCGTGCTCGTCGCGGTCGGCCTGGCAGTGCTGGGCGGACTCGTCGCCGGCGCGATCGGAGGCTGGCGCGCCTCGCGGCTGCGTCCGGCCGAGGCCCTTCGGAGCGTCGCATGAGCGCCCCGAGCACCACTTCGATCACCCTCCCCACCCCGGCCGACCCGGCCACCCCGAAGGGAACCGCCATGTACACCCTCGACAAGGTCGGCAAGACCTACCGGCAGTCGTCGCGCATCGTGACCGCGCTGAAGGACGTGTCGCTCACGATCCCGGCCGGCCAGATGGTCGCGATCCAGGGGCCGACCGGCGGCGGCAAGTCGACGCTGCTGCAGATGCTCGGCGCCCTCGACCGGCCGACCTCCGGCGACGTGCGACTCGGCGACGACGTGCTGTCGAAGCTGCCCGACCGCAAGCTCGCGAAGCTCCGCGCGAAGGAGATCGGGTTCGTCTTCCAGGGCTTCAACCTCATCCCGACGCTCACCGCGCAGGAGAACGTGGAGACGGCGCTCGAGCCGCAGGGCGTGCCGGCCGAGGAGCGCCGCCGACGGGCATCCGACGCCCTCGCCCAGGTCGGCCTCGCCGAACGTGCCGGGCACGTGCCGAGCGAGCTCTCGGGCGGCCAGCAGCAGCGCGTCGCGATCGCGCGGGCCCTCGTGAAGGAGCCCGACGTGCTACTGGCCGACGAGCCCACCGGCAATCTCGACGAGCAGACCCGCGACGAGATCATGGACCTCCTCGAGGGACTCTGGCGCGATCGCGGGCTCACGCTCGTGATCGTGACCCACGACTCCGCGGTTGCCAAGCGCGCCGAACGGCGGCTGCGGATCGCGGGCGGATCGGTGCAGGAGATCTGACCCGCGACACATGAGAGCGGCGCGGATGCCACGGGAGTTCCACCCCGCGGCGTCCGCGCCTCTCGCGGTGCGCGCTCAGATGAGGTCGTGCCGCAGCGCCCAGGCCGCCGCCGCGGCGCGCGAGGGCACGCCGAGCTTGGTGCGGATGTTGGCGAGGTGCCGGTGCACGGTGTGCGGGCTCAGCACGAGCGCCACCGCGATCTGCTGGTCGGTGTCGCCGCGCGCGACGAGCCGCAGCACCTCGAGTTCGCGCGTGCTCAGGTCGGTCGTGGGCGGTTCGGGTGCGGATGCCTCGGGGCCGGGCGCCGGCGCCGACCCGATCTCCGCACCGAGGAACCGCAGCACCGCGTCCGTGACCGCGCGCCGGTCGCCACGCCACGGGAAGTGGTCGAGCCCGTGCAGCTCGACGAGCTCCGCGCCCGGGATGCGCGAGGCCACGTCGGCGCCGAGCGCGAACGGGATCGCGCGGTCCTCGCGGCGGTGCAGCACGAGGGTGGGCGCCGTCACCCGCCCGAGATGGCCGGTCGAGTCGAAGGCGTACAGCTCCGCCATCGAGGCCGCCGCCGACTCGCGCGACGCCGACCGCCGCTGGTAGGCGACGAACTCGTCCCGCTCGGCGGCCGTGGCCTCGGGCAGGAACAGGTCGGCGAGCACCCGCGACCCGAATCCCCAGTGCGTGCCGATGACCTCGAGCAGGCCCTGCCGAGCCTGCGGCGGGGCGATCTCGGCGCCGTTCGCGAACGTGCCGTACATGACGAGCGCGTCGACCCGTTCGGGGTGCTCGGCCGCGAACCGCGACGACACCGCGCCGCCCGAGGAGACCCCGAACATGGTGACCGGTGCGTCGCGCACGGCGACCTCGACGACACCCTCGAGCAGGGCGAGCTCCTCGTCGAGGTCGGCGGGCGGCGCGTCGTCGTGCCCGGAGGCGCCGCCGCCGGGCCGGTCGTAGCGGATCACCGTGCGGTGGGCGGCGAGCGTCGCGACGAGGTCGCGGAACTGCGCCTGCTCCCAGTCGAGCGCGAGGTGGCTGCACCACCAGCCGCCGAGCACGAGCGGCGGGCCGGAGCCGACCGAGGTCCAGGCGACCTGTCGGCCGCCGACCTCGGCGTAGCGGATCAGCTGATCCCCGGGCTCCACGGCCCCAGTGTAGGGCGCGCCCGTCAGGCGGCGTCGGCGAGCACGCGCAGGCCGTGGTCGCCGACCGCGCGCACGACGGGTGCCATGCGGTCACGGTAGTGCAGCGCCATCGCGCGCGCACCCGAGAGTTCGTCCTCACCGCGGTCGCCGAGCAGCGCGGTCACGTGCTCGCCCGGCAGCAGCACGAGCGGCTCGCCCGTGGCATCCGTGCCGACGACCCGGAGCACGTCCGCGTCGACCTGACGGCCGATCCAGCCGGTCGCCGCGGCGCGCCCGATGCCGACCTCGTCGGCGAAGGCGTCGACCGTGACCGGGCCGAGCTCGAACAGCGTGCGGTACCAGCCGCAGCGCATGCCGCGGGCCATCGAGGCGGCGACGCGCACGTCGGCGGTGTCGGTGTCGGTGTCGTAGGTGGTGGTGGTGATCATCGTGCTCAGCTCCCCTGTGCCGTCCCGCCCGTGTCTCGTGCGGTGTCGATGCCTCGATTCCACTCCGAACGCGGCGGCGCCTCATCGCGCGATCCGGCCATTCCGCATGGCCCGTTCCGGCCATAGTCTGGGCGCATGGGCTCGGGGGCGGCGCATCCGTCGACCCGTCGGCGCACCGTCTGGGTCGCCGCCGGCGTCACCGCCGTGCTCGCCGGCGCCGCGGTCGGCTGGGGCCTGCTGACCGCCGCCGTCGGCGCCGACTCGGTGGTCCCGGTCGCCGCGACGGGCCCGCCCGAGGCCGACCTCCGCCCGGTGCCGACCGCGGAGGCCGCCCCCGCGAGCATCGGCCCGCCGCCCGATCCCGAGGGCACCGACGACATCGCCGTGCTCGACACCGAGGGGCTGAGCGCAGCCGTGACCGCGCAACTGGAGTACGCGCACGCCCACTGGCGCGAGCGCGACAGCGAGCAATTCGGGTACATCCCGAACAACGACTGCGTGAACTTCACGAGCCAGACGCTGTTCGCGCGCGGCTGGGAGCAGGACGCCGAGTGGTGGCACGACCCCGGCGGCAACCCCTACCGCTCGAGCTCGCCGTGGATCAGCTCGACGAACCTGATGCGCTACCTGCAGGCGCGGCCCGAGCAGGCGACCGCGCTCACCGACGACCAGCGCGAGCTCGTGAAGCCCGGCGACGTCGTGCAGTTCGACTGGGACAACTCGGGCGACCGCGACCACACCGGCGTCGTCACGGCCGTCGAGCCGCGCGACGACGGCACGGTGCTGATCGAGTACGCCGGGCACACCGATCACACCTGGGACCGCTCGGTCGACTGGGCGATCACGGTGCTGCATCCCGGCGCCGACGTGTACTACTGGAGCATCCCCGGGTAGCGGCCGCCCCGGGGCATCCGGCTACTGGTTCGAGAACGCCGCGTCGAACGAGCCCTCGGGCCGGGGCCACAGCATCGAGCGGATGCGACCGACGGCCTCCGCCGCACCGTGCAGGCGGTCCATGCCGGCGTCCTCCCACTCCACCGAGATGGGGCCGTCGTACCCGATCGCGTCGAGCGTGCGGAACGCGCCCTCCCAGTCGACGTCGCCGTGCCCGGTCGAGACGAAGTCCCACCCGCGGCGCGGCTCGCCCCACGGCAGGTGCGACCCGAGGATGCCGGCGCGGCCGTTCGGCGGGCGGAGCCGCGTGTCCTTGCAGTCGACGTGGTAGATGCGGTCGGCGAAGTCGACGATGAAGCCGAGCGGGTCGATGCCCTGCCACACCATGTGCGAGGGGTCCCAGTTGAACCCGAACGCCGCCCGGCGGTCGATCGCCTCGAGCGTGCGCACCGACGTCCAGTAGTCGTACGCGATCTCCGACGGGTGCACCTCGTGGGCGAACCGCACGCCCTCGGCGTCGAACACGTCGAGGATGGGGTTCCACCGGTTCGCGAAGTCCTCGTACCCCGCGTCGATCACCGACGCCGGCACCGGCGGGAACATGGCCACGTACGGCCAGATCTTCGACCCGGTGAACCCGACGACCGTGTCGACGCCGAGCGCCCGCGCGACGCGCGCCGACCGTTGCATGTCCTCGGCCGCACGCTGCCGCACGCCCTCGGCGTCGCCGTCGCCCCAGGTGTAGGAGCGCACGATGGCCTCGTGCCGGAAGTCGATCGGGTCGTCGCACACGGCCTGGCCGGTGAGGTGGTTCGAGATCGCGTACACCTCGAGCCCGTGCCGCTGCAGGATCTCGCGGCGCTCCGCGAGGTACCCGGGCTCCTCCTCGGCCAGCTTCAGGTCGAGGTGGTCGCCCGAGCACGCGATCTCGAGGCCGTTGTACCCCCACTCGGCGGCGAGGCGTGCGACCTCGGCGAACGGCAGGTCGGCCCACTGGCCCGTGAACAGCGTGACGGGGCGGCTCGCGGCGTGGTCGGTCATGGGTGCGTCTCCCTCTGCTCCTGCAGGGCGTCGAGGTGGCGGATGCTCCGCTCCGCGAGCGCGTCCTGCGAATCGGCGAGCGGCCGCCACACGCTGGCGGCGACCGCAATGGTCTCGTTGTCGTTGGTGAAGCTCTCGAGGCCGAGCGGCCCGGCGTACCCGGCGTCGTCGAGCGCGTCGAGGAACGCCGGCCAGTCGATGTGGTCGTCGCCGACGGCGCCACGGTCGTTGCCGCAGACCTGCACGTGCGCGAGGTGCTCCCCGGCGTGCCGGATCGCGCCGCCGATGTCGCGTTCCTCGATGTTCAGGTGGTAGCTGTCGAGCGCGAGCCCGAGGCCCGGCCCGAGCAGGGGCCCGAGCGCGTCCAGCGCCTGGTCGACCGTGTTGACGAGGCTCGTCTCGTAGCGGTTCAGGGGTTCGACGGCGAGGCGGATGCCGCTGCGCTCCGCCGTCCGCACCACGGGCGCGAGGGCC
This sequence comes from uncultured Agromyces sp., assembly GCA_913053875.1. Classification (GTDB taxonomy): domain Bacteria; phylum Actinomycetota; class Actinomycetes; order Actinomycetales; family Microbacteriaceae; genus Agromyces. The sequence continues at coordinate 247,368 of CAJXGN010000003.1, read as the reverse complement.
GTGCGGAGGTCCCGGTACGCCTGCTCGCGCTCCTCGGCCGACATGCGCCAGGTGCGCCCGGTCGCGGCCGTGAAGGGCCCCGCGACGACCGAGGCGCCGAGCGCCTCGGCCACGCCGATGCAGTGCACCAGGTAGTTCTGGGTGGCCACGACCTCCGATGCCGGGGCCGCGACGAGGTTGCGTCCGGGAGCCATGGCGCCGACCACGATCGGCGCCATGCCGTGACGGTCGAGCACCTCGCGCGCGGCATCCGTCGACCAGTCGCCCGGCTGCTCGACCGGCAGCTCCAGGGCGCCGAAGCCCATGCCGGCCGCCGTCGCCGCGATCTCCCCCAACCGCTCGTCGGTCAGCGGAGAGGTCCAGACCCACGTGTTCACGCCGATGGTGCGGCGCATCCTGCCTCCTCGTCGAGTTCCGGCGCTGCGGCCGATGGTAGTGCGGATGCCGCGGGACGACGTGCGCCCCGCGGCATCCGCCCGTTCCCCCCCTACGGGATGATGCGGTCCTCCCAGACCGTCGGGTACCCGGGCAGGTCCTCGCCGCCGAACTTGGCGTAGTGCCCGTCGGGCATGCCCTCGTTCAGCGCGAGCCACTCGCCCAGCTCGCCGGCCTGGATCGGCGACTGCGGCAGCACCCACTCCGAGGGCACCTCCTCGCCGGCGAAGATCATCTCCGCGGCGAGCAGCGGCGTGCGCCACTGGAAGTTGGAGTACACCGGCGCGAGCCCGGTCAGCCCGGTCTCCTCCCACTTGCGCAGGAAGCTCATCTCGTCCTCGCCGGTCATCACCGGGTAGTCGACGCCGGCGTCCTCGAACGCCTCGATCGCGGCGACCGCACCGTCACCGGCGTCCATCCAGACGCCGTCGACGTCGCCCGTGGCGAGCGCGTCGGAGATGATCGACTTGATCTCCGCCGGGTCGGCCCCGGTGAAGTAGTCGGTCGCCTCGATGCCGGCCTCGTCGAAGAGCTTCTCGGCGGCGGCCCAGCGTTGCTCGAGCACGTCGACGCCGGGCAGGATCCTCAACGCGACCACGGTCGCACCCTCGTCGAGCTCCTCGATGAGGAACTCGGCCGTGTCGATGCCCCACGCGAACCCGCCGATCGGGTGGATGAACGTGACCGGGCAGTCGGTCTGCACGCCGCGGTCGAACACGATCACGGGCTTGCCCGTGTCGCACGCGCGTTCGACGGCCGGCGTCATCGCCGCGGTGGAGTTCGGCGAGATGATGAAGAAGTCGCAGTTCCCCTCCTCGATGAAGTAGTCGATGTCGGCGATCTGCGTGTCATCGCTGTCCTGCGCGTCGCGCGTCTCGACCTCGGAGATCGCGCCGGAGTCCTGCAGCACCTTCAGCTGCTCGTTGAAGGTGATCCAGCCGGTCTGGCGCCACGGGTTCGAGATCGACGCGTTCGCGAAGCATCCCTTCTTCGCCCCGTCGGACGCGTACTCGCTGGTGTCGACGAACTCGGCGTCGATGTACTGGAGCCACGGCTGGTCCTCGGGCCCCTCCGGAGCGATGCCGCGCTGGGCGTCCTGCTCGTCGTAGAGGGCCTGGTCGAACCACTCGACCTCCTCTTCGTTCGATGTGTCGCCGCCGGCGTCATCCGTCGGCGCGGTCACGCTCGGATCGGTGGTGCAGCCCGCGAGGGTGAACAGCGCGAGTGCGCCGACCAACGCGGATGCCACGGTGAACCTGCTTCGTCGCATCACGAACCTCCCTTGGTTGGTGTGGTGTCTGCCCTCTGCGTCGAGGGAATGTGTGGTGCAGGCTGGGCGTCGGGCATCGGATCCGTCGGCCCCTCCCCTCCCTGGCGGAGGGAAGTCTCTGAGCGGCCGCGCCGTCGGCGCGTGCCGAAGCTCGTCGCGGCGTACGCCACGGCGGCGATGATGATGACGCCCTGGACGGCGTCGCGATACGTGGAGGGCACGCCGGCGAAGTTCAGCAGCGTGAACAGCGCCTCGAGCGCGAACGCCCCCGCGGCGGCGCCCACGACCCAGCCGCGACCGCCGCCGAGCACCACGCCGCCGAGCACCACGGCGGTGATGGCGATGAACTCGTAGCCGCGGCCGACCGAGGGGTGCACGCCGGCGTAGCCGACGAGCAGGACGCCCGCGACGGTCGCCGACAGTGACGAGATCACGAAGGTGCTGATGGTCACGAGCGAGGAGCGCATGCCCGCGTAGCGCGCGGTGGTCGCGTTGTCGCCGAGCGCGATGATCGAGCGGCCGAACGGGCGTCGCCCGAACCAGATCGCCGCGGTGAGCGCGACCGCCAGGATGATCACCGACCAGGGGATGATGTCGAGCACCGGCACGCCGCGGATGCCGCCGCGCCCGATCTCGCGGAACTCGTCGGCAGGGTTCCCGGTGGCGGCGCCGCCGGTCCAGAACAGCACCCCGCCCAGCAGGGCGAGCATCATGCCGAGGGTGACGATGAAGCTCGGCACCTTGAGCATCGTGACGACGAGCCCGTTGACGACGCCGATGAGCGCGCCGAAGACGAGCATGAGGCCGAGCACCGGCAGCGAGTTGGCGGCGTCGTCGCCGATGAGGTTGCCCGCGATCACGACCTGGGCGGTGACGACGGAGCCCATCGACAGGTCGAGCTCGCCGCCGACGATCACGAAGTACTGGCCGATCGCGACGATCGCGACGGGTGCCGTGCGCTGGATGAACCGGATGAACTGGCCGGGATCGGCGAAGTTCGGGTTGAGCACGGTGATCGCGATCAGCAGCAGCGCGAGCAGCAGGAAGACGGCGCCGCGCGGGCTCACCAGGGTGCGGCCGAAGTCGGCCAGGCGCTGCCCGAAGCTCGTCTGCTCGGCGTTCGTCCGCTCCGTGGTCGTGGCGGTCATGCGCGCACCTCCTCGGCACGATCGGGCGCATCCGCTGCGACGCCGGGCGGTCGCCCGTCGGGGCCGAACCTCGGCCGGCGGCGCTCGACGACGCGGCTGGTGTAGATCGCGACGGCGGCGACGATGACGATGCCGCGCACCACGTCCTTCAGGAACGGGTTGACCTGCAGCACGCTCATCACGTTGTCGACCACGGCGAAGATCGCGACGCCGCCGACGGTGCCCCAGATCGAGCCGCGGCCGCCCATGAGCAGCGTGCCGCCGAGCACGACGGCCGCGATCGAGAGCAGGTCGTAGCCGCCCTGCGTGCCGACGGTCGGTGAGCCGACGCCGAGGCGCGAGGCGAGCAGCAGGCCGGCGAGGGCCGCCGTGATCGCGCAGAGCACGTGCGCCGCGATGAGGGGCCGGGCCGTACGGATGCCCGAGAGCCTCGCGACCTCGAGGTTGCCGCCGACCGCGAACATGTGGTTGCCGGTGCGCGAGCGGGCGAGCAGCAGCCACGCGAGCACCGCGATCACGAGCATCAGGATCGTCGAGAGCGGCACGGGCCCGATGCCGGTCGCGCCGATGAGCTGGAACTCCCACGGCACGCTGCCGGAGGTGCCCTTGTAGTTGGTGTCGAGGAACCCCTTGATGATGAGGCCGGTGCCGAGCGTCGCGATGAACCCGTGCACCTTGAGCTTGGAGACGATGAGGCCGTTGCCGAGGCCGATCGCCGCCGCGACGGCGAGCGCCGCGAGCACGGCGGGCAGGATGTTCGCGGTCGACCCGGCCATCAGGTCGGCGGCGATGAGGCTCGACAGGCTGACGACGTACGGCACCGACAGGTCGAGCGAGCCGCAGAGGATCACGAACGTCTGGCCGATCGCGACGAGCCCGAGCACGCTCATGCCGGTGAGGATGTCGCGGATGTTGCCGTCGCTGAAGAAGTTGCGGCCGACGGATGCCACGAGCACGGCGCCGACCACGATGACGCCGATCAGCGCCACGCCCACGATGATGGTGGCGTCGAAGCGGCGGAAGGTGCGACGCAGGGTCTGGGCGGCGCTCATGCGAGCTCCTCCCCGTCGAGGGTGCCGGTGGCGGCGGCGAGCACGGTCGCCTCGTCGGCGTGCGACGGCAGCTCGGCCGATGCGCGGCCGTCGTGCAGCACGACGACGCGGTCGGACATGCCGAGCACCTCCGGCAGCTCGGACGAGATCATGAGCACGGCGACGCCCTCCCTGGCGAGTTCCCGGATCAGCGAGTAGACGGCGATCTTGGCCCCGACGTCGATGCCGCGCGTGGGCTCGTCGAGCAGCACGATGCGCGGCTTCGTGGCGAGCCACTTGGCGAGCACGACCTTCTGCTGGTTGCCGCCCGAGAGGTACTGCACCTCCTGGTCGGGGCCGCGCGAGACGAGGGCGAGCGACGAGAACACGCCGGGCAGCGTCGCCCGCACCCGGCCGGTGCGGCCGGGGAACACGGACCGGATCACGAGCAGCGCGTTGTCGAGCACCGACTGGTTGAGCGCGAGACCCTGCGCCTTGCGGTCCTCGGTGATGAGCGCGAGGCCCGCGCGCACCGCCTGTCGCGCTCCGGTGATGCGGACGGGCTGGCCGTCCAGCAGCATCCGGCCCCGGGTGAAGGGCGCGACGCCGAAGATCGCCTCGACCAGCTCGGTGCGCCCGCTGCCCTGGAGGCCCGCGACGCCGACGATCTCGCCGGCGCGCACCTCGAGGTCGACCCCGTCGACGAACGCGTTGCCCGCGCCCTCGAGCACGAGCCGGGGCTCGCCGAGCTCGGTGCCCTCGAGCTTCTCCGGGAAGTAGGCGGAGATCTCGCGACCGACCATGCGGCGCACGAGCTCGTCGGTGTCGATCTCGTCGGCGGGCCCGGTCGAGACGAGCCGGCCGTCCTTCAGCACGGTGATCGTGTCGCAGAGGTCGAAGATCTCGCGCAGGCGGTGGGAGACGTAGATGATCGCGACGCCGCGCTCCTGGAGGCGCCGCACGATGCCGTACAGCAGCTCGACCTCGTGGCCGGCCAGCGCCGCGGTCGGCTCGTCCATCTGGATGACCCGGGCGTCGTAGGAGAGCGCCTTGACGATCTCCACGATCTGCTGCTCGGCGACGGTCAGCGTGCGCACCGGGGCATCCGGCTCGATGAAGTCGATGCCCAGGTCGTCGAGCAGCTCGCGGGTGCGGCGCTCCATGCCCTTCCGGTCGACCAGGCCCGCCCTGCGCGGCTCGCGACCGAGGAACACGTTCTGCGCGACCGACCGCTCGGGCAGCAGGTTGAACTCCTGGAACACGGTCGCGAGGCCCGCGTGCATGGCCTGCACCGGGTGGTGGAACTGCACGGGCTTCCCGCCCAGCTCGACCGTGCCCTCGTCGCGCTCGTACACCCCCGCGAGGATCTTCATGAACGTCGACTTGCCCGCGCCGTTCTCGCCGACGAGCCCGTGCACCTCGCCGGGTGCGACCGACAGGCTCACGTCGTCGAGCACGCGCACGCCGAGGAACGACTTGCCGAGCCCGCGCGCGGCGAGCACCGGGGCGTCCGCCGCGCTCACGCGACGACCTCCTGCCAGGTGCCGCTCGCGGCGGACGCGAGCACGGCCTCGGTCACGCGCACGGCGCGCAGCCCGTCGGCGAAGGTCGGGAGGCCGTCGGGCGCCCCGCCCGTGATCGCCGCGTAGGTGTCGGCGACGAAGGCGTTGAAGGCGTCCTGGTAGCCCATCGGATGCCCCGCCGGCACGAGCGACAGGCGCGCGGCGTCGGGCGAGAGCGCGCCCGGTTCCCGCGCCACGAGTCCGGTGCCGTCGTTGCCTCCGACCCAGAGCTCCTCGGGCCGCTCCTGCTCGAAGCGCACCGAGCGGTCGGTGCCCGAGACCTCGACGACGAGGCCGTTCTTGTGTCCGGGGGCGACCTGCGAGACGAGCAGCGTCGCGATCGCACCGCCGGCGAACTCGGCCAGCACGGCGGCCAGGTCTTCGGTGCGCACCTCGCGGCCTCCGCGCTCGGCGTGGGCGATGCGGGTCGTGGCCTGCACCCGGGCGATGCGGTCGCCGACGATGAACTCGACGAGGTCGACCAGGTGCGAGCCGATGTCGGCGAACGCCCGCGAGGGGCCTCCCGACTCGGGGTCGACGCGCCAGTCGTCGGACGCGGGGTCGGCCATCCAGTCCTGCAGGTAGGCGCCGTGCACGCTCAGCACCCGGCCGGTCTCCCCTGCGGCCACCCGGGCGCGCGCCTCGCGGGCCATCGGGTGGAAGCGGTAGACGAACGGCACGGTCGCGACGAGGCCGCGTTCCGCGGCGAGTGCGACGAGCGCCGCGGCGTCGGTCGATGCGGTCGCGAGCGGCTTCTCGCAGACGACGTGGTGGCCGGCCTCGAGGGCCGCACGCGCGATGGCCGCGTGGCTGGCGTTCGGGGTGCAGACGTGCACGACGTCGACGTCGTCGTCGGCGAGCAGGTCGGCGGGAGTGTCGAACGCGGTCTCGGCGCCGAGCGCCTCGGCGGCCGCCCGCGCGCCTGCCGTCGTCGACGAGGCGATCGCCGCGATCTCCGCGCGCGCCGCACGCGCCGCCCGGGAGTGGACCGCCGCCATGAAGCCCCCGCCGATGAATCCGGCGCGGAGGGTGGCGACCCGTGGGATGACGTCCGTTGTCATGCGACACATGTTGGCACGGTCAGGCACCTTTTGCCAGTCGTTCGTCAAAAGTGATCGTTTCGTGATCAACTTGCGCCTTCGTCATACAGAGAAGGGCCTGTGGTTTACTGAGCGAATGGTCGACATCAGTCGCGGCTCGGCCCTCGGCGCATCCGGCGCCAGCGAGCTCTTCCAGCTGCTGCGCGACGGCCGCCCCCGTACCCGGGCCGGCCTCGCGTCGTCCACCGGGCTCGCACGCTCCACCGTCGCGGCGCGCGTCGACGAGCTCCTGGCGCTCGGGCTGATCACCGCCGTCGGCGACGCCGAGTCGACCGGCGGCCGCCCTGCGTCGCAGTTCGCCCTCAACCCCGCCGCACGGGTGGTGCTCGCGGCCGACCTCGGCGCATCGCACGCGACGCTCGCGATCACCGACCTCGCCGGGTCGATCCTCGTCGAGCACAACGAGCCCATCGACATCGCCGAGGGGCCCGAGCACGTGCTGGGCTGGCTCGTCGACTCCGGCCGCCGACTGCTCGACGAGCTGGGCCGCGACCGGCGCGACCTGGTGGCGATCGGCATCGGGGTCCCCGGACCCGTGCAGCACGACACCGGCCAGCCGGTGAACCCGCCCATCATGCCCGGGTGGGACCGATTCGACGTCCCGGGCTGGGTGCAGCAGCACCTCGAGGTGCCCGTGCTCGTCGACAACGACGTGAACATCATGGCGCTCGGCGAGCGCGCGGTCGCGTGGCCGGCCGAGGAGCACCTCGTCTTCGTGAAGGTCGCGACCGGAATCGGCTCGGGCATCATCTCGGGCGGGCTCCTCCAGCGCGGCGCACTCGGCATCGCGGGCGACATCGGGCACGTGCGGGTGGCGCGCGGCGGCGACGTGCCATGCCACTGCGGCAACCGCGGATGCCTCGAGGCGCTCGCCTCGGGCCCCGCCCTCGCCCGCGACCTGCGGGCCGCGGGCGTCGACGTGCACTCCGGCGGCGATGTCGTCGAGCTCGTCAAGCGCGGCCACCTCGAGGCCATCCAGGCGGTGCGGCAGGCCGGACGCGACATCGGCGAGGTGCTCACCGCATGCGTGAGCCTGATGAACCCGTCCGTCATCGCGATCGGCGGATCGATGGCGCGCGCCGGCGAGCACCTGCTCGCGGGTGTTCGCGAGGTCGTCTACACGCGGTCGATGCCCATCGCGACCGAGCACCTGTCGATCGTCCAGTCGGCCGCCGCCGCCGACGCCGCGGTCATCGGCGCGAGCATGCTCGCCATCCACCACGTGCTCTCCCCCGAGGGCATCGACGACCTCGCCGCCCGCTGATCGTTCGGTGGGGCGCACGCGCGTCGCCGGCCCCGACGACGGATGCCGCGGGTAGCCTCGAAGCGTGACCGACACGCTGCCCGCGGCATCCGCCGTCTCGACCGAGCCCGGCCGGCCGCGCCACCCGCACGAGTCGCGCATCGTCGCCGACTCGAAGGACCGCGTGGCCTGGCTGCGCGCCCGGTCGCAGGGCATCACGGCGACGGATGCGGCGCGGCTGGCGTCATACACGGCCGTGCGGCAGCTCGCGTGGGAGAAGCTGCACGGCACGTCGGGGTTCACCGGCGGGCGGGCGATCGACCACGGTCGCATCCGCGAGCCCGTCATCGCACGCTGGATGCACGAGCACCACGGCATCCGGGGCAGCTCGCTGCTCTTCCACGCAGCGTCCGACCGACGCCATCTCGCGACGCCCGACGGCCTGCGCGTGACCGACGACGGCGTGCTGGAGCTCGCCGAGATCAAGACGACCGGCAAGGCCTGGCGCGGCATCCCCCGCCACTACCTGCGCCAGGTGTGGTGGCAGCAGTACGTGCTCGGCGCCGAGCGCACGCTCGTGGTCTGGGAGCAGCACGAGGACTTCGTGCCGCTGGGCGAGCCGAAGTGCCGCTGGGTCGACCGCGACGAGGACCAGATCGCGATGCTCGTCGACCGCGCCGACGAACTGCTCGCCATGCTCCGCTCCGGCCGCACCGCCTGAGTCGTGCCGACGCTGCTGCTGCACGGGCTCGGGTCCGACCGCCGCACGCCGCTCGAGCTGTTCGGCCCGGTCGTGCACGACGTGTCGGGGGCCGACGAGCGCGTCGTCGCGCCGGACGTGCGCGCCCACGGGGTATCCGAGCTCATCGGCACCGCCGACCGCTTCACGCTCGACGCCCTCGCCGCCGAGGTCGCGGCGGAGGCCCGCGACGGGGCGGAGCCGGCCGAGTCCGCACCGTTCACGATCGTCGGCATCTCCATGGGCGCCGCACTCGCGGTGCGCATCGCGCTCGGCGCGCTGCTCCCGGTCGAGCGGCTCGTGCTCGTGCGACCCTCGTTCACCGACCGGCCGCTGCCCGACAACCTGATGGCGTTCCCCGTGATCGCCGAGCTGCTGCGCCGGTACGGCCCGCACCAGGGCATGCGCTACTTCCGCCGTACTGGCGCGTTCCAGAAGGTCGACACGGTCTCGCACGCGGGCGGCGTGGGGCTGCTGCACCAGTTCCGGGTGCACGAGGCGACCGCCCGGGCCATCCGGCTCACCGAGATCCCGCGCAACCGGGCGTTCCGCGACGACGCGGAGCTCGCCTCGCTCACGGCAGCCGGCATCGAGACGCTCGTCGTCGGGGCGCCGCGCGACCCGGTGCATCCGCTCGCCCTCGCCGAGCGCTGGGCCGGCGCCCTCGGCGCGCCACTCGAACGCGTGCCGGCGCGCGACGAGGGCCAGGCCGCGCACACCGAGGCGGTGCGCGCCGCGGTCGCGAGCTTCCTGCGCAGCTAGGCGTCCGCGCGGCCCGCGGCGACCGCGAGCAGCTCGGGTACGACCTCCGACGCGCTCGGCAGCGCCGCCATCTCCTCGGCCACGCGCCGAGCGGTGGCCGCGATCTCCGGGTCGCCCAGCACGGATGCCACGGCCTCGCGGATCCCGTCGGAGAGCCCGGGCCCGTCGGCGATGCGCACACCCACGCCCCGATCGGCGACGCGGTCGGCGTTCAGGTGCTGGTCGAAGGCGAACAGCGGCACGACGACCTGCGGCAGCCCGGCGGCGAGCGCAGCCGTCGTCGTGCCGAACCCGCCGTGCCCGACGACGGCGGCGGCGTGCGGCAGCACCTCGGCCTGCGGCCGCCACCGCTCCACGAGCGCGTTGTCCGGCCAGGGGCGCAGCGTCTCCGGATCGAACCCCGAGCCGGTCGTCAGCAGCACGCGCACCGGAGCGTCGGCGAGCCCGTCGAGCGCGCGACGGTAACGGTCGCCCGCGTCGGGGAAGTTGCCGGCGACCGTGCCGAACGAGACGTAGACGAGGGGCGCCGCCGCGTGGCCCCACTCGGGGAGCGGGGGCGCCTCCGGCGAGGCCTCCGCTTCGCCGTCGCGGAAGCGCACGACGGTCGGGTCGGATGCTGCGGGCGGATCGTCGAACGACGCGGGCACGCGCGAGAACCGAGGCGCTCCGGCCGCGGCGCCCGTGAGCCGGCCCGCCTCGAGCCCGTGCTCGGCCTCGAACTCGGCGAGCGGCTCGGCGAGGCGCTCGGCGAACAGGGCGAGCATCGCCGTGGTGCCGATCGCCACGGTCGCGTGCGGCACGCCCTGCGCCTCGGCGGCGACGAGCGAGGCGACCTCGGCCGGGTCGCGCAGCACCAGGTCGGGACGATACGTGTCGAACAGGCTCGTCATGGCGGGCAGCGCCGCCCGCGCATCGATGCGGCCGAACACGTCGGCGACGACCCGCGCGTCGCGCTCCATCATCGGCAGGTGCGCGATCGACCCGAACGTGCGCCCGATCGCGGCGGGGTCCGGGTCGCCGACCGGCGCGAACGCGAGCCCGGCGCCCTCGACCGCCGGCGCGAACGACCCAGGGGCGGTCGCCTGCACCTCGTGCCCCGCTGCCACGCACGCCCGGGCCAGTGCCACCGTCGGCAGGAAGTGCCCCAGGTTCGCGGTCGTCGCAACGAGGATGCGCATGTACGGTGACGTTACCGAGGGGTCCGCGTGCGCGTCCAGACCCCGCCCGAGCGCAGGAGATCCATCATGACCCGCCGTGGAGCCGTCATCGCGCACTTCGACCCCGACGGCCGGATCGCCCCGCATGTCCGCCGCATGGTCGACTCGATCTCCTCGTTCTCCGAGCAGGTCGTGTTCGTGTCGACCTCCGACCTCCTCCCCGCCGAGCACGACTGGGCCACCGGGCGAGCGACCGTACTCGTCCGGCCGAACGTCGGGCACGACTTCGTCAGCTATCGGGAGGGCATCCGAACGCTCGACCTGACACACACCGACGAACTCGTCGTCTGCAACGACACCGCCGTGTTCACGGATCCGGGCATCGTCGCGTCCGGCGCGCGGTCCACTGCGCGGAACGCGGACTTCTGGGGGATCACGCCGGGCTACGGCTTCACGCCGCACCTGCAGTCGTACTTCATCGTGTTCGGTCGGCGAGCCCTGGAATCGACGAGCTTCGCGCGGTTCTGGGACGAGGTCGAGGTGCTCGGGAGCCGGGACGACGTGATCACCTCGTTCGAGGTCGGCCTGTCCGCGGCATTGCGCGCGGACGGCCTCCATGCCGACACGGTGCTCCGTCCGACGCGTGCCGAACGAGCGGTCGGATCCGCCCGTGCGCACTCGCACGAGCTCACGGCGGCGCTGCGCGCACGCAACCCGAAGAAGGTGGCCGGGTGGGTGCGGCGCACACTGCGTCGAGCGGGGGCGCCGGAGTGGAACAGCGCAGCAGCGTTGGCCGACCGAGCGATTCGGGCCCCGCACCGCCTCCCCGCCGTGAAGATCTCGACCCTCCGGGACGATCCGTACGGTCTGGACTCGCGCAGCCTCCTGAGTGCCTGTGAGACGCGGTTCCCCGGGGCGTTCGCCGGCGTGCGCGAGTACCTGGAACGGACGGACTCGGCATACGGCGGCCGCTGGTCCGCGCCGACACCGCTCGGGCCGAAGTGGAGCCGCTACCGAGTCCCTGCGCAGGGATCTTCGTGAGCACGACTCATGGGCGAAACACCACGCGCGACCGGCCGTAACGCGCGGCGGTTAGGTTTCCACGTGCACACCCCACGCAACACACGGAGGAACCGCCGATGAGGGCACTGGTGATCGACGCGACCGGAGATCCCGAACAGCTGCGAATCGGCGAGGTGCCCGACCCGGTGCGCGTCTCCGACGAGGTGCTCGTGCGCGTCGCCGCCGCGGGCGTCAACCCGATCGACGCGAAGACGCGCGCAGGGCGAGGCGTCTCGCCGGCGATCGACGCGTGGCCGAGCGTGCTCGGGTTGGACTTCGCCGGCGTCGTCGAGCAGACGCCGACCGCGATGCATCCGCTCCAGCCCGGCACCCGCGTGTACGGCATGACCCGCGTGCCCCGCACGACCGGCAGCTACGCCGAGCTCGCCGCCGTGTCGTCCCTCAGCGTCGCCGCCGCGCCGTCGTCCCTGTCGCTCACCGAGGCCGCAGCCGTGCCGGTCGCGGCGCTCACCGCGTGGGCCGCCGTGGTCGAGACCGCGAAGGCGCACGACGGACAGCGCATGCTCATCCACGCCGCCGCGGGTGGCGTCGGTCACTTCGCCGTGCAGTTCGCCGCGTACTTCGGCGTGCGCGTGACGGCGACCTGCTCGGCCGAGAACGCCGAGTTCGTGCGCTCGCTCGGCGCGCACCGCGTCATCGACTACCGCAGCGAGCGCTTCGAGCTCGTGGCCGGCCAGCAGGACGCGGTGATCGACCTCATGGGCAACGTGGTCGACGACGTGGGCACCCGCTCGCTCGAGGTCGTGCGACCGGGCGGCCTGGTCGTGAACGTGCCCACCAAGACCTGGCCGACACTCGAAGCGGATGCCGCGGAGAAGGGCGTGCTCGCGACCGGGCTGTCGGTCGCGCCCGACGCCCGCACGCTCTCCGTGATCACGCGACTCATCGACGACGGGTCGGTGCGCGTGCACGTCGATCGGGTGCTCGACCTCGCCGACGGCGCCGAGGCCCACCGCCTTGTCGAGGCCGGCCACGTGCGCGGCAAGCTCGTGCTGCGCGTCGCCGACCTCGACTGAGCATCCGCCGAGTACCCGTCCGGTGCGGCCTCCCACGACCGCGCGCCGGGTATCGTCGCCCGCATGACGCAGCCGACGATCGTCTGGTTCCGCGACGACCTGCGGCTCGCCGATCATCCGGCGCTGCGCGAGGCGGCCGCGGCCGACGGCCCGGTCATCGCGGTGTTCGTGCTCGACGAGGAGTCCCCCGGCATCCGCCCGCTCGGCGGCGCCGCGCGCTGGTGGCTGCACCACAGCCTCGCGTCGCTCGCCGACGACCTGCGCGCGCACCGCGTGCCGCTCGTGCTGCGTCGCGGCGCGGCATCCGAGGTCGTGCCCGCCCTCGCCGACGAGGTCGACGCCGCCGGGGTGGTCTGGAACCGGCGCTACGGCGGCCCCGAGCGCGAGGTCGACACCGAGGTGAAGCGGATGCTCCGCGACGCCGGACGCCGCGCCGAGAGCGTCGCGGGCTCGCTCCTCTTCGAACCGTGGACGATCCGCACCGGCCAGGACGAGCCCTTCTCGGTGTACACCCCGTTCTGGAAGGCGTGCCGGCGCGCGCCCGAGCCGCGCGAGCCGTTCCCGGCACCGCGCAACCTGTCCGGGCCACGCGCCCACCCCGGCTCCGACGACCTCGACGACTGGGGACTGCTGCCGACCGCGCCCGACTGGGCGGGCGGCCTGCGGTCCGCGTGGACGCCCGGGGAGGCATCCGCCCGCCGTCGCCTGCGCGCGTTCCTCGCCGACGACGTGGACGACTACGCCGACGCGCGCGATCGCCTCGACGCCGACGGCACCTCGCGCCTGTCGCCGCGCCTGCGCTGGGGCGAGCTGAGTCCATTCCAGATCTGGCATGCGGCCGCCGAAGCCCGCCGCGACCGGCCGTCCGCCGCGCAGGGCGTCGACGTGTTCCTCTCGGAGCTGGGCTGGCGGGAGTTCGCCTGGCACGTGCTCTTCCACGCCCCCGACCTCGCGACCGAGAACTGGCGCCGCCGCTTCGACGCGTTCCCGTGGCCCGACCTCGACGCCGACGCGCTCGGCGCGTGGCAGCACGGCCGCACCGGCATCCCGGTCGTCGACGCCGGCATGCACGAGCTCTGGCAGACGGGCATCATGCACAACCGCGTGCGCATGGTGGTCGCGTCGTTCCTGACGAAGAACCTGCTCATCCACTGGCGGCACGGCGAGGAGTGGTTCTGGGACACGCTGGTCGATGCGGATGCCGCGGCCAACCCGTTCAACTGGCAGTGGGTCGCGGGTTCGGGCGCCGACGCCGCCCCGTACTTCCGGGTGTTCAACCCCGAGCTGCAGGCGCAGAAGTTCGACCCCGACGGCGCGTACGTGGGGCGGTGGGCGCCGGATGCGGGCGCGTTCGGCTCCCCCGAGCCGATCGTCGACCTGAAGGAGACCCGGGCCGCCGCGCTTGCGGCCTACGAGCGGGTCAAGCGCTCGGACTGACGGGCTCGGCGTCGCCGCCGAGCACCCGCTCGAGCACCAGGTCGTGCTCGAGCCGCTCCCCCACCCGGAACCGCTTGGTGCCGACGCGCGCGAAGGCGTGCTTGCCGTAGAAGCGGATCGCGCGGGCGTTCTCCTCGTTGACGCCGAGCCACATCGTCGCCGCGCCCGTCGCCTCCGCCGCGCCGATCCCGGCAGCCATGAGCGGTGCGGCCACGCCCGTGCCGTGCACGGTGCGGCGGGTGTAGAACTTGCTCAGCTCGACCGTGGGCCGTGCGGTGACGGCGGCGACCACGTCGGGGTCGGCCGGCTCGCCGGTGACGAGCATCGCGTAGCCCACCGGCATCCGTCGCGGCGCGAGCGCGTCGCCCGCGAGCGGAGCGTCGTCGTCCTCGGCGACGAGCAGGATCCGCGCCGGGTCGGCGAGGTACTCCGCGAACCGCGCGACCGTGAAGTGCTCCGCGATGAACGCCGCGATCGATGCGGCGGTCGCGTGCGGCGGGCAGGCCAGCGGGAACGTCTCGGCGGCGAGCTCGGCGAGGCTCGCGGCATCCGCTCGCCCCGCCCGTCGGATCTCGATCGTCACCCGCACACCCTATCCGCGCGGATGCCGCGGCTGCGGCGGGCGAGCAAGTATGCAAGTATCTGCGTATGGATGCAGATATGCAGAGGACGGATGCCCCGGCCTCCACGGCCGACGCAGCGGGCGAAACCCGATGCGGGCGCATGCCCGACAGCGAGTACGTGGAGCTCGCGGTCGAGGTGTTCGCGATGCTGGCGGATGCCACCCGCGTGCGCCTGATCCTCGCCCTGCGCGAGCACGGGGAGCTGCCCGTCAACGCACTCGCCGAGATCGCCGACAAGTCGCCGGCCGCCGTCTCGCAGCACCTGGCGAAGCTGCGGCTCGCACGCATGGTGACCACGCGGCACGAGGGCACGCGCGTGCACTACCGCCTCGTCGACGAGCACGCCGCGCTGCTCGTGACCGACGCCATCCATCAGGCCGAGCACGCGCTCGGCGGCACCCCGCGCCACCACCGAGCGGACGGACCTCGGCGATGACCCGCACGCACGAGCATGCCCGTGGGCACGAGCACGCGCACGGGCATCCGCACGACCACGGCCATCACCACCACGGCGGCCTACGCGGCGCACTCCGCGAGATCTTCGTGCCGCACACCCACGACGCCGCCGACTCGGTCGACGATGCTCTGGAGGCGTCCGGCCGGGGCATCCGGGCAGTCAAGGTCAGCCTCGTCGTGCTGCTCGCGACCACCGTGCTGCAGCTCGCGGTGGTCGCGATCAGCGGCTCGGTCGCACTGCTCGCCGACACCGTGCACAACTTCGCCGACGCACTCACCGCGGTACCGCTCTGGATCGCCTTCGTGCTCGGCCGGCGCGCGGCGACCCGCCGGCAGCCGTACGGGTACGGACGTGCAGAAGACCTCGCCGGCCTGTTCATCGTGCTGGTCGTCGCGCTCTCGGCGGTCGTCGCCGCGTGGCAGTCGATCGACCGGCTGATCTCGCCGCAGCCGATCGACCACCTCGGCTGGGTGATCGCCGCGGGCGTCATCGGGTTCGCCGGCAACGAGGCCGTCGCGATCTACCGCATCCGCGTGGGCCGTCGCATCGGCTCGGCCGCGCTGGTCGCCGACGGCGTGCACGCCCGCACCGACGGCTTCACCTCGCTCGCGGTCGTGCTCGGCGGCATCGGCGTGCTGCTCGGCTTCCCGCTCGCCGACCCGGTCGTCGGCCTCGCGATCTCCGCGGCGATCCTCGTGCTGCTGTGGGGAACGGTGCACAGCGTCGGCGCGCGCCTCATGGACCGCATCGACCCCGATCTCGTCGACCGAGCCGAGCACGCGCTCGGCCACGTCGGCGGCATCACCGCAGTGCGCGAGGTGCGCCTGCGGTGGGTGGGTCACCGGCTGCAGGGCGACGCCGTCATCGAGGCATCCGACCGCTCGCTCGCCGAGGCGGAGCGCCTGCTCGCCGAGGCCGACCGCGAGCTTCGCGCGCATCTCCCCAACCTCGAGGAGATGCGGGTCCGGGCGGTGCCGACGGCCGAGTCGAGCGCCTGACCGCGCCGAGCCCTCGCGAGCCGCTCAGTCCACGATGCCGACCGCGGCCGAGCAGCGGGCCACTTCATCCTCGGTGAGGACGAGGTGGGCCGCCTGCGCCGAGTCGGCGATCGACTCCGGGCGCCGGGCGCCGGGGATCGGCACCACCACCGGGCTGAGCGCGAGCTCCCACGCGAGCACGACCTGCTGCGGGCTCACGCCGTGGTCGTCGCCGATCTCGCGGAAGACCCCGAACCGGTCGCCCACGCCGCGCCCGCCGCCGCCGGTGCCGCCGAGCGGGCTCCACGGCAGGAACGCGATGCCCTGCGCCTCGCAGTACCGAAGCTCGCCGTAGCTGCCCGGGTACTTGGGCGAGAACTGGTTCTGCACGGCCGCGAGGTTGCCGTCGCCGAGCACTTGCTGGGCGATCGCGATCTCCTCGACGCTCGCGTTCGAGATGCCGATCGCGCGGATCAGCCCCTCTTGCTGCAACCGCAGCAGGTTGCCCATCACGTCGCCGTAGACCATCCAGCGGTCGGGCCGGTGGTACTGGTAGAAGTCGATGACCTCGACGTCGAGCGCCTCCATCGAGCGCTGCACAGCGGCGCGCAGGTACTCGTACGAGCCGTCGCGACCCCACGTCTCCCCCTCGCCGCGGGTGATGCCGCCCTTGGTTCCGACGAGCACGCCCGACGTGTCGCCGTCCCACGAGCGCAGCGCGTCGCGCACGATCCGCTCGTTGTGGCCGACCTCGTTCCAGGCGGGCGCGTAGATGTCGGCCGTGTCGATGAACGTCACCCCGGCGTCGAGCGCGGCGTGCACGGTGGCGATCGCCTCCTCACGGGAGGGGTAGCGCTTGTCCTCGTTCATCGACGAGGGCATCGCCCCCAGGCCGATCGACGAGACGGTGAAGGGTCCGATGCGTCGTTGCTGCATGCACCCAGCCTGCCACTCGGTCGGCCGCGACTCACGCCTCGGCGAGGATCCCCTCGATCTGCGCGACGGCCGCCGCGACGCCGTCCTCGGCGCGGATGCGCCGCCCCGTGGCATCCGCCCGCTCCCGAATGCCGGCGTCGGTCGTGACCTCGCGGAGTGCCGCCGCGAGTCGCTCGCCCGTGAGCTTCTTCTGCGGCACCGGCGTGCTGCCGACGCCCGCCTCGGCGACGAGTCGCCCCCAGAAGAACTGGTCGACGATGAACGGGCAGACCACGGTGGGCCGCCCGGCGCGCAGCCCTGCCGCCGTCGTGCCGGCACCGCCGTGGTGCACGACGGCCGCGACGCGCGGGAAGATCCAGTCGTGCGGCGCCTCGTCGATGCGCAGCACGGTGTCGGGCAGGCCATCGGCGTCCATGCCGCCCCAGCCGGTGGCGATGATGCCGCGCAGTCCGGCCGACTCGAGCGCCTCGACCACGGCTCGGGTGAGCCGCTCGGGCGACCGCCCGGCCATGCTGCCGAACCCGACGTACACGGGCGGCTCGCCCGCGTCGAGGAACTCGACCAGCTCGGCCGTCGGCGTCCACTCGTCCGCCGCATCCAGGAACCAGTAGCCCGTGAGGCTCGCCCACTCGGGCCAGTCGGCCGGCCGGGGCAGCACCTGCTCACTGATGCCGTGCACGACCGGCACCGGCCGGCCGTCGGCCGTCGTCGCGGCGAGCGCCGCGCCCTTCCGCTTCGGCAGGCCGAGCGTGTCGGTACGGAAGCGGTTGACCATCTTCTCGTAGTTGGCGTAGCCGAGCGCGGTCAGGCGGTAGGTGAGTCGGTTGTACCAGGCACCGAGCTTCCACGCCGGCAGGCCGACGATCGGGAAGTCGCCGGTCGGCACGGTCGCGGGCACCACGACGCCGAGCACGGGTGCGGCGCCGAGCCGCTCGGCGACGTGCGGGGCGCCGAGCGCCTTGGGGTGGTACACGATCACTTCGGGCTGCACGGCCTGCGCGGCGCGCCACACGTCGTGCATGAGCCGCTCGTTGATCGGGCCGGCCGCCTTCGCGAGCCTGACGTTGGTCTTGAGCATGCCGATCAGGCCGGTGCTCTCCTCGATCGCGTCGCGCCCGGCATCGGTGTCGAGCAGCTGGAGGATCTCGTCGCTCAGCGGCTCGAACGGCACGCCGTGCTCGGCGGCGAACGGCCCGAACCGTTCGCAGGTCGCGAGCGTCACCTCGTGCCCGGCCGCCTGCAGTCCCTTCGCCAGCGCCACGTACGGCTGCACGTCGCCGCGCGAGCCGACCGTCGTCACGAGCACCCTGCTCATCGTCCCGTTCCCTCCCGCCTCGCGCGGAACTCGTCCATCAGCTCCGGCAGCCGCTCCATCATGAACACGTAGAAGTCCCTGGTGCGCGCGAGTCGCGCAGCGCGTGGCGCGTCGTCGTCGCCGATCAGGTCGAGCCCCGCCTGCACGACCGCGAGGAAGTCGCGCATCCTCGCGGTCGGGTCGACCGCGAGCGCGAACGCATCCTCGTGGATCTCGTAGGCGTGCCCGCGCCCCGGGGCCGGCACGCGTCGCACGAGCCCCGACTGCTGCAGCACCCGCATGCCGGTCGAGACGGACGCCTTCGACAGGCCGGTCGCCTCGCTCAGCTCCGCGCTTGTCTGCTGCGGCGGGTCGCAGATCATGAGCCAGCCGAGCAGCGTGCCGAACGCCGGGGTCGTGCCCATCTGCGCGAGCACGAGTCCGACCTCGCCTGCGTACGCGCGCGCCCGCTCGTCGTCCACGCGCACCTCCGAGGCATCCGACACAAGATTCGGAACATTCTGAACATACCAGACCTCAGCGATCAGCGAGGCGGCAGCTGCCGCCGGGCCCGGGGCATGTCGGCGGCGACCGACTCGGCCGCACTCGGGTCCTCCGCCATCATCGTCGCCGACCACCGGTGGTACCGCGCGACCAGCGGCACCGAGCTCAGCCCGTGCAGCACGATGCTGAGCGCCACCGTCACGACGACCGTGGTGAGCACGAGCTCCTGCTCGGGCACGCCGCGCGACGCGGCGATGAGCACGAAGACGAGCGACGCGAGCCCGCGCGGCCCGAACCAGCCGATGAAGGCGATGGTGGGCAGACGGATGCCCCCGCCGGCGAGCGCGATCCCCACCGGGGTCATGCGCACCACGGTGAGGCTGAGCACGGCGTACAGCACCACCTGCCACGTGATCAGCGGCAGCGCGAGCACGAGCGCGAGCGCGCCGAACGCGAGCCAGGTCACGGCCGCCGCGAGCTCCCCCGCCTCCTCGGTGAGGAGCGTCACCACCGACCGCACCGGCCCGGCGACGTGGCCGAACACGATGCCGCCGACGAAGGCCGCGATGAACCCGCTGCCGCCGAGCTGGTCGGCGATCGCGAACGCGAGCAGTGCGGCGGCGAGCGGCAGCACCTGCTTCCATGCCGGTGCGATCCAGTCCCGGTCGTCGGCGAACCGGATCAGCGCGCCGCCGAAGAGCCCGGCGATCACGCCCGCGAGCAGGCCCCAGCCGATCTGCGCGGCCATGCTGCCGGCGATCGCGCCCGCCACGCCCGACTCGAGCTCCGCGTTCGCGATCGACAGCACGACGAGGAACACGGGCACCGAGAGGCCATCGTTCAGCCCGCTCTCGACGTCGAGCGACTGGCGCACGCGCGGCGGCACCGAGTCGTCGGTCACGACCTTCTGCCCGAGCGCGGCGTCCGTCGGCGCCAGCATCACGGCGAGCAGCGCGACCGAGGCGAGCGCCATGCCCGGGAAGACCAGGAGCCCGACGCCGAACCCCGCGAGCATCGTCAGCGGCAGGCCGATGAGCAGCAGCCGCGTCGGCCACGAGAGCTGGTGGCGCAGCGCCCGCAGGTCGAGCCGCGTGGCATCGCTGAACAGCAGCAGCACGAGCGCGATCTCGGCGACGCGTTCGGCGATCTCGATGTCGACCTCGATGTCGGACAACGGCGTGAGCAGCCCGACCCCGAGCCCGACCGCGGCGAGGAAGAGCGCCGCGGTGATGCCCCGCCGGTCGAGCAGGCGCGAGAGTGCGCTCCACACCATCACGGCGACCAGCACGACCATCACCGCGATCATGTCGCCCCCGCTCGCTCGTCGGTGCCGTCGGGCTCATGCTAGCCGCCCGGCGCGCGGGCGAGCCGCCTGCAAAACACGTACTGCGAGTACGCCTCACGGGCGTGACTCCCGCGCGGTCGCCGAGCGTGGTCCGATGTACTTCGGCGGCACGACCGCCCGCGGCGGGATTCGCCGCTGCACCACACGCAACGAAGGAACACACCATGATCCTGAACGAGACCTACACCCTGCCGAACGGCGTTGAGATCCCCAAGCTCGGCCTCGGCACCTGGATGATCGACGACCAGCAGGTCGTCGCCGCAGTGCAGGAGGCCATCGGCCTCGGCTACCGTCACATCGACACCGCGCAGGCGTACGCCAACGAGCGCGGCGTGGGCGAGGGCGTGCGCGCGAGCGGCGTCGCACGCGGCGACCTCTTCATCACCACCAAGGTCGACGCCGGCGCGAAGTCCTACGAGGCCGCCGCGCAGAGCATCGACGGCTCCCTCGAGGCGCTCGGCATGGACTACATCGACCTGATGATCATCCACAGCCCGCACCCGTGGACCGAGTTCCGCGGCGACAAGGACTACTTCGCCGAGAACCGCGAGGTGTGGAAGGCCCTCGAGGACGCGTACGAGGCCGGCAAGGTCCACGCCATCGGCCTGTCGAACTTCGAGCAGGCCGACATCGAGAACATCCTCGAGTTCGCGACCGTCAAGCCGATGGTGAACCAGATCCTCGCGCACATCAGCAACACCCCGCTCGAGCTCATCGAGTACACGCAGGCACAGGGCATCCTCGTCGAGGCCTACTCCCCGGTCGCCCACGGCGAGCTGCTGAAGAACGAGCAGGTCCAGGCCATCGCCGCGACCTACGGCGTGACCGTGCCGCAGCTGTCGATCCGCTACGACCTGCAGCTCGGCCTGCTCCCCCTCCCGAAGACGAAGACCCCTGCGCACATGGCCTCCAACGCCGAGCTCGACTTCGTCATCTCCGACGAGGACATGGAGACCCTGAAGCACATCGAGCGCATCGCCGACTACGGCGACGCGAGCTTCATGCCGGTCTTCGGCGGCACGCTCTGACGCCCGGTCGCTAGTCCCGCCGGCCGGTGAGCTCGTCCGAGAGCTCACCGGCCAGCGCGTCGAACGCCGCGACGAGCTCGTCGCCCGCCGGCACCACCTGCACGCAGACATGGTCGGCGCCCGCGTCGAGATGGGCACGGATGCCTCCCGCCACCATCGCCGCCGAGCCGTGCACGACGATCCGGTCGACGAGGTCGTCGCTGCCGCCGTCGGCGATGTCGTGGTCGCCGAACCCCGCCCGGCGCATCGTGTTCGCGTAGTTCGTCAGCTGCAGGTACCGGTGCAGGAATGCGCGCGCGGCGGCCCGCGCCGTGTCGTCGTCCTCGTCGAGCACCACCGTCTGCTCGGGCGCGATCAGCACGTCCGGGCCGAGCGCGGCCCGCATCTCGGCGGTCTGCGTCGGCACGGTGAGGTACGGGTGCGTCCCGGCGCTGCGCTCGGCCGCGATCGCGAGCATCTTCGGCCCGAGCGCCGAGACCAGTCGGTCGCGGGCCGGCACGCCCCGGGCGTCGAGCACGTCGAGGTAGCGCTGCACGGCGTCGAGCGGTCGCTCACGATGCGGTGTGGCCTCGCGGTGACCCGACCCGATGCCGAGCACGAGTCGACCCGGGTGCCGGTCGACGATGCGGTGGTAGGCGTCGGCGAGCTCGTCCGCGTCGGCCTTCCAGATGTTGACGATGCCCGTCGCGACCACGAGCGTCTCGGTGGCGTCGAGCAGCTGCTCGGCCCGTCGCAGGTCGGCCGTGGGCGACCCGCCCTGCCAGACCGTGCCGTACCCGAGCCCCTCGATCTGCGCGGCGGCGTCCGCGTCGATCGCGGTCACCCCTGCCCAGACCCCGATCCGTCCCAGCCTGCTGCTCCAGTCCACCTGCGTCATGCCGTTCATTCCATCAAACGGCGCCCGGAGCGGACGCACCGGGCACGCGCAGCGCCCGCCCGGTCGACTCCGGACGGGCGCTGCGCGTTCGCGTCGGGTGCTCGGCTACTCCGCCGATCGCCACTCGATGTAGCGGGCGACGAGCGCGAACATCTGCACCCCGGCCCACGACACGATGGCGGAGACACCGATCGCGAGGGCCGCGAACAGGCCGGCGAGGATGCCCGCGAAGACGTCGTCGGCGATGACGATCGCCTGGATGAACCCGACCACCGCGGCGATCGCGCCCAGGATGAGGATCACCGCCGCGATGATCCCATAGATACCGCCGACGGTCCCGGCCCGGCTGTTCAGGGTCAGCCTGTCCATGACATGCTCCAATCTGAGATTCGCCTGTGAATCTCGCGATTCGCAGGTTACTCACAGATGAGACTCCCTCAGGGAGAAGTGCGGCGCGTCGGGTGACCGCAGCCCGGAGGCATCCGCTCGCCCTAGGCTTGGCGCACGGCATCAGGCTTCGGGAGAGGGCACGGACGTGGAGGTCGACGACAAGGCCGACTGGGTCAATCCGAGCGCGAACGACCGGCTGCGCGATCAACTGCGAACCATGTCGGCGGCGCTGTCGAACACCGTGGCGTTCCGCGGTTTCGCCTGCGTGGTCGCGGGGCTCGTCGTACTGCTGCTCCCCGACCTGACGACCACGGTCGCGACGGTCATTGCGATCGCGCTGCTCGGGATCAGCGGCCTCGCCGACCTCGTCTACGCCGTGTTCGGCGCCCGGTGGTTCGCCCGCCGGGTCAACCGGTGGCTCGCCGCGCCGCGCGGGCTCGCCGCGCTGGCGCTGACCGCGCTCGTGACCTTCATCGCGGTACTGGGCGGGGGCGAGGTCTCGCTGCCGCTCATCATCGTCGTGCTGGGCGTCTACGTCGGTATCCGCGGACTGGTCGCGATGATCGGTGCGCTCGCGAAGCGGCGCGAGCGCAACCCGATCCCCCGACTCGCGGGCGGCGCGATCGCGCTCGTCGGCGGCGTGCTCGCCTTCATGGTGCCCTCCTCGCTGACGACAACCGTGATCATCACCGCGGCCGCGCTCGCGCTCGTGGTCGGCTTCGTGCTCATCTCCTGGAGCCTCCGCCGGGCGTCCCGCGGCACGGGCCTGAACCCGTCGACCGCCTCCATCCCGGACGTGCTGTGGGACTGGATCGAGGGCTCGGACATCGGCCGCAAGACGCGCGCGGAACAGGCATCCGGCCTCTACTTCGAGCGTCCCCAGCGACTCACGAAGCTCGGCACCTGGTGGGTCATGCTCGTGCTCTCCGTGGCGATCGCGACCTTCGCGGTGCTGCAGGACTCCACGGCCGTCGTCATCGGCGCCATGCTCGTGGCGCCGCTGATGACGCCGATCCTCGGCCTCGCGGGCGCGCTCGTGAACGGCTGGTCGCGCCGCGCCTTCCAGTCGGCGACGCTCGTGACCTCGGGGGCGATCGTGTCGATCGTGCTCGCGTACGGCATCACCGCGTGGGCCCCGGTCGCGGTCTCGTTCTCGACGAACTCGCAGATCGTCTCGCGCGTCTCGCCGAACACCGTCGACATGATGATCGCGCTCGCCGCAGGTGCGGCAGGAGCGTTCGCGACGGTCAACTCGCGCGTGGCCGCCGGCATCGCGGGCGTGGCGATCGCGGTCGCGCTCGTGCCCCCGCTCGCGGTGGTGGGCGTCAGTCTCAACGGCGGGCGACTCGACGATGCGGGTGGCGCCGCGCTGCTCTTCCTGACGAACTTCGTCGCGATCGTGCTCGCGGCCGCGGCGGTCTTCGTGATCACCGGATTCGCGCGCCCGTATGCGCTGCGCAACCGGCCGGCGCAGATCCTTCAGACCGTCGCGCCGTTCGTGATCCTGGCCGGCATCATCATGCTGCCGCTGATGCTGACCTCGGAGGGCCTGCTGCAGACGCAGAACCGCGAGCGCGACGTGCAGACGACCGTCGAGGAGTGGCTCGGCGATGACAGCGGGTTCGAGGTGACCGACGTGGCCGTCACAGGTCCGGAGGTGTCCGTGACGATCACCGGCTCCGGCGACGCGCCGGACGCATCCGACCTGCACGATGCGATCCAGACCGACTTCCCTGGCCCGATCGGCCTCACCCTGACGGTGGTGCCGGTCGAGGTCACCGTGATCCCGGCGGGCTGATCGTCGCCGCGACCCGGGCTACCGGTCGGAACCCGAGCGCTGCGGGTTGACCTTCTTGATCCACCCGATGAGGTCGACGCTCGAGCGGGTCTGCAGCCACACCCGGCCCGGCCCGCTGAAGTCGGTGACCAGGCCCTCGCCGCCGAGCAGGGTCGACTTCCAGCTGCCGGCCTTCCGCACCGAGTACTGCACGGTCTCGTCGAACGCGACGACGTGGCCGGTGTCGAGCGTCATGGTCTCGCCCGCCGTGAGCTCGGTCGCGACGATCGCCCCGTACGACGACATGAGCAGGTCGCCGGTGCCCGAGCAGCGCAACAGGATGAGCCCCTCACCGCTGAAGAACGACCTGCCGCCGCCCCACTTCGAGTCGACGTCGACGTCGGGGTCCGACGCGCTCCACGAGCCCGACTGCACCATGAGCGCGGTGTCGCCCGCGAGCGTCACCTTGGCCATGTCGCCAGGCAGGGTCGCGGTCACGCCGACCTGGCCGCCGGAACCCGAGTGGAAGTCGTTGACGAAGAAGCTCTCACCGCCGAACGTGCGCTTGAGGCCCGCCATGAACCCGCCACGCGTCGACGTCTCGATCTCGATGTCGCCGCGGGTCATGGCCATCGCACCCGCTTCGACGCGCACCGACCCTCCCGCCGCCAACGTGACCATCCCCATCGCGAAGGCCGGTCCTGCGGTGATGCTGACGTCCATGTGAGCGCTCCATTCGGTCGGGTGATGCCGTCGGTGGTGCAGGGCGAGCGGATGCCCCGTGCGGGCACCTCGACGCGAGCCTACCGATCCGCATGCTCTCCACACCCCGCCGCACCAGCGCAGCCGCCCCCGCCCGACGGATAGCGTGTGGCCATGGAACACGATCGCGTCAGCGTGGTGATCGCCACCAATCGTGGCGGCCCCTACCTCGCCGACGCGATCGCCTCGGTGCAGCGACAGACGGTGCCGGTCGCGGAGATCGTCGTCGTCGACGACGGGTCGCCCTCACCGGCGCCCATCGAGTCCGTCGCGGCCGACCTCGGCGTCACGTACCTGCGCCAGGCCCCGGCCGGCGTCTCGGCGGCACGCAACCGCGGTGCGGCGGCGACCACCGGCGAGTTGCTCGCCTTCCTCGACGACGATGACCTCTGGCATCCGGAGAAACTCGCAGAGCAGCTCTCCGCCCTGAGCAGCTCCCCCGGCCGGGTGGCCTGCGGCAGCGGCTACTGGTTCATGGACGCGGACGGCGCGCAGACCGGCACGTCGTCGGGGTTCGCCGACGTGCCCAGCGAGGAGTTGCTGCGCGGGTCGAGGCCGCTGCCGCACATCCTCACCCTGCTCGTGCGGCGCGATCCGTTCGATCGCATCGGCGGTTTCGACGAGTCGTTCCGCCACGCGGAGGACGTCGAGCTCACCCTGCGCCTACTGCAGGAGGGACGGTTCGCGGCCGTCGACCGTCCACTCGCCGGGTACCGCCGGCACGCCGGCAACCATTCAGGCGGCCTGCACAGCGCGGAGGCGTTCCTGCGCGCGCTGCGCGCCCAGCTCACGTGGGCCGAGCGACGCGGCGACGAGGCCACGCCGCCCCTGATCCGCGAGAACATCGCGGGCTTCCGCCGTGCCACCGCCGAGTGGCTCTCCGCATCCACCCTCGCCGACGTCCGTCGCGGCCGCGCGGGCACCGCCGCCAGCAGCGCGTCCTGGGGCCTCCGACGCATCCCCCGCGAGTACGTCGCCGCCACCGCCCGCCGCGCGACGGCCTGGGCGAGGCGCTGAGTGGTGCGCGACGCGATGAGCGCCGACGTGAGCGTGGTGATCGCGACCAATCGCGACAGCCCGTACCTCCGGCACGCGATCGCATCGGTGCAGGGGCAGACGATCGCGGTCGCCGAGATCGTCGTCGTGGACGACGGCTCGCCCGTTCCCGATCGAGTCGAGCAGGTCGCGACCGACCTGGCCGTGCGCTACCTGCGTCAAGCCCCCGCGGGCGTCTCGGCGGCACGCAACCGCGGTGCGGCGGCGACCACCGGCGAGTGGCTCGCCTTCCTCGACGACGATGACGAGTGGCATCCGGAGAAGCTCGCCGAGCAGCTGGCCGCGATCGATTCCCGTCCCGATGCGGTGGCATGCGGGACCGGGCACTGGATCATGGACGGCGACGGCGCCCCGACGGGGGTGGTCGCGGAGTTCGTCGCCGCGGATCGCACCGAGATGCTGCGCGGCACGGCGCCGCTTCCGCACATCATGACGATGCTCGTACGGCGAGACGCGTTCGAGCTCGTCGGCGGGTTCGACCCGTGCTTCCCGCACGCGCAGGACATCGAGTTCACCCTCCGCCTGCTGCAACTCGGGCAGTTCGCCGCAGCGCCTCGCGCCCTCGCGGGATACCGTCGTCACGCCGGCAACCGATCCGGCGGCCTGCACAGCGCTGAGGCGTTCCTGCGCGCACTGCGTGCGCAACTCGCGTGGGCGGAGCATCACGGCGATGAGGCCACGCCGGCGCTGATCCGCCAGAACATCGCCGGGTTCCGCCGTGCCACCGCCGAGTGGGTGTCCGCGTCGACGCTCACCGACCTCAGGCGCGGACGCCTCGGCGAATCGATCGGCAGCGCCGCCTGGGGCCTCCGCCGCATCCCCCGTGAATACCTCGCCGCCACCACGCGCCGCGCGACCGCCTGGGCGAGGCGCTGAGCACCGACGCACGCGAGCGGGCCCGCCTCCCTTCCGGAAGACGGGCCCGCCACTGCACCGGCCCGGAACCGCAGCGCCCTACAGGAACCTCGCGTACGCCCCCACCGTCAGGAACGTCGGGAACTCGGGCTCGAGTGCGACGGTGCGGAACACCTGGATCGCGTCGTCGAACCGGTCGCCCTCGAAGCGCGGCAGCCCGCGCACCGCGTCGCCCATGGCGCCGACGATGAACGTCTGGTCGATGCGCGTGCCCTCGGCGGTGACGGTGTTGTCGTGCAGCCACTGCCAGATCTGCGAGCGCGAGATCTCGGCCGTCGCGGCGTCCTCCATCAGGTTGTCGATCGCCGCGGCACCGGTGCCCCGTAGCCACGACTCGATGTAGCGGATGCCGATCGAGATGTTGTCGCGCACGCCCTGCTCGGTGACCTCGCCGCCGGCCGACGGGATGTCGAGCAGGTCGGCCGCGGTCACGTGCACGTCGTCGCGCTGGCGGTCGACCTGGTTGGGCCGGTCGCCGAGCACCGCGTCGAACTCCGCACGCGCCGTCGGGATCAGGTCGGGGTGCGCCACCCAGGTGCCGTCGAACCCGTCGGTCGCCTCGCGCCGCTTGTCCGCGCTCACCGCGGCGAGCGCCGCCTCGGTCACCTCGGGGTCGCGCCGGTTCGGGATGAACGCGCTCATGCCGCCGATCGCGTGCGCGCCCCGCTTGTGGCAGGTCTGCACGAGCAGCTCGGTGTACGCCCGCATGAACGGCACCGTCATGGTGATGGTCTTGCGGTCGGGCGTGACCCAGCGGCGGCCGCGCGAGCGGAACGTCTTCACGATCGAGAAGATGTAGTCCCAGCGGCCGGCGTTCAGGCCCGCGCAGTGGTCGCGCAGCTCGAACAGGATCTCGTCCATCTCGAACGCTGCCTGGATCGTCTCGATCAGCACGGTCGCACGGATCGTGCCGTACTCGATGCCGACGTACTCCTCCGCGAAGGTGAAGATGTCGTTCCACAGCTTCGCCTCGCGGTGCGACTCGAGCTTCGGCAGGTAGAAGTACGGTCCGCGGCCGGCGGCGATGAGCGCCTTGGCGTTGTGGAAGAAGTACAGCCCGAAGTCGACCAGCGAGCCGGACGCGTTCATGTCGCGCCCCGACCGGTCGTGGAAGCGCATGTGCTTCTCGACCAGGTGCCAGCCGCGCGGCCGCATCACGATCGTCGGGGTCTCCGACGCGGTGACCGCGTAGTGCTTGCCCTCGGGCGAGGTGTGGGTGAGCTCGCCGTGCAGGAAGTCGTACAGCGAGCGCTGCCCGCCGATCACGTTCTCCCAGGTGGGACTGGTCGCGTCCTCCTGGTCGGCGAGCCAGACCTTCGCGCCGGAGTTCAGCGCGTTGATCGCCATCTTGCGGTCGGTCGGCCCGGTGATCTCCACCCGGCGGTCCTCCAGGCCCGGCCCGGGGCCGGCCACCCGCCACGACGCGTCGTCGCGGATGAACGCGGTCTCGGGCAGGAACTTCGGGTCGCGCCCGTTGGCCACGTCGACCCGTCCCTGCAGGCGCGCGGCGAGCAGGTCGTGACGCGTGCCGGCGAACCGGTCGTGCAGCTCGGCGAGGAACTGCAGCGCCTCGGGCGTGAGGATCTCCGCGTCCTCCGGGAAGACCTCGGCGGTGACCTCGATGCGGGGCTGGATGATCTGGAAGCTCGAGCCGGTCGCCGGGCGGGGCTCGGGGGTGGGGGTGCCGGATGCCTCGGGAGCATCCGTGCGCTCCAGGGTCGACGTGGGCGTGGTGTTCATGATCTTCTCCTCAGGTTCGAATGACCCGCGGCCTCAGTGGCTGCCGGTGAACTGCGCTTCCTCGGTCGATCCGACGAGGGCCAGGGTGGCGCTGGAGGGGTTCAGCGCGGTCGCGATGCGGTCGAAGTAGCCGGTACCGACCTCGCGCTGGTGACGCGTGGCCGTGTAGCCGTCCGCCTCCGAGGCGAATTCCGCCTCCTGGAGCTCGACGTAGGCGCTCATGTGCCGCTCGCCGTAGTCCTTGGCGAGCGTGAACATGGAGTGGTTGAGGGCGTGGAAGCCCGCGAGGGTGATGAACTGGAACGCGTACCCCATCGACGCGAGCTCGCGCTGGAACTTCGCGATCTGGTCGTCGTCGAGGTGGCTCTTCCAGTTGAACGAGGGCGAGCAGTTGTACGACAGGCGCTTGCCCGGGAACTTCGCGTGCACGGCCTCGGCGAACCGACGGGCGAGGTCGAGGTCGGGCTCGGCCGACTCGACCCAGAGCATGTCGGCGTACTCGGCGTAGGCGAGGCCGCGGGCGATGACCGGCTCGATGCCGTTCTGCACCTCGTAGAAGCCCTCGGCGGTGCGCTCGCCGGTGACGAACTGCGCGTCGCGCTCGTCGTGGTCGCTCGTCAGCAGCGTCGCGGCGAGCGCGTCGGTGCGGGCGATGATGATCGACGGCACGCCGGAGACGTCGGCCGCGAGGCGGGCGGCGTTCAGGGTGCGGATGTGCTGCGAGGTGGGGATGAGCACCTTGCCGCCCATGTGGCCGCACTTCTTCTCGCTGGCGAGCTGGTCCTCCCAGTGCACGCCGGCCGCGCCGGCCTCGATCATGCCCTGCATGAGCTCGTAGGCGTTCAGCGGGCCGCCGAAGCCGGCCTCGGCGTCGGCGACGATCGGGGCCATCCAGTCACGGCCGTCGTCCTCGATCTGGCCGGCGCGCAGCAGCGCGTTGTTGATGCGGCGCACGACGGCCGGCACCGAGTTCGCCGGGTAGAGCGACTGGTCGGGGTAGGTCTGGCCCGACAGGTTCGCGTCGGCCGCGACCTGCCAGCCCGAGAGGTAGATGGCCTTGAGGCCGGCGCGCACCTGCTGCACGGCCTGGTTGCCGGTGAGGGCGCCGAGCGCGGCCGACCACTCCGGGTCCTCCATGCGCGAGAACGCGTTGCCGGTGTTCTGCTGGATGTCGTCCCACAGCTTCTGCGCGCCGCGCTTGGCGAGCGTGCGCTCCTCGCGCACCGGGCCGCGCAGCGAGATGACGTCGTCGGCGGTGTAGTCGCGGCGGATGCCCTCCCAGCGGGGGTCGGCGTCCCACTCGAGGCGGAGCTCGTCGGCGGTCTGGGCCTGGTCGCCGGGGCGGGCGGGCTGCGGTGCGGTGCTCATCTGGGTCTCCTTCATCGGTGACTGCGGTCGGGCGGATGCCGGTGCCGCGAAGTTCGTTCGGTGCATCCACGATGCGGCCCGCGGCAAGCTCGCGAACCGGAATCTCCGGGAGAAATCCATGCGTTCTTCTGCGCCGCGGAAGAAGCCCGTTTCGCGCGGTCGTCGACGGCCCGGTCGCCGCGATGCACTCTGTCTGCCGTGGCGGTTCGCGCGCTCGACCGCTGCATCCGTCGTGCTTTCTCGGATTGACGGAGGAAGTCAGCCGCCCTAGCGCCATTCGACTACCGAAACCGCAGCGTTGTGTAACACCTCGGTAAAGCTCTCCCGGACGGTTCGTCCGACCAGCTCCCCCGGTGGGATGATGTGTCGCATTCGCCCTTCGGGCGATTGCCCGGCCGCCGGGCGTGACATTGAATACCCGATACACCCGATGCCGGGTGGCGGTATGCAAGGAGGAATCCCCACGTGACAGTGGCAGACACGTCGGAGCAGGCCGCGCCTGCACCCCGGCCCGACGAGAGCGGCGCGGATGCCACGGGCACGGTCGTCATCGACCGCGTGACGAAGCTCTACGGCCAGAACACGGCCGTCGACGACCTGAGCCTGCGCGTCGAGGCCGGCGAGTTCATCTCGCTGCTCGGTCCATCGGGCTGCGGCAAGACCACGACCCTCCGCATGATCGCCGGGTTCGAGCAGCCGGATGCCGGTGACATCCGCATCTCCGGCGCGTCGGTGCTCGGCGTGCCGCCCTACAAGCGCCACGTGAACACCGTGTTCCAGGCCTACGCCCTCTTCCCGCACATGTCGGTCGCCGAGAACGTGGCGTACGGCATGCAGCAGACCCGCACCCCGAAGGCGGAGATCCGCGAGCGCGTGATCGAGTCGCTCGACATGGTGCAGATGCGCAAGTTCGCCGACCGCAAGCCCACCCAGCTCTCGGGCGGCCAGCAGCAGCGCATCGCGCTCGCACGCGCACTCGTCAACCGCCCGAGCGTGCTGCTCCTCGACGAGCCGCTCGGCGCGCTCGACCGGCAGCTCCGCGAGGAGATGCAGCTCGAGCTGAAGATCCTCCAGGCCAAGCTCGGCATCAGCTTCGTCTTCGTCACGCACGACCAGGGCGAGGCGCTCTCGATGAGCGACCGCATCGCGATCATGCGCGACGGCCGCATCGAGCAGCTCGCCGACGCCGACACCGTCTACGGCGCGCCGGCCTCGGCGTACGTGGCCGCGTTCGTCGGCCAGCAGAACTTCTTCCCCGGCACCGCCGCGGCCGACGCCGACGCGGTGGACACCCCGCACGGCGTGATCCGCAGCGACCGGTCGTTCGACGCCGTCACCGCCGGCGCGCCCGCGCAGGCTGCGGTGCGCCCCGAGTTCGTGTCGATCTCCGCCGACGCCCCGGCCTCGCCCGGCGCGAACGCGGTCGAGGGACGACTCATCGGCGTCTCGCACCTCGGCGAGACCATGCAGTACCTCGTGCAGCTCGGACACGACCTGAGCATCATCGCCCGCCGCCCCAGCCCCGAGGCGCCGCGTCTCGCGACCGGCAGCACCGTCTGGTGCAGCTGGGAGCCCGCGAGCGTGCACCTCTTCCCCCTCGACGAGGCCGCCCACGCCGGCGGACACGTCGAGCTTCCGACCACCTGACCCGACCCAGCCCGCACCACAGCAGCACCACCGCACCACCCGTCCCCTGCAGCCCCGATCACCAGGAGTGTCCCCCATGGCCGAGAACGAACCCCTCAAGATCCTCGCTCCCGCGAGCCAGGTGCCCACGATCGCCCGGAACCTCAACCGCCGCCGCTTCCTCAGCTTCGCGGCTGCGGCCGGTGGCGCCGGCGTCCTCGCCGCGTGCACGCCCGGCGGCGCCGAGTCGTCCGCCCCGCAGGCGACCGGCGGCGAGCTCGAGGACTCGCTCTCCATCTACACCTGGGGCGACTACGACGACCCGGGCGTGATCGAGAACTTCACCACCGAGCTCGGCCCGACGATCACCCTCGACTCGTACAACTCGAATGAGGAGCTCGTCTCGAAGCTCATCGCGGCGAACGGCACCTCTGGCTACGACATCATCGTGCCGACCGGCCCGTTCATCCCGCAGATGATCGAGAACGGCCTGTTCACCCCGCTGAACCTCGACCTGATCCCGAACATCGAGCACGTCGACCCCGAGTTCCTCGGCCTCGCCTGGGACCCCGAGAACGAGTACTCGATCTGCAAGGCGTGGGGCACGACCGGCTTCGTCTACGACACGACGGTCATCGACCGCGAGCTCACCACGTGGGCCGACTTCCTCGACGCCGCGCAGAACGAGGCGAGCGGCAGCGTCTCGATGCTCGACGACCCGATCGCGATCGCCGGCGCCTACCTCTGGTCGATCGGCGAGTCGCAGTCCACGACCGACGAGGCGCTGCTCGCCGAGGCCGAGGACTACATGGTCAACAACATCGCGCCGCACATCTCGACCTTCGAGTCGTACCCGGGCGGCACGATCATCCCGACCAACGCAGCCGCGCTGGTGCAGACCTGGAACGGCGACGCGCGCCTCGGCATCCTCGAGTCGGCCGACCCAGACCGCTGGAAGTGGGTGCTCCCCGCCCCGACCACCGAGATCTGGATGGACAACTGGGCCATCGCCGCCGGTGCCCCGCACCCCGAGGCGGCGCACGCGTTCATCAACTACGTGCTCACCCCGGAGAACTCGCTGCTCGAGCTCGACTACATCGGCTACAACACCGGTGGCGCGGGCATCGAGGCGGCAGCCGAGGAGTACGGCGTCGAGCTGCCCGAGCTCATCTTCTTCACGTCCGACCAGCTCGCGACCATGCAGGAGACCACCATCAACGAGGCCCAGCAGACGATCGTCGACATCTGGAACAAGACGAAGGTCGCCGCTGGTGCGTAGTCCGAAGTTCGCGCTGGCCACGCCCGCCTGGGCGTGGCTGGTCGCGTTCTTCATCATCCCGGTCGGGATGGTGATCTACTTCTCGTTCGGCTACAAGCCGGGCATCTTCGGCACGCACGCCACCGACGTGCTGTCGTTCGACCGGTACGTCGAGGCGTTCTCGCCGGTGTTCTTCGCCACCTTCATGAACACCCTGTGGGTGGGCGTGCTGGGCACCGTGCTCTGCCTCGTCATCGGCGCACCGGTCGCGTACTGGATGGCGGTCAAGGCGCCGCCGAACCGTCGCGGGCTGCTGCTCGCGCTGGTGATGGTGCCGTTCTGGACGAACTTCCTGGTGCGCACCATCGGCTGGCAGATCCTGCTGGCCCCGGAGGGCCTGCTCGGCGGGCTCGACCTGCTCTACACGCGCGGCGGCGTGCTGCTCGGCGTGGTGTACAACTACCTGCCGCTCATGATCCTGCCGCTGTTCGTCGCGTTCGACCGCGTCGGCGAACCGATGCGCGAGGCCGCGAAGGACCTCGGCGCGGGCCGCATCCGCACCTTCCTCTCGGTGACGGTGCCCCTGGCCCGCCCCGGCATCATCGCGGGCGTGCTGCTCGTGTTCATCCCCCTCATGGGCGACTACATCACCGCGACCGTGCTCGGCGGCGCGCAGGGCAACATGGTCGGCCAGCTCGTGGCCAGCCAGTTCCAGACCGCGCAGAACTGGGCGCTCGGTTCGGCGATGGCCGTGCTGCTGATCCTGGTGATCATGGTGACCGTCGCGATCGCCGGGCTGATCGTCTGGCTGGTCACCATGCCGTCGCGCATGCGCTCACGGCTCGTGATCGGCGACGCCGAGGCGAACGCGCCGAGCACGCGCAGCACCCCGACCGCAGCCACCGTGACGGAGAGATCATGACCGCTCTGAACGAACGACCGGCGGTGCGGCAGGCGGATGCCTCGGGCGGCTCCGCCCCCGAGATCCGGCCGGCGCGCAAGTCGGCGTCCGACATCGCGCTCACCGTGTGGAGCGTGCTGGTCTTCGGCTTCCTCTTCGTGCCGATCATCGTGATCATCGTGTACTCGTTCAACACGGGCCGCCTGCTGGTGTCGTGGGACGGCTTCGGCATCGACGCGTTCCTCACGATCTTCCAGAAGCCGGCGATCCAGAACGCGGTCATGGTGTCGATCCAGTCGGGCATCATCGCGGCGACCATCGCGACCACGCTCGGCACGCTCGCCGGCATCGCGATGGCGAGCCGGCCGGGCAAGTGGGTCGGCTGGTTCCTGGTGCTGCTCCTGCTGGTGTCGGTCACGCCCGAGATCGTCGATGCCGTGGCGCTGCTGCCGTGGCTGGTGACCCTCGGCCAGGACTTCGGCCTGACGCTGTTCAACAACGGCATCGCCCGACTCGTCGTCGGCCACACGCTGTTCGCGACGGCGGTCGTGTCGTACATCGTGCGCGCCCGCCTCGCGGGGCTGGACGCGCAGCTGCAGGAGGCATCCGCCGACCTGTATGCGCCGCCGCTGAAGACGTTCTTCAAGGTGACGCTGCCGCTCGCGATGCCCGCCGTGCTCGCCGGCTTCCTGCTGTCGTTCACGCTGAGCCTCGACAACACCATCGTGTCGGCGTTCGTGCAGGTGTCGGGCGCGACGCCGTGGCCGGTCTACGTGCTGAGCGCGGTGCGCACGGGCCTGCGGCCCGAGATCGCCGCGGTCTCGACGCTGATGCTGCTGCTGACGCTGGTCGCACTCGCGTTCGTCGCGTACGTGCTGCGCCGCGCGGGCGATTCGGCCACGCAGATCGCGCGCACGATGACTGGGAATTGAGCACCAACTGAACATGCAGCAGCACGCCGACCTCGTCTTCTCGGGCGGTCCGGTCTTCACGGCCACCACGCAGCGCACGCGGGCGACCGCGGTCGCCGTCACCGGCGGGCGCATCGTCGCCGTCGGTCACGACGAGGTGCGCGAGCTGATCGGGCCACGCACCGAGCACGTCGACCTGGCCGGGCGGATGCTCGTGCCGGGGTTCCAGGACGCGCATGCGCACCCCGTGTGGGGCGGGCTCGACCTGATG
The DNA here is from genome assembly GCA_913053875.1 of uncultured Agromyces sp. Taxonomy (GTDB): domain Bacteria; phylum Actinomycetota; class Actinomycetes; order Actinomycetales; family Microbacteriaceae; genus Agromyces. Next base: position 212,369 of record CAJXGN010000003.1, on the reverse strand, counting down.
CGCTGCAACCTCGCGGAGGTGTTCGGCACGCCGCAGCTGTACCTCGACATGATCGCGGAGTACGCGGCCGCTCGGCCCGACGACGAGTGGGTGCTCGGCGGCGGCTGGACGATGAGCGCGTTCCCGGGCGGCACGCCGCTCGCGGCCGACCTCGACCGCGTGGTGCCCGACCGGCCGGCGTTCCTGCCGAACCGCGACGGTCACGGCGCGTGGGTGAACTCGGTCGCCCTGCGCCTCGCGGGCATCGACAAGCACACCCCCGACCCGGCCGACGGGCGCATCGAGCGCGATGCCGACGGCAACCCGTCGGGCACGCTGCACGAGGGCGCGATGTCGCTGGTGAACCGGCTGCTGCCGCGTACGACCGACGAGGAGCTGCTGCAGGCGGTGCAGCTCGGGCAGGCGTACCTGCACTCGTTCGGCGTGACCGGGTGGCAGGACGCGATCGTCGGGTCGTACGGCGACGCCGGCGACGCCGGGCCCGCCTACGTGCAGGCCGCCGAGCGCGGGCTGCTGACCGGCCGCGTGGTCGGCGCGATCTGGTGGGACCGCACGCGCGGCCTCGAGCAGATCGACGACCTGGTCGCCAAGCGCGAGGCCTATCGCGGCGGCCGGTTCGCGTCGACCAGCATCAAGCTGATGCAGGACGGCGTGCCGGAGAACTTCACCGCGTCGATGCTCGAGCCGTACTGCGATGGGCACGGGCATCCGTCTGACAATTCGGGCATCTCGTTCATCGACCCCGAGGTGCTGAACGAGGCGGTGCCGCGGCTCGACGCGCTGGGCTTCCAGGCGCACTTCCACGCGATCGGCGACCGTGCGGTGCGCGAGTGCCTCGATGCCGTGGAGCACGCGATCGCCCGGAACGGCCGCAGCGACCACCGCCACCACATCTCGCACATCCAGGTGGTGCACCCCGACGACCTGCACCGGTTCCGCGAGCTCGACGTCGTGGCGAACATGCAGATGCTGTGGGCGGCGTACGAGCCGCAGATGGTGGAGCTCACGCTGCCGTTCCTGGGCGACGAGCGGGCGGCGTGGCAGTATCCGTTCGGCGACCTGCACCGTTCGGGTGCGGTGCTCGCGGCGGGCAGCGACTGGTCGGTGACGTCGCCGAACCCGATGTCGGCGATCCACACGGCCGTGAACCGGAAGTCGGCGCCCGGCCTCGAGGAGGGCGAGTACGAGCCGTTCTACATCGGCCAGCGCCTCGACCTCGGCACCGCGCTGACCGCGTACACCGCGGGCTCGGCGTACGTGAACCACCTCGAGGACGTGACGGGCACGATCGAGGTCGGCAAGTACGCCGACCTGGCGCTGCTCGACCGCGACCCGTTCGCCGGGCCCGACGAGGAGATCGGCCTCACGACCGTGGATCAGACCTTCGTCGAGGGCGAGCGGGTGTACGCCTCGGGTTCCTGAACGGGGCGGCTCGGGCCGGGTCTCAGGCCGGGCAGATCTCCTCATAGGCGACGGATGCCGCCTGGAAGTCCTCGAGCGTCGCGGTGAACGCGTCGAGGTCGACGTTCTCGGGGTCGGTCGCGGCCTCGGCCATGACGTCGGCGACGGCACCGACCTGGGTGGAGAACTCGAGGGCGGCGTCGCGCACGTCGGCGTTGCCGATCTCGTCCTGCGCGGTGGTCGCGATCGCGTCGGCGATCGCGACCAGTCGCTCGGCGCCCTCGATGGGGTCGGCCGATGCCTCGGCGAACGCGTCCTCGATGCCCATGCCGGTCGCGAGCTCGTTGGCTGCCTGGTTCAGCACGCCGCACGCCTCCTCGGCCGTCTGCGTGTCGGCCGCGGCGGTGCACCCCGTGAGCAGGAGCGAGGCGAGTGCGAGGGGTGCGAGCAGGGCGGTACGGCGCATGATGGTCTTCCGGTCGGTGTGCGTGCCGGATCCGGCGCGCGGAAGTGACAGTCAATCACGGAGTCTTGGGAGTTCCCGTGCGGTGTGGACGGCGCGCCCGCGCCGCCGCGCACGGTAGGCACGGGCGCGCGCGGCGCGGAGCAGGACAGGCATACCGCAGGGCGCGCGGGCCACCGGGCGCGCGGGCCACCGGGCGCGCAGGTCACCGGGCGCGCAGGTCACCGGGCGCGCGGGTCACCGGGCGCCCGGGTCACAGGGCGCGCGGGTCGCGGTATGCGCACCGGCACGTCAGAACGGCGGGTCGGCGTGTTTCGGCTCCGGCGTCACCGCGGCCGCCGGGCCCGGCGGTGCGGGTGGATCGCCGATCGCCTGCTCGGGTTCCGTGGCGTACTCGCGCCCGGTCGGACTTCGCCAGCGCAGCGCTCCGCCCGGCGCCGGTCCGACGCGCCAGCCGCCCTCGTGCTTCAGGTGGTGGTGTCGGGCGCACAGGTGGGCGAGGTTGTCGTGCCGGGTCTCGCCGCCGACCGCCCAGTCGACGGTGTGGTCGACCTCGCACCCGGATGCCGATCTCGTGCACCCCGGGAACCGACAGGTGCCGTCGCGCACCCGCAGCCACGCCCGCAGGTCGGGCGGCACGGCGTAGCGTTCTCGGCCGACCGAGAGCACGGCCCCCGATTCGGGGTGCGTGAGCAGCCGCTTCCACGAGGGCGCCGCTCCGGCGAGCTCGCGCGCCACGTCGACGGGGATCGGCCCGTACCCCTCCAGCTCGGCCGGCTCATCGCCGCGACCGAGCAGCGTCATCGCCGGCACCGTCACGGTCACGGTCGGGCGGATGCCCCGCCGCCGTGAGGTCTCCGACGTGGATGCATCGGGGAGTGCTCTGCCGGTCAGTAGGTCGGCGAACACGTCGGCCCGCAGCTGCGCCATCGTGCGCCGCTCTCCCTCAGTGGAGGCGAGCTCTCCCGCGCGGTCGTCGAGCTGCGCGTCGACCGACGCCGCGGTCGCAGCGGGCAGGTAGGCGCCCAGCCAGGCCATGCCGTCACGTTCGGGCGTGATGCGCACGTGACGCTCGGCGGCTGCGGCCACGGCACGGGCCTCGATCGAGTCGGGATGCATCTGCTCCCGCATCCGCCGCGCCCGGCGCCGGAACTGCGCCGGCGTCGTGTGCTCGGCAACCGGAAGCACCGTCGCTTCGTAGTCACCGCGTGCAGCGGCCGGTAGCGACGCCACCTCGTCGGCAATGATGCGTGCGTGCGCGAAGGTGATGCGCCCCGACTCGGCCGCGTCGAGCGTCGCCTCGGCGTCGTCGGCCAGCCGCGAGGCATCCGCCAGCCAACGACTCACCGCGCCCTCAGCGGATCGGGTGGCGCACGCGATCTCGGCCGTCACCGACCGGTGCGCGAGCTCGCGCCGCCGCGACGGCGCCTCGACGCGCAGCCCCATGGCCTCGCGCTCCGCGGCCCGCGCCTCCTCGACTTCGAGCGATCGCAGTCGCGCCCGCTCGAGCACCCGCGCGCGCCGCGCGGCGATGCGCTCGAGCTGCCGGGTGAGCGAGGCGACCTCGCCGACCTCGAGGTCCAGCAGGTGCTCGGGCCGCACGCCGTGCTCGGCCTCGCAGGCCTCGGCATCGGCCTGCACGAGTTCCCACCACCCCTCCACGTCGCGGTCGAACAGCGCCCACTCGGCGTCGAGCTCGTCGGGCGCGGGAAGCGCGACCGGCATGCCGGCCGCAGACGCGGACGCATGCTCGGGCAGCACCGCAACCGGTGTCGCCCGCATGCCCTCGCCCGCCTCTTCCACGTCTTCATTCGACCAGCACCCACCGACACTCGGGCTGCGTCGGCACGCCCGCTCGGCACGCCTGCTCCGGCGCCCGAACCGACGCCCCGCCACCGCCCGGTTCGGCACGTGCCGATCCCCACGCACACCCCGCTGCGCTACCGTGTGCCGATGCGCACCTCCCACGCCGACGAGGTGCCGACGGATGCCGCCCTGGCACGCCGTCTCGTCGCCGCGCAGTTCCCCGAGTGGGCGCACCGCCCGGTCGTCGCCGCACCGTCGCAGGGCACCGACAACGCGATGTTCCGCCTCGGCGACGAGCTCGCCGTGCGCCTGCCGCGCGTGCCGTGGGCGGCCGCACCCCTCGAACGCGAGTACCGCTGGCTCCCGCGCATCGCACCGCACCTCCCCGTCGCCGTGCCACTGCCGCGCGCCCTCGGCCGACCCGCCGACGGGTACCCCTGGCACTGGACCGTCTGCCGATGGCTCGTCGGCGAGCACCCAACGGTCGGCGACGAAACGGATGCCTCGGCCGCGGCGCGCACACCGCAGCACGACCTCGCCCGCGACCTCGCCGCCTTCGCTCGCGCGATGCGCGACCTCGACCCCGACGGAGCGCCGACCACGGCGTGGCCGCGCCCGGTCGCCGAGGAGGACGAGTTCGTCAGCGGGCAGCTCGCGGCCGTCGGCGCGACCGAGCTCGACGCGTTCTGGAGCGCCGCACGCAGCGCACGCCCGCCGGCGACCCGCACCTGGATCCACGGCGACCTCTCCCCCGGCAACCTCCTCGTCGCCGACGGCCGCCTCACCGGCGTGCTCGACTTCGGCACCATGGGCCTGGGCGACCCCGCGAGCGAGCACCGCGTCGCATGGAACCTCCTCGAGCCGGACGCCCGCGAGACCTATCGCGCCGCGGTCAACGCCGACGACGCGGAGTGGGCGCGCGCCCGCGGATGGGCGCTGCTGCAGGCGCTCGCGCAGCTCGCCCACGTCGCCGAACGCCACCCGGCGATCGCTGAGAACGCCCGGCACGTGCTCGGCGAGCTCACCGCCGAGGCGTGAACGAAGTGCACACGACCGACCGGATGCCCGTGAGCGAACCCCTCCACACTCGACGCGATTCGCAGAAACTTCACACTTCTTCTGTTTGCACCCACCGCGAACGCGTGTGAACATCGATCCATGGTCATCGCAGATCGCGCCACCGCTCCGACCCGCATCGCGGGCCCGCAGGCGCGCCCCGAGACCGACCGCGACGACACCGAGCACGACGACGAGATCGACGCGCTGACGCTCGGCCGCCGCATCCGCGAGGCCCGCACCGCCCGCGGCATGACCCTCGAGCAGCTCGCCCAGGCCGTCGACCGGGCGCCCAGCCAGGTCTCGATGATCGAGAACGGCCGCCGCGAGCCGAAGCTCTCGATGCTCCGCACCATCGCGCTCGCCCTCGGTACGACCGTCGACGAGCTGCTGCGCGCCGATCCGCCGAGCCCGCGCGACGCGCTCGAGATCGCCGTGGAGCGCGCGCAGCGCGGCCCGGTGTTCGAGGCGCTCGGGCTGCCGCCGTTCCGCGTGGCCAAGGGCATGAACGACCAGACGCTGCAGACGATCCTCGCGCTCCACAACGAGATCGACCGCCTGCACCGCGAGCGCGCGGCCACCCCCGAGGAGGCCCGCCGCACGAACGCCGAGCTCCGCCAGGAGATGCGCGCCCGCGACAACTTCTATCCCGAGCTCGAGGAGCGCGCGGCCGAGCTGCTGCAGGCCGTCGGCCACGCCGGCGGCCCGGTCTCGCACCAGCTCGTCGCCGATATCGCGAGCCACCTCGGCTACTCGCTGCACTACGTCGGCGACCTCCCGCACTCGACCCGCTCGGTCACCGACAAGCGCAACGGCCGCATCTACCTGCCGACCTCGCAGTCGCCGTCGCGCGACTCGCGTTCGCCCATCCTCCAGGCGCTCGCGAGCCACGTGCTCGCGCACGCTGAGCCGAGAAACTATGGCGAGTTTCTGCGCCAGCGCGTCGAGACGAACTACCTCACGGCGGCCATCCTGCTGCCCGAGCAGGCGGCCGTGCGCTTCCTCACCGAGGCGAAGAACCTCCGCCGCATCTCGATGGAGGAGCTGCGCGACCACTTCGCCGTCTCGTACGAGACCGCCGCGCACCGGTTCACGAACCTCGCCACGGCGCGCCTCGACATCCCGGTGCACTTCATGAAGGTGCACGAGTCGGGCACCATCATCAAGGCCTACGAGAACGACTCCGTGCGCTTCCCGTCCGATGCGCTCGGCGCGGTCGAGGGCACGACGGTCTGCCGCAACTGGACCGCCCGCACGGTGTTCGACGCGACCGACCGCTTCAGCCCCTGGTACCAGTACACCGACACCCCGTCGGGCACGTTCTGGTGCACCTCGCGCATCGAGAAGGCCAAGGAGGGCGAGTACTCGGTCTCGGTCGGTGTGCCGTTCGGCCACGTGAAGTGGTTCCGCGGCCGCGAGACGCCGCACCGCTCGGTGAGCCGCTGCCCCGACGAGACCTGCTGCCGCCGCGCGCCCGACGCGCTGGCAGAGCAGTGGGCGGATGCCTCCTGGCCCGCCGCCCGCACCCCCACGAGCCTGCTCGCGGCGCTGCCGACCGGCACGTTCCCCGGCGTCGACCAGACCGAGGTCTACGAGTTCCTCGAAGCGCACGCGCCCCGCGCCTGACGCGTCACTCCCCCAGCCACCGCCACCCGCGCACGTGGTCGATGACCAGGTCGGGCGCGATCTCAGGGGCATCCGCGCCGAACCGATAGACGTTGAGCATGAGCTGCATCGGGTAGTCGGGCGACTGCGCCACGCGCTTCACGACCCGGCCGTCGAAGGAGAACAGCGCACGGCCGGGCGTCCACTCGACCGCGTAGTCGTGCGGCTCGCGCACGTCGGCGCCGAACGGCACCTGCGTGAAGTCGTCGGTGATCGTCGGGTCGGCGAACGGATGCACCCCGCAGCCGACGAGCGCCGAGCCGTCGTCCGCGACATCCGACCCGAAGATCTCGAAGACGCAGAGTTCCGCCGACTGCTCGGGCGCCTCCTCGATGCCGATCAGCCAGAGCGCGGCGAGCGCACCCGGACCGACGCGAGCGGCGGCCCGGATCTCGACGCGCCCGAACCGCGGCGCATACAGGAACTCGGTCTCCTGCGCCTCGCGCACCACGAGTCCCGAGCGGAACGGATGCTGCCCCGACGAGCTCCCGACCGGGCCCGACCGCACCCCGGTCTGCAGGTTCGACACCCGCACCTCGCCGTCGAACTCCGGCGACCACGCGGGCTGGTCGGCCTCGACCCGCAGGTGGAGCCGGCCGTCGCGCAGCTCGTAGCGCGCGGCCGTGCGCTCCCGGCTCGACCACTGCGGCAGGTAGCACGGCAGCCACTGCGACCGGTCGAGCTCGGAACCGTCGAAGCACGCGTCGAACTCGAGCGCGAAGCGTCCGTCGGCGCCGTCGGTGGCGGACCCCTCCATCAGCGCCCCTCGCCCGTCTCCTCGCCGCCCGTCTCCGCGCCGCCCGTCTCGTCTGCGGCGAGCGCCCGGAACCAGCCCTCCGCCGCATCGGTCGACATCAGGCCGTACGCGAGCGCCTTGCGCTGGTAGTGGAACACGCGTCGATACTGCTCCGGCACGTCCATCTCGTCCAGGGCAGCATCCAACGAGGCGAGCTGCGCACGGTCGCGCTCGATCGCGGCGATCACGTCGTCGAGCACGGCACGCCGTTCCCCGGGCCCGTCGACGAGCCCGAGGAAGTACAGCTTCGACAGCGCGGCGACCTCGATGTCGCTGCCCTCGATCGGCGCCCGCATCCAGGCGTGGAACGCCGCGGCACCGGCATCCGTGATCGAGTACACCTTCTTGTTGCGCCCGCCCTCGACGGTCTCGGCGAAGGTCGCGTACTCCTTGGCCGCGAGGGTGCGCAGCGCCGACTGCAGGCTGCCGTAGCTCGCCCGGTAGAAGAGCGAGATGCCGTGCCGGAACTGCTGGTTCAGCGAGTACAGCGTCTGCGGCGCGAGCAGCAGCAGCCCGAGGATCACGTTGCCCATTGACGTCCACCCTGCATGGGCCTACTCTACGGGATATACCTACTAGTGATATATCGAGAGGTGAGACGGATGCAGCTGCAGACGACCACGAACACGGACTTCACCGCGCGACTGAGCGCCGCCGTCGCGAAGTACGCACGCGACGACTCCGGCCCGGGCGTGCCCCAGGTCGCCGTGCGCGCCGAGCGCCTCGGCATCGACGCGCGCGTCGGCGACCCCGCCGGCCGCTTCCACGTCGCGAGCGTCGGCAAGCTCTTCACCGCGACCGTCGCGATGCAGCTCGCCGAGCGCGGCGACCTCGACCTCGACGCACCGCTCACGGGCCTGCTCCCCGCCGACGAGCTCGCCGGCCTCTTCGCCGGCGGCGGCAGCGACCAGGCCGCCGAGGCGACCCCGCGGCACCTCCTCGCCCACACCGCGGGCGTCGCCGACTACTTCGAGGACCGCGTGGCCGACGGCCCGCCCCTCACCCGCAGCTTCGTCGACGAGCCCGACCGCACCTGGACCCCGGCCGACCTGCTCGCCGTCACGCGCGAGCAGCAGCGACCCGTCGCCCGTCCCGGCGAGCGGTTCCACTACTCCGACACCGGGTACGTGCTGCTCGGCCGCATCCTCGAGGAGCGCACCGGCACCGCCTTCCACGACCTGCTGCACGAGCGCGTCTTCACGCCCCTCGGCATGGACGACACGTTCTTGCCCTACCGCTCCCGCGCAGCGAACGACGGGCCGGGGCCGGTCGACGTCGACCCCGGCATCCTGCCCGTGCGCTTCGGCCGCACCGACATCGCCGGCTTCCGCAGCCTGACCATCGACTGGGCCGGCGGCGGCGTCGCGAGCACTCCCGACGACCTGCTCGCGTTCAGCGAGGCGCTGCACGGCGGGCGCCTTCTGACCCGCGCGAGCCTCGAGTCCATGACCACCATGCAGCACCGGTTCCGCCCGGGCATCCACTACGGCACCGGCATGATGCAGCTGCGCTTCGGCGAGTTCTCACCGTTCCTGCGCCGGTACCCCCGACCCGTCGGCCACACCGGCATCCTCGCCACGCACGTCTTCCACGACCCCGTGCACGACGCCCACCTCGTGGTGAACTTCGGGGCGACGACGGCGATGCGGCGCAGCGTGCTCGCGGTCATCGCGATCGAGCGGATGCTCCGCGCCGCGGAACGGTGAGCCCGAGATCGCGTGAACCGTCCAGCCGGACGGTTCGTGCGGCCCTCCGCGCAGGTCGCGACACTCGCGACGCGCGCGATCCGCGCGCGTCGGGGGAGGATGGAGTCACCCCGAGACATCCGCTGGAGGCGAACCCGTGGGAACGACCGTATTCGAACGCCGACCGGCCGAGGCATCCGTCGTGGCGCACAGCCTGGAGCAGTCGGAGCAGCGCGTGTTCTGGCTCGACGACGTCGAGCGACCGGCGCACCCGCAGCTCGTCGGCACGATCGAGGCCGACCTCGCCGTCGTCGGCGGTGGCTACACCGGCCTCTGGACCGCGGTCGGGGCCAAGCGCCGCGACCCCGGCCTGAAGGTCGTGCTCGTCGAGGCCAAGCGCATCGGCTGGGCCGCGTCGGGCCGCAACGGCGGCTTCTGCGAAGCGAGCCTCACGCACGGCCGCGAGAACGGCCTCTCGCGGTGGCCCGACGAGCTCGCCGAGCTCGACCGGCTGGGCCTCGCGAACCTCGATGCGATCGAGGCATCCGTCGCCGAACTCGGCATGGACTTCGACTTCGAGCGCACGGGCTCGCTCGACGTGGCGGTCGAGCCGCACCAGGTCGAGTGGCTGCACGAGTCGATGGCGGATGCCGCCGAGCACGGCATCGACGACCTCACGTACCTCGACGCCGACGCGATGCGCGCCGAGGTCGACTCCCCCACGTACCTCGCCGGTGTCTGGCACCGCCGCACGTCGGCGATCCTGCACCCCGCGAAGCTCGCCCTCGAGCTCGCACGCGTCGCCCGCGACCTCGGCGTGGAGGTGTTCGAGGAGTCGCCGGTGCGGAAGCTCGACACGGACCGTCCGGACGCGAGCCCCGCGGCATCCGTCACCCTCACCACCGAGCGCGGGCGGGTGCGCGCCCGGCAGGTGGCGCTCGCGACGAACGTCTTCCCGAGCCTGCTGAAGCGCAACCGGCTCATGACGGTGCCGGTCTACGACTACGCGCTCATGACCGAGCCGCTGACCGACGAGCAGCTCGCGTCGATCGGCTGGGGCAACCGGCAGGGCATCGGCGACATGGCCAACCAGTTCCACTACTACCGGCTGAGCCGCGACAACCGCATCCTGTTCGGCGGCTACGACGCGATCTACCACTACGGCCGCCGCGTGCGCTCGAGTTACGAGCGTCGCCCCGAGACGTTCGAGCGGCTCGCGAGCCACTTCTTCACGACGTTCCCGCAGCTCGAGGGGCTGCGCTTCTCGCACCGCTGGGCCGGCGCGATCGACACGTCGACCCAGTTCTGCGCCTTCTACGGCACCGCCCGCGAGGGGCGGGTCGCGTACGCGGCGGGCTTCACCGGGCTGGGCGTCGCCTCGACGCGGTTCGCCGCCGAGGTCATGCTCGACCGGCTCGCCGGCGTGCAGACCGAGCGCACCGAGGTCGAGATGGTGCGCGAGCGCCCGCTGCCGTTCCCGCCCGAGCCCGCGGCGGCCATCGGCATCAATGCCACGCGCTGGTCGCTCGACCGCGCCGATCACAACGACGGGAAGCGGAACATGCTGCTGAAGACCCTCGACGCCCTCGGACTGGGGTTCGACTCGTGACCGCGCCGCGTCTTTCGCCGGGACTCGTCGTCTTCGCCGCATCGGTCGCCCTCGACCACGAGCCGGTGCCGGCCGACCAGGTCGTCGCAGGCACCCCGACCACCGGGCATCTCGTGCTCGACGAGGGCGGGCCGGTGACGATCGGCGTCTGGGAGATGTCGGTCGGCGCCATGAGCGACGTCGAGGCCGACGAGGTGTTCGTCGTGCTCGCGGGAGACGCCACCGTCGAGTTCACCGGCGGGCCCGGGCACGACACGGGGCTCGACCAGATCGAGCTGCAGGCCGGGTCGGTCGTGCGACTCGTCGACGGCATGGAGACCGTCTGGACCGTGCGCGAGCCGCTGCGCAAGGTGTACCTGGCGTGAGCGGACGCCCGGCATGAGCGCGTCGCCGCGCGCCCGCGACCTCGGGGTGCCGTTCGACGGCACCCCGGGCGAGTGGAACGCGATCACCGACGTGCCGGGCGTGCTGGTGGGCTACGAGACGCTCATCACGGGCGAGCCGCACGAGGCATCCGTCGCCCGCACCGGGGTCACCGCGATCCTGCCGCGCGGGCGCGACGACGCAGGGGTGCCCTGCGCCGCGGGTGTGTACTCGATGAACGGCAACGGCGAGGTCACCGGCCGCAGCTGGATCGAGGAGTCGGGCACGCTCGCGCTGCCGATCGCGCTCACCAACAGCCACGCCGTCGGCGCCGCGCACACCGGCGTCGACCGTTGGGTCGACCAGGCACACCCCGAGCTCAGCGCCGAGTGGATGCTGCCCGTCGTCGGCGAGACCTGGGACGGCTACCTCAACCAGATCAACGCCGGGCACGTGCGCCCCGAGCACGCCGTCGCCGCGATCGAGGCGGCCGCCTCGGGCCCCGTCGCCGAGGGCAACGTCGGCGGCGGCACGGGCATGAACTGCTACGGCTTCAAGGGCGGCTCGGGCACCGCGTCGCGCCTGGTCGACCACGGCGACGACCGCTACACGGTCGGCGTGTTCCTGCAGGCGAACTTCGGCACGCGCCACGAGCTGCGGCTCGTCGGGCGGCCGCTCGGGCGCGAGTCGGCGGCGCCGAACCCGTACGAGGACGTCGAGTGGTTCGTGCGCGACGGCGAGCGCGCCCGGGCACGTGCCGGCGCAGGCAGCGTGATCGGGGTGGTGCTGACGGATGCCCCGCTGCTGCCCGGTCAGTGCACGGCGCTCGCGCGCCGGGTGCCGCTCGGCCTCGCCCGCACCGGCACCAGCGGCAGCCACTTCTCGGGCGACATCTTCCTCGCCTGCTCGACCGCGAACGCCGGCGCGTTCACGTCGTCGATGCCGACCGCCGACCCCGGGCCCGACGACTACGAGTCCGCGCGATTCGTGCCCTGGGGCCACATCGACCCGCTGTACGAGGCCGTGGTGCAGGCGACCGAGGAGGCCGTGGCGAACGTGCTCGTCGCGGCGCTGGACATGGTCGGGCGCGACGGGCACGTCAGCCCCGCGCTGCCGCACGACGAGGTGCGCCGCGCGTTTCGGGCAGACTGACCTCATGAGCGCAGCCGCCGCACCGCACGGAACCGTCGTCGCCGTCGCCCGTGACTCCGGGCACCACTTCACCAAGCCCGTGCGCGACGAGATCACCCTCGTCGAGCACCACGGCGTCGAGGGCGACGCGCACGCGGGCGCGACCGTGCGGCACCTGCACCAGGTGCGCAAGGACGCGACCGCGCCGAACCTCCGCCAAGTGCACCTCATGCACGCCGAGCTGTTCGACCAGGTCGCCGCCGACGGCTTCGCTGTGGACCCGGGCACGCTCGGCGAGAACGTCACCACGCGCGGCGTCGACCTGCTCGGATTGCCCGAGGGCACCCGCATCCGCCTCGGCGCCGACGCCGTGGTCGAGCTGACCGGCCTGCGCACGCCGTGCAACCAGATCAACGGCGTGCAGCAGGGCCTCATGAAGCGCCTCGTCGAGGTCGACGACGACGGCACCGTGCGTCGGCTCTCGGGCGTCATGGGCGTGGTCGCCACGGGCGGCGTCGTGCGCGCGGGCGACGCCATCGAGATCGAGCTGCCGGATGCCCCGCATCGGGCGCTCGGGCCGGTCTAGCCTGCAGCCGGGTCGACGTCGTCGGCCTGCATCCGGAACCGCGCGCGGAACGCCGCCAGCGCGCCGGGGTCGCCCGAGATGACACGGATGCCCGCGGCATCCGCCTCCCCCGCGAGCAGTGCCCGCAGACCTTGCGGGTCGAGGTCGAGCTCCAGCGCGGTCTCGACCTCCGGCGCGTCCGGTCGCAGGGGCTGCGGCAGCGCATCGTCGCCGATCGGCACGACGTCGAGGTCGTCGCCCGCGGTCGTGACGGCGACGGCGACCTCGCCGACGCGGAGTACGGTGCGGACGGGCGCCGGCTCCGAGGCATCCGCCCGGAACGCCGCCCGCAGGGCCGAGGCCAGGCCATCGCGCGTCACGGCCTCGTCGTCGCCGGGCTCGCCCAGCTGCGCCCAGCCCCAGCGCTCGAGCGCGGTGACGACTGGAGCGAGGTCGCGCCCGGCATCCGTCAGCTCGTAGACGAGCCCGCAGCGCGCGATCGGTACGCGGCGCACGACGCCGGCCTCCTGCAGCTCCTTCAGCCGGTCGCTCAGGATGTTCGTCGGGATGCGCGGCAGGCCCGCCTTCAGGTCAGTGTAGCGACGCGGGCCCGCCAGCAGGTCGCGCACGACGAGCAGCGCCCAGCGCTCGCCGACGCGCTCGAGCGCGCGGGCCGCCCCGCCGTACTGCCCGAACCCGCGGGCCTGCCGCACCGCCATCGGCGACGCCCGCCGGTCAGGCCGGCGCCTCGACGCCGTGCTCGGCCGCGTAGGCGAGCGGTCCGGCCTCGACCGCCTCGGGGATCATGTAGAGGAACTCGAGGATGTTGCCGTCGCGGTCCTCGAGGTCGCGCGAGTACATGAAGCCGAGGTCGACCGCGGGGCGCGGCTCGGTGCCGCCCGCGGCGAGGCCGCGCTCGACGACCCGGTCGACCTCCTCGCGCGACTCCCGGCTGAGCGCGGTGAGCACCTGCGCGTGCGTCTTCGGCTCGGTGAGGTGCTTGTCGGTGAAGCCCTGGAAGAACTCCCGGGTCAGCACCATGAAGTAGACGTTCTCGTCGACGACCACGCACGCGGCGTTCTCGTCGGTGAAGAGCGGGTTCAGCTCGAAGCCGAGCGCGGTGTAGAACTCCTTCGCGCCGTCGAGGTCGGCGGTCGCGAGGTTCACGAAGATGTGCGTCATGGGTCCCCCCTGTGTTCGTGCCCGTGGTGGTGTCGTCGGCGATCGCCGACACGCCCAGCTTGCTCTTCGCAAGTGAACTTGTCAATAGCAAGTAACTATCGCCGTCGGCCGGGTCAGCGGCCGGTGCCGGCCTCCCGAGCGAGCAGTGCCAGGTGCAGCGCCGTGAGCGTCTCGCCGTCGTCGAGGTCGGCGCCGAGCAGGTCGGAGATGAGCGCGATGCGCTGGTAGAACACCGACCGCGACAGGTGCGAGGCGGATGCCGCGGCCGTACGGTTGCCCGGATGTGCGAGCGCCGCCCCCAGCACCTGCAGCAGGTCGCCGCCCCGGGCGAGGTCGTACTCGATGAGCGGCGCGAGCATGCGCTCGGAGTGCTCCTGCAGGCGATGGTCGTCGCGCAGCGCAGTGACGAGGCGTGCCAGCGGGCGGTCGTCGACGCGCTTGACGAGCGGGCCGCGCTGTCGACTCGGACGCGACCGCGACAGCTCGATCGCCTCCTGCACGGCCGTGAGCAGGCTCGGCAGGTCGTGTGCCGGCCCGCCCACGTGCACGACCACTCGCTCGGGCTCGGCACCCGCGAGTCGGGCGACATCGTGCGCGAACCGGGTCGCCACCTGGTCGTCGAACCGCGCAGCGCCCGGCAGCGAGAGCATCGCGATGGTCGAGTCGCCGCGCGCGGCGGCCAGCGCCGCCGCGCCCTGCTCGCGCGCGGCGGCGACCACGGCCGGGCCCACGGCGCCGGCACCGGTCACGGCGAGCCCGACGAGCGTGCGCCCGTCGATCGGGAGCCCGGCCGCGTCCACCCGCGCCGCCGCGGCCCCGCGCGCCCCGAAGCGCCCCTCGAGCAGTTCGTCGACCAGCCGCTGCTGCCCGAGCCTGGTCCACTCGTCGGTGTCGCGTGCCGCATCGCCGAGCCGGCCGAACGCGAGCGCGATCGCGCCCTGCTCGAGCACGTTCGCCCGGCCGGCCGGGTGGGGCGGGCCGGGCAGCGCCACGAGCGAACCCCAGCGGATGCCCCGGGCCTCGACCGGCACGATGAGCCAATCCTCGGGCGAGCGCGCCGCCTGTCCGAGGGCCGATCGCTGCTCGGTCGCCCGGTGCGCGAGGCGCGAGCGCGGCTCCCACCGGGTGAGCACGTCCTCCTCGCTCTCCCCGCCGAGCTCGAGCGCGACCACCTCGTGCGAGAGGTTCTCGAGCACGACCGTCGACCGCAGCGCGTGCCCGAGCTGGCGCACGATGTAGTCGGCGGGCGAGCCGCGGAGGCTGAGCGACGTGAACAGCTCGTGCAGCTCGTCGAGCGCCCGCAGCGCGCTCGTCTGCTCCGAGATGATGCGACTGTGCACCGCCTGTGTCACGGTGACGAACTTCACCTCGCGGTGCAGCGCGACGAGCGCCAGGCCGTGCGTCGCTGCGGCCTGCACGACGACCGCTGGCGCGTAGTGGTAGTGCGCGCCGAGTTCGAGCACGAGGCCCGACAGCCCCGCCTCGACGAGCCCCGCGATGAACGCCGACAGCTCGACCGGCTCCTCGGGCCAGCCCGACCCGGTCGACAGCAGCAGCTCGCCGCCCTCGAGCAGTCGCGCGACCCCCGCGGAGTCGGAGACGTGCACCCAGCGCACGGGCGCCTCGAGCGCCTGCTCGCCCACCAGCACCTCGGGCATGCCCTCCACGAGCGCGGGCAGCGCGAGCAGCTCGCCGACGGTCGGCAGCACCCCGTGACCGACCGGCGCAAGGCCCGGACGTTCTGTGCGGGAGTTCGGATCTTCCCGACGGTCTGGCATCGTGAACCACGCTCCGGCGATGTAAGTATTGGTGCACCAGCATAGACGGCGCCCGGGCAGAATGTCCGGGCGCGCGTCGTGAGACCCCGCACAGGAGCATCCGTGAGCCTCATCCGACACCACATCGACGGCGCCGAGAGCGGGGCGGCCGAGCGCCGCTCGCCCGTCTACAACCCCGCCACCGGCGCGGTGCAGCACGAGGTCGCACTGGCGAGCGAGGCCGAGGTCGCGCAGGCGATCGCCGCCGCCCGGGCCGCGCTGCCGGCCTGGCGCGCGACGAGCCTCATCAAGCGCGCCGACGTGTTCTTCCGCCTGCGCCAGCTGCTCAAGGAGCGCACGCCCGAGATCGCGGCGGTCGTCACGAGCGAGCACGGCAAGGTGCTGTCGGATGCCGCGGGCGAGATCAGCCGCGGCATCGAGAACGTGGAGTTCGCGGCCGGCCTCGTGCACCTGCTGAAGGGCGAGCGCAGCGAGCAGGTCGCGGGCGGCGTCGACGTCCACTCGGTCAAGCAGCCGGTGGGCGTGGTCGGGGCGATCACCCCGTTCAACTTCCCCGTCATGGTGCCGCTCTGGATGGTGGCATCCGCCATCGCCTGCGGCAACACGGTCGTGCTGAAGCCCAGCGAGAAGGACCCGAGCGCGTCGGTGCTCCTCGCGAAGCTGTTCGAGGAGGCGGGCCTGCCCGCGGGCGTGCTGAACGTCGTGCACGGCGACAAGGTCGCGGTCGACGCGATCCTCGACTCGCCCGACGTCGACGCCATCAGCTTCGTCGGCTCGACGCCGATCGCGAAGACGATCTACCAGCGGGCATCCGCCAACGGCAAGCGCGTGCAGGCCCTCGGCGGCGCGAAGAACCACATGGTCGTCATGCCCGACGCCGACATCGACGCGGCGGCCGACGCGGCCGTCTCGGCGGCGTACGGCTCGGCCGGCGAGCGTTGCATGGCCGTCTCGGTGCTGGTCGCGGTCGGCGACGTCGCCGTGGACCTGGTCGCGGGCATCGCCCGGCGCATCGACGACCTCACGATCGGCGACGGCACGGATGCCGCGAGCGAGATGGGCCCCCTCATCACGCGCGAGCACCGCGACCGGGTCGCCTCCTACGTCACCGGCGCAACCGCCGAGGGCGCGACCGTCGTCGTCGACGGCACCACGAAGGCCTTCGACGGCGACGGGTTCTTCATCGGGGTGAGCCTGCTCGACCACGTGAAGCCGGGGATGCGCGCCTACGACGACGAGATCTTCGGGCCGGTCCTCTCGGTCGTGCGCGTCGACACCTACGACGAGGCCGTCGCGCTCGTGAACGCCAACCGCTACGGCAACGGCGTCGCGATCTTCACCCGCGACGGCGGCACCTCGCGCCAGTTCGAGTTCGACATCGAGGTGGGCATGGTCGGCGTGAACGTGCCGATCCCGGTGCCGATCGGCGCATACTCGTTCGGCGGCTGGAAGGACTCGCTGTTCGGCGACGCGCACATCTACGGCCCCGAGTCGGTGCACTTCTACACCCGCTCCAAGGTCGTCACGACGCGCTGGCCCGACCACACCCCCTCCCAGGTCGACCTGGGCTTCCCGAGCAACCACTGAGTTCCCGCAACCGAGCGAACGAGAGTCCTGAGATGACCGACACGATGAGCCGGGCGGATGCCACGGAGACGACGGATGCCCCGGTCGCGACCTACGAGCGGCGCGACGGCACGGTGCATCCGCTGCCCGACCGCGAGGCCGACGCGCGCGTGCGCGCCGACGACCGCGGGCACGTGTTCCACTCGTGGAGCGCGCAGGCGCTGATCGACCCGCTGCCGATCGCGTCGGGCGAGGGAGCGACGTTCCGCGACTACGCGGGCAACGCCTACCTCGACTTCTCGAGCCAGCTCGTGAACCTGAACCTGGGCCACCAGCACCCCGACCTGGTCGCGGCCATTCAGCAGCAGGCGGGGCGGCTCGCGACGATCCAGCCGTCGATGGCGAACGACGTGCGCGGCGAGCTCGCCCGGCGCATCGCCGAGGTGGCGCCGAGCGACCTCGACAAGGTGTTCTTCACCAACGGCGGCGCCGACGCGAACGAGTACGCCGTGCGCATGGCCCGCCAGGTCACCGGGCGTCGCAAGGTGCTGTCGATGTACCGCAGCTACCACGGCGGCACGTCGACCGCGATCTCGCTCACGGGCGACCCGCGCCGTTGGCCGAACGAGCCGAGCGACGGCTCGGTCGCGCACTTCATGGGACCGTACCCGTACCGCTCGTCGTTCCACTCGGAGACCCCCGAGCAGGAGACCGAGCGCGCGCTCGCGCACCTCGAGCAGGTGATCACGCTCGAGGGACCGCAGACCATCGCCGCGATCATCCTCGAGACCATCGTCGGCACCAACGGCGTGCTCGTGCCCCCGCCCGGCTACCTGCAGGGCGTGCGCGCCCTCGCCGACCGGTACGGCATCGTGTACATCGCCGACGAGGTCATGGTCGGCTTCGGCCGCGTCGGCGAGTGGTTCGCGGTGAACCACTTCGACGTGTCCCCCGACCTCATCACCTTCGCGAAGGGCGTGAACTCGGGCTACGCACCGCTCGGCGGCGTCGTGATCTCGCAGCGCATCGCGTCGCACTTCGACACGGTGCCGTTCCCGGGCGGGCTCACATACTCGGGGCATCCGCTCGCCTGCGCCCCCGGCGTCGCCACGTTCGACGTGTTCGAGCGCGACGGCATCCTCGAGCGCGTGCGCGACCTGGGCGAGCGCGTCGTCGCGCCGCGCCTGGCCGAGATCGCCGAGCGCCACCCGTCGGTCGGCGAGGTGCGCGGCCTCGGCCTGTTCTGGGCCATCGAGCTCGTGCGCGACCCCGCGACCCGCGAACCGCTCGTGCCGTTCAACGCGAGCGGGGCGGATGCCGCGCCGATGGCGAAGGTCGTCGCGGCGTGCAAGGAGGGCGGCGTCTGGCCGTTCGTGCACTTCAACCGCCTGCACGTGGCCCCGCCGCTCGTGATCACCGAGGACGACCTGCGTCGCGGCCTCGACGTGATCGATGCGGCGCTCGACCGGGCCGACGCACTGGTGGCCTGAGCGCGCGTCGCCCGCGAAATAGCGGATCCCGGGCCGGCGGCACAAGCCCCCGGGTCGGAATCGACCGGCGTCGCGGAGGTCCCTATGCTGGCTCCGGCCCGTTCGCGGGCCCCGCATCCGGAGCATCCCCGGCCGGATGCCCCTCGGGCGCCCCAGCCGCACCCCGGCCGAGTGCGCCCCCAACGAAAGGAACCACCGTGATCACCCTGTCCTGGCTCCTGCTCATCGCGCTCGTCGGCGGCGTGCTCGCCCTCATCGACGGCATCTGGCGCGTCCGCGCCCGCGGCTCCGCCGTGGTCGGCATCATCGAGATCGTCGTCGCGGCGCTCTTCCTGCTGTCGCTGTTCGTCACCGGCATCCCGTTCGGCTCGCTCGTGCTCGGCATCGCGCTGCTCGTCGTGCTCGTCGTCGCCCTCGTCACCCGGGGCCGCCTCGGCATGACGCTCACCATCATCGCCCTCGTGCTCATCGCCGCCTGGCTCGTGCTCGAGCAGGGCTGGATCGTGATCCCCGGGCTGAACTAGGCCCGAGCCACCGACGACGAAGCGCCGGGCGGTGATGCCGCCCGGCGCTTCGGCCGTGAATGGAACCCCGGGTCAGCTGTCGGCCGTGCCGTCGCAGGGCACGAACTTCGGCGTGCCCGAGCTGGCCTCGTGCCGCGGACGCGGCTGCGACGACGGGGCGCTGCGGAGCGCCGTGCCCTGGAGGGTCTGCGCAGACAGGTTCTCCTCGGTGACCGGGCAGTTCTCGAAGCTCAGGTCGCCGAGCCCGATGTGCTGGTTGCCCGAGTTGCCGGTGATTCCCGCCCGGTAGCGGATGACGACCTGCGAGATCGGGCCCGAGAGCGGGTAGGTGACGGTCACGTCGCCGAGGCCGCTCGAGATCGGGTTGTCACCCTCGCTGATCGGCCGGAACGGGTCGCCGCTGGTGCCCGCGCCCTGGACGTTGGTGCCGGGCGTCGACGTGTAGCCCGCCGGCGTGACGATGACCGTGTCGTACCAGGCGCCGTCGACCCAGTCGATGTCGTGGAGCGTGAACGACAGTCCGACGACGGGCTGGCTCAGGGTGATCGTCAGCTCCACCCAGTCGCCGACGTCGAGCTGCGAGACCATCTCCATCTCGAGGAAGTTCCACGGCGTCGGAGCACCCGAGGCCGTGAGGACCTGGCCCGTTCCGCCGGGAGTGTTGTCGCCGCCCTGCCCGTTGGACGTGTACGAGAGCGACGCCATGACGGTCGATGGGAAGAAGGAGATGCTGCTGGGCGAGGTGCCGGGCTCGAGGCCGTCGAGGAAGGTCGTCGGCACGCAGGGGTCGTCGGGCGTCGACGCCGCGAACGCCGGCACCGACGCGGCGACGGCGACCGCCGGCACCGACCAGGCGGCGGCCTTGACGACGCTGCGGCGATCCATTCCGCGGCTGCTCTGGGGAACGGGGTCTTCGGTGGCCACGGAGAAACTCCTCGGTTGGGGTGGTGGTGTGTGTGCAGGTCGCCGCCGACGGCCGATACGGATGCGCACCGAGACTCGACGCAGGCGCGTGGAAGTTCGATCGCAACCTTATATGCGGATGCCCTCGTCCGCCCTCCCCCGAACAGGGGTGTGGAAACTCGTGCCGCAGGACCTGCGGCGCACGCGTCAGAACGCCGCGAGCCCGGTCAGTGCACGCCCCAGCACGAGCTGGTGGATCTCGTCGGTGCCCTCGTAGGTGCGCACCGACTCGAGGTTCGCGAGGTGGCGCATCACCGGGAACTCGTCGGTCACGCCGTCGCCGCCGAGGATCGTGCGTGCCTGCGACGCGATGCCGATCGCCTCGCGCACGGCGTTCAGCTTGCCGACCGACACCTGCTCAGGGCTCAGTGCGCCGCGCTCCTTCGCCCGGCCGAGGTGCAGCGCGAGCAGCATCCCCTTCTCGTACTCCACGAGCATGTCGGCGAGCTTCGCCTGCGTGAGCTGCATGGCCCCGATCGGCCGGCCGAACACCTCGCGCGACCGCGACCGGGCGACCGCCGCATCGAGGCACGCGCGTGCCGCGCCCATCGCGCCCCAGGTGATGCCGTAGCGCGCCTCGCCGAGGCACGTGAGGGGCGCCGACAGGCCCCGCGCGCCGGGCAGCACCGCGTCGGCCGGCAGTCGCACGCCGTCGAACGTCACGTCGCACTGGATGCTGGTGCGCATCGAACGCTTCCCCGCGATGGGCGTCGCGGTGAATCCCTGGGCGTCGGTCGGCACGACGAAGCCGCGCACGCGCCCGCCGGCGGCGGCCCCCTCGACGTCGCCGAGCGCTTCCTCCCCTGCCGCGTCGGTGCGCGCCCACACCACGGCGACGGATGCCTCGCTGGCCAGCCCGATCCAGCGCTTCGCCCCGTCGAGCACCCACTCACCGGCCACGTACCGCGCCCGGGTCGTCATCGCCGCCGGGTCGCTGCCACCCGTGGGCTCGGTGAGCGCGAAGCATCCGATCGCTGCGCCCGTCGCCATGCGCGGCAGCCAGGCCTCGCGCTGCGCCTCGCTGCCGTACTTCGCGATCGCGGTCATCGCGAGCGAGCCCTGCACCGACACGAGCGTGCGCCAGCCCGAGTCGACGTACTCGAGCTCGTGGCAGGCGAGGCCGTACGAGACGGGCCCCGCACCCGCGCAGCCGTACCCATCGAGGTGCATGCCGAGCAGGCCGGCCGCCCCCAGCTCGGGCACCAGCTCGCCGCGGAAGAACCCGGCGTCGAAGTCCGCCTCGACGACGGGGGCGAGCCGGGTGCGAGCGAACTCGCGGGCACGGTCGCGCCAGCCGCGCTCCTCGTCGGTGAGCAGCGCGTCGAGGTCGAAGACGGCGTCGACGGGATCGGTCATGGGGTGCGTCCTTCCGGATCGGGGCGGGGGTCGACCCAGGCGGCATCCGCGTGCTCGCCGAGCCGGGGCGGCGGGGTGCGGTAGGCGGCGCCGCCGCGGTCGAGGCGGATCGGGTTCGCGACCGACCGGCTCGGCGCACCCCCGACGTCGCCGCCGAGCTCCACGACCGACGGCAGGCCGAGCCGCTCGGCCAGCGCGAACGCCTCCGCGATGTCGTGCACCGGACCGGCGGGCACGCCCGCGTCGGTGAGCACGTCGGTCCAGTGCGCAGCGGATGCCGCCGCCAGCCGCTCCTCGAGCACGGCCGTGAGCGCGTCGCGATGCACGACCCGGTCGGGGTTCGCAGCGAAGCGCGGGTCGTCGGCGAGCTCGGGCGCGCCGAGCAGCCGCACGAGCGTGCGGAACTGGCGGTCGGTGCCGACGGCGAGCACGATCGGTCGGTCGCCGGTTCGGAACAGGGCGTACGGCGCGATGCTCGGGTGGGCGTTGCCCGTGCGGGCTGGGGCCGTGCCGGTGGCGAGCGTGCCCGCGGCCTGGTTGGTGAGCGCCGAGAGCAGCCCGGTCAGCAGGTCGACCTCGACGTGCCGGCCGAGCCCGTCGCCGTCGGGGTCGTCACGGGCGCGCAGCGCGAGCAGGATGCCGGTGACCGCGTTCATGCCGGCCAGCACGTCGACCAGCGCGACGCCCGCCTTCGCGGGTTCGCGGTCGGCGGGCCCCGTGATGCTCATGAGCCCGCCCATCGCCTGCGCGAGCAGGTCGTACCCGGGCAGCGCGGCGCCCGCGCCGCTGCCGAAGCCCGTGATCGAGCACGTGACGAGCCGCGGGTTCGCCGCCCGCAGCGCGTCGGCGCCGAGCCCGAACGAGGCCATCGCGCCCGGCCGCAGGTTCTCGACCACGACGTCGGCGGTCGTCGCGAGTTCCCACGCCCGTGACCGGCCGTCGGGCGTGGCGAGGTCGCACACGACCGACCGCTTGTTGCGGTTCACAGCTGCGAAGTAGGTGGCGTCGCCGCGCGCGTCGACGGGCGGCGACCACTGCCGGGTGCCGTCGCCGTCGGGCGACTCGACCTTCACCACGTCGGCGCCGAAGTCGGCGAGCAGCATCGTCGCGTACGGCCCCGCGAGCACGCGGGAGAAGTCGGCGACGCGGATGCCTCGCAGCGGCGCGCGGTCGGTCATGCACCGCAGACTATCCGGCGACCCCGCGCCGCCCGCCTGTACACGTTGTACGGTCGCGCGCGCATTTCCGCCAACACGTCGGGCACTCGCATCCGCTCGCCGACCTAGGCTGTGCACATGAGCGATTACGCAGTGGTCAACCCCGCGACCGGCGAGACCCTCGCCACCTACCCGACCATCACCGACGACGAGCTGGCCGCCGCGATCGACCGGGCGCACGGCGCGTTCACGGGCTGGTCGCGCGAGACGCCGCTCGCCGACCGCGTCGCGCTGGTGCGCCGCGTCGCCGAGCTGCACACCGAGCGCCGTGAGGAGCTCGCCGCGATCATCGTGCGCGAGATGGGCAAGCCCCTCGAGCACGCGCTCGGGGAGGTCGACTTCTCGGCCGAGATCTACGCCTACTACGCCGACCACGCGGAGCAGTTCACGGCCGACGAGCCGATCGACCTGCTCGCGGGCGAGGGCACCGCGGTCGTGCGCCGCAGCCCGCTCGGCGTGCTGCTCGGCATCATGCCGTGGAACTTCCCGTACTACCAGGTGGCGCGGTTCGCCGGCCCGAACCTCGTCGTCGGCAACACGATCATCCTGAAGCACGCGCCGCAGTGCCCCGAGTCGGCCGACGCGATCGAGCAGATCATGCGCGACGCCGGCTTCCCCGACGGCGCATACGTGAACGTCTACGCGACGAACGCGCAGATCGAGACGGTCATCGCCGACCCGCGCGTGCAGGGCGTGTCCCTCACCGGCTCCGAGCGCGCCGGTGCCGCCGTCGCCGAGATCGCCGGCCGCAACCTGAAGAAGGTCGTGCTCGAGCTCGGCGGGTCCGACCCGTTCATCCTGCTCTCGACCGACGACCTCGACGCCACGGTGCAGGCCGCCGCCGACGCGCGCCTCGACAACTCGGGCCAGTCCTGCAACGCCGCGAAGCGCTTCATCGTGCTCGACGAGCACTACGACGCGTTCGTCGAGAAGTTCACCGCGGCCATCACCGCCGTCGAGGCGGTCGACCCGAACGCGCCCGACGCGGCCGTCGGCCCGCTCTCGTCGCAGACCGCGGCCGACCGCCTGCAGGAGCAGCTCGACCGCGCCGTCGCGCAGGGCGCGACGCTCACCGGCGGCACCCGCTCGGGCGCGTTCGTGCAGCCGGGCGTGCTCACCGACGTGCCGGCCGGCGCCGACGCGCGCCACGAGGAGTTCTTCGGCCCGATCGCGCAGGTGTACCGGGCCGCAGACGAGGCCGAGGCCGTGGCGATCGCGAACGACACCCCGTACGGGCTCGGCTCGTACGTCTACTCGACCGACCCCGAGCAGGCCGCGCGCGTGGCCGACCGCATCGAGGCCGGCATGGTCTTCGTGAACCTCGTGCTCGCCGACGGCGCGGAGCTGCCGTTCGGCGGCATCAAGCGCTCCGGCTCGGGCCGCGAGCTCGGCCGGTTCGCGACCGACGAGTTCGTGAACAAGAAGCTCATCCGCGTCGGCTGAGCGCCTGGCCTGCACGCGGATGCGGAGATCCGCGCCGACACGCCGACCCCGAGGCATCCGACTCGGTGTGTCACGCGCGATCTCCGCATCCGCGCACACGCCGCCCGTGCGAAACGTAGGACTCCCCCGGCGAGTCGCGCACGTCGCCCGGCGAGTCGCCCATCGAGTCCTACGCTCCGCACGCCATGGGTCGGCCGGGCGCGGCGAAACGTAGGACTCCCCGGCCTCAGACCACCCCGGTCGCCTGCACGACGAGCGCGACGAGTGCTGCGACGAGTCCGCCCGCGAGTCCCACCACCGCGAGGGAGACGACCGCGGCGACCGCGGCCGTGACGACACCGCCGGCCGGGGCGTCTGCGTCGATGCGCGGCGCCTCGGTGGTCGTCGAGTCCATGCCGCTCGCGCGCGGACGCGTGGTCGGCTCGGTCGGCGGCGCCGGCACTGCGGGGCCGCCGGGCGTCGCGACGGTGCGCGGTCCCGCGGCCGCGTCCGGTCGTTCGGCGGGCGGCTCCCCCGGCTGAGCCGCGGGCACCGCGCGCCGCTCGGCGGCACGGCCGGCGCGCTCCTGGCGCACGATCGAGACGGCCGCGGCCGCGAGTCCCAGCACCGGCGCGAGCACGAGCAGCACCGTGCCGAGCACGCCGCCGGTCGCCACGATGCCCATCACGACCGCGACGACGACCGCCGCCTCGACGAGGCCGCCGACCACCAGCACGCGCACGAGGCGCACGCGCCGACGCCCGGAGGCCGGCGTGCGCGGGGCCGCGCGCCCGCTCGTGTCGTCCTCGCCCGTCGCGGGCCGCCTGGCGCCCTCGAACGCCAGCTCGACCGAACCGATGCCGATGCGATCGCCGTCGGCCAGCGGCTGCGCGCTCGTCACCGGCCGATCGTTCACGGTGGTGCCGTTCGTCGACCCGAGGTCCGTCAGCCGCACCGCGTCACCGGTGCGCTCGACGCGCGCGTGCACGCGGCTCACCCCGGCGTCGTCGAGCACCAGCTCGAGGTCGCCCTTGCGGCCGATCGTGCTGCGGCCGGCAGGCACCTCGAGCCGGTCCCCCGCGCGACTGCCGTCGACCACGACGAACGCCGGTGCACGAACCTCCGATGCCGCCACGCGTTCCTCTCAGCCGCCGTCGATCTGCTCACGCCGGGTGAGGATCAGCCTATCGAGCACGTCGTCGGGCACCGGGCGGTCGGCCGAGAAGCGGATCGTGCCCTTCGAGAGCGAGAACCCGGGGAGATCGGATGCCACTGCGGCGACCGCCTCCGGGCTGAACGGGTACAGGCCGAGGTGCCCTTTCGCCGCCTGCACGGCGATGAGCGCCTTGCCCCGGTAGCGGAGCGCCGCCATGCCGTACCCGACGCCCTCCTCCGCCTCGGGCACGAGCGCCCGCGCCCGGTCGTAGACGTGCTGCACGGCCTCGCGGTCCTGCCCGTCGAGCGAGGCGATGTAGTCGGTGACTTCCCCCATGACGGCATCCTCCCACCGCCCGCCGCGGTGCGCACCTCACACGGGCAGGGCGTCGTGCGCGGCCGCACGTCGCACGCGGCGAGCACGTGCCCGGATGCGGTCCGAGCGATGGGCCCCGGTGCCGAGGTAGAGCGCGAGCATCGTCGCCGCCACGGCGACGTAGAAGCTGTGCAGGATCCAGATCGGGCCGACCGGGAGGGTGAAGACGTACAACGAGTAGATCAGGTTCGCGAGGTTCAGCAGCACGAGGTTGCCGAGGCTGTAGGAGTGCAGGTCTCGGGTGGCGATCGCCTTCTTCAGCATCGGGAAGTGGCTGATCGCGAACATCGCCGTGGCGACGACTCCGGCAAGGACTGCGACGTCCATGCTCCCGGAACCTACTCCCGGAGCTTCCGGGAGGGATCCGGGGAAGCCCCCAGATACGACAAGGGCCCGCCGAAGCGGGCCCTTGCGCGAGTCGACGGATCGACTAGATGCTGTTGACGTCCAGCGGGATGCCGGGGCCGAAGGTGGTCGAGACCGAGCCCTTCTGGATGTAGCGGCCCTTGGCGCTCGACGGCTTGAGGCGCACGACCTCCTCGAGGGCGGTCGCGATGTTCTCGTTGAGCTGCTCGGCGGTGAAGCCGGCCTTGCCGACGACGAAGTGCACGTTGGCGTGCTTGTCGACGCGGAACTCGATCTTGCCGCCCTTGATGTCGGACACGGCCTTGGCCGGGTTCGGGGTGACGGTGCCGGTCTTCGGGTTCGGCATGAGGCCGCGCGGGCCGAGCACCTTGCCGAGACGGCCGACCTGGCCCATGAGCTCGGGGGTCGCGACCGCGGCGTCGAAGGCGGTGTAGCCCTCGGCGACCTTCGCGATCAGGTCGGCGCCGCCGACCTCGTCCGCACCCGCGGCGATGGCGGCCTCGGCCGCGTCACCGGTCGCGAACACGATCACGCGGGCGGTCTTGCCCGTGCCGTGCGGGAGGATGACGGTGCCGCGCACCATCTGGTCCGCCTTGCGGGGGTCGACGTTGAGCTTCAGCGCGACCTCGACGGTCGAGTCGAACTTCGCCGAGCCGGTCTCCTTCGCGAGGGCGACTGCCTCGGTCGGGGTGTAGTACTTGCCGGCCTCGATCTTCTCGGCCGCGGCCCGGTAGGCCTTGGACTTCTGTGCCATGTTGGTTCTCCTTGAAGAGTGCGTGGTCATCGCGCCTGGCCGGCGCTGCCACGAAAATGTCTGGTGACGAGCGGATGCCGCTTGGCGGAGGCATCCGCTGATCGAGGCTTACTCGACCGTGATGCCCATCGAACGAGCGGTGCCCGCGATGATCTTCGACGCGGCGTCGATGTCGTTCGCGTTGAGGTCGGCCATCTTCTGCTGCGCGATCTCGCGGACCTGGTCCTGCGAGATCTTGCCGACCTTGGTGGTGTGCGGAACGCCCGAGCCCTTGGCCACGCCTGCGGCCTTCTTGATGAGCTCTGCGGCCGGCGGGGTCTTGAGCACGAACGTGAACGAGCGGTCCTCGTACACGGTGATCTCGACGGGGATCACGTTGCCGCGCTGCGACTCGGTCGCGGCGTTGTACGCCTTGCAGAACTCCATGATGTTCACGCCGTGCTGACCCAGTGCGGGGCCGATGGGCGGAGCGGGGTTCGCGGCGCCGGCGTTGATCTGAAGCTTGATCAGACCAGTGACCTTCTTCTTCGGTGCCATGGTTTTCTCTCTTTCTGTTCGAACGCCCCAGGCGGGGCACTCTCCCGCGCGCCCGGCCTGTCCGGGCGGCGGTGGTCTGGATGTCTGGTGTGCTCGAGGAGCGGATGCCCCGTGGGGCCGTGTCGCTAGAGCTTGGTGACCTGGTCGAAGCTGAGCTCGACCGGGGTCTCGCGCTCGAACAGGGAGACGAGCACCGTGAGCTTGCCGCTCTCGGGCTTGATCTCGCTGATCGAACCGGGCAGGCCCGCGAACGAGCCGTCCTTGATGGTGATCGTCTCGCCGACCTCGAAGTCGACCTCGGCGGGGATCGGACGCGCCGCGGCGGTGCCGCCCGCGGCCTTGCCGGCCTTGACGGGCGCCTCCTTGGGCTCGACGAGGCTCTTCAGCATGCCGAAGGCCTCCTCGAAGCGGAGCGGGGTCGGGTTGTGCGCGTTGCCCACGAAGCCGGTGACGCCGGGAGTGTGGCGGATGACCGACCAGCTCTCCTCGTTGAGCTCCATGCGCACGAGCACGTAGCCCGGGATGCGCACGCGGTTGACCATCTTGCGCTGGCCGTTCTTGATCTCGACCACGTCTTCCATGGGGACCTCGACCTGGTAGACGTAGTCCGCCATGGCCATGGTCTCGCGGCGCTGCTCGATGTTCGCCTTCACGCGGCGCTCGAAGCCGGCGTAGGAGTGGATGACGTACCACTTGCCCGGGAGGAAGCGCAGCTCGCGGCGGAACTCCTCGTAGGGGTCGTGCGCCTCTTCCTCTTCCTCCTCGGTGGCCTCGGCCGCAGCCTCGGCCTCGTCGGCGCTGTCGATGTCGAGTGCGTCGTCGACGACCTTGTCGGCCTCGGGGTCGGTCGCCTCGGCGAGCGAGTCGAGCACGGCGTCGAGGTCGACGTCGTTGCCCTCGTCGTCGACGATGTGCACCGCGCGGTGCTCGGCGGGCTCGGAGGACTGCTCGTCGCGCTGCAGCGAGTTGCCCTCCTGGGCCTCGTCGTCCTCGGACGACTGCTCGGCAGCGGTCGCCCAGTCGACGTCCTCGCGCTCAGTCTTTGCCACGTGTTCTCAGTCCTTCGATTTCGGTTCCGGGGGCGGATCGCACCGCCGCTCGTCAGGCCGTGCCCGGATCTAGACGCCCGGCGTTCCGAAGACGTAGAGGACGAGCCAGCTGAAGAACTGGTCGAGACCCCACACGATGGCCATCATGATGAGTACGAACACCAGCACGACGATGGTGAAGTTCACCAGTTCGCGCCGGGTCGGGGTGACGACCTTCTTCAGTTCTGCGATGACCTGTCGGATGAACAGGGCGATCCGGGCGAACGGGTTGCGCTGTGCGGCGCGATCCTGCTTCGCCTTGGCGACGACATCCTCGCTGGGTTCGTCGGTTACTTTTCGGGCCACCTCGTACACCTTTCATGGGCCGGCATTGCCTGCCGACTCGCAGGGCGGACAGGACTCGAACCTGCAACCTGCGGTTTTGGAGACCGCTGCTCTACCAATTGAGCCACCGCCCTTCGGTCGCGTGCGAGGCGACCGCCGGGGTGTGAACGACCTCGCTCCTCCTGCGCTTCACACCGGGATTCGCACCCGATTGCAGGCACGGAGAAGCTTGGCTGCGTTCACAACCTCAGACAGTCTAGGTGATGCCGCGCGGCCAGTCCAACCGAGGCGGGCTCAGCCCCAGGTCTGGCCCGAACGCGCGGCGATGCGCTTCAGCAGCGCGGGCCGCGCGAGCACCCACGCGGCGACCATCGCCACGAGCGACGCGGCGAAGACCGCGAACCCGAGCCAGGTCTCGGTGTCGCGTGCGAGGTACATGTGGTCGAGGTTGCGCAGCATGCCGGTCGCGAGCACGAGCACCGTATGCACCGCGGTGAAGGCCAGGAAGTAGAGCATGACCGGGTAGTGCAGGGCGCGCGCGAGCCGCTCCGGGAAGACACTGTTCAGGCGAGGGGCGTCCTGCGGCCAGACCGACGACAGGCGGAGGCCCGTGACGAACGCGAGCGGCGCGGCGATGAACACGGTCGCGAAGTACGACAGCAGCTGCAGCCCGTTGTAGGTCGCCCAGCCGTCGTGCACCGGCCAGTCGAGCGAGGCGTACTGGAGCCCTGCGGAGATCGCGTTCGGCACGATGTCCCAGCTCGTCGGCACGATGCGCATCCACGCGCCGGTCGCGAACAGCAGCACGACGTAGACGACGCCGTTCAGCATCCAGAGCGCGTCGACCCAGAGGTGCAGCCAGAGGTCGATGCCGATGCGACGCGGGGCGCCCGCGGTGCGGATGCCCCGGGTGTTGTCGCGCCGCCAGAAGACCTTCGGCCGCTGCTTCGCCCGCAGCACGAGCCCGGTCTTCACGAGCAGCACGAGGAAGAACGCGTTCAGGAAGTGCTGCCAGGCGAGCCACAGCGGGATGCCGATCGGCGCCCCCTCGGGCAGCTCCGAGGTGCCCGGGTAGGTGACGATGAAGTCGTCGATCGCCGGGAGGGTGCGCAGCCACCGCGCTGCGAGCACGACCACGACCAGTGCGACGAGCGCGACGGCCGACCACAGCGCGACCGACCGCCATCGGGGGCGGCGGCTGCCCGTGGCATCCGATCGTGTGGTGGTGTGCATCGAGTGACCATTCTCGCAACCGGCGGGCGCCCCGGCGAACCGTCCGGACGCAGTGCGTCATCGAGACTCGCCGTCCTGCCCGCGGCATCCGCTGCTCGGTAGGCTGGAGGCGTGACCGAGCAGCACCGCCTCTCCGCCCGTATCGCCGCGATCGCCGAGTCCGCGACCCTGAAGGTCGACGCCAAGGCGAAGGCCCTGAAGGCCGAGGGAAGACCGATCATCTCGTACGCCGCGGGCGAGCCCGACTTCGCGACGCCGGAGCACATCGTCGAGGCCGCGCTCGAGGCGGTGCGCGACCCGCGCAACCACCGCTACACGCCCGCGGCCGGCCTGCCCGACCTGCGCGAGGCGGTCGCCGCCAAGACGCTGCGCGACTCGGGCCTCGAGGTCGCACCGAACCAGGTCGTCGTGACCAACGGCGGCAAGCAGGCGGTCTACCAGGCGTTCCAGGTGCTCGTCGACCCGGGCGACGAGGTGCTCGTGCCGACCCCGTACTGGACCACGTACCCCGAGGCGATCGGGCTGACCGGCGGCCGGCAGGTCGACGTGTTCGCGGGCGCCGACCAGGGCTACCGGGTCACGGTCGACCAGCTCGAGGCGGCCCGCACCGAGCGCACCAAGGTGCTGCTGCTCGTCTCGCCGTCGAACCCGACGGGTGCGGTCTACTCGACCGAGCAGATCCGCGCGATCGGCAAGTGGGCGCTCGAGCACGGCATCTTCGTGGTGACCGACGAGATCTACCAGAACCTCACCTACGGGCGTCTCGACGGCGACCCGGACGCCGCGCCGCCGCGCGCGACCTCGATCGTGGAGGCCGTGCCCGAGCTGGCCGACCGCACGATCCTGGTGAACGGCGTGGCGAAGACCTACGCGATGACCGGCTGGCGCCTCGGCTGGATGGTCGGCCCCGCCGACCTCATGAAGGGCGCCGCGAACCTGCAGTCGCACCTCACCTCGAACGTGTCGAACATCTCGCAGCGCGCCGCGATCGCCGCGCTGAACGGCCCGCAGGAACCGGTCGAGCAGATGCGCCGCGCGTTCGACCGCCGCCGGCGCACGATCGTCGCCGAGTTGTCGAAGATCGACGGCGTCACCGTGCCCGAGCCCGAGGGCGCGTTCTACGTCTACCCCGACGTGAGCGGGCTGCTCGGCCGCGAGTGGGGCGGCACGACGCCGACCAGTTCGCTCGAGCTCGCCGACCTCATGCTCGAGCAGGCCGAGGTCGCCGCGGTGCCCGGCGAGGCGTTCGGCCCGAGCGGCTACCTCCGCCTCAGCTACGCGCTCGGCGACGACGCCCTGCTCGAGGGCGTGCAGCGCCTGCAGCGCCTGTTCGCGTAGGGCTCCGCCGATGGCGCGCGCGAGTCGGATCGTCCCGGAGCCGCCGAGCAGCGCCGACGTGGTCGGCGAGCACTCGCAGTTCCGGCTCGACCTCGAGCGCGTGCGCTTCTCGCCGTACTTCTCGCGCCTGTCGGCCGTCACCCAGGTGATCGGCCAGCCCGGCGCGGGCCCGCTCATCCACAACCGGCTGAGCCACTCGATCAAGGTCACCGCGGTGGCCCGAGCGATCGCCGTGTCGATGGTCGATGCGGATGCCCCGACGCACGCGTTCGCCCGCGAGCACGGGTGCGACGCGGTGGCCGTGCAGGCCGCGGCGAGCGCGCACGACCTCGGCCACCCGCCGTTCGGGCACCTCGGCGAGCGCGTGCTCGACCGGCTCGCGCGCGACACGCTGGGCCTGCCCGACGGGTTCGAGGGCAACGCCCAGACCTACCGGATCCTCGCCACGCTCGACGTGAGCGAGGCCGCGCCGCTCGGGCTGAACCTCACCGCCGCGGTGCGCAGCGCGGTCGCGAAGTACCCGTGGACGGCCCACCTCGACGCCGCGGCGCTCGGCGACGGCCCCCTCCCGCGCGGGCTCACGCGCACGGCGCGCGGCCCCCGCGTCGCGAAGTATTCCGCGTACGGCATCGACGCCGCCGACCTGCAGGCGGCTCGCCAGGGGCACCCGGCGCTGAAGCAGACCCTCGAGTGCTCGATCATGGACATCGCCGACGACATCGCGTACTCGATCCACGACGTCGACGACTTCCATCGTGCTGGACTGCTCGGCCAGGGCGCGGTCGCGCGCGAGTTCCGCGGCTGGATCGAGGACGGCGTCGCGCTGCGCCGGCTCGACGACGAGGCGCTCCGCGGACGCGCGGCCCCGGCCGGGAGCGCGCTCGAGGGCCTGCGCCGCAAGCTCCGCCGCGGCGACCCGTGGATCGCCGACGACGACGCCTTCCGCGAGGCCGTCGGGGTCGTCGCCGACGACCTGGTCGACGGCCTGCTCGCGAGCCCGTTCGACGGGTCGATCGCGGCGGAGCGCGCACTGTCGTCGTTCACGAACCGCTGGATCGGCCACCTGCAGGCGTCGGTCGAGCCCGCCCCGCCCGACGTCATGCGCGCGGGGCCGGTGACGCTCGACCGCCGCGCGTGGCACGAGGTCGAGATCCTGAAGTTCGTGCACCGGCACTTCATCCTCGACCGCTCCGACATCGTGATGTACCAGCGGGGCCTCAGCCGCGTGCTGACCCGCGCGGTCAAGGGCCTCACGGCGTGGCTACACGACGAGGACGACCGCGACCGCGTGCCGCAGCGGCTGCGCGAGCTCGTCGAGATCGCGACCGACGGGTATGCCGCGATCCGCGTCGACCGGCCGGAGGGCGTGCCGCTGCCCGAGGCGTCGGCGCTGCGCGCGCTCGGCGTCGGCCGTGGCGTGATCGACTACGTCGCCTCGCTCTCCGACGACCAGGCGTTCGCCGTGTCCGAGGCGATCGACGGGCGGCCCGACCGGCTCTGGGACGTCGGTCACAACCTCTGAGCGGTTCCCACCTTCCGGGGTGCGAGCGCGGTCCGCGCCTCGTGCGCGAGCGCCTCGGCCACCGCGTCGAGCAGCGGCGAGCCGAGGTTCCACTGCTGCCAGAACAGGGGCACGTCGACCGGCGGGCCCCCGAGCGCGACCAGGCTGCCGTCGGCAAGTTCCGCGTCCGACTGGAAGCCGGGCAGCAGGCCCCAGCCGAGGCCGAGCTTCACGGCCGCGGCGAAGTCGTTCGAGGCGGGCACGAAGTGCCGGGGCGAGGCGGACGCGTCGATGCCGCGGGCGTGCAGGTACTGCCCCTGCAGGTCGTCGCGGCGGTCGAGGTCGACCCGTGGCGCGCGGGCGAGCGCGCTCCCGCCGGCATCGACGGCCCAGCGGGCCACGTAGTCGGGCGTCGCCACGGCCCGGTAGCGCATGACGCCGAGCGGCCGCACGAGGCATCCGGCCACCGGCTCGGCCCGCGAGGTGACGGCGCCCATCACCGTGCCGGACTCGAGGAGCCCCGCGGTGAAGTCCTGGTCGTCGCGGTGCAGGTCGAAGACGACCCGATGCCGGCGCTCCACTGCGGCGAGCGCGGGCAGGAACCAGGTGGCGAGCGAGTCGGCGTTCACGGCGAGCGGCACGACGGCGGGGCGGTCGGATGCCTCGGAGTCGCCGCCGAACGCCGCGAGCGCGTCCTGCTCGAGCAGCGCGAGCTGCCGCGCGAGCCGCACGATCGGCTCGCCCGCCTCGGTGGCGCGCACGGGCTTGGCGCGCACGACGAGCACGCGGCCGAGCCGCTGCTCGAGCTGCTTCACGCGCTGCGAGACCGCCGAGGGCGTGATCGACAGGTCGGCGGCCGCGGCCTCGAACGTGCCGGCGTCGACCACGGTCGCGAGGGTGCGGGCCAGGTCGAGCGGAATCTCCATGAAGCATGGCTAATGGTGCGTGAGAATCCTGAGCTGGCTTTCATCGCGAGACGGGCCTAGCGTCGCATCCGTGGAACTCGCCGTGCTCGCCGCAGGCTTCGGCCTCGGCCTCTCCCTCATCATCGCCATCGGCGCGCAGAACGTGTTCGTGCTGCGCCAGGGCATCCGTCGCGAGCACGTGCTCGCCGTCGTGGTGCTGTGCACGGCGAGCGACGCGGCGCTGATCCTGGCGGGCGTCGGGGGCATGGGCGCGGCGATCCAGGCCGTGCCGTGGCTCGTCGACGTGGCACGGTGGGCCGGCGCGCTGTTCGTCGCCGGGTACGGCGTGCTCGCGGCGCGACGCGCGATCCGCGGCAGCGACGAGGGGCTCGTGGTCGACGACCGGGCGGATGCCCCGGAGGCACCCGCACCCTCGGGCGGCGCCGGCTCAGGGGCATCCGTCGCCGCAACCGCACCCCGCACCAACGCGCGCCTGCTGCCGGTCGTGCTCACGTGCCTCGCGCTCACCTGGCTCAACCCGCACGTGTACCTCGACACCGTCGTGCTGCTCGGCTCGATCGGCGCGACCTACGGCACCGAACGCTGGACCTTCGCGCTCGGCGCCGTGCTCGGCAGCGTCGTCTGGTTCGCCGCGCTCGGCTACGGCGCGCGCCTGCTCGGCGGCGTGCTCGCGAGCCCCCGCGCGTGGCGCGTGCTCGACGGCTTCATCGCGATCGTGATGTTCGCGATCGCCGTCTCGCTCGTGCTAGCGTGACCTCATCGTGAGCACCCAGTCCTGTCGCTGCTGTCGCCGCTAGGCGGTCGTCTCCCCGACGACCCCAGGGCGCGATTCTTCCGCGCCGCCGACCGCAGCCCGCTCACGCCGCATCCGACGCGCCCGCGTCCGCCCAGCGGCATCCGCTCCGGGGTCTCGACCCGAACGGATGCCACGAGGCAGACGCAGCAGGATGCCGGGGCCGCATCGACGGCGCACCCTCTCCCGGCACCCCTGAAAGGACCGTCGTCATGACCGGCATCCCCGTACTCGACCTCTCCCTGCTGAACGGCACGCCCGACCAGCAGGCCGCCTTCCGCGACGACCTGCGCCGCGCGACCCACGAGGTCGGCTTCTTCTCGCTCGTGGGCCACAGCGTGCCCGCCGAGCTCATCGACCGCGCCTACGAGGTCGCCCGCGCCTTCTTCGCACTGCCGGAGTCGCACAAGCTCGCCATCGAGAACGTCAACAGCCCGCACTTCCGCGGCTACACGCGCATGGGCGGCGAGCGCACGCAGGGCCGCGTCGACATCCGCGAGCAGATCGACATCGGCGCCGAGCGTCCCGCCGTGCCCGCGGGCGACGACGTGCCCGACTACTGGGCGCTGCAGGGCCCGAACCTCTGGCCCGAGGCGCTGACCGAGCTGCGCGAGGTCGCCGAGGAGTGGATCGCGCGCCTCGACGAGGTGGGCACCCGCCTGCTGCGTGCCTGGGCCGAGGCGCTCGGTGCGCCCGCCGACACGTTTGACGCCGCGTTCACCCCGTCTACGCCGTACCTGAAGGTCGTGCGCTACCCCGGCGTCGAGGCCGAGCAGCCCGCGCAGGGCGTCGGCGCGCACAAGGACCTCGGCGTGCTCACGCTGCTCTCGGTCGAGGAGGGCAAGGCCGGCCTCCAGGTCGAGAAGGACGGCGAGTGGATCGACGTGACCCCGCCGCCCGGAGCCTTCGTCGTGAACATCGGCGAGCTGCTCGAGATCGCGACCGACGGCTACCTCAAGGCCACGCTGCACCGCGTCGTCTCGCCCGAGCCCGGCACCGAGCGCATCTCGATCCCCTACTTCCACGGCCCGTCGCTCGACGCGCGCATCCCCTCGATCGAGCTGCCCCCGGCGCTCGCCGCCGAGGCCGCGGGCGCGACCGACGACCCGGCGAACCCGCTGCACGCCGTGTTCGGCGAGAACTGGCTGAAGAGCCGGCTGCGCGCGCACCCGAACGTGGTCGAGGCGCAGCATCCGCACCTGCTCGTAGGGGCCTGAGGGCTGCCCGCGCCCGGATGACGGAGCCCGCATCCCCCGATCGGTGGATGCCGGAAATCCGGCGTCCGGGCGCTACCGGGCGGCATCCGCCGCTGCCACCTTGGAAGCATGAACGAGACGGATGCCGCGATGAGCGGCCGAGACGAGGCCCCGGCGCTGTACGTGCGCGGCCTCACCAAGCACTACGGGTCCGTCGCCGCGGTCGACGACATCACGTTCGAGATCGCGCGCGGCGAGACCTTCGCACTGCTCGGGCCGAACGGCGCGGGCAAGTCCAGCACCATCGAGATCCTCGAGGGATACCGCAGGCGCACCGGCGGGGAGGCATCCGTACTGGGTGTCGACCCGGCGCACGGCAAGCTCGACTGGAAGGCGCGGCTCGGCATCGTGCTGCAGTCGACCGGCGAGCAGGGCGCCTTCACCGTGCGCGAGCAGCTCGCCCACTTCGCCGGGTTCTACCCGAACCCGCGCGACGTCGACGAGGTCATCGCCGCGGTCGGGCTCGAGCACAAGGCCAAGACCCGCATCGCGAAGCTCTCCGGCGGCCAGCGCCGGCGCGTCGACGTGGCGCTCGGCATCATCGGGCGGCCCGAGCTGCTGTTCCTCGACGAGCCGACCACGGGCTTCGACCCGCAGGCGCGGCGCGACTTCTGGACGCTGATCCGCAACCTGAAGCGCGAGGGCACGACCATCCTGCTCACGACGCACTACCTCGACGAGGCGGCGCAGCTGAGCGACCGGGCCGGCGTCATCGCCGGCGGCAAGCTGGTCGACATCGGCGCGATCGACGAGATCGGCGGCGCCGAGGCGCGCGTGCCGATCGTGCGCTGGCACGAGGCCGACGGCACGCCCCGCGAGGAGCGCACCCACACCCCGGGCACCCTGGTCGCCGCGATCGTCGAGCGCATCGGGCGCGAGCCCGCCGGCCTCGAGATCGTGCGCCCCAGCCTGGAGGACATCTACCTGGAGCTCGTCGGCGAGGCCGCCGAGCTGTCGCACGAGGAGCAGGCCGAGGAGGTCGCAGCATCATGAGCATCATGACCACCGGCGCTTCGCGCGTCGGCTACGAGACCAAGGGGTACTTCCGCACCCCCGACGCGGTGTTCTTCACCTTCCTGTTCCCGGTGGTGATGCTGGCGATCTTCGCGACCGCCTTCAGCTCGATGGGCGACATCACCCCCGGCCCCGGGCAGGAGGGCGTGAGCTTCGCCGCCTACTACCTGCCCGGCCTGCTCGCCGCAGGGCTGCTGCTCTCGGGCGTGCAGAACCTCGCGGTCGACATCGCGGGCGAGAAGGGCGACGGCACCCTCAAGCGCCTCGGCGGCACTCCGCTGTCGCCGATCGCGTTCTTCATCGGCAAGATGGGCCAGGTCTTCGTGACCGCGGTCATGCAGGCCGCGCTGCTGCTCGCGGTGGCCGCGATCTTCTTCGGCGTCGCGCTCCCGACGGAGCCGTCGAAGTGGGTCACGTTCGCCTGGGTGTTCGTGCTCGGCATCGCCACCTCGGCGCTGCTCGGCGTCGCCCTGTCGTCGGTGCCCCGGTCGGCCAAGTCGGCGACCGCGGTCGTCATCCCGATCGTGCTCGTGCTGCAGTTCATCTCGGGCGTGTACCTGCAGTTCTACCAACTGCCCGAGTGGATGCAGAACATCGCCAGCGTCTTCCCGCTGAAGTGGATGGCGCAGGGCATGCGCGCCGTGTTCCTGCCCGAGGACTTCGAGGTGCTCGAGCAGACCGGCACCTGGGACCTGGGCGGCGTCGCCATCGCCCTGCTGATCTGGCTCGTCGTCGGACTCGTGATCTCGCGGGTGACGTTCCGCTGGATCCGCCGCGACGCGTGACAGGCTGAGGGTCATGGGCGGACAGCGCTGGTGGGACCTCGCGGCGGCGGCCACGGCCGTCGCCGCGACGGTCTTCGCGATCGTCGACACCCCGTACGGCGCGACCGACTGGGTGACGTTCGCCGCGATCGGCGCGTTCGTCGTCGTCTACGTGGCGTGGGCCCGGCGCTTCCTCGCGGGACCGTCGCGGCTGCACCACCTCGGACCGGTCGCAGCGCTCTCCGCGACGCTCGCCGTGGGTACGTCGGTCGAGCCGTCGTTCGCCCTCGTGCAGGCGTTCATCTACCCGTTCGCCTGGTGGAGCGCGGCGACCATGCGCCTCGCGGTCATCGGCAACACCTTCCCGGCCATCGCGGTGGTCGTCGGCTACACCGTGCGGCTCGGGCTGCCGGGCCTGCCGACCGGGCTCGGCATCGCCGTGATCTCGCTCACCGGCAGCCTCGCGCTCGGGTTCTGGATCTCGCGGATCGCCGCGTACGGCGAGGAACGCGCCCGGCTGCTCGACGAACTCCAGGCCGCGCAGGGCGAGCTCGCTGCGATGCACCGCGACGCCGGAGTCTCCGCCGAGCGCGAGCGGCTGGCGCGCGAGATCCACGACACCATCGCCCAGTCGCTGACGGGACTGGTCATGGTCGCGCAGCGGACGCGTGGGCAGCTCGCCCGCGGGTCGGCGGAGGGCGTCGCGTCGGCGGCATCCGATGTCGAGCTCATCGAGCAGATGGCGCGCGATGCCCTCACCGAGGCCCGCTCGCTCGTCGCGTCGATGGCGCCCGTGCGCGTCGAGTCGACCCTCGCCGACGCGCTCGCGCGGCTCGGCCAGCGGTTCGCCCGCGAGACGGGCGTCGCGGTGCAGGCGACGGCGGATGCCCCGGGGCTCGACCGAGAGCTCGAGGTCGTGCTGCTGCGCTGCGCGCAGGAGGGGCTCGCGAACGTGCGCAAGCACGCGCGTGCGTCGCGCGCGTCGATCGAGGTCGCGGCGAGCGCGCGGGAGGTGGTGCTCACGGTGCTCGACGACGGCGTCGGGCCGGGCGACGACCCCGGCGGCGACGGCGGCTTCGGCGTCGCGGGCATGCGCGACCGGGTCGCGCTCGTCGGCGGCACCGTATCGCTCGAGCCGGGCCCGGCGGGCGGCACGGCGCTCACGGTGGTCGTGCCACTCGGGGCGGAGGTGCCCGCATGATCCGCATCATCGTGGCCGACGACCACCCCATCGTGCGGGGCGGGCTGGCCGGCATGCTCGCCGCGTTCGACGACATCGAGGTCGTGGCCGAGGCATCCGACGGGCTCGAAGCCGTGCGCCTCGCGGCCGAGCACGCGCCCGACCTCGTGCTCATGGACCTGCGGATGCCCGGGCTCGACGGCGCCGCCGCGACCGAGCGGATCCTCGCCGAGGCCGCCGACGCCGGCCGCGCTACCCGGGTGCTCGTGCTCACGACCTACGAGACCGACGACCACATCATCGGCGCGATCGAGGCGGGCGCCTCGGGCTACCTGCTGAAGGCCGCCCCGCAGGACGAGATCGTCGCGGGCGTGCGCGCGGTTGCCGCGGGCGAGACCGTGCTCGCCCCGTCGATCGCCGCGAAGCTCGTCGCGCGCGTGCGCACGGGCGCCGGCCCCGCGGCATCCGACTCCCCCGCGCTCTCGCCGCGCGAGCTCGAGGTGCTGCGCCTCGTCGCCGACGGCCGCAGCAACCCCGCCATCGCCGCCGAGCTCTTCATCGGCGAGGCCACCGTGAAGACGCACCTGCAGCACGTGTTCGAGAAGCTCGACGTCTCCGACCGCACCCGAGCGGTCACCCGCGCGATGGAGCTCGGCCTACTCTGACCCGTCCTGCCCCCCTGCCCCGGTCCCTCTCGCCCGTCCCCGGGCCAACCCTCTTCCGCCGAGTGTGCCCGATTTGACGGGAGCCCCCCCCGATTCCGGGGGGACGGACGTCATCTCGAGCACACTCGGCGAAGTGGCCGGTCGGAGACGGTCGGGGTCGGGGTCGGGGAGGTCGGGGGCAGGGGTCAGTTGCCGCGGCGGTCGATGACGAGGAGCGAGCTGGTCGCCGTGGCGAAGGCGTTGCCGGCGGGGTCGAGCAGCTCGCCCTCGGTGAAGATGACGCGTCGGCCGCCCTTCACGACGCGACCGACGGCGCGCAGCGGCTCGGTGGTCGGCATGATCGGGCGCAGGTAGCTCACCTGGAGGTCGATCGAGGTGTAGCCGACGCCGGCGGGGAGCGTGGTGTGCCCGGCGCATCCGACCACCGTGTCGAGCACGGTGCAGGCGAGGCCGCCGTGCACCATGCCGAGCGGGTTGAGGTGCCGCGCGTGCGGGGTCACCTCGAAGTCGACCGTGCCCTCCCCGACCGACACGAGCTGCAACGCCATCGTCGACGCGATCGGCGGCGGCGGGATGCGCCCCTCGAGCATGCCCGTCAGGAAGTCGAACCCGCTCAGCTCGGGCAGCGAGGCCAGGCCGATGGCGGGGTCGGCCCACTCGAGGGTCGCGGTGTCGGTCGGCCAGGCCTCGTCGGTCATGGCTGACAACCTACCGGCCTCGACGGCGGCAGTGCCGCGGGCGGGCTACTGGAACGCGGGCTCCGGCTCCTCGAAGCGCAGCAGGCCGGCGGCCGGCACGGGCACGACGGCGGATGCCTCCTGCTCGCCCTCGCCCGGGAACGCGAGCCGCACCACGCACTCCGCCGTCCCCGACTCCGCGATGACGACCGGCCGCCACGCCCAGTACTCCTCGGGCTCGCCGGCATCGACGCGCTCGCCCTCGAGCGGCTCGGGCAGGCGGCACCACCAGCGCTCGTCGAGCACCTCGAGCCCGTGCGCGTCGAGCGCCATGCGCGCCACGCCGGGACCGGTCACACCACCGAGCGCGGTGCCGACGAGCGTCATCGCGACCACCGGACCCTCCTCGTCGACGCTCGTCATGCGGGCGACGCCGTCGACGGGTGCGAGATAGCCGACGAGCTCGTCGTCGGTGGAACGGTGGTGCTGGTGCCAGTGCTCGGGGATCACCCCGCGCACTTTACGCCCCTGCTCATCCGAGCGCACATCGACGGCGATCGTGCACGCCCTGCAGACCTACGCGTTCTCCTTGCGGAACGTGCGCGTGCCGACCCACAGCCCGACCACGAACAGCAGCACCGCCCAGACCACCGCCCAGACGAGTCCGGCCGTCGCCAGGTCGCCCGCGAACGCGTCGCGGATGCCGGTGACGATGTACTTCGTCGGCATCAGGTCGCTGATCGCGACGAGCCAGCCCGGCGCGCCGGTCTCGGTCGAGATCGGCAGCAGGATGCCCGAGAGCAGCAGCACCGGCAGGGCGATGGAGTTCAGGATCGGCGCCATCACGTCCTCGCTCTTGACGGTGAGCGCGAGGGCGTTCGACGCGGCCGAGCAGGCGGCGCCCACGAGCACCGTGATCACGACGCCGATCAGCATGCCGACGATCGAGGCGCGCAGCCCGAACAGGTACCCGACGCCGATGAGGATCGTGCTCTGCACGGCGAGCAGCGCCACGTCGCGGCCGATGCGGCCGAGCAGCAGCGCCGTGCGGCTCGCGGGCGTGACGCGTTCGGCCTCGATCACGCCGTCGCGCCACTCGCCGATGAGCCCGAACCCGGCGAACAGCGCCCCGAAGAGGCCGAGCTGCAGCAGCAGGCCGGGCACGAAGAACGTGTACGCGTTGTCGGCGCCGATCTGCGCGGCCAGCGGCTCGAGCAGCGGCCCGAAGAGGGCGAGGTAGAGCACGGGCTGCGCGAGCCCGATGATGATCCACGCGGGATTGCGCAGGTTGAGGCGCATCTGGCGGCGGAAGATGATGCCCGTCTCGCGGACGAAGTTGCCCGAGGGGGCATCCGTCGCCTGCAGCTCGGCGGTGGTCGTCGTGGCCATGATCAGGCCTCCTCTCGCAGCGAACGACCGGTCAGTGTGAGGAACACGTCGTCGAGGGTGGGGCGGCGCACCTCGATCGCAGCGAGCGCGACGCCCGCGCCGTCGAGCGAACGCAGCAGCCCAGGCACCTCGCTCGGCGCGTGGGGTACGCGCATGCTCACCGAGAGTCCGTCGACCTCGGCGGTGGCGCCGTCGACGAGCCGGCCGAGCTGCGCCGCCGCCTCGGACACGTGCTGCTCGTCGGCCAGCACGAGCTCGATGAGGTCGCCCGCCACCTGGCGCTTGAGGGCGTCGGGGGTGTCGCTCGCGACGATCGAGCCGTGGTCGATGACGAGGATGCGGTCGCACAGCGCGTCGGCCTCGTCGAGGTAGTGCGTGGTGAGGAAGATGGTCGACCCGCGCTTGGTGCGCAGGTCGGAGATGTGGGTCCAGAGGTTGGCTCGGGCCTGCGGGTCGAGGCCCGTGGTCGGCTCGTCGAGGAAGACGAGGCGCGGGTCGTGCACGAGCCCCATCGCGATGTCGAGGCGCCGGCGCTGCCCGCCCGAGAGCGTGCGCGGCTGGCGCGCCCACATGCCGTCGAGCTCGAGCTGGGCGAACAGCTCGCGGCCGCGCGCCTCGGCCTGTCGCCGGGCGATGCCATACAGCATGCCGTGGTCCATCAGCTCGTCGCCGGCCCGGGCCTCGCCCGAGGTCGACCCGCTCTGCGAGACGTAGCCGATCGACCGGCGCACGGCGACGGGGTCGGATGCCACGTCGTGCCCCGCGACGGTGGCGGTGCCGGCCGTCGGCTTCAGCAGCGTGGTCAGCATGCGGAGGGTCGTGGTCTTGCCCGCGCCGTTCGGCCCGAGGAAGCCGACGATCTCGCCCTCCGCGACGTCGAGGTCGACGCCGGCGACGGCGACCACCTCGGTCTTCTCGCGGCCGCGCTTGGTCTGGAACGTGCGCGCGAGGCCCCTGGCATGGATCATCACGGTCTCCTGTCGATACGAGATATATCGCGAGTTCGTGAGACACGATATATCGCGAGTTCACGGCTGCGCAAGCGGCGATTGCCCGCTGCCGTCACCGCCGGGCGCGACGGTACGCCGCACCACCGACACCTAGGCGTCCGCAAGGCCGCGTCACTCCGGCGCGAACACCGACTGCTCGAGCTCGATCCGTCGGTCGATGAGCACGGCGAGGCGGGCGGATGCGGCGGACCTGCGCCGTCGCGCGATGATCCAGCCACGGACGCCCAGCACCCCGCTCACCGCTGCGACCACGAACGCGGCGACCGCGATGCCGACGAACTGCCCCTCGATGAGGAGGACGACGAGCGCGAGCGCACCCGCCAGCGCCACCACGAGCCCGGTGAACCAGGCGATGGTGAGCATGCGGTTCGCCGCGTCGCCCTCGGCGGGCCAGAACGACTGCGCGAGGCCGCGCTCGCGGCGGTCGGCATCGGCCGCCTCGAGCCACGCGACGGCGGCGCGACGGCGCTGCACGGTGCGCGCGTCGGCGCCGATGCTCCAGCAGACCGCACCGGCGATCCCCGCGGCGATACCGCCGAAGACCCACCCCACGATCGCGGCGTGCGCGTCGCCCTGGGTGCGGTTGCCCGTCGTGGTCTCGACGACCACGCCCGCGATGATGGCGCCGGCGAAGGCGAGCACGCCCAGCACGATGGCGAGGATGCCGACGTAAGACGCGACGGTCGGCCCGATCGGGAGGGCCGCGATCGCGGCGCGCGCGTCCGCCTCGTCCGCGTCGAGCGCGTCGACGAGCGCCTCGGCTTCGGGGGACAGTTCGGCGCGGGGTGTCGCGGCGTCGTCGGTCGTGGCCGGCGCGGGTCGCCCGGGCTCCGGGATCGGCCCGGGCTCGGTGACCGCGTCGACGGCCGCGGCCGGCGGCACCGGCGGGGCGAGCGGTACGGAGACGACCGGCGGCGCGGCGGCGGCCGGGGCCGCCGGCTGGTCGGCGCCCGGCTGGTCGGCGTCGGGCCGGTCGGCGTCAAGCTGCTCGCCGTCGGGCTGCGACCTCCCGGCCAGGAGCTCGTCCAGCTCGGCGAGGAGCAGCTCGCGTCCGACGGCGTGCGCGCCGCGATCGCCCTGCAGGTTCGCCGCGATCGCGGCCTGCCGGTCGGTGAGCTCCGCGTCCTCGGGCACCGTGATCGGCGCGAGCGCGATGACTTCGCGCAGCGCGCGGATGCCCGCCTCGTCGAGGCCGCGCACCGGGCGGCCCGCGACGAGCACCCGGGCGGACGGCCCGTCGGACGAGTGGAGGCGATACGTGAGGTAGGCGGCGCCGGACGAGAGCTCCGCACGGCGGCTCACGCGGTCGATCGTGGCGATCGAGGCATCCGCACCGCCCAGTCGCACCGTGCGCTGCTCGAGGTCGACGACGACCGGCGGGAACAGCAGGCGCACCACGACCATGGCCGCGACGAGCACGGCGAGGGCGATGAGCGGCACCACGACGAACGGGTTGCCGGGCACGAGCACGCCCAGGATGAAGCCGAGCATCGCGGCCCCGAACCAGACCATCGGCGAGCGGACGAGGGACAGGCGCAGGGTCACGGGCACCCGGCTATCCTCCCCCATTCGGGGGACATGTGTCGGGCTGTCCACACCCGCGTCCGCCTGCGACCGGAGGCCGACCCAGGGGCATCCGCCCAGCCGGTGTCAGCCCGTGTTCTGCAGGCCCGCCGCGATTCCGTTGACGGCGAGCAG
Source organism: uncultured Agromyces sp. (assembly GCA_913053875.1). Taxonomy (GTDB): domain Bacteria; phylum Actinomycetota; class Actinomycetes; order Actinomycetales; family Microbacteriaceae; genus Agromyces. Next base: position 168,326 of record CAJXGN010000003.1, on the reverse strand, counting down.
CAGCAGGCGGTGGTGCTCGTCGGTCGGGTCGCGCTCCTCCTGCTCGCGCACCGCGCGCAGGGCGCGCAGCTGCAGCAGTGAGAGCGCGTCGACGTAGGGGCTGCGCAGGCGCACGGCGCGGCCGAGCACCGGGCGACCCTCGAGCAGCACCTCGTTGCCGCTCGCGCGCAGCACCTGCTCGCGCGTGAGGTCCATCTCGTCGAGCACGAGCGCGGCGAGGTCGTCGCGCTCGCCGAGGGCCAGGTAGCGCTCGGCCAGGCGGCGATCGGTCTTCGCGAGCGACATCTCGACGTTCGTGATCATCGAGCGGAACAGCGGCCAGCGCGCGAACGCGTCGCGCAGCACGGCGTCGTCGTCGATCGCGGCGAGCGCCGAGCCGAGCCCGAACCAGCCGGTGAGGTTGATGCGCGCCTGCGTCCACGAGAACACCCACGGAATGGCCCGCAGGTCCTCCAGCGACTCGACCGAGAGGCCGCGCCGAGCGGGCCGCGATCCGAGCGCCAGCAGCCCGACCTCCTCCATCGGCGTGACCTGCGCGAACCACGGCGCGAAGCCATCGGCCTTGACCAGGTCGAAGAAGCGCTTCCGCGACACCCGGTCGAGGTCGGCCGCGAGGCCCGCGAAGTCGGCCTTCGCCGCCGAGTTCGTGCGCTCGTTCGCCGGGCTCGACGCGAGCAGGGTGGCCGCGGCCATCTGCTCGACGTGCCGCACCGCGATGGTCGGGTCGCCGTAGTGGGCGAAGATGACCTCGCCCTGCTCGGTGATCTTGAAGCGCCCGTCGACCGAGCCCGCGGGCTGCGCGAGCACGGCCTCGTTCGCCGGCCCGCCGCCGCGGCCGAGCGCGCCGCCGCGGCCGTGGAAGAGGGTGAGCTCGATGTCGTTGCGCTCGGCCCACGCGGCGATGCGCGCCTGCGCGTCGTGCAGCGCGAGGGTCGCCGAGACAGGCCCGACGTCCTTCGACGAGTCGGAGTAGCCGAGCATGACCTCGAGCTGCCGCCCGGTCTGCTCGAGCCGCGCCCGCACCTGCGGGATCTCGATCATCGCGTCGAGGATGTCGGTCGACGCGTCGAGGTCGGCGAAGGTCTCGAACAGCGGGATCGCGTCGATCACCGGCTGCTCGTCGGGCCCGAGCGCCGCTTCGGCGAGCGCGAACACGTTCGCGATGTCGTCGGCCGACTGGGTGAACGAGACGATGTACCGGCGGGCCGCGTTCACGCCGTACCGCCGCTGCAGCGACGCGATCGTGCGGTACACCTGCAGCACCTCGACCGTCATCTCGGCCTGCTCGCCGCCCGAGCGCACGTCGGCGAGCGCGTCGCGGTGCACCTTCGAGTGCTGTCGCACCTCGAGTTCGGCGAGGTGGAACCCGAACGTCTGGACCTGCCAGATCAGGTGCTGCAACTCGCCGTTCGCGCTGCGCGCCGCGCCGGCGGCGACCAGCGAGCCCTGGATGACGCGCAGGTCGGCGAGCAGCTCCTCGGGGCCGGCGTAGGCGAGGTCGGCGTTGCGCAGGCGGGTGCCGGCGATGCGCTCGGCCACGACCAGCAGCGCCTTGCGGTGCGGCTCGTTGGGTGCGCGCGTGCCGATGCGGGTGGACTGCTCCTCGGCGAGCGACTGCTGGCGCCGGGCGAGCTCGGCGAGCGCCGCGTCGGGCGGGGTGTCGCCGGTGTCGAGCGTGAGCGCCTTGCCGATGCGGGTCGCGGCACGCTCGAGGCCGAGCAGCACGTGCTCCGAGGCGATCGCCGCAGCCGCCTTCGTGGTGGAGGCGGTCACGAACGGGTTGCCGTCGCGGTCGCCCGCGATCCACGTGCCGAGCCGCAGGAACGGCGTCGCCTCGGCGGGCCGCGCGCCCGCGTCCGCCCCGAGCAGCGCGTCGTCGAGCAGCCGGTACACGCGCGGCACGGCCTCGAAGAGCGTCTGGTCGAACACGTTCATGACCGTGCGCACCTCGTCGAGCGGGGTGGGCCGGGTCGTGCGCAGCGGGGAGGTGCGCCAGAGGATGTCGATCTCCTCCAGCATCCGCCGCTCGGCTTCGGCGTAGGCCGGGGTGCCGTCGACGGCGAGGTGCAGCGTCGAGAGCTGGTCGGCGACGCGACGGATGCCCGAGGCCACCGCACGTCGGCGGGCCTCGGTCGGGTGCGCGGTGAAGACCGGGTGGAAGCGCAGCTCGCGCAGGCGCCGGTTCGCCTCGTCGGCGCCGACTTCGTCGGCCAGCAGCGCGAGTGCCCCCGGGATCGAGTCGGCCGGGGCATCCGACCCGCTCGCCCCGCGCTCGCGCAGCACGCGCACGCGGTGGTGCTCCTCGGCGAGGTTCACGAGGTGGAAGTAGACGGTGAACGCGCGGGCGACCTGCTCGGCGCGCTGCGTCTCGAGGCCGTCCACGAACGCCTCGGCCTCCTCGAGCGCGGCCGTGTCGCCGTCGTAGGCGCGGATCACGAGGCCGCGCAGGTGCTCGACGTCGGCCAGGAGCTCGTCTCCGCCCGCCTCGCGCAGCACGCGGCCGAGCAACTCGCCGAGTACGCGCACGTCGGCGCGCAACGGGCGGTCGACCGACTCGGTCGCCGCGGCTCGGCCGGACAGCTGGGTGTCTGTGTCGATGGTGCTCACCCGATCGACGCTACCGGCGTCGTGTGACCGGGACGTTACCGGACCCGACGAATTCGAGCCGTTCTCATTGTCCGGCGCCCGGTCGCGGCGCTCAGAGCTCCGTGCCGACCAGCACCGGCTCGGGCTCGAGCACGATGCCGAACTCCGACTGCACGCGGCTGCGCACGAAGCGCGCGAGCTGCACGAGCTCGTCGGCGCTCGCCCCGCCGCGGTTGGTCAGGGCGAGGGTGTGCTTGCTCGACACGGCCGCTCGCGAGCCCGGCAGGGCGAAGCCGCGGTGGATGCCGCTGTGCTCGATCAGCCACGCCGCCGAGAGCTTCACGTGCACGTCGTCGTCGACGCCCGTCGTCTCGGTCTCGGGTGCGGCATCGGATGCCTCGGCCTCGGCCTGGTGCGCGAGGAACTGCTCGAGCGGGCTCGCGTCGAGTGCCGTGAGCGGCACGACCTCGGGCGGCGCCTCCGGCTCGACGTACCAGCGCGGGGCGTCGGACGGCATCGTGCGCGCCACGTGCTCGGACACGATCGGGTTGGTGAAGAACGATCCGGCGCTCCACGTGTCGTGGTCGTCGGGGTCGAGCACCATGCCCTTCGAGGCGCGCAGCCCGAGCACTGCGGCCCGGGCCTGCTCGACCGGCACGCGGTCGCCGAGCTGCACGCCCAGCGCCTTCGCGAGCTGCGGGTAGGCGATCGGCTGGCCGAGCGCGCCGCCCAGCACGTCGCGCTCGGGCGAGGTGTCGTGCAGTTCGAGCTCGACCGCCAGGACGATGCCGCGCAGCCCCTGCTTCAGCACCGACGTGCGGTAGCCGAGCTCGAGCTCGGCGGCGGTCATGCGGCGGGGTTCGGTCGCATCCTCCGCGAGGAAGTCGATCGCGACGAGCACGGCGTCGAGCTCCTGCCCGTAGGCGCCGATGTTCTGCACGGGCGCCGCGCCGACGCTGCCCGGAATGCCCGAGAGCGCCTCGATGCCCGACCAGCCGCGCGAGACGGCGTACGCGACCAGGTCGTCCCAGCGCTCCCCCGCCTGCACGCGCAGCCGCACGGTGTGCGGGTCGTCGCCCGTGCGGGTCGCGATGCCGGTCGTCGCGATGCGGATCACCGTGCCCGGCACGCCCTCGTCGCCGACGAGCAGGTTCGACCCGCCGCCGAGCGCGAGCCACGGCCCGCCGGCCTCCCACGTCTCGCGGGCGAGCGCGACGAGCTCGTCCTCGGTGGTCGCGGTGACCATGCGGGCGGCGAGGCCGCCGACGCGCAGGGTGGTCAGCTCGGCGAGGGGCGCGGCCTCGGTCACGCCAGACGCACCTGCACCTGGGCCTTGCCGAGCACGGTCGCCCCGGCGGCGCTCACCGTGAGGTCGATGCGCGCGGTACCGGCCTCGGCGTCGACCTGGCCGACCTTCGCGACGATCGTCAGCTCGGCACCGTCGGCAGGGTCGACCACGACCGGGCGCGTGAAGCGCACCTGGTAGTCGGCCACGCGGGCGGGGTCGCCCACCCAGTCGACGACCGGCTGCACCGCGATGCCCATGGTGAGCATGCCGTGCGCGAGCACGCCGGGCAGGCCGACCGATGCGGCCACATCGTCGCGGTAGTGGATCGGGTTGAAGTCGCCGGATGCCCCGGCGTAGCGCACGAGCGAGTCGCGCGTGAGTGCGACGGTGCGCTCGGCGACGACGTCGCCCACGGCGAGCGCCGCGAGGTCGGGGGCGGCGCCGTCGAAGGGCGTGGCGGCGGATGCTGCGGTCATGCGTCGTCCCCCCGCACCACGAGCGTGGAGATCGCCGTGACGACGTGGTCTCCGGAGGCATCCGTCATCGTCGACTCGGCCGTGACCATCGCGTTGCCGCCGAGCGTCTTCACGCTCGTGACGGCCAGGGTCGCGGTGAGCTCGTCGCCCGCGACGACCGCGCGCGAATAGCTGAAGCGCTGGTCGCCGTGCACGACGCGGCTGAAGTCGATGCCCGCGTCGGGCTCGGCGAGCAGCTGCGCGAGCGTGTGCTCCTGCACGACCACGGGGAAGGTCGGCGGGGCGACCACGTCGGCGTGGCCTGCCGCGCGCGCGGCCTCGGGGTCGAAGTGGATCGGACTCGTCGCGAACACGGCACGCGCGAACTCGCGCACCTTCTCGCGACCGACGAGGTATGGCTCGGTGGGCGCGAACTGGCGGCCCATCAGCTCGGGGTTCACTGGCACCGGGCCAGTCTACGGGCGCATCCGTCGCGCGCCGGCGAATCCGAGACCCGTCAATTTCCTGCGCTCTCCCAGCCCAGAACGCAGGTTTCTGACGGGTCTCGAAGGCGGCGCGCGCGAGACCCGTCGAAAAACTGCGTTCCCAGCGCTGGGAACGCAGGAAATCGACGGGTCTCGGAAACGAGGGGCGGGGTCAGGCGGGTACGAGGGTGTACTTCGTGGAGAGGTACTCGTGGATGCCCTCGAACCCGCCCTCGCGGCCGAGGCCCGACTGCTTCACGCCGCCGAACGGCGCCGCCGCATTCGACACGACGCCCGCGTTCAGGCCCATCATGCCGGTGTCGAGCCGGTCGATCATGCGGTGCCCGCGCGCGAGGTCCTGCGTGAACACGTACGAGACCAGGCCGTACTCGGTCGCGTTCGCGAGCCGCACCGCCTCGTCCTCGTCGGCGAACGTGGTGATGCCGAGCACCGGCCCGAAGATCTCCTCGGCGAGCAGGCGCGAACCGGCCGCGACCCCCGACAGCACCGTGGGGGCGAAGAACGAGCCGGGGCCATCGGATGCCTCGCCGCCGGCGAGCACCGTCGCCCCGCGCCCGACCGCGTCGGCCACGAGCTCGGTCGTCGTGGCGACCGCCCGGTCGTCGATGAGCGGTCCGATCTGCACCCCCTCCTCGGTGCCGCGGCCCACGCGCATCGCGCGCACGCGCTCGGCGACCCGGGTCGCGAACTCGTCGGCGACCGACTCGTGCACGATGAACCGGTTCGCCGCGGTGCACGCCTGGCCGATATTGCGGAACTTCGCGAGCATCGCGCCGTCGACGACCTTCTCGAGGTCGGCGTCCTCGAACACCACGAACGGCGCGTTGCCGCCGAGTTCCATCGACACGCGCAGCACGCCGTTCGCGGCCTCGCGCAGGAGCGCCTGCCCGACCGGGGTGGACCCGGTGAACGAGAGCTTCCGCAGCCGCGGGTCGGCGATGATCGGCGACGACACCTGCGACGAGTGGGAGGTCGTGATGACGTTGACCACGCCGCCGGGCAGCCCGGCCTCCTCGAGCAGCGCCACGAACGCGAGCGTCGTGAGCGGGGTGAGCGCGGCGGGCTTCACGACCACCGTGCACCCGGCGGCGAGCGCGGGAGCGATCTTGCGCGTCGCCATCGCGAGCGGGAAGTTCCACGGCGTGATGAGGAAGCACGGGCCGACCGGTCGCTGCGACACCACCATGTGCCCGGTGCCCTCGGGGTTCAGGCCGTAGCGACCGTGGATGCGCACGGCCTCCTCGCCGAACCAACGGAGGAACTCGCCGCCGTAGGTGACCTCGCCGCGCGCCTCGGCGAGCGGCTTGCCCATCTCGAGCGTCATGAGCAGCGCGAAGTCGTCGGCGCGCTCCTGCAGCAGGTCGAACGCGCGGCGGAGGATCTCGGCGCGCTGCCTGGGCGGGGTCGCCGCCCACGAGTCCTGCGCCGCGACGGCCGCGTCGAGCGCCCGCGCGCCGTCGTCGACGCCCGCGTCGGCGATGCGCACGAGCACCTCACCGGTCGACGGGTCGTGCACGGGCAGGGTGGCGCCGTCGGCCGCGTCGACCCACTCGCCGCCGATCGAGAGCTGCGTCGGGATGCCGGCGAGCAGCGCGGCCTCGCGGGCGGCGGTGCCGGTCGTGGCCGAGGTGCTGTCCGTGATGCTCATGCGCGTGCCTCCATCGATGCGGCGAGTCCGTCGGCGACCACTCCGAGGCCCTCGAGCAGCAGCTCGTCGGAGATCGTGAGCGGCGGCAGGAAGCGGATGACGTTGCCGTACGTGCCGCAGGTGAGCACGACGACGCCGTGGGCGATGGCGTGGGCGGCCACGGCCGCCGTCAGGGCGGCATCCGGATCGCCCGTCACCGGGTCGACGAGTTCCATCGCGACCATCGCGCCGCGGCCGCGCACGTCGCCGATGCGGGGGTCGGAGGCCTGCACCTCGCCGAGGCGGCCGAGCAGCCGCTCGCCGATCGCACCGGCACGCTCGACCAGGCCGTCCTGCTCGTACGCATCGATCGCGGCGAGCGCCGCCGCGCACGCGAGCGGATTGCCGCCGTAGGTGCCGCCGAGGCCGCCCGGGTCGGACGCGTCCATGATCTCGGCGCGGCCCGTGACCGCGGCAAGGGGCAGGCCGCCCGCGATGCCCTTGGCCGTGACGACCAGATCGGGCACGACGCCCTCGTGCTCCATCGCGAACATCGCTCCGGTGCGGCCGAAGCCGGTCTGCACCTCGTCGGCGATGAACACGACGTCGTTGGCGCGCGCCCACTCGGCGAGCGCCGGCAGGAAGCCCTCGGCGGGCACGATGAACCCGCCCTCGCCCTGGATCGGCTCGATGATGAGCGCGGCGAGGTTCTCGGCCCCGATCTGCTTCTCGATCTGGAGGATGGCTCGGGCAGCGGCATCCGCCCCGCTCAGCCCGCCGTCGCGGAACGGGTACGACAGCGGTGCCCGGTAGACCTCGGGGGCGAACGGGCCGAAGCCGTGCTTGTAGGGGATGTTCTTGGCCGTGAGGCCCATGGTGAGGTTCGTGCGGCCATGGTAGGCGTGGTCGAACGCGACGACCGCCTGTTTCCGGGTGGCCCGGCGGGCGATCTTCACTGCGTTCTCGACCGCCTCGGCGCCCGAGTTGAACAGGGCGCTGCGCTTGGGGTGGTCGCCCGGGGTGAGGCGGTTGAGCGCCTCGGCGACCGACACGTAGCCGTCGTAGGGGGCGATCGTGAAGCAGGTGTGGGTGAACGCGTCGAGCTGGCGCGAGACCGCGTCGACCACGCGCGGGTTGCTGTTGCCGGCGCTCGTCACGGCGATGCCCGAGCCGAGGTCGATCAGCGAGTTGCCGTCGGCGTCGACGATGACGCCGCCGCCCGCCGCGACCACGTGCACGGGGGCCGCGTGGCCGACGCCGCGGGCGACCGCCTCGGCCTTGCGCGCGAGCAGCTCGGCCGAGCGGGGCCCGGGGATCGGGGTGACGAGTCGCCGCTCCTGCGGCAGGCCGGGTCCGCCGGTGGCGGGTGTGGCGGATGCCTCGGGGGTGCGGGGTTCGGTGAGCGTCATCGTGGGCTCCTTCTGCGTCGTGTCGGCGCGGGCACGACCGATCGTAGGTCGCGACCGGGGCGGATCGGGTGGTCCACCGTGTACAACCAGGTGCTCCGTGCTCGCCGCGATGTACAGTACGGATGCCTCTGCCCGACGACCGACGGAGCCCGCGATGCATCCCACCCTGCGCACCCTGCTCGACCGCCGCGAGCTCGACCTCCGGCTCGTGGGCGACCAGGACGCGTTGCGTGCGGGCGCGCTGGACGCGCCCGTCGACTGGGCGCACGCCTCCGACCTCGCCGACCCCACCCCGTTCCTCGACGGGAGCGGCCTGCTGCTCACGACCGGGCGCCAGTTCGAGGGAGCCGAACCCGGCTTCGCCGACGACTACGTCGCCAGGCTCGTCGAGCGCGGCGTCGTCGGCCTCGGCTTCGGCACCGAGGTGCTGCGCGACGGCACGCCCGAGTCGCTCGTCGCGGCCTGCCGGTCGCGGCGCCTGCCGCTCGTCGAGGTGCCCTACCCCACCCCGTTCATCGCGATCGAGCGCGCCGTGGCCGCCGACGTCGCCGCCGAGGCCTACGCCCGCCGCACGTGGGCGCTCGGGGCGCAGCGGGCGCTCGCGCTCGCGGCACTCCGGCCCGACGGACTGAGCGCCACGCTGGCCGAGCTCTCGCGCCAGCTCGGCGCATGGGTCGCGCTCGTCGGCGCCGGCGGGCGTATCGAACGCGAGTACCCGGCGGGCGAGCTCGACGCCGCGGGCATCGAGGTCGTGCGCGACGGGGCGCGCGAGCTGCTGCGACGCGGACAGCGCGCGAGCGTCGCCGTGCAGGTCGGGCCCGAACGCGTGAGCCTGCACACGCTGGGCATCGGCGGTGCGCTGCGCGGCGTGCTCGCCGTGGGCGGCGCCGACCGGCTCGACCAGGCCGGGCGCGGGGTGATGACCGCCGTGATCGCCATGGCCGGCCTCGCGCTCGAGCAGCACCGCCACCTCGACCGCGCGACCGGGCTGCTCCGCACGGCGCTCCTGCACGCGCTGCTCGGGGGCGATGCCGACCACCCCGACGCGTTCGCCCGCCAGATGTGGGGTCCGCTGCCCGCGGGGCCCGTGCACGTGGCCGTCGCCTCCGCGCCCGAGTCGGTCGACGCCCTCGTCGAATGGCTCGAGCTGCAGGTCGACGCCCGCGAGGGCGCCCTGTTCTTCGCCTGCGACGACGACCGCGTCGTGCTCTGCCTCGACCCGTCCGACCGGTCACTCGTCGACGAGGTCTCGGCCACGTTCCGCGTCGCCATCGGGGTCGCCGACCCCGCGCCGTGGCACGACCTGGCGCGCGGGCACGACGAGGCGCGACGCGCGCACGCACGCGCCGCCGAGGCGCGCGACCCGCGCGTCGTCCGCTTCGACGACATCGCGCGGCAGGGCGTGCTCGCGTCCCTCGCCGGCACCGACGCGCGAGAGATCGCCCGGGCATCGCTCGACCCGATCGCCGCGCACGACGACGCCGAGGGCACCGCGCTCGTCGCGACGCTGCGCACCTGGCTCGAGCGCAACGGGCAGTTCGACGCCGCCGCGCGCGACCTCGGGGTGCACCGCCACACCGTGCGCGCGCGCGTGCAGCACGCCGAGCGGCTGCTCGGACGCGACCTCTCGACGTTCCACGCCCGCGCCGACCTGTGGGCCGCACTGCTCGCGACTGGCGCCGCCGACGCGTCCCCGGGGTCTGGCCGCGCCGAGTCGCCGAGCGTACCCTGAGAGGTGGCGGAGGGGGATGCAACGATGCATGCGGTCACGGGCGAGCGCCTCATCATCCACGGCAAGCAGGTCGGGCAGGCGGAACGGCACGGCGAGATCATCGAGGTGCGGGGCGACGACGGGGCACCGCCGTACCTCGTGCGCTTCGACGACGGGCACGAGAGCCTCATCTTCCCCGGCTCCGACTGCGAGGTCGAGCACGTCGGGTCGAACTGACGGCGAGCGGCGGGCGCCGTCCGGCTAGTCTGGCCGGGTGTTCCACAGCTACGCGGCCATCGGCGACAGCTTCACCGAGGGCGTCGGCGACGAGCTCCCCGACGGCACGGTGCGCGGCTGGGCCGACTTCGTCGCGCTCGGGCTCGCCGAGCACGCGGCTGCGCTGGCGGAGCGGGCCGACCCAGGGGCATCCGTCGACCCCACCGTGCGCTACGCGAACCTCGCGATCCGCGGCCGCAAGCTCGGCCCGATCCTCGACGAGCAGCTCGAGCCGGCCATCGCGCTGGCCCCCGAGGTCATCAGCCTGAACGGCGGCGGCAACGACATCCTGCGCCCGAAGATCACGGTGCCCGAGGTCGCGGGCCGGCTGCGCGGGGCCGTCGACCGCATGCGCGAGGCGGGCATCCACGTGCTGCTGCTCTCCGGCGCGAACCCGACCGACCACCTCCCGCTCGGCGGCGTGTTCGGCCGCCGCGGCGACGCGCTCGCCGAGGCGGTCTTCGGCTGGGGCGAGCTCGAGGGCGTCACCGCGGTGAACAACTGGGCGGATGCCGGGCTTCGCGACATCCGCTACTGGTCGGCCGACAAGCTCCACCTCAACTCGCTCGGCCACGCCCGCGTCGCGAGCAACGTGCTGACGGCGATCGGCGTGCCCGTGCCCGGCGAGTGGGGCGTCGCCGAGGTCGCCGCCGCGCCGCCCGCGGGCCGGAGCCGCAACACCGCCGCGTACTACCGCGAGTTCGTGATGCCGTGGATCGGGCGGCGCCTCACCGGCCGTTCCTCCGGCGACGGGCGTACCGCGAAGCGCCCCACCCTCGAGCCGGTGCCGCTCACCACCACCGACTGAGCGGGAACCTCACCCCTCGTACTCGTGCACGGGCGCGGCCGCCGGGTCGCCCTCGACCGCGCGGGTCACCTCGGCGACGCGCCGGTCGGTGGTCGACGCGGTGATGTTGCGGATGAAGATGATCAGCCAGCTGAAGATGAGCCCCGCGGCGACGAGCTCGACCGCCGTCAGGTTGTAGTACCCGAACGGGAAGAAGAACAGCACGGTCACGAAGATGATGCCGAGGAACGCGTAGCCGAGCACCAGGAACGCGTTCGGGAACCCGGGCAGGAACCAGCGCAGGCCGATCACGATGACCAGGTAGACGACGGCCATGCCGGAGGCCACCGTGTTGTGGATGCCGAAGTGCAGGTCGACCGGGAAGATGCCGACGCAGGCGAGGAAGATGCCGAGCAGCACCAGGCCGCCGGTGATGGTGCGGATGCCCCGCTCCGCGTCGAGCCCGCGCTCGGTCGACCACTGCCGCAGCTCGCCACCGATGTAGCGCGCGAGCGCCGTGACCACGAGCCCGCCGAGGATGAGCGTGATGCCGAACGCGTAGCCGGAGACGTCGCGCACCGTGCCGAGGGCGGAGAGGTTCTTCTCCCACCAGAGCGGGTCGGAGGCGGTGAGCATGCTCCCGAGGCATCCGCTCACGAGGAAGAACGCCAGCAGGGTCGCGATCGAGCTCGCCGACACCCCCGCGGCCACCAGGTACGTGAAGTACGAGGTGACGGCGGCGATCGCGCCGGCCAGCAGCGCGGCGGTGAGGCCGTACAGCGTCGCGCCCTGGAACGCGTCGCCGAGCAGCGACCCGAGCCCGACGACGAGCAGCAGCACCAGCACCGCCGACGTGAACGCGAGCGCGAGCGCGTCGACCCAGCGCGCCCAGGTCGGCGTGCGCTCGGCGTAGGCCGGGTTCAACGGCAGGCCCTGCACGACGTAGCCGATGCCGAACGCGATGGCCGCCGAGATGGCTGCGGCGAACGCCGACACCTCGGCGACCGACCCCCAGCCCGTGATCGGGATGGTGTCGAGCCCGCCGACGGCGAGCATGCCCAGCCCTGCGGCCACGAAGGCGACCGCCGCGGCGACGATCGCGCTCGCCTCAACGGTCTCGGCGGTCGGTGCACGCCAGTAGTCGAGGAAGGCCGGCCTGCGCGTCTCGTCGGTCACACTCGGCACCCTAGCGCTCGGCGGCGGCCGCCCCCAGTACCTCGTCGATGAACGTCTCGGTGCGCCGGGCCGTGTCGGCGATGCGCCGCTCCATCTGCCCCGGCGCGCGCACCTCGTGCGGTGCGAGCGGGGCGCCGAGGCGCACGTTGCCCGAGCACGACAGGTCGGCGCAGATGTAGGTGCCGATCGAATTGCCCTGGCGGCCGGCGTCGCCCGCGCGCAGCGCGGAGAACAGCGAGATCTGGTCGGCCGGCTGCATGGTGTGGCACAGGTTGCAGATCGCCGAGTGACGGCGCGACATGGTGCTGGTCGCTGCACGCAGCACGATGCCGACCGGCCCGTCGTCGCGCACGGTCACCAGGTAGGCGCGCTGCCGGAACCTGGGGTCGCGCCAGCCGAGGAACTCGATCGCCGACCACTCGGTGAGCGGGTAGTCGAGGGGCAGCTGCAGCTGCTCCGCCTCGTCGTCGACGGCGTTCACGAGCGAGTCGCGGATCTCGGCGTCGGTCAGTGGTCGCAACGTACAGCCTCCCGGGGTCGACCCTTCCCAGTCTGCCTCAGGCGTCGGCGTCCATGGTCCACTCGACGCCGTCGGCGTCGGGGTTCCAGATGATGCGCAGCACCTCGCCCATGCGCATGCCCGCCGGGCGCATCCGCTCGGGCACGTGCTCGTACGCGAGCACGAGGCTGAGTCCGCCCGCCAGGAACGCGCGCTCCTCCGCGCAGTCGGCGTCGGCACCGTCGATCGTGCCGGGCCGCAGCATGATGAGGCACACCCGCCCCGACCGGTCGCGGAACGCCCAGAATCCGTACCCCAGCTCCTCGTCGACGAGCCGGGTGGTCTGCCGCTCGCTCGCCCCGAGGAACGCGGCCATCGGCAGCAGGTCTGCTTCCACCTGCTCGCGCTCGAACAGCGCCAGCCCGGTGCTCTGCGCGGGCGTCAGCGTCACGGCGATCCAGGCGGCGGCCACGACCGCGGCGACCCCGCCGATGAGGGCGCGACGGATGCCTCGCCGCCGGCGCGGCGCGGGAGACGGCGCCTCGGGGGCATCCGTCTGCTGGGCCGGCTCGGTCGACTCGGCCGACTCGACCGTCGCGGCCGGCTCACCGGCATCCGCCAGCAGGTCGTCGAACATCGACCCGCCGTCGGGCTCGACCTCGCGCGGCGCGGCCGGCGCGCTCCCCCGCTCCAGCTCCGCGATGCGCGCCAGCACGTCGCGCAGCTCCCCCGCGGCCTCCGACGCGAACCCGTCGGGCGTGCCGTAGACCACGGCCTCGAGCGCACCCCGGCGCGCACGCAGGGCGTCGAGCTCGTCGTCGGGTTCCATGGCTGCTCCACCTCCGAGCCTACGCGCGTCGACGGTCGCGCGACAGGGCGCGGGCGGGTCGCCGCGGCGACGTAGAATCAACCGATTCGCGCGCCGCGCGACCCGGACCCATGGACGCGAGGTGCAGTGACGACCGACCCCGAACCGCAGCAGGCGGATGCCCCCGAGCTGGTGCTCATCCGATCGGGCAACCGCCGCCCGCGCTTCGAGCGCGACGACATCGTGATGCGCAAGGGCCTGTACGCACTGCGCAACGGGCACCTCACGCCGCACGAGTCGATGGTCGAGGACCTGCTCGCGATCGGGTCGGCGCTCGACGCCGCATCCATCCCGTTCCTGCTCGTGCGCGGCGACGACGACCGCATGATCGTCGCCGTCGACCGTGCCCGCCGCCGCGAGGTCGCCGCGGCGCTCGCGGACGCGTTCTGGGACGAGCCGTTCTACTCGCAGGCGATCGAGCCGCGCAAGGTCGCCGACGTCGAGCCCGTGCTGCTCGCCGACGGACACCTCTCCGGGCACCGCAAGGCGAGCGCAATGCGCCTCTACCGGCCACGCATCGAGCCGATCGGCCGCCTGCGCTACGGCGCCGAGACGGCCGTGCAGCTCGAGCTCTGGCGCTTCGGCGACGACCAGATCACCGCGCCGCTCGAGAACGCGCTGATGCGCCGCACGCTGCCGCGCGCCGAGGCGGTGCAGGACACGGTGCACCGGTTCGGCCGCGACTGGCCGACGCTCGAGCACATGTTCTCGCCGCTCGCGAGCGACGTGCACTTCGAGATCGACATGGTCTTCTCCTGGGTCGACGGGTCGAGCGACGAGTTCCAGCGCGAGCGAGCGAAGCGCATGCAGCAGTACGTCGTCGGCGCGGGCGACGACTCCGAGGCCCGCTTCCGGCAGATCGACGAGCTGAAGTACGCGCTGCGGTCGGTGTACCTGTACGCACCGTGGGTCAGGCACATATACATCGCGACCGATTCCGGGGCGCCGAGCTGGCTGGCCGAGCACCCGCGCGTGACGATCGTGCCGAGCGAGGCGATGTTCCCCGACCCGTCGGTGCTGCCCACGCACAACTCGCACGCGGTCGAGAGCCTGCTGCACCACATCCCGGGCATCAGCGAGCACTTCCTGTATTCCAACGACGACATGTTCTTCGGCCGCCCCCTCCGGCCCGACGTGTTCTTCTCCCCCGGCGGCGTCACCAAGTTCGTCGAGGCGACCACGCGCATCGGGCTCGGCGAGTCCGATCCGAGCCGCAGCGGGTTCGAGAACGCGGCCCGCGTGAACCGGCGCCTGCTGCGCGAACGGTTCGGCAAGGTCACGACCCGACACCTCGAGCACTGCGCGGCGCCGCTGCGCAAGAGCGTGCTCGCCGAGCTCGAGGCCGAGTTCCCCGACGACTTCCGCCGCACGGCCGCGAGCCGGTTCCGCTCGGCGACCGACATCTCGGTCACGAACTCGCTGTACCACTACTACGCGCTCATGACCGGGCGGGCGGTGACGCAGACCGACGTGACGGTCAAGTACGTCGAGACCACGTTGCGCAAGGCGCTGCCCGCGATGCGCCGGCTGCTGAAGCGCCGCGACCACGACATGTTCTGCCTGAACGACGGCAGCTTCCCGGAGATCTCGGTCGAGCAGCGCACGGCCGCCGTGACCGAGTTCCTCGAGCGGTACTTCCCGATCCCCGCGCCGTGGGAGAAGGAGGTCGCGGAGGCCGGGCGGGCGGATGCCGCTGCCCGCGCGGACACCCCTGTCGCCGGAGCGCGCACGGCGATACGCTGACGGGCATGGACCGACGGATGCTCCGCCGCACCACCGCCGCGCTCGGCATCGCCGCGAGCGCCCTGCTCCTGCTCGCCGCCTGCAACCCGGGCACCAGCCCGGTCGAGGACTACGCCGGCGCGCCGGAGGAGTACGACCGCGCCAGCGAGGACCCGGAGTCGACGGGCATGCAGGTGTTCTGGCTCGAGGAGGGCGGCAAGCTCGCCGTCACGATCTGGGGAAGCTCCGGATGCCCCTGGGTCGGGTCGGACATCTCGGTGACGGCCGAGGCGGGCGAGGGCAACGCCGTTGAGATCGAGATCCCCGAGCTGCCGGCCGACATGGCGTGCACGGCCGACTACGCGCCGCACACGACCGTGTTCTGGACGCCGACCTACGTCACCACCACCGAGCCGCTCGAGGTCACCGCACTCGACCAGACGGTCACGCTGCCGGTCAAGTAGCAGGTTCGCAGCCCCGGGCTCAGCCCCCGGGCTCAGGCCCCGGGCTCAGGCCTCGGGCTCCGGGGGCTGCGGCATGCAGCGCCAGACGACGACCCCGCCGCCACCGCTTTCGTAGTCGTACGCGAACGAGTAGTTCAGCGTGACCGGGCCGCCCTCCCAGACGAACCACTGGTCGTACATCTCGTTCATGTAGCCCCAGCAGCCGGGTGTGTAGTTGCCGAGCGCCGTGACCGTGACCGGGTTGGTCTCGTAGCAGGGGTTGAAGATGGAGCAGCCGAGGTCGCTCGCGTCGAACCCTCCCGTCGAACCGGATGACCCGGACCACCCGGAACCTGCGGCGGCGTTCGCCGCCGCGGCAGCAGCGGCTTCCGCCTCGGCCTTCGCCTTCGCTTCGGCCTTCGCCTTCGCGACCGCGGCGTCGTGCGACTCCTGCAGCGCGTCGACCGCGGACCGCAGCGAGCGGTAGGCGAGCACGGTCTCGGCGGTGCCGACGGAGGAGCCGAGCCGGTCGGCACGGTCGGCGACCCGGTGGGCGAGATCCTCGTCGGCCAGGTCTGCCTCATCGAGCGCCGTCAGTGCATCGTCGCGCGCCCCGGCCGCGAACGCTGCCCACTCGTCCAGCAGGGCTTCGCGGGCGGCGACCATCGCCGCGAGATCGGTGTCCACCCACGCGGAGTAGACGGGGTTGAGCCACCCCGCGAGCTGTGCCGGATCGGAGCCGAAGGCCTGCTCGTCGACCGTCAGGTCCACGAGCTCGACGATGGGCTGGATCTCGCGCGCAGCAGACGCCCGCTCGGCCTCCAGCGCGGCCTCGTAGCGCTCCTGCGCCTCTGCGGCGGCCGTCTCGGTCGCTGCGACCTGGGCCTCGTCGCTGCGCTCGGCGGCGGCGAACGCCACAGGCACGAATGCCAGGTACGCGCCTACGGCGAGCACCAGGGCACCGGCCCACGCCCACTCGGCGGCGTGACGGCGGTGTCCGGTTCGGTGCATGCCCCACACCCTGTCACGGGCGCGCATGGCGCCCGCGCCGCCTGTGGACGGCCTGCTCCGCGACGCCCGGGCTACGACAGCACGGTCTGCGGCAGCGTGAGCGGCGGCTCGACGGGTGCCGCGGGGGTCGCCGCGTCGGCGATGACGATGCCGTCGCCGGCGAGGCGCGCGGCCGACTCCTCGGCGTCGATCCAGTCGAGCGCGGGGAACTCGCCGAGCGGCACGACCGAGTGCAGCACGGTGTTCGGGTAGACGTGCACGAGGTTGAACGCCCGGGCGCCGTCGCGGCCGCGGGTGCCGCCGACCGGCACGTTGAGGTCCTGGGTGTAGCAGGTGGCGGATGCCACGGAGACCGGCACGCCCGCGAAGGTCGCCGTCGACGAGTAGTGCAGGTGCCCGGCGATGATCGAGCGGATGTCGCTGCCCTCGACGACCTCGGCGAGCGCGGCCTGGTCGCGCAGCTCGACGCTCACGGCGAGGTCGAGCACGCTCGGCACGGGCGGGTGGTGCATGGCGAGGATCGTGCCGCGCGGGGCATCCGTCGACAGCTCCTCGGCGAGCCAGTCGAGCTGCTCGCCCGACACCTCGCCGTGGTGGTGGCCCGGCACGGTCGAGTCGAGGGTGATGACGCGCAGCCCGTTCACGTCGGTGACGCGGTCGACGGGCCGCTCGCTGCCGACCTCGTCGAACAGGCCGCGGCGGAACGCGCGGCGCTCGTCGTGGTTGCCCATGACCCAGACCACCTGTGCGCCGACGCGCTCGGCCGCGGGCTCGACGATGCGGCGCAGGCGCGCGTAGGCGTCGGGCTCGCCGCGGTCGGCGAGGTCGCCGGTGAAGACGATGGCCTCGGGGCGGGCACCGGATGCCTCGAACTCGTCGAACAGCTGACGCAGGTGCCGTTCGCTGGGCACGCGGTCGTAGAGGCTGCCGCCACCCGCGAGCAGGTGGGTGTCGGAGATGTGGAGCAGGAAGTGATCCGGCCGGGGGTGCTCGGCCGTGCGCGTGGTCACGATTGGTCCTTCGATCTGCGGGTGAGCGGTCGCCGTCGGCCGCCGGACAGGGACTCTAGCGCATCACGCCCAGCCGAACGCGAGGTGAACGCGGCGTGGAGTCACCGGATGTCATGCGGGCAGGTCGCCGGGTCACGGCAGCGGGATGACCCCGACGCCGATGCGATGCTCGCGCTGGGCCTCGGAGGCGGGCACGATCTCCCATGCGAGCCCGGTGTCGGGCGCCCAGCGCACCGCGAACGCCTCACGATAGGTGACGCCCTCGACCCGCTCGGCGAGCGGCACGTCGTCGAGTCGCAACCACTCGGTCAGGCCGTCGGCCGCGAACTCGTCCTCGCTCGTGCAGCGGATCGCGAACGGCACCGCCTGATCGGGTGCCAGGCGCGCCAGGCACACCTCGCCATCGGCGGTGCGGGCGCCGAAGAAGGTCCAGCCGAGCACCTCGCCGAGCCTGCGGGTCGCCGCCTCGGCGAGGTCGACTTCGCCGTCGGGCGCGTCGACTCGGTCTGCGGGCGTCGCCTCCCGGTCGAAGACCGCGAGTCCGGTCGGCGGGGAGGTGAGCGTGCGCAGCTGCGCGATGCCGACGACCACGAGCAGGGCGGATGCCACGACGGCACCCGCGATCGCGAGCCGGACGCCCGGGCGCGCACCGGCGCCCCCACGTCGCCCTCGACCGGCGGAATCCATGCGATCCACGTTACGCCCGACCGGGCCACGTTCTCCCGATCGGCCCGCGCCGCAGCCCGTACCGGCGGGCTAACCTCGGCGACATGACCGATGTGCTCCGCCTCGCCGCGTTCACCTCCGATCCGGCCGGCGGCAATCCCGCCGGCGTCGTGCTCGACGCGGGCGGTCTCGACGACGCGGCGATGCTCGCGATCGCGGCCGAGGTCGGGTACGCCGAGACGGCGTTCGTGACCTCGACGCGCGCCGACGAGGAAGGCCTGCGCTGCGGCATCCGCTACTTCTCGCCCGTCGCCGAGGTGCCGTTCTGCGGGCACGCGACGGTGGCCACGGCGGTCGTGCTCGCCGAGCGCGACGGACCCGGGCGGCTCGCGTTCGACACCCCCGTCGGCGAGGTGGCGATCACGACCGCGCCGGGGCCCGACGGCATCGAGGCCTCGTTCACGAGCGTCGAGCCGGCGGTCGAGTCGCTCGACGGCCCGCTGCTGGCGCAGCTGCTCGGCATGCTCGCCCTCACCGAAGCCGATCTCGACCCCGAGCTGCCGCCGCGCATCGCGTTCGCCGGCAACCGGCACCCCGTCGTCGTGGTCTCCGATGTGGCGGCGCTCGACCGGGTCGCGTTCGACCCCGCCGCGATGCGCGCGCTCATGGACGCGCAGCGCTGGGAGGCCACCGTCGCCGTCGTGCACCGACGCAACGCCGCTGAGTTCGAGGTGCGCAACGTCTTCCCCGTCGGCGCGATCGTCGAGGACCCGGCGACCGGCGCGGCGGCCGCGGCGCTCGGCGCATACCTGCGAGATGCCGGCGCGGTCGCGCCGCCGGCCGACGTCGTGATCCACCAGGGCCGCCACGTCGGCCGGCCGAGCCTGCTGCGCGTGCACGTGCCCGAGTTCGGGGGCATCACCGTGAGCGGCACGGCGGTGGCGATTCCGACGCCCTGAGCCATCCGGGTCAGACCCGCTTCAGCTCCAGCCACTCGGCGAGCGCGTCGATCTCGGCGTCGACCGCCGCGGCGAGCGCCCCGTCGAACGACTCGTCCTCGTGGATCGCGTTGACGACGAACCGCCCGGCGGCGCGATCGGCGGTCGCGTCGAGCTTCCCGACGAGGCGGTCGCCGTGCAGAATCGGCAGCGGGAAGTACCCCCACCGCCGCTTGGCCGCCGGCGTGTACACGCCGAGCGCGAACTCGAACCCGAACAGGGCCTCGGCGCGCTTGCGGTCCTGCACGAGCCGGTCGAACGGCGAGAGCAGCACGGTGCGGCCGGCGAACGGATGCTCCGCCAGCGACGCCCGCGCCGCCGGGTCGACACGCCAGCGCCCGCGGACGCCCTCGATGCGCACCTCCTCGCCGGCGTCGCCGACGTCGAGCGGCTCGCCGGGCGACCCGTACGCGCCGACCCGCATCACGCCGAGCGAGCGCAGTCGTCGACGGTTGCGCTCGGCGAGCGCCTCCGCCTCGGGCAGCGCCTCGATCCGCGCCGGGTGGATGCGCTCGGCGAGGTCCCACACGCGCGTCGCCCCGCGCCGGCTCGACACCGCGACCTCCCCCCGCCGTTCCAGGATCTCGAGCATCATCGTGGCGTTGCGGTTCGCGTTCCAGCCCGACGACGGCCAGTCGACCACGCTCGTGTCGGGCACCTCCTTCGCCGTGAGCGGCCCCTCGTCGGCGAGCAGCGCGAGCACGTCGTCGCGGAACTCCGCGTTGTCCTCCAGCCAGTCGCGTGCCTTGACGCCCTGCGGCGAGGCCCGCATGCGGTCGAGGTACAGCCGCAGGTCCTCGGCGGGCCGGATCATGCCCTCGAGCTCGACGAGCACGCGCTCCACCTCGAGGGCCGTGATGAGGTCGTCGGGCTCGTAGCCCTCGATGCGGCTCCACAACATGTGGTCGGGCGCCGGCGCGATCGCCGCGGTCATGTCGGCCTGCAGCAACGTGAGGTGCCGCACTGTGTCGAGCACGTCGGTCGGCCGCGGCTCGTCGAGCAGCTGGGCCCGTACCGCGATGCGGCGCGCCTCGTCGCGAGTGATCGTCTCCGTACCGCGCGGCACCGCCATGGCCCGAGCCTACGGCCCGCCGCCGACGCGCACCTCTGCCGCATCTGATCAATTTGCACTGCCTGCAAAAAAGTGTGACACTTCCCCAATGCCCGAACGCACGACCGACTCCGCGCCCTTCCTGCTCACGCAGCGGCGCATCTGGATCATCTTCGGCGCCCTCATCGCCGGCATGTTCCTCGCGAGCCTCGACCAGACGATCGTCTCGACCGCGATGCCGACCATCGTCGGCGAGCTCGGCGGCGTCGAGCACCAGGTCTGGATCACGACCGCCTACCTGCTCGCGACCACGATCGTCATGCCGATCTACGGCAAGTTCGGCGACGTGCTCGGTCGCCGCACCCTCTTCCTCGTCGCGATCGCGCTGTTCACCGTGGCATCCGCCGCCTGCGCCTTCGCGGGCGACTTCTGGACGTTCGTCACGTTCCGGGCCATGCAGGGCCTCGGCGCGGGCGGGCTCATGATCCTCTCGCAGGCGATCATCGCCGACATCGTGCCGGCCAACGAGCGCGGCAAGTACCTCGGCCCGCTCGGCGCGATCTTCGGCATCTCTGCCGTCGCCGGTCCGTTGCTCGGCGGCTTCTTCGTCGACCACCTCACCTGGCAGTGGGCGTTCTACATCAACATCCCCATCGGGATCACCGCGTTCGTCATCGCGCTCGTCGCGCTCAAGCTGCCGGCCAAGAAGGCGACCGCGCCGATCGACCTCCTCGGCGTGCTGTTCCTGTCGGCCGCGACGACCTGCCTCATCTTCTTCACCGAGTTCGGCGGCGACGGCGACCACGGCTGGGACTCGCTCGCCACCTGGGCCTGGGGCCTCGGGATGCTGCTGGCGATCGGCGCGTTCATCCTCACCGAGGCGCGCGCGGTCGACCCGATCATCCCGCTCGGCCTGTTCCGCAACCCGATCTTCGTCAACGCCACCGCGATCGGCATGTCGCTCGGCATCGCGATGTTCGCGGCGATCGCGTTCATCCCGACGTTCCTGCAGATGTCGACGGGCACCTCGGCGGCGGTCTCGGGCCTGCTGCTCCTGCCGATGATGGCGGGCCTCATGGGCACGTCGATCGCGTCGGGCCTGCTCATCACGAAGACCGGCAAGTACCGCGTGTACCCGATCCTCGGCACGCTCGTCACGGGCGTCGCGCTCGCCGCGATGACCACGCTCACCGCCGAGACCCCGGTGTGGCTGATCTGCGTGTTCCTGTTCGTGTTCGGCGCCGGGCTGGGCCTCATCATGCAGGTCGTCGTGCTCGTCGTGCAGAACGCGGTGCCCGCGGCCCAGATCGGCACCGCGACCAGCACCAACAACTACTTCCGCGAGGTGGGCGCGGCGCTCGGCACGGCGGTGTTCGGCACGATCTTCACCACGCGCCTCACCGAGGGCCTCACCGGGGTGTTCACGTCGGCCGGGGCATCCGCTTCGGACGCCGCGAACGCCACCGCGACCCTCGACCCGCAGGCCCTCGACCAGGTGCCCGAGGTCGTGCGCGACGGCATCGTGAACGCCTACGCCGACGCCCTCGCGCCCGTGTTCTGGTACGTGCTGCCGTTCATCGCGATCGCGTTCGTGCTGTCGCTGTTCCTGAAGGAGATCCCGCTCTCCGACGTGGCCGGCCTGGTCGCGCGCGGCGAGGCCATCGGCGGCGAGGAGGCCGAGCGGCTCGAGGCGGAGCAGCGCGCAGCGCGCGGCGGTCGAGGCGCGACGGTCGACGGCGGCGAGACGGATGCCCCTGAGCTGGCGTCCGCAGCCACCGGCGGCGTCGAGACGCAGGGCGACGCGCAGGCGTAGTTCCAGCGGCGGGGCCGCTCAGCCGACGCGTTCGGCGATCCAGGCGACCGCCTCGCGCATGAGCGGCACGGGGTCGGCGCCGAGGAACACGTGGTCGGCACCGGGCACGCGCCGGAACTCGACCGGCACGCCCGCCGCGGCGAGCGCGTCGGCGAACAGCTCGCTCTGCGCGATCGGCACCGTGCCGTCGGCGTCGCCGTGCACCAGCAGGAACGGCGGGGCGTCCGGATGCACGTGCGCGACCGGCGAGCCCAGCCGCGGCGCGTCGGCGCCGAGCGGCGACCCGTCGACGAGGGTGCGGTACGGCGCCCGGGAGAGGATGCGGACATGCTCTGCGGGGGTCACGGCCGGGTCCGCGGGCAGGCCGCCTCCGGGCATCCGCTCGCCGTCGTGCACCCCGTACCAGTCGACGACGCCGAGCACCGTCGTGTCGCCGCCCTGCACGCCCTCCTCGCCCGCCCACTCGGGCTGCCCGCCGGTGAGGCCGACCAGCGCGGCGAGGTGCCCGCCGGCCGACTCGCCCCACGCGACCATGCGCGACGCGTCGATGCCGAGGTCGTCGGCGAAGCGGCGCAGGTAGCGGATCGCCGCCTTCGCGTCGTCCAGCTGCGCGGGGAAGGGCGCCTCGACCGCGTGCCGGTAGTCGATGGTCGCGACCGCGAACCCCGCGTCGACGATCGTCTGGAAGAGCGATCCGGGCGGCCACACGGCGGGCGGCAGCCGACGGTCGCCGTAGAGCCAGGCGCCGCCGTGGATCCACAGCACGACCGGCGGTCGAGCGGATGCCCCTGGGCCGGCGTCGGGCACGTGCACGTCCATCCGGAGCGGCCGGAAGCCGGGCGCGATCGCGTAGGTGAGCCCCTCCCAGCTGCGCGCGCGATCGGGCCGCACCGGCTGCTCGCCGCCGACCGGCGGGAGGTAGGGCGGCGGGGGCCAGACGTTCTCGGTCATCGTCGGGCTCCTCGCGGTGCGTCACTGCGTCGCATCCGGCCAGCGTAGCGACGCCGACCGCAGCGACCTACGGACTGTCCACGATCGCGACTCCCTCCGCGGGCGCGCAGTCGGCGCATCGGCCGAAGATCTCCAGCTCGTGGCGATGCACGATGAATCCATGGCGGGCGGCGGCGACGCGGATCCACTGCTCGTCCGGTGGATCGACGTCTGCGGCCCTGCCGCAGTACACGCAGACGAGGTGGTGGTGATGGGCGCCCGGCCTGCTGCAGGCGCGGAAGAGCTGGCCGCTCGCGTCGGAGATCGTGTCGGCGATCCCGGCGTCGGCGAGGGCGTGCAACTGTCGATAGACCGTCGAGAGGCCCATCGGGGTACCCCGCTCCACGATCTCGTGGTGCAGCTGCCCGGCCGAGATGAAGCCCGGCGCGCGCTCGAGGGCCTCGCGGATCGTCCGCCGCTTGGCGGTGCCGCCGGACCTGCGCGTCGCGTTCATGGTTCCGTCCTCATCTCGGCCGAGCAACCGTGGGTCAGCCGATGGCGACCGCGATCTCGTTCGGCGTGTGGTGGAGCTCGACGGACGTGACGATCTCGCCCGTGGTGAGATCGACCGCGTGCACCGAGTTCGCCGCCGGCTCGGTCACGTAGGCGATGTCGCCGTTGACCTTGATGGCGGGGTGCGGATGCTGCCACTCGGCGGGGCCCTCCCACGCCTCGATGACCGGGAAGGCATCGGTGAGCTCCCCCGTCTCCGGGTCGAGCACGTGGATCCGGCCGTCGCTGGAGAGGATGTACGCGAGGTCGCCGGGGCCGCGCGCGATGTCGCGCCAGGTGTACTGCACCTCGTCCGGCAGGTCGATCACCTCGAACGTCTGCGCCGCGGTGTCGATGAGCGTCACCGCGTTCAGCAGGTAGCCCTCCGCGTCGGGGTCGTCGTTGTAGTCGCCGACCACGATCGCGCTGGTCTCGGAGACGTAGGCGTTGCCCATGCGGCCGTACTCGTCGGGGGCGGTGAACTTCACGAACTCCTCGTCGTGGAACAGCAGCGCGCCGTCCTGGCAACCGAAGACGACGGCCTCGTCGGCCGCCGTGCCCTCGCCGTGGATGCCGGGGCACTCGTCGCTCGAGGCCTCGACGTCCCAGTGGTCGTCGTGCGCGTGCAGCGCCACGGCCCCGGTGCGGCCGGTGTCGTCGCCGACGGTCGTGAGGAGCACGCCGTCCTCGAGGAGGATCGAGACGCCGTGGTGGGGGGCATCCGCGACGTAGGTGGTCGACTCGGGGAGCGCGTCGTACCCGTCGGCGAACGCGTCGGTGTCGACGATCGTCGTCGTGCCGGTGCCGTCGTCGAAGAGGACGGTGCTTCCGGCGTGCGGCACGACGTGACCGGCGGCCTCGGCCTCGAAGACGAGGTCGGTCAGGGCCGGCTCTGCGGTGTCGAGCAGCTGGAAGCCCTCCGACGTCGTGACCGAGATCGTTCGGCCGTCGCCGAAGTCGTTCAGGCGGATGAACTCCTCGGAGTCGAACTCGGCGATCTCCTCGAGCGTCTCGCCGTCGAGCACGACGACGCCGCCCTCGTAGGCGATCGCGACGCGGCCCTCCGTCGACCCGGTGGTCGACGCGTCCGAGTCGGTGCCGGAGTCGGAGCCCGCATCGCCGGTTCCGGCGCATGCGGTGGCCAGCAGGGAGATGCCGGCGAAGACGGCCGCCGCTGCGGTCAGTCGCGTGTGTCGTTTCATCGTTTCCTTTCGAGTGCGCCTCAACGGGTGAGGCCTTGGGCGATGCGCTCCGTGTTGGTGCGCATCATGGTCAGGTAGGTGTCGGCGCCTTCGCCGGGCTCGGTCAGCGACTCCGTGAACAGTTCGACGACCTCGACGTCGACCCCGACCTCGCTCGCGAGCACCTGCACCAGCCGGTCCGGCTGCGAGGACTCGGCGAAGATGGTGGGGACGCCGGCCTCCTCGACCGCGGAGGCGAGCTGGCGCAGGTCGGCCGCGCTGGGGGCGGCGAGCGTCGACCCACTGGGGATGACCGCGCCGATGACCCGGAAGTCGAACCGATCGGCGAGGTACCCGAAGACGTGGTGGTTGGTCACGAGCGCACGCCGCTCGTCGGGGATGGCCGCGAAGGCGGCCGTCATCTCCGCGTCGAGCCCGGCGAGTTCGTCGAGGTAGCCGTCGGCGTTCGCCCGGATCGCGGCACCGTCGATGCCGGGAACCTCGAGCAGCGCCGCCTCGACCGCGGTCACCACGTCGACCATGCGCGCGGGGTCGGTCCAGAAGTGCGGGTCCGCGGCGCCCCCCTCGCTCGCGTAGTCCAGCACGTCGACGTGCTCGCCCGCGACGACGGCGGGCGCCCCCGCCTCGGTCGCCCGATCGAGGTGCTGCTGGAGGCCCTCCTCGAGGCCGAGCCCGTTGGAGACGAGCAGGTCGGCCGACTCCATCAGGGCGGCCTCCTGCGCGGAGATCTCGAACGAGTGCGGGTCGGCGTTCGGCTTCATGAGCGTGGTCACCGCCGCCTCGTCCCCGGCGATCTCGCCGACCACGTCGCCGAGGATGTTGGTCGTCACGACGACCTGCGCACGTTCGTCTGCGGCACCTGCGGCGCACCCGGTGAGGGCGAGCGCTGCGAGCGCGACGAGCGCGAGCGCGGTGGCGGATCGGCGGATGCTCATCGGCCGACCTCCGTGACGAACTCGGGCGATGTCGGCGTCTCGAGCGTGCGGGCGATGCGGGCGCCGTCGGCGAAGTCGATCTCGATCACGGTGTCGCCCTCGGCGTCGTTGACGTAGGCGCGCCGCTCGTCGACCGACAGCGAGACCGACGAGTCGACCTCGCTCACGAGCGGTTCGGTGGCCGCAGCCTCCTCGCCGGACCCGGCGAGGTAGACGCGCATCCGCCCGTCGACGTCGAGCGCGACGACGTGGCCGTCGGCATCGTCGATCGCGGCGACGCGTGCCAGCGCCACGTCGGTGGCCACGTATCGCCAGGCGAGCGCCCGCGTGTCGAGCAGCCAGAACCCGGTCGTGCCTGCGGCGCCCGCGACGGTCGGGCGTCCCGTGCGGCCGTCGAACGCCGTCGCAGGCTCGGCCTCGGCATCGCCCGGGTACGGGATGCGTTCGAAGACGGGCGCGTCGTCGTCCCACGTCGCGAGCACGGCTCCGTCGGCGCACCCGACCACGAGTCCGACGTTGGTGGTCATGGCACCGGATGCCTCGTCGCACACCGTCGTCCACCCGGACGCGACGCCCGTGGCGTCGTGGAAGACCAACTCGTCGCCGATGGTCACGAGCGCGCCGTCGTCGAGGGGAGCGACGAGGCCGGCGTCGGCCCCGGTGGGCACGCGGAAGCGCTCGACCACCTCGCCGTCGGCGAGGGAGGCGTTGTCGAGCAGTACCGCGTGTCCCGACTCCGCGAAGAACACGCCCGTCGATCCCGCCGTCGACAGCAGGCCCGACGCCACGGTGGCGACCCCGCCGCCCGGCAGCGTGCCGATCAGCCGGGGCTCGCCGCGGTAGTAGTGGTCGTGATCGCCGTGGATCCAGGTCCAGCGCCCGGAGTCGACGATCTCGAGGCCGTCGACGGTCGACACGAACCCGTACCGACCGTCGCCCGCGAACGCCAGCGGCTCGCCGACCGTGCCGATGTCGCTCGCTGCGCCATCGATGAGGTCGAGCAGGCCGACCTCGCCGTCGGCGTCGACCGACAGCAGCGCGAGCGGCGCCTCGGCGACCTCCTCGGCCCCGGCCACGTCGCTGTGGCCGTCGCCGTCCGACACCGGTGGGGTGTCGCCGGTGGCGGCCTCGCCCGCGCAGGCGGCGAGCCCCAGGAGTGCGATCGCGGCGGGCAGGGCGAGCAGGGATCGGCGGATGGACATGGGTTCCTTTCCGGATCAGCGCGCGGAGGCGAGCTGGGGGTGGTCGACGGGCTCGGGGTGCGGCGCGCGGCGCGCGACCGCGCGTGCCGAGAGGGACCTGGCCGCCGACGAGGCGGCGGCGAGCACGATTGCCGCCCCCGCGATCGACGGCCCGGCGGCCGTGCCGAGGTACCACGAGGCGAGCAGGCCGATGACGACCGCCAGCACGCCGACGCCGGAGGCGACGGCCATCGTGGTCGGGATGCGGGTGGTCCACGCGCGCGCCGCGACGGCCGGGCCCAGGAGCAGGCCGACCACGAGCAGCGTGCCGACGGCCTGGAACGACGCGACGACCGCGAGGGTGACGAGCCCGACGAGCGCGACGTGCGCGCGCTGCGGTCGCAGCCCGAGCGTGTGGGCGATGCGCGGATCGAACGCTGCGGCGACGAAGGCGCGATGGAAGAGCGCGGTGATCCCGATGGTCACGGCGAGCGCGATCGCGAGGACGACGATGTCGGCGGCGCGGATGGCGAGGACGTCGCCGAACAGGATCACCGTCGCGTCGGTGGCGAAGCTGCGCGAGTGCGAGACGACGATGATGCCAAGCGACAGCATGGCCACGAACAGCAGCCCGATGCTCGTGTCGTACGAGAGCCTGCCGCGTCGCTGGAGGACGCCGATCGCCGTGCTCATCGCGACCGCGCTGACCGCGGCGCCGAGCAGTACGGGAAGTCCCAGCACCGTCGCGAGCGCGACGCCCGGCAGCATCCCGTGACCGATGGCCTCGCCGAGGAAGGCCATGCCGCGAATGACCACCCAGGTGCCGACGACACCGCAGATCACCGCGACGAGGGATCCTCCGAGGAGGGCGCGCGCGAGGAACTCGGTGCTGAACGGGTCGGTCAGGAGTGGCACGAGAGGAGAGCGTACACGATTAATGAGAATGATTATCATTCGCTATAGTCGCGGCATGCGGTCATCCACCCTCGCCGTCGTCGCTCGCGACGTGTGCTTCGCCTACGCCGGCAACGACGTGCTGCACGACGTCTCGGTCGAGCTGCGATTCGGCGAGATCGCCGCACTCGCCGGCCCCAACGGATCGGGCAAGTCCACCCTGATCGAGGTCATCGCCGGCATCCTCCGACCCCGGCGCGGCAGCGTGTCATGCGCGGGCGACGTCGCACTCGTGGTGCAGCGACCGAGTGCCCCCGACGCACTCCCGGTGACCGCACGCGAGGTCGTCGCCATCGGCACCTGGAAGCACGGGCGACGGATGCCCCGCCGGGCCGCCCGGGCAGCGGTCGACGATGCACTCGCCCGCGTCGGCATGTCCGAACTCGCGACGCGACCGCTGACGGCCCTCTCCGGCGGCCAGCGCCAACGGGTCTTCCCCGCACAGGGCATCGCTCGACGACCCGACGTGCTGCTCCTCGACGAGCCCGCCGCGGGGCTCGACCGAGCGAGCGTCGCGCGGACGCGGCGGATCCTCGCCGAGGAGGCGGCGCGAGGCGCGGCGGTCGCCTGCGTGAGCCACGACGAGGACGCGGTCGCCGCGGCGGATCGGGTCATCCGCCTCGACCGAGGGCTCGTGGCGAACTGAATCGATATCCGTCGCGCCGGCGCTCGCGAGCGGCTCAACCGCCCGTCGTTCAGCGGCTGGAGGCGTAGCGCTCCTCCCATCCGGCGTTGCGCGCCGCGGTGCGCTCGGCCACGGCCCGGTCGAAGTCCTCGGCGACGAGCATCGCGTTCGCCCCCGCGCCGGCCATCGATCCGGTGCCCATCGACATCGGGACGTTCGCGAACGGCATCGTGACGTTCCCCGCGGCGAAGACGCGCGGGTGGCTGGTCGCCCCGCGCAGGTCGGCCTCGAGGGGCGACCCCGGCCCGTCGGTCCGCGCCAGCGACAGACCGTCCGCGAACCCGAGATCGATGACGGGTGCGCCCGCGGTGAAGATCGCGTCGAGTGCGTGCTGCTCGCCCGCCTCGGTGGTGACGGCCAGCCGGTCGTGCAGGCGCTCGACGCGGCGTACCGGCGAGTCGGCGACACGGATGCCCCGTGCTGCGAGCCGTGCGAAGGCTCCGTCGTCGAGGCGTCCCGCGGTCCCGGTGAACGCGGTGACGTCGTCCGAGAGCTGTCGCACGAGCTCGATCTGGTGCAGGCTCGCCGCCGAGGTCGCGAGCACGCCGAGGCGTCGGCCTGCGACCTCCCAGCCGTGGCAGTACGGGCAGTGCAGCACCGTCCGACCCCACTCCTCGCGGAGCCCGGAGATGTCGGGGAGTTCGTCGCGGACGCCGGTCGCGATGACCACGGCGCGCGCGGTGTCGACGGTGCCGTCGGCCCGGACGACCCGGAGCCGGTCGCCGAGGTCGACGAGCGCCTCGACGACACCGGTCGCGAAGCGGACGTCGTACGCGCGCGCCTCCCCACGACCGGCTTCCAGCAGCGCGGCGGGGTCGACGCCGTCGTGCCCCAGCACCCCGTGCATGTGCGTGGCGAAGCGGTTGCGCGGCTGCTCGCCGTCGATCACGAGCGTGCGCCGCGCCGACCGCCCCAGCATCTGCGCGGCGCTGAGCCCTGCAGTTCCGCCGCCGATGATCACGACTTCCCATTCGTTCGTCATGGCTCCAGCGTCGCCGCGCACTGCCCGACTTGCAAACTGGTTTGCCAGAATGGCAAGCTCATCGGATGGACACCGCCCTCGGCCAGATCGGCCCCCGCCTTCGAGCCGCGCGCACGAAGCGGGGATGGACCCTTGCGGAACTCGCGACCCGTGCAGGGATGTCGTCGAGCACGCTGTCACGCCTGGAGTCCGGCAAGCGCCAGGCGACGCTGGCGCTCCTGCTCCCACTGACTCGCCAGCTCGGCATCCGGATCGACGACCTCCTGCCGTCGCCATCGGTCGATCCGCGCGTCCGCCGCACCGTCGAGCGACGGGACGGCATGGTCATCGCGCCCCTCACGCTCGAGCGCTCACCCGTGCACACCTTCAAGGTGACCTACCCGCCGGCCGCGAACGCGCCCGAACCACGCATCCACGACGGCTACGAGTGGCTCTACGTGCTGAGCGGCCGTCTCCGGCTGGCGCTCGACGGTGAGGAGCACCTCATCGAGCGCGGCGAGGCGGCCGAGTTCGACACCCGGGTGCCGCACAGCCTCAGCGCGACGGCCGACGGCCCGGCAGAGGTGCTGAGCATCTTCAGTGCCGCCGGCGAACGGATGCACACGCACGGTGCCCCGTGACGGAACCGATCGACTAGCCCTGTCGCAGCCAGCGGTCGGCGACCAGCTCGCCGACGAGCACCTCCGACAGCGCGGCGACCGTGTCGTCCTCGTCGCCGGGGAAGCGCAGGGCGAGCTCGGCACCGGGCAGGTCGCGGCCGACCGACGCGAACCGCGAGCCGCGCAGGTCCATCCACTCGAGCGCCTGCGCGTCCCACGCGGAGCCGGCGAACACGAGCGCCCGGTAGTCCTGCGTCTTCGTGAGGTACACGTCGACGTGCGACCAGTCGCCCGTCTCGGAGGCGAAGGCCGCCCGCCGCGGCACCTCGCGCAGCATGAGCGCCGACTGCTGGGCGCTCGACGCACGCTCGGCGGGCGCGAGCGCCCACGTGCCCATGGGCCCGGCGAGCAGGTCGGCCATGGGTGCGAGCCAGTCGGCGGATGCCTCGAGCAGGTGCGCGCTCGATGCCGCGGCCGTGCGCAGGGCGGCCGGGTCGAACCGCGCCTCGGGCGCCGTGCCGAGCAGCTCGGCGAGCACCTGGTCGAGCACCGCGAACGTGGCGCGGAAGGTTCGGCAGGCGACACCGGATGCCTCGACGCCGGCGTGCAGCGGCACCACGACGTCGGCCGCGCGCGCCAGTTCCGAGTCGGCGCGGTTCGTCACCGCGACGAGGCGCCCTGAGCCGCGGTAGCGCTCGATCGCCTGCAGCACCTCGACGCTGCCGCCCGTGGCCGACACCGCGACGACCGCGAGGTCGGGCGCGGCGGGCGGGAGCAGGGCGACGCTCGCGAGTTCGACCATCGCGGGCGCGCCGACGGCGCGATAGCGGCGTGCGACCACGTCGGCCGCGTACCGGCTCGACCCCATGCCGAGCACGAGCACGCGCGAGGCGCCCAGCATCGGCAGGCGGTCGAGCCCGTCGAGCCCGGCGTCCACGGCGTCGGCGAGTGCGCCGAGCGTCTCGGGGATCAGCTCGAGGTCGGAGCGAAAGGCGGCGGTGTCCACGGGGCCTCCGGGAGTTCGTGGGATGACGGGTAGCGGTGGGTGATCGCCGCGTCCGGCGCGTAGCGCCAGGCCGGCAGGAAGCGGTCGGCGTAGTGCAGCTCGGCGGCGAGCTGCTCCGCCTCGAAGCCGGGCAGCAGCGCGTCGTCGAAGAGCTCCGACCGCCCCAGTGTCTCGCGGTAGGCGGCGAGCAGCGACGCCCGCGCCCGGTCGGCCCACGCCCAGGCCTCGTCGTCGACGCGCCGGGCGTACTTCTGCGCGACCGCGGCGACCAGGTCGAGCGAGACGAGCAGGTGGGCGACGTCGCGCGCCGCCGTATCCGGTCGCCCCCGCTCCTCCGCCGGCAGCGCGGGGTCGCCGTCGAAGTCGATGATCGTGTATCGCCGCTCGCCGTCGCCACCGGGCGAGGCCAGCACCTGGCCGACATGCAGGTCACCGTGGATCGGGAACTGCCAGCCGGGCGCGGTTGCCTCGAGCGAGCGGATGCCTCCGGCGAGCGCCTCGCTCCGGTTCGCGAGCCGCGCTCCGGCGTCGCCGGTCGTCGCGGCGAGGGCGCGCTCCAGTGCGGCCTCCGCCCGCGCACGACGTGCGGCCGGGGCATCCGGCGCCGCGCGCACTGCATCGGCGCCGAGCACCTCGTGCAGGCGGGCCGCCTGCGTGCCGAGCACCGCGGGCCAGGTCGGCTCCGCTCCCCCGTCGATGCGCGCCTGCACGTCGGCAACCGCCCAGGTCCAGCCGTCGGTGGCGCGCTCGTGGAAGTCGGTGACGATCGCGAGCGTCGAGGTGCCGAGCCGCGGATGCCGCCACTGCACGCGCCCGCGCAGCCGGTCGACGCCGTCCACGCCAGCCTCGGCGAGCCGCTCGAGCAGTACGGCCGAGCGGTCGGCGGCAGCCCACTCGCCGACGATCTTCACGATCACGCGTTCCCCGACGATGACCGAGGTGTTCGTCTGGTCGACGTCGATGCCCCGCTCCGTGGCATCCGCCTCGACCTCGGGAACGACCAGTCGCGCGAGCGCCCGCCCGACGCCGTCGCCTGCCGCCGGATCCGCACCGTCGACGCGCACGCGACCGTCATCGGCGACGGCCAGCGCATGGCCGCCGACGACCGGTGTTTCGCCGTCGAGCATCGAATTCATTGAATTGTGATTGTAACTATTATGCAAACTCTGCTCTAGTGCGTCCTGCGATCCATTGCGGTTCCTTCATTCGTGGTGCAACATTCCGAACAACCTTTTCCACGCCCCAGGAGGTACCCATGCGCACCACGCGACGCATCGCGGCCGCAGCAGCCGGATCATTCGCACTCGCCCTCGCCGTCACCTCGTGTTCCAGCGACGGTGGCGAGTCGGAGGCGCTCGACCCCGACGCCGACATCACCCAGCAGACGCTCACCGTCTCGAACTGGGCCGACTACTACCCCGAGGACCTCGCCGAGCGCTTCGAGGAGGCGACCGGCGTCGAGATCACGATCGTCAACCACACGACGAACGAGGACATCGTCGCCAAGCTCACGGCGAGCTCCGACCCGGGCATCGACGTCGCCTTCATGTCGGGCCAGTACGCGCAGGCACTCGGCGAGCAGGGCCTGCTGGCCGAGCTCGACAAGTCGCTCATCCCGAACGAGTCGAACCTCTACCCCGAGGCGCTCGAGCTCGCGTACGACCCGGGCAACGTCTACTCCGAGCCGTACGCGTGGGGCACCACGGGCCTCTGCTACCGCCCCGACCTCACCGGGTTCGACCCGACCTCCTGGAACGACCTGCTGAACCCGACGGACGAGCTCGTGGGCAAGACCACGATGCTCTCGACCGACCGGTGGCTGTCGATGCCGGCCATGAAGGCGCTCGGCTACTCGCTCAACTCGACCGACGACGCCGAGCTCGAGGAGGCGAAGGCGCAGCTGATCGAGACCAAGGACACGCTGCTCGCCTACGACGACACGACCTTCTACTCCAAGCTCGTCTCGGGCGAGGCCGCGATGGTCGAGGCGTGGGACGGCTGGTGCAACTACGGCATCGCCGAGAACCCCGACATCGAGTTCGTCGTGCCCGAGGAGGGCGCCGACCTCTGGGTCGACACCATGACCGTGCTCGAGAGCTCGGAGAACAAGGAGGCCGCCATGGCCTTCATCAACTACATCCTCGACCCCGAGGTGCAGACGTGGGTCGCGGAGAACATCCTCTACAAGGTGCCGAACCAGGCCGCGATGGACGCGCTCGACCCGTCGCTCATCGAGGCCTACCCCACCCTCGGCATCACCGTCGACGAGCTCACGGAGCAGGAGGTGATCGTCGACCTCGGCGACGACACGGTCAAGTACGTCGACCTGAACGCCGAAGTGCTCGCCACGAACTGACCGAAGTGACGGATCAGCTCCACCGCGCCGCCCCCGCCGCACGCGCCTCGCGCGTGCGGCGGGGGCTGGCCCCGGCGCCCTTCCTGGCGCCGGGCATGCTCTTCCTCATCGTCTTCATGGCGATCCCGGTCGGGCTCCTCGCGTTCTACACCTTCTTCCGGCGCGGCCGATTCGGCGGCGTCGTCTTCGAGCCCACGCTCGACAACTGGGCGAAGCTGTTCGAGCCGCTCTACGTCGGCGTCATCGCGCAGTCGATCGGCCTCGCGCTCATCGTGACGCTCCTCGCCCTGCTGATCGGCTACCCGATGGCGTACGCCATCGCCGGACTCTCGCCGAAGTGGCGCACGGTCGCGCTGATCGCGGTCGTGCTGCCGTTCTGGACCAACTTCCTGATCCGCACCTACGCCTGGATCCTGCTGCTCAACAACGCCGGCTGGGTGAACCAGTGGCTGCAGGGACTCGGGTTCGTCGACGAGCCGATCAGCATGCTCTACACGCCGCAGGCGATCGTCGTCGGCCTGCTCTACATGTACCTGCCGCTCATGGTGCTGCCGCTCTACGCCTCGCTGCAGCAGCTCGACCCGTCGCTGCGCGAGGCGGCCACGAACCTCGGCGCGACGCCCTGGCGGGCCTTCCGCACCATCACGCTGCCGCTGTCGATCCCCGGCGCGCTCACCGGGAGCATCTTCGTGTTCGTGCCGGCGATGTCGAACTTCGTGATCCCCGAGCTCATCGGCGGCGGCAAGACGATCATGATCGGCAACCTCGTGCGCGACCAGTTCTTCGAGGCGCGCGACTGGCCGTTCGGCGCCACGCTCGCGCTGCTGCTCACGTTCCTGCTCGTGCTCGTCATCGTCGCGCAGGCCGCGGTCTCGCGCCGTCTCACGGAAGGACCGCGCCGTGGCTGAGCGCGCTGCACTGGCTACTCGCAAGCCCCGAGGCATCCTCGTGCCCCTCTGGCTCGGCTACGTCTTCCTGTACCTGCCGATCCTCGTGGTCGTGGTGATGAGCTTCAACGACTCGTCGAACCTCTTCGTCTGGCGCGGGTTCTCGCTGCGCTGGTACCCGGAGCTGTTCGCGAACGAGGCGCTCATGCAGGGCCTCGTGAACACGCTCATCGTCGCGACCGGCGCGACACTGATCGCGACCGTGCTCGGCACGCTGCTCGCCTACGGCATCCAGCACTACACGCGCGGCGGCCTCATCCGGGCGTTCGCGATCGCGCCGGCGATCATGCCCGACCTGCTGCTCGGCATCGGACTGCTGACCTTCTTCTCGCTGATCGCCTTCACGGTCGGCCTGCACTCGGTCGTCATCGCGCACGGCGTGTTCGCGACCGCGTTCGTGACGGCGATCGTGCTGGCCCGCATGGCGAACCTCGACCCGAGCCTCGAGGAGGCGTCGCGCGACCTCGGTGCGGGCCCCGTGCGCACCTTCGTGCGCATCACCCTGCCGCAGCTCGCCCCGGGCATCGTCGCCGGCGCCCTGCTCGCGTTCACGCTCTCGCTCGACGAGTTCGTGATCGCGTTCTTCACGTCCGCGCCGACCCAGCCGACGCTGCCCATCGTCATCTACTCCATGGTGCGCTTCGGGGTCACGCCCGAGGTGAACGCCCTCGCCAGCATCCTGCTGCTCGTGAGCATCGTCACGGTGATCGCGGCGCAGCGACTGACCCGACTGACAGGATCCCCACGATGAGCCAGTCCCCCCTGCTCCGCATCGACGGCGTGCACGCCGTCTACGGCGACACGGTCGCCCTGCACGACATCTCGCTCGACATCGCCGACAACGAGTTCTTCGCGCTGCTCGGCCCGTCGGGCTGCGGCAAGACGACGCTGCTGCGCTCGATCGCCGGATTCGAGACCCCGCAGTCGGGCCGCATCGAGCTGGACGGCGAGGACCTCCTCGGCATGGCGCCGCACCGCCGACCGGTGAACATGATGTTCCAGAGCTACGCGCTGTTCCCGCACCTCAGCGTCGAGAAGAACATCGCGTACGGCCTCGAGTCGGAGGGGCTCGGCCG
This sequence comes from uncultured Agromyces sp., assembly GCA_913053875.1. Taxonomy (GTDB): domain Bacteria; phylum Actinomycetota; class Actinomycetes; order Actinomycetales; family Microbacteriaceae; genus Agromyces. Next base: position 133,019 of record CAJXGN010000003.1, on the reverse strand, counting down.
CGACGAGGTGCGCACCCGCGTCGGCGAGGTCATGGAGGTCGTCGGGCTGGGGGCCCTCGCGAAGCGGCGGCCCGCGCAGCTCTCGGGCGGCCAGCGCCAGCGCGTGGCCCTCGCCCGCGCGATCGTGAAGCGCCCCCGGCTGCTGCTGCTCGACGAGCCGCTCTCGGCGCTCGACCGCCAGGTGCGCGCGTCGATGCAGCTCGAGCTGAAGCGCCTCCAGCACGAGGTCGGCCTCACCTTCGTCGTCGTGACCCACGACCAGGAGGAGGCCATGTCGATGGCCGATCGCATCGCCGTGCTGCGCGACGGCCGCCTCGAGCAGCTCGCCACGCCGCAGGAGCTCTACTCGGCGCCGGCCACCCGCTTCGTCGCGTCGTTCATCGGCAGCGCGAACCTGTTCGACGGCACGGCCGTGGCCGGCGGGGTCGAGGTGCCCGGCGTCGGCGTCGTGCCGGTCGACACGCACGCCCTCCCGCACGGCTCGGCCGCGACCGCGGTGGTTCGCCCCGAAGACGTCGAGTTGACGACGGATGCCGCCACGGCGACGCTCCGCGGCACGGTCGTGGACACGTACTTCCTCGGCGGCGCGTCGAACATCTCGGTCGAAGTCGCGGGGCTCGACGCTCCGGTGCTCGCGACCGTGCACGGCGCGAGCCGGCTCGAGCGGGGCGCCGACGTGGGCATCCGCTTCGCCCGGGCGACCGCGGTCGCGCGCGAGGGAGTTGTCACGTCCGGCTCAGGGGCATCCGACACCGCCCCTACCACCGGCGCGCCCGGCCCTCAGCCGGAGGTCAGCGCATGACCCGTGGCGATGCGCGCGTACGACACGATCAGCTCGAGGGCCGCGTCGTGGTCGATCGTCGGGTGCTTGGCGTTGATGCGGTAGCCGTAGGCGTCCTCGAGGGCGACCAGGTTGCGCGCGATCTGGAGCGACGGCTGGGCGAGCGTGAAGACCCCGCGCGCAGCGCCCTGCTCGAGCACCACCTGGTACATGCCGACCTGACGGTCGTAGAGCGTGGTCAGCAGCGACGCCATCAGCGGGTTGCGACCGGCCGAGCCGCCGAGCTCGCAAAGCAGGCGCACCTCGGTGTCGTCGGGACCGCTCGGCAGGCCGGACTTCGCGAGGGCGAGCAGTCGGGTCACGGGGTCGTCGTCGAGCTGCTCGAGCATGCGCACGCGCCCCTCGTAGAAGCGCTCCATGCCGGCCCGGTTGGCCTCGAACATGAGCTCGTCGATGTCGGGGTAGTAGTACAGCACGGCACCCGACGTGAGCCCGGCCTCCTCGGCAACTCGGTTCAGGCGCGCCCCATCCGGACCGTGTGTCGCGATCGCCCGCTGGGCCGCCGCGACCAGCTGGCTGCGCCGCTCCTCCTGACGCTTCGGCCTCGCCATGGGGCTCCCTCCCGCTGGAACAGATTCCCTGCATCGTCGCACAGTTCTGCTCCCGTTTCGCCCTGAATCACAAGACTTCCGAGTTCCAAGATCCCTTCAGCCCTATTCAGTAAACCCACGAACGGAGTCGCCATGACCGACGAACGCCGCACCTTCCTGTTCATGCCCGAGAGCGCCTACGGGCCCACGAACAACTGCATCGGCATCGGCAACGAGCTGCTGCAGCGCGGGCACCGCGTGGTGTTCGCCGCCGAGCGCTCCTGGGAGGGCAAGCTCACCGCCCTCGGCTTCGAGGAGGACCTCGTCGACCTCGCCCCCGTCGAGGAGCCCGCAGAGGGCGCCGAGGAGGTCGAGCAGGACGCCGGGCAGTTCTGGAAGGACTACATCAAGGAGGTCTCGCCCGAGTTCCGGAAGACCACCACCGAGCAGCTCGAGACGGTCACCCTGCCCATCTGGGAGGAGCTCGTCGGCGGCGCGAAGTTCTGCGAGCCGCAGCTGAAGGACATCATCGCGCGCGTGCAGCCCGACGTGATCATCGAGGACAACGTGCTCACCTTCCCCGCGCTCGTCACCGCGGGCGTGCCGTTCGTGCGCATCGTCTCGTGCAACCCGCTCGAGGTGCCGGGCGAGGGCATCGCGCCGGTCTTCTCGGGACTCGCGAAGGACGACGCGGCGGGCTGGGCCGCGTTCCGGGCCGAGTACGAGCGCACGCACCGCCCGCTCTGGCAGGACTTCGACGCCTGGGTGCAGGAGCAGGGCGCCCCGCCGCTGCCCGACCTGCAGTTCATCCACGAGGGCGATGAGAACCTCTACGTCTACCCCGAGGAGCTCGACTACACCGACGTGCGCCCGCTCGGCGACCACTGGCACCGCCTCGACTCGTCGGTGCGCGAGACCGAGGCCGCGCCCGCCGACCTGCCCGAGTCGTTCACCGACGGCAGCCGTCCGCTCATCTACTTCAGCCTCGGTTCGCTGGGCTCGGCCGATGTCGGCCTCATGCGCCGCGTAATCGCCGCGCTCGCCGACCTGCCGGTCAACGTGATCGTCTCGAAGGGCCCGCTGCACGACGAGCTCGAGCTCGCCGACAACATGTGGGGCGCCGAGTTCCTGCCGCAGACGAAGCTGTTGCCGCTCGCCGACCTGGTCATCACGCACGGCGGCAACAACACCACGACCGAGTCGCTGCACTTCGGCAAGCCGATGATCGTGCTGCCGCTCTTCTGGGACCAGTACGACAACGCGCAGCGCGTCGACGAGCAGGGCTACGGCGTGCGCGTCGACCCCTACCGCTTCACCCCGGAGGAGTTCCAGGGCACGGTGCAGCGCCTGCTCGACGACACCGAGCTGCGCGCGCGCATCGCCGCGATCGGCGAGTCCATCCGCTCGCGCGGCGGCCTCTCCGCCGCCGCCGACGTGATCGAACGCGCCTCGGTACGGGCACACGCGTGAGCACTGCGACGGATGCCGCGGCCGGCGCCCTGCGCGACGCCGCACCGCGCCCGTACTGGCTCGACCGCGACGACGCCCCGGCGGCCCGTGCGCCGCTCGCGGACGCCGCGGAGGCCGACCTGGTCGTCATCGGCGCCGGGTTCACGGGACTCTGGACGGCGTGGCGCGCGCTCGAGCGCGACCCCGCGGCATCCGTCGTCGTGCTCGATGCCGAATCGGTCGCGTACGGCGCGACCGGCCGCAACGGCGGGTTCGTCGCGGCCTCGCTCACGCACGGGCTGACCCACGGCAGCGCGATCTGGCCCGACCAGGTGGACGCGCTCGCCGAGGAGGGCGACCGCAACCTCGCCGAGATGGTCGCCACCATCGAGGACTCGGGCATCGCGTGCGACCTGCGGCGCTCGGGGAAGACCACGGTGGCCGTCGAGGACTGGCAGGTCGCCGGGCTGCGCGACGCGCACGAGCTCGCGGCGCGCCACGGCGTCGACCTCGAGCTGCAGTCGCGCGACGAGGTGCAGGCCGACGTGCACTCGCCGACCTACCTCGGCGGCCTGCGCGACCGCACCGGCACCGTGCTCATCGATCCCGCGCGGCTCGCGTGGGGAATGGCGGCGAAGCTGGAGCAGCACGGCGTGCGCATCTTCGAGTCGTCGCCGGCCACGGGCATCGAGTCGCACGGGGCGGGCGTGCGGGTGTCGACACCCGCGGGCCACGTCGACGCGCGGCACGCGGTGGTCGCGACGGCCGCGTACCCGGGCCCACTAAAGCGCCTCGGGTCGTACATCATGCCGCTCTACGACCACGTGCTGATGACCGAGCCGCTCACGACGGCGCAGCGCGAGTCGATCGGCTGGGCCGAGGGCCAGGGACTCACCGACGCCGGCAACCAGTTCCACTACTACCGGCCGACGGCGGACGGGCGCGTGCTGTTCGGCGGGTGGGATGCGGTGTACTACCGCGGCGGTCGCGTCGACTCCGCGCTCGAACAGCGCGACTCGTCGCACGAGCTGCTCGCCCGGCACTTCCTCGAGACGTTCCCGCAGCTCGAGGGGCTCCGCTTCACGCACCGCTGGGCCGGGCCGATCGACTCGACGACCCGCTTCACCGCCGCCTACGGCACCGCCCGCGGCGGTCGCGTCGCCTACGCGGTCGGGCACACCGGCCTCGGCGTGGGCGCGTCCCGCTTCTCGGCAGACGTCGCGCTCGACCTGCTCGCAGACGAACCCACCTCGCGGCTGCGGTACGACATCGTGCGTCGGCGCCCCGTCCCGATCCCGCCCGAGCCCTTCCGCAACCCGATCATCCAGTTCACCCGCCACTCGATCCTCTCGGCCGACGCCCACCAGGGCCGGCGCAACCTCTGGCTGCGCACGCTCGACCGGTTCGGGCTCGGCTTCAACTCCTGAGCGGGCCCGCGCGGCCCGTCTCGCAGCACCACCCCGGCCCCGAGGCATCCGCTCGGCCGGCTTCGAAAGGAACACCATGACCACCGGAACCTTCATCGGCGACTACCGCCCCGGCAGCGGCGAGGACGCCGTCATCGTGAACCCGGCGACCGAGCAGGAGGTCGCGTCGCTCCGTGAGTCGGGCGTCACCGACGTCGACGAGGCCGCCGCTGCGGCCCGCGCGGCCCAGCCCGAGTGGGCGGCGAAGACCCCTGGCGAACGCTCGCTCGCGCTGCTGAAGCTCGCCGACGCGATCGAGGCGGACGCCGAGCACCTCGCCCGGCTCGAGGTCGAGGACTCGGGCAAGCCCTGGACGACCGCGTTCGACGGCGAGCTGCCGTTCTCGATCGACAACCTGCGGTTCTTCGCCGGTGCCGCCAGGTCGCTCGAGGGCACCGGCGCGGGCTCGCTGTCGAACGGGTACACGTCGATCCTCACCCGGCGCCCGGTGGGCGTGGTCGCCGGCATCACGCCGTGGAACTTCCCGCTGATCATGGCGATCTGGAAGGCCGGCCCGGCACTCGCGGCCGGCAACGCGGTGATCGTGAAGCCCGCGCCCGCGACGCCGCGTACGACCCTGCGGCTCGCCGAGCTCGCAGTCGAGTCGGGCCTGCCCGAGGGGCTGTTCAACGTCGTCACCGGCGACGCCGCGGTCGGCCAGGCGCTCGTCGCCCACCGCGAGGTCGACATGGTGAGCGTGACCGGCTCGACGCAGACCGGCAAGGCCGTGATGCGCGGCGCCGTCGAGGGCGTGAAGCGCGTGCACCTCGAGCTCGGCGGCAAGGCACCCGTCATCGTGTACGCCGACGCCGATCTCGGTGCGATGGCGCACGCCGTCGCGCTCGGCGCGACCTACAACACGGGCCAGGACTGCACGGCGGCCACCCGCGTGTACCTCGAGCGCTCGGTGTTCGACGACGGCGTGGCGGCGCTGCGCGCCGCGCTCGCCGGTGTCGTCGCGGGCGACCCGATGGACGCCGAGACCCACATCGGCCCGCTCATCTCGCGCGGCCACCGCGACCGGGTCGACGGCTTCGTCGCACGCGCCGTCGCCGAGGGCGCCGAGGCGCTCGTCGGCGGGCACGCGATCGAGGGCACCGGGTCGTACTACGCGCCCACGCTGCTCGTCGGCGCGCCGCAGTCGTCGGAGATCGTGCAGGGCGAGGTGTTCGGCCCCGTGCTCGTCGCACTCCCCTTCGACGGCGAGGCCGAGGGCGTCGCCCTCGCGAACGACAGCGCCTACGGGCTCGCCTCGTCGGTCTGGACCTCCGACGTCGGACGTGCGATGCGGGTCAGCCAGTCGCTCGACGTGGGCGTCACCTGGGTGAACGACCACCTGCCGATCGCCTCCGAGGCGCCGCACGGCGGCGTGAAGGGCTCGGGCTTCGGCAAGGACATGTCGATGGAGCCGCTGCTCGAGTACTCGGTGACCCGGCACCTCATGATCCGCCACGCGGCGCCGCCCGAGACGACCGGGTTCCGGCCCGCCTGAGCTCGGGCGAGCAGGCGGCTCGCCGTCGCGGCGACGCCTCAGCGCAGCGCAGCGCGCTGCGGGTCGAAGAGCGTCGGGGGCAGCATCCGTGACCTGCCGTCGAGTGCGAGGTCGGCGAGGATCTCGCCGACGACCGGCACGAACTTGAAGCCGTGCCCGCTGAACCCGCACGCGATCTGCACCTGCTCGTGCTCGGGGTGCGACCCGATCACGAAGTGCTCGTCGGGCGTCACCGAGTAGAGGCAGGTCTTCGCCTGCACGAGCGCACCGGTGAGCCGGGGGAACAGCTGCAGCGCGCGTCGGCGCATGTCGTCCACCTCCGCGTCGGAGACGTTGCGGTCGATCGTCTGCGGCGTCGTCGGGGTGCCCTTGCGGAAGTACCCGAGCTTGAGCCCGCCGGCGGGGCCGTCCGTCATCGGGAAGCCGTAGACCTGGCCGTTTCCGTGCGTCTCCTCGATGTAGACCGGGTGGTGTGCGTCGCTGTACGCCGCGTACGGCACCCGCTCGGTGTACTCGGGCGAGAACCAGTAGAAGATCATCCGCTCGATGGCGAGCGGGAGGCCCAGCTCGGGAAGCACCTGCGGCGCCCAGGCGCCTGGCGCGACGACGAGCCGGTCGGCACCGTAGGCGCCGTTCGGGGTCACCACCTCGACGCCCCCGCCCGGCGTGGCCTGCCAGTGGGTCACCGGCTCGGCGAAGCGGAGGGTCGCGCCCTTCCGCGCGGCGACCTCGGCGTTGGCGATGGTCGTCTCCTCCGGGCGCACGTATCCGGCGTTCGACTCGTAGACCGCGACTGCGTCGTCGGCGGGGTCCATCGTCGGGAACCGCTCGCGGATCTCGTCCGCGTCGAGGATCTCGTGGTCGAGGCCGTGCAACTCGGCGGCCGTCCGGCTGCCGGTGAACGTGATGTCGCCCGGATCGCCGATGTACACGCCGCCGCACAGCTCCATGATGCTGCGGCCGGACTCCTCCTCGAGCCGGCTCCACCCCTCGTACGCGCGCCGGAGCAGCGGCACGTACTCCGGGCTCTCGAAGTACGACTGGCGGATGATGCGGGTGCCGCCGTGCGCGGAACCCTGATCGTGCCCGGGTCGGAACGTGTCCAGCCCCAGCACCTTCGCGCCCCGCTCGGCGAGGTTGTTCGCGGCGGCCCCGCCCATCGAGCCCACGCCGAGGACGATGACGTCGTAGTGCTTCAAGGTGGTCCCCTCCTGACGGCTCCGGCGAGTCGTCGGTCCCCGAGTCGAGTATGGCCCCGGCCGGTCTCAGCGGCGGATGTGCGCCAGCTCCGGATCGAACAGCGGCTCCTCGCGCACGGTCACGGCGAGGCGCTCGGCGAAGTACTCGACCTCGAGCGCGGTGCCCGGCTCCGCGAGGTGCGGTGGCAGCCAGGCGTAGGCGATCGACGCGCCGATCGTGTACCCCTGGTCGGCACTCGTGACGTACCCGACCGCCGTGGCGGCGCCGGGGGCGAAGACGGGCTCGGCGCCGAGCACGAGGCGCGCGGGATCGTCCAGCGTGAGCGGCACGAGTCGCGAGCGCACCTCGCGCCCGGCGAGCGCCGCCTTGCCGACGAAGTCCTGCTTGCCCATTCGCACGGCGAACCCGAGGCCGGCCTCGTCGGGGGCGTGCTCCCGGTGCATGTCCGCGCCGAAGGCGCGATAGCCCTTCTCCAGCCGGAGCGCATTGAACGCGCGCCGGCCCGCGGCGATGATGCCCGACGGGCGTCCGGCCTCCCAGAGCGCGTCCCAGAGGTACAGCCCGTGGTCGGCGGTCGTGTAGAGCTCCCAGCCGAGCTCGCCGACGTAGCTCACCCGCAGGGCGAGCACGGGAACGCCCGCGATCCGGATCTCCTTCGCACGGAAGTACCCGAAGCCCTCGTGCGAGACGTCGTCGTCGGTGAGCCGCTCCAGCACCTCCCGCGCCAGGGGCCCCCACAGCCCGACCCCGCAGCTGCCGGGCGACACCGGCAGCACCCGGACGCCGCCGGGCGCACGATCGGCGAGGCGGACCAGGTCGAGGTTGCCGTTGGTGCCGATGAGGTAGCGCTCGGGCGCGAGCCGGGTGACCGTGACGTCGGAGAGGATGCCGCCCTGCTCGTCGAGCATGAGGCTGTAGACGACCCGCCCGACGGCGACGTCGACCTGGTTCGTGAGCAGGTGCTGGAGGAAGTCGGTCGCGCCCGGACCGTCGACCTCGACGCGGGCGAGCGGCGAGAGGTCGTAGAGCGCGACGGCAGTGCGGGTGGCGTGCGCCTCCGCGGCGGCGATGGGAGACCAGCTCTCGGCGGCCCACTCGTCGCGAACCGGCATCCGCTCCATCGTGTCGAGCAGGTGCGCGTTCGCCTCGAACCAGAGCGGTCGCTCCCAGCCGCCGCCCTCGTCGAACACCGCCCCGAGCTCGACCTGCCGGGGGTGGAACGGGCTGGTCCGCATCCCGCGCAGCCGTGCCGTCGGGCGATGCGGGTGACGGATGGCGTACACCTCCGAGTACGCCTCCTCCGCGCGTTCGCGCGTGAACGATCGGCTCACGAGCGCGGGATCGAACCGCGAGTAGTCCAGGCCGTGGGTGTCGATGCCGGGGTCTCCGGAGACGATCCAATCGGCCATGACCTGGCCGACTCCAGCGGACTGCGTGACCCACACCGCCTGGGCGAGCCACAGGCCGTCGACCCCCGCGACCGGGCCGAGCATCGGCCCCCCGTCGGGGGTGAAGGAGAAGATGCCGTTGAACCCGTGGTCGAACGCGACGTCCCGCAGTTCCGGCAGCAGGCGGCGCGCCTCGTCCCACGACGGCGCGAAGTCGTCCCAGGTGAGCGGATGCATCGCGGGATGCACGCCGGTCGCGGCGAACTCGTCGGCGGACGCGATCTCCGACTGCTCCAGCGGCATCGGGCGATGGTTGTACGCACCGATGCCGATGCGGTCGACGTACTCGCGCAGGTACAGCGAGAAGTCCTGGTGCCGGAGCATCGGGCGGCTCGCCTCGTCGAGCGGCGTGTTGCGGCCCGCCAGCGACGGCACCGGCGCGCTGGTGCCGAACCCGTGCTCCATCGGCTGCATCGGGAGCTCGAACCCGAGCAGGTCGCGCGCGACGCCCGGGCCCCAGAGGCCCGCGCAGGACACCACGATGTCGGCGGGAACCGTCTCTGGTTCCGCGTCGGCCGAGGGAACGGGAACGACCCGGACCCCTGTGACACGCCCGCCGTCCCGGTCGATGCCGACGACACGGGTCGAGCCCACGATGCGCGCACCTCGGTCGATCGCCCGCTCGGCCTGCCACTGCACCGCCGCAGCGGACTTGACGATGCCGTCGGTCGGCGTGAGGAACCCGCCGAGCACGGCGCCGGTGTCGAGCCCGGGCCAGAGCCTCGCGCACTCCTCGGGGTCGATGAGCGAGGAGGGCAGGCCCCAGGACGAGGCGAGACCGGTCCGCCGCTTGAGGTCGTGCAGGCGCTCCGGCGTGGTCGCGATCTCGAGCCCGCCGACGCGCTTGAGCAGCCACTGGCCGTCGAGTTCGACGCCGTCGAGCTTGTCGAGGGTGCGCCCGGCCAGCAGGGTCATCGTGCGGTCGGCCGTCGTCTGGAAGACGAACCCGGGCGCGTGCGATGACGATCCGCCGGTGACGTAGAGCGGGCCCTGCTCGAACACGGTGACGTCGCCCAGGCCGCGCATCGTCAGCTCGTCGGCGAGCGCCGCCCCGACGACGCCCAGGCCGATGATGACGACGCGCGGTTGCGGCGAGAGTGGAGAGCGCACCGCCATCACGCGTTCAGCGCCCCGACCAGCCACTCGTGGAAGAACGCGATGTGATGCTCGGCCGGCACCAGGGCACCGCCGTCGCGGTACATGCGTGACGACATCGCGGGCTGGGTCTGCTCGCACGCCTCGAAGTCCTGCCGGTTGACTCGATCGAACAGTTCGACGGACTTCGAGACATCCGTGCCCGACTCGACGACCTCGGGGAGGAACAGCCAGTCGCATTCGACATAGGTGGAGTGCTCAGAGGTCGGGAACATGCGGTGGACGATGATGTGGTCGGGCACCAGGTTGATGAACACGTTCGGCCGCACGGTGATCGCGAAGTACCTGCGCGCCTGGTCGGGTGCGATCAGCGGCAGCTCGGCCACGCCGGTCGAGCCGTCGACCGTGAAGCCCTCGATCTCCTCGCCGAACTCGGCGCCGAGGCCGACGTTCGTCTGCGCCGCCCAGCCCTCGGCGAACTCCGGGATCACCTCGGTGAGCTCGGGATGGATCGTGGCGCAGTGGTAGCACTCCATGAAGTTCTCGATGATGAGCTTCCAGTTCGCCCGCACCTCGTAGCCGATGCGCCTGCCGACCTCGAGCTGGTCCACCTGGTAGTGGTCGATGCTCTCCACGTTGCCGAGCCGGTCGACGACCTCACCGAGCACGGTCTCCTCGAACGACGGCGCCTCCTCCGCGAGGCAGACCCAGACGTACCCGAGCCACTCGCGGACGTGGATCTTCCGCAGGCCGTAGTCGTCCCGGTCGATGTCGGGCATCTGGGTGAGGTTCGGCGCGGCGATGAGCCTGCCGTCGAGGTCGTAGGTCCACGCGTGGTACCCGCACTGGAAGGTGCGGCGCGTGCCCGAGTCCTCGGTGCACACGCGCATGCCCCGGTGCCGGCAGACGTTGAAGAAGGCGCGCACCTCGCCCCGGCGGTTCCGGGAGACGATGAGCTGCTCCCGACCGACCTGCACCAGCTTGTAGGCGCCGGGCGAGGGGAGGTCGCTGCCGTGGACCACGCAGAACCAGGACTGCTCGAAGATGGCCTCCTGCTCGCGGGCGAACACCCCGGGGTCGGTGTAGTAGCTCCCGGGCAGCGTCCGCAGCAGCGAGCCGGGCAGTGGCGCGTCCAGTTGTTCGATGATCACGTCGGGTGGACCTCTCTCAGTGCTCGTCCCAGTGCTCGACCGGATGGGGCTCGCGCCTCACGCGGCCACCGCTGCACGCGGTGCCGCCGGGGTGCGATGGGTCTTGCGCCAGCGGGTCATGAGCCGGCCCTGGTCGATGCCGAGCGCGGCGACCTCGACGCCCTGGGGATCGCGATAGACGAGGAAGGGGTCGGAGTCGTCGAGGCTGCCCGCCTCGAGCGAGATGCGCTCGTCGCCGCGCAGGCGGCCCGCGAACTGCAGGCGAGCACCGTGCTGGTCGCTCCACAGGTACGGCGGGTTGCGGAACTCGGGTGCGATCGTCGGGGTGACGATGTCGCGCGCGACCTCCCGGGCCTGCTCCTGGGCGAGCGTCCAGTGCCCGCCGTACGAACCCGGCCACGCCGCGCAGTCGCCCGCCGCATGGATACCGGGGGCGGCCCGGCCGGCCTCGTCGCACACGATCGCTCCGTGCTGCGTGCGTGCGAGCCCGCTTCCGGCCAGCCACGCGGTGTCGGGCACTGAGCCGAGGCCGACGATCACGACCGAGCCCTCGATGCGGCGGCCGTCGTCGAGCCGCACGCCGTTCGGGAGTCCGTCGGCGCCGCGCCCGAGGCCGGCGACGCGCGCACCGGTCACGAATCGCACGCCGCGTCGTTCGTGCAGCGTGCGGACCGCGGCGCTCGCGGGCGCTCCGAAGCGGCCCAGCGGCGCACTCCCCGCGCAGGCGACGGTGACGGATGCCGCGCCGAGCGCGAGTGCGGTCGCGGCGGCCTCGAGCCCGACGAAGCCCGCACCCGCGACCACCACCGCCGCGCCGGGCACGAGTGCCGCGCGCAGCGCGTCCGCGTGCTCGATGGTGTCGAGCACGTGCACGCTGGCGCCGCGACCCGGCACGTCGGGCTCGGCGGACGCAGCGGGCTCGACGAGCCGCCGCGGGGCACTGCCCGTGGCGAGCACGATCTCGTCGGCCGGGAGCGTGCTGCCGTCGGCGAACTCGAGCGTGCGGCCGGGCACGTCCAGCCCGGTCGCCGGGGTGCCCAGGCGCCAGTCGACGTCGAGCCGCTCCCCGGCGGTCTCGAGCGAGAGCTCGGCGGCGTCGATCTCCCCGGCGAGGTAGGACTTGCTGAGCGCGGGGCGGTCGTACGGGCGATGCGATTCGGCGCCCACGACGACGATCTCCCCGTCGTAGCCCGTGTCGCGGAGCGTGCGCGCCGTCGTGTATCCGGCGAGGCCGGCGCCGACGATCGCGACCCGCGCCATCAGTACACCACCCCGGGCGGGAGGTTCGGCGCCTCGGAGGACAGTTCGACGTAGACCTCGCCCTCGTCGACCCGCACCCGGTGCACCCGTACGGGAAGCTTCGCCGGCGGAGCATCCGCCGCCCCGGTGCGCAGCGAGAACCGGCTGTCGTGGAGCGGGCACTCGATGCACCCGTCCTCCAGCCATCCCTCCGCTAGCGACGCGTTCTGGTGGGTGCACGTGTCGTCGATCGCGTGCACCTGTCCCTCCGAGGTCAGGAAGACCGCGATGGGAGGAGTCACGGACTCGACGCGGATTCCCTCGTCTTCCGTGAGGTCGCTCAGCGAGCAGATGCGCTGCATACGGATACCCCCGGTTCTGTTGCGTATGACGCACGACGTAACGCAATACACAACAGGGTGCGGAGGGCTCAGGGCACTGTCAAGCGTCGGGAGGACGACGCGCCGACGAATTTACGCGGTGGAAACAGGGGCCTCCTCCCGCTTCACCGCGCGGAAACATGCGGGTCGAGACACGACCCTCGCACGCCGGCACCTGCATCGGGGATGGTGGCGCAGAGCACCCGCTTCGATGCACGCTCAGCGCCACGCGCGCTCAGCCCGGCGAACCGAGCCGCGCGCTGAGGTGCTCCGCGTGACCCCGGAGCACCTCGGCGAGCTCGGGAAGGCGCTCGGGCGACATCCGGAAGCTCGGCGCGGTCAGGCTGAGGGCCGCGACGACCTCGCCGGAGTGTCCGATGACGGGCACCGCCACCGCGTTCATCTCGAGCTCCCACTCCTGGATGGCCGACGCCCAGCCGCGCGCGCGCACCTCGTCGAGGTGGGCGCGCAGTTCGTCGCGTTCGGTCAGCGTGTTCGGCGTGTGCGCCTCGAGCGCGCCCGCCAGGGTCGCGCGCTGGAACTCCGCCGGCGCGTACGCGAGCAGGACCTTGCCCGTCGACGTGGCATGCAGCGGGGCCTGCTGGCCGACGTACTGCTGCACCACGGACACGAGCTGCGTGCTCGTCGTCTGGACGATGTTCACGGCGGCGCCGTCGTCGAGGATCGCCACGTTGCTCGTCTCGTTGATCTCGCCGGTCACCTCGTCGCACACGATCTGCGCCTCCTTGGCGAGATCGGTGCGCGCGGCGACCTGCCCCGAGAGTCGCAGCACGCCGTAGCCGAGCCGGTACGTGCCGCGATGCGACTCCTGCTCCACGTAGTTGTACGACTCGAGCGTCGCGAGCAGGCGGAACGCCGTCGAACGGTGCACCCCGAGCGCGCGCGAGACCTCGCTGACACCGAGCGACTTCGACTCGGCGAGCAGGTTCAGGATCTCGAGGGCCCGAGCAACCGACTGGACCGACCCGTCCTGCGCTCTTTCCGCCATCATGCGATTCTATGTTCGGCCGTGAGCCGGAACTCCGAGTTACGGTAGCGAGGGCGGGACTCGAACCCGCGACACCACGATTATGAGCCGTGTGCTCTAACCACCTGAGCTACCCCGCCGCGACGCACCCGCCGCCTGGCGGATGAACCGAGCCCCGAGTCAGGATTGAACTGACGACCCCTTCCTTACCATGGAAGTGCTCTACCACTGAGCTATCGGGGCGCGCTGCCGCAAGTCGGCAACCAGAAGAGGATATCACCTCCCGACCCGTGCTCCGAACCGGCGTCGTCATCGAATGACGGATGCCTCGGAGGCGACGATTCCGCGTCCGACGCGCGGCCCGATGTCGAAGTCGCGCGCTCGGCTTCGATGTATCTGTGGAGGGCCGAGAGGCGGCCTCGACGAAGGAGAGATCGATGAAGTACGTGATCCTGATCCACTCGAATCCCGAACCTTGGGGGCACCCCACCAGCGACTACATCGAGGCGCACCGTGCTCTGCCGCAGGACCAGCGGGAGCAGCTGAATGCCGACTTCGAGGCGGTGCTCACCGAGATGCAGGAACGCGGGGAGCTGCTCGGCGCGGAAGCACTCGGCGACCCCGCGGCATCCCGTCTCTACCGCTGGCGCGCGGGCGGGCCGACGGCGAGCGACGGGCCGTACGCGGAGAGCAAGGAGCACCTCGCGGGGTTCTTCCTGATCGACGTGGCCACGCAGGAGCGTGCCGAGGAGGTGGCGGCGGTGTTCGCCGGTCCCGGCGAGACGATCGAGCTGCGGCCGGTCATGTGGCCTGGCGGTGACGGCGAGGGGTGAACCCGCACGTCGGCGAGGAGGTGTGGCGCCGGGAGACGCCGCACGTCCTCGCCGCGCTCGTCCGCCGGTACGGTGACATCGACGCGTGCGAGGACGCGGTGCAGGAGGCGCTGGTCGAGGCATCCGTCGCCTGGCCTCGCGATCGTGTGCCCGAGCAGCCCCGCGGCTGGCTGCTGCGGGTCGCGTCGCGTCGGCTGATCGACGAGCGGCGACAGTCCACGGCGCGGGTGCGGCGCGAGCAGCTCGTGGCGCTCCGCGACGACCGAGACCCGCTCACGGACCCGGGTCCGGCGATCGAGCAGCGCGACGCGTCGCTCGAGGTACTCGCCCTGTGCTGCCATCCCGCGCTGACGCCGGAGTCGCGCGTGACGCTGGCGCTCCGCGCGGTGCTGGGCCTCACGACGAAGCAGATCGCCGCGGTGTCCCTCATCCCGGCGGCCACGGCCGGTCAGCGCATCAGCCGTGCGAAGGCGACCATCGACCTGCACCGCCGGCGCTTCCCCGCGCCGGCGACGCCGGGCGAGCGACTGCCGGAGATGCTGCACGCGCTCTACCTGATGTACACCTCCGGACACAGCCTCCCCACCGGCCCGCAGCTGCTGGACGTGACCGTGACGACCGAGGCGATCCGCCTGGCGCGCCTCCTGCACGCTGCGTCGCCCGACGAGACCGAGGCCGCCGGACTGCTCGCCCTGATGCTGCTGAGCGAATCGCGGGCGGCGGCCCGCACGACCCCCGACGGCGACCTCGTGCAGCTCGCGCAGCAGGACCGGAGCCGCTGGGACCGCGCAGCCATCGCCGAGGGCGTCCGCCTGCTGGAGCGCGCGCTGCCGGTCGGGCCGGTGGGCCCGTACCAGCTGCAGGCGGCGATCGCCGCGGTGCATGCGGACGCACCGTCCTGGGCGGAGACGGACTGGCCGCAGATCCTCGAGCTCTACGCGATGCTGTCGGCGGTCGCGCCGTCGCCCACGGTGACGATGAACCGGGCGGTCGCGGTCGGCGAGGTGCACGGGCCGGATGCCGCGCTGCGTATCCTCGCACCGCTCCTGGACGACCCGCGGTCCGCACGCATGCACCGCCTGCACGCCGTGCGCGGCGCGCTGCTCGAAGCAGCCGGGCGCACGGCCGACGCGCTGGACGCGTACCAGCACGCCGGAGCGCTCTGCACGAGCATCCCCGAGCAGCGGTTCCTGAACGCCCGCATCTCGCGATTGCGGGAGCCCGGCGGGGCGTGATCGGCGCGCTCGGACGCCCTCGCCAACTGGCCCTTCGTCAGCCGCGCGGCCGGCGGGCGCGACCGTCCGAATGTCGGTGGGTGCCACTTGACTGAAGGCATGAAGGAAGCGGACGAGCCCGGGCGCGAGCGGCGCGACCTGCCGTTCGCCGCGCGCTCCGTCTCGCTCCTCGAGTGGCTGCTCGCCCAGTCGGTGGTGCGCTCCCGCCGCGAGTACTACGAGTCGCCGGTGCGCCTGGCCTTCGAGGCTGCGTGGGTCGGCGAGCGGGCGGATGCCGCTGAGCCGGCGCCGCCGCTCCGCGCACCGGTCTCGGTCCAGCCCGAGCTTGCGCTTCCCGCTGCGACGTGGCCGCACGCCGTCGACCCATCAGACAGGCACGCGAGCACCGACGCGGACCCAGAGACCGATGCCCGGATCGTCGCTGCATCCGAGACACGCACGCCTGCCCGCGCCGCCGACGCCGACCCCGCGACCGGCCCCGTGGCCGACGCCTCGATCACAGCCGAGCACTCGCTCGACCGGCTCGTCGCGATCGAGGCGGAGATCGCCGCGCTGCAGGCGGAGCGGGCACAGGTGCTCGCCGACCTGGCGGCCGACGCCGACGAGCGCGCGGCCGTCACCGCCGCTGCCGCGGACCGGTCTCCGCATCCCGCGCAGCGCGTGCGCGAGCTCGAGCGGCGTTCGCTCGTGGCCGAGGTCGCGTGCGCGCTGCGGCTGCCCGAGCGATCGGCCGAACGCCTGATCGACGAGGGCGAGTCGCTCATGTGCGACCTGCCCGCGACACTGGGCGAGCTCGCGTCCGGCACCATCTCGTACCGCCATGCGCAGCGCCTGATCGACCACGCCGTGAGCCTGCCCGCCGGGACCCGTCCGGCGTTCGAGTCGCTGGCGCTCCCGCTCGCGGCGAGGCTCACGCCGGCCCGCTTCGACGCCCGCGCCCGCAGGCTGCGCGAACGCATGCACCCCGAATCGATCGCCGAGCGTGTCCGGCAGGCCGTCGACGAGCGCACCGTGTCCCTCGAACCGGCCCGCGACGGCATGGCGTGGCTGCACGCGCTCCTCCCCGCGGCGCCCGCGGCCGAGGCGTTCGCCCGCGTGCGAGCCGCGGCCGCCGGGCTCGCGCGTGTCGACGGCGAGCAGCGCACCGAGGCGCAGCTACGCGCCGACGTGCTGAGTGATCTGCTCACCGGGCGCGCCGATGCAGCCGGGGCCGATCGAGCCGAGGCCGATCCCGTCGGGGACGATCAAGCCGAAGCCGACGCCAGTGCAACCTCCGGCACTGCGAACACAACGGCCACCGGGCGATTCGCACGCACCCGCCCCACCGTGTTCGTGACCGTTCCGGTCATGACGCTGCTCGGGGCGAGCGAGGAGCCGGGCGAACTGCACGGCGTCGGTCCGATCGATGCCGACACCGCGGGCGAGCTCGCCGGCCGGGCGCCGAGCTTCATCCGCATCCTGACCCACCCCGAGACGGGCGCGCGCCTGTCGATCGGCCGCGACCGCTACGCCGTGCCGTCCGACCTGCGCGCCGCGCTCGTCACGCGTGACGAGACCTGCCGCTTCCCCGGCTGCGGCCGCGCCGCCGAGCAGTGCGAGGTCGACCACGTCACCGACTGGGCGCACGGCGGCCGCACCGACGCGACGAACCTCGCGATGCTCTGCCCCAAGCACCACCACCTGAAACACGAGACCGGCTGGAGTTCCGCTCCGGGGCCGGAACCCGGCACGATCGAGTGGCGCTCCCCCACCGGGCGCCGCTACTCGAGCGACCCGCCGACGCAGGGCCTGTCGGCGCAGGCCCCGCAGGCGCAGGCCCCGGTGGCGCAGGGCCCGCCGCTGCCCAACGACCCACCGTTCTGACCAGGTGCTCGGTCGCCCCGTCGCATTCCCAGTACGCTCGCGGGGTGACCGACCACGCCTTCACGACCCTCGCCGACGACATCGAGGCGACGCTCGGCGCGTGGCATCCGCTCGACCACGACCAGGCCACGCTGCGCGACCGCCACCTCGCCTTCGTCGGCGAGCGCGGCGCCGACGCCATGCGCCGCGACGGCGGCCCGGAGCATCTCACCGCGAGCGCCTTCGTGTTCTCGCCCGACCTCCGCAGCGTGCTCCTGTGCTTCCATCGCAAGGGCCAGTTCTGGGTGCAGGTCGGCGGCCACCTCGAGTCCGAGGACGCGACCGTCACCGCCGCGGCGCTGCGCGAGGCCCGCGAGGAGAGCGGCCTCCGCGCGCTCGAGCCCCTGCGCGCACGCCCCGTCGACGTGCACCGCCACGACCTCAGCTCGCGCTTCGGCCACTGCACCGCTCACTGGGACGTCGGCTACGCCTTCACGACCGCATCGGATGCCACCCCCATCGTGAGCGACGAGAGCGACGACGTGCGCTGGTGGCCCGTCGACGCCCTCCCCGCCGAGACGCCGCACGACTTCGCCGAGCGCCTCGCCGGCGTGCTCGCCGAGTTGGCACGGGCAACCACGGCCTGACCGCCCGGCCGGTTGCCAAACCGCCGCGAGCCCGCCGCGAGCCCGCCGCGAACCCGCCCGCGGGCTCGCCGCCCGAGGAGCGCAGGCTACTTGACGCTGCCTGCCGTGAGCCCGCTCACGATGTACTTCTGCAGGAACAGGAACAGCGCGACGACCGGCAGCGCCGCCATCACGGCACCGGCCGAGAACGCGCTCCAGTCGGCGTAGCGCGGGTTGGACACGAGCTTCGTGAGCCCGACCGCCAGCGTCTGCTGGTCGGTGTCGATGAGCAGCACGCTCGCGACCACGAACTCGTTCACCGACGTGATGAACGACAGCAGCGCGACCACCGCGAGAATGGGCGCGGCCAGGCGCAGGATCATCGTGAAGAAGATGCGCGCGTGCCCCGCGCCGTCGATCTTCGCGGCCTCGTCGATCGACGCGGGCACGGTGTTGAAGAAGCCGTACATGAGGTACGTGTTCACGCCGAGCGCGCCGCCGAGGTAGACCATGATCAGGCCGATCCGCGTGTTGAGGCCGATCGCGGGGAACAGGTCGCCGATCCAGCTCATGAGCAGGAAGATCGCGACCACCGCGAGCAGCTGCGGGAACATCTGGATGACCACGATCGTGATCAACCCGAACCGCCGCCCGGTGAACCGCATGCGCGAGAAGGAATACGCGGCGAGTGCGCCGAGGAAGACCGTCGCGACCGAGGTGATGCCGGCGATGATCAGCGTGTTGGCGAACCACGTCGCGTACGGCACCTGCGGGTCGGTGAGGATGCGCACGTAGCTGTCGAGCCCGATCTCCGAGAACAGCGCATTCGAACCGGTCAGCGTGCCCTGCGGGTTCAGCGACGCCGAGAACACGAACAGCAGTGGCAGCAGCGCGAACGCCGTGATGATGACGCCCACCACATGGCGCCACCCGGTCGCCAGGAACCACCGGTCGAAGCGGAAGGGACGTCGCCGCGGAATGCCCGCGGTGTCGCGCGGACCTCCGCCGGAGGCATCCGACCCGCCCGTCGAAGCCGCCTCACCGGGTCGCTGCGTGGTCATCGCCCGCGTCGTCATGCCAGACTGCCCACTCATCAGTTCAGCTCCTCGAGTGCCTTGGTGCGTCGGAACGCGATGATCGAGATCACCGCGACCACGATGAAGATGAGGATCGAGTACGCGCTCGCCAATCCGTAGTCGCGCATCTGCCCGGTGAACGCCACCTTGTAGACCATCGTGATGAGGATGTCGGTGAACCCGACCGGGATCGGCGCCCCGGTGTCGCGCGGCCCGCCGTTGGTGAGCATGTAGATGATGTTGAAGTTGTTGAAGTTGAACGCGAACGACGCGATCAAGAGCGGCGCGACGGTCACCAGCAGCAACGGCAGCTTGATCAGCCGGAAGATGCCCCACGGTCTCGCGCCGTCGACGGTCGCCGCCTCGACGATCTCGTCGGGTATCGACTGCAGCGCGCCCGTGCAGACCAGGAACATGTACGGGAACCCGAGCCACAGGTTCACCAGCAGCACGCTGACCTTCGCCATGACCGGGTCGGTGAGCCAGGGCACGGATGCCCCGCCGAGCAGCACCTGGTTGATGAAGCCGAAGCTCTCGTTCATCATGCCCGCCCAGACGAGTGCCGACAGGAACGAGGGCACGGCGTACGGGAGGATCAGCACCGTGCGGTAGAGCTTCCGCCCCCGCATCCGCATGTCATTGAAGACGATCGCGAGGAAGAGCCCCAGGAAGAAGGTGGATGCCACCGAGATGAGCGCGAACGCGAAGGTCCACGTCGTGACATACGCCAGCGGGCCCGACAGGCGCGTGTCGGTCAGCGCCTTCAGGTAGTTGTCGAAGCCGACCGTGATCTGCCAGCCGGGCAGCAGCTCCTCGCCCGCCTCGGAGGTGAACGCGCCGGTGCCGATGTCGGTGTAGACGACCCCGGTGTCGAGGTTCGTCATGGTGCCGGCGGCCTCGTCGTACTCGAGCGACGACGTGTACTGGTAGGCGCTGCGACCGTCGGGGGTGCGCAGGGCGCCCTCGTTCGGGTCGTCGGAGAACGGCACCGCGAGCTCGGTGATCTCGTCGGTACGCGACACGATCTCCTGGAAGGTCAGCGTCGTGTAGCCGTCGACGCCGACGGCGACGCCGCCCTCCATCTGGGCACCGGATGCCGGTTCGAGCGGCCGCTCCTCGCCGCCGATGAACACGCCGCCGTTCGGGCCGGTCACCACGAGCGACAGCTCGCCGAGCCGGTCGACGACCGCGACGGGGTAGGTGGGCGAGTCGGGCACGCGGTCGAGCGCGGCACTCATGAGCGCGCCGACGGCCTGCTCCTTGGAGCCGTTGTGGCCGGTGCCGTAGTTGGTGAAGCCGACGTAGCTCGTGTACGCCAGCACGAAGATCTGGAAGACGGCGAGGAAGATGACGCCGGGCGTCAGGTACTTCGCCGGAAGTCGCTTGCGAGAGAAGTAGACCCAGTTGACGAAGATCGCGACCGCGGCGACGATGCCGGCGATCAGCCACTCGGCGTTCACGACGAGGATGAACAGCGCGTACAGCGCGATCGCGTCGACGATGCCGAGCGCGAGGATCTTCACCAGCAGCACGCCGATGCCGCCGGATGCCTGGTCGGCGATGCCGGCCGCCTGTCGCTGCCGCTTCGTGGGCTTCTCGGGCGGCGTGCCCGACGCGCGTTCCGCGCGCTCGACGCCCTCGTCGGTCGTGGTGGTCATGGTGCCTGGTACTCCCCGGGTTCCGGTGCTTCGTCAGGTGCCGAAGGGGGGCGGATGCCTCGTGGCATCCGCCCCCTCATCAACGGGTGGGAACTAGCCGTCGATCGCCGACTGCACGTCCTCGGCGAGCTTGGTCCACGTCGCGGACGGGTCCTCGCCGTTGATGATGCTCGCCTCGGCGATGCCCCAGTACTGCCAGACCGAGCCCATGGCCGGGATGGCCGGCATCGGCACGGCGTCCTGGCCGACGGTCGCGAAGCCCTCGATGATCGCGTCGCTCGACGCGGACTCGGCGGCAGCGGTGAGCGCCGGGAGGATGTTGCCGGCCTCGAACAGCGCGAGCTGCACGTCCTCCGAGCCGAGGTAGTTCACGAGGAAGTCGGTCGCGGCGACCTTGTTCTCGCTCTCCGAGGAGAGGAAGAAGCCCTTGACGCCCGCGAACGGCTGGGCCGCGTCGGAGGTCGGGCTGGGGATCGGGTCGATCGCGACGTTCACGCCGGCGTCGATCGCGCTGCCGACGTTCCACGGGCCGGTCAGCCAGAAGGCGGCCGTGCCGTCGAGGAACGACTGCTTGGCGATATCGCCGTCGATGTCCGTGTTGAAGTTGCCGGTGCCGTTCTTGCCCTCGCTCGCGAGCCAGGCCGCGAACTCCTGGCCGCCCTCGTTGCCGAGCTGCAGGTCGTCGGCGTTGTAGCCGTTCTCGTCGCTGCCGAACACCGGGGCGCCGAACGCGGTCTGGAACGGGTAGAGGTGGTACGGGTTGCCCTCGGCACCCTGCTCCACGACGAACGGCTGGTCGAGGCCGGCCTCTTCACCTGCGGCGATCATCTCGTCGAAGCTGCCGACCGCCTCGGGGACGATGTCGGCGTTGCGCAGCACGGCGATGTTCTCGACCGCGTACGGGAGCATGTAGACGGTGCCGTCGTAGGTGGCGGCGTTGATGGCGACCGGGAGGTAGCCGTCGGCCGAGTCGCCCAGCTCGAGCGGAGCCACGACGCCGTTGGTCGAGAGCTCGCCCAGCCAGTCGTGCGCACCCATGGTGATGTCTGGGCCCTCGCCCGTCGGCACCTGCTGGATGAAGTCGTCCTTGATGGTGCTGTTGTCCTTGCCCACCAGCTCGACCGAGATTCCGGTCTCCTCGGTGTAGGCGTCCGCTGCACCCTGCAGGGCGTCGACTCGCTCGGAGTCGACCCAGACGGTGAGCGAACCGCCCTCGGCGGCAGCGCTCTCCTCGGTCTCGGTGTCGTTGCCGGCGCAGCCCGCCAGCACGAGCGTCGCGCCGATCGCGATCGCCCCACCGGCCAGGAGGCCCTTCTTGTTCACCTTCATCGGTGTCCCTTTCTCAAGGTGTCGTCTCGATCCGGCCTCTTCGCCTGGTGGTGACGGAACGCATTCCGTCCTGGTCGAGTCCCACCGCGCCGAAAGGCCGTTCTTCCGTTGGAAACACTCGCGTGATGCAAGCGCTTCCAGTTATACCCAGCACTTCCCGCCCCTGCAAATCCAGATCCCCGCTTCGATACGCGTTCGTTACCGAACCGGGGAGGGCCAGAGTTGCAAGCGCTTGCGTAGACATGGAAGTGCCGTACAGTGGGCGCCATGATCGTGCACACCGATGCCGCGCGCTCGTCGCGCACCGACCCCGAGGCATCCGACCAGACCCCCGAGTGGTGGCGCACCGCGGTGATCTACCAGATCTACCCGCGCTCGTTCGCCGATGCGGACGGCGACGGCGTCGGCGACCTCCGCGGCATCACCTCGCGCCTCGGCGCCCTCGCAGAGCTCGGCATCGACGCCATCTGGCTGTCCCCGTTCTTCACCTCACCGCAGAAGGATGCGGGCTACGACGTCGCCGACTACTGCGACGTCGACCCGATCTTCGGCACGCTCGCCGACTTCGACGCCATGCAGGCCGAGGCGCACCGACTGGGCATCCGGGTCATCGTCGACCTCGTGCCGAACCACTCCTCCGACCAGCACCGGTGGTTCCAGGCCGCGCTCGCCGCGCCGGCCGGCAGCCCGGAACGCGGCCGCTACATCTTCCGCGACGGCCGCGGGCCCGACGGCTCCGAGCCGCCGAACAACTGGCAGTCGGTCTTCGGCGGTCCGCAGTGGACCCGCGTCACCGAGCCCGACGGCACGCCCGGCCAGTGGTACCTGCACATCTTCGACTCGTCGCAGCCCGACTTCGACTGGACCCACGAGGAGGTGCGGGAGGAGTTCCGCCGCATCCTGCGGTTCTGGCTCGACCGCGGCGTCGACGGGTTCCGCGTCGATGTGGCGCACGGCCTCATCAAGGCCGACGGGCTCCCCGACTACACGCCGCCCGCCGAGGGCGGCAGCATGGGCGGCGGGGGCGCGGCGGCGGCGACCGCCGAGCCGGCGCACGACGATTCGGTCGCCGACCACCACGACCATGCCGGCGGCGCACCCTACTGGGGCCAGGACGGCGTGCACGAGATCTACCGCGACTGGCGCGAACTGCTCGACGAGTACCCCGGCGAGCGCATCCTCGCGGCCGAGGCCTGGGTCGACCCGCTCACGCGCATCGCCAAGTGGGTGCGCCCCGACGAGATGCACCAGGCGTTCAACTTCGCCTACCTCGAGGCAGCGTGGGACGCCGAGGAGCAGCGCACCGTGATCGATGCGTCGCTCGCCGCGTTCGGCGACGTCGGCGCGCCGAGTACCTGGGTGCTCTCGAACCACGACGTCGTGCGCCACGCCTCGCGGCACGCGCTCGGCGCCGACAGCCCGCAGGGCCACGGCATCGGACCCACGTCGCCGGGCCTCCCCGACCGCGAGGTCGGCCTGCGCCGCGCCCGCGCCGCGACCGCCGTCATGCTCGCACTGCCCGGCTCGGCCTACGTGTACCAGGGCGAGGAGCTCGGGCTGCCCGAGGTCATCCACCTGCCCGACGACTCCCGGCAGGACCCGACCTGGTTCCGCACCGAGGGCGAGCGCTACGGCCGCGACGGCTGCCGCGTGCCCATCCCGTGGGAGTCGAACGCTCCCTCGTACGGCTTCGGGCCGGCGGATGCCTCGTGGCTGCCGCAGCCCGACATGTGGGCCGACTACGCGCGCGACCAGCAGTCGGGCGACCCCCGGTCGACCCTCGAGCTGTACCGCTCGGCGCTCGCACTGCGCCGCTCGCACGGACTCGGCGCCGGCTCGGTCGAGTGGCTCACGGCATCGAAGGGTTCCGTGCTCGCGTTCCGCAACGGCGACGTCGCGGTGTTCGCGAACATCGGCGACGAGGCGGTGCAGATGCCCGCGGGCGAGGTGCTGCTCGCGTCGGGCCCCGTCGACGACGGCACGCTGCCCGGCGACACGACCGTGTGGGTGCGGGCCGAGTAGGAGGCATCCGCTTCACCTGATCGCGAACGCCCGGGGGCCTGATGGCTGTCGGGCGTTCTCGTGTCGCCGGGGGTGACGCCTGGGGGTGCCGGGGGTGGCGGGGGCCGGAGTGCTAGTCGGTGTTCTCGTAGAGCCAGGCCAGCGGGTCGACCCAGTAGCCCTCGACGCCGCCGATGCGGATCTCGAAGTGCAGGTGCGGACCGGTCGAGAGGCCCGTCGAGCCGACGTTGCCGACGATGTCGCCGACCTTCACGGTGTCGCCGACCCGGTAGCGCATCGAGTCGTACTGCATGTGCGCGTAGACGCTCGTGACGACCTGGCCGTCGATGACGTGGTCGATCATCATGACCACGCCGAGCGAGCCGCCGCCGTTCTGCGCGACGCTCACGGTGCCGTCGGCGATCGCCTGGATCTCGGCGCCGTAGCCCGGGTTGAAGTCGATGCCATGGTGGTTCGCGGTGCAGCCCGCGCACGAGCGCCAGCCGTAGTAGCTGCCGATGTGCACGCCCACCGGGAACGGCCACTGGATCGTGCCGTACGGGTTGTTCGTGAAGGTGTTGTCGACGCGGATGCCCGACGCGGCCGCGTACTCGGCGATCGTCGCGACCTGGTAGTTCTCGGTGTCGACCGTGAACTCGGTCGAGTCGCCGTCGCCGCCGTACGAGTGCATGACCTGCGGCTCGAGACCGGCCTCGTGCTGGATCGCGACCTGCGCCGCCGCGACCTCCTCGGCGCTGAGCAGCGAGTTCGCCGGCAGCGACGTGGCGACCGTGATCATCGCGACGAATCCCATCGCGACGACCGAGAAGCCCTTCGCGGCCGCGGCGCGGCGGCGTGCCGCCCGGCGCTGGTCACGGGTGGGCTTCTTCTTGGGGTGGGTGCCCGCGCTGCTGCGGGCGGGTGCGGCCGATCGCGAGGCGGTGGCCGCGCGTGCGGCGGAGCGGGTCGGCGCGTGCGTGCGGGGCGCCGTGGCCGGCTGGCCGGTCGTGGCGTCGCCGTCGTCGTCGAGCGACCAGGCGTTCGCGCCGCCGCCGACGAGCCCGAGGGCCGAGACGGATGCGGCGGAGCCGACGTGGCTCGCATCGGTGCTGCCGTGCTCGGCAGGGTCGTCGAACCCGAAGAGCGAGCCGGCGAGGTCGGCCGCCGGCTCCGGTACGGGTGCCGGCTCGGGGTCTCGCGCGACCTCGAGAACCGGGCTCGGTTCGGGCTCGGGCATCGGCTCCGGCTCGGCCTCGTGCACGGGCTCGAACACCGGCTCGGACTCAGATGCCGGCGCGGGCTGCGGGGCCTCCACGAGCTCGGCGTCGTCGCGCTCGCCCTCGTCGAACCCGAAGCCGAACAGGTCGGCGGCGAGGTCGTCGTCGGTTCCGCGGGTATCGGCACCGTAGACGTCGGGCGTCGGCACGGCGGCGTCGTGGTCGCGGTCGGCAGCGCGACGCCGCTCGGGAGTCGCGCGCTCGCGCGATCCGCCGAGCAAGCGGGAGAGGAAGCCGCCCCGACCTGCACCGCGGGTCTCGCGCGACTCGACCACCTCGGGTGCATCGAAGACGAGGTCTCCGAATGGCGATGCTCCGGCGTCCGCGAGCTCGGCCGGCTGCTCGTACTCGGTCGGCTCGTCCCAACCCGGCTGCATCTGCGCATGCGATTCGTCGTGGACGCGCGACGGCGGGAAGTCGGACAGCGCGAACTCGGGCGCTGCGGACTCGGGAACGGCGTGCTCCGAAGCGGGGGGCTCGGGAGCGCCGGGCTCCTGAACGATGCGCTCGGGAACCGAGAGCTGGAGTTCCGTGGGCTCCGGCTCCGCCGGCACCGCGGTCTCCGCGGCGCGACGCGCGCGGCGACTGGTCGGCCGCTCGTCGGCCACCGGCTCGGGCGTGTCCGCGGCGAACCAGGACGAGACATCCGGCTCGGACGCCTCCTGCGGCTGGAGCGTGGCCGCCTCGGGGGCGTCCAGGCTCCACGAAGCGGCTGCGGAGGTCTCGCTGTCGGCCGCGGGCAGGCGCGCGTCGCGACGACGGCGCAGCGGCTGATCGGCGGGCGCGGGAGTCGGAGTGACCTCGGCCTCGTACCGCGGTGCTTCGGGCGCGGGCGCCGGCTCAGGGGGCATCCGCTCGGCCTGCGGCTCGGGCTGCCACGGCTGGCGCTCGGCTTGCGGCTCGGGCTGCCACGCCGGCGCACTCTCCACCGGATCGACGTCGCCGCCGAGGCTCCAGCCCTGACCCGTGGAACGGATCTCGGGCGCACCCGAGTTGGCGCCCGAGCGCGACGGATCGAGCAGCGGCGTGCCGAACCCGTACGCGGCCGCCTCGGCCGCCTCCTGCTCACGGCGCTGCTGTTCGCGGAGTTCCCGTCGCGTGAGCGGTCGCTCGCGCCGCGCGGGGGTGGTGCCGGTCTCAGAACCGTCCGGCACGAGGGGGAACTCGGGCACGTGAGCCTTTCGGCGTCGGGTCAGGTCAGTGTCCGTGAGGACGATGGGGAGGTGCTCATTCTGGCCTGCGCCAAAATAACGGGTTGGTAAAGGGTAACCGGAATCGGTCGCGGTTTCCATGCGTGTGGACCGATTTCGTCCCCCTTAATGCGGACAGGCTCCGGAATCCTCCGAAACGGGTCCGCCGGGGCCTGCCGCAGCGTCGGTCACGCCTCCCAGAACTCCGCGATCGTGCGCTCCAGGTCGTCGAAGAGCGACGGCGGCGCCGCGATCAGCATGTCCGCTCCGGCCGGCGCTCCGCCGAGCCCGCCGACGCGCGCCCCGGCCTCGGCGGCCACGAGCGCGCCCGCAGCGTGGTCCCACGGGTTCAGCCCGGTCTCGTAGAACGCGTCGAGCCGCCCCTGGCCGACGGCCGACAGGTCGAGCGCCGCCGACCCGATGCGCCGCACGTCGCGCACGCGCGGCAGCACCTCGGCCACGAGCCGGCCCTGCCGCTCCTTGCGCTCGCGCAGGTACCCGAACCCGGTCGCGACGAGCGCTCGGTCGAGCTCGACGCCGTCGTTCACGTGCAGCGGACGGTCGCCCATCCACGCGCCCTCCCCCGCCGCGGCCGTGTACAGCTCGCCCGCCGCGGGGTTGATCACGGCACCCGCGAGCAGCGTCCAACTCGCCGGATCGACACCGCCCTCGACGACCGCGATGCTCACCGACCACGCCGGGATGTCGTAGAGGAAGTTGACGGTGCCGTCGATCGGGTCGACCACCCAGGTGAGCCCCGAGCTGCCGGCATCCGCATCGCCCTCCTCGCCGAAGAACCCGTCATCGGGCCGGTAGTCGGCGAGCGCGCTGCGGATGAACGTCTCGGTGTCGCGGTCGACCTGCGTGACGATGTCGATCGGCGAGGACTTGGTCTCGGCGACGCTCACGCCGTGGCTGCGCCGGTCGGCGGCGAAGGCACCGGCACGCTGCGCCACGGTCGCCGCGATCTCGAGCAGTTCCATGTGGGAGGGCATGCTGCCACGCTAGCCGCCGAAGGTGGCCGACGCGTGTCGTGAGACGACGAACCCCGCCGAGACGACG
The DNA here is from genome assembly GCA_913053875.1 of uncultured Agromyces sp. Classification (GTDB taxonomy): domain Bacteria; phylum Actinomycetota; class Actinomycetes; order Actinomycetales; family Microbacteriaceae; genus Agromyces. The sequence goes on along the minus strand of CAJXGN010000003.1, from coordinate 105,611 downwards.
AACCGCTCCGCGACGCTGGTCGGGAGGGGTTCCGTGCTGGTGAGAGCGGATTTCCGCGTGGTGGCGAGTGAGGGATTCGAACCCCCGAAGGCTGAGCCGTCTGATTTACAGTCAGATCCCTTTGGCCGCTAGGGTAACTCGCCAATGCGCCCAGCCTCACAACAGCGCGACCGGGGCCACACAAGCATACTCGGCGTGCTGCCCAGCGTGAAATCGAGGGCGCCGAGCGGATGCGACTGAGCAGATGCCTCTGAGTGGACACTACTGAGCGGATGCCTCAGCGCCGACGCCGCCCCGCTGCATCCGTGTCGCTCAGGCGTTCCACTGCGTCGGCCGACCGCGCAGGCCCGACCGCGCGATGACGCGCTGGATCGTGAGGCCGCGCTCGTCGGGGTCGCCCACGAACGGGATCTTCCGCAGCCCCTGGTCCTGCGCCGCCGACTCGAAGATGAAGTGGCCGTAGCCGAACATGCGACCGATGAGCGGCTTGTGCACCGAGATGTCGAGGATTCGCTGGATCGGCATGGTCGCGATGTTGCGCGTGAAGATGCCGTGCACGCGGAACACCCGCATGTTGGTGATGACGAACCGGTCCATGTGCACGCCGGCCGCGCGCCAGATGCCGTGGATCAGCAGGCCCGCGCTCAGCAGCGAGATCACCCAGTCGAGCGGCTGCGGCGTCCAGATCAGCAGGAACAGCACGAGCAGCGAGCCGAGCACCTCGAGCGCCGGACCGAGGTACGCCACCCAGTGCTTGCGCACCTCGTCGATGACGATCTCGCCCTCGTCCGCGATGAGGTGGCGGTCGACCTTCGGGTCGAGCTCGAACGGCTCCATGTCTACGTCCGCCCGGAACTCAGGAGACCAGCGACGTGAAGAAGGTCCCCACCGACGCGATCGCGCCCCAGACGGCGTCGAACGCGCCCTGCACCGCCGCGGCGGCATCCTCCGGCCTGCTCACCATGTAGAACAGGGCGAAGACCACCACCGCAGTGATGAGAATGCGCTTGACCCACTTCACACGTTGTCCCTTCGAATGCGGCGGTGGGCCCAGCCGCCCCCGGTGGGCAGGCCCCGACTGCGTACTGTCTACCTCACCGGTTCCCCGTTCGCCAACGCGCCGCGCCCTCCGCGGTCGAATTGCCGGGGTCGATAGGATGCCCCTGGCGCAGCGTGCCCGGTCGGTGACCCGCAGCTGCGCCGCATCCGTCACCGCCAGGAGGGGCACATGGCCGGCATCGAGGAGGTCGCGAAGCTCGCGGGCGTCTCCACGGCGACCGTGTCGCGCGCCCTCAGCGGTCGGGGGCCGGTATCGGATGCCACGAAGCAGCGCGTCGTCGCAGCCGCCGCCGAGCTCGGCTACGTCGTCTCGTCGAACGCGTCGAGCCTGGCATCGGGCCGCATGCGCAACATCGGCGTCGTCATCCCGTTCCTCAACCGGTGGTTCTTCTCGTCGGTGCTCGAGGGCGCGCAGCACGCGCTGCTCCGCAACGGCTACGACCTGACGCTCTACAACCTCTCGGGCGAGGGGGCGGAGCGGACCAGCGTGTTCGAGCACTTCCTGCTGCGGCAGCGGGTCGACGCGGTCATCGCCGTCTCGCTCGAGCTGACCGAGGCGGAGGTCGCCCGGCTGCACGCGATGGACAAGCCGCTGGTCGGCGTCGGTGGTCCGATCCCCGGCGTGCGCACCCTCACGATCGACGACGTCGCGATCTCCCGTCTCGCGACCGAGCACCTGCTCGCGCTCGGCCACACGCGCATCGCGCACATCGGCGGCACCCACGAGTTCGACCTCGACTTCCACCTGCCGACGAACCGGCGCCTCGGCTACGAGGCCGCGCTCGTCGACGCGGGCTACGCGGTCGACCCGTCGCTGTTCGCCCCCGCCGACTTCAGCATCCAGGGCGGCTACCACGCGGCGAAGCAGCTGCTCGGGGTGCCGCGCGACCGTCCGACCGCGATCTTCGCCGCGTCGGACGAGATGGCGATGGGATCGATCCTCGCCGCGCGCGACCTCGGCCTGAGCGTTCCGGGCGACGTGTCGATCGCAGGCATCGACGACCACGACCTGTCCGAGTTCTTCGGGCTCACGACCGTCGCCCAGTTCCCGCGCCGGCAGGGCGAGCGCGCGGTCGACATCCTGCTCGAGCAGCTGCAGCCGACGGATGCCCCGCCGGAGCGCGCCGACACCCGCCTGCCCTACGAGCTCATCGTGCGCTCGAGCACGGCACGCCCGAGCGCCTGAGCGCAGGCCCGGTGCCGGTCAGGCGGCGGGGAACCGGAAGCGCGCGAGGCCGCCCTGGATCGCGACGGCCGCAGCGCCCCGGGCCCAGGAGTCGAAGCCCGCGCCGTCGACGTGCACGACGACCGGGGCCGCCTCGGGGTCGCGGTCCGCAGTGAGCACCGCGGTGGCCGCCTCGCCGGCCACGTCCCACAGACGCACGCCCTCCCCCGAGAGCACGATCGCGTCGACCATGGTGAGGTTCGCGATGAGGCCCATCATGCGGCCGAGCGCCCGCCCGGCGGCATCCGTCACCGCCCGTGCCGACGGCTGGCCCGACGCGGCGAGCGCGAGCACCTCGTCGTAGTCGACCTCCCGGCCGAGCGCGATGCCGACCTGGGCGCGGATGCTCGGGATCGACAGCATCGCGGTCGAGCATCCCGGATGCCCGTCCATGCAGCGCGGGCCGCTGGGGTCGAGCGGCAGGTGGCCGCCGAGGCCGAGGCCCGTGTCGGGCGTGGTGACGACGCGGTCGTGCATGACCAGGCCGTAGCCGACGCCGGCCCCGACCGTGACCACGGCGAACGACTCCTCGGCGCGGGCGGGGCCGAACCACTGCTCGGCCGTGGTGAGCGCGGTCACGTCGTTCTCGACGTCGACGGGCACGCCGAGTCGCTCCTCGAGCAGGTCGGCGAGCGGCACGTCGCGCCACTCCAGGAACGGCGCGCGCGTGACGGTGCGCTGGTCGGCGACGTTGCCGCCGATGCTGACGCCCACGCCGGCGAGTTCGCCGCCCGCCGGGCGGAGTTCGTCGACGAGCCGCGCGACGGCGTCGACGACCGAGGCGACGTCGTGGTCGCCCAGCGACTGCACGCCCTGGGCGAGGGCACCCGCCCGGAGGTCGGTCAGCACGCCGAACGCCGCGTCGCCGCTCAACTTGACGCCGATGACGCGTGCCGCGTCGACGTGCACGTCGAGGGGCTTCGCGGGCCGACCGGTCGCGCCCTGCACGACGTCGGACGCCTCCACGAACAGGCCTCGGTCGAGGAACGGCTTCGAGAGGCGCGTGAGGCTCGCGGGCGACAGCCCGAGCCGGCGACCGAGTTCCCCCCGGGAGATGGGCCCGTGGATGAGCACCTGACGCGCGAGATCGTGCGCGGTCTCGCTGAGTTCCGGCTGCGTCATCGTCGGCTGCACCTCCCGTTGATTCCATCATGACATGAACACACCGCCCGCGTCGCGGACTTCGCCACATCCGGCGCACTCTTGACACCCTGTTATTTCTGTCGTAGAAATAAGTCATGCAGCGATCAACGCCGATCCACCTTCGCAACGGCGGCACCAGCGTCGTGCTCGACGTCGTTCGGGCCCCGCTGCCCGTGATCGTGCACTGGGGCGCCGACCTCGGCGACGCGAGCGACGCGGAGCTCGCCGCCCTGGCGACCGCCGCGGTCCCGCAGCGGGTGTCGGGCGGCCTCGACCACCCTGCGCCCCTCAGCCTCCTGCCGCAGGAATCGTCGGGCTGGCTCGGCACCCCCGGGCTCGCCGGCCACCGCGCCGGCCGGTTCGTCTCGACCAAGCTCGTCGCCCACTCGGTCGACGTCGACGAGGCCTCGGCCACCGTCAACGCCGTCGACGACGAGGCGGGCCTCGCCGCGACCCTCGAACTGCAGGTCACCGACGCCGGGCTGCTCCGCCAGCGCATCACACTCGAGAACCGCGCCGACGAGCCGTACTCGGTGCACGCGCTCGGCACGACCTTCCCGCTCCCCCTCGAGGCCGACGAACTGCTCGACACGACGGGCCGGCACCTCCGCGAACGCTCGCCGCAGCGGCACGCGTTCAGCATCGGCACGCACCTGCGCGAGAGCCGCCGCGGGCGGCCCGGCGCCGACGCGAGCCTGCTGCTCGCCGCCGGCCGCACCGGGTTCGGCTTCGAACGCGGCCGGGTGCACGCCGTGCACGTCGCGTGGAGCGGCAACCACCGCCTCCTCGCCGAGCGCAGCCCGGGCGCCGACGCGTTCCTCGGCGCCGCCGAGCTGCTGGCGCCCGGCGAGATCGAGCTGGCCTCCGGCGAGACGTACACGACACCGTGGGCGATCGGCTCGTGGGGCGATGGCTTGAACGAGCTCTCGCAGCGCTTCCACGACGAGCTGCGCGCCCGCCCACAGCATCCTCAGCGCCCCCGCCCCGTCACCCTCAACACGTGGGAGGCCGTCTACTTCGACCACGATCTCGATACCATCACGGCTCTCGCCGAACGGGCCGCTCGGGTCGGGGTGGAGCGGTTCGTGCTCGACGACGGCTGGTTCCGCGGGCGGCGCGACGACACCGCCGGCCTCGGCGACTGGTTCGTCGACGCGGACGTCTGGCCCGATGGACTCCAGCCGCTCATCGATCGCATCCACGACCTGGGCATGGAGTTCGGCCTCTGGGTCGAGCCCGAGATGGTGAACCTCGACAGCGACCTCGCCTGGGCGCACCCGGAGTGGATCCTCCGCGCGCGCGGCGAGTACCCCGTGCCGTCACGGCAGCAGCACGTGCTCGACCTCGCGCACCCCGACGCGTGGCAGTACCTGCTCGACCGGCTCGACGCCCTGCTCGCCGAGTACGACATCGCCTACCTGAAGTGGGACCACAACCGCGACCTGCTCGAGGCGGCGGCCGCCGACACCGGTCGCGCCCGCGTGCACGAGCAGGTGCTCGCACTCTACCGCCTGCTCGCCGCGCTGAAGCGCCGGCACCCGGGCCTCGAGATCGAGTCGTGCGCCTCGGGCGGAGCACGGGTCGACCTCGGCATCCTCGAGCACACCGACCGCATCTGGACCTCGGACACGCTCGACCCGATCGAGCGCCTGCAGATCCAGAAGTACACCGGACTGCTCGTGCCGCCGGAGCTCATGGGGGCGCACCTCACGAGCCCGCACGTGCACTCCACCGGCCGACACGTGTCGCTCGACCTGAGCGCGGGCGTGGCCATGTTCGGCCACCTCGGCATCGAGTGGAACCTGACCGACCTCGACGACGACGGCCTCGACGCAGTCGCCGCCTGGGTCGCGCTGCACCGGCGCCACCGCGACCTCATCCACACGGGCCGACTCGTGCACGGCGACGTCGTCGACACGTCGACCGACATCCGCGGGGTCGTGGCGCGCGACGGGGCATCCGCCCTCTTCACCTTCACGCAGGCCACCACCAGCGTGACCCTGCCGACCGGGCGCTTCACGCTGCCCGGCCTCGACCCCGCCCGACGCTACGCCGTGCGCATCGCCGCCGGCAGCGTCGCCGACGGTCCCGGCCAGTCACCACTGGCCTGGGCCGAGCACCCGCTCGTGCTGAGCGGGCGCGCCCTCGCAACCGTGGGCCTGCAGGCCCCGGTGCTCCACCCCGAGCATCTCGTGCTGCTCGAACTCACCCCCGCCTGACGACACCACATCACCAGACCCACACGCGCAAGGAGGCGCACGATGACCGACCAGACCACCAGGACGCGATCGCCGCGGAGGAGGCGCACCCGTCGCAGGGGCGCGCTCGCGGCCGCATCCGTCGCCACCATCGCGGGCCTGCTGCTCGCCGGCTGCTCGGCCGCCGGCGACGGCGACCGCGTGCAACTCGACTTCTTCCAGTTCAAGGGCGAGGCGCTCGGCGACTTCGAGCAGATCATCGCCGACTTCGAGGCCGAGAACCCCGACATCGACGTCATCCAGAACCAGGTGGCCGACGCCGACACCCTGATCCGCACGCTGCTCGTGAAGGACCGCACGCCCGACGTGATCACCCTGAACGCGAACGGCAACTTCGGCCGCCTCGCCCAGGCCGGCGTCTTCCACGACTTCACCGGCGACCCGGTGCTCGAGACCATCAACCCGGCCGTGCAGCAGATCCTCGCCGACCTCGGCACCTTCGGCGACGAGGTCAACGGGCTCGGCTACGTCAACAACGCCAACGGCATCATCTACAACCGCGACATCTTTGACGAGCAGGGCCTCGAGGTGCCCGAGACGTTCGACGAGCTCATCGCAGTGTGCGAGCAGCTGCAGGATGCCGGGATCACCCCGTTCTACGGCACGCTGGCCGACTCGTGGACGGTGCTGCCCTCGTGGAACGCCCTCGGCGCCTACCCGGCGCAGGACGACTTCTTCCCGCAGATGCGCGAGGAGGGCGCCGACGTCGGCCCCGACTCCCCCGTGTCGTTCGAGCAGGACTTCCCGGACGCGATGGCGCAGCAGGCCGAGCTGTACTCGTACGCGCAGGAGGGCTATCGCGGCCGCACCTACGACGACGGCAACGCGGCGTTCGCGAACGGCGAAGCGGCGATGCTCATGCAGGGCATCTGGGCGGTCAACCCCATCCTGGGCGTGAATCCCGACGTGAACCTCGGCATTTTCCCCTACCCGGGCACCGACGACCCCGACGACCGCCTGCTCGTCTCCGGCGTGGACGTCGTCGTCACCATGGGCACGGACGGTCCGCACCAGGCGGAGGCCCAACGCTTCATCGACTACCTCTTCCAGCCCGAGGTGATCGAGGCGTTCGCCGCGTCGCAGAACATGGTGCCCTCGGTCGAGGGCGCCGAGCTGAGCGATTCGGCCGCGATCCAGTCGGTCGCGCCGTGGTTCGAGGAGGGCCGCATCACCGGCTTCATCGACCACCAGGTCCCGCCCGGCATCCCGCTCGATGCCACCGTGCAGGAGGCCCTCTTCACCGGTGACGCCCAGTCCGCGCTCGCCACCCTCGACCGCGAGTGGGCGAAGGTCGCCGCTCGCACGATCCCCGTGACGGGAGAGTGACCATGTCCACGCTGACCCAGGCCGTGCGCACGTCGACCACCGGCGAGCGCCGGAGCCGCGCCCCGCGCACCCGCAGCGAGCACCGCCGCGCGATGCCCGCCTACTACTGGATGGTCTGGCCCGCGGTCATCGCGTTCGCCGCCTTCCACACCCTGCCCGTGCTCGTCGGCATCTTCTTCAGCTTCACGAACTACGCCGGGTACGGCGCGTGGAACTTCGTCGGGGTGTCGAACTACCTCAACCTGTTCCGCGACGACCGGGTGCTGCAGGCGTACGGGTTCTCGTTCCTGTTCGCGATCGTCGCGACGCTGCTGACGAACCTGATCTCCCTGGCCATCGCCATGGGGCTCAACGCGAAGATCGTCGGGCGGAACCTCTTCCGCGGCGTCTTCTTCGTCCCCTACGTGCTGGCGATCCTGGTGATCGGCTACGTGTTCCAGTTCTTCTTCTCGAACTCGCTGCCGAAGATCCTCTCGGGCATCCCGCTGTTCCGCGACAACATCCTCACCAATCCCGACTGGGCGTGGACGACGATCGTCGTGCTGGCGGTGTGGCAGTCGTGCGCGTTCGCGATCATCATCTACCTGTCGGGCCTGCAGACCATCCCGAGCGAGCTCTATGAGGCCGCTTCGCTCGACGGTGCGGGCGCCTGGCGGCAGTTCCGGTCGATCACGTTCCCGCTGATCGGCGCGTTCTTCACGATCAACGTCGTTCTGAGCCTGAAGAACTTCCTGCAGGTGTTCGACCCCATCGTCGCGCTCACCAACGGCGGGCCCGGCACGTCCACCGAGTCGGTGACGCTGCTCATCTTCCGGGGCGGCTTCTCCGGCGGGGAGTTCGCCTACCAGACGGCCAACGCGGTGATCTTCTTCATCGTGATCACGATCGTCTCCCTCTTCCAGTTCCGGGTCCTTCAGCGCAGAGAGGCCGATTTCTGATGACCACCGCATCCACCACCCTCGCCCAGGCCGACCAGGCCCTTCCGGTCGACGGCGGCACCCGCCGCCGCCCGCGTCGCGGACGCGAGTCCGACGACACCCGCCGCACCAACTGGTGGGCGACCGCCCTCATCGCGGTGTGCTCGCTCACCGTGCTCGTCCCGCTCTACCTCGCGGTCGTGGTCGCTCTGAAGACGCCCGACCAACTCGTCGCCGGCACCGGCTTCGAGTGGCCGAACCCGGTGCGCTGGGAGAACTTCGCCGAGGCGTGGGAGCGCACCAGCTTCCCGCAGGCGCTCATGAACACGGCGTTCATCACGGTCGGCTCGGTGGCCTTCACGCTGGTCACCAGCTCGATCGTGGCCTACGCGCTGGCGCGCAACATCCACCGCCCGTTCTTCAAGGGCGTGTTCTTCTACCTGCTGGCGGCGCTGTTCATCCCGTTCCCGATCATCATGCTGCCGCTGGTGAAGCAGACCGCGATCCTCGGGCTCGACAACCAGGTCGGCATGATCGTGCTGTACACGATCTACGGGCTCTCGCTGAACGTCTTCATCTACACGGCGTACATCCGGTCGATCCCGATCGAGCTGGAAGAGGCCGCTCGCGTCGATGGAGCCTCGACCTGGCGGGTGTTCTGGCAGGTCATCTTCCCGCTGCTCACCCCGATGAACGCAACCGTCGGCATCCTCACCTGCGTGTGGGCGTGGAACGACTTCATCATGCCGCTGGTCGTGCTGACCGACCCCGCCGCGCGTACGCTGCCGTTGGCGCAGTTCGTGTTCCAGGGTCAGTTCAACACCGACTACACGGTCGCGTTCGCGTCGTACCTGATGGCGATGGCGCCGCTGCTCATCGTCTACATCTTCAGCCAGCGCTGGGTGATCTCGGGCGTCACGCGAGGATCGATCAAGTGAGGGGAACCGACATGCCGGGAGCCGACCGCGACTGGTGGCGCCAGGCCGCCGTGTACCAGGTGTACCCGCGCAGCTTCGCCGATGCCAACGGCGACGGCATCGGCGACCTCCGCGGCATCACGTCGCGGGTGCCGTACCTCGTCGAGCTCGGCGTCGATGCCGTGTGGCTCTCGCCGTTCTACCCGTCCGCGCTCGCCGACGGCGGGTACGACGTCGACGACTACCGCGACGTGGACCCGCGACTCGGCACGCTCGACGACTTCGACGAGCTGGTGGCCGCGCTGCACGCTGCGGGTATCCGCATGATCGTCGACATCGTGCCGAACCACTCGTCCGACCGGCACGAGTGGTTCCGTGAGGCGCTCGCCTCGCCGCGCGGGTCGGCGGCGCGCGACCGCTACCTGTTCCGCGACGGCGAGGGGCCGGATGCCTCGGAGCCGCCGAGCGACTGGACGTCGATGTTCGGCGGGTCGGCGTGGGAGCCCGTCGGCGACGGGCAGTTCTACCTGCACCTGTTCGCCCGCGAGCAGCCCGACCTGAACTGGGGCAACCGGGAGGTGCGCGACGACTTCCTCACGACGCTGCGCTTCTGGTCGGACCGCGGCGTGGACGGGTTCCGGGTCGACGTGGCCCACGCGCTGGCGAAGGACCTCACGTATCCGCTGCGCTCGCACGCCGAGTTGGAGGCCGACAAGCTCGCCGGCGACGGCGCGCACCCGCTCTGGGACCGCGAGGAGCTCGACGAGATCTACGCGGAGTGGCGCGCGGTGTTCGACGAGTACGACCCGCCGCGCACCGCGGTCGCCGAGGCGTGGGTCGAGCCGCATCGGCGCGCGCGCTACGCGGCGCCCACGAGCCTCGGGCAGGCGTTCAACTTCGACCTGCTCCGGGCTGCGTTCGGTGCCGAGTCGTTCCGGGAGGTCGTGGCGCGCAACCTCGAGCTCACCCGGGGCACCGGTTCGTCGAACACGTGGGTGCTGTCGAACCACGACGTGGTGCGGCACGCGACGCGGTACGCGTTGCCCGACGACGCGTCGGACGACGGTGCGGTCGCGCGCGAGTGGCTGCTCGCGGGCGGCGACCCTGCCGCGCTCGACCCCGAGCGCGGGCTGCGGCGAGCGCGCGCTGCGTCGCTGTTCCTGCTCGCGCTGCCGGGCAGCGCCTACCTCTACCAGGGCGAGGAGCTCGGCCTGCCGGAGGTCGCGGAGATCCCCGACGCGGACCGACAGGACCCGACGTTCTTCCGCAACGCGGGCGTCGACGTCGGGCGAGACGGATGCCGCGTGCCGCTGCCGTGGACCGCATCGGGAGGCGCGTTCGGATTCGGCCCCGACGGGTCGACCGCGTCGCACCTGCCGCAGCCGGACTGGTTCGCGTCGTTCGCGGTCGGCGCGGAGTCGGACGACCCCGGCTCGACGCTGTCGATGTACCGCGCGGCGCTCGACCTGCGCCGCCGACTGCAGGGCGCCGAGGAGCTCGAGTGGGTCGACACCGGCTCGCCCGACGTGCTGGCGTTCCGCCGGCCCGGTGGATGGACGGTCGTGACGAACTTCGGGCCGTCGCCCGCGCCGCTGCCGGCGTGGGCCGTCGGGCGCGAGGTGCTGCTCGCGAGCGGCCCGTCTGTCTCGCTCGCCGAGGTGGCTGGCGAGACGACGGTCTGGCTGCGCTGAGCGCGCGCTGCGTGCGGGCCGGGAGCGGTTGCGGCGAGGCATCCGCTCGCCCGAGGCATCCGCACGCCCGCCCACCCCACGCTTGAGGGCCGTTTCTTCGACTGAGGGCTGAAGATTCGGCCCTCAGCCGAGATTCAGCCCTCGGGCGACGGCCCGGACTCGGCCGGCAAACCAGATCCAGCCCTCAGGCGAAGAATCGGCCTGCACGTGGCGCGATGGCGCTCAGCTGAGACGGATGAATCGCGTCGGGCGGGGCACGATCGGAAGCCCCGCCTCCTGGAGCTTCGCGCGGAGCGGGTCGCGCTTCCATGCATCCGCCCAGGTCCAACGTACGAAGGCGCGGACGCGCCGACGGATCGCGTCCTCCCGCGCCTTCTCGGCAAGCACCGTCTCGATCGTCGCGTCCACCCCGGGTTCGCGCTGGTACTTGCCGACGCCGTCCGCCTCACCGGCGACACCATGCGCGGGCCACCAGAAGTCGATGTCCGCATCCTGGCCGAGCTCCGGAAGCTCGATGTGGTGCTGCAACACGGGCTGCGGGAAGCCGAGTTCCTCGAAGTCGACCCTGCTCACGGTTTCGAGTGGAGACTCCGCCCGGTCGGTTGCACGGGCGAGTACGGCTTCGACCCGACGACTGCCCGGGTACGGCAGCATCGCCGTGTGGGTCTCGCGCAGGCGCTCCGTCGTCGTCTTCGGCTGCGCGCCACGTGCGCGCGGGCGCCACAGTGCGGCATCCGTGGCCGTGAGCGCGGTGATCAGGGGCGCACTGCGCGCCAGCCGCAGGAGCGCGTGCTCGATCGTCACCACCGTGATGCCGTCCACCGTCACCGTCGGCGGCTTCGTCGTCGCCGCGATGTAGCGGATGCCGGGGCGACGACTGCCCGTGGGCCGCGCGATGAGGACCTCGACCTCATCGGGCCACCTCCCCACGATCGGGAGCCCGTGCAGCGCGACCGCGGAGTACCCGGTGAAGACCGGGCGGCGCAGCTTCGTCGCTGCCGCCTGGACCAGGAACCGGTGGCGCCGCGCGTCGCGCTCCGTCGCGGACAGGCTCATGTCGCCGGGCGAGGGCGCCCGATACGCGCCGGGGCGGATTCGGACGAGATCGCCTCGCCGCACCGCGGCGTACAGCGCGGCCTCCTGCCCGACCTCGCGCATGCTGCGCGCGAGGACGATCCCCCGGTCGTCGGTTGGGAACCCGTGCTCGCCCGACGTGCCCGCATCTACCATGCTCCGACTCTCGCGGCCCGCGTCCGTGCGCGGCGCGGTGGCGGGCCGAGATGCCCACGATGCCGAGACCGCCCGCCTGTGCAGGAGCAGTCGCTCGCTGCCCGTGCCCGCCCTTGCGCTATTCACCACTCGTCTGGGCCAGCCGAACGTCGGCCTGAGGGCCAAATCTTCGTCTGAGGGCCGAAGATCCGGCCCTCAGACGAGACTTGGCCCTCAGACGGTTCTCGGCACGTGCCGAGCGCGGGCGTGTGACCGGGGGCGGGCGCTGGGCATGGGGCAGGACGCGGGGCAGGGTAGGGCGCGGGCACGGGTGGCCGACCGGGCGCGCTGGCTAGACTTGCGCGCATGGCAGATTCGACGTTCGACGTGGTCAGCAAGGTCGACAAGATGGAGGCCGACAACGCGGTCAACCAGGCTCGCAAGGAGATCGACCAGCGGTACGACTTCCGTGGCGTGGGGGCATCCGTCGAGTTCAGCGGCGAGAAGATCCTGCTGAAGGCGAACTCGGAGGAGCGCGTGAAGGCCGTGCTCGACGTGCTGCAGTCGAAGTTCGTCAAGCGCGGCATCTCGCTGAAGAGCCTCGACGCGGGCGAGCCGTACGCCTCGGGCAAGGAGTACCGCCTCGAGGTCGCGCTCAAGCAGGGCATCGACCAGGAGCACGCGAAGAAGATCGGCAAGCTCATTCGCGACGAGGCGCCGAAGTCGGTGAGGTCGCAGATCCAGGGCGACGAGCTGCGCGTCTCCTCGAAGAGCCGCGACGACCTGCAGGCCACCATCGCGCTGCTGAAGGGCGCCGACCTCGACGTCGACCTCCAGTTCGTGAACTTCCGGTAGGCGCGGGGCGGATCACGCGGGCGCGGTGCTGCTCGCGGCGCGTCGCCTCCGGGGCATCCGCCTCTTGAGCCTCGACCAGGCGATTTGCGTGCGCTCGACGAGCGGCCCGCCGCCGCGCACCCACTCGGCACCGGCGAGCAGGTACGCCGGGGCCATCAGCATCGCGAAGAGCACGAGCGGATACGGGTCGTTCAGGGTCGCGACGATGCCGACGTGCAGTCCGACGCCGGCGAGCAGCGCGAGCGGAAACAACGGTCGCACCCAGAGCGCGATGCCGACGAACAGTTCGGTGAGGATGCTCGCGACGGCGAGCGCCGGGAGCACCGGCTCGAGCAGCTGCATGAGCTCGTTGCCGAAGTGGGCGAAGACGTCGCCGGCGAGGTAGTCGGGGTTGACCTTGGCGATCGCGGTCCATAGGTAGACCGAGGAAAGCAGTGCGCGGATCAGGAACGCGGGCCAGTAGGGCACCCGCTCGGTGATCGGACGGCCGTCAGGAGGACCCGCATCCGCGTTGCGCATCGCGCGACGCGCAGCACGCCGCCGGAGCCACCCGAGGATCGAGAGGGCGCGGTGCGCCCCGCTCATCGCGATCAGCGTGGCGACGAGCACCAGCAGCAGCGCGTGGTTGCTGTAGACCTGCTGGTCGGCGAGCAGGGCGATGCCGGCGGATGCGGCGACCATGATCGCGGCAGCGCGCCCGAACACCCCGAGCACCATGCCCATGCCACCGACGAAGGTGACGAGGAACAGCAGGACGACGACAAAGGCAGTCGGCGGCGGCGTCCACGCGACCACGGGGACCCGGAGCACGTCACCGCCCGCGATCCGGATGAGCGGCACCGCCCACTCCAGGCTCATGCCGATCCCGACCAGCCCGACGAGGATGCGGCTCACGGCGAGCGGCCTTGCGTCGACCTCGCGCGTCAGAAGGCGCTGCACGAGAACTCCTCGTCCAACACCGGGTGGTCGCGGTGCACGCGCACCGTCGTGATGGTGGCGTCGCGGTCGCAGAGGAACTCAGCACCCCGCTCGGCGTAGTCGATCTCGACGCGCAGTCCGCCGGCGATCTCGCCCAGGTCGACCTTGTCGTGAGTCGCATCGTCGTGCTCGATCTCGAAGGTGAGCGTGGTCCGGTACCCGGAGTACATGTGCCAGCCCAGGAAGGTCGGGGTCGGCGACATGCTCGCGATGCCCGGCACGACCACCATCGCGGCGAGCGCGACGACCACGATCGCGAATGGGATGCGGGGCATGGCATGGAGCCTAATCGCGGCCGCCGCTCGGCTCACCGCCCAGTTCGTGGGGCAGGCGAGCGGATGCTACATCGGCGCGAACCCGCGCAACCAGCGAGTGACCCGGTCGTAGGCGTCGCGCCGCACCTCGGGGCGCGACAGGAAGACGTCGTGCAGGGCGCCCTCGATGCGCTCGACCGTGACCGAGGGGCCGAGTCGCAGCGCACGTTCGGCCATCTCGTCGACCACCAGCACGCTGTCGCTCGAGCGCATCTCCTCGCTCCAGCGGGCGAGGATCGTCGTGCGCTTGGACAACAGCGTGAGCACCGGCGCGCCCACGTCGATGCCCGCCGCGACGCGGGCGTGCGCGGCGAGCACTCCCGACAGCCAAGCAGCCGGCGCCGGGAACCCGCGGTTCGGTCGCCACGCGTGGTCGTACCGCCACTCGCCGCCCTCCTCCTCGGCGACGGCACGAGTGTAGAAGCCGAGGTCGACGTTCGGCAGGCCACCGCGCGGGTCGACGCGCGCCGAGAGGTCGATGAGCGGCGTGACCGCCTCACGGCCGATCCGGCTCGCCTGGAACTCGAGCCACGGGCTGTTCAAGATGAGGGCGGATGCCACGTCGGGATGCCGCGCTGCCCACAGCGCCAGCGTGAGGCCGCCCGTCGAGTGCCCGAGCAGGATGAGCGGGCGCGCCGACCTCGGCCCGTCGATCGGGCGACCCATCGCCGCGAGCGCCGCCTCGATGTCCTCGTCGTACGTGGCGAGCGAGGTGACGAACCCCGGGGTCTGCCCCTCGCGCAGGCTTCGCCCGTACTTGCGCAGGTCGAGGGCGTAGAACCGCGCACCGGCATCCGCCCAGAACTCGGCGAGCTCGGTCTGGAAGAAGTAGTCGCTCCACCCGTGTACGTAGAGCACGTCGCAGTCGGCGGCCGCACCCGGCGTGAGCCGGAACCGGAACTTCGGCCGGTATCGCACGAGCGTCGCGACGATGTCGCCCTCGTCGTCGGCCTCGAGCGGGAGCGTGACCTGCTCGTACCGGTCGCCGAGCAGGTCTGGTTGCCAATCGGGCTCACTCGCCTTGCTCACTGCCGGACCACCCCCGTTCGCCCCGCGTTCAGCCTACGGGGCGGGCGGTGTCGTGGCGGCTAGACGAGCACGATGGCGAGCACCGCCGCAGCCATGATCGACGGACCGAGCGGCACGGCGCCGGCGAGGGTGCGACTGTCGCCCCGGAGCACGGCGACGGATGCCGCGAGCAGGCCGATCACGATCATGCCGGCGAGTCCCACCGCCCACGCCTGCCACCCGAGCGCGCCCAGCATGAGGCCGGCGAGGATCGGCACGCCGAGGTCGCGCCAGGCAACGATGCGGGGCAGCCATCGGGCGCCCGCCGCGGCGATCGCGCCCATGCCGACCGCGCCGAGGCCGGCCCAGAGCAGCGACCACCACGTGCCGTCGATCGCGGCGGCGACGACGAGCATGCCGGCGATGAGGACGCCGGCGCTGAACACGGTGCCTGCTGGAACGCGTCGCTCGGCGGCATCCGTGGCTGCCAATGCCGTGCCCGTGATGAGGAAGACGAGTGCCGGCATGAGCACGGGCGAGAGTCCGATGCCCCAGCAGATGGCGAGTCCGCCGATGCCGGCGGCGATCGTGACGATGATGCGTGCGCGTCGAGTCCACATGCGAGTGCCGTGCGTCGCGGTGCGTGCGGAGCCGGCGATCGGCCACCACCCGGCGACCGCGCCGAAGACCGCGCCACCGCCCAGGAGTATCGCCGTCACGCGAGGAAGGGTAGCCGGGCCGGGCCGGGCGCTCCTCGGGCTCCGCAACAGGCCTGTGGATAACCGCGGACCGGACTCACTGCGCGCGCCACCGACGGTGGATGCGGCGCCGGGTCGGCACGGCGGCGGGGTCGATGCGCTGCACCAGTCTGCGCAACGCCTTGGCGGCGGCGTCGCGCACGTCGTGGTGGATCAGCGGCACGCCCTCGTTGCTCGCGAAGAGCACCGCGACCGACCGGGGCACCTCGACGTCGAACGCGGTGCCGACCACCTCCGCCGCCTTCGCCGGGGTGATGCCGGCCTTGCGGTCGGTGAAGTTCAGCACCATGTGCCGGTTCGGCGGCATGCCGTCGCTGCTGTCGAGGAGCTGGAGCTCCTTGCGCATCGCATTGAGGCTCGGCACGTTGATGTTCGCGATGAAGACGCCGTCGGTCGCGGCGGCGATGAGCGCGAGGCTGTGCTCGCCGACGCCGGGCGTGGTGTCGACGACCACGTAGCGGAACCTGCTGTTGAGGCGTTGGACGACCTTCACCAGATCAGCGGGCGTGACGTGCTCCGCGTCCTCGGGCGTGGGCGGGGCGGGCATCACGAAGAAGTCGTCCTCGTGTCGCACCAGCCCGTCGACGAGCTCGTCGTCGTCGCGCGTGTCGAGCGCGCCGACGATCGTGCGCGAATCGGGCAGGCTGAGCGCACTCGCGATATCGCCGAACTGCAGGTCGGCGTCGACGAGCACCACCTGTCCGGGCGCGACCTCGGCGAGGCCGACCGCGAGGTTGATCGCCGCGGTGGTCTTGCCCTGGCCGCCCTTCGGAGCCGCGACGACGATGATCTCGCTGAGAGTCGTGGGGACTTCCGGGTCGGCCGAACTCTCGGTTGCGACAGCGCTGATGGCGGGTGCTGCGACCGGTTGCCCTGCGGCCTGCTCCTTGGGCTCGGCTGCCCAACTGGCGGGAGGCGGGGGCGGCGGCGCGAGACGCGGCGGAGCATCGGGGTCGGCCGGCACGGGCTCGGGGCGCTCGGGTGCGAGTACCGCCGTGCGTGCTGCGGGCCGCTCCGGGGCAGCCGCTCCGTGGCTCTCCGACGAGCCCGCGCGCCCGGCGGTCTCCGCGACCCAGACGACCTCTTGGTCGCGATCGTCCTCGGTGACCCGTGGCGTCGCCGGTGTGGCACCGGTGGGCGGTGCGACGGCCGGCTCAGGGGCATCCGCGTCGTCTTCGATGCCGCCGAACTCGCTCGGATCCTGCTCGCCGCCGTAGAGGTTGAGCCAAGTCTGCAGGCGGGTGATGAGGTCGAGCTTTTCGGGGTCTGTGGCGGTGGCGGCGATGACCGCGTGGATGCCACGGCCGATCCAGGTCTCGGGATCGCCGGGTTCGGCCTCGACGACGATGAGGCCGATGCGCGGATGCCGCTCGACGAGCCCCGCCGCGAGCGTGACGATCTCGGATTGGCTCAGCTCGGGGCCGAGCAGCGCGATCTTCGGTGCATCCCCCACCCGATCGAGCACGAGTGACGTACCGATGCCGAGGAACTCGCCCGGAATGGAGCGGAGCTTCCCCTCGAGGAGCCGCCGCATCCGCAGGTCGTAGACGGTGTTGCGCGTGACGAGCACGATCGGCTTCATGCGCGCGCCCCGCCCTCGTGCTGCGTGCCGGCGGCACGCGCTGCCGTGTCATCGGCGGGCAAAGCGGCGTCGTCAGCACCGCCGGTTCGGATGCGCATGGGGGATGCTCGTCCTCGGCTCGGGGTCGATCGGGCCGCAGCGTCGCGAGGCCCTGCGCGCCCACGGGGGGACGGGCGCGAACGCGTCTCACGCTATCGCGTCTGGGGGCGCGGAAGAACTCGAGGATGCTTCGTCGGTGGAGACGCGGATTCCTAGCTGAACGCGTCGATGATTCCGACCACCGCGGGGAACAGCAGCACGATGAACAGCACGGGAAGGATCGCGAACACCAGCGGAAAGACGACCTTGATCGGAATCTTCATCGCGGACTCCTCGGCGCGCGCGCGACGCTTGACGCGCATCTCCTTCGCTTGGACGCGAAGGACATCGGCGACCGAGATGCCGTATCGGTCCGCCTGCTGGATCGCACGCACGAATCGTCGGAGGTCGCCGCTATTGGTACGGGCGAGTAGCGCGGTGTACGCGTCGGCGCGCGATCGCCCGATCGTCATATCCTGCAGAGCTCGGATGAGCTCGTCGTTGAGGGGACCGCGGCCGCCCTGAGCAGCTTTGGCCATCGCTGCCTCGAAGCCGAGGCCGGCCTCAACTGCGATCGTCATCTGATCGAGCGTGTCGGGTAGAGCCCGCTGGATCTCGGTCTGACGGTCGTCGGCCCGGCTGTTGAGCATGACCTCTGGGGCGACCAACAACAGCAGCATCAGCACCACGCCGACACCGATCATCAGCGGGCTCTGCGCCGTGAGGATCGCCCCGATACCGATCAGGACTCCGAGCACAGTCACGAACAACTTCAGCAGGACGAAGCCACCGACACTCCAGCTACCGGTTCGGCCGGCGTAGATGATCTGGCGCTGCACCCAGCCGGTGTAACCGCTCGGGAGGGTGTCAGCGAGTCGGTCGGAGAGCGAGCGAGTGTCCTCCGGCCGTCGCACCTGCACCTGGGTCGGCTCGAGCAGCTCGCGCACAGCCGCCTTCTGAGGCAGGGACGCGAAGACGAGGAAGATGAGGAGGCCGGCACCAATCGCGACGGCGCCGATGGCGAGGAGTGGAAGCAATTCGGCCATGGAGTCCTCCTCAGAACCGGACCCGGACGACGGCGAGCATCCAGACCACGCCGATGATCATCAAGACCACGGCGACGACGAGTGCGATCCACCCGAGCAACGTTTCGAAGAACGGGGCGAAGTACGCGGGCTGCAGGATGAGCACACCGAGAAACACTGCGACGGGCAGTAGCAGCAGGATGATCGCGGACAGACGGCCTTCTGCACTCAACGACTTCACCTTGAGCCGGATCTCGTTGCGCTCTCGGATCGTGGCTGCCACGCCGTAGAGCACCTCGGCAAGGTTGCCACCAGTGGATCGGTTGATCGCGATCGCTTGGGCCGCCCACTTGAAGTCGTCGGACTGCATTCGCTGCGCAGTGTCCTCGAGAGCCTCATTGAGGTCGCGACCGATGCGCGACTGGTTGACGATCCGCGCGAACTCCTCCGACGTCGGCGCGTCCCCGTCGCGGGCGACCGAATCGATCGCCTGCACCAACCCGTGACCGGCGCGGAGGTTACCGGCAAGCAACTGCATCGTGTCGTCGAGCTGTTCGGCGAACTTGGCGCGTCGCGACGAGACCCGAAGCGCCAGGTACAGACGGGCGAAGAGAGGGCCCAGCGCAGCGAACACGATCCCGAGGATCAGTGACCACCAGCTGCCGAAGCCGATGATGACGCCGACCACCGCCAGCACCGCGGAGACCGAGAACGTAATCAGCACGAACGCAGACGGCTGCATACGCACTCCGGCAAGCTCAAGCGACTCCTCGCCGAAGGCGCCGCCCTCCCGTCGCCGCATCGCACCTTCGATCGTCTTGACCGTGCGGTTCGTCGCCCTGGTCAGTCGCGACTCGTACTGCGTACCCGGGGCGAGGCGCCGTCCGATCGCTACTCGCGGCGCGGGCGGCGCAACTACGAAGACCACTACCGCAAGCAATGCGAACAGCGCCGCAAGCACTCCGAGCACGAAGATCGCGATCGACATCAGCGCCTCCCGTGGCCGGCCGGAGGCGTTGCACTCTGGAACAGCGCCGCCGGCACCTCGATCCCGAAGTCCGCCAGGTGGTCCACGAACCGCGGGCGGACGCCAGTGGGAATGGCGTGTCCGCGGAAGCGACCGTCCTCGTCGATGCCCGCGGCGTAGTCGAAGGCGAACGCGTCCTGCATGGTCACCACGTCGCTCTCCATGCCCTGCACCTCGGTCACGCTGACGACTCGACGCGTGCCATCTCGCATACGGGAGATCTGCACGATGATGTCGATCGCCGACGCGATCTGCTCGCGGATCGCACGAAGGGGCAGGTCCATACCCGCCATGAGCACCAACGTCTCGAGTCGTGCGATAGCGTCGCGAGGTGAGTTCGCGTGGATCGTCGAGATCGATCCTTCGTGGCCGGTATTCATCGCCTGCAGGAGGTCGAGCGCTTCGGCGCCACGGACCTCGCCGATGACGATACGGTCCGGCCTCATGCGCAACGAGTTCCGAACGAGGTCGCGAATGGTGATCTCGCCGCGACCCTCGATGTTCGCCGGTCGTGACTCGAGGCGCACGACGTGCTCTTGCTGCAACTGGAGCTCCACCGCGTCCTCGATGGTGATGATGCGCTCGTCGTTGGGGATGTTGGCCGAGAGCACGTTCAGCAGCGTGGTCTTTCCGGTGCCCGTACCTCCCGACACGAGAATGCTGAGCCGTCCACGTACCGCGGCGTCGAGAAGATCAGCCATCTCCCGAGTCATCGTGTCGTAGGAGATGAGGTTGTCGACGGTCAGCGGCGTTCGCGAGAACTTTCGGATGGTCAGTGATGAGCCGTCTACCGCGAGCGGCGGAATGATCGCGTTGACACGGGAGCCGTCCTCAAGGCGTGCATCCACGAGCGGGGACGACTCATCAATGCGGCGACCGACCCGTGACACGATGCGTTCGATCACACGACGCAGCTGCGGCTCGCCGGTGAACTTGAGGCGAGACTCGTAGAGGCGGCCCGCCCGCTCGATGTAGATCTGGTCGTACCGGTTGACCATGATCTCGGTGACAGCCTCGTCGTCGAGCATCGTCTCGAGTGGCCCGAAGCCCAGCACGTCGGCGCCGATCTCTGTGATCAGTCGGTTGCGTTCCACGGTGGACAGCGCCACCTGCTCAGCGGCAACGATGCGCGAGAGTTCCTCCCGAGCCATCTGATGTAGGCGTTCCTCGGTGAGGCTCGGGTCGTTCAGGCGAGTTCCGATGCGACGGAACAGCTCTTGGGCAGCGCGTTCCTTCAGTTCCTTGACCGCATCGCTGACCGGGGCCTGGCGGGTCTCGCCGTGCATCGCCTCCCACGTCGACGAGTGATGCTCTCCGTCTTGGTCAGTGGCAACCGGCGCTTCCGTCGACGTGTCCTGTGTGGGGTCGGCAGAAGTGGCCGGAACTGCCGTTGGGTTCTGTTGCTCGGGCAGCTCTCGCGTCGCGTCCTCGACGCTCGTCTCGGGAGCGAGCGGCTGCTCGACCACCTCGTCGCTCGCACGATGCGCGCCTCGCGCCTGATCGAGTCGGTCGCTGAGCCTCATGGCGTCCTCGCCTTCCGGTGGATGCGTCGCCGGCTGGGTGCGGCGGATGGATCGATTCGTTGGACGAGCTCTCGCAGCGCCTTCGCCGCAGGATCACGAACATCGTGGTGGATCACAGGAACGCCTTGGTTACTCGCGAACACAACTGCACCCGACCTCGGGACCAGCACGTCGACCCGAGCACCCATGATCTCCTCTGCGTCCTTCCGCAGCAGCCCACCCGACTTGTCCGCGAAGTTCATCACGACGTGGCGATTCGACGGGAGAATGTCGAGGTCGCGCAGCAGCTCGAACTCCTTCCGCAGGGCACGGAGGCTCGGGACGGTCATGTTCGTGACGAACACGCCATCTGTCGCGTTCTCGAGGGCTGCCAGCGCGTGCTCACCGAGACCAGGCGTCGTGTCCACGATGACGTAGCGGAACATGGTTGCGAGGTTCCGCAGGAGCGCACCCAGAGCGGCCGCGTCGACATCGTCGGCGAGTTCCGGAGACGGTGGTGCGGGAACGACGAAGAAGTCGTCCTCATGATGACTGAAGAGCGCCTTCAACGCCATCTCGTCGTCCCCGGCGGACGCGACGTCCGCGAGCGAGTAGTGGGGGTCGAGGTTCAAGGCATGTGCGATGTCGCCGAACTGCACATCTGCATCGACCAGTACGACGGAGTTCGGTGCGACTTCGGCTAGCCCTGTGGCTAGGTTGATCGCGGTCGTCGTCTTGCCCTGCCCACCCTTGGGCGCCACGACGGCAATGACTTCGGTGCGCACGTCCTCGTCGAGTGGTGCCGGGAGAATCCACGTGTCCGCAGGCCCTTCCTCGGGCGGGTCCTGGGATTCCTGCTCATCGTCATCGTCGACGAGGCCCTCTTGGTCGTCGAGACTGGCGAGCAGGAACTCGCCCACGCCTGCAGCTTCTGGACCGAGTTGGTCGGGCATTTCGGGATCTTCGGAGTCCTCAGGCTCCTCTCGGACGGGCAGGAGTTTCCCGTGCGCGACGAGCCACTCTTCGAGCCGGTTGATGAGATCGACGGTGGTCTGGTCAGTGGCCTCCGGGCTCAGGACTGCGTGGATCGCCATCCCATCAACCCAGTCCTCCAGGTCGGAACGCTGCTCGCGTACGACGATCAGGCCGATTCCGGGTACTCGCTCCTGCAGTGCGAGCGCGATCGCTTTCGACTCCTGAAAGTTTAGGAGTGGGCCGAGCAGGGCCACCCGTGGAGTTCCCTGCAGCTGTGCGAGCGTCTCCGCCGGACCGAACGCGAGGTACTCACCCGGGAGCGCCTCGAGTTTCGCGCGCAGCAGGCGGCGGAGACGGGTCTCGTACTCCGCGCTGCGACTGATCAGGAGATAGCGGCTCACTCGAAGATGTTGTCCCTCGTGACCTCGCGCGAGCCACTCTCGTCCGCGTCCTCGGGTTCGAGCGTCAGCCAGATACCTGTGCTGTTGCCACCTTCCTCGAGCTCTGCAGCCCATACGAGCTGCTCGATCTGCGGCGTGTTCGCAGCGAACGTGACCATCAGCACGTCGGACGTCGTAACTTCCTCCTCCGAGTTGGTCGTCACGACCGTGCCGGCCTGCACGCGGGTCACGAGCATCTTGTGGAAGGTGAACTTGGTCGTAGTGCCGCCAACGTCCTCGGACGGCGTCGCCCCGTCTGTCGCCCCGCCGTCACTGGCACTCGCCCTCACGTCCTTGTCGACCGTGATCACGACACCAACGGTCGATCCCGGGCGAACCGCGCCGCCGACCGCTCGCGCGACATCTACGGGAAGAGTGACCTCTTGGAATCCGTCTGGGATGGAAACATCCCCCTCAGCCGCAAGCTCAGCTGGCGTTGAGAATCGTGCCTCGATCAACTGCTCCCCAGGCACGAGTTCGGCGTTGGTGACAAGGCCGGCGAGATCATCGAGATTCGTGACGATCTCGGGCTGGATCGCGATCTGCGGGAGTTCATCGACTTCGATGAAGTCGCTGATCAGCTCGCCCGGCGTGCCTGACGGGACTTCCTCGGTCACGACAAAGACCTGACCGAACTCAGCACCGTCAGCTGCGCGCTGGTCGGCGCTCTGTACGTACATCCAGAGGAAGTACCCACCGATCGCCGCGAGCAGTACGGCGATCACTGCGCCGATGATCCTAATTCTCATGTCACACTTTCTGCCGACGTCGGGTCGTCGGCGGGTCTTTGTTCCTTGGCCTCTACTCGATCAGTCGAACGACCGTGAGTCCGGTGTTCACCCCGTCGCCGAGTTCGAACTCGTCGCCCACACTCACGTAGTTCATAAAGAACCCCTGGAGCCCGCGACAGTTTCCCCTGCATGCGGGTGCGAGAGGATCGGTGTACGTGTTCTGGCCGCTGAATTTGAAGCCGGTGAGCTTGAAGGCCGCGAAGGTAGAGATGTGGAACTGGCCGTTCTGCCCGGTGCCCTGAACCTCGTCGTAAATCGGGATGAGGATGGTCGTGCCGAGCAGCGGGACAATGTCGTCCTCGACATCGCAGCCGGAGCTCGCGAGGCTGTTGCCCGGGTCACTACCAACCCATGGATCGTTCACGTCGACGAGCGCCAGGCAGGGAGTTGCCGTATCGAGCCATCCGAACCCGCCCGAAAGAAGGATGTCTTCGCACTCCCTGCGGTCGACTGTGTCGTACTGCACGAGAATGCGAGCGGGATTCTCTACGCCCTCCTGTGGCGGGGAGAGAGCGAACTCGCACTGTCCGATAGCCAGAGGGATCACTGACCCCAGCACTGGCGTGCCCCACTCGGCGGTCGCATACGCGTGGAGCGTGCTTGACTGGATGCCGATCAGCTGGGCTAGCGGGTGACGCATCATCGCGCCGTCGTCGCTCAACGTCTCTGTCGTAACGGTCACCGTGTTGGCCGCAAGATTGAGCGCAGGAGCAAGCGAGGTCGCAAGTGAGTCCACTGCATTCGAAGTCGCGTAGTTCGACGCTGTGGCCTGTGCCGTACCGGAGCATGTCGACTCGTCGATCGCGCAGTTTGCGGCAACGCTCAGGGCAGCCGCATCGGCGCCATTCTGGAGCTGTGCCCGCTCGGCGTAGAGAGCACCGACATCGACGGCGATGGCTCCAGCTCCCACGAGCGGTACGAGCATCAATCCGACAAGGACCGCACTGGCGCCCCGATCACGGCGCTGAAGTGAACGTGCGACCGCCTTGCCCCGCCGAATCCTCACCCACCGCATCGCATCGCTCCTGTCGCAGAGATGGAGATCGGGTTGGGAAGCAGACCAGTCAGCAGCGTCGCTCCGTAGCTGATCGAGACCTGCACCTGAGCACCCGGATTGTCTTCACAGGAACTTGGTGTGATCGCGATCTGACCACTAGACAGCGCCGGGTTCAACGACGGCGCTGCGTTGATTCCTGCAGTTCGTGCGAGGTCAGGGTCATCCTCGATTGCCATCGTCCGCGCAGTTTCTCTCGCTGCGCCACTAAGGGATATCTGGACGTTGTACAGGTGCGAGAACTCGATAATCCCAAGTACCAAGATCATCAGCACCGGAAACACCAGCGCAAACTCGACCGCCCCGGCACCCCGTTCCCTGCGCACGGCCCACATGGCGCCTCCCAACGTCTCGACTGTGAAGCCTTCGGACAGTTCCTCGTGTTGCGACAAGGGAGTTGGAGACCTGCACGCTTGCAGGCCTCCAACTCCCAAGTGCCCGGCGCCTAGTTCGCGGGGCGGACGTCCAGCTCGGCGCCCACGTCCGTGAAGAGGCCGTTGAGAGCCACGGCGAGGATGCCGAGGCCCACGATGATGCCGAGCGCGACGATGGCGATGACGAGGCCGTACTCGGCCGCGTTGCCCTTCTCGTCCTCGCGGATCGAGTTGGCGATGGACTGGAGAGTGACGAAGAACTTCAGCATTTTGGGGTGCTTCCTATGAGTCGGTCAGTAGGGTCGCCGCCCGTCCCGCGAGCGACGAGAAGAACATTACGGGCGCATAGAGTCGGGCGACACACCCCACTAGGGGGGACAGGCCAATCATGGAATCCGGCCGGCCGCATCTTCGAAGAACGTGTTCAGCGCAATCGCGAGCACACCAAGGCCGACAATGATGCCGAGGGCGATTATGCCAAGCACGAGGGCGTACTCTGCTGCGTTTCCGCGCTCGCCCTGGCGAATGGAGTGCGCCAAGACCTGCAATGTCGCGACGAGTCTGAGCATGGGAACCTCACGGGTCGATCAGGACGGCCGGCGGCCGACAAGGGCTTCGACAAACCTACTGAGGGCGACCGGTGAGGTGCATACCCCATATCTGGGGTATCGCTATATCTGGGGTATCGCTCAGTTTTACACAGCTGAGGCAACTACGAAGCCGACGCCGCACAACGCCACGAGCGCCCCAACGACCATCGCCGGGCCGAACGGGATGTGGCCGCGGAGGGTGACGCGACGGGCCACCAGCGCACCGACGGCAGCGAGCCCGCCGACGAAGACGCCGAGGAACAGTCCAAGGAGCCAGATCGCCCAACCGAAGTAGCCCACCACCAGGCCGACGAGGAAGGCGAGCTTCACGTCGCCCATGCCCATGCCGCTCGGCGCGATCACGGCGATCAGCAGGTAGAACGCGAACATCGCGACGGCGCCGACGAGGGCCCAGAGTACGGACCACCAGGAGGCGGTGGCGACGCTGGCGACGAGCAGGAGCGCGCCCACCACGACGAGCGACGGGCCGAGCATGCGGTTGGGGAGGCGCTGCTCGGCGAGGTCGACGAGGGACATGGCGATGCCGGTCGCGGCGAACGCGAGGAGGGCCGGAAGAAGCCAGACGAGGCCGAGCGACCAGGTGAGTGCGGCGAAGGCCGCAGCGGTCGCGAGCGCGGCGACCGGGCGGAACCAGCGGGGTGCGGCCGGCGGCACCGGGTCGGGCGGTGACCCCGCCGAGCTGGTCGACATCGGCGCGGGCTCAGGTGCGACGGCAAGGTCGGCGTCGACGTCACGGACGGCGGAAGCATCGTCAGTCATCTCGGACGCGTCCGACTCAGCGACATCCGCTCCCCCGGTCAGGTTGCGGGCTGCCCAGGGGGCGAGCAGCCACCATCCGAGGGCGGCGCCGACGAGGGCGGCGAGCGCGATCAGGACGGCGGCGGGCATGAGGTGCAGCGTAGCGCGCGCGACGCCGAGCAGGGCGCGCCCGGCGCCGGTGAACGCACGAAGCTACTTCGCGAGCTCGCCCAGCGAGATGTCGACCATTTCGTCGCGCGGTACGACCTTGATGCGGGTGCGCCCCTCGGCCTCGCCGAGCGCGAGCTCGTGCTGGTCGAGGCGGTGCCAGCCGGCGAGATCGGTGTAGCGCACGCCGCGCTCGTCGAGCAGGTCGACGATCGACTGCTCGGAGGGCGAGGCGGGCGACCACCAGTTGCCCACGTCGTTGATGAGGTGGCGGATCGTCTCCATGGCATCCGACTTGGTGTGGCCGATGAGTCCGACCGGGCCGCGCTTGATCCAGCCCGTGGCGTAGACGCCGTACATGCGGCCCGACTCGCCCGTCTCGGGGTCGTGGCGCAGCACCTGGCCCTCGTGGTTCGGGATGACGCCGTAGTCGCGGTCGAACGGGATGCCCGGCAGCTCCGAACCGAAGTAGCCGATGGCCCGGTAGACGGCCTGCACCGGCACCTCGCGGATCTCGCCCGTGCCGACCACCCCGCCCTCGCCGTCGGAGCGGGTGCGCTCGTAGCGGAAGGCGCCCACGCGACCGGTGCCGTCGTCGACGACCTCGAGCGGCTTGGCGAAGAAGTGCAGGTGCAGCCGGCGCGACGCCCCGCCGGTCTCGCGCTGGCGCCACTGGTTCAGCACCTTGTCGATCACGAAGACCTGCTTGTTGCCGGCCACGGCGGCGCGCGCGGCGTCGTCGTAGTCGAAGTCCTCGTCGTAGACGATCATGTCGACGTCGTTCAGCTCGCCGAGCTCGCGCAGCTCGAGCGGCGTGAACTTCACCGACGTCGGGCCGCGACGGCCGAACACGTGCACGTCGGTCACCGGCGAGGCCTTCAGCCCCTCGTAGACGTTCGCGGGAATCTCGGTGGGCAGCAGGTCGTCGGCATGCTTCGCCAGGATGCGCGAGACGTCGAGCGCCACGTTGCCGTTGCCGATCACGGCGACGGACTGCGCCTCGAGCGGCCACTCCCGCGGGTAGTCGGGGTGCCCGTCGTACCAGCTCACGAAGTCGGCCGCGCCGTACGAGCCCTCGAGCTCGATGCCGGGGATGCGCAGCGAGGCATCCTGCACCGCCCCCGTCGCGAAGATCACGGCGTTGTAGTGCCGCTTCAGGTCTTCCAGCGTGATGTCGTCGCCGAAGCGCACGTTGCCGAAGATGCGGATGTCACCGCGGTCGAGCACATCCCGCAGCGCGGTGATGATGCCCTTGATGCGCGGGTGATCGGGGGCGACGCCGTAGCGCACGAGGCCGTACGGCGCGGGGAGGTGATCGAACAGGTCGATCGAGACGTCGAAGTTCCGCTCCGACTTGAGGAGGATGTCGGCGGCGTAGATGCCGGCGGGGCCTGCTCCGACGATGGCCAGGCGCAACTTGCTGCGAGTCAACTCGTTCTCTCCACGATGGTGTCGGCGAACTTGGTCAGCGCCTTCTTCACGCTGCCCGCGGGCAGCGGCTCGATCGCCTCGACGGCCCAGCGCGCCCAGCGCTGCGCCTCGTCGACGGTCTCCTGCGTGACGGGGTGTTCGCCCAGTTCGGCGATGGTCAGTTCGGCGCGGGCGACGACCGACTGGTCGGCACCCGGCGCGTCGGCCGACGCGGGCGCGCCGACCACGTCGAGCTCGATGCGCTCGAGCAGTGATGCGGCTTCGGCATCGGATGCCGCGAGGCGACGCAGCTTCAGCAGCGGCAGCGTCACGACGCCGGCGCGCAGGTCGGTGCCCGGCACCTTTCCCGTGTCGTCGCCCGACGGCGCGAGGTCGATGACGTCGTCGACGAGCTGGAAGGCGACGCCGATGCGCTCGCCGAAGTCGACGACGGCCTGTTCGAGCGACTGGTCGGCGCCCGAGAAGTTGATGCCCGCACGCGCGGCGGCAGCGATGAGCGCGCCGGTCTTGTCGGCGAGCACCTGGATGTAGTGCTCGATCTCGTCCTCGCCCTCGGCCGGGCCGACGGTCTCGTGCATCTGCCCGAGCACGAGCCGCTCGAACGTCGCCGCCTGCAGCTTCAGCGCGCGGTCGCCGAGCTGCGCCATGAGCTGGCTCGCGCGAGCGAACAGCAGGTCGCCGGTGAGGATCGCGATCGAGTTGCCCCACACGTTCTGCGCGGTCGGCACGCCGCGGCGCTTGTCGGCCTCGTCCATGACGTCGTCGTGGTAGAGCGAGGCGAGGTGGGTGAGCTCGATGGCCTGCGCGGCGGTGAGCACGTCGTCGGTCGTGCCGTCGCCGAGGCGCGCGATGAGCAGCGTCAGCAGTGGGCGCACGCGCTTGCCGCCCGCCTCGAGCAGGTACCGGCCAGAGACGTCGGCGATGGGGTCGGCGAAGCGCGCCTCCCGTTCGAGGCCGGCCTCGACCTGTTCCAGTCCCTCGTCGATCGCACGGGCCATCGCCCGGTCCTCGCTCGTGCTGAAGATCCGTTCGCTGATCCCGAGACTCGACGCCAGCTTCGAGCCGCGTCGCGGCACCTGCACGCTCGGATTCACCCCCTCAGCCTACCGATCACGTCGCACGCGAACCGCCACGCGGGCTGTGAGCGACGCTCACGGTCGGGTTGCGGATGCCGCGTCGCGGCCCCCTACGCCGCCGGCACCCAGCCCCGGTGCAGCGCCACCACGCCACCCGTGAGGTTGCGCCACTGCACGCGCGCGAACCCCGCCTCGCGCAGCCAGCCGGCCAGCACGCGCTGCGTCGGCCAGTTCGCGATGGACTCGTTCAGGTACTCGTAGGCGTCGTCGTTCGAGCTCGTGAGCCGCACCAGCGCGGGCATCACGGTGCGCTGGTAGATGCCGTAGGCGGTGCGCATGAGCTTCGCCGGCGGGTGCGAGAACTCGCACACCACGAGGCGCCCACCGGGGCGGGTCACGCGACGGAACTCGGCGAGCGCCGCCTTCGGGTCGACGATGTTGCGCAGCCCGAACGAGATGGTCACCGCGTCGAACTCCCCGTCGTGGAACGGCAGGTTCGTGGCATCCGCTTCGACGAAGGAGAGGTTCGGATGCCGCCACTGCCGGTGCATGCCGACGTCGATCATGCCCGGGGAGAAGTCGGCGGCGACGACGCTCGCGCCGGTGCGCGCGATGCTAGCGCTCGAGGTGCCCGTGCCGGCGGCGACGTCGAGCACCCGCTCGCCGGGCCGCGGATCGATCGCACGGGTCGTCGCGATGCGCCAGAGCGGCGCGTTGCCGAGCGACAGCAGGTCGTTCGTGAGGTCGTAGCGCTCGGCGACCTGGTCGAACATGGCCGACACCTGCTCGGGTCGCTTGGAGAGGTCTGCGCGCATCACCTCCCCAGCCTATTGCGGTTCGGATGCCTCGCAGCGGGCGTTCGGGCGAAACTCAGGGAGCGCCGGGCCCGGTCCGGAATGCCGGGGGCGACCGATGCGTTGGCATGGATCGAGGCCGCCGGCCTCGGGGCGCGCCACCACGGTGCCGCCCTTCCACGATCCCCCTGGTGGAAGGACCACTCATGAAGGCCATCTGGAACGGCGCCGTGCTCGCCGAGTCGGACGACACCGTCATCGTCGACGGCAACCACTACTTCCCGCGCGAGTCGATCAACGCGGAGTACTTCAGCGACAGCCGCAACCACACCGTGTGCCACTGGAAGGGCACGGCCGACTACTTCCACGTCGACGTCGACGGAGCGAAGAACCCCGACGCGGCATGGACCTACGCCCGCCCCCTGCCCGAGGCCGAGCACCTCGCCGACCACGTCGCGTTCTGGCGGGGCGTGCAGGTCGTCCCGAGCTGACGAATCCCTCGGGTGCGTGTGCGATGAGCGAGCGGATGCCTCCTGCGGCACGCACTCGGAGCACGCCCCCAGATCCGCGGCGTAGGCTGGTTCCGTGACGTTCACGGGCCCCATCGCGACGGCGGGTGCGGCGCACCCGACGGCACGCACGCGGCTCCACGTCGAGACACGGGGCGTCGTCGATCCGGGTGAGCTGCTCCCGCTCGCCGACGCGTCCGCGCCGCTCGCCTGGCTGCGCGAGGGCGAGGGCATCGTCGGCATCGGCGAGGCGCTGCGACTCGAGTTCGGCGGGGCATCCCGTTTCGCGGATGCCGCCGACGCGTGGCGTTCGATCGCGGACCTCGCGGAGGTCGCCGACGCCGTCGACGTGCCCGGTTCAGGGCTCGTCGCGTTCGCATCGTTCGCGTTCGCCGACGATTCGGCCTCGCCCAGCGCCCTCGTGGTGCCGGCCATCGTCGCCGGCCGACGCGGCGGTCGGGCGTGGATCACCCGCATCCGCCCGATCGACGGCGGCACGGGTTCGCTGCCGCCGCTCCCCCACCCCACCGCCTTCGGCGCACCCTGGCGCGTGAAGCTGCGCGACGGCGCGCTGCCGCCGGCCGAGTACGAGGCCGCCGTCGCCGACGCCGTGCGGCGCATCGAGGGCGGCGAGTTCGAGAAGGTCGTGCTCGCGCGCGAACTGCGGGGGCGGATGCCTCGGGGCGCCGACGTGCGCCGGCTCGTGTCGAAGCTGTCGACCGACTACCCCGACACCTGGACGTTCGCCGTCGACGGGCTCGTCGGCGCGAGCCCCGAGACGCTCGTGCGCGTCGACCGCGGCGGCGTGAGCGCACGCGTGCTCGCCGGCACCGCCTCACGCGGCGTCGGCGCCGACGGCGACCACGACGCAGAGCTGCGCCTCGCCACGTCGACCAAGGATCGCGACGAGCACGCGTTCGCCGTGCGCAGCGCGATCGAGACGCTGCGGCCGCACACGTCGCGGCTCGAGGCATCCGCCGAGCCCTTCACCGTGCGCCTGCCCAACCTGTGGCACCTCGCGACCGACCTCGACGGCACCCTCGGCGACGGGTCCACGTCGCTCGACCTCGTCGCGGCGATGCACCCGACCGCCGCGGTGGCCGGCTCGCCGACCGACGTCGCGACGGCCGCGATCGCCGACCTCGAGGGGTTCGACCGCGGGCGCTACGCCGGGCCCGTCGGGTGGATCGGCGCCGACGGCGACGGCGAGTGGGCCATCGCGCTGCGCTGCGCGCAGATCGGGGCCGACGGGTCGGTGCGCGCGCACGCGGGCGCCGGCATCGTGCGCGATTCGGAACCGGGCGAGGAGCTCGCCGAGTCGACCATCAAGTTCGCGGCGATCGTCGACGCGATCGGCTGACGCGCGCCTTCGCGAGGGTCGCGCCGGCCGCGCCGCGTCGTTCGGCACGTCCAACTCGTTCCGGCACGTCCACTTCGACGTGCCGGAACGACTTCGACGTGCCGGCGGGTTGTTCCGGGGTGCCGGCGGGTTGTTCGGGCGCGCGCGATGCGCGGTGAGCGCGCAGCGGGCTCAGAGAGCGCCGAGCACCGCGGCCGCGTAGACCGCCTGCCCCTGCGGCGTCGGGTGCAGGAACGTGAACGGGTCGTTCGGGTTCGCACCGAGCCACGGCTCGGCGTCGCCGACCTGGTGGTCCAGGAAGGCCGCCCAGACGCTCGCGTAGGCGACGTCCGCACCGCCCGCGGCGGCCTGGCCGACCGCGGCGGCGATCTGGGCGTTGAGCAGCGCGGTCAGGTCGTTCACACCGTCGCCCACCGGGTCGATGCCGACCTCGAACGGTATCGGGTAGTCCGTGACCACGATGCGCGCGCGGGGCGCACGCTCTGCGACGGCGGTGATGAGCGACTGCAGGTCCTCCGCGATCGCACCGGACGTCACCACGCCGAACGCTGCCACAGCTGCCTGCTGGCAGGCGAAGGAAGCGGGATCGGGTGCGCATGCCGCGTAGACAGCGCCGGCGCCGGCGTCGTTGGCGCCCGCCGTGATAGTGACGAGCGTCGTGCCCTTGTTCACCTGCGAGAGCTGCGTGTTCGTGACATCCTCGATGGTCGCGCCCGAGCACGCCGGGAGGCGCAGCAGGTTGAGCTTGGGCTCGGCGTCGAGTTGGTACGGGTAGGCGGCGGTGCTGCGGAGACAGCCGTCGAGCGGGGCACCGGCGCCCTGGCCGGCCGCATAGGAGTCGCCGAGGGCGACGAGCTTCTCGACGGGCGGCGGACTCGGCGGGGCTGCCATGGCCGGCGCTGCCGACCCGAAGATCAGTGCCGCGGCCGCGAGGACGGCCGTGACGGCGGAGACTGCAGGACGACGAGAGTGCGACAGCAGTGTCATGCCTCGAAAGCTACTCTTCCTCACGTTTGCGCGGCTCCCCCCGTTCGAGGGCCATTCGGAGGGCATCGTCCGCCGCTCGGGGTCGCCCGCCCCGTTGCGGCCCGTCGGAATCACAGCGGCACGTGTTCCAGCACGGGCCCGTGTGATTTGGGCGGGCCGGTGCGAAGGCGGGCGGGCGGGGGTCCGCAGCGCAGGCGGGGTCAGCGGGCGAGGGGGACCTCGATGAGCACCGGGCCCGGGCGGGTCGACGTGAGGGCGGCGTCGAGCGCGCCCGCGGTGTCGGCGCGGGCGTACTCCCAGCCGTAGGCACGGGCGAGGGCGGCGAGGTCGACGGCGTGCGGGGTGAACTGCACGCGGTCGAACGCGGCCGGGTCGGCCGTACCGGCGACCTCGAGGGCGTCGAAGATCGATCCGCCGCCGTCGTTGCCGACGATGACCTGGATGCGGGGCATCCGCTCGCCTGCACCGGCGAGGAGCGAGCCGACGTCGTGCAGCAGGGTCACGTCGCCGATGAGCGCGCGCGTGGTGCCGTGGGCGGGCGCATCGGCTTCCTCGCCGGAGACACCGGGCGGCGGGAACTGGCTCGCGATCGCGACGCCGACGGCGGTGGCGACCGTGCCGTCGATGCCGGAGAGGCCGCGGTTCGCGTGCACGGTGACGCGGCGACCTGCCACGGCCCGATCGGCGTCGCGCACGAGGCGCGAGGCGCCGAACACGAGGCGGTCGTGCGGCCAGGTCGCGCTCCAGACCGCCTCGACGAGGCTGCGTCGGGTCACGGGCTCGCGCATCGCGTCGACGCTCGCGCGCACGTACGCGCGGCGCTCGTCGAGCTCGGCCAGGTCGAGGTCGTGGTCGTGCGGGGTCGGCTCGGCCGAGGGCACGTACGACTCGGACGGCGCGGGCTCCAGCATCCGCCGGCTCGTGAAGACCCAGCGACCGACCCACGCGCGCTCCTCGGCGTCGAGGCGTCTCGGCTCGACCCGCACGGCACGGTGGAAGCGATTCACGCCGTGCCCCGGGTTGTACCACTCGATGCCCGACGGGGCCACGACAATCGACTCGACGTCGTCGCGCGCGACGAGCGCAGGCACCTCGCGGCTGAGCGTCGGATGCCCGAACACGACCACGCGCTCGATCGCCCCCGCGAACACCACATCGCGCAGCAGCTCGCGGTACGCGACCACGAGGTTCGGCCCGAAGTGCGCGCCGCTCACGACCTCGGCGAAGAGCGGCCAGCCGCCGTCGCGCGCGAACTGCTCGGCCTCGGGTCCCGCCCCGGCGCCGGCGACCACGACGGTGCGCGGGCCGTGGGCGACGAGCGCGCCGTGCGCGCCGACGGCGGCGGACGCGTGCGGGGCGACGGCGATGACGGATGCCCCTGAGCCGGACGCCTCCGCACCGCCCACGGGCGACGTGCGGGCGCCCGACAGGGGCTCGCGCATGGCGAGGTTCACGTGCACCGGGCCCGGTCCCGGGTCGGGCACGAACGCTCCATCGGCGTCGAGCCCCAGGGAGGCCGAGACCGCGTCGCGGGCGATCGCCTGGGCGGCATCCGTCTCCCCCTCGAGCCCCTCGGGCGCGGCAACGTCGTGCTCGAGCCGCACCGCGCCGGCGAAGATGCCGGGCTGCACGGTGGTCTGGTTGGCGCGCACGCCTTGCAGTTCGGCCGGACGGTCGGCGGTCACGACCACGAGCGGCACGCCCGAGTGGTGCGCCTCGAGCACGGCCGAGTGCAGGTTCGCGACGGCGGTGCCCGAGGTCGTGACGACCGCGGCCGGGCGGCCCGACTCGCGGGCCAGGCCGACGGCGAGGAAGCCCGCGCCGCGCTCGTCGATGCGCACGTGCAGGCGCACGAGGCCGCGCTGCTCGAGCTCGGCCGCGGCGAGCGCCAGCGCCTGCGACCGGGAACCGGGGCTCACCACCAGGTCGGTGACGCCCGCGGCGACCAACCCCTCGAGGAGGGCGTGGGCGACGTCGCTCGCCGGGCTCGGCGCGGGCGACGCGTCAGGCATTCGGGCGGCTGCTCGGCGGAGTGTCGCCGTCGTCGTCGCGGCGGCGCTCGGAGTGCTCGGGGTGATCCGGGTGGTCGGTCGGGAGGTCGGGCTGGTCGGTGCGATCGTCGAGCTCGGCGAGCTCCTCCTCCAGGCGGCGGATGCGCTCCTCCTGGGCGGCGTCGCGGTCGAGTCCGCGCAGGAAGTCGGCGTCGTCGTCGGGGGCGACCGTGCGCTGCGAACGGCGCGGCGGGCGGCCCTTGCGGCCGCGGCCGACGAGGAACCAGAGCACCCCGCCGATGATCGGCACGAAGACGATCACGATGATCCACCAGATGCGGCCGATGCCCCGGATGCGCGAGCGGTCGAACATCGCGCAGTCGACGATCGCGTACACCGTGAAGATGACGGCGACGATGCCGAGTCCGAAGAGCAGGCGTGCCATGCCGACAGTCTAGGTGTCCGCGCTGCAGGTGGGCTGGGAGCGCGAATTCGGTGGAGGGGGTTGCCAGCTTGGCCGACCTACACTTATGGGCGTGCGATCCGTCCCGACCTGGGTGACCTACACGGCCTGGCGCCTCCTGGCGTTCGCCGTTCCGCTTGCCGTGCTGCTCATCGCCGGCGTGAGTCCGTGGATCTCCGCGCTCGTCGCGGCCCTCTTCGGCCTCAGCGTCTCGGTGATCTTCCTGCGGCGACCGCGCGACACCATGTCGACCCAGCTGTACGAGGCGCGCACCCGAGAGAAGCCCGTCGTGCACGAGGACGACGCGGCCGAGGATGCGGCGGTCGACGCGGCGGACGCCGAGCCCGAGGCATCCGACAGCCCCCAGTCGACCGACGCCGATCGCTAGAGCGCGAACGCCAGCCCGAGGCCGACTCCGTAGAGGAGTGACGTCGCGCTCGCGAGCTGCAGCGCGATGATCAGCTCGCGCGACGTGCGCGCGGTCGACACGATCAGCACCGCGGGCAGCGCCGCGAGCAGGGCGAAGAACACGAGCCACGCAGCCGGGTAGAACAGCGCGAGGAAGCCGACCGCGAGGAACGGCACCAGCAGGAACACCGCGAACAGCACGCGGCCGAACGCCTTGCCGACGAGCACCGCTAGGGTGCGCTTGCCGGCCGCCCGGTCGGGGCCGATGTCGCGCAGGTTGTTCGCCATCAGCACCGCGCAGGCGATGAGGCCGAGACCGGCGCCGGTGATCCACGCTTCGAGGTTGACAGTGAGCGCCTGCACGTACGCCGAACCGGCGGTCGCGACGACCCCGAAGAAGACGAACACGAACAGCTCGCCGAGCCCGTAGTACCCGTACGGATGCTTGCCGCCCGTGTAGAACCACGCCGCGACGATCGCGACCGCACCGACCGCGAGCAGCCACCACTGCTGCGTGAGCACGACCAGCGCGAGGCCCGCGAGGGCGGCGACGCCGAAGCTCGCGAGGGCCGCAGCGAGCACGGCTCGTGGCTTCGCGAGTCCCGATCCGGTGAGTCGCGCGGGCCCGACCCGGTGCTCGTCGGTGCCGCGGACGCCGTCGGAGTAGTCGTTGGCGTAGTTCACGCCGATCTGCAGCGCGAGCGCGACGATCAGGGCGAGCACGGCACGAAGCGGATGCCACGGGCCGTCGGGGATCGCGACGATGCCTGCCCCCGTGCCGGCCACGACGGGCGCGATCGCGAGCGGGAGGGTGCGCAGGCGCGCGCCGGAGATCCAGTCGCGGGCGGTGGCCCGGCGCTGCGCCGGCGCGGGGCGGTTCGTGCTGCCGGACCTCGCCGGATTGCCGGAGCGTCCGTAGGTCTTGGAGCGCTTGGACTGGGGGGAGTCGGGGGTCGGGCGTGCCACCCGACCATGCTAGTTCGGCGGGGTCGCGGTGGACGGGCGTGCGCTGGGCGGCGGCGCTGGGTCGCCATGAGGTCGGCGAGCGCGCGGCGGTCGGCTTCGAGACTGCCGCGGGCTACGCCTCGGCGACGAGCGCGACGAGCGCGCGGCGGTCGGGCTTGCCGCTGGACAGCAGCGGCAGCTCGTCGACCACGACGAGGCGCGCGGGCCGGGCGGCGGCGCCGGCGACGGATGCCACCTGCGCGGCGATCCGCTCGAGCGCATCCGCGGCACGTGCCGGGTCGGTCGCCGGTGCGACCACCGCGGGGGCCTCGCCCCACTCCGGGTGCGGGGCGGCGACGACCACGGCGTGCCGGAACCCGTCGAGCGCGCGCACGGTGCGCTCGACCTCGCCCAGGGCGACCTTCACGCCGCCGGAGACGATCACGTCGTCGGCGCGGCCGCGGATACGGAGCGTGCCGTCGTCGGCCAGCTCGCCGAGGTCGCCGGTGCGGTACCAGCGCGTGCCGTCGGGGTCGGTGGCGAAGGCGGCCGCGGTGCGGGCGGTGTCGAGGGTGATGCGCGGTGGTTCGCCTCCGGTGGGCGGTGCGTCCGGAACGTCGAGGTAGCCCTCGGCGAGGCTCGGGGCGGCGAGCTCGACGAGCCCGTCGGCGATGCGGATGCGCACGCCTGGCAGGGGACGTGCGTCGTAGACGCAGCCGCCGGCCGTCTCGCTCGACCCGTAGGTGCGGGTGACGCGCGCGCCGAGCGCTGCGGCGCGCTCGACGAGTCCCGGCGGGGCCGCCTGCCCGCCGAGGAGCACCCGATCGAAGCGTGCGAGCGCCTCGCGCACGCCTCGGTCGGCGTCGGCGGCGTCGAGCACGCGCGCGAGCTGCACCGGCACGAGCGAGGTGTATGCACGACCGTGCATACGGCGGAGCGGCGCAGCCGCGGCGGCGAACGCGACCGGGTCGAAGCGCTCCCCCGGCACGACGAGCGGCTCGGTGCCCGCGGCGAGCGCGCGCACGATCACCTGGAGGCCTGCGATGTAGTTGCCGGGCAGCGCGAGCACCCAGCGGCCCGCCCCGCCGAGCGCCTGGTGCGTCGCCTCGGCGCTCGCGACGAGCGCCTCGGCCGAGAGCGCCACGCGCTTGGGCGCGGCCGTCGATCCGCTCGTCTCGACCACGACTGCCACCCGGTCGTCGACCTCGCCGACGACGGCGCCCGGGGGCATCCGCTCGCCCGGCGCCATCGCGTGCCCCGCAGGCACCGGGAACACCGCCGCCCCTCCCCCGTGCAGCGCCGCGCGCACCGCCTCCACGAGGCCGTCGACGTCGTCGGCGGCGATCGCGACGAGCGGGCGGGTCATGACCGGGCCTGCGACGCGCGGGGTTGGTGGGGCGCGCAGCTCAGGGGCATCCGATTCAGAACTGCCACGGGAACGGCGCCCAGTCGGGGTCGCGCTTCTGGAGGAACGAGTCGCGGCCCTCGACGGCCTCGTCGGTGCCGTACGCAAGTCGCGTGGCCTCGCCCGCGAAGACCTGCTGGCCGACCATTCCGTCGTCGACGGCGTTGAACGCGAACTTCAGCATGCGGATCGCCGTGGGTGACTTGGTGAGGATCGTGCGCGCCATCGCGACCGCCTCGCGCTCGAGGTCGGAGTGCGGCACGACCCGGTTGACCGCGCCCATCTCGTAGGCGCGCTGGGCCGAGTACTCCTCGGCGAGGAAGAAGACCTCGCGGGCGAACTTCTGTCCGATCTGGCGGGCGAAGTAGGCGGAGCCGTAGCCGGCGTCGAAACTGCCGACGTCGGCATCCGTCTGCTTGAACCGGCCGTGCTCGCTGCTCGCGACGGTCATATCGCAGACGACGTGCAGCGAGTGCCCGCCGCCGGCCGCCCAGCCCGGCACGACCGCGATGACGACCTTCGGCATGAAGCGGATGAGGCGCTGCACCTCGAGGATGTGCAGGCGGCCCGAGCGGGCCGCGTCGATGCCGGATGCCTCCTCGCCGTCGGCGTACTTGTAGCCGTCGCGGCCGCGGATGCGCTGGTCGCCGCCCGAGCAGAACGCCCAGCCGCCGTCGCGCGGGCTCGGCCCGTTGCCGGTCAGCAGCACGACGCCGATGCGCGGGTTCGTGCGGGCGTCCTCGAGCGCCGCGTACAGCTCGTCGACCGTGTGCGGGCGGAACGCGTTGCGCACCTCGGGCCGGTCGAACGCGATGCGGGCGATGCGGCCGTCGCGCGAGTGGTGGTACGTGATGTCGGTGAAGGCTGCGCCGCCGGTGACGGATGCCGCGGCATCCGCCCATTCGCCCGCGTCGAAGAGTTCGGAGACCTGCTCGCCCATGCCTCCAGCCTAGTTCCGGCGGTGGGGCGGGCGCGGTGGCAGACTCGGGGCATGAGCGACGACGCACTGCCGCCCCTGCACGACCTGCTCGCGACCGCGCGGGTGGTGGCGCTGCCGCTCGTGACGCGGTTCCGCGGCATCGACGTGCGCGAGGCGCTGCTACTCGAGGGGCCCGAGGGCTGGACTGAGTTCGCGCCGTTCGCGGAGTACGACGACGAGGAGGCATCCGCCTGGCTCGCCGCCGCGATCGACTTCGGCTGGCGCCAGACGCCGCCGGCGCACCGCGACCGCATCCTCGTGAACGCCACCGTGCCGGCCGTCGACGCCGACGAGGTGCCGGCCGTGCTCGCGCGGTTCCCGGGGTGCCGCACCGCGAAGGTGAAGGTCGCCGCGGGCGACCAGGTGCTCGCGCAGGACGTCGCGCGCGTGCGCGCGGTGCGCGAGGCGCTCGGCCCCGAGGGGCGGGTGCGGCTCGACGCGAACGGCGGCTGGAACGTCGACGAGGCCGAGCACGCGATCCACGCACTTGCGGAGTTCGACCTCGAGTACGTCGAGCAGCCGTGCCCCAGCGTGGAGGAGCTCGCGGAGATCCGGCGGCGGACGAAGTACATGGGCATCCCCGTGGCGGCAGACGAGAGCGTGCGGCGGGCCGAGGATCCGCTCGCCGTGGCCGCAGCGGGTGCCGCCGACCTGCTCGTGATCAAGGCGGCGCCGC
This sequence comes from uncultured Agromyces sp., assembly GCA_913053875.1. Lineage (GTDB taxonomy): Bacteria > Actinomycetota > Actinomycetes > Actinomycetales > Microbacteriaceae > Agromyces. Next base: position 66,564 of record CAJXGN010000003.1, on the reverse strand, counting down.
TCGGGGGCATCCGGCGCGCGCTCGACGTGGTCGGGCGCGCGGGCCTGTCGGTCGTGGTGTCGAGCGCCCTTGACACGAGCGTCGGGCTCGCGATGGGCGCGCACCTCGCGGCATCCGTGCCCGAACTCGAGTACGACTGCGGGCTCGGCACTGCCTCGCTGCTGGCGGCGGATGTCACGGGGCATCCGCTCGTGCCCGTCGATGGCGCCGTTCCCGTGCGCCGGGTCGAAGCGGATGCCGCGCTGCTCGACCGGCACGCCGCCGACGCCGACCGCACGGCCTGGTGGATCGCGCGCCTCGAGCGCTGCCACGCCGTGCTCGCCGAGCGCGCCGCCTGACCCGCGCGAGCCCTCCGCCGGGCGCGAGACCCGTCAAGAACGTGCGTTCTGCGCATTGAAACCGCAGCCTTACGACGGGTCTTGGCCCGCGAAGGCGGGAGACCCGTCGAGAAACTGCGTGCTCAGGGCTGAGCGTGCAGCTTCTCGACGGGTCTCACCAGGGGTGCACGGGCGTGCAGGGGGGTCAGGTGCGGGCGCGGCTCCGGGGGCGGATGCGCGGGGCCACCAGCAGGGCGAGGCCGGCCAGCAGCGCGACGCCGAACAGGGCGGCGAGCGCGAGCTGCGTGCTCGTGAGTCCGAGCGAGCCGGTCACGGTCAGGGGCGTGACCGCCTCGGCGCCGGACTGCACGCCGATCAGGCGCACGTGGTGCGCGCCCTGCTCGGTCTCGGCGGGCACGGTGACCGCGAACGCGACCGTGCCGTCGGCCCCGGCGACCGCGGCCTGCAGCAGGCGCGGGGTCGACTCGAGCCAGACCTGGACGGGCTCGCCCGGCGCGAATCCGGAGCCCGTGACCTCGAGGGTCGCCCCGGTCTGCACGGCCGGCCCGCCGACGCGGATGCTCGCGCCCTGCACGGAGCCGGCACCCGACTTCGCCTGACCGTTCGCAACCGCCTGGCCGCCGCCGTTCCCGTTCGACGCACCCGGGCCCGTCGGCTGCTGCGCCTCGACGAGCACCGCCGCGGTGCGCGCCGGGATCGTCAGCGTGCCGGACTTCGCCGTGAACTTCGTCTCGAGCACGACCTCGTCGGCGCCGTCGCGCAGCGGCTTGGCCAGCTTGAACGAACGGCCCGCGAGCCCATCGACCTGCTCCGTGATCGCCTCACCCGAGGCGTTGAACACGACCAGCGCGCCCTTCGCCGACGGGTCGACGTCGGCACCGACGAGGTCGTCGATGAGCATGACGATGAGGCCCGGCGTGGCATCCGCCCCGCTGTTCGGGAACGACACCTTCTGCTCGATGAGCTCGGCCGAGCCGAGGCGCAGCAGGTCGACCGACGAGCGCACGCGCAGCAGGTCGAGGGCGGATGCCTCCGCTGCCGCGATGTCCTCCGCCGCGGGCTTCAGCGCGGGGTCGGCGAGCAGCCCCTCCATGACCTCCCAGTGGTCGGCGTTGTCGGCCTCCATCGGCAGGCCGGAGCCGAAGGTCGATTCCTGGCCGGTCCAGTCGATGCGGTTGAACCAGTCGCCCGAGTTGTAGCTGTTGCGGTCGAGCGACTTCGAACGCAGCAGCTCGGTGCCGGCGTGCCAGAACGACGGGCTCTGCGAGTACGCCACCGTCGCGAGCGACAGGGTGTTCATGCGGATGCGGTCTGCCATCGACGTCTCCTGCGGCAGCTTCAGCACGCCGAGGTCGAACAGCGTCTCGTTGTCGTGCGCGTCGACGTAGTTGATGACCTCCTCGGGGTGCTCGGCGTAGCCGGCGGGCGACCCGTTGTAGTCGACCTCGGCCCCCGTCTTGAGGACGCCGTCGGAGCCGACGAGCTCGAAGTCGCTCAGGTTGCCGGCGAGGCCGACCTTCACGAGATCGGTCTGCTGGCCGAGGTCGCGGATGCCGTCGCGCACGGGCAGGCCGTTCGGCTCGCCGGCGAGGCCGGTGCCGAAGCCCTGCTCGTACTTCGAGTCGCCCGCGACCGGGCTGCCGCCGTGCACGCCATCGCGAAGGCGGTCGTTGAACGTGGCGATGCCGGTGCCGCCGAGCTGGCCCTGCGAGGCCTGCTCGAACCTCGCGTTGTCGGCCACCTCGCCGAAGTTCCAGCCCTCGCCGTAGAGGAACACGGCGGAGCCGTCGACCCCGTCGGCCTCGAGCGTGAGCTCGTCGAGCGCCGCCCGCAGCGCGAGCATGTTCTCCTTCGAGTGGTGGCCCATCAGGTCGAAGCGGAAGCCGTCGACCTTGTACTCCGTGGTCCAGAGCACGATCGAGTCGACCATGAGCTTCTCGGCGACGGCGTGCTCGGTCGCGACGTTCTGGCAGCAGGTCGAGGTCTCGACCGCGCCCGAGGCGCTCAGGCGGTGGTAGTAGCCGGGCACGAGCTTGTCGAGCACCGACTTCTCGCCCTGGCCGGATGCCGCCGTGTGGTTGTACACCTCGTCGAGCACGACCTGCAGGCCCGTGGCGTGCAGCGCACCGACCATCTCGCGGAACTCGGCGACGCGCGCGCCGCCCTCGGGGTCGACCGCGTAGGAGCCCTCGGGCGCCTGGAAGTGGTACGGGTCGTACCCCCAGTTGAACCCGTCGAGGTCGCGGATCTCGTTGATGCACGCCTGCTGCTCGGGCGATGCCGGACCGAACGACTCGAGGTCGCAGTCGGGGGTCGCCTGCTGGTCGCGGCGCTCCTCGATGGTCGCGATGTCGAACGTCGGCAGCAGGTGCACCGTGTTGATGCCGGCCGCGGCGAGCTCGCGCAGCTGCTCGGCGCCCGCGCTGTTGCGCGTGAAGGCACGGTAGGTGCCGCGCTCGTCCTCGGGCACCGTCTCGTCGGTGATCGAGAAGTCGCGCACGTGCAGCTCGGTGATCGCCCGGTCGACCTGGCGCTCGACGACGGGCGCGGGCGTCGTGGCCCACAGCTCGGGCGCGAGTGCCGGGTCGTCGAGGTCGACGACCACGGTGCGGGCCGAGTTCACGGTGAGCGCGACCGAGTACGGGTCGGTCACCGAGTTGGTCTCGATCGCACCGGTGGTCGGCTGGTACACGTCGACCAGCCAGCGGTACTCGCTGCCGACGGCGATGGGCCCTCCGGTCGCCGACCAGACGCCGGTGGCGTCGTCGAAGGTCGCCTCGACCAGGGTCGGCTCACCCGCGGCGCCCCCGTCCCACACCTGGGCGGAGACCCGCTGCGCCGTCGGCGCCCACACCGCGAGGGTCACGTCGTCGCCGTCGACCACGGCACCGAGCGGGGCGGATGCCACGGAGCCGGCGTAGAGGTCGTCGAGCACGCCCGGCAGCTGCACGCCCGTGAAGGCGGTGAGCGCGTCGCCGTCGCGCTGGGCGACGTGCAGCTGCTCGGTCACGAGCGACGCCACGTCGGCGCGGTCGAGCCCGACCGGGCGCAGCGCCACGTGGCCGGCGAGGTGCGGGAAGGCCGCGGCGAGCTCGTCGCCGATGCCGGCGGGATCGAGCTCGAGCACGACCGGCTCGCCGCCGCCCGTGACGGCGCCGTCGGCGACCGCGAGGCCGGCGTCGGCCGCGTGCTCGAGGGTCCAGGCCAGGTCGGCCGCGTCGGCGCCGCCGAGCAGCGACGGTGGCACGGCGAGCGTGTCGGCGTCGAGCCAGAAGGCGCGCTCGGCGCCCACGCCCTGCAGCGGCGCGTCCTCGACGACGACCTCGAGCACGTGGGTCTCGAGCGTGTACCGGAAGACGGTCAGCTTGCCCGTGGTGGCGCTGAACTCGATGTTCGGGCCGTTCGGCTCACCGCCGGCGCCGTAGTTCTCGTCCCACGACAGCCCGTGCGCCACCTTCACCAGGTAGTTCCCGGTCGGCAGCTGGTCGGTCGAGAACTCGTAGACGCCGTCGCCGTCGCCGTCCTGCGCGAAGGTCACCATGCAGTCGGGCTGCCAGTCGCCCGGGCAGCCGAGTGCGCTCTGCAGGTCGCCCGGCAGGGTCACGATCGGCCCCTCGGCGGTCGAGGAGAACACGTTCGTGCGCGGGTCGAACGAGAAGGTCACCGGCCCGCCGTCGGTCGTGTAGAACACGTTCGGGCCGTTCGGCTCGCCGTTCGCGCCGTAGTTGAGGTCCCAGCTGCCGTTGATCGCGACCTTGTACTGCCAGGTGCCGGCGGGGATCTCGAAGGTGCCCTGGTAGACGCCGTCGGCGCGCTCGGTCAGCGCGGCGGCCTCGCAGCCGGGCTGCCAGTCGCCCGGGCAGCCCATCTCGGAATTGTGGTCGCCGGGGATCGTGACCAGGTCGATGCCGGTCTCGGGCTCCTCCTCGACCACGAGCGAGACGGCGTTGCCGACCGACGCGTAGGTCGAGGCGGCCGCGCGGTTGCCCGCGGCATCCGTCGACACCGCGCGGTACTCGAGGAGCGTGCCGTTCGCGAGCCCGTCGGTGTCGTGGAACACGCGGGGCGTGGTGTCCTCGGCCGTGCCGAGCGGCGTCCACTCGTCGGAGCCGGCGATGCGCCAGGCGAAGCTCGTCTCCTGCCACACGTCGGCGACCGTGGCGGCGACGGGGGCGCTGCCGGTGACGCCGGCGCCCGCCGACGGCACGTCGACCGCGATGGCGGCTGCCGCGCCGGGCGCGGTCACCTGCCGATCCGCCGTCCAGACGACCGCCCCGAGTGCGGGCACGGTGACGGATGCCACGCCGTCGGCGCCCGCCGTCACGGCCGCGCCGTCGCCGTAGAGCACCGAGAAGGCGCCGTCAGCGGTGAGCGTCGGGATCTCGACGACCTGGTCGGTGTCGGCGTTGTTGACCGCCACCAGGTACTCGACGCGCTCGTCGCGGTCGACGCGGCTGAAGGCGTAGACGCCCTGGCCGTCGGCGACGAAGCGCTCGACCTGCGCGCCCTGGTCGAGCGCGGGGTGCGCGTCGCGGAGCGCCGCGAGGGCGGCGATGTGCTCGTAGAGCGGGGCATCCGTGTCGTACCGGTCGACGCTGCCCGCGTTCTCGCCGGTGACGAGCGGCTGGTTCGCGTACTCGCCGACCTGGGTCGCGAAGAGCGTCTGGCGGGCGTCCTTGTCGCCGCCGGCGCCCGCGAAGCCCTGCTCGTCGCCGTAGTAGACGACCGGCTGGCCACGGGTGAGGTACATCAGCTCGTGGGCGAGCTCGTCGCGCTCGAGCGCCGCGCCCGTGCTCGCGAGGAAGTTGCCCACGCGGCCCATGTCGTGGTTGCCGAGGAAGGTCGGCAGCGCGGTCGACGACGAGTCGGGCGTCGTGTAGCGGTCGTCGCCCGCGAACAGCGACTGCAGGTTGCCCGCCGAGTTGCCGGCGGCGAAGCTCACGGCCTGCTGCTGGAACGTGAAGTCGAGCACGGAGTTCATGTCGGTGCCGCGGATGTACGGGGCGAGCTTGGCCGGGTCGGCGTCGTAGACCTCGCCGAACATGAAGAAGTCGGGCTTGCCGACCGCGTGCGCGTAGTCGAGCACCTCGGTGGACCAGGTCTCCCAGAACTCGAAGTTCACGTGCTTGGCGGTGTCGATGCGGAAGCCGTCGATACCGAGGTCGATCCAGTCCTGGTACACCTCGACGAAGCCGTTCACGACGGTCGGGTCCTCGGTCATGAGGTCGTCGAGGCCGACGAAGTCGCCGAACGTGACCGACTCGCCCTCCCACGTGGAGTCACCGCGGTTGTGGTAGATCGTCGGGTCGTTGAGCCACGCCGGCACCTTGACGTCGGCCTCCTCGGGCGCGATGACCGGGGTGTACGGGAAGCTCGTGGCCGGGTCGAGGTCGGGGAAGTCGGGGCTGCCGGCGACGGCGCTCGGGTCGAACTCGGCGCCCGAGGCATCCGTGTAAGGGCTCGTGGCCTTGTCGACGTACGAGTACTGCCCCTCGGCGTACGAGATGACGTCGGCCGTGTGGTTCGTGATGATGTCGAAGTAGATCTTGATGCCGCGGGCGTGCGCCTCGTCGATGAGCGCCTCGAGCTCGGCGTTCGTGCCGAGGTGCGGGTCGATCTGCGTGAAGTCGGTGATCCAGTACCCGTGGTAGCCGGCGCTCGCGTTCGCGCCCTCGCCCTGCACGGGCTTGTTCTTGAAGCTCGGCGTGAACCAGATCGCCGTCGTGCCGAGACCCTCGATGTAGTCGAGCCGATCGCGGATGCCCTGGATGTCGCCGCCGTGGTAGAAGCCCTTGTCGGTCGGGTCGAAGCCGTGGTCGAGGCGGTCGCCGTCGATGCCCGCGGTGTCGTTGGTCGTGTCGCCGTTCGCGAAGCGGTCGGTCATCACGAAGTAGAAGTTCTCGGCGCTGCCGGGCTGGCGCGCGGGGGCGGCGACCAGCGGGGCATCCGACGCCTCGTCGTAGCCGGCACGGGTGCTGAGCAGCTCGAGGCCGACGCGCTTCGCGGTGTCGTCGAAGAGGATGCGCACGTCGGTGTCGCCCGCGACCGTGAGCGGGATGTTGTCGCCGCCGCCGTTCAGGCCCCAGCTCGCGTCCCAGTTGTCGTTCGCGGCGACCTTGTAGTCCCACGTGCCGGCGGGCACCGTGAACTCGGCCGCGTAGACGCCCGGGGTGTCGGTGGCGGCGAGCTCGGTCGCGTCGCACTCGGGCTGCCAGTCGCCCGGGCAGCCGAGCTCGCTCTGCAGCGAGCCGACGACGGCGAAGGTGTCGCCCTCGGCCGAATTCGCGGCGGCCAGGGGAAGGACGGTGAGCACGGATGCCGCGAGGGCCCCCGTGATGCCTGCGGCGAACCATCTGCGCGCGAGCGCCCGTTGCGTCATCTTCGACTCCCGATTCCCGGCGCTGCGACGCGCCGAACGACATTGAGCAGGACGCTAGCGCGGGTGCCGCAGTTAATGCAAGCGCTTCCACTTCTACCGGGCGAAGCCGTGACCGGACCGTGACGATGCGAGCGATGAGCGCGCTCCCAAGGTGAGATTGTCTCGCAAGCGCTTGCGCGATGCGGCTCTCGCGACGCCGCGCCGGTTCCGAGACCCGTCAAGAAGCTGCGCTCTGAGCGCTGGGAACGCAGGGAATCGACGGGTCTCGGCAGCGGCCGCGCGCGGTGTGGGGAGACGGCGCGGCGGACGCACGGGGCCGCTACGCTGTCACGCGTCGAGAGGAGCGCACGTGCGCAATCCGTCCCTGCTGCTGCCCGCGATCGCGGCCGCTGCGCTGCTGCTGACCGGCTGCACGGGCGGTGGGTCGGATACCGCGGAGGACGACGTCCCGGCCACGGTCGACGGCAGCGGGGCGACTGCGACGGCCGACCCGGGCGAGGGTGACGCTGATGCGTCGGGCGACTCGGGCGACGACCTCGGGGGCGACTGCCTGGTGGGCGACTGGGTGCTCTCCGTGTCCGACCTGCAGGCGTACTACGACGTCGTGGGCTCGGCGAGCGGCCTGTCGATGGTCGTCGACGGAACCACCGGGCTGCGCCTCACCGCGGACACCTTCGAGTACACGCCCGACATGATGCTCACGCTCGACTTCGAGGGCACCTCCGCGGTGGCGGTCCTCGGCGGCAGCCTGAGCGGCGACTACACGACCGCCGACGGCGTCATCACCACCACGAGCGAGGTCTTCGCGTTCGAGTCCGAGGTGACCGTCGACGGCACCCCGGTCGGCGACTCGTCGATGGCGAACGAACTGCTCGCCGCGTCGCCCGTGAGCGACGCACCCTACGACTGCTCGGGCGCGAACCCCGTGGTCATGTTCGACACTGGCGTCGGCGAACGCGTGCCGGTGACGCTGCAGCCCGCGGGCTGACGCCCACCCAGGGGCATCCGCTCGCCTGCAGGACCCCAGACCCGTCAAAAGGCTGCGCTCTCAGGCGCGGCAGCGCAGTTTTTCGACGGGTCTGGAACCCCCGAATGTCAGAGGCCCGAGTAGGCGTGCAGGCCCTTGAAGAACAGGTTCACCACGGTGAAGTTGAACAGCACCGCCGAGAAGCCGATAATCGCGAGCCATGCCGAGCGCGAGCCGCGCCAGCCGCGCGTCGCGCGCGCGTGGATGTACCCGGCGTAGACCACCCAGATGATGAAGGTCCACACCTCCTTGGTGTCCCAGCCCCAGTAGCGGCCCCACGCGGCCTCGGCCCAGATCGCGCCTGCCATGAGCGTGAACGTCCAGAGGATGAACCCGATGATGTTCACCCGGTACGCGAGCCGCTCGAGCTGGTCGGCGTTCGGCAGCGTCGCGAGGAACGACCGCTTCGCGGCCTTCGCGGTCTCGATCGCGGCCTCGCGGCGCGACTGCAGGAGCTGCACGAGCGACAGCGCGAAGCCGAGCGCGAAGAACCCCACGGCGGCGGTCGCGACGAACACGTGGATGATGAGCCACGCCGACTGCAGCGCCGGCGGCAGCGGCACGACGCTCACGTAGAAGTTGACGGATGCCACGCCGAGCGACACGAGCACGAGGCCGACGACGAACGTGCCGAGGAACCGCAGGTCGAACTTCGAGAACAGCAGCACGCCGAGGTACACGGTGACGATCACGAGCGTGCCGGTCATCGCGAACTCGTACATGTTCGCCCACGGCACGCGCTCGGCGGCGATGCCGCGCAGCACGGTCGCGGCCAGGTGCAGTGCCCAGCCGACGACGGTGAGCGCGACGGCGACGCGCAGCGAGGGCGACCTGCCGTAGGCGACGGATGCCCCGGAATCGACGGGCGTGCCCGATCCCGCCGACGGCGCCTGCCCGGCGCCCGCTTCGCCCGCACCGTCGACGCCCGCCCAACCGGCGAGCGCGCGCTCGCGCCGCTGCGCGGCCGGCACCGCGGCGTCGCCGTCGGGGCTCGCGATACCGGCCGCCGCCGAACGGCGCGCGAGGTCGAGCGCGTACGCGATGAACGCGAGCGCGTACACGGCCATGGCCGAGTAGAGGGCGAGCACGGAGTACTGGTCGAGCGTCACGGCAACCACCTTACGTCTGCACGCCTGTCTATCTCGTCTGAGGGCCGTTTCTCGGTCTGAGGGCGAGAGCTTCGGCCCTCAGACGGAGGAACCGCCCTCGAGCTGGGGTGGGGGCGGCACGCGGGGCGCGTCACGGGCGAGGGAGCGCGCCGAGCGCGCGGGCGTGGCGGTCGGCCAGGTCGGCGACCGCGTCGGCGAGGCCGGGGTCGTCGCCGCGGGCGAGGCCGGCGTACTCGAGGCGCAGGGTGCCGGCGCGGCCGTCCGCCGCCACGCCGTCGCCGTCGGCGCCGCGTGGCTCAGGGGCATCCGTCGCCTTCACCCAGACCCGGCGGCGCGGGATGAACAGCGATGTCATGAGCCCGCCGAGCGCGAGCAGCGCGAACACGAGCACCCAGCCCTGGGTCGGGTCGTGGTGGATGTCGAACGAGGCGAAGCGCAGCACGCTCTGCGAGGTGTCGCCCTCGGGGGTGCCGCCGGGCGACGCGTCGACGAACTCGACCGAGCCGAGGCCGTTCGGCAGGTCGGCCGACTCGCCGGGTGCGAGCTCGATCGAGTCGACGCCCGTGTCGCCGCCGGTGAGCTGGGTCATGTCATCGGTGTCGAGCGCGTAGACCGAGGTGGGCACGCCGTCGTCGATGCCGAGGTCGCCCGAGTACACGTTGAGCGTGAGCACCGGGTAGAAGAGGTCGGGATAGGTGGAGGTGAACGCGCCGGTCGTCAGCACGTCCTGCGTCGGGTAGAAGAACGCGATCATGCCGAGCTGCTCGTCGAGCCCGTCGGGCACCTTGACGACGCCGAGCGAGGTGAGGTTCGCGTCCTGCGGCAGGAACGGCACGGCGTCGGTGAAGACGACCTCGCCGTCGGCGTCGCGCACCGTGATGGTCGGGGCGTAGCCGTTGCCGAGCAGGAAGATGTCGGTGCCGTGCGCGCGCAGCGGGGCGTTCACCTTCACCTCGCCGGGCTCCGGCTCGCCCTCGCGGGCCTGCACCGTGACCGACGCCGTGAAGTCGACCGGCTGGCCGAGCGCGTCGACGTTCTCGGTCTCGTACACAACGGCGAGGTCGTCGAGGCCGAGCCGGTACGGATCGAGCGTGCCGTCGTCGAAGAAGCGTCCGGGGTTGAACGAGTCGTACGAGGCGAGCGTGTTCACGAACGACTGCCCCTCGACGACCACGCGCTGCCCGGCGAAGCCGTACCCGCCGCCGACCGCGACGGTGACGAGGATGCCGACCAGGGCCGAGTGGAACACCAGGTTGCCCGTCTCGCGCAGGTAGCCGCGCTCGGCCGACACGGATGCCACGTCGCCGGCGTCGTACCGCTCGACCCGGTAGCCGGACTGGCGGAGCATCCGCTCGGCCTCGTCGGCCGCCGCCGCCGCGGTGCCGGTCGCCCGGCGCTCGGTGAACCCGATGAGCCGCGACAGGCGCGCGGGCGTCTTCGGCGGGCGGGCGCGCAGCGCCTCGAGGTGGTGCTTCGTGCGCGGGATGACGCAGCCGATCAGCGACGTGAACAGCAGCAGGTAGATGGCCGAGAACCAGACCGACGAGTAGACGTCGAACATCTGGAACGTGTCGAGCACGGGCGCGAGGTCGGGGTTGTCGACGAAGTACTGCGTGACGCCGTTCGGGTCGCTCGACCGCTGCGGCACGAGCGAGCCGGGCACCGCGGCGATCGCGAGCAGCAGGAGCAGCAACAGCGCCGTGCGCATGCTCGTGAGCTGGCGCCACGCGAAGCGCAGCCAGCCGATCGGGCCGAGCCGGGGTTGGGTGACGGATGCCCCGGGGCGGGGCGCGGGCTGGTCGACGTGGTCGCGGGGCCGGGCGACGTCGGGGGCGTCGGCCGCGGCGGGTGCACCGGTGCGGCCGCCGCCGTCAGATGGGGAGCTCATAGCTGGTGATCACCGCCTGGAGGTCGTACATCCACGCGTTCCACACGCCCGTGACCATGAGCAGGCCGATCACGATGAGCAGCGCCCCGCCGACGATGTTGACGACCCGGATGTGGCGGCGCAGGAACGCGAGCGACCCGGTCACCCAGCCGAAGCCGAGGGCGACGAGCAGGAACGGGATGCCGAGGCCGATGCAGTACGCCAGGCCGAGCAGCGCGCCGCGGCCGACCGACGCGGAGTCGGCACTGAGCGTGAGCACGACCGCGAGCGTCGGGCCGATGCACGGCGTCCAGCCGAGGCCGAACACGATGCCGAGCAGCGGCGCGCCCGCGAGGCCGGTGGCAGGGCGCCACGACGGGCGCAGCGTGCGCTGCAGGAACGTGAACTGGCCGATGAAGACGAGCCCCATCGCGATGAGCACGACGCCCGCGACCCGGATGATCACGTCGGACCAGACCTTGAGCCACACCCCGAACGCGCCCGCGACGGCGTTGAAGAGCAGGAACACGAGCGTGAACCCGGCGATGAAGAGCAGCACGCCGAGCACCAGGCGCCGCCGGTTCGCGCGCTCCGTCGAGGCATCCGCCGACGCATCGGCGAAGCCGCCGACGTACCCCAGGTAGCCGGGCACGAGCGGCAGCACGCACGGGGAGAGGAACGAGACGAGACCCGCAGCGACGGCGATCGGGATCGCGACCAGCAGCTGGCCGTTCAGCACGACCTCGCCGACGCCGCCCACGTCAGGCGCCCTCGTCGAGCACGTCGCCGACGATGGTCTGCAGGTTCGACCGGTTGAGCTGGCCGAGGATGCGGGCGGCGATGCGCCCCTCGGCGTCGAGCACGAGCGTGGTGGGCACGGCGTTCGGCGGCACGTCGCCCGCGAAGGCGAGCTGCACCGAGCCGTCGTTCGTGTCGACGATCGACGGGTAGGTGATGCCGTAGTCGGACTCGAAGCTGGCGGCGGTCGGCGCCTGGTCGCGCACGTTCACGCCGAGCACGCTCGCGCCGCGACCGGCGAACTCCTCGCTCACGGCCTGGAGGTCGGGCGCCTCGGCACGGCACGGGGCGCAGCCGGCGTACCAGAAGTTCACGATGAGCACCTCGCCCGCGTAGTCGGTCGAGGAGATCTGCTCGCCCTCGATCGACTCGCCGGCGAACGCGATCGGCTCGCCGCGGTCGGCGGGCGCGATCTCGGTGATCGTGCCGTCGCCGGCGACGTAGTTCTTGCCGCTGCCGTCGCGGTACTGCTCGGCCAGCGGGTCGGAGCCGCAGCCGGCGAGCACGACGACGGATGCCGCGGCCAGCGCCACGGCGGCGAGACGGCGCATCACACCGCCCCCACGTCGGTCGCGGCGACGGCCAGCGGCGCGGCCGGGTCGCGGTAGCCGACCTCGACGAAGCGGCCCGCGCGGCGCTCGAACGTCGTGATGCTCGACAGGGCGCAGCGGCGGCGGCGCGGGTCGTGCGAGAGGCGCTTGCCCGCGACGCGGCGGTGCACCATCCAGATCGGCAGCTGGTGGGAGACGAAGACGATGTCGCCCGACTCGGTCGCCTCGGCGGCATCCGTCATCGCCTGCACCATGCGATCGGCGATCGAGCCGAACGGCTCGCCCCAGCTCGGCTCCCACGGGTTCACGAGCCACGGCCAGTTGCGCAGGTCGCGGAGCGCCCCGCCCGAGCCGGTCATCCGCTTGCCCTCGAAGCGGTTCGTCGGCTCGATCACGCGCTCCTCGAGCACCGGCTCCAGATCGAACGCCGCCGAGATCGGCTCGGCCGACTGCTGGGTGCGCTGCAGAGGCGAGGCGTACAGGGTCGTGATCGTGCGATCGCGCGCGGCGAGGTCGTCGGCCGCGGCCTGCGCCATCTGGCGGCCGAGCGAGGAGAGGCCGTAGCCGGGAAGTCGGCCGTAGAGCACGCCCTGCGGGTTGAAGACCTCGCCGTGGCGCACGAGATGGATCTGGTCGGCCGGCACGGCATCCAGTCTAGGCAGCGCGTTCCCCAGAGAACGCCGAGAGCGTGGGACGGGACCCGGCACGTGCCCGGCGACCCGGCCCGCGGCGGGCGAGCGGGCCAGCCGTGCGCGACTGGCCGGGTCGCGCGGCACGTGCCGGGCGACCCGGCACGTGCCGGGTCGCGCACCGGGATGGCGCACAGGTGCGCGCGGGTAGGATGGTCGGCCGTGAGCACACGCACCCTCGTCACGAACCTCGCCGCCCTCGAGGACGGCCCCGTCACCGTCTCCGGATGGGTCGAGACCGTCCGCGACCAGAAGAAGGTGCAGTTCGTCATCCTGCGCGACGAGTCGGGCGCGGTGCAGCTCGTGAACCCCGCCGTGCGGGAGCTCGCGGAGGACGCCGGCCCCGAGGCATCCGCTCGCCTCGCCGTCACCGAGCAGATCTCGGCACTCGCCCACGGCTCGTTCATCACCGTGACCGGCGACCTGAAGCACGACGAGCGCGTGAAGCTCGGCGGGCTCGAGGTGAAGATCGGCACGCTCGAGGTCGTCACCGAGGCGCTGCCCGAGACGCCGATCGCGGCCGACTCGAGCCTCGACAAGCGCCTCGACTGGCGCTTCCTCGACCTGCGCAACCCGAAGCAGGCCCTCATCTTCAAGGTGCAGACCACGCTGCTGCACGCCTGGCGCACCTACTGGGTCGAGCGCGGCTTCGTCGAGATCCAGACCCCGAAGCTCATGGCGTCGGCCTCCGAGTCGCGTGCCGAGCTGTTCGAGATCGAGTACTTCGAGGGCAAGGCGTACCTCGCGCAGAGCCCCCAGTTCTTCAAGCAGATGGCCCAGGTCGCCGGCTTCGGCAAGGTGTTCGAGGTGGGCCCCGCGTTCCGCGCCGACCCGTCGTTCACCTCGCGCCACGCGACCGAGTTCACGTCGGTCGACGCCGAGATGAGCTGGATCGACTCGCACGAGGACGTCATGACCATGCACGAGGAGCTCCTCGTCGCCGGCTTCACCGCGGTCCAGGAGCGCCACGGCGACGAGATCCGCGAGCTGTTCGACGTCGAGGTCACCGTGCCGACCACGCCGTTCCCGCGCATCCCGCTCGCGCGCGCGAAGGAGATCGTCGCCGAGCGCGGCTACGTCGTGCCCCGCGAGGACGAGGACATGGACCCCGAGGGCGAGCGCCAGATCGCCGCGTACGTGCGCGAGGAGTTCGGCCACGAGTTCGTGTTCCTCACCGACTACGCCTCGAACATCCGGCCGTTCTACCACATGCGCCACGAGGGCGACCCGACGCTCACGAACAGCTACGACCTGCTGTTCAACGGCGTGGAGATCTCCACCGGCGCGCAGCGCGAGCACCGCGTCGACGTGCTCGTCGCCCAGGCGAAGGAGAAGGGCCTCGAGCCCGAGGAGCTCGAGTTCTACCTCGACTTCTTCCGCTACGGCGCGCCGACGCACGGCGGATTCGGCATGGGCCTCGCGCGCGTGCTGATGCTGATGCTGCACGAGGCGTCGATCCGCGAGGTGACGTACCTGTTCCGCGGCCCCACGCGCCTGCTGCCCTAGCCGCTAGGCTGCCCGCGGGAGAGCGAACCCGCGGGGAGGGCGCATGGCCGAGGAGCGAGACGCCGAGGAACCGCACGTGCCCGAGGCGCGCAGCGAGCAGTCGACCTCGGATGCCTCCCCGGCGACGGAGGCACCTGAGACACCCGACGGCACCGGGAGGTCCGACCCGAAGCTGCTGCTGAAGCTGGCGATCCCCGCGATCATCATCGGCATCGGTTCCGCGCTCGTGCTGGCCGGCCTCGACCTCGTCTCGAAGTGGGTCGACGACTTCTTCTGGGACGTCGTGCCGGGCTGGGCGGGCGTCTCGGGCGACGCCCCGCTGTGGATCATCGGCGTGCTCACCCTCGCGGGCCTGCTGACCGGGCTGATCGTGCGGTTCATGCCGGGACACGGCGGCGAGGACCCTGCGACCGAGTCGCTCTTCCCCTCCCCGATGGCGATGGCCGCCGTGCCGGGAGTGGCCCTCGCGGCGATCATCACGCTGTCGATGGGCGTGAGCCTCGGCCCGGAGGGCCCGACGCTCGCGATCAACATCGCCCTCGCGGCGTGGGTCGGCAGGCGATTCCTGCCGCAGCTGCCGATCGGGCCGCTCACCGTCATCGTCGTCGCCGGCACGGTGGGCGCGCTGTTCGGCTCCCCCGTCGGCGCCGCGCTGCTGGTGACGAGCGTCGCGATCGCGGTGCCGTCGAAGCGCCCGCTCTGGGACCGCATGTTCGCCCCGCTGATGGCCGCCGCCGCGGGCTCGATCACGATGCACTTCCTCGGCTCGTACAGCCTCGCGGCCGGCTCGCCCACGTACGAGGCGCCTGCGGCGATCGACTTCCTGTGGGGCGTGGTGGTGCTGCTCGTCGCGATCGCTGCCGGTCTCGCACTCGTCTACGGCATGCGCCCCCTGCACCGCGTGTTCCACGCCATGCGGAATCCGATCATCCCGCTCACGATCGGCGGCCTGATCCTCGGAGTGCTCGGTGCGATCGGCGGGCCGATCACCCTGTTCAAGGGGCTCGACGAACTGAAGGAGCTCACGAAGGACGCGGCCGCCTACGACGGCTGGCAGCTCGCGCTGATCGTGCTCGTCAAGATCGTCGCGCTGCTCATCGCGGCGGCCGCCGGGTTCCGTGGTGGACGGATCTTCCCGACCATCTTCATCGGCGGCGCGATCGGCATCCTCGCGGTCGCCGTCGTGCCCGCGATCCCGCTGCCGGTCGCGATGGCCGCGGCCGTGCTGGGCGTGTGCCTCGTGGTGGTGCGCGACGGCTGGCTGTCGCTGTTCATCGCGATCGTGGTCGTCGGCGACATCGCGCTGCTGCCCATGCTCTGCGTGCTGATCCTCCCCGGCTGGCTGCTCGTCGCGCGCCTGCCCGAGATGCGCGTCGAGGAGGAGTAGGCAGGTGGAGCTCCTCCTCGTCTTCGCCGTCGTCCTGCTGATCGCGATCCTGATCTCGGGGTTCGCCCACCGCACGGTGCTGTCGACCACGGTGCTGTTCCTCGTCGCCGGGTTCCTGGTCGGCGACGGCATGGCGGGCTTCGTGCACTTCGGCGCCGACGACCCCACGGTCGAGATCATCTCGTCGCTCGCGCTGTTCGTCGTGCTGTTCACCGACGGCCAGCAGGTCGGCATCCGCGAGCTGCGCGAGGCGTGGAAGCTGCCCGGCCGGGCACTGCTGCTCGGGATGCCCCTGACCTTCGTGATCTCGGCGGTGCTGGGCGTCTGGCTGGTCGGCCTCGACTGGACGCAGGCGCTGCTCGTCGCCGCGGTGCTCGCGCCGACCGACCCCGTCTTCGCGTCGGCGATCGTCGGCCGCGGCGAGATCCCGTACCGCGTTCGGCATCTCCTCGGCGTGGAATCGGGCCTCAACGACGGGCTCGCGCTGCCGGTCGTGCTGTTCCTCATCGCCGCGGTCGGCGGGCCCGACGCCGACCCGCTCGAGCTCGTCGAGGAGCTCGGCTTCGGCATCCTCATCGGCGTGGCCGTGCCGCTCATCGTCAGCTGGCTCGTGCGCCGGAAGATGTTCTCGCGCACCCCGCTGTACGCCTCGCTCACGCCGGTCGCGGTCGGCCTGCTCGTGCTGGGCATCTGCGAGCTCACCCATGCGAACCTGTACCTCGCCGCGTTCGCCGCGGGCATCACCATCGCCAGCGTCGCCCCCGAGATGCGCGAGGCGTACCGCGAGTTCGGCGAGCAGTTCTCCGAGCTGATCAAGCTGCTCGCGGTGCTCATGTTCGGCGCGCTCATCTCGCCGATGTTCCTCGCCGAGGTGCCGCTCGGCGGATACGTCTTCGCGATCCTGCTGCTCATCGTCGCCCGGCCGGTCGCCGTCGAGATCTCGCTCGTCGGCAGCGGCATGCCGTGGCAGGAACGCCTCACGGCCGCCTGGTTCGGGCCCAAGGGATTCGCCTCCGTGCTCTACGGCATCCTCGTGCTGCAGTCCGGGGCGCCCGAGGCCGACGAGATGTTCCACATCATCGTCGTCGCGATCGTGATTTCGATCGTCGCCCACTCGTCGACCGACGTGCCGATCGCCGGGTACTTCGCCCGGCGGTTCCGCGAGCAGCAGGCCGCGGCCGCTCCCCCGGGCGATCCGCACCAGCGCGGGCAGGAACCGCCCGCGCACCCATCCGGCGACACCACCCCCGGAACGTAGACGCGGCGGCGAGAACCGCGCTACGGTCAGTGACGGACGGAGGACCCCACTTCCGCCGCACACTCTGGGAAAGGTTCGTCAATGAGCTTCTGGGAATCGTTCTGGGACATCATCTGGGTGTCGTTCGTGATCTTCATCTGGATCGCGTACCTGATGGTGCTGTTCACCATCCTGGTCGACCTGTTCCGCGACCACGAGCTCAACGGCTGGTGGAAGGCGCTGTGGATCATCTTCCTGATCTTCGTGCCCCTGCTGACCGCGCTCGTGTACCTGATCGCGCGCGGGCCGAGCATGGCCAAGCGCCAGGCCGCGCAGATCGCCGCGGCGCAGGACGCGCAGGAGAGCTACATCCGCCAGGTCGCCACGCCGACCAGCCCGTCCGACGAGATCGCCAAGGCCAAGGCGCTGCACGAGGCCGGCACCATCTCGGATGCCGAGTTCGCGCTCCTCAAGGAGAAGGCCCTCAAGCCCGAGACGAACAACGTGGCCTGATCGCCTGATCGAACGTATGGGGGCGGTGCCGGTGTCGGCACCGCCCCCGTCGTCGTCTGCGGACGTTCGCCTGCGGGACCGTGTCAGGCGCGCTCGAGCAGCGCCGCCTTCAGGCGCACCGGGTCGACCCGCCAGTGCGCGTGCTCGACGCCGTCGATGAGCAGCACCGGGATCAGCTCGGCGTACTGCTCCCGCATCCGCTCGTCGTCGAGGATCGACGCCTCCTCGTAGGCCACGTCCGGACCGTCGGGCAGCGCCTGGACCTCGTCGCGCACCGCCTGCACCACGTCGCGCGCATCGTCGCAGAGGTGGCAGCCGGGCTTGCCCAGCAGGGTGATGCGGATGCCCGTGCCGGGCGCGTCGGTCGTCATGTCGTCCACTCTAGGTCGCGTCCGGGTCGCCTCCCGGACAGCACGAAGCCCCGGGCCTTCCGGCTCGGGGCTCGAGTGCAGCAGTCGCGTGCGACTACTTCTTGTTGCGGCGCTGGTGGCGCGTCTTGCGAAGGAGCTTGCGGTGCTTCTTCTTCGCCATGCGCTTGCGACGCTTCTTGATCACAGAACCCACGGAATACCTCACAGAACGTCTCGGGGCCGGCCGGGCATGCCGCAACGGGCGTGCCGCGGCCTGAAGGCGAATTGCCTCGGGGTAGTGTAGCGGATTCCGCTGATGGCACCGCTCAGGCGGTGTCGGCCGCCCCGCCGCGCACCACGTCGGCCACCGCGGACTCCGGCACGCGGAACGATCGCCCGAACCGGATCGCGGGCAGGTCCCCCGCATGCACCAGCCGGTATACGGTCATCTTCGACACCCGCATGAGCGCCGCGACCTCCGCCACGGTCAGGAACCGCACGTCGGACAGGTCACCCGCCATCGCCGTTCGCCTCCGTCAGGGATCGAGTTCTTCGTCAGGGCTTGAGCTTCTGGGTCGCGCCCTTGACCGCGGTGCTCGCCCGCTGCGTGGTCGAGCGCACCTGGTGCGCGGTCTCGGCATACGCCTTGCCGAGCTTCTCGGCGAACGCGCGCTGCTCGTCCTTGAGCGTCTGCAGCGCGAGCTCGGTGACCCGCTCGGCGTCGGAACCCGCGAGGAACGGGTAGAGCCAGTCCTCGATGTGCTCGAGCGGCTCGGCGACCAGATGGTAGTAGCGGTGCTGGCCCTCCTCGCGCACCTGCGCGAGTCCCGCCTCGCGCAGCACCTTCAGGTGCTTCGAGACCGTCGGCTGGCTGAGCCCCAGCGCCGAGACGATGTCGGAGACGCTCAGCTCGCCGACGCCGTCGCCGGCGACCTCCGCCCGCTCGCGGAGCACGCCGAGAATCTCGCGCCTGGTCGAATCCGCCACCACGTCGAAGATGTCCGCCATGGGTCAAGGCTAGTCATTCCCGTTGAGGAGTACCATGACTCACCGTGAGACCGCCGGGGGATGCGGTCTCGACGCGGATACGCGGAGGGACATGATGCGCACGGAGGTCGGCGAGCGCAAGACGCGTGCCGGTCGCGTGCGCGGATTCGCCTCGGGCCTCGCGGAGAGCTCGCCGGCGCGGTTCGCCATCCTGATCTTCACGGGCCTCATCCTCATCCTCACGGCGGTGCTGGCCCTGCCGATCTCGGCCGCCGACCGATCGGCCACTCCGCTGGCGGACGCGCTGTTCACGGCGGTGAGCGCCATCTGCGTGACCGGGCTCGTCACGGTCGACATGGCCACGCACTGGTCGACGTTCGGCAACGTGGCCATCCTCATCGGCCTGCAGGTCGGCGGCATCGGCGTGCTGACGCTCGCGTCGATCCTCGGCCTCGTCGTCTCGCGGCGCCTGGGCCTGCGTCAGAAGCTCATCGCCGCCAGCGACACGAACCCGATGCGCACGCACGCGGGGCCGATCGCCGAGAGCCAGGCGGTGCGCCTCGGCGAGATCGGCGGACTGCTCACCACCGTCGCGGTGAGCGTGCTCGCGATCGAGCTCGTGCTGACCGTGCTGATCGTGCCGCACCTGCTGATCCTCGGCTGGGAGCCGTGGCCGGCGATCTGGAAGGGGTTCTACTTCGCGGCATCCGCCTTCACCAACACCGGGTTCGTGCCGACCGTCGAGGGCATGGCGCCGTTCGCCGAGGACGTGTGGATGCTCACCGTCATCGGCTTCGGCGTGTTCCTCGGCAGCGTCGGGTTCCCGGTGATCTTCGCCCTGGCCCGCAAGGTGCGCTTCCGCGCCCGCCTCTCGGTGCACGTCAAGCTCACGCTCGTCGCGACCCTGGGCCTGCTGGTCGTCGGCGCGGTGTTCATCGCGGTGCTCGAGTGGAACCACCAGCCGACGCTCGGCGGGCAGGAACCCTGGTTCCGGCCCATCACCGCGACGTTCCTGTCGATGATGACCAGGTCGGGCGGATTCTCGACGGTCGACGTGTCGCAGATGAACGGGTCGACGCTGCTCGGCATGGACATGCTCATGTTCGTCGGCGGCGGGTCGGCCTCGACCGCGGGCGGCATCAAGGTGACCACGCTCGCCGTGCTGTTCCTCGCCGCGTTCGCCGAGGCGCGCGGCGACCAGTCGATGAACGTCTTCGAGCGCCGCATCCCGAACGACGTGCTGCGGCTCGCGGTCAGCGTCGTGCTGTGGGGCGCGACCATCGTCGCGACCGCGGCCATCGCGATCCTGCACATCACGAAGGAACCGCTCGACGTCGTGCTCTTCGACACGATCTCGGCATTCGCGACCTGCGGGCTGAGCACCGACCTGCCCGCGCGGTCGCCCGATTCGGTGAAGTACATCCTGTCCGCCACGATGTGGGCCGGTCGCGTTGGTACAGTGACGCTGGCCGCAGCCCTCGCCGCGAGCCAGCGGAGGCAGTTGTTCAAGCGGCCGGAAGAGAGGCCCATCGTTGGTTGACCGCATCAGACACGACGCGCCGGTGCTCGTCATCGGACTCGGGCGGTTCGGCGCCGCGACGGCCGGGCAGCTCGACCGCCTCGGCCGCGAGGTGCTCGCCATCGACGCGAGCGAGTCGCTCGTGCAGAAGTGGTCGGAGCGCGTCACGCACGCGGTCGTCGCCGACGCGAAGTCGATCGACGCGCTGCGCCAGATCGGCGCGCAGGACTTCTCGATCGCGGTCTGCGCGGTGGGCTCGTCGGTGGAGGCATCCGTGCTCATCACCGCCAACCTCGTGGACCTCAAGATCCCGCAGATCTGGGCGAAGGCGATCAGCCAGTCGCACGGCAAGATCCTCGAGCGCATCGGCGCGAACCACGTGATCTACCCCGAGGCCGAGGCCGGCGAGCGCACCGCGCACCTGGTCAGCGGCCGCATGCTCGACTTCATCGAGTTCGACGACGACTTCGCGCTCGTGAAGATGTACCCGCCGCGGCCGATCCGCGGCAAGAACCTCACCGAGTCGGGCGTGCGCACGAAGCACAACGTGACCGTCGTCGGCGTGAAGAGCCCCGGCAAGCCGTTCACCTACGCGACCGAGCAGACTGTCGTGTCGAACCACGACCTCATCATCGTCTCGGGCACCGAGGGCGACATCGAGAAGTTCGCGGCGCTCGAGTAGGGCGCCCGTCGGCCTCGCGGTGGGGCGGGCCCGCCCGCTCAGGCGCCGGCGGCGAGTTCGCGGGCGCGCGCGAGGGCCGCGTCGGTGGCACGGTCGAACACGGCCTGCAGGTCCGATGCCTCGAGCTCGGCGATCGCACGCTCGGTCGTGCCGTTCGGGCTGGTGACGCGCCGGCGCAACTCGGCGGGCGGGTCGTCGGAGGCGGCGAGCAGCTCGCTCGCACCGCGGAACGTGCCCTCGACCATCAGCGCGGCCTGCTCGGGCGTGAAGCCCTTCGCGACGGCGGTCGCCGTGAGCTGCTCGATCAGGTGGAACACGTACGCCGGGCCGGACCCCGAGATGGTCGAAAGCGCGTCGAGCTGCGACTCGGGCACGACGAGCACCTCGCCGACCGTCTCGAAGAGCGCGACGGCGAGCGCGAGGTCGTCGTCGGTCGAGCGCGTGCCCGCCGAGACGCCGGTCACGGCGCGGCCGACGACCGCGGGCGTGTTCGGCATGGAACGGATCACGTGCACGTGCTCGGGCAGGTGCCGCTCGAACGTCCGGGCCGTGACGCCCGCGGCGACGCTCACGACGAGCGCGCCGGGCTCGAGCGCGTCGGCGATCTCGTCGAGCAGGTCGGGCACCATGCCGGGCTTGACGGCGACGACCACGATGCGGGCGCCGGCGACGGCCGCGCGGTTGGCACCCGCATCCGTCTCGGTCGAGTACGCCGTGACCGCCTCGTGCACGTCGAGCTCGGCCGCGCGGGCCGCGCTGCGGTTGGTCGCGCGGACGCCTCCCTCGACCTCGACGCCGGGCTGGAGCAGGCCGGCGAGGACGGCGCGCGCCATCGAGCCGGCGCCCAGGAATGCGATTGTGGGCAGAACGACGGAGGTGGTCACCGCTCCATCCTAGGATTGGCGCATGAGCACGTCCGGCGGCACCCGAGCGATCATCGCGGCCTTCCTGGCGAACCTCGGCATCGCGATCACGAAGTTCATCGCGTGGGCCGTCTCCGGTTCGTCGTCGATGCTCGCCGAGGGCGTGCACTCGCTGGCCGACGCGGGCAACCAGCTGCTGCTCATCTGGGGCGGCCGGCAGGCCCGGCGCAAGGCCGATCAGGAGCATCCGTTCGGCTACGGCCGCGAGCGGTACGTGTACGCCTTCGTCGTCGCGATCATCCTGTTCTCGGTCGGCGGCGTGTTCTCGATCTACGAGGGCATCGAGAAGCTCGCCGACCCGCACCCGCTCGAGGTGTGGTGGCTGCCGCTGCTCGTGCTCGTCGTCGCCATGGTGCTCGAGGGATTCTCGCTGCGCACCGCGATCATCGAGTCGAACAAGGTGCGCGGAAACCGGTCGTGGTTCCAGTTCGTGCGCCGCGCGAAGGCGCCCGAGCTGCCCGTCGTGCTGCTCGAGGACGTCGCGGCGCTGATCGGCCTCGTCCTCGCGTTCATCGGCGTCGGGCTCACGGTCATCACGGGCAACGGCGTGTGGGATGCGATCGGCACGCTCGCCATCGGCACGCTGCTCATCGTCGTGGCGATCGTGCTCGGCATCGAGACCAAGAGCCTGCTCGTGGGCGAGGGTGCGAACCCGACCGACCTCGAGGCGATCGAGGCGGCGGTGCTCGCCGGCGACGAGGTCGAGCGCATCATCCACATGAAGACGCTGTACCTCGGGCCCGACGAGCTCATGGTCGCCGCGAAGATCGCGTTCCGGGCCGACCAGCGGCTGCTCGAGGTCGCCGCGGCGACGAACGCGATCGAGAAGCGCGTGCGCGAGGCCGTGCCGGTCGCGCGGATCATCTACTTCGAGCCGGACGTCTGGATCGACCCGGCCGCGCTGCCGGCGACCGACGTGATCGTCATCAAGGGCCTGGACTGAGCGCCATGCGCACGGTGCTCGTCGTGCGCCACGACACCGCGATCGGGCTCGGCAACCTCGGCCCCGTGCTCGAGCGCCGCGGCTACCGCATCGTGTTCGCGGACGCGCCCGCCGGCGCGGTGGCGGGCGTCGATCCGCTCGCGCACGACCTCGTGCTCGTGCTCGGCGGCGACGAGTCGGCGTACGCGCTCGACGCCCACCCGTACCTCGCCGACGAGGTGACGCTGCTGCAGGCGCGCATCGCCGCCGAGGCGCCCGTGCTCGGCGTGTGCCTCGGCGCGCAGCTCGTCGCCCAGGCCATGGGCGCGCGCGTCTACCGCGGTCCGTCGAAGGAGGTCGGCTGGCTCGAGGTCGCTCCGACCCCGGCGGGCGCGCGCTCCCCGGTGCGCCACGTGGCCGGCGTGCCGGTCGTGCAGTGGCACGGCGACACCTTCGACCTGCCCGAGGGCGTGACGCGGCTCGCCGCCTCGGCGCAGTACCCCAACCAGGCGTTCGGCATCGGCGACTGGCTGCTCGCCGTGCAGTTCCACCCCGAGGTGACCGAGCAGATCCACGAGGACTGGCTCGCGCTCTGGGGCGACGAGCTGCCCGAGTACGGGCTGAGCGTCGCTCGACTGCGCGCCGAACGTGCCGAGTACGGCGAGCGGATGCAACGGGCATCCGCTGCCCTGCTCGAGGAGTACCTCGACCTGATCGAGGCACGCGCGCGTCCGTCGGCCGCCTGACGCCGGGGCCCCGCAGTCGGGGTCAGCGTTCGGGTCGGCGGCCCGGGTCCTCGAAGAAGTCGCGGAGCATGCGGCCGGCCTCGTCCTCGAGCACGCTCGCGAAGACCTCGACGCGGTGGTTGAGGCGGCGGTCGCGCAGCACGTCGTAGAGCGAGCCCGCGGCGCCCGCCTTCTCGTCCCAGGCGCCGAACACGACCGTGGGCACGCGCGCGGCGACGATCGCGCCGGCGCACATGACGCACGGCTCGAGGGTGACCACGAGCGTGCAGCCCGTGAGGTGCCGGTCGCCGGTCGCCCGGGCTGCACGCCGCAGGGCGAGCACCTCGGCGTGCGCGGTGGGGTCGCCGGTCGCCTCGCGCTCGTTGCGGGCGGTGGCGATCACTCGCCCGTCGGCGTCGACGACGATCGCGCCGACGGGCACGTCGCCGCTCGCGGCGGGGGCGGCGGCCGCCTCGTCGAGGGCGAGGCGCATCCACTCGTCGTGGCGCGCGTCGTGCGGCATCCGCTCCCCCTCGTCCCGGCCGTCCCGGCGGCTCGGTTCCGAGCCTATCCGCGCGGTGCGCCGCCCGGCCGCGGCAGCCTAGACTGGCGACCATGCGAGTCCACGTCGCCGACCACCCGCTCATCACCCACAAGCTCACGGTGCTCCGCGACCAGGACACGCCGTCGCCGGTGTTCCGCTCGCTCGTCTCCGAGCTGATGACGCTGCTCGCGTACGAGGGCACGCGCAACGTGCGGGTCGAGCCGGTCGACATCGTCACGCCGGTGTCGCCGACGACGGGCGTGCGCATCGCCGACCCGAAGCCGATCATCGTGCCGATCCTGCGCGCGGGCCTCGGCATGCTCGAGGGCATGACGACCCTGCTGCCGAGCGCCGAGGTCGGGTTCCTCGGCATGGCGCGCAACGAGGAGACGCTCGAGCCGACCACCTACGCCGAGCGCCTGCCCGACGACCTCTCCGACCGGCAGTGCTTCGTGCTCGACCCGATGCTCGCCACCGGCGGGTCGCTCATCGCGGCGATCGACTACCTGCTCGCGCGCGGCGCGCAGGACGTCACGGCGGTGTGCATCCTCGCCGCACCGGAGGGGCTCCAGGCCGTCGAGCAGGCGATGGCCGGCCGCGACGTGACGGTGGTGCTCGGCGCGGTCGACGACCACCTCAACGAGCACGGCTTCATCGTGCCGGGCCTCGGCGACGCGGGCGACCGGCTCTACGGCACGGTCTGATCGCACGCGTTCCGGCCGTGCGCGGCGTCGCACACCCTGCGCCGGACGCACGCCTCCACGAAGGTTCTTCGGCCATGTCGGCGCATGCGGCGATGGGGTCGCGGAAACTTTCCTGAATCTACCCCTCGTCGCATTTTCTGCAATCGGATGCCCCGGGGCGAGCAGACCGCCGACGATGCGCGTCGCCCGCCGCATCCGCTGCGCGCCCGCACCCCGCAGACCGGGCGTCATGAATTGACACACTCCCCCGCTGACGCTTTACTTGCCCGCATGACCGACACCACGCGCACCCTGACCTCCTTCGAGGCGATCGGGCATGCCGGCATGATGATGCCCGGCCGCGCGCGCATGTGCTGTCGAATGTGCCGCTGACCACTCGTCCACGCCGAGCACGCAGCCACCGCCGAGATCCCGGCTGACGCCTGCTCCCGGACACGCCCGACCGGCACGTCCGCCCCGCCCCGCTCCAGGGGCCCGCGCAACACCGACCCGCTCCAGCGCCCCTCACGCGCCGGGTCGCCCCGCATCATCACCGAAGGATCGATCATGTCTCTCGCCCAGCTCTCCTCTCCCGCCGCTCCCGTCACCGTTCGTCCGGCCGTCGCGCTCGCCGACCGTCGCGAGGCTGCTTCCGCCACCGACGCCGTCGCCCCCGCTTCGGCCGCCCCGCGCCTCCGCGCCGTGCCCGAGGGATCCGAGGCCCGCGGCTTCGTGTTCTACGTCGGCATCGACGAGGCCAAGGCCGACGCCGACGGCACCAGCCTCAGCGAGCTCGTCGCCGAGCTGCGACGGCTCACCGCCCAGCTCTCCCCGTCGGCCGAGACCTACGCCGCCGTCGCACTCGCGCCCGAGGGCGCCGGCGGCCGCGACGTCGACGTCGTGCGCCTCGCCCTGCAGGAGCCGGCCGCGCTCGCCCAGCAGCGCGGCGACGAGCCCGACGCCGACCGCCACCCCGACGGCGTGATCATCGACATCTCGCGCAAGCGCGTGCTGCTCGACGGCGAGCCGGCCGGGCTCACCTACAAGGAGTTCGAGCTGCTGCAGTACCTCGTGCTCCGCGAGGGCCGCACCATCGACCGCCACGAGATCATCGACGGGCTCTGGGGCGACGCCGACGACGCGCCGAACGAGCGCACCATCGACGTGCACGTGCGCCGCCTGCGCTCGAAGCTCGCCCACTACGAGGACATCGTGCGCACCGTGCGCGGCGTCGGCTACCGGTTCGACCGCCACGCCGACGTGTCGATCCGCCAGGCGTCGACGCCCAGCCCCGACGTGTTCTGAACGCTCGTTCGCGTGCCGCCGCCCGGGCACGCGAACGGGCGGAACGGGTTCGGGTCCCGTTCCGCCCGTCCGGTTCGCGAGTTCGGCTAGACCTCGGCGGTGAGCTCGTAGACCTCCGCCGTGGGGTGACCGGCGCGCTCGTGCACGCGCATGACTGCCTCCTTCGACGGGCCGGTCGACAGGCACCACACCTTGCCGCTCTCGGCATCGATCCAGGCATGCGCGAAGTGCACGCCCTCCTCGCCCTCGATCGCCAGGTCGGCGTCGTGCGCCGCCGCCAACTGCTCCTTCGTCACGCCCACGAAACCCTCGTGCACGTCCATGAACTGTGCCATCGCACGCTCCTCTCGTCCGTCATCCCTCCGATGACCCGTGGCCTCCACGATGCTCGCGACACCGTGCACGTTCATCGGCCATCCGACCGATCTTGTGCACGACGCGGTCGCGGGCGATCGGTCGATCCGTACACTTGCCGCATGCCGCCCGGGACGAGCCGAACGCGATGAGCGCCCCGACCCGGGTCTGCCCCGCGCTCGTGGGACGGGCGGACCTCGTCGCGCTGGCCGACCGCCGCATCGCCGAGTCGCGCGAGCGCGGTCATGTGCTGCTGTTCGCCGGGGAGGCGGGGATCGGCAAGACGCGTCTGCTCGGCGAGGTGACCGAGCGCCTGCCGGTAGGCACCGCGCTGCACACCGCGGGCGCCTACCCGCGCGACGCCGAGGCCGCCGGAGGACTGCTGCTGGCGCTCGCGGATGCGCTCACCCGTGCGGACGCAGACGACGCCCCCGAGTTCGGCCGTCGTCTGCGCACGCTACTCGCCGCCACTGCCGACGACGAGCGATCGGATGCCTCGCGCCATCGCCGGGTACTCGTCGGCGACCTGGCCGTCACCTGCCTCGATCTCCTGGCCGCCGGGCCGACCGTGCTCGCCGTCGAGGACCTGCACTGGGCGGACGACCTGAGCCTGGAGGTGCTCGAGCGCGTCGCCGACGGCGTGCCGCCGGGCGGCCTGCTGGTCGCGACGTATCGCAGCGACGAGCTGTACCCGAAGTCGAGCCTGCGCGCGTGGCGCGGCCGCCTGGTCGCGCGGCGCGCGGCGGAGGAGGCGCGACTCGCACGGCTGGGACCCGAGGGCACGCGCGCGATGGTCGAGTCGATCACGGGGAGGGTCGCGCCCTCGGAGACCGTGCGTCGACTGCACGAGCGCGGCGACGGGATCCCGCTGCACGTCGAGGAGCTGCTCGCCGCCACCGGCGGGGACGGCGACGACGCGGCCGTGCCCGACACGGTCGCGGACGCCGTGCTCGTGCGGGCGGAGCGACTCGGCCCGGTTGCGCGCGAGCTGGTCGACGCTGCCGCCGTCATCGGACGTTCGTTCGACCTCGATCTCCTCGCCGCCGTCGCGGCGCACGACTCCGACGCGGTGGACGCGGGCATGACCGAACTCGCGGCCGCCCAGCTCGTCGTGCCCGGCGGCGACGGCCATCGCTTCGACTTCCGGCACGCGCTCATCCGCGACGCGATCCACGCCGCCATCCCGCCGCTGCACCGCCGTCGCCTGCACGCCTCGGTCGCGCGTGCCGCCCTGGCCGCCGGCTTCGGCGACGCGTTCGTCTCCGACCAGTTCGAGCAGGCCGGCCTGGCGGCGGAGGCGCACCGGCACGCGCTCGCGGCCGCGGCAGACGCCGTCCGCGTCTCGGCGCACCGCGAGGCGGTGGACCTGTACCGGCGGGCCGAGCGGACGATGCCGTCGGCGACCGCCCACGCGCTCGCGGCAGACCTGCGCGCGCGACTCGCGACCGAACTCGCCGCGATCGACGACAGCCGGGCAGCGGCCGACAAGTTCCAGGCGGCGATCGCGCTCCACCGCGAGACGGGAGACGAGGTGGCCGCCGCACGACTCGTGCCGGCGCTCATGGCGGCGCGGCACCTGCTGGGCGACGACCTCGCCTCCCGGCGCGCGCTCGCCGAGACTGCACTCGATCGCCTCGACGGGCGCGACGACGTGCCGGACGCCGTGCGCGCCGGCCTGCTCGCCGCCCTCGCGGCGGCCACCATGCTCAGTCGCCTGCTGGACACCTCGATCGCGTACGCCGAGCGGGCGCGCGAGCTGGTGCCCCAGGGCGAGGCTCCGGCGCTGCGCCGCCACATCGACACGACGCTCGCGAGCGACTACCTCTTCGCGGGTCGCATGGCGGAGGGCTGGGCCATGCTCGAGGGCGCGGTCGCCGAAGCGGCCGACGCGGGCCAGGAGGCCGAGGCGTCTCGGGGGTACCGCATGGTGGGCTCGAGCGACTCCGTGCTCGTGGAGTACACGCACGCGACCGAGTGGATCGCACGCGGGATGGACTACACCGCTCGCGTCGAGAGCTGGAACGACCATCACTACCTGGCGGCGCACGCCGCGCACGTGCGGTGGGCCACCGGCGACTGGGCGGGTGCCGAGGAGCTCGCGCGGCGGGTGCTCGTCGACGGCCAGGGCGGCATCACCACGCGGATCACGCTGCTGCACGTGCTCGGCTACCTCGAGCTCGGCCGCGAGCACTTCGACGCGGCGCGGGGACACCTCGACGAGGCCCGCGAGATCGGCGAGCGCATGGGCGAGCTGCAGCGACTCTCCCCCGCGCTCTGGGGGCTCGCGGAACTCGCCCTGCACGAAGGGCGACTCGCCGACGCCGTCGCGCTCACCGCGGACGGCCTCGCCGCATCGCTCGAGGTCGAGGACGCCGCGTACCTGTTCCCGCACGTGCTCACGGGCGTGCGCGCTCGGGTCGGCCAGCGCGCGGCCGCCGACGCGCGCGCGTTCCTCGACACCGCCGGAGCGCTGGTGCGACACCGGGGGATCCCGGGCACGCTGCCGGTGCTCGACCACGCCGAGGGCGTGCTGCTGCTCGCCGAGGGACGCACCGGGCAGGCGCACGAGGCACTCGTGCGCGCCGCGTCCGGGTGGCGCGAGCGCAGCCGCGTCTGGGAGGGCGTGCAGGCGGAGGCGGACCTCGCGGGCGCCTGCGCGCGCACGCGTCGCGCGGCGGATGCGGCCGCCTCGGCGGCATCCGCCCGGCAGTGGGCCCGCGAGTCGGGGAGCGCACTGCTGGAGCGACTGGCCACCGCGGCGGCGACGGACGCCCCGCAGGGCGGCATCGGCCCGCTCAGCGCACGCGAGGTCGACGTCGCCCGGCTCGTCGGCGAGGGGGCGACCAACCGCGAGATCGCCCGGCGGCTGGTGATCTCGCCGAGCACGGTGTCGACCCACGTCGAGCACATCCTCGCCAAGCTCGGCATGGCCCGCCGCACCGAGGTCGCCGCGTGGATCGCGGCGCAGGACACCCGGCAGGGCGGCGCACCCGCCGGCGAATCCGGCGTTGCCCGGCCGGCGGACCGCGCGTAGGGTGACCGCATGCTGACCGTCGGGACCGTCGTGCTCGGCGTCGAGGACCTGCACCGCGCCATGGCGTTCTGGTGCGCCGCCCTCGACTACGTGCCGCGAAGCGAGCCGAGGGCGGACTGGGTGATCCTCGACCCGCGGGCCGGCGCCGACGCCGGCACCTCGATCGCGCTGTCGCAGGACCGTTCACGGGTAAGCCTTCCCCCGCGCATGCACCTCGACCTCTACGCGGACGACCAGCAGGCCGAGATCGACCGGCTCGTCGCGCTCGGCGCTCGCCACATCGACTGGGATCGCTACCCGCCCGGGGCCGACTGGATCGTGCTCGAGGACACGGAGGGCAACCGCTTCGACGTGATCGACACGAGCGGGGCGTGACGGCGCACCGGTCGCCGGCGCCGCGCTCGGCTGGCCGGAGTTGAGCCCGCTCAGCGCGAGCGGTGGTCGACGAAGGCGGCGCGCGGCGCGCGGCGCGGCTTGCCGGGGACGCCGGCTGCACCGAGCAGGCGCACGACCCGCTGGCGGTGGCCGCGCCACGGCTCGAGTGCCTCGAGCATCTCGTCGTCGGTCAGGTCGCGGCCGAACATGGCGTGGCCGACGTAGTTCGACAGGTGGTAGTCGCCGACCGACAGCGCGTCGGGGTCGCCGAACGCGCGCTGCGCGATCTCGGCCGCGGTCCACTCGCCGATGCCCGGCACGAACCGCAGGCGCGCGATGGCGTCGACGGGTGTCATCGCCGCGGCCTCCTCGAGCCGGTCGGCGTAGCGCGCGGCGACCACGATCGTGCGCGACCGGGCGGGGTCGACGCCGGCGCGGTGCCACTCCCACGAGGGGATGCGCGCCCACTGCTCGGGCGACGGCACGACCCGCATCCGGCGCGGCGTCGGGCCGGGCGCGACCGCGCCGAACCGGTGCAGCAGATGCCGCCACGACTCGTGCGCCTGCAGCGTGATGACCCGCTGCTCGATCACGGCGGGCACGAGCGCCTCGAAGACGCGGGCCGAGCGGGGCATCCTGAGGCCCGGGTTGCGACGGTGCGCCTCGGCGACGAGCGGGGTGATCGGGTCGAAGCCGGCCGGGTCGTCGGCGCCGCCTGCGAGGTCGGGGGCGGATGCCACGGCCTCGCGCGCGCCCGGACCCCACGCGTCGCAGCGCAGCGCCTCGCCCCGCTGCGTCACCCGCAGGGTCGCCGCCCCGTCGGCGGTGAGCGTCGTGCGCCACACCGCACCAGCGTCGTCGACGAACTGCGTCGGGTCGCCGGGTCCGCGCCGCAACGGAGCCAGCGTCGCCACGACATCGGTCGGATGCCGCGGGATCCAGCTCACCGTCGCATCCGCTCGCACCCCTCCAGTGTGCACCCCACCTCTGCCATGATCGGCGTATGCCCGACCGCCTCATGCTCCTGGACACCGCGTCGCTGTACTTCCGAGCGTTCTACGGGCTGCCCGACACGCTGCGGGCGCCGGACGGCACGCCCGTGAACGCGGTGCGCGGGCTGCTCGAGTTCATCGCGAAGCTCGTCGGCGACTACGAGCCGACGCACCTCGTGGCGTGCTGGGACGACGACTGGCGGCCGCAGTGGCGGGTCGAGCTGATCCCGAGCTACAAGGCGCACCGCGTCGCCGAGGTCGTCGAGACCGGCGGGTCGGTCGAGGAGGTGCCCGACCCGCTCGAGGTGCAGGTGCCGGTGATCCGCGAGGTGCTGGCCGCCCTCGGCGTGCCGGTCGTGGGCGCGCCCGACCACGAGGCCGACGACGTGATCGGCAGCCTCGCGACGCAGGCCGAGATGCCCGTCGACGTGGTGACCGGCGACCGCGACCTGTTCCAACTCGTCGACGACGCACGAGACGTGCGGGTGGTCTACACGGCGCGCGGCATGAGCCGGCTCGAGGTGCTCACCGCGGCATCCGTCGTGGAGAAGTACCGGGTGCTGCCCGAGCAGTACGCCGACTTCGCGGCGCTGCGCGGCGACACCTCCGACGGGCTGCCGGGGGTCGCGGGCATCGGCGAGAAGACCGCGGCGAGCCTGCTGGGCGAGTTCGGCGACCTCGACGGGGTGCGAGAGGCGGCGACGGATGCCTCCTCGGCGATGTCCGCCCGGCTGCGCGCGAAGCTCGGCGAGGCATCCGACTACCTCGACGTGGCCCCGAAGGTGGTCGAGGTCGTGCGCGACCTGTCGCTGGGGTTCGACGTCGACGAGGCGCGGATCACCGCGCCGGACGCCGACGTGCTCGAGGCGCTCGGCGAGCGGTGGGGCCTGGGCACGGCGATGCCCCGTGCAGCCGCCGCGTTGGAAGCGGCCGCACGGGGCTGATCGATCGCGTGGGCTACGCCGCGGCGGTGGCGTCGCCGGCGTAGGCGTCGCGCAGCGCCTGACCGAGGCCGGCGTCGACGTTCGTCCAGTAGACGAAGAAGCGCTCGCGGATGTCGTCGACCGTGATGGCCTGCGCCTGGCCGCTCAGCGTCTCGAGGAACCGCGCCTTGGCGTCGGCGTCGAAGACCTCGCGGTAGAGCGTGCCGGGCTGGCCGAAGTCGTCGTCCTCGGCGTGGAGGGTCGCGGCGGTGCGCACGAGCGCGCCGTCGGACTCCCACGACCCGGCGCGGGCGAGCTCCGGGTCGGCCACGGGGCCGCCGAACGAGTTCGGCGCGTAGTTCGGCGCGGTCGCCGGCGGGAACTGGTGGCGCTGGGCGCCGTCACGCGTGTACGAGTGCACGTCGGCGGCGTGCGGCGCGTTCACCGGGATCTGCTGGTAGTTCGTGCCGACGCGGTAGCGCTGCGCGTCGGGGTACGAGAACACGCGGGCCATGAGCATCTTGTCGGGGCTGATGTCGATGCCCGGCACGAGGTTCGCCGGCGAGAACGCGGCCTGCTCGATCTCGGCGAAGAAGTTCTCCGGGTTGCGGTTCAGCTCGAGGCGGCCCAGCGGGATCAGCGGGTAGTCCTCGTGCGGCCAGATCTTCGTCAAGTCGAACGGGTTGAACCGGTAGTCCTTCGCGTCGTCGTAGGGCATGACCTGCACCTTGACGTCCCACGACGGGAACTCCTCGCGCTCGATCGCCTCGTAGAGGTCGCGGCGGTAGTGGTCGGCGTCGGCACCGGCGATCGCCTCGGCCTCGGCGTTGTCGAGGCGCTCCACGCCCTGGTTGGAGTGGAAGTGGTACTTCACCCAGAAGCGCTCGCCGGCGGCGTTGATCCACTGGTAGGTGTGCGAGCCGTAGCCCTGCAGGTGGCGCCACGACTTCGGCAGGCCGCGGTCGCCCATGAGGTAGGTCACCTGGTGGGCCGACTCGGGCGAGAGGGTCCAGAAGTCCCACTGCATGTCGGCGTCGCGCAGGCCCGAGCCCGGCAGGCGCTTCTGCGAGTGGATGAAGTCGGGGAACTTGATCGCGTCGCGGATGAAGAACACCGGGGTGTTGTTGCCGACGATGTCGTAGTTGCCCTCCGTCGTGTAGAACTTCACCGAGAAGCCGCGCACGTCGCGCCAGGTGTCGGGCGAGCCCTGCTCGCCGGCGACCGACGAGAAGCGCAGCAGCGTCTCCGACTCGGCGCCGGGCTGGAAGACGGCCGCGGTGGTGTACTGCGAGACATCGCCGGTCGCGACGAAGGTGCCGAACGCGCCGCCGCCCTTGGCGTGCACGATGCGCTCCGGGATGCGCTCGCGGTTGAACTGCGCGAGCTTCTCGACCAGGTAACGGTCGTGCAGCGCGGTCGTGCCGTCGTTGCCGACGGTGAGCGAGTGCTCGTCGCTCGGGACCGGCGCGCCGGTCTGGGTCGTGGTGGGATGCGTGGTCATGGCTCCTCCTGTGTTCGGTCGTCCATGGACCGGCCGCGGCGCGGCCGGACGTCTTCGGTTACGGGCGGGGCTCGCCCGCGGCATCCGCGAGGCACTGGGAGCAGGTGCCCCAGAAGGTGACCTCGGCGGACTCGATCTCGTACCCCTCGCTCGACGACGGGGTGAGGCAGGGCGGCGCCCCGATCACGCAGTCGACGTCGGTCACCCGGCCGCAGCCGCGGCAGACGAGGTGGTGGTGGTTGTCGCCGATGCGGCGCTCGTACAGCGCGGCGGAACCCGCGGGCACGATGCGGCGGATCAGGCGTGCCTCGGTCAGGTCGGTGAGGATGTTGTGCACCGACTGGATCGAGGTGGTCGGCACGCGCGACGCGACGTACGGCAGCAGCCGGTCGGCGTCGACGTGCGGCATGGCGGCGAGCCCGTCGAGCACGGCGACGCGGCCCGCGGTGATCCGCAGTCCCGCCTCGCGCAGTGCGGTGCCGTGCTCGTCCATCATCACGGCCAGTGTAGCCGGTTCTTTTGAATGACTCAAAAGAACAGCGAGTGAACGGATGCCGCGCCGGCGGCGCCCTCCGCGAGCCTAGAGCCTCCCGGCGAGCCGGGTCGCGTTCATGTGGCCGATCGCCTCGATGGTGACCATCGGGTTCACGCCCGAGCTCATCGGGAAGCACGAGGCGTCGGCGACGACGAGGTTCGGCACCTCCCAGGTGGCACCGTCCGGGTCGAGCGCCGTGTCGGCCGCCGAGCCGCCCATGCGAGCGGACCCCATGATGTGCAGCGCCGCCATCGTGCACTGGCCCGGGCCGTAGCCCGCGGCGTGCGCACGCGACGTGAAGTCGCCCACCGACTCGCCAGAGGCGCGCTTCCACGTGATGCCCGCCTGGTGGCCGGTGAACATCGACTTCGCGCCGGCGGCCTCGAGCACCTGGGCCGCACCGTCGATGCCCGCGCGCATGCGCCCGGCGTCGCGGTCGGACAGCGTGTAGTGCAGCACCGGCTCGCCGTCCTTGCCGACCTTCACCTCGCCCGAGTCCTGGTCGCGCGTGATGACGCCGACGCTCGACATGTGCGCCAGCCGCCGCATCCGCTCGAGGTGGGTGCCCGCGCCGCGCCACGGGAGGAAGGCGACCGAGATCGCGGGGTTCGCGGCCGCGGTCTCGAAGACCACGCCGTAGCCGGAGCCGTCGATGTCGGAGAACTGGGAGGAGTAGCGGGTCTGCATGCCGCCCTCCCACGGGCGCACCTCCTCGTCGAACTCCGCCCACACCGCGGTGGCCGGGTGCAGCCGCAGGTGCTTGCCGATGTTGGGGTTCTCCAGGCCCGAGCGACGCAGCAGCGCCGGCGTCTGCACGGCACCGGCGGCCGCCACGACCGCCTTGGCGCGCACCGTCACGCGATGGCCCGCGGCCGTGCGGCCCACGACGCCGGTCGCCTTCCCGCCCGACTTCGTGACCTCCCGCACGTCGACGCCGGTGTACAGGCGCGCACCCGCACACTCGGCATCGAGCAGCCAGGTCTTCGTGGTCGACTGCTTCGCGCCGATGCGGCAGCCCGAGCCGCAGCGGCCGCACTCGACGGCCATGTCGCAGGCGCGCACGTTGCGCTCGAGCGAGCCGACGTGCCAGCCCAGCTTCGTGAGGCCGCGCTCGAGGATCTGGTCGCGGTTCGACGGGCGGCTGTAGTCGCCGTTCGCACCGATGCGCGCCCACACCGCGTCGAGGGACCGGTCGAACTCGTCGGTCGCGAACTGGGCCGCGCCGAGGGATGCCCACTCGGCGCGCACGTGGTCGGGCGTGCGGAACGAGGTCGAGTAGTTCACGACCGTTCCGCCGCCGAGGCACTGCGCCGACAGCAGGCTGAGCTGCCCCTCGGCCGTGGCGTTCGGGCCGGGCGCGTAGAGCGTGGTGAGGCCGGTCAGCTCGCCGCCGTCGAAGTCGCGGTCGTCGAAGTAGCCGCCCTTCTCGAGCACGATCACGTCGTAGCCGGCCTGCGCGAGCACCGCAGCGGCCGTGCCGCCGCCGGCACCCGAGCCGACGACGACCACGTCGCAGGAGAGGTCGGTATCGGCCGCGGGCGCGACCGGCGAGAGCGGTCGCTCCGGGGCATCCGCCCGCACCCCCAGCGGACCGGGGTAGCCCATCGCGCTCCAGAGCGGCGAGGTGCCGTTCGTGCCCGGCGACAGGTAATACGACAGCGTGGCGGCGGACTTCAGGTTCTGGAAGAGCACCCGCTTGAGCGGCAGCTTCGAGTCGCCGAGCGCGATGAGCGCCGTCTCGCGCTGCGCGGGCGAGAGGTCGCCGAACCGGCGCGGACCGATGCCGAGCAGCACGCCGAACGTGCGCGTGTTCCACAGCTTCAGGATCTGCCCGAGCTGGTCGATCTCGGCCTGGCGAGGATTCGATGCGGCCATGCCCTCGGCGAGCGCGACCGCGCCGAGCGCGCTGGCGGGAGGGATGCCGTTGCCGTCACCAGGTGCGAAGGTGTCGCAGATGGTCGTCAGGGCCGCACGCTGCGTTGCGCTCAGTTCCACGGATCTCTCCCAGGGTCGCGTCATTGCTGCGGCAAGCATGCCGTGCGTCGCGGGCCGAGCGCAAGGAAAAAGTTAATGGGCGATCACATCGTTGCGCGATCTCGCCCGAGTGAACGTCGTCGCCTCGAAGGACCCGATTCCGGATTCGTCGAAAAATCTCAGATTGATAACTAGCGCCCGTTACCGTTCCGTTATATATTCGTTGTGCGCCACCTGTTTGCTGTGGCAGGCGGCGCGGAATGTGATTGCAGGACACTCTTGGTGCAAGGGAGAGGGCCGGTCGTCAGCCTCTACGACCGGCCCTCACCCGTCTCCAGTACCGGGTCCGCGACACCCTCGTCTCGTGCCACCCGGACGGGTGAGAGCGCGACCAGCCCGGCGTTGCCTATTGTGGGAGCAACGAGGGGAGGAACCGTGTCGAAGCGCACGACCGCGGTCGCCGCGTGGGAGTCGCTGTTCCGCGCCCAGGTCACGGTGATGCGCCGGCTGCAGGCGGAGTTCCCCTCGGAGATCATCTCGCTCAACGAGTACGACGTGATGTTCAACCTCTCGCGGCAGCCGGGCCACCAGCTGCGCCTGAAGGACCTCAACACGCACGTGCTGATCACCCAGCCGAGCGTGAGCCGACTCGTCGATCGCCTCACCGCGCGCGGGTACCTCGCCAAGAGCGACGACCCGGCCGACGGGCGGGGCACGATCGTCTCCCTGACCGACAGCGGCTTCGAGGTGTTCCGGCGCGTCGCGCTCGAGCACATGGAGAGCATCTCGGGGCACATGGGCGATGGGCTCGACGCCGAGGAGCTCGCGCAGCTCACCGCGCTCTGCGACAAGCTGCGCAGCGGCGTCGCCGCCACCGACTGAGCGCGCGACGAGTGAGGGGCGAGGGCCCTACCCCCTCACCCCTCCTCGACTCCCCCGGATCAGCGTTCCGGAACCCGACCCGAACTTCGGGAACCGGGACGGTGGACGCGGACCCATCGGATGACAGCGTGTCGCGGGGGCACGGGTACTGCCGCCGCGACTCCGGAGCCGGCGGCGAGCCCGGGGCACCGAGCTCGATCGCCTTTCGTCCGGGAGCGGCTGTGTCTGCGGGCATGTCGCCCGCCGCCGTCGCTGCTCTGGGTCGCACCTCGCCCGTCCGGGGTCGGTGGGGCCAGACTACGACCGGGCGGATGCCTCGGACAGTCCCCGTACGGGGGCGATGCGGCGCCGTGTCGCGACGCTCCACCTCAGGGCGTGCGCGGGGGCCAGCGCACGTGGTCCTCGTACTCCTCGTGGCGGCGCAGGTACGCGGCGATGAACGGACAGCGCGGCACGATCAGCATGCCGCGGGCGACGGCGTCGTCGAGCACGAACCGGGCGAGCTGACTGCCGATGCCCTGCCCCTCGTACCGGTCGAAGACCTCGGTGTGCAGGAACGTGATGCGGTCGCCCCGCTCCTTGAACTCGGAGAAGCCGGCGAGGGCCGTTCCGAGGTAGATCTCGAAACGGCCCTCGTCGTCATTGCGCGCGTAGGTGAGCTGCTCGCCCGTGCCCTCGCCATCGCTCATGAGGTTCACGACTCTACCGGCGTGACCTCCTTGGCGGAAGCGTCCGTCGTCTCGACCGCGACCTTGCGCGGCTTCGCCTTCTCGCTGACCGGGATCTGCACGCTCAGCACGCCGTTGTCGTAGCGGGCCGAGATGCGCTCGGTGTCGACCCCCTGGCCGAGGTTCAGCTGGCGCAGGAAGCTCGCCGCCTCGCGCTCGCGGGTGATCCACTTCACGCCCTCGCCGGACGGCAGGGTGCGCTCGGCGCGGATGGTCAGCAGCTGGCCGTCGACGTCGATGTCGACCGAGCCCGGGTCGATGCCCGGCAGGTCGGCCGTGAGCACGTAGTGGTCGCCGTCGCGGTAGAGGTCCATCGGCATGCGCCGCGGGCCGCGTCGGGTGTCGAAGAGCGCGGACGCGACACGGTCGAGGTCGCGGAATGCGTCGTAGGTGGTTGCCATCTCCAGTCTCCTCTGCGTCGTGATGACGGTTCGGGGTCGGGCGACTCCCGAACAAGTTGAGTCAGTGCGACTCAACTTGCTCATAGATTAGCACTCACCACCCGAGAGTGCTAAGTCGTGGCGTCCGCCGTGGGCGAACCGCGCGCGACCGCGGCACCCGGCCCGCCGCGCGGCTGAGCGCCCGCGCCCGACGGTGCACCCGGTCCTGACTGCCGCGCATCCGCGCCACGCGCAGCGTGCGCAGCTGACGCGGTCGCAGCGGCCGGGCCGCGCGACGCTCCGCACGTGCGCCGGCGCGCCCGGCCTGGGTCGCGTCGACCGTGACCATCGTCAGCACCGCGACCGCGATGAGCCACACGAACACGAGCGCGAACGCGACGAGCTCGAACACGGTGAGGTTGAACACCCCGAACCCGTCGTACAGCACCATCGCGGTGGCCTCGACGCCGACCAGCACGAGCGAGACGCCGACGAGTCGGTTCGAGATGCCGGGAACCGCGAGCTTCAGCCCGAGCGCGGGCACTGCGAAGCACACGGCGGCGCCGAGCGCGAAGGCGTTGTGCAGGTCGGTGGCGGTGTCGATCGGCACGAGCCCGACGCCCGCGAGCGACGCCCCGAGCAGCACGATGCAGGTGCGCACGAAGACCACGCCGCCGCGACGGGCGCGGTACCGCGGGTCCTCCAGCGAGTGCGTGAGCACCCGGGCGAGGCCGGCCATCGCGGTGCCCGCCACCACGATGCAGGCGTTGAAGCAGAACGCTGCGAGGTCGTCGCCCGTGCCGAGCGTGGAGAAGTTCAGCGCCCACCAGTCGGTGTGGCTCGTCGTGCTCATCGCGGCGAGGCTGCCCGCGGCGAGCACCATGGCCACGAGGTTGAACGTGCGGTAGCCGTCGTGGTCGAGCGCGCGATGGTGCACG
This sequence comes from uncultured Agromyces sp., assembly GCA_913053875.1. GTDB lineage: Bacteria > Actinomycetota > Actinomycetes > Actinomycetales > Microbacteriaceae > Agromyces. Next base: position 27,907 of record CAJXGN010000003.1, on the reverse strand, counting down.
TGGTAGGTCAGCGCCGCGAGACCGGAGCCGAGCACCGCCGCGGCGATCCAGGCACCGCCCGGCACCGGGGCGAAGGCCTCGCCCGCGAAGTGCACGCAGAGCCCCACGACGATGAACCAGACGGATGCCACGATGGCCGCGCGCCCGCCCCGGGACGGCGGCGCGAGCCCCGCCTTCCGCAGCAGCTCGAGCCCCTCGTCGGAGGCCGACGCGACCAGCAGGGCGACGAACGCGCAGGCCGCCGCGACGGCCGCGCAGGCCAGCCCGAAGATCGTCTGCATGGGCGCCTCGCCCGCGACGAGGTGATCGACGGCGATGCCGACCATGAGCGCCGTGAGGGCCGCCAGCACCCGGCGCATGGCCGCCGTGACCGCGGGCGACGGGCTCGTGAGCCACCCCGCCCGGCGCGCGGACGGGGTCGACGATGGGGGCGGGGGCGCCTCCCCCACCTCGATGCCCTGCCGCTGTTCCACCCAGAACCCCCCGGGGTCGGTGCGATCGACGCGCGCACCGCGTCGCGGAGGCGACAGCGGTGCGTGCAGGAAGCCTAACCCGACCCGACGTCACATGAATGCGGAGGACGCAGGAATTCTCGGGAAACCACGAAGGGCCCGCGCGATGCGCGGGCCCTTCGCTACTGTCTCAACACAGTGCGCGCCCGGAGGGACTCGAACCCCCAACCTTCTGATCCGTAGTCAGATGCTCTATCCATTGAGCTACGGGCGCCGGCTGCGTTTCCCGCGTTCAGATCACCGCGGGCAACCCGGAGAGTCTATCCGACACCGGCGTGCGGCGCCAATCGGGCGCGAGCGCCCGCGCGTGTCATCCGCCCGTCACCCCTTCACCGCCCCGCCGAGGCCCGCGCTGCGCAGGAACACCCCCTGGAAGACCAGGAACATGGCGATCGGGATGATGGTCGAGATCGCGAGCGCGGCGAGGAAGACGTCGAGCTCCGTCTGCGACTGCACGGCGGGCAGGCGCACCGACAGCGGCTGCACGGCCGGGTTCGGCAGGACGAGCAGCGGCCAGAGGAAGTCCTTCCATGCGGCGATCACGGCGAACACCGAGACGACGCCGAGGATCGGCTTCGACATGGGCAGCACGATCGACCAGAACATGCGGAAGGGCCCTGCACCGTCGGTGCGCGCGGCCTCGAACACCTCGCGCGGCAGGTTGTCGAAGAACCGCTTCACGATGAGGATGTTGAACGCGTTGGCCGCCATCGGCAGCCACACCGCGAGGTAGTTGTTCAGCAGCGAGAAGTCGCGGCCGACGAGCGGCGGGTTCACGATGGTGAGGTAGAGCGGCACGAGCAGCACGACCGCGGGGATGAACAGCGTCGCCAGCACGAGCCCGTTCAGTATCGGCGCGTACTTCGGCCGCAGCACGGAGAGCGCGTAGCCGGCGGTCGTCGCGACGAACAGCTGGAAGAACCAGGCGCCGAGCGCGATCACCACGGTGTTGAAGAAGTACTGGTCGATGTGGATGTCGTTCCATGCCGTCGACAGGTTCGCCCAGTCGATGCCGTTCGGCCAGAGCGCCATGGGCTGGGTGAGCGTGTCCTGCGTGGGCGTCACGGCCGACTTCGCGAGCCAGAGGATCGGCCCGAGTCCCGCGATCACGAGCCCCGCGAAGAGGAACACGTGCACGCCCCGCATGCCCGCGCGCACGCCGCGGCGGCGCAGGTCGAACGCCGAGACGATGCCGCGGTCGTCGTCGGCGCCCTCGCGGCGGGCGGCGCGGCGGTCGGCGAACCGCTCGCGCATCGCGGCGACGCGCTTCAGGGCGGGGGTCTGGGTCGTCGTCACGAGGTGCTCCACCGGTCGGTCAGCTTGAAGTACAGCCAGGAGAAGAGCGCGAGCACCACCGCGAGCATGACCGACAGTGCGGTCGCCTCGCCGTAGTCGCCGCCCAGGCTGTTCTGGAAGGCGTACTTGTAGATGAGCAGCAGCACCGTGATGGTCGCGTTGTTCGGCCCGCCGCCGGTGAACAGGTACGGCTCGAGGAACACCTGCGCGGTCGCGATGACCTGCAGGATCAGCATGATGAAGAGGATGCCCCGCAGCTGCGGCAGCGTGACGTGCCACACCTTCTTCCAGATGCCCGCGCCGTCGACCTCGGCGGCGTCGTACAGCTCGGGCGGCACGCTGAGCAGTGCGGCGAGGTAGATGATGATCGAGCCGCCGGCGGCGGCCCAGGTCGCTTCGATCACGAGGGACGGCATGGCCGTCGCGGCATCCTGCAACCACGGCTGGGGCGGGATGCCCACCCACCCGAGCACGGTGTTGAAGACACCGTTCTCGCCGCCCGCGTAGAAGAACTTCCAGAGCAGCACGGCGACGACCGGCGGCACGACCACGGGCAGGTACGCGAGCGCCGAGTAGAAGCCCTTGCCGCGCCGCACCTCGCTCATGAGCACGGCCATGAACAGCGGCAGCGGGAACCCGAACAGCAGCGCGAGCGCCGCGAAGTACAGGGTGTTCAGCACGGCCTTGCCGAGCAGCGGGTCGTTCAGCACGGCGATGTAGTTGTCGAGGCCGACCCACTCCGGCGGGTCGAGCAGGTTCGTCACCTGCAGGCTCATGACCACCGACTGCACGATCGGCGACCAGCTGAAGACGCCGAACACGAACAGCATCGGCAGGAGGAAGATCAGCGTCGACAGCCCGCCGCCGCGGATCCATGAGCGGATGCCGCGCCGCGGCGCACGCGCGTCGCGCACCGGTGGGCGCCCGGCCGGCGGCGCCGCCTCGTCGGGCGGTGCCTGTTCGGTCATCGTCATCCCCGATCTCCTTCCGCTGCCGTGGCGGGGGTGCGGCGCGCGGGCCAGGGGGTGCCCGCGCGCCGGGTGGTGCGGGCGGATGCCTCGGCGGTCAGGGTCCCGCCGGGGCATCCGCCCCTCGGGCTCAGCCCTGGTCGAGGATCGCCTGCGCGTCGGCGTCGGCCTGGTCGAGCAGCGCGTCGATGTCGGCGTTCTCGTCGGTCAGCACGGCCTGCACCAGCGGGTCGAGCAGCGCGTAGATCTCCTGCGTGCTGCCCTTCGGCTCGCCCACCGGGGTCTGCTCGAAGATGGCCTCGGTGAACGGCGCCATCTGGTCGAGCGGCACGTTGACGTAGGGCTCGATCCAGACCAGCGACTCCTCGTAGGTGGCGCGGTCGAGCACCGGGAGCACCGGGGTGCCGACGGCCTGGCCCGAGTCGGCGAGGGTCTTCGCGTCGAGCACGGCCGCGTCCTCGTCGAGGAGCTTCTGCATGTAGTACCAGTCGATCCACTCGACCGCAGCGGCCTTGGTGGCGTCGTCGACCGTCGGGCTCACGACCGCGATGTCACCGCCGCCCAGCGTGCCGCCGCCGTTCTCGGTCGGCAGCACGGTGAGGCCGTAGTCGTCGGGCGAGAGGCCGAAGTCGCGCACGAGCGCGGTGTAGACGTCGGAACCCGACGAGTACATGCCGATGTTGCCGGCGGCGAACTCCTGGTTGATGCTGCCCCAGTCGAGCAGGTAGTTGTCGCCCAGCGAGTCGTCCTCCCAGCGCAGGTCGTGCAGGAACTGCAGCTGCGCCTTCGTCGCGTCGTTCGCGATGGTCGACGTGTAGGTGCCGTCGCCGTTGTCCTTCTGGGTCGAGCCGCCGCGCGCGACGGTCGCCGCGGTGAGCTGCCAACCGCCGGTGTTGTTGGTCGACATCTCCATGAACCCGGCCTTGCCCGTGGCATCCGAGATCGCCTTCGCCGCCTCGCGCACCTCGTCCCACGTGGTGGGCGGGCTGTCGGGGTCGAGCCCGGCCGCCTCGAACAGCGCGCGGTTGTAGTGCAGGCCCATGGCGTACGCCTGGCGCGGGAAGCCGAAGATGTTCCCGTCGGCGTCCTGCACCTCGGCGAGGATGATCGGGTTGAACTTGTCGGTGTACCCGAGCTCCTCGACCTCGGCGGTCACGTCGGTGAGCTGCCCGTTCTCGAGCAGGGTCTTCGAATCGGTGAACGGCACCGTGAAGACGTCGGGGAGGCTGCCGCCCGCGAGCTGGGCCGCGAAGGTCGGGCCCTCCCACTCGTACTCGACGCCGATCACGTCGATGTCGGGGTGCTCCTCCTCGAACTGCGCCTCCTGCGACTCGAAGGCCTCGTAGGCGGCAGCGTCGGCGCCGGGCGGGAAGGTGGCGACGCGCAGTTCGACGCGTCCGTCGTCGGATGACGCGCTGTCGGCGCTGCAGCCGGCGAGCGCGCCGGCGACGGCGAGCGCGGCGAAGCCCGCGATCGCGGCCTTGGCTGGTGACTTCATTGTCGGTCCTTTCGGTGCTGTGTTCTCGGATGTGGTGCGGGTGGGTGCGTCACGGCGCGTCGGGCCGCGACCTCGACGGCTCGGGCCGCACGCGCAGCCAGGCCGTGGAGTCTGGGGGGAGCCGGTCGCCCACGAGCGGGGCGCTGGCCAGGAGGAGCTCCTCGTGCACCGGGAGGTCGACCGGGGCATCCGACAGGTTGGTGACGTTCACGACGTCGCCGCGGGCGAAGGCGAGCACGCCGGCGGCGGCGTCGAGCCAGCGCAGGCGGCCGTCGCCGAGGGAGGGCTCCGCGCGGCGGATGCGCAGCGCCTCCCGGTACAGGTGCAGCATCGAGCCCGGGTCGGCCTCCTGCGCCTCGACCGTGCGGGCGGCCCAGTCGGTGGGCTGGGGCAGCCAGGGGTCGGCGGATGCCCCGTCGGGACCGAACCCGAAGGGCGACGCGTCGCCCGACCAGGGCATCGGCACGCGGCATCCGTCGCGCCCCGGGTCGACCCCCTCGGAACGGAAGTGCATCGGGTCCTGCAGCAGCTCGCGCGGCAGCTCGACCTCGGGCAGGCCGAGCTCGTCGCCCTGGTAGATGTAGAGGCTCCCGGGGAGGGCCGCGGTCAGGAGGGCTGCCGCGCGGGCGCGGCGGGTGCCGAGCTCGAGGTCGGTCGGGGTGCCGAAGCGCTTCTTCGCGAACGCGAAGGTCGAGTCCTCGCGACCGTACCGGGTGACCGGGCGCGTGACGTCGTGGTTCGAGAGCACCCACGTGCTCGGGGCGCCGACGGGCGCGTGCGCGTCGAGCATCAGGTCGATGGAGGTGCGCAACTCCGAGGCATCCCACGCCCGCGACATGAAGTCGAAGTTGAATGCGGTGTGCATCTCGTCGGGGCGCAGGTAGTCGGCGAAGCGCTTGGCGTCGGGCACCCAGACCTCGCCGACGAGCACGCGCGCGCCGGCGTACGAATCGGCGATGCGGCGCCAGGTGCGATAGACCTCGTGCACCTCGTCGCGGTCCTCGGTCGGGTGCTGGCCGGGCGCGGGGCGCTCGGGCACCTCGGGCAGCGTCGGGTCCTTGATGAGCAGGCCGGCCGAGTCGATGCGCACGCCTGCGACGCCGCGGTCGAACCAGAAGCGCAGGATGTCCTCGTGCTCGCGGCGCACGTCCGGGTGGTTCCAGTTGAGGTCGGGCTGCTCGGGCGTGAACAGGTGCAGGTACCACTCGCCCGGCGTGCCGTCGGGGTTCTCGGTGCGGGTCCAGGTCTCGCCCTGGAAGTTCGAGACCCAGCCGGTGGGCATCTCGGCGCCGCCCGCCCCCTTGCCGGGGTGGAACCAGAACCGCTCGCGCTCGGGGGCGCCGGGGCCTGCGGCGAGCGCCTCGCGGAACCACGGGTGCTCGCTCGAGACGTGGTTCGGCACGATGTCGACGATGGTGCGGATGCCGAGGCGGAGCGCGTCGGCGATGAGCAGCTCCGCGTCGCGGAGGGTGCCGAACGCAGGGTGGATGTCGCGGTAGTCGGCCACGTCGTAGCCGCCGTCGGCGAGGGGCGACGGGTACCACGGGGTGAACCAGATCGCGTCGACGCCGAGGGCGGCGAGGTACGGCAGCCGCTCGCGCACCCCGGCGAGGTCGCCCGTGCCGTCGCCGTTCGCGTCGGCGAAGCTGCGCACGTAGACCTGGTAGATGACGGCGCTGCGCCACCAGAGGTCGTCGCCGTGGGGCTGCGGCGCGTCGGGTGCGGTCTCGACTGCGGGCATCGTCACGCTGCTGTGCTCCTCGGTCCGGGCGGGCGGTGCCGGGCCTCGGATTCCGAGTGACGCCGGCGTCGTGGCACCGAACGTACGGATAGCAACAAGGTTGCGCAACTTTGAAACTGCGCGTAAGCAACTTGCGCTGAGTTACGTAAATTTCTTGCGCTACGGATGCCCCTGAGGGGCGGGGTCCGTCAGGCGGGGACGTGCGACGCGGGCGGTGCCGTCGACCGGCGCACCACGAGCTCGGGCGCGAAGAAGAGCTCGTCGGCGATCTCTCGATCGGTCGACATCTGGCGCATCAGCAGCTCGATGATCATGCGCCCCATCGACTCGATCGGCTGGCGCACCGTCGTGAGCGGCGGCTCGGTGCAGTTCATGAGCGCCGAGTCGTCGTAGCCGATCACCGAGACGTCCTCGGGCACGCGCAGGCCCGCGCGCCGCACCGCGCGCACCGCGCCGAGCGCCATCGGATCGCTCGCGCAGACGATGCCCGTGACGCCCGCCTGCAGCAGCTTCGTCGCCGCGGTCTGGCCCGACTCGAGCGAGTAGAGCGCGTGCGCGACCCGATCGGGACCGAGCTCCACCCCGTGGCGACGCGCCATGCGCTCGGCCGCCTGGAGCTTGCGCCGGCTGGGGATGTGGTCGAGCGGCCCGAGCAGGATGCCGATGCGCTCGTGTCCGAGCTGCACGAGGTGTCCGAACGCCTGCTCCATCGACTCGGCGTCGTCGCACGAGACGGTCGCGAAGCCCATGCCGTCGACCGGCGCATTGACCAGCACCGTCGGCAGTCGCAGCTCGCGCAGCCGCTCGTAGTGGTCGCGGTTCGCTTCGTCCTGCGCGTACGCACCGCCGGCGAAGATCACGCCGGAGACCTGCTGGTGCAGCAGCAGCTCGACGTAGTCGGCCTCGCTGATGCCGCCCGCGGTCTGCGTGCAGAGCACGGGCGTGTAGCCGTTCTGCGCGAGGCCGCCGCTCAGCACCTCGGCGAGCGCCGGGAAGATCGGGTTCTGCAGCTCGGGCATGACGAGGCCGACCAGGCGTGCGCGCTCGCCCCGCAGCTTCGTGGGGCGCTCGTAGCCGAGCACGTCGAGGGCCGTGAGCACGGCCTGCCTCGTGGCATCCGACACCCCCGGCTTGTCGTTCAGCACGCGGCTGACGGTCGCCTCGCTGACCCCGACCTTGCGGGCGACATCGGCCAGCCGTCTCGACATGGCGGCCAGTCTATGCGGGTGCGCCACCTGGGGGCGGCGACTCTGCACCGCCCGGGCATGGAGGTGCGCCGCACGGCATGGCCGTGTGGCGCACCGTTCGGGTTGCGGCTCCGCTCAGAGCGTGCAGCTCCCGATGATCGGCTCGATCACCGGAATGTACGCGGCCTCGAGGTGCTCGATGCCACGGCCGTCGGTGACGACCTTCTGGTTCGGGTTCTTGCCGGCGATCACGCCGTCCTGCCCGCGTGCGCCGCCAGCCATGATGGTGACGGTGGCCGGGTAGCCCTGCGAGAGCCACTCCTCCATCGTGCAGTCCACGACGTCCGACGGGAGGCCGAGCTCGAACGCGAGGAAGTCCTCGACGCTCGCCGTGAACCACACCTGCGAGTTCGCACCCGCCTTGGCGTTGCCCTGTTCCGACCTGCTGTCGTTGATGCAGTCGAAGGCGAACGCGGCCGCCCCCGACCCCAGTACCATCGCGGCCCCGAGGCCGATTCCGACCCCCACGTTCCGCATCGTCCGGGTCAACATGCTCCTGCTCCGTTTCCGGCGCTCCGTTGCGCCACGATCGTGAGCATCCTCGCGAGTGGTGGCATCCGTCATCAGTGCTGCCCCCCAGACCGCGATCGTGGTATTCGCATACCCCCGGGGGACATTAGAGTTCACTCCATGGGCAAGCTCATCTACGGGGCGACGACGCGTGAGATCACGATCGACGATCGCACCCTGGCGCACCTCAAGGTGGCCATCACCAACAAGCTCCGGCGGTCCGAGAGCTTCACCATGTCGTGGGACCACGGCACCGAGAACGGCGGCGGTCGGAGCACGATCTGGATCCACGAGTCGATCCCGCTGCAGTTCGTGTTCGACGGCTCGCGGCGGCCGGTGCTGAACCGTGTCTGGCTCGAGCAGCTCATGGTCACCGCGAACAGCACCAACGGCCTGCAGCTCGTGCCCGAGCCCGCCGAGGACGAGCCCTTCGGGGAGTAGCCCGGCGACTCCCGGACATGACGAAGGGCGGCCTTCCCCAGTGGGCCGCCCCTCGCTCGCCCGCGTCGCGGGCGCCGTGCTGGTGTCGTCAGACGGTGTTGCGTCCCCCCAGGGACCTGACGAGCCAGACGATCAGTGCGATCACCGCGAGCACGATGCCGACCCACAGCAGGAACTGCAGCGACTCGACCAGCCCGCCCGTGAGCAGGAGGACGATCGCGATGATCCCGACGATGATGAGGAGAATGTTCATGCTCGTCACGGTAGGCGGGGCGGTCGGGCATCGAAAGGGGATTGACCCCCGTTCGGGGGCGGTGTAGGCGCGCGCTCGCGCGGGATCAGGCCTCGGTGACGGATGCCCCGGGTTCCGCGGGTTCGGATTCGGCCGTGTCGGCGGGCGGGTCGTCGGGAGCGCCGTCGGCGGGCTCACCCGCCTGGCCCACGAACGGCCCCGCATCGGTGTCGCCGACGAGGGTGCCCGCCGAGCCGTCGTAGCGCGAGCGCAGCTCCTCGCGCGCCCAGGCGTAGTGGCCGCCGAGGCACTCGTGGGCGGTGCCGATGAGCGGATGCCCCTGCAGCCACGGGTACCGGTCGGGGTCGGCGAGCACCTCGTCGTCGAGGTGCGCAAGCATCGCTTCGGCGGCCGCGTGGCTGGCGTGCAGCGCCTCGATCGCGGCGTCGAGGTCGTCGAGCCGGAACCGTTCGCGCAGCTCGACGTTCAGCTCGTCGAGCTCGGCCCAGGTGTACCCGTCGGCGGGGAAGGCGGGCGTGCGCCCCGCGACATCCGTCTCGAGCCAGCCCACGAACAGCGCATGCCAGGCGCGCAGGTGTGCCAGCACGTCGGTGACCGTGCGGTCACGGCCCTCGCCGGGAAGCGGGTGTCGCCGCTGGTAGGCACTCATCGTGTCGATGTGGTGCAGCAGTTCCCAGAGGCGCAGCTCGGACTGGGCGAGGAGGTCGTCTCGCGTTCTGGGCTGCGTCATGCGCTCATCGTAGGGGTCGCCGGTGTCGCCGGTCGGACGGACGCTCCCGGGTGTGGCAGACCGCTACGCCCCGGTCCGGCCGACGTCAACCCCCTCCGGTGCACTCACGCCCGCGCGTAGCGTGAGGACCTGCCCAGAGCGACGGGCGGTCTGGGGGGCCGACATGAGTGATCCACGCGAGGACGACCTGCCCGATCGGTTGCCGGAGCAGGAGCAGCACCCGCCCGGCACGACCGACCGGATGCAGCCCGAGCCCGATCACGGCGAGGACTCGTACGTCGGCAGCGGGCGGCTCACGGGACGTCGAACGCTCATCACCGGCGGCGACTCCGGCATCGGGCGCGCCGTGGCGATCGCGTTCGCCCGAGAGGGCGCCGACGTGGCGATCGCCCACCTCGCCGAGGAAGCGGCCGATGCGCGCGAGACGGCCCGGATCATCGAGGATGCGGGTCGGCGGGCCGTGACGCTCGCCGCCGACCTCACGGAGACGGAGGCTCCCGCGAAGCTCGTCGCCGACACCGTCTCCGCGCTCGGCGGGCTCGACGTGCTCGTGATCAACGCCGCGCACCAGTACGAGCGGGAGGGCATCGAGCAGCTCCCCGTCGACGGCGTTGAACGGGTCGTGCGCACGAACTTCATCGCCCCGCTGCTGCTGGCGAAGGCCGCGGTTCCGCACCTCGGTGCGGGCGCGTCCATCATCACGACCACCTCCATCCAGGCCTTCGACCCGTCGCCGGGGCTCATCGACTACGCGATGACGAAAGCCGCGCTGGTGGCGTTCACGAAGGCGCTGGCGCTCGAGCTCGGCCCCCGCGGCATCCGCGTGAACGCCGTGGCACCCGGGCCGATCTGGACGCCGCTGATCCCCGCCACCGGCTGGCCCGACCACATCCCGGACTTCGGCGAGAACACGCCGATCGGTCGTGCCGGGCAGCCCGCGGAACTCGCCGGCGCCTACGTGTACCTCGCGTCGGACGCGGCGACCTACACCTCGGCCGCGATCCTCCCGGTGACGGGAGGGCGGCCACTCTGACCGTCGGGGCGGCCCGAGCGACGTCGCCCCGACGCCCCCCATCTCGAAACCGAGTGGAAGGAGCACGAGATGCCGGACACACCGCAGCTGAAGAACGAGGAGCTCTACGAGAAGCTCCGCGACGAGGGCGCGTCCAAGGAGAAGGCCGCGCGCATCTCGAATGCGCAGGCCCGCGACGGCGCGTCGGAGGTCGGCAGGCGCGGCGGCGAGTCCCCCGCCTACGAGGACTGGACCGTCGAAGAGCTACGGGCGCGCGCGAAGGAGCTCGACATCTCGGGCTACAGCGACAAGCGCAAGTCCGAGCTGATCGAACTGCTCCGCGACCACTGACCGCGCATGGTGCGGCTCCGCCGGGTGACGCCGTACGCCGGCGGCTACCACCGCACGCCGTCCGGCCGCATCCTGCGCGCCGACCGCGCCCCCATGGGCGCCGACGAGCGCGAGCGGGTGCGCGCCCTCGCCGTGCCGCCCGCGTGGAGCGACGTCTGGATCGCCGACCGACCGAACGCCCACATCCTCGCCGTCGGCGTCGACGACGCCGGCCGCCGGCAGTACCTCTACCACCCCGACTGGCGGGCCGCGAAGGATCGGGAGAAGTTCGCGCGCATGCGCGAGCTCGCCGCGGCGCTGCCCGCCGCGCGCGGGAGCGTGACACGCGACCTGCGGCTCGACGGGCTGCCGCGCGAGCGCGTGCTCGCCGCCGTGTTCCGCCTGCTCGACCTCGGCGCGCTGCGCGTCGGGTCGGAGGAGTACCTGGAGGCCAACGGATCGCGCGGCGCGACGACCCTGCAGGTGCGGCACGCGACGGTGTCGGGTGCCTCGGTCGCGCTGTCGTTCCGTTCGAAGGGCGGGCAACGCGCTCGCATGGAGGTCGACGACGCCGAACTCGCGGCGTGCGTGGGCGACCTCGTCGACGCAGCCCGCACGGCCCGGCTGTTCGCGTGGCGCGACGAGGGCGGGCGCCACCTGGTCTCGGCCGTGGACGTGAACCGGTACATCCGGTCGCGCACCGGCACGGATGCCACGGCGAAGGACTTCCGCACGCTGCGCGGCACCGTGGCGGCGGCCCAGGCGCTCGCCGCCGCATCCGCCCCCGGCACGCCCGACAGCGCTCGCGCCAGGCAGCGGGCCCGGGGCGCGGCGATCGAGGCGGCATCCGTCGTGCTGGGCAACACCCCGGCCATCGCGAAGGCGAGCTACGTCGACCCCGAGATCTTCGATCGCTTCGACGCCGGTGCGGTGCTCGAGCCGAACGGAAGCCCCGACGCGGCGCTGCTGCGCCTGCTCGAGGGGTGAGGGAGTGCCGCGCCGGGCAGCCTCACCGCTGGGCGATCACGACGTGGACCAGGCGGGCGCGTACGACGGCTCGAGCAACAGCATGGGCTCCAACCCCGGGACGGGGAGGTGGACGCAGCGCCCGTACTCGCGCTCCTCGATCGCGGTCGGCGACTCGGCCCCGGCGGCCCCGATGCGCGCGAGGGCATCGTCGAGGTCGTCGCACATCAGCGTGATCTCGGTGCGCTGCGGATACGGAACGTCCCGGCCGGGCCAGGTACGGGGGTGCACTCCGCCCTCGCTCGGGCCGGTGTCGAAGATGAGCCACCCCGGCGAGGTCTCGATGAAGGGCAGCCCGAGCACGTCGCGGAAGTACCCTCGCGTGGCCTCGGGGTCGTCGCTGTAGACGAGCGTGTGGATGCCGGTGATCATGTGCGCACGGTAGGCGACGCCTGCGCAGGCGCGCAGCCCCGCGCGGACGAATGGCTCGCCGGCGACCCGCGCCCCTCCGCCGAGTGTGCTCGATGTGACGCCCACGGGTCGATCCGGGCCCTGAATCGGTGACTTCGAGCACACTCCGCGGGGGATGGAGTCGGGGTGGCGGGGGTCTCAGGGTCAGAGGACGAGGGTGGCGGCGCCCGCGGCGACCTCGCGGTAGCGCTCGCGCACGGCGGGGACCCCGGCCGCGGCGGCGGATGCCGCGACCGGGGTGGTCCAGTCGGGGCGCTCGCCCGTGAGCGTCCACGCGGCCTGCACTGCGGCGCCGAGGGCGACGTACTCCCCCGGTTCGGGCACGTCGATCGGCACGCCGAACACGGTCGCGGCGACCTCGCGCACGGCGGGGTTCGCCGCGGCGCCGCCGATGAGCAGCACGCGTCGGGCCTCGACCCCGGCCGCGAGGATCGCGTCGAGCCCCTCGGCGAGGCCGCACAGCATGCCCTCGACCGCGGCTCGCGCGAGGTGCTCGCGCGAGGTCGACGCGATCGAGAGCCCGTGCACGCTGGCCCGCGCGGTCGGCAGGTCTGGCGTGCGCTCGCCCTCGAACCAGGGCACGAGCACGACGCCGTCGGCACCGGCGGGCGCGGCGAGCGCGAGGCGGCCGAGCTCGTCGTGGTCGACGCCGAGCAGGGCGGCGGTCGAGTCGAGCACACGGGCCGCGTTGAGCGTCGCGATGAGTGGCAGGAACGCACCGCCCGCGTCGGCGAACCCGGCGATGGTGCCCGAGGGGTCGGCGATCGGATGCGGCGTGACGGCGAACACCGTGCCGCTGGTGCCGAGCGAGACGACCGCGTCACCGGCTCGCGCGCCCAGGCCGAGCGCGGCACCGGCGTTGTCGCCGCAGCCCGGGCCGACGAGCACGCCGGTCGGCGTGGTGCCCGACGCATCCGCCGCCCCCAGCACCCGGGGCAGGATCGCGTCGTGGCCGAGCGCCCGCACGAGCAGGCCGCGGTCGTACTCGCCGGTCGCGGGCGACCAGTAGCCGGTGCCCGACGCGTCGGAGCGGTCGGTGGTGAGCGCGTCGAGGTCGGGGCCGAGCTCGGATTCGCCGGCGGGCCCGTAGCCGAGCAGGCGCCAGGTGAGCCAGTCGTGCGGCAGCGCGACCGCGGCGACCCGGGCCGCGTGGGCGGGCTCGGCGTCGCGCAGCCAGCGCAGCTTCGTCGCGGTGAACGACGCGACCGGCACGAGCCCGGTGCGGCGCGCGTACTCCCCCGCGCCGACCTCGTCGATCAGGTCGGCCGCCGCCTGCGCCGATCGCGTGTCGTTCCAGAGCAGGGCGGGGCGGATGACCCGGCCGGCATCGTCGAGCACGACCATGCCGTGCTGCTGGCCGCCCACCGAGATCGCCGCGACGTCGTCGAGGCCCCCGGCATCGGCGATGGCCGCCTGCAACGCCTCCCACCACGCGGAGGGGTCGACCTCGGTGCCGTCGGGATGCGTCGCGCGGCCGGTGCGGACGACCCGACCCGTCGAGGCATCCGTCACCACCACCTTGCAGCTCTGGGTCGACGAGTCGACCCCCGCGACCAGCGTCATCGCGCGCCCCGGCCCGGTCAGCGCGCGCCGAGCAGGTGCTCGGTCGCGAGCTGCTGGAGGCGCACGAACCCGAAGCCGTTGCCGCCGAGGTAGGCGTTCGCGTCGAAGTCCTCGAACGCCGAGCGGTCGGCGAGCAGGTCATCGTAGGACTCGCCCTCACCGAGGGTGGGCTGCGACAGCTCGGGCACGCGCGCGGCGGCGAGCGCCTCCTGCACCTCGGGGTCGGCGCGGAAGGCGGCGGCGCGCTCCTTCAGCAGGAGGTAGGTGCGCATGTTCGCCGCCGCCGAGTCCCAGACGCCGGTCTCGTCCTCGGTGCGGCTCGGCTTGTAGTCGAAGTGTCGCGGGCCGTCGTACGCGGGCACGCCGCCGGGGCCGCCGTTCTCGAGCAGGTCGACGAGCGAGAAGGCGTTGTGCAGGTCGCCGTGGCCGAAGACGAGGTCCTGGTCGTACTTGATGCCGCGCTGGCCGTTCAGGTCGATGTGGAAGAGCTTGCCGTGGTACAGCGCCTGGGCGATTCCCGCGGTGAAGTTGAGGCCCGCCATCTGCTCGTGCCCGACCTCGGGGTTGAGGCCGACGAGCTCGGGGCGCTCGAGCGAGTCGATGAACGCGATTGCGTGGCCGAGGGTCGGCAGCAGGATGTCGCCGCGCGGCTCGTTCGGCTTCGGCTCGATCGCGAAGCGGATGTCGTAGCCCTTGTCGGTCACGTAGTCGCCGAGCAGGTTGACTGCCTCGCGGTAGCGCTCGAGCGCCTGGCGGATGTCCTTCGCCGAGTCGTACTCGGCGCCCTCGCGGCCACCCCACATGACGAACGTCTTCGCGCCGAGCTCGGCGGCCAGGTCGAGGTTGCGCAGCACCTTGCGGAGCGCGAACCGACGCACCCGACGGTCGTTCGAGGTGAACCCGCCGTCCTTGAACACGGGGGCTGAGAAGAGGTTGGTGGTGACCATCGGCACGACGATGCCGGTGTCGGCGAGCGCGCCCTTGAGCCGGTCGATCTGGGTCTGGCGCTCGGCGTCGGTCGACCCGAACGCGAACAGGTCGTCGTCGTGGAAGGTGAGGCCGTAGGCGCCGAGCTCGGAGAGCCGCTCGACGGCATGCACGACATCGAGCGGATGCCGCGTGGGCCCGCCGAACGGATCGGTGCCGTTGTAGCCGATCGTCCAGAGGCCGAAGGAGAACTTGTCGTCGCGAGTGGGCGCGAGGGCCATGGTGGTGCCGCCTTCCAGCGTCATCGTCGAGTTTGTTGGCATGCACAACATAACCCGCTAGGCTCAGCTTCGCAAGGGGCTGCGCTCGGCGGCGGCCAGAATGGCGGGATGGCAGTGCGCGGGAACAGCCTCGAGTCGGTGCGACGGCACAACCTCGCCACCGTGCTGCGCCTCGTGCACCACGGCGGCGCGGTCTCGCGCGCCGAGCTGACCCGGGCGACCGGCCTGAACCGGTCGACGGTCGGCGCCCTCGTGACCGAGCTCGTCGAGCTGGGTCTGGTCGACGAACGCGAACCCTCCCCGACCGCGCGAGCCGGCCGGCCGTCCCCCACGGTGGTGCCGCGCGACGACGTCGCCGCGGTCGCCGTGAACCCCGAGATCGACGCGGTCGAGCTCGCCCTGGTCGGGTTGGGCGGCGCGGTGTTCGCTCGCGCGAGGCATCCGATCGCCCTGCCCACGCCCGACGACGTGGTCGCCGTCGTTCGGCTGCAGCTCGACGACTGGGGCCGGGCCTTCGCGGGCACGCGGGTCACCGCCGTCGGCGCGGCCGTGCCGGGACTCGTGCGACACGGCGACGGGCTCGTGCGTCACGCGCCGCACCTCGGCTGGCGCGACGCCCCGCTCGCCGCGATGCTCGAGGAATCGACCGGACTGCCGGCGTCGGCCGCCAACGACGCCCGCCTCGGCGCGCTGGCCGAGCGCGTGTTCGGCGCGGGGCGCGGCGTCGACGACCTGGTCTACGTGAACGGCGGCGCGAGCGGCATCGGCGCGGGCGTGATCGCGGGCGGGCGGCCGCTCGGCGGCGCGGGCGGCTACGCGGGAGAGCTCGGGCACATGCGCGTGGGCGATGCACCGGCGCGCGATTCGGCAGGTCTCGCGGGCACACTCGAGGCCCTCGTGCGCCGCGACGCGCTGCTCGTGCACCTGGGGGCGGATGCCTCCGGGGCCGACGAGTCGCGGCACACCCCGCTCGCTCGTCTCGAGGCGGCCGTCGCGGCGGGACCGCCGGCGAGCCTCGCCGACGAGATGGCCGCGCAGGCCGACGTGCTCGGCACGGCCCTCGGCAACGCGGTCAACCTGTTCGACCCGAGCCTCGTGCTGCTGGGCGGCTTCCTCGGCGTGCTGCTCGACGGCGCCGGACCCGTGCTGCGCGCGTCGATGCGGCGCGCCGGGCTCGAGGCATCCGTCGACGCCGTTCGCCTCGACCGGCCCGCGCTCGGAGCCGACATCCTCGCGATCGGCGCGGCCGAGATCGCGTTCGCGGGGGTGCTGGGCGACCCGGCGGGGGCGCTCGGGTAGGCCGCGCTGGGCGACCAGACCGCGCAAGCCGCACCCCTCGAGCCAGGCGCGTCCGGCCCGTCGTAGTCGCATCGGCACGCGTTCCACCACGGGCCGGCGTGACTACGACGGGCCGGTGCAGGGAACCGAGGCCAGGGCGGCTCCCGGGGCGGAGGCGGGGCCGCGAGCAAGGCTGGGCAGGGCGGTGGCCGCGGGGCGGCTCAGGGACGCAGGCGGGCGCGGGCGCGCCGGCGCGCGTCGGCGCGGCGCGCCTCGGCAGCGAGTTCGCGAGGCAGGATGCTCCGAGGCCAGCGCAGGAGCATCACCAGCAGCAACCCGAGCAACGCGCCGATGCCTGCGGCGACCATGTCGGCGACGGTGTCGGCGAGCCCGAGCTGCGACCGCGTGCCGAGCAGCGAGTCGGTCAGGAACTCGCCGATTTCCCAGGTCGCCGCGAACGCGAGCGGCGTCACGATGGCTGCCGCGTACATGACCCAGCGGGGCGCGGCGGCGCGCATCTGCGTCTCGGCCCGAGCCACGGCGAACAGTCCGAGCCAGACCAGCAGTACGCCGGAGTCGAGGTGGGTGAGCTTGTCCCATCCCGGAACCAGGCCGTAGACGAGCAGCGCACTGCCGAGCACCGGCGCGGCCGACAGGAAAACGCCGTAGTGCACCTGCACCGCGGTGGGCAGCGGGAAGTCGGCGAACGCGGCGAGCGCCGCGGGCACCCAGAGCACGGGGATCATGAGCGCGATCAGCCCGAGGTGCACGGGCGCGCCCGCCCAGTACGCGGTGAGCCCGCAGGCGAGCCAGGCCAGCTGGAACCACGCCGCGAGACGGAGGTACGGTGCCGCGATCGCGAGCCGACGGGGAGCCGCCTGCGCGGGCGACATCGCGCCGGCCGGCTCAACGGCGTCGGCCGCCGCCTCACCGGCAGGATCGAACTCCCCTCGGGGCTCCATGGCTCCGAGGGTAGCGCGCCGCCGTCGCGCGACGCGGGCGGTCTACTGCACGCCGAGCGCCCGGTGCCCGACCGCGAGCGAGACGCCCGAGATCGCAGCGGCCTGCTCCGAGGCGAGAAACACGACGGCGGCGGCGACCTGCTGCGGCGTCGACTCGCCGGCGCGAGCCGGGCGCACCTCGGTCGAGGGCGTGTCGGTGATGAGTCCCGGGTCGACGACGTTCACCGTGACGCCGGTGCCGACGAGCTCGTCGGCGATGGTCTTCGACGCGACCGAGACGACCGCGTTGCGCGCGCTCGAGGTGACCGATGCGGTGAACTGCGCGTTCTGGCCGCTCACCTGCACGATGCGGCCCCAGCCGGCGGCGCGCATCTGCGCCAGCGCGGCATCCGTCGTTCTGAGGTACCCCATGGCCTTGCCGTCGATGGCGTCGAGCACCTGGGCGGCGTCGTGGTCGCGCTCCGGGTCGAGGGTGCCGGCCGGCGGGGCCGCGGTGTTCACGAGCACGTCGAGGCGCCCGTGCTCGCGCACGACCCAGGCGATGGCGGCGGCGACGGATGCCTCGTCGCGGGTGTCCATGGTGACGGCGGTGATGCGGTCCATGCCGGCGTCGAGGTCGGCGACCGCGCCCTCGAGGCGGTCCTCGTCGCGCCCCGCGAGCACGACGAGCGCGCCCTCGTCGCGGATGGCCGCCGCGACGGCACGCCCCACGTAGCCGCTGCCGCCCGAGATGAGCGCGACGCGCCCCGTGAGTCCGAGATCCATGCGGTCAGTCCTTCCGTCGTGCGGGTGCGTCCCCCGCTGCCGCATCGTACGCGCGGCCGGGCGACTGCGTCGCGAACTTGCCGCCGCTCGTGTCGACGAGCGTGCCTGTGATGTACGAGGCCGCATCGCTGGCGAGGAAGACGAGCAGGCGCGCGATGTCGTCGGGCTCGCCCCAGCGGCGGATCGAGAGCTGGTCGAGCGTGCGCTCGCGCGCCTCTCCCTCGAGGGCGGCGAAGCCGTTCATCGCGGTCGGGATCATGCCCGGGGCGTACGCGTTCACCGTCACGTTCCACGGGCCGAGCTCGCTCGCGAGCACGCGCGTGAACGCGACGACGGCCGCCTTCGAGGCGGCGTACGCGGCGCTGCCGACGCTCGGGATGATGGCGGCGAAGGAGGCGGCGTTCAGGATGCGGCCGCTCCCCTGCGCCCGCATGAGGGGCGAGACCTCGCGGCACATGCGGAACGTACCGCCCGTGTTGACGTCGAGGCAGCGCTGCCAGGCGTCGTCGTCGAGCTCCTCGACCCGGCCATCGACGTTGATGCCGGCGTTGTTCACGAGCACGTCGATGCGGCCGTGGCGGCGGACGATCTCAGCGACGGCGGCGCGGACCTGCGCCGTGTCGGTGATGTCGGCGGCGAGCGAGGCGAACGGGGCGTCGCCCGGCGCCTCGGCGAGGTCGATCACCACGACGCGCGCGCCCTCGACGGCGAAGGTCTCGGCGATCACGCGGCCGATGCCGCGACCGCCGCCGGTCACGACCACGACGCGGTCGGTCAGGTCCAGGTGCATGAATTCCTCCTCGAACGGCGGCCGACGGGACGCCCGGTGTGAAAAAGCATACTATTGGCGCATGGATACGGCGAAGGTGCTCTGGGTCACCGGCGGCGGCAGTGGCATGGGCCGCGCCACGGCGGAACGCGCGGTGGCGAGTGGGTGGTCGGTCGCGGTCAGCGGCCGGCGCACCGCCCAGCTCGAGGAGGTCGCGGCGGCGATCGATGCCGCGGGAGGAACGGCGCTCGTCGTGCCGCTCGACGTGACGGATGCCTCCGGCGCCGCCACCGCCCGCGACGCGGTGCTCGACCGGTTCGGCCGCCTCGACGCGCTCGTGCTGTCGGCCGGACGCAACGTGCCGCAGCGCACCTGGGGTGACCAGTCGATCGCCGAGTTCGAGGCCGTCGTGGCGACGAACCTCACCGGCGTGGCATCCGTCGTCGACGCGGCCCTGCCGTCGCTGCGCGCGGCGGGCGGACGCGTCGTCTGCATCTCGTCGATCGCCGGTTGGCAGCACGCGCCGCTCGCCGGCGTCGCGTACAGCGCGAGCAAGACCGCGGTCCGCTCGCTCTGCCGCACGCTCAATTCGGAGGAGGCGGAGCACGGCGTGCAGGCCTGCCACCTCTGCCCGGGCGACGTCGCCAGCGACTTCCTCGACCAGCGACCGGTCGTGCCCGACGCCGAGGCACGCACCCGCATGCTCACGCCCGACGACATCGCACGCGCTGTGCTGTTCGTGCTCGACTCGCCCGCGCACGTGCGCATCGACGAGCTCGTGATCAGCCCGAACGCCGCGGCCGCCGCGCGATGAGCGCGTTCGAGCGGGTGCTCGACGACACCGGCCGCCGCATCGTCGACGGGCGGATGCCCGCGGGCGGCGTGCTCACGGTCGACGCACTCGTCGCCCGGCACGGCGTCTCCCGCAGCATCGTGCGTGAAGCCGTTCGAGTACTGGTGTCGCTCGAGCTCGTCGAGGCGCGGCAGCGCGTCGGGCTCCGTGTGCTGCCCGAGGAGGCGTGGAACGTGCTGCACCCGCGCGTGATCCACTGGCGACTCGCCGGCGACGGGGTCGCACGCGCCACGCAGCTCGCGGAACTCGTCGCGCTGCGGCTCGCGGTGGAGCCAGCGGCGGCCGAGGCGGCGGCGCTGCACGCGGTCGGCTCGGAAGGCTCCGCCCTGCTCGACCTGGCCGACGGGCTCGCCCGAGCCGACGGACCGGCCTTCCTCGACGCCGACCAGGCGTTCCACCGCGAGCTGCTGCGTCTGTCAGGCAACCGCATGCTGCAGCGTCTCGGCGCCGTGATCGACGAGGCGCTCGCCGACCGGGCGACCCGTGTCGTGCACGCCGACCCGCACGACGTCGCCCTCCATGCGGCGGTGGCCCGAGCGGTTGCCGGCGGCCGCCCCGATGACGCCGCGGCGGCCGTTCGCGAGATCGTCTCGCGAACGGCCGCCGAACCCAGCGACTCCGCGGCAGGCGCGGGTGGTCCACTGGGCTGACGAGCTCCGATCCGCTCGACGCGTGTACAGGTCAGGACGTAGCGGGGCAGTACAACCTGTATCGGTTCATGCCGAAATAAGTTATATTGGTCTCGTCCAATCCACATTATAGGAGTAGCGATGGTGACGACGGCCGGGGCGGGCGTCGACCTCCTCCTCGCCTTGGGGCTCCCGGTCGAGGTGAAGACGTTCGCCGACGCCGATATCGCCGGCCGACACGCGCGCCTTCGCGTTCGCCAGACACCGCCATCACCTTCGATGGTTGCAGCGGATCGCGGCGGCGACGTCGTCGTATACGTGATCCCGAGGCTCACGGAGAGCCTGGCTCGGATCGCCGAGACGGATCCGAGTGTCGCGGTCGTCGCGACGGATGAGGGCGTGGTCATCTGGGATACAGAGCGATTCGCTTCCGCCACGACGCCCACGGAGCCCGCGCCCACGAGGGGCAGGATGCCGTGGGCGCGGTTCGGCCTCCTCCGTTCCCTCGTCCGTACCCGGCGCCCTCGCACGCAGATCGAAATCGCCTCAGAGACCGGAGTCACCCAAGCGGCGGTTTCACAGAACCTGAAGCGGATGCCTGATCTCGCGACGCGGACCTCAACCGGGTGGGTCGCAAACGATCCGGCACGAGTCGCGGCCAGCTTCCTCGAGGAGTATCCCGGGCCAGGCGGTATCGCGCAGTACTGGTACGGGATCGATCCAGTCGTCCGCCAAGCTTCGATGGCCGCCCGCGCTGGAGTCGACTGCCTCCTCTCCGGCGATGCGGCTGCCGACCTCGTAGCACCGTGGCGCACTCCCCGTACCGCGATCGTCTATGCACGGTCAGGCTTGAAGCTCGCTCCGCTCGGCTTCGCCGAGGCGGCTCGGGAGAAGGGGACCCTGGCCGTGATCGTTCCGGCCGACCCGACGATCTGGCCGCTTGCTGCAGCCTACGCCGGGGGTTGGGACGCACCATCGAATGCGGATCCGCTGCTGTGCGCATACGACATCCGCACGAGCGGTGGCGCGGATGCGGATCAGGCCTCGGAGCGACTCGTCCAGCTCGTGCTGGCACGGTGGAGCCGCGGTGATTGAGCTCGACGCAACGACGATCTCGACGAGCAACGCGGACGATCTGGCATTCTCCGCACTTGCTGATGTCTGCACCCTCACCGGCGACCTCGATGTCCGGATCGTCGGCGGCCAGATGGCGCACCTCCTCCTCTGCGCATTCCCATCCGCGAATGCCCTCGCTCGCCGAACCGCCGACGCCGATGCGGCGATCGGTACCGAACTGGCCGCCTCGGGCGACGTGCACGAACTCCTCACCGACGCGGGATACGCAGCCGCGGCAGGGAACAGCTACGTCAAGGACGGGCAGCAGGTCGACCTCCTCGTACCGAACCGATCCTCCGGCTTCCGCACGGAGGTCCTCGGTGGGCGCGGATTCGACGCCGCTCCCGGAATCGCCTTCGCCCTTGCCCTCCCGCCGATCCTGATCCACGTATCGGTGACGCTGACCGGCGACCGGATTCTTCGATTCGATGCGCGCGTACCGCCCGTCGAGGCCGCGGTGACCCTGAAGGCGAACGCGTATCGGAGCCGACTCGCCGATCGCGACCTCGTCGACTTGCACAATCTCCTCTGGATCCTGGAGGAACGCGACGCCGGCGCAATCGGTGGATGGGCGCTCGACCGAGCCGCCAGCGGGTCTCGGGGCGACGCCCAACGGGCCCTCGCCGACATCTTGAGGATGCTGTCACGTCGGCCGACTCGTCCGACTCTCGAAGTGCAACCCGAGACCTTGGTCGCGCTGATCCGGCGGCACGTCGCAGTCCCCGCCTGATTCGGCCGGCGACTCCTCCTCCAGCACTCAGCCGCGCACGTCGATGCGCAGGATGCGATCGTCGCCGTCGCGCGGCGAGCCGCGGCCGTCGGTGTTGTTGGTGAGCACCCAGAGCGAACCGTCGGGAGCGGCGACGGCGTCGCGGAGTCGCCCGTACTCGCCGGCGAAAAGATCCTCGTGCCGCGTCGGGTCGGCGACCGGCACCGCGCGCAGCACCTGCCCGCGGAGGTTCGCGAGGTAGAGCGTGTCGCCGACGATCGCGATGCCGCTCGGGCTCGCCTCGTCGGGATTCCACTGCTGCACGGGGTCGATGAACGCGTCGCCGCCCGTGCCCTCGACGTCGGGCCAGCCGTAGTTGCCGCCCGGCTCGATCACGTTCAGCTCGTCCCACGTGTTCTGTCCGAACTCCGAGGCGAACATCGTGCCGTCGTCGGCCCACGCGATGCCCTGCACGTTGCGGTGGCCGTAGCTGTGGACGAGCGACCCGTCGAACGGGTTATCGGCCGGCACGTCGCCGTCGGGCGTCATCCGCAGGATCTTGCCCGCGAGCGACCCGAGGTCCTGCGACGCCGGCCGGTCGCCCGCATCGCCGGTGGTCGCATACAGCATGCCGTCGGGCCCGAACGCGATGCGGCCGCCGTCGTGGAAGCTCGCCGCGGGGATGCCGTCGAGGATGGTCTCGGGCGACCCGAGCGCCAGCGCGCCGGGGTCGCCGCGCAGCACGAACCGCTGGATGCGGTTGCCGGCGGCCGCGGTCGAGTACACGTAGAGCCGGTCGCCCTCGTCGACGGCGAGGCCCAGCAGGCCCGCCTCCGAGTCGGTGCGAATGCCGGCGATCACGCCGACCTCGCGCGCCTCGCCCGTCTCGGTGAGCTCGAGGATTCGCCCCGTGTCGCGCTCGCTCACGAGCGCCGTGCCGTCGGCGAGGAACGCGACCGACCATGGTGCGTCGAGCCCCGTGGCCAGGTCGGCGGGCTCGCCGAGCGCCGGCATCGATTGGGGCGCCGGGCCACCGTCGGCGGCGGTCGGCGCGCCCGGCGGGGTCGGCGCGCCCGGCGGGGTCGGCGCGCCCGGCGGGGTCGGGGCGCCTGCGGAGCATCCGACCAGTGCGCCTGCAACCGCTGCAGCCACGGCGAAGCGGATGCCCCGTGCGGCGGTTGCCCTCATCGACGCCATGCACCCATCTCCCTCGCCGCGGTGCGGGCGCACCGTCGAAGTCGAAATCGACGCTACGCCGCCGCGCGTGCACACGGGAGGGGCCGGCGGTGCCCGGCCACCCGGGCCCGACGCGAAACGCTCCACTCGTGCGTCACATGGGTCACGATGGGAGCATGGCCCACGACGCATTCGCCGCCCTCCTCGACGAGGGCGCCCGCGCCGACGTGACGGGCTGGGACTTCACGTGGCTGGACGGGCGCGCGACCGAGGAACGCCCGCCGTGGGGGTACGCACGGCTGCTGGGCGAGCGCCTCGGCCGCGCGAGCGCATCGCTCGACCTGCAGACCGGCGGAGGCGAGGTGCTCGCCGAGGCGGCCCGGTTCCCGCCGACCGCGGTCGCGACCGAGTCCTGGCCGCCCAACGTCGCGCATGCCACCCGACTGCTGCACCCCCGAGGGGTCGCCGTGGTCGCGACGCCCGACGACCCGCCGCTCCCGTTCGGCGATGCGGCCTTCGACCTGGTCACCAGCAGGCATCCGGCGACAGTGCACTGGCGGGAGATCGCCCGGGTGCTGCGCCTCGGCGGCACGTACCTCGCCCAGCACGTCGGCCCCGCCAGCGGGTTCGAGCTCATCGAGTTCCTCCTTGGACCGCAACCCGAGGCGCGAAGACGACGCGATCCCGAGGCGGAGGCCGACGCGGCCCGCTCTGCAGGGTTGGAGGTCATCGACGTGCGCACGGCCCGACTGCGCATCGAGCTCCTCGACGTGGCGGCAGCCGTCTACCTGCTGCGCAAGCTCGTCTGGTGGGTGCCGGGATTCACCGTCGAGGAGTACCGTGCCAGACTGCACGACCTGCACAAGCAGATCGAGGCCGACGGGGCGTTCGTGGCGCACTCGACGCGCCACCTCATCGAGGCCCGGCGGCCGGCCTGAAGGGCGACGGCCGAAGACGACGAAACCCCTCGTGACGAGGGGTTTCAGTGAGCGGAGACGGCGGGATTTGAACCCGCGGTCCCCTTACGGGGACTCCACCTTAGCAGGGTGGTGCACTCGACCGGACTATGCGACGTCTCCTCGTGCAGGCGCTCGCGCGGATGCACGCCAGCCATCATAACCGCACATGCCCCCGGGCGACGATTCGGGCCGAGCGCGGGGCGGGCGGCTGCTACTGGTCGGCGAGCGTACGGCCCGCGGAGCAGCGGGTGTCGGCCGCCGTCTGGCCGTAGACGTCGCTGGGCAGCGCCTCGGCGGTCGGCTCGGGCGACGCGGTCGCGGTCTCGCTACCGGCATCCGCCGTCTCGGTCGGCTCGGTGGTCTCGGCCGGCTCCTCGGTGGCCTCCGCGCTCGGCGAGGGCGATGCCGTCTCGTCCTTCTGCGAGGCGAAGCTGGCGTCGGCCTGCTCGGTGTCGAACACGACCGGCGTGTCGTTCTGGAGGGCGAGGTTCACGATGTCAGCCGACGAGGTGGGCACGACCGCGGCACCGTTCGCCGTGTAGCCGGTCGGGTACTGGATGAACGCGAGCTGCGCCAGGTCGATGTTCTTCATCGCCGCGGCGATCGAGACCATGCGCACGGGGTCGGTGAGGCTGTCGGAGAGCTGCATGTTCGCCAGCGCCGCCTTGGCGATGCTGAACAGCTTCACCGGGTCGTTGAAGGTGCCGTCGCTCTGCAGCGTGCGGGCGAGCGCCGAGAGGAAGACCTGCTGGTTCGAGATGCGACCGAGGTCGCTGCCGTCGCCGACGCCGTGGCGCGTACGGAGGAACTGGAGGGCGTCGATGCCCTTGAGCGTGTGCATGCCGGCGTCGAGGAAGACACCGGTGTAGAGGTCCTCGATGGGCTCGGCCACGCAGACCTCCACGCCGCCGACCGCCTCGGAGAGCCCGGCGACGCCGAGGAACTGCACCACGCCGGCGAACGGGATCGTCACGCCCGTGAGGTTCTCGACGGTGCTGACGACGCACGCCATGCCGCCGTAGCCGAGCGCGGTGTTGATCTTGACGTCGTACTGGTCCCAGAGTTCCTGACCGGTCTCGGGGTCCGTGCAGCCGACCAGGTCGACGAGCATGTCGCGGGGGAAGCTGATGACCGAGGCGTGCGTGTGGTCCTCCGCGATGTGGAGGAGCATCGTCACGTCGTTGAGGACCGCGGTCTCCTGGGTCGGGTCGCCGAAGCCGGTGCCCTGGCCCTGACGGCTGTCGCTGCCGACGAGGAGGAAGTTCACGCCGCCGTCGATGGCGCCCACGTCGGGCACGCCCTCGAGCACCTCCTCGTTGCCGAGGGTGACCGACGGCTGCACGGTGTCGGCGAGGTCCCACGCCGCGTACGCCGCAACCGACACGCCACTGACCATGAGCACCGCTGCGACGGACGCGGTCACCTTGAGCAGCGTGCGCCAGGCGCTCGACTTCTTGAGTCGGCCGTGCCGAGCGACGGTGGGGTGCTTCGCAGCTCGACGCGAGCTGTGACTGATCTCCTCGTTCACTCGGCTCCTTCCCGGTCTCCTGGTCGTGTCGTTCTCGTTCGTATCGGCGGAGGGCGTGGGATTCGAACCCACGAGGCATTGCTGCCCACTGGTTTTCAAGACCAGCTCCATCGGCCGCTCGGACAGCCCTCCCGGCCGGGCACGCTGACGCGGCCGTACTCGACGGCGTCCTCGCTCCCGAACTGGCCCGATTCTACTCGAACGCAGGTTGCGAGCCTGTCAGCACGCTCTGGGAGGGAACTGAACGACGGCTGCACGGCACGGGCGGGCGGATGCCTCGAGCAGGATGCTCCTCAGGGCAGCGCGTCGAGCGCCGCGACGACCCCGTCGTGGTCGATGTCGTCCGTCACCTCGGTCGCGGCCGCCTTGACCTCGTCGGGCGCCTGGCCCATGGCGACCGCACGCCCCTCGCGGCCCGCCCACTCGAACATCTCGATGTCGTTGCGCCCGTCGCCGACGGCGAGCACGCGGTCGGCGGGGAAGCCGAGCCAGTCGCGCACGCGTTCGAGCGCGGTCGCCTTGTTCACGCCCTCGGGCGCGATGTCGAGCCACGCCGTCCAGCCGATGGCGTAGCTGACCTGGTGCAGGCCCATCTGCTCGACGATCGCGAGGAACTCGTCGAGCTCGTGCCCGGGCGAGATGACGACCACGCGCGTCGCGGGCGTGTGCAGCAGGTCGTCGAAGTCGACCTCGCGCGCGTTGTCGAGGTTCCAGTCGTCCATGCCCACGGTGTACAGGCGGAAGCCCGTGGGGTCCTCGACCATGAAGCTGCCCTCGGGCAGGTACTCGCGGATGCGGCGCAGCACGGGCGCCGGATCGAACGTCTCGATGTGCTCGCGGCGATAGCCGCCGTCGCGCTCGCCGTCCGGCCCGTCGTCGCGCTGCAGGATGAGCGCGCCGTTCGCGCAGACCACGTACTCGGGCTCGATGCCGAGCCGCTCGAGGATCGGGCGCGTGGTCTCCCAGGAGCGCCCGGTCGACAGGGTCACGAAGTGCCCCGCGTCGCGCGCGCGCTGCACGGCCCCGACGACCTTGAGGTCGAGCGTCTCGTCCTCGTGCAGCACGGTGCCGTCGACGTCGAGCGCGACGAACCAGGGCGACGTCATCCGCTCACCCCTACTTCGCAACCGGCTCGAGCACCTCGAGGCCGCCCACGTACGGGCGCAGCGCCTCGGGCACGACGACCGAGCCGTCGGCCTGCTGGTGGGTCTCGAGTATGGCGACGATCCAGCGCGTGGTCGCGAGCGTGCCGTTCAGCGTCGCGACCGGAGCCGTCCTGCCGCTCTCGGTGCGGTGGCGGATGTCGAGCCTGCGCGCTTGGTAGGTCGTGCAGTTCGAGGTCGAGGTGAGCTCGCGGTAGGCGCCCTGCGTGGGCACCCACGCCTCGACGTCGAACTTGCGCGCGGCGCTCGAGCCGAGGTCGCCGGCGGCGACGTCGATGACGCGGTAACTGAGGCCCAGGTCCTGCAGCATGCCCTCCTGCCAGGCGAGCAGCCGCTCGTGCTCGGCCTCGGCGTCGACCGGGTCGACGTAGGAGAACATCTCGAGCTTGTCGAACTGGTGCACGCGGATGATGCCGCGGGTGTCCTTGCCGTGCGAGCCGGCCTCGCGGCGGTAGCAGGTCGACCAGCCGGCGTACCGGAGCGGACCGGCGGACAGGTCGATGATCTCGTCGGCGTGGTAGCCGGCGAGCGCCACCTCGCTCGTGCCCGTGAGGTAGAGGTCGTCGGCCGGCAGGTGGTACACCTCCTCGGCGTGCGCGCCGAGGAAGCCGGTGCCCTGCATGATCTCCGGCCGCACGAGCGTCGGGGTGATGAGCGGCGTGAAGCCGGCGTCGATGGCCCGCGCGAGGCCCATGTTCATGATGCCGAGCTCGAGGCGCGCGCCGACGCCCTTCAGGAAGTGGAAGCGCGCGCCCGAGACCTTCGCACCGCGCGCCATGTCGATCGCGTCGAGCAGTTCGCCGATCTCGAGGTGGTCGCGCGGCTCGAAGTCGAACGTGGGCCGCTCCCCCACCTCGCGCAGCAGCACGAAGTCGTCCTCGCCGCCGGCGGGCACGCCGTCGACGACGACGTTGCCGATCGCGCCGATCGCGGCGGTGAACCGCTCGTCGGCCTCGCCCGACGAGGCGTTCGCCGCCTTCACCTGCGCCGCGAGCTCCTGCGCTTGGGCGACGAGCGCGGCCTTCTCCTCCTTGGGCGCCTTCGCGACGGTCTTGCCGAACGCGTTCTGCTCGGCTCGCAGCGACTCGAACGCGCTGATCGCCGCGCGGCGGGCGGCGTCGGCCTCGAGGGCCGCGTCGACGAGGTCGGGAGACTCGCCGCGCGCCTCCTGCGAGCGCTTGACGACATCTGGGCTCTCGCGGAGCAGCACGGGGTCGATCACGCGAGCCAGTCTAACGGCGGGGCGCCGGCGGG
>CAJXGN010000002.1 GCA_913053875.1 uncultured Agromyces sp. | reverse complement strand
CGAAAGCGGTGCCGGTGCAGGTAGTTGAGGCCACAGGGCACGATCGACACCGGGATACGGTTGTTGGCCGCCGCCTCCAGCGCGACCCGGGCGGTGCCGGTGCCGGAGCGCCTGTTCATGGACGACCTGTCGAAGGTGCTGGCAGGGGGCGACGAGATCAATCCCTGTACAGACTCTTCCCCCGTTCCTTCATGATCCGCTCATACATCTTCACGTCGCGCAGCCATTTGCCGAAGCCGGACATTAAAGCGAAGGCGAAGCCATAAACGCCGCCGCGCCACAGCCCGTTGACGAAATAGCGCTTGGAGAAATAGACCGGCAGGCCGAGAAAAATGCGGATGATCAGCCACGCCATCGCCTTGTCCTCGACATGGCGCGCGCGCGTTGACGAGTTCTTGTTGACCTTGGTGATGAACAGCTCGGCGCCGTCGAAGGCGTAATGCAGGATCGCGTGCTTGAGCTTGCCGACTTTCGTCCCGCGCGGGATCCTGAACTGGTCCCAGGCCGGATGATCGGGAATCCGGATCTTCGTCTTGTCATAGAGCTTGTGCCGCTCCGACTGGCCATAGCCGTACCACGGCTTGCCAACCGGGGGCACATTGACCAGCGGCGTATTATAGACGGCGCAGGGCGGCTCGCCGGCCTCAAACAGGTCCATCACCTCGGCGGCGAATTCCGGCGTAACCACTTCATCTGCATCGAGATCGAGCACCCAGTCATAGGAGGCACGGTCCTCGCCGACCCGCTTCTGGCCGCCATTGCCGAGCCAGTCCTGGTGGACCACCGAGGCGCCGGCCTCGCGGGCAATGGCGATGGTGCCATCGGTCGAGCCGGAATCGATGATGATCACCTCGCGGCAGACCTGGTAGGCGGCGCGCACCACCTCGGCGATCATCCGGCTTTCATTCAGGGTGCGGATATAGCAGGAGATCGGCGGGATCATCCGCTCGCTCGCCGCCACGGGGCTTTCGGTCATCGTCTCACTCATGACTCAGCGCCTCGGCCAGTTTCGGCAGGCTGACATCCATGCGGTAATCGATCGAGGAGTGGTTGTCGTCGAACTCGCCATAGATATGGCTGACCCCCATCGCCTCCAGCTTGCGGTGCAGGCGGCGGGCGCCATAGAGAAGGTCATACTGGTCCTGCGTGCCGCAATCGATGAAGAGGCATTTCAGCTGCTTCAGGCCGTCGCCGAGCGTATCGGCCATGACAACCGGGTCCCACTTGCGGAAATTGTCCCAGCGGTCCGCGATGACCTCGCAGGTGTCGAGCGTCACCGGCAGGCGGATGCCGTAGGGCTCGTCCGGGGCGGGATCATAGGTCGCGCACATGGCAAGCGCCATCAGCACGTGGAAATCATCACCCTTCTGCTTGGGCGCGTCCCAGAACGCTTCCAGCCAGGCGGCAATGTCGTGGTCGAAACGGGCAAGGGCGCGCAGCACGCCGGGGAAGTCCTTCAGATAGCCGAGTTCGAAGGCCATGTCGCCGGAATGACAGGCCGCCGCTGCCCAGAAATCGGGATGCAGCAACGCATGGGCGATGGCGCCATAGCCGCCGGAGGACTTGCCGAAGACGCCGCGCCGGCCGGGGCCGCCGCAGCCGAATTTCTCCTCGACGAAGGGCACGAATTCCTGGCGCAGGACATCGTCCCACGGCCCCATCACGGTCGAGTTGATATACTGGTTGCCGCCGAGCTTCGTGAAACAGTCGGGAAAGGCGATGACGCAGGGCGCCATCGGCCGCGTCGCCCGCCAGCCACGCGGTGATCGAGCGCACCTGCTCGTAGCCGGTCGCGGCGAGGAAGGTCGGCGCGCGGCCGTAGCTCTTCATCCCGGCGAGGAAGAACCCGGGCTCGGGATGCTGCAGCTCGGCGTATCCGTGCGGCTCGACCGTGCCGCAGGTGTGCACGTTCGGGTCGATCATCGGGGCGAGCCGACGCGGGGCCTCGACCACGTCGTCGAGCTCGAGGCGGATCTCGCGGAGCATCTCGAGGTCGGGCCGGAAGCCGGTCGCGTTCACGACGAGGTCGAACTCGCGGGTCACGAGGTCGCCGGCGCGCGAGCCGGTGACTTCGATGGAGCCGGGAGTGGATGCCCCGAGGCGCACGATCTCGAATCGGTCGAGCAGCGCGATCACGCCGGCGTCGACGGCCCGGTCGACGTTCTGGCCGATCGTGGCGCGCGCGGGCAGCCCGTCGTCGTCGCTCGAGGTGAGGCGCGCGGCCCGGCTGGAACGGATCGCCCACGTGACCTCGGTGCCCGGCTCCTCGCGGGCGAGGTCGACGAGGGCGAGCAGCGTGTGCGCGGCCGAGTGCCCGGCGCCGACGACGAGCGTGCGGCGGCCGGCGAAACGGGCGCGGTCGCGCCCGAGCACGTCGGGCAGCGGCGGCACGATGCGGTCGGCGACCTCGGCTGCGCCGAGCGGGTCGAGGCCGTTCGAGCCGAGCCGGTTCGGCGTGCGGATCGTGCCCGACGCGTCGATCACCGAGCGGGCGCGCAGCTCGGCGACCTCGCCGTCCGCGTCGCGGGTGCGGAGCACGAACGGGGCGGCGGCGCGGCCGGTGGTGCGGGTGCGGTCCATGCCCTCGCGGCTCACGGCGAGCACCTCGACGCCGGTGCGGATGTGCGGGGCGAGCGCGGGCAGCGCGGCGAGCGGCTCGAGGTACCCGTCGACGAACTGGTCGCCCGTGGGCAGGCGCGCGGGGTTCGGCGCGGCCCAGCCGGCTGCATCGAGCAGCTCGCGTGCGGTGGCGTCGACCAGCAGTGCCCACGAGGAGAAGAGTCGCACGTGCCCCCACGAACGGATGCCGTCGCCGACGCGCGGACCCGCCTCGAGCACCGTGAAGGGGATGTCGCGGGCGTGCAGGTGCGCGGCGGCGGCGAGCCCGATGGGACCTGCGCCGATGATCGCGACCGGCAGGGCGTCGAGGCGGGGCCGGGTCGTGGCGGGCGGCATGAGGTCGACGAGGGTCATGGTGTCTCCTATATCGATGATCATCGATGAAGCGTGCAGGACGACTATATCGATGAGTGTCGATATGCGGTAGCGTGTTCCGCGTGACCAGCCGACCCATCGCCCTCCTCGACGCCCCCGACGGCGCCACGATCGTCGACGCGGCCCCGGCGGTCGCTGCCGTGGCGGTCGGCGCCGACTCCGCCGCATCCGCCGCCGCGTGCTGCGCTCCGCTCGTCACCGAGCCGCTCGGCCACGACGAGGCCGTCGAACTCGCGCACGCGCTCAAGGCGCTCGCCGACCCGACCCGCCTGCGGCTGATGTCGATCGTGGCTGCGTCCGAGGGCGGCGAGGCGTGCGTCTGCGACCTGATCGAGCCGGTCGGGCTCAGCCAGTCCACGGTGTCGCATCACCTCAAGGTGCTGACCGAGGCCGGGTTCCTCACCCGGTCGCAGCGCGGCACCTGGGCGTACTTCTCGCTCGTGCCGGGCGCCCTCGAGGGGCTCGCCTCGGTGCTGGGCGACGCGTGAACGCGGCATCCGCCCGTCGTCTCACCGCGGAGTTCCTCGGCAGTGCCGGGCTCGCGACCGTCGTTATCGGCTCCGGCATCATGGGCGCCTCGCTCACCGCCGACACCGGGCTCGCGCTGCTCATCAACTCGATCGCGACCGCGTTCGGCCTCGCGGTGCTGATCCTCGCGTACCAGACCGTGAGCGGCGCGCACTTCAACCCCGTGGTGTCGCTCGTCGACGCCGCCCTCGGCTACCGCGGCTGGGGCGACGTGGCGCGGTACATCCCGGCGCAGGTGATCGGATGCCTCGCCGGCGCCGTCGTCGCCAACCTCATGTTCGCGCTGCCCGCCGCCACCTGGAGCACGACCGATCGCGCGGCCCCCGCGCACCTGCTCGCCGAGGTCGTCGCGACCGCTGGGCTGGTCGGCCTCATCTTCGCGCTCGCCCGCACGGGGCGCGCCGCGTGGGCCGGGCCGGCGGTCGGCGCCTACATCGGCGCGGCGTACTTCTTCACGTCGTCGACGAGCTTCGCGAACCCGGCGATCACGGTCGGGCGCATGATCTCGGACACGTTCGCGGGCATCGCCCCGGCATCCGTGCTGCCCTACATCGGCGCGCAGCTCGTGGGCGCGGCGATCGCGCTCGTCGTCGTGCGCTTCCTCTTCCCGAAGCCGCTGCCGCACGCGCCCTGACGCTCCGGCTGCGGTGCGTGGCGCGTCTGCGTGAGCCGAGACCCGTCGATTTGCTGCGCTCTGGCGGCTGGGAGTGCAGTTTCTTGACGGGTCTCGTGGGGTGCGTGCGCGAGACCCGTCGAAAGAGTGCGGATCTGGGGCTGAGAGCGCAGGTTCTTGACGGGTCTCGGGAAGCTCGGATGGCGGCCCGCGGGCGGGAGGTCAGTCGCGGTCGTCGACGTAGGCGATGAGGGGGCGGCCGGTGCGCGGGTGCGCGAGCACGTCGGCGTGGACTCCCCACACGTCGTGGATCAGGTCGGGGGTGAGGGTCTCGGCGGCGGGGCCGGCGGCGACCACGCGGCCGGCGTGCAGCACGACCACGTGGTCGGCGTAGGCGGCGGCGAGCCCGAGGTCGTGGAGCGCCGCGAGCACGGTGAGTCCGCCGCGGGCGAGCTCGCCGAGCAGCGAGAGCGTGGTGAGCTGCGCGCGGATGTCGAGGTGGTTCGTCGGCTCGTCGAGCAACAGCAGCACGGGCTCCTGCGCGAGTGCGCGGGCGAGGTTCACGCGCTGGCGCTCGCCGCCGGAGAGGGTGCCGTACTCGCGGTCGGCGAGGTGCGCGAGCCCGGCGTCGTCGATGCAGCGCTGCACGAGCGCGCGGTCGAACTCGCCGAGCCCCTGGAACGCGCCGAGGTGCGGGGTGCGTCCGAGGGCGACGACCTCGTGCACGCGGAGGCCCGGTTCGTCGCGCACCTCCTGCTCGGCGAGCGCGATGACCCGGGCGCGGTGACGGCGTCGCAGGGTCGACAGGTCGCGGTCGCCGAAGCGCACCTCACCCGCATCCGCTCGCTGGAGCCCCGCGACCAGGTGCAGCAGCGTCGACTTGCCCGCCCCGTTCGGGCCGACGAGTGCGCCGACCTGCCCGACCGGCACCGTGATGTCGACGTCGTCGACGATGAGTCGCTCGCCGCGCGCGAACCGCACGCGCTCGCCCGCGAGCCCGGCGTCACGACCCGGCGGGTTCGCCGAGTCGTCATGAAGTGTCGCTTCAGCCCCGCGGCGTGACGACTCGCGGAGGGTGCGGTCGGGGGTGCGGGGGTCGGGCATGGTGCGGGTCATGAGATCCTCCGGCTGCGGAGCATGATGAGGGCGAACACGGGGCCGCCGATGAGGGCGGTGAGGATGCCGACGGGCAGCTCGCGCGGGTCGAAGAGCGTGCGCGCGCCCGTGTCGGCCCAGACGAGGAAGAGCGCGCCCGCGAGGGCGGAGAGCGGCAGCAGGGCACGGTGCCGCGAGCCGACGAGCAGGCGCACGGCGTGCGGGAGGATCAGCCCGACGAATCCGATCGCCCCGGACACCGCGACGAGCGCGCCGGTGAGCAGCGCCGTGCCGGTGAGCAGCAGCGCGCGGCTGCGGCCGACGTGCACGCCGAGCGCGGCGGCCGCGGTGTCGCCGAACGCGAAGGCGTCGAGCGTGCGGGCGCTCGCAATGAGCGGCAGCCCGATCAGCACCACCGCGCCGCCGGCGATCGCGACCGACGTCCAGTCGGTGCCGGCGAGCGAGCCGAGCAGCCAGTTGAGGATCTCGCGGTAGCTGTCGCCGGTCGCACTCCAGAAGATGACGAGGCTCGTGATCGCGCCGAACACGCTCGAGACCGCGAGGCCCGCCAGCACGGTGCGGGTCGGCGTGAGGGCGCCCGCGGCGCTTGCGAGCCCGAGCGTCGCGACGAGCGCGACGAGCGCGCCGGCGAACGCGGCGACCGGCAGCAGCAGTCCGGCGCCCAGCACGATCACCACGACCGCGCCGACCGACGCGCCCGACGAGAGGCCGAGCAGGTACGGGTCGGCGAGCGGGTTGCGCGTGAGCGCCTGCATGACCGCGCCGCACAGCGCGAGCCCGGCGCCGACGGCCGCCGCCGTGAGCACGCGGGGCATGCGCAGCTCCCAGACGATGCCGTCGCGCAGCGGCGACAGGGTCGGTTCGCCGATGCCGAGGTGTGCGAGCACGCTCGCGAGCACGTCGGCGGGGCTGAGGCTCGCGGGTCCGATGGTCACGGCCACGACGACGGATGCCACGAGCGCGACGCCCAGCAGCAGCGCCCAGCCCGCGGTGCGCAGGCCCCGTCGCGTGCCGCGTTCCGGCCGGCCGGGCGCATCGGCGTTCGCGCGCACGGACGCCTGGGGCGCGCTGATGGCGCGCTCCCGGGCATCCGTCTGCTGCGTCATCGCTACCCGAGCTCCTCGAGCTGCGCGACGATCGACTCGACCGCGCTGACGTTGCGCACGCCCGCTTCAGTTGCTGGGAAGTCGACGACCACGTAGCGCTGCTCCTGCACCGCGGGCAGCGCGGCCGTCGCGGGGTTCTGCTCGAGCAGCTCGATCTTCGACTCGGCGGTGTTCCAGGCGGCGTCCACCAGCACGATCACGTCGGGCTCGGCGTCGACGATCGCCTCCCAGCCCATCGACGTCCAGGTGTCGTGCACGTCGGCGGCGATGTTCGTCAGCCCGGTGGCATCCATGATCATCTGCGGTGCGCCGATGCCCGCGCCGACGTACGGGGTGTCGCTGCCGGAGCTGTACCAGAGCGCCGTGAGCCCGTCGGCGTTCGGCACGACCTCGTCGAGCGCGGCCTGCTGGCCGGCGATGAGGCCCTCGGCGGCGGCGGGCACGCCGAAGATCTCGCCCGCCTCGGCGAACTCGGCGAACACCTCGTCGAAGGTGAGCGGGTCGGGCATGTAGCCCTCGGCCTTGCACGCGGCGGGGGCCACGTAGGTGTGCACGCCGAGCTGCTCGAGCGTGTCGCGCTCGCCGGCACCGTCGGCCGAGAAGTTCGACTCCCATCCCGCGAAGACCAGGTCGGGCTCGGCGGCGAGCGTGACCTCCTGCGACGGCACGCGGTCGCTCAGCACGGGAATCTCGTCCGACAGCCCGGAGTAGGCCTCGGGCACCGGCCCGTCGGTGAAGGCGACGCCGACGATGCGGTCGCCGAGGCCGAGCGCGAGCATCAGCTCGTAGGTCGACGACTTCACCGTGACCACGCGCTCGGGGGCGGCGTCGAAGGTCACTTCGGTGCCGCAGTTGTCGATCGTGAGCGGGTAGCCGGTGGCGGCGTCGGGCTCGTCGGTCTGGGCGGGCGCGGCGGCCGTCGCGCAGCCGGCCAGCAGCAGGGCGGCGAGGGGGAGGGTCGCAACGAGTGCGCGACGGGAACGAGCGGATGCAGCGGGCATGGGGCCTTCCGGGTCGGTACGTGCGCGAGATGGCGCAACAGGTGTACGGATCCGACGAACGTCGGCGACTCGACCCAAAGCCCGGGCCT
This sequence comes from uncultured Agromyces sp., assembly GCA_913053875.1. GTDB lineage: Bacteria > Actinomycetota > Actinomycetes > Actinomycetales > Microbacteriaceae > Agromyces. The sequence goes on along the minus strand of CAJXGN010000002.1, from coordinate 395,979 downwards.
TCGCACCGGTCAGAGCAGGACCGGCGGTCGTTCGGCAGCATACTCCGGAGGGTTCTCAGAAATCAATACTGGATTCTGGATCCAGAATCCGACAAGATGAACGTGCGGGCCGAGCGGAGACCTCCGACACCGGCGCAGACGGACGGAGCATCGTCCGGCCGCCGGATCCCGCGCACCACGTCGTTCGATCCGAGAGGACCGCATCCATGAAGACCACCCCGGTCGAGTTCTTCAGCGAGGGGGACCGCATCGCGGGCCTCTGGCGCACGCCCGACGGCGACGGGCCGTTCCGCGCGATCGTGCAGGGCCCGGGCTGGCTCGGGCTCAAGGACGCCAAGCTCTACGTGCGCTACCACGAGGCCCTCGTGGCGGCCGGCTTCGGCGTGCTCGTGTTCGACTACCGCGGGTTCGGCGACTCGGGCGGCGACCGCGGCATCCTCTCGCCCGTCCGCCAGCTCCAGGACCTGGTCAACGCGGTTACGTACCTCACCATCCGCGACGACGTGATCGCCGACGCGATCGGCGTCTTCGGCACCGGCGGCACGGGCGGCGGCAACGCCGTGCTGCTCGCCGACGCCGACCCCCGCGTGCGCGCCGCCGTCAGCCAGGTGCCCGTCGCCGACGGTGCCGACTGGCTGCACCGCATGCGCCCCGAGCACGAATGGCTCTCGTTCCTCGCCGGCCTCGAGGAGGACCGCCGGGCTCGGGTCGCCACCGGCACCGGCCGCCTGGTGCACCCGCGCGAGGAGATCATGGTGCCGACGCCCGAGCGCCGCGCCACCAAGATCAAGGCCGACGTCGACGACCGCATCCCGAGCGCCGTGCCGCTCTCGGCCGCCGACGAGATCCTCGCCTACCGCCCCATCGACGCGGCCGAGCGCCTCACCACCCCGCTGCTCGTGATCGGCGTCGAGGGCGACGCGACGACGCCGACGGACCACGCCGAGCGCCTCTACGAGGCCGCGCAGGGCCCGAAGCAACTCATCATGCAGCGGCACACCACCCACTACGCGGCCTACGACCGCTACTGGACCCAGACGACCCCCCGCATCGTCGACTGGCTCGACCGCCACGTGCAGCCGAGCGACGTCGTCGTGCGCACCGCGGCCGCCGACGGCGCGGCCGAGACCACCGAGCACATGGAGGCACCCCAGTGAGCATCGACCTCAGGATCACCGGCGGCGTCGTGATGACGCCCTCAGGCCCCACCACCGCCGACGTCCTCGTCGCCGACGGCCGCATCGCGGGCATCGTCGGCAGCGACGTCGCGATCGACTCGGCCCGCACCGTCGACGCGACCGGCCGGCTCGTGCTGCCCGGCATGGTCGACGTGCACGTGCACACCCGCGAGCCGGGCTACGAGCACAAGGACGACATCCTCACCACCACGCAGCAGGCCGCGGCCGGCGGGGTCACGACCATCTTCGGCATGCCGAACCTGCAGCCGCCGACCACCGACGTCGCGACCCTCACCGACGTGTTCGAGCGCTACGACCGCACCTCGATCGTCGACTGGAACCACAACCCCGCCCCCACCAAGCCCGCCGAGATCCAGGGCATGTCCGACCTGGGCATCCGCGCGTACAAGATCTACATGGTCGTCGACACGGGCCGCACCTACCCGCACCCCGCCGGCACCGGCATGCACGACCACGGTCACCTGCTGCAGATCATGGACCACATCGTCGCCACCGGGAAGCGGTTCATCATCCACCCGCACGACCAGGCGCTGATGGACTACATCGAGGGCCAGTACCTCGCCCGCGGCGACAACACCCCCGAGGGCTACGCGTCGGCGTACGCGGCACGCGAGGGCGTCATCTGGGACACGGCGATCGACGTCGTGCTGCGGCTGGCCGAGGCATCCGGATGCCCCGTGCACATCGCGCACATCCAGACCCGGCGCTCGATCGAGGCCGTGCGTCGCGCCAAGGCCGCCGGTGTCGACGTCACCTGCGAGGTCAACCACTGGGCGCCGTTCCTCTCCACCTGGGAGGACGTGCAGGTGCTCGGGCCGTACGCCCTCTCGTACTGGGTGCCCGACGACAACCGCGCCGCGGTCTGGGACGGCATGCGCGACGGCACCATCGACATCGCCAGCTCCGACCACGCGCCGCACACGCGCGAGGAGAAGGAGATCGGCTGGACCGAGATGTGGAGCGCCCACACCGGCACGCCGGGCATCCAGTACTACTACGAGCTCATGCTGGACGCCGTGAACCGCGGGCAGCTCACCCTCCAGCGCGCGATCGACATGGTCGCGACCGTGCCGGCGGAGAAGTTCGGCCTCGAGGGCGTCAAGGGATCGCTCGTGGTCGGCGCCGACGCCGACATCGTGATCGCCGACATGGCGCACGAGTGGACCATCACCAACGACGACGTCATGTCGAAGACCGGATGGACCCCCTACGACGGCCGCACGATCAGCGCGCGCATCGAGCGCACCATCGTGCGCGGCCAGGACGTCTACGCCGACGGCGCCGTCGTCGGCGAGCCCGGGTACGGCGTGCTCGCCGCCGCCCGCAACGACCCTGCGGCAGCTGCCGCCGAGCACATGGCCGACCTGGCCGGGAAGGACCTGAAGTGACCATGAAGTTCGGACTGCTGCTGCCCCACTTCGGCGAACAGGCCAGCCGCGAGAAGCTCCTCGAGGGCTCGAAGCTCGCCGAGGCCAAGGGCTTCGACTCCGTCTGGGTGCGCGACCACCTGGTGTTCGAGCCGCACGGCGAGATGGAGAAGCCCAACCGCACCTTCTACGACGCGCTCACGACGCTCACCGCGATCGGCGCCGTCACCGAGAAGCTCGAACTGGGCACCGGCTCGCTCATCCCGTTCCGCCACCCGCTCGTCACCGCGCTCATGGCCGGCACGATCACGCAGCTCGTCGGGCCGCGCCTGATCCTCGGCTTCGGCGCCGGCACGTTCGACCACGAGTTCGAGGCGATCGGCTGGGGCGACCTCGACCGCGTCGAGGCGGTGCGCTCGAACGCCGAGATCCTGAAGCGCGTGTTCACCGAGAACGACGTGACCTACGACGACGGCATCTTCTCGTTCGAGAACGTGACGATCGAGCCGAAGCCCGTGGGCGGCCGCGTGCCGTTCTGGTACTGCGGCGCGACCCCGCGCTCGGCCCGCCTCGCGGCCGAGTATGCCGACGGCTGGATGCCCGGCCGCATCTCGCTCGCGACGATGGACCGCCGTATCCAGAAGATGCGCGAGATGACGGATGCCTCGGGCCGGCCCATGCCGACCGTCGCCGTGATCCCCCCGACGTCGATCGAGGAGACCCGCGAGGAGGCGCTGCAGCACGTGAACGTGCCCGGCCTGCTCGCGTGGGCCAACAAGGCCAAGTTCGCGGTCAAGCCGCCCTCGGGTACCTTCGAGACCGTCGAGGACCTGGAGGGCCAGCTCATCGTCGGCAACCCGGACGAGGCCGTCGAGGAGATCAGGAAGTTCCAGGCGCTGGGCGTCGAGCACCTGGTGTTCGACTTCCGGTTCAAGTTCGACCGATTCTTCGAGCAGATCGAGCTCCTCGGCAGCGAGGTGCTGCCGAAGCTGCGCTGACGCCGGAACCCGAGGAGCCGACCAATGACGGTGAGAGAGAGTGCGCCCATGACCGAGACGAGCGAACGCGACGAGACCACGGCATCCGAGCCGCTGATCTCGGTGCGCGACCTGAGCGTGCGGTACAACGTGGCCCGCACCGGCAACACCCTGACCGCCATCGAGGGCGTCGACCTCGACGTGCGCGAGGGCGAGTTCATCACCGTGCTCGGCCCCTCGGGCTGCGGCAAGACCACGTTCATGAACGTGATCGCGGGGCTCGTGCAGGCGACCACCGGCACGGTGACCGTCGCCGGGGAGCCGGTCACCGGGCCCGGGCCGGACCGCGCGGTCGTGTTCCAGGACTACGCGCTGCTGCCGTGGCGCACGGTGTTCGACAACGTGAAGTTCGGCCTCGAGATGCAGAAGGGGCTGAAGGGCGACGGTTGGCGCGACCGGGTGCAGGAGGCGGTCGATCTGGTCGGCCTCTCGGGCTTCGAGTCGTCGTACCCGCGGGAGCTGTCGGGCGGCATGCAGCAGCGCGTCGGCCTGGCCCGCGCGATCGTCGCGAAGCCCCGCATCCTGCTGATGGACGAGCCGCTCGGCGCCGTCGACGCGCTCACCCGCGAGGTCATGCGCGACGAGATCGAGAAGCTCATCGCCGCGACCGGCAAGACCGTGCTCTTCATCACGCACTCCATCGAGGAGGCGATCCTGCTGGGCGACCGCATCGTCGTCTTCAAGAGCCACCCGGGTGCGATCAAGGAGATCATCGAGACCCGGCTCGACCGGCCGCGGTCCGAGCGCAGCGTGCAGTCCGACCCGCGGTTCCTCGAGCTGCGCGACCACCTGTGGGACGCGCTGCAGGGCGAGGCGACCGCGGCCGCGCACAGCTCGAGCACGAAGACACGTGCGACGAAGGTGCAGGACGGATGAGCACCCTCCTGGCCTCCGGGCCGAACCTCGGCAAGACCGGCGTCGCCGCGTGGCTCGCGAGCCTCGACACGCGCGGCAAGGCCGTCGTCATCGCGGTCGAGGTCGTCATCCTGCTCGCGCTGTGGGAGCTCGTCGTCGGCGTGCTCGGCTGGATCAACCCCGTGTTCTTCCCGCCGCCGTCGGCGATCGCCGGCGGGTTCGTCGAGCTGCTGCAGAGCGGCGCACTGTGGACGAACATCGCCATCTCGATGCAGGCGTGGCTCACGGGCTTCGCCATCGCGGTCGTGGTCGGCGTGCCCGTGGGGCTGCTGATGGGCAGCTCGCTGCCCGTCGACCGGGTCGTCGGGCCGATCGCGTGGACGATCTACGCGACGCCCGCGATCGCCTACCAGCCGCTCGCCAAGGCGTGGTTCGGGTTCGGAATCGGGCCCGTCATCTTCCTGGTCACGATCAGCGCACTGTTCCCGATCCTGCTGAACATCGCGGCGGGCATGCGCACGACGAACCAGTCGATCATCCGTGCCGGTCGCGTCTACGGCGGCTCGCGGATGGACCTCTATCGCAAGGTGTTCCTGCCGACGACGGTGCCGTTCCTGTTCGCCGGTCTCCGGCAGGCCGTCGTGCTCGCCACGATCGGCATGGTCGTCGCCGAGCTCGCCGGCTCGTCCTCGGGCATGGGTGCGCTCATCATCCGCTCGGCGAACACGTACCAGACCGACCAGGCCTTCGCCGCGATCGCGGTGGTGGTCGTGTGGAGCGTCGGCATGACCCAGGTGATGACCGGCATCGAACGCTGGGTCGCGCCGTGGACCAGGAAGGCCCGCCGATGATCACCACCGCACCCCGCGTGCTGCGTCCGCGCAACCTCGTCGGCGGCGAGGCGAAGTGGCGCTGGCTGCTCCTCGCCGTGATCGCCGCGATCCTCCTCGTCTGGGAGGCATCCGTCACCTGGCTGCAGCTCGTGCCCGCCGCATTCCTGCCGCCGCCCACCGCCGTCTTCGCGTCGTTCCTGCAACTGCTCGTCGACCCGGAGTTCTGGCAGGCGTTCGTCTTCAGCTTCCAGAACCTCGTCATCGGCCTGCTGATGGCCGTGGTCGTCGGCGTGACCGTCGGCCTCGCGGTCGGCTGGTCGCCCGTGCTGCGGTTCACGGTCGCGCCGTTCCTCTGGCTGCTCTACTCGACGCCGAAGGTCGCGCTCGCGCCGCTGTTCATCCTCGTGCTCGGGCTCGGCAACGAGTCGAAGATCGCGCTGGTGTTCCTGCTCGCGGTGTTCCCGATCATCCTGAACACGATGGAGGGCGCCGTCACGGTGAGCGATTCGCTCGTGAACGCCGGCCGCGTCTACGGGGTCAACGGCGTCGCGCTCGGCTGGAAGGTCATCTTCCCGGCGACGCTCCCGTATTCCCTCGCGGGCATCCAGCGCGGAGCGGCCCTCGGGTTCACCGGCGAGGTGCTCGGCGAGTTCCTCGGCGGCACGGGCGGCCTCGGCCACATGCTCGAGTACGCCGCCTACCAGTTCCAGATGGACGAGGCGATCGCCATGGTCATCGTCATGGTGATCATCGCGAACCTCACGCTCGTGCTCATCGCGGCGCTGCGCAAGCGCCTCGCGCCCTGGTACGACGACCGGCAGATCATGGGCGCGTCCTGACGGGCGGCCCGCGGAAGGGAGTGCGGATGCAGAAGGAGATCATCGTTCCCGAGGGCGTCTACCCGCCCACGGCCGACTTCAGCCAGGCCATCCGGGTCTCGGGCGGCGACCTGCTGTTCGTGAGCGGCATCATCGGCTACCGGCTCGACGGCACCATGCCGAAGGGCGCGGTCGAGCAGGCCGAGGTCGCGTTCGACAACCTCCGCCGCGTGCTCGAGTCGGCGGGCGGCAGCATGGCCGACATCGTGAAGGTGAACGTGTACCTGGGCGAGGACTTCCGGCTCATGCGCGACGAGCTGCGGGAGGTGCGCGCGCGGTTCTTCACGCACGACTTCCCCGTGTCGACGCTCGTGCAGGTCGCGGGCTTCGCCAACCCCGACTACCTGTTCGAGATCGAGGCCATCGCGGCGCTGCCGTCAAAGGGGTAGGCGCCCCGCGAGAAGACCGCCGGCCCCCGTTTCATGCGCAGTAGACGGGGGCCGGCTTCTCGCGTGCCCGGGTGCGCCTCGAGACCGGGGCGGGCGGATGCCTCGCCCGAGCCCGTCCCGCCCCGAGCGAGATCCGCTGGGCGGCTGGCCGGCGCGTCTGCGATGCTGGCCGGCGCGGATCAGCACGGACCGGTCGTTCGAGCGGGCGCAGCGGGCGCGGGAGGCGCCGACCCAGGGGCATCCGCTCGCCCTCGAACACGCACGGAACCGCCCTGCACACGACGAAGCGCCCCCACCGTCATGCGCTGCGGTGGGGGCGCTTCGAGGATACGGCCCGACTCAGGGGTAGGGCAGCGTCTCCGGTCCGGCGTTGTCGATGCCGAGCAGCTCCTGCGCCTTCAGCAGGTAGGCGATCTGCGCCTCGTCGAACTCGATCGGCTGCAGCGACTGCGTCTCGACCGTCTCGTCCCACGCCGCGGCGTCGAAGTAGAGGTTGTCGCAGGCCAGGTGCCCGTCGAGCACCCACGGCGTCTCGTTCTCGCGGAGGTCGGCGACGTCGAAGTCGTTGGCCTCGTAGATGTCGAGCACGCTGTCGACGTTCTCGGGGAACTCGCCCGGAGCCGGCGCGGTGAGGTACTGCGTCGCCTTGATCGTCGCGCGCAGGAAGCGCACGAGCGTGTTCGGGTTCTCCTCGATCCAGCCGTCGCCGGCGATCTGCACGTCGTTCGCCCAGTTGCGCAGCGACTCGACGATGATGTTCGCGTCGTGCGCCTCGAGCGCCGGCAGGTCGTCGCCGTAGAACGGCTGGAGGGTGATGCGGTCGTTCACGAAGAACTCGGTCCACGACTCGGAGCCGGGGCCGGGGTAGACGACCTCGACGTTCACCGTGTCGAGGTCCCAGCCCTCCTCCTGCAGCACCAGCGCGCGCTGGAACTCCGCGGGGTCGCCGGGCGTGCCCGCGAGCACCACCGAGGTGCCCTCGAGCTGGTCGACCGAGGTGATGCCGTCCTGCACGGCGAAGTCGAAGTTCTGGCGGCAGTAGTGGCCGCTCACGAGCTCGACCTCGACGCCGCCGCGGATCGCCTCGATCACCGTGCCGGTGCTCTCGACGCCGATGTCGGCGCTGCCCGAGGCCACCGCGGCGGTGACGTTGTCGGCCGTGATCACCTCGACCGTGAGGCCCTCCTCCTCGTAGTACCCGAGGTCGGTGGCGAGGACGTACATCGAGTACATCGTGATGTCGGGGAAGGGGATGGCCACCGTGATCTCGGTGTCCTCGGCGGGACCGGGCTCGCCGTCGGCGATCTCGACGGGTTCGTCGGATCCCGTGGCCGTGTCGGTCGCCGCACAGGCCGCCAGCAGCGCGAGGGCGGAGACCCCCGCGGCCAGCATGAGGCCGTACCGTGCTCTGGAATTGCGCATGACTTTCTCCATTCTCGGCGGGTTCCTCACGGTCGGCTCCCCGCTGTGCAGAAGGCCTCCCGCGAATTGCGGATACTGTATCCAAAGTGGTGGAAGGTGTCTACGGATGCGGCGAGACTCGCAACGCGGTCGTTACCTGGGCACGTATCGTCGAATGACCGTGGACAGGTCCGGGCAATTCTGGATACAGTATCCAAGACGACGAAACGCGGGGCCGCCGACGGCTCCCACCCGAGGAGGCGAGACGACATGGTTCGAGCGGCGCGCCTCACCGCGCACGGCCTCGACGGCCTGCGGGTGGAAGACGTCGCCGCACCCGAGCCCGCAGCGGGCGAGGTGCTCGTGGCCGTCGAGACCGTCGGGGTCAACCAGCTCGACCTGAACCTCATCGCTGGCGTCGGACCGGGCGCCGCCGTGCGGCTCCCGCGCACGCTGGGCCTCGACCCGGCCGGCACGATCATGGCGGTGGGAACCGGTGTGGACCCCGCCCGCGTCGGCGAGCGCGTGGTCGTGAAGCCCAACGTGCCGTGCGGTGCCTGCACGTGGTGCGCGCGGGGCCGCGAGGCCGACTGCCCCGCGCAGACCGTGATCGGCGGGCACCGCGACGGCGGCGCCGCCGAGCTCGTGACGGTACCCGAGCGCAACGCGGTCGACCGGCGCGACCTCGATGCCGCGATCGCGTCGGCGGCCGTGCACAGCGTGCCGATCGTGCTGAACGCGCTCGAGACGGCCGGGGTCGCTGCGGGCGAGCGGGTGCTCGTCACCGGCGCGAGCGGCACGCTCGGCCAGGTCGCCGTGCAGCTCGCGCGTTACCTGGGCGCCGAGGTGGTCGCCGCGTCGCGGCAGCCGCTCGACCTCTGGCCGGACGTGACCACGCTGCGGGCGTCGTCGCCCGACGATCTCGCCTCCGAATTCGCCCGTGCGCTGCCCGACGGCGTCGACGTCTCCCTCGACGTGAGCGGCCACGCCGGCATGCTGGCCGCGGGCGTGGGCGCCCTTCGCTGGGGCGGCCGCGCAGTCTTCTGCTCGGCCTCCGTCGAGACCTCGCTCGAGCTCGACGCGCGGGCCTTCTACCTCCGCCGCCTGCGTCTCATCGGAGTGGCCAGCGCCGACCACGCGCAGGTGCGCCGCGGCATGGACCTCGTCGCCGACGGGGTCGTGCGGCCGCCGATCGCGCGCCGCTATCCGCTCGACCGCATCGCCGACGCGTACCGCGAGTTCGGCGAGCACCGCACGGGGAAGGTGATCGTCGATGTCGCCTGAGCGCACCGCCGCACGGGGTCGTCGGGGCACGGATGCCCCCGAGCCCATCGTCGACCGACAGGCGCTGCGCGCCTCGATGCACCGCTCGTCGGAGCGGCTGTGGAAGGACGCCGACGCGGGCGTCGTGCGCCCGTGGGTGTCGGCCTCGCTCGAGCGCGACGTCACCGCCGTCTCCCGGTTCACGCAGTACGGCACCGACGTCGAGTTCCGCGCCGACGAGGCGCCCGACCGCGGCGGCGCGGGCTCCGCGCCCAGCCCCATGCGCTACCTGCTGAGCGGCATCGCGTTCTGCGTGCTCGGCTGGGCGGCCAAGACGTGGGCGGCGCGCGACGTGGCCGTGCACCGCCTCGAGCTCGACGTGCGCACCCTGCTCGACACGCGCGGTGAGCTCGGGGTGGGCGATGCCCCGCCGCATCCGCAGTGGTTCGTGCTCGACGTGCGCGTCGAGGACTCGGCGACGGATGCCGCTGCCGTGGGCATGCTCCGCGAGGCGGTGGCGCGCTGCCCCATCAGCGCCCTCATGTCGCGCGCGGTGCCCGTGCACCTCATGCTGGAGCACAACGGACGCGCCGTGCTCGACGAGCGCCCGGCCGAGCTGCGCACCGAACACGAACAGGAGCAGACCCGATGACCGACCACTCCCGGCCGACCGACGACGCCCGCGGGCCGCTCGCCGGCGTGCGCGTGATCGAGCTCGGCCAGTACATCTCGGGCCCGTACGCGGCGAAGCTGCTGGCCGACCTGGGCGCCGACGTGATCAAGGTCGAGTCGCCCGACGGCGACCCGATGCGTCGGTGGGAGGGCAGCGGCACGTACAGCCCGCAGTTCGCCGCCTACAACCGCGGCAAGCGCGGGGTCGTGCTCGACCTGAAGGATCCTGAGGGCCTCGAGTGCCTGCTCGAGCTGGCCGAGGATGCCGACGTGCTGATCGAGAACTTCCGCCCGGGGGTCGCCGAGCGCCTCGGGTTCGGACCCGACGTGCTGCGCGCCCGCAACCCGAGGCTCATCTCGTGCGCCATCACGGGCTTCGGCCCCGACGGCCCGTACGCGAAGCGGCCCGCCTACGACACCGTCATCTCGGCGGTCGGCGGCATGTACAGCCAGGTCGTGCCCGACAGCGTGCTGCGCCCGCTCGGGCCTGCGTTCTCCGACCTGCTGTCGGGCATGTCGGCGGCGCAGGCCGTGCTCGCGGCCCTGCACGCACGCGAGGCCCGCGGTGAGGGCGAGCACCTCGAGGTCTCGATGGTCGGGTCGCTCATCGACTTCGTGACCGAGGCCGCCTCGACCTACCTCGAGACCGGTCAGGTCGCGGCGCCCGATTCCCGGCCCCGACGCGCGCAGGCCTACGCGTGCGTCGGCTCCGACGGCAAGGCGTTCGTCATCCACATGTCGGTGCCCGAGAAGTTCTGGACCGGCCTGCTCGAGGTGCTCGAGCGCCCCGACCTCGCCGACGACCCGCGCTTCGCCACCCGGGAGGGCCGCGTGCGCAACTACGACGAGCTCGACGTCGAGCTGAAGGCCATCACCGCTGCGAAGCCCCGGGAGCACTGGCTCCAGCGGCTTGCCGACCACGACATCCCGCACGGCCCGCTGAACACGGTGGCCGACCTGTTCGACGACCCGCAGGTCGCCGCGATGGGCCTGATCGAGGAGATCGCGAGCCCGGCCGGCGGCACCGTCAGCGTGCCGGCGCCGAGCACGCGGTTCCACCGCAGCGGCCGCCCCGCACTGCACGCCGCGCCCATGCTCGGCGCCGACACCGACGCCCTCACCCGGCCGCGTACCGAAGGAGCCCGCGCATGAGCATCCCCGACGGCCTCGTCGCCATCGACGCGCACACCCATCCGCAGACCGAGGAGTTCCTCGCCGCGATGGGGTCGCGCCACACCCAGATGGCCAAGCACTTCGGCCGCGAGCGGCCCGTGGTCTCGTTCGCCGAGCAGGCCGACCAGTACCGCGACCGGCACATGATGGCGGTCATCGTCAACTCCGATTCCGAGACCACGTCGGGCATCCCCGGTGCCCCGAACGACCTGCTCGGCCGGGCGCAGGCCGACCACCCCGACGTCTTCCTCGCCTTCGCGGGCATCGACCCGTGGAAGGGCGAGGCGGCCATCGCCGAGATCCGCCGCATGCACGCCGAGTACGGCATCAAGGGCGTCGGCGAGCTGAACCCGGCCCGCCAGAAGTTCCTACCGAACGACCGCCGGTTCTTCCCCATCTGGGAGACCTGCGCCGAGCTCGGCCTCGTCGTCATGTTCCATTCCGGGTTCCCGGGTGCCGGCGCGGGAACGCCCGGCGGCGGCGGGTACCGGCTCGAGAACGCTCGGCCCGTGCCCTACATCGACGACGTCGCCGCCGAGTTCCCCGAGCTCAAGATCATCAGCGCGCACCCCGCGTGGCCGTGGCACCTCGAGAACCTCGCGATGGTCTGGCACAAGTCGAACGTCTACCTCGACCTCTCCGGCTGGGCGCCGAAGTACCTGCCCCCGGAGGTCGTGCGCTACGCGGACTCGCTCATCACCGACCGGGTGCTGTTCGGGTCGGACTGGCCGGTCATGACGGCCGATCGCTGGATGCGCGAGTTCGACGACCTCGGACTCAAGGAGACGTCCAGGCAGAAGATCCTGCTGGACAACGCCCGGACCCTGTTCGGGCTCTGACCGGGTGCCGCGCCGGGGGTTCCGTCCACCGTCGGTCGCGGCATCCGATCGCCCCTCGACCCCCGCACTCGACCCGACGGAAGGCGGCACGCATGGCCGAACTCGTGATGGCGGCGGCGACGCCGCACAACCCGCTGCTCTGGCGGGCGATGCGCGACCCGATGCCCGACGACCTCGCTGCGGTCGCGGGCAACTTCGCCCGCATCCGCGACACCATCAGCGAGCTCGGCGTCGACGTGCTCGTCGTCGTCGGCACCGACCACATCCGCCAGTTCTTCTTCGACCACGCCCCAGCGTTCGTCGTCGGCAAGGCCGCGCAGTACCACGGCACCTACGAGAACGAGGTCCGCACGTTCGGCATGGAGTACGTCGAGCTCGCGGGGCATCCGGAGCTCGCCGAGGCCATCGCCGGCCGCGAGCTGCTGCCCGAGGCGATCGACTTCGCCGTCAGCCACGAGTGGCGACTCGACCACGGCTTCGTGATCCCGCTGCAGTACCTGCGGCCCGAGCTCGACCTGCCGATCGTGCCGATCCACACCAACGCGACCCTGCCGCCGCTGCCCTCGCCGCGCCGGTTCGCGGTGCTCGGCGAGCACCTGCGCGAGACGATCGCCGCCTGGGAGACCGACGCGCGCGTCGCGCTCATCACCTCGGGCCACATGGCGACCGACGTCGGCGGCCCGAGGCAGTTCGCCGGCTCGCCCGACCCCGAGTTTGACGCCGACGCCGTCGCCTGGATGCGCGACGGCGACCTCGAGGGCGCGGTCGACGGATGCCGCTTCGATCGCGTCATGGCCGCCGGCAACGTGACCTACCAGTACGTGAACGTGATCACGGCGCTCGCCGCGATGGGCGGCCGGCCCGCCGACCTCGCCGAGGCGACCGAGTCGCGCTTCGCGTCCAGCCCGTTCTTCATGTGGAGGAAGCCGGCATGACGAAGTACATGATCGACAAGTTCATGCGCGCCGTCGAGATGAGCGACGACGCCGTCTCGCGATACGTCGCCGACCCGGCCGGCTTCGTCGACGCGTGGCTCGCGGGCGGCGGCACGCCGGACCTCCCGACCGACGACCGGGTGCTCACGCCCGAGGAGCGCGACGCGTTCGCCGCGGTCGACCACGCCGCCCTCTACGCGCTCGGCGCCCACCCGTACCTGCTGTGGCACTTCATCGAGGCGGCGCACACGCACGAGTTCGGCGACGGCTTCGGCTGGCGCGACCTGGTGGAGCGGTATCGCGCGGACGTCGCGCCGCACGGGCACGTCGACTACATCCCCTGACGTTCCCCGGGGTTCCGCGGGTGGGGCGGATGCCCCGGGTCAGCGCAGCGCGAGGTCGATCGCGTCGCCAGCGAGCGTCGCCGACGTGTCGAGGTCGTGCATCCAGAGCGGCACCGCGGCGGTGCGGATGCCCGCCGAGACGAGCGACGACGTGCTCGAGGCATCCGTCTCGTCGACCAGCCAGGCGTCGAGCAGGCCGCCGTGCGAGGCGGCGCCGTAGTGGCGCGCGACCGCAGCGGCATCCGTCGCCACCCCGATCGCGGTGAGGCAGGCGTCGGCCATGCCGCGCACGACCGAACCGGCGATGATCGGGGAGACGCCGACGACGGGTGCGGGTGCCGCGGTGACGGCGTCGCGCACGCCGGGAACGCCCAGGATCGGGCCGATCGAGACCACCGGGTTCGAGGGGGCGAGCATGATGAGGTCGGCGGCCGCCAGCGTGTCGAGCACGCCGGGGGCAGGGCGGGCGACCTCGATGTCGAGCTGGCGGAACGACCGGGCGCGCATCGTCGCGCGGTGGCGCGTCCACCACTCCTGGAAGTGCATCTCGCGGGCGCCCGCGGGCGCCTCGGGGTCGTCGACGAGCACCTGGGTGTCGATCTCGTGGTCGGTGACGGGGTGCAGGCGCGCGCCGAGCGTCCAGCGCTGCTGGAGGCGCTCGGCGACCTGGGTCGGCGTCATGCCGTCGCGCAGCCACGAGGTGCGGGCGATGTGCGTGCCGAGGTCGAGGTCGCCGAGGGTGAACCACGGCCAGCCGGCGCCCCACGCGGCGAGCTCGTCGCTCACCCGCTCGGTCTCGCCCGCGCGACCCCAGCCGCGGATCTCGTCGTTGACCCCCGCGAGCGCGTAGAGCAGGGAGTCGAAGTCGGGCATGAGGCGCAGTCCCGCGAGCCAGAGGTCGTCGGCCGTGTTGACGATCACATCGATCTCGGCGGTCGTGCCGCCCTCTCCGTCGGGCCAGCGGCGGATGCACTCCTCGCGCAGCCCGCGCGTGTACTTCGCGCCCCCGACACCTCCGGCGAGCACCACGATCCGCATTCGCCCAGCCTACGTGCGCGCGGCGCCCACCCGGCACGTGACCGGTCGCTCGTGCTGGCGCCTCCGCGTCCGATCGATGGCGCACCGGCCCGTGCCGATCGTGCCGGCCCGTCGCACGGACACCGGCCCGCGTTCTGCCGCGGGCCGGCGTGCGCAGGACGCGCCGGCGTGCGCAGTACGGTCCGGCGATGGATGCAGCGCTGCGACGCGCTCCGGGCAGGTCCATGCTCCGGCCCGCCGATGGCGCACGGGCCCGCGGCAGAACGCGGGCCGATGTGACGGGCGCGGGCCGCTGGCGCGTCGAGGCCCGACGGAGTCGTGACCGGGGGTCGGGCGGCGACGGATGCGCCGGGTCAGCGCGTCCCGCGCACGCCGGCGAAGTACCGCGAGATCGCGATGCCGGCCGCCCAGGCGCTCGCGAGGGTCACCACGGTGTCGGCGTTCGCGCCGAAGCGGAACCGCCCGACCCCGAACAGGAGCGCGGCGCCGCCGATCGCGTTCGCGCCGCTCCAGACGACGTTCGTCTCGGGCGACGACTCGCCCACGCCGGGCGGGCGCCCGAACGGGCTCTGGAATCGCTTGCCCGAGAGTCCGTGTACCCCGTGCGGCACGGCGTTCACGAGCAGCGCCGCGCCGGCGGCGTGCGCGAGCAGGTGCCCGACCGGTGTGCGGCCGGTGGTGCGGTGCGGGCGTGCGGGCTTCGGCATGAGCGTCCCTCCGGTCGGCGTCGCGGCGAACGTAGCACGCACTGCAGGTCGCATCCGCTCGCTGTCCACGGTGCGGTGCGTCGATCCGCGCCAGCACGTGCCCGGCGACTCGGCACGCCCAACATGACTCGGCACGTCGCGCACGGCGTGCCGACTCGCGCTCGACGTGCCCAGTCGCCGGGCACGTGCCGGGTTCCTCCGGACGCGAGGTCAGTAGCCGCCGGCGGCGTGGTGGTGGGCCGCGGTCGCGAGAGCGTCGGCCACGTCGTCGATTCCCTCGCGCACGACGCCGACGGTGACGCGCACGAAGTCGCGCGAAGCGCGCGCAGACGATCCGCCGGACCGCGTCGCAGACACACCGGCCCGCCCGGACGACCCGCCGAGAGCACCGCCGCCCCCCGAGGCATCCGCCCCCGCCGCCAGGAACGGCGTGCCCGCCGCCACCCGGATGCCCCCGGCCGCGAGCTGCACGAGCGCCGACCGCTCGCTGAGCACCGGCACCCACAGGTTGATGCCGTCGGCCGGCGCGACGTCGACCCCCCGCGCACGCAGCGCGTCGCCGAGTGCGCGCTGGCGCGTGTAGTACTGGCGGCGGGCCTCGGCGACGGCGTCGATCGAGGCGCCGTCGGTGAGCAGGTCGAGGAGGATGCCCTGGAGCATCCGAGAGGTCCAGCCCGGGCCGATCATGCGGCGCGCGATCACGCGCTCGACCAGGTCGCGCGGCCCGCCGAGGGCCGCGATGCGCAGGTCGGGTCCGTGCGACTTCGAGAAGCTGCGCACGTGCACCACGCGCTCGGGCAGCCAGGTGCCGAGCGTGACGTCGCCCTCGGTCGAGATGAGGCCCGAGTGGTCGTCCTCGACCACGAGCAGGTGGTCGGCGTCGGGCGCGTTGCGGATGACCCCCGCCAGCGCCTCGGCCCGCTCGGGCGTCATCGACGCGCCGGTCGGGTTCTGCGCGCGCGGCTGCAGCAGCACGGCGGCGGGGCGGCG
Source organism: uncultured Agromyces sp. (assembly GCA_913053875.1). Lineage (GTDB taxonomy): Bacteria > Actinomycetota > Actinomycetes > Actinomycetales > Microbacteriaceae > Agromyces. The sequence continues at coordinate 380,059 of CAJXGN010000002.1, read as the reverse complement.
CAGCAGCGCGGCGGCGAGCGACTCGGGCACCATGCCCGACGCGTCGAGGCGCACCGGGACGGGCTCGGCGCCGAGCAGCTCGATCAGGTCGAGGAACGGCGGGAAGCCCGGATGCTCCACCACGACGCGGTCGCCCAGGCGCACGACCTGCTCGAGCGTGCGGCTGATCGCGTCGAGCGCGCCGTCGACCACCATGATCGTCTCCGCCTGCGCGGGCCACGAGGAGGCGAGCACCGCGGCGAGCTCGGGGATCACGGGCTCCTGCTGGTAGCTGCCGGTCTCGGCACGTGCCGAGACGCGCGAGAGCGCCGGCCCGAGCGGTGGCAGCAGCAGGGGATCGGGCGTGCCGCGCGAGAGGTCGAGGCGCACGGGGTCGTCGGGGGCGGCCATGCCGCGCATGCGCGGGGCGAGCCAGGTCGGCGCGGTGTCGCGCACGAACGAGCCGGCGCGCCCGCGCGACTCGATCAACCCGGCGCGGGCGAGCGCCTGCCACGACTGGCTGATGGTGGCGGGGCTCACCCCGAGCGCGGTGCCGAGCTCGCGCACGGTGGGCAGACGGATGCCGGGGGCCAGGTCGCCGTCGTTGATCAGGCGTGCGAGCACGGCGGCGATGGCCCGCGGGGAGCGATCGGGGAACTCGGGAGCCACCGCCAGCCCGGGGAACAGTGCGCCGAGGTCGGGCGCGAGCGCAGGGGCATCCGTCACGCCCGGAAGCTCGTCACCGCCCACACGAATACTCGACACGACCATTGCCTCCTGACGAAGAGAGGGACAGGATGATTAACCACAACGTCACAGGGTGAAACACAAGAGAAATGTTCACGCCGAAGAATAACAGAACGGGCGCGGAGCCCGGGCAGACACGTTCCATCGGCATCACGACTCGGCGTTCCCCCAGCGCCCGGTAGGCCCACCAGGCCCACCGAGCGGCGGCAACGACGCCGACCGACTCAGGAGGCAGCATGACGATCGTTCGAGCGGCGATCACGCAGACCACGTGGACCGGCGACAAGGACTCGATGCTCGACAAGCACGAGCAGTTCGCGCGCGACGCCAAGGAGCAGGGCGCACAGGTGATCTGCTTCCAGGAGCTGTTCTACGGCCCCTACTTCGGCATCACCGAGGACGTGAAGTACTACGACTTCGCCGAGCCGGCAGACGGCCCGATCGTGCAGCGCTTCGCGGCGCTCGCGAAGGAGCTCGGCATGGTGATGGTGCTCCCCATCTACGAGGAGGAGCAGCCCGGGGTGTACTACAACACCGCGGTCGTGGTCGACTCCGACGGCACCATCCTCGGCTCGTACCGCAAGCACCACATCCCGAACCTCGACAAGTTCTGGGAGAAGTTCTACTTCCGCCCCGGCAACCTCGGCTACCCGGTCTTCCAGACCGCGGTCGGGCCCATCGGCGTGTACATCTGCTACGACCGGCACTTCCCCGAGGGCTGGCGCGAACTGGGCCTGAACGGCGCGCAGATCGTGTTCAATCCGAACGCGACCAAGCCGGGCCTGTCGAACCGCCTGTGGGAGATCGAGCAGCCCGCCGCGGCGGCCGCCAACGGGTACTTCGTCGCCGCGCCCAACCGCGTCGGCCGCGAGGACAACGAGTACGGCGACCTCGCCGTCGACTTCTACGGCTCGAGCCAGTTCTGCGACCCGCAGGGCAACATCGTCGGCGAGTACGGCTCGGCCCACGACGAGGAGATCGTCGTGCGCGACCTCGACATGGACATGATCCGCCAGGTGCGCAACGCCTGGCAGTTCTACCGCGACCGGCGTCCGGAGTCGTACACGTCGATCCCGAAGCCCTGAGACGTCGCCGCGGGGCATCCGACACCTCTCACGGATGTCCCGGGGCGACCCGGCGCACCAGACATCCCGACCCGCATCCAGCGAAGGAGCGCACCATGGCAACCACCCTCATCACCGGCGGAACGGTCGTCAGCGCGACCGGCCGGGCGAACGCCGACGTGCTCGTCGACGGCGAGCGCATCGTCGCCGTGCTCGAGCCCGGCAGCGAGCTGCTCGGCACCGACCTGAAGTCGGGCGTCGACACCGTGATCGACGCGACCGGCAAGTACGTCATCCCGGGCGGCATCGACGCCCACACCCACATGGAGCTGCCGTTCGGCGGCACCGCCGCGATCGACACGTTCGAGACCGGCACCCGCGCGGCCGCGCACGGCGGCACGACCTCGATCGTCGACTTCGCCGTGCAGCGCTACGGCGAGCGCGTGCAGGACGGCCTCGACGCGTGGCACGCCAAGGCCGCCGGCGAGTGCGCCATCGACTACGGCTTCCACCAGATCGTCGGCGGCGTCGACGCCGACGCGATCGAGGCCATGAAGACGCTGCCCGACCAGGGCGTCACGAGCTTCAAGCTGTTCATGGCCTACCCGGGCGTCTTCTACTCCGACGACGCCCAGGTGCTGAAGGCCATGCAGGTCAGCCGCGACACCGGCATGCTCACGATGATGCACGCCGAGAACGGCCCCGCCATCGACGTGCTCGCCGAGCAGCTGATCGAGGAGGGCAAGACCGACCCGTACTTCCACGGCATCGCGCGCGCCTGGCAGATGGAGGAGGAGGCGACGCACCGCGCGATCATGCTCGCGAACCTCACCGGCGCGCCGCTGTACGTCGTGCACGTCTCCGCAAAGCAGGCCGTCGAGCAGCTCGCCTGGGCGCGCGACAAGGGCCAGAACGTGTTCGGCGAGACCTGCCCGCAGTACCTCTACCTCTCGCTCGAGGAGCAGCTCGGTGCCTCCAGCGACGAGTGGGGTGCGTTCGAGGGCGCCAAGTGGGTGTGCTCGACGCCGCTGCGCTCGCGCGAGGAGGGCCACCAGGACGCTATGTGGCAGGCGCTGCGCACGAACGACCTGCAGATGGTCTCGACCGACCACTGCCCGTTCTGCATGAAGGACCAGAAGGAGCTCGGCCTCGGCGACTTCCGCAAGATCCCGAACGGCATCGGCTCGATCGAGCACCGCATGGACCTCATGTACCAGGGCGTCGTGACCGGCGAGATCACCCTCGAGCGCTGGGTCGAGCTCACGAGCACGACCCCGGCGCGCATGTTCGGCATGTACGGGCAGAAGGGCGTCATCCAGCCCGGCGCCGACGCCGACATCGTCGTCTACGACCCGAACGGGCACACCTCGATCGGCCTCGACAAGACGCACCACATGGCCATGGACCACTCCGCCTGGGAGGGCTACGAGATCGACGGCCACGTCGACACGGTGCTCTCGCGCGGCAAGGTCATCGTCGACGACAACGCCTACCTCGGCGCCAAGGGCGACGGCCGCTTCATCAAGCGCGGGCTCAGCCAGTACCTGGTCTAGGGGCGAGCGGATGCCTCGAGCCGCACGCCGGCCCAGGGGCATCCGCTCACCGCCTGTCGCACCCACCCCGCACGAAGGAACACAGCATGGACTTCGGAGCAGTACTCCAGACCAACCCGCCGTCGGCGCGCGCCGTGCAGCTCTCGCAGCTCGCCGAGGCGCACGGCTTCAGCACCGTGTGGACGTTCGACTCGCACCTGCTCTGGCAGGAGCCGTACGTCATCCACTCGCAGATCCTCGCCGAGACGAAGCGCATCAAGGTCGGCCCGTTCGTGACGAACCCGGCCACGCGCGACTGGACCGTGACCGCGTCGACCTTCGCGACGCTCAACGAGATGTACGGCAACCGCACGATCTGCGGCATCGGCCGCGGCGACTCGGCGGTGCGCGTCACCAACGGCAAGCCCGTCACGATGAAAGAGCTGCGCGAGTCGATCCACGTGATCCGCGAACTCGGCAACTCGCGCGAGGTCGAGTACAAGGGGTCGATGCTGCGGTTCCCGTGGTCGGTCGGCTCCGAGCTCGAGGTGTGGGTCGCCGCGTACGGGCCGATGGCGCTGAAGCTCACGGGCGAGGTGGGCGACGGGTTCATCCTGCAACTCGCCGACGTCGACATCGCGAAGTGGATGATCCGCACCGTGCGCGAGGCCGCCGAGGCGGCCGGCCGCGACCCCGACGCGATCACGTTCTGCGTGGCCGCGCCGTTCTACGTCGGCGACGACTGGGAGCACATGCGCGACCAGTGCCGCTGGTTCGGCGGCATGGTCGGCAACCACGTCGCCGACATCGTCGCGAAGTACGGCACGCACGGCGAGGTACCCGAGGCGCTCACCGACTACATCGCGGGCCGCACCGGCTACGACTACAACACGCACGGGCGCGCCGAGAACGACCACGTCGACTTCGTGCCCGACGAGATCGTCGACCGGTTCTGCCTGCTCGGCACGGCCGACGACCACATCGCGAAGCTCGAGGAGCTCAAGGCGATCGGCGTCGACCACTTCGCCGGTTACCTCCAGCACGACAACAAGGAGGAGACGCTGCGGGTCTACGGCGAGACCGTGATCCCCGCGCTCTCCGACCACATCACGGCGAAGGCATGACGGGAACCCTCCAGGAGCAGCAGGCGACGGATGCCGCCCAGGCGGCCGCCGTACCCGGCCGCGCGCCCGCGCCGGGCGGGCGTCGTCGTCGCTCGGGCGGGCGGCAGGCGGCGCGCTGGGTCTGGGGCGTCGCGGGCATCCTGCTCGTCGCGGTCGTCTGGGAGCTGTACAAGTGGCTCGCGCCGGCCGATGGGGTGCTCATCGGCGAGACGCGCGTGCTGCCGCGCACGACCGACCTCGCGATGCCGCACGTGTGGGACATGCTCGCCCGGCTCGGCGAGCCCGTCACCCGTGCGCCCGGCGCGAACGTGCTCTGGCTCGAGATCGCGCTCGCCGCGCTCGTCACCCTTGGCATCGCCGCCGCGGGCTGGCTCGTCGGCGTCATCGTCGGCATCGGCCTCGCGCTCGTGATGCAGCGCTGGCGGCTCGCGGAGTGGGGCCTGCTGCCGTGGATCATCGTCAGCCAGACCGTGCCGCTCATCGCGTTCGCGCCGGTCGTGCGCAGCTGGGGCTCGCGCGTCGAGATCGGCGCGTTCGAGTGGCAGGACTGGATGTCGGTCGCCCTCATCGCGAGCTACCTGGCGTTCTTCCCCATCGCCGTGGGCGCGCTGAAGGGCCTGCAGTCGCCCGACCGCATCCACACCGAACTCATGAAGACGTACGCCGCGGGCTACTGGCAGACCCTGTTCCGGCTGCGCTTCCCCGCGGCCGTGCCCTACCTGCTGCCGGCCCTGCGCCTGGGCGCCGCGAACGCCGTGATCGGCGCGGTGGTCGCCGAGGTGTCGACGGGCCTCCAGGGCGGCATCGGCCGTCTCCTCATCCAGTTCGCCGGGCAGGCGTCGGGCGACCCCGCGAAGGCGTGGGCCCCGATCTTCGGCGCCATCGTGCTCGGCCTCGTCGCCGCGGGCTCGATCGCGCTGCTCGGCGTCATCCTCAAGAACTACCGCCGCGTGGAGGTCACCGCATGAGCACCGCACCGACGACGACCGCAGCCGTGCGGGTCACCGGGGTCGACAAGACGTTCGAGACCCGGTCGGGCGTCGTGCACGCCCTGCAGGGCATCGACCTCGAGGTGGCCGCGGGCGAGTTCGTCTCGCTCATCGGGCCGTCGGGCTGCGGCAAGTCGACGCTCATGCGCCTCATCGCCGACCTCGACGAGCCGACCGCCGGCACGGTCGAGGTGAACGGCACGTCGGCGGCGCAGGCGCGCAAGGACCAGGCGTACGGCATCGCGTTCCAGCAGGCGGGCCTGCTGCCGTGGCGCACCGTCGCCGCGAACGTGGCGCTGCCGATGGAGCTGCACGGCCCGTCGGGCGCGGCCCGTCGCGAGCGCGTGGCCGACCTGCTCGAGATGGTCGGCCTCTCCGACTTCGCCGACCGCTACCCCGACCAGCTCTCGGGCGGCATGCAGCAGCGCGTGGCGATCGCCCGGTCGCTGGCCGAGAAGCCCAGCATCCTGCTCATGGACGAGCCGTTCGGCGCGCTCGACGAGATGACGCGCGAGAAGATGCAGACCGACCTCGTGCGCATCTGCGCCGAGACCGGCGCCGCGGTCGCGTTCGTCACGCACTCCATTCCCGAGGCCGTGTTCCTCTCCGACCGGGTGGTCGTGATGAGCCCGCGCCCGGGCCGCATCCAGGAGATCGTGCCCATCGAGGTCGGGGCGGATGCCGCCCGCGACGACCACCTCCGCGAGGAGTCGGTGTTCTTCGAGCACGTCACCGCCGTGCGCGAGGCGCTCCACGGCGGCTCCGCCGCCTCGACCGCCCGGGGGGTCGAGACCCGATGACCCTCACCCTGTCGATGACTTACGCCGAGTGTGCTCGATTTGCACGCCCGGAGGCCCGAATCGGGGGTCCGGCCGGTCGATTCGAGCACACTCGGCGGGGGGGGTGGGGCCGATGAGCGTCGCCACGCTGAGTCCGAGGGGGGAGACGACGGTGCGCATCGTCGCGCCGGTCACGGTCGGGCTGCTGGTGCTGGGCATCTGGCAGTTCCTCGTCACCGTCGTCGGGGTCAGCGACTACCTGCTGCCGAGCCCCGCGTCGATCGTCGAGGAGCTCGTCGCGTTCTGGCCGTCGATCGTGTCGGCCACTGTCATCACCGGCACCAACGCGCTGATCGGCCTCGTCGTCGGCACCGTGCTCGGCGTCGGCCTCGCCGCGCTCGCCGCGCGCTGGCGAGCGGTCGACGACATGTCCGCACCGATCGTCGCGGCGCTCGCCGTGATCCCGATCGTCGCCCTCGCGCCGGTGCTCAACTCGATGTTCGGTGCCGACAGCCAGTTCGGCCGGCAGGCGATCGCCGCGCTCGCGTCGTTCGTGCCGGTGTTCATCAACACCCTGCGCGGGTTCCGGCAGACCCTGCCCGTGCATCGCGACCTCATGCGCGCCTACGCCGCGAGCGGTGGCCAGGTCTTCCGCACCGTGACGTTGCCGACCGCGTTGCCGTTCGTGCTCACGGGCATCCGCATCGCCTCGTCCCTCGCGGTGATCTCCGCCCTCGTCGCCGAGTACTTCGGCGGCCCGCGCGGCGGCCTCGGCGGGCTCATCTCGACGTCGGCCGCCTCGAGCGCCTACGCCCGCGCATGGGCGTACGTCGTGGCATCCATCGCCCTCGGCCTGCTCTTCTACCTCGTGACGCTCGGCATCGAGCGCCTCGTGCTGCGCCGCATCCCGACCGGAGGTGCGCGATGACGCGCGCCGCCGCCGGCATCGCGGCAGCCGAACCCGGTACGCGACGCGAACCGGACGGACGCCCTCGCACCCGGAGGCGACCCGCACCACCAGCACGCACCGAGCATTCGAAAGGACTGACATGAAGCACAGCACTCGCCGCGGACTTGCGGCCGGAGCGTTCGCCCTCTCGGCGGCGCTCGTCCTCGCAGCCTGTTCCTCGTCTGACGACTCCGGAGACACCGGGTCGGACGCGGGCGGTGACGAGCTCACCGAGGTGAAGCTCCAGCTCCAGTGGCTCCCGCAGGGCCAGTTCGCCGGCTACTTCGCGGCCGTCGAGAACGGCTACTTCGAGGAGGAGGGCCTGGAGGTCGAGATCATCCCGTCCGGCGGCGACATCGTGCCGCAGGACGCCCTCGCCAACGGCGACGTCGACTACGCGATCGCCTGGGTGCCGAAGGTGCTCGGGTCGATCGAGGCCGGCGCCAACCTCACCAACATCGCGCAGATCTTCCAGCGTTCGGGCACCCTGCAGGTGTCGTGGGCCGACTCCGACATCTCGTCGGTGGCCGACTTCGAGGGCAAGAAGATCGGCTCGTGGGGCTTCGGCAACGAGTGGGAGATCTTCGCGGCCATGGCCGCCGAGGGCCTCGACTCGTCGACCGTCGAGATCATCACGCAGGACTTCAACATGAACGCCTTCCTGCAGGGCGACATCGACGCGGCCCAGGCGATGACCTACAACGAGTACGCGCAGCTGCTCGAGACCCCGAACCCCGACACGGGCGAGCTGTACACGGCCGACGACTTCAACGTCATCAGCTACCAGGACACCGTCGGCGCCATGCTGCAGGACGCGATCTGGGCCGACACCGAGCGCCTCGAGTCCGACGTGGAGTACCAGGAGACGACGGTCGCGTTCCTCAAGGCCGTCATCAAGGGCTGGGAGTTCGCGCGCGACAACCCCGAGGAGGCGTCATCGATCACCATCGCCGCCGGTTCCGGCTGGGGCCCGAGCCACGAGCTCTGGATGGTCAACGAGACCAACAAGCTCATCTGGCCGGCGCCTGCGGGCATCGGCGTCATCGACGAGGCGGCCTGGGACCAGACCGTCGAGGGCGCGCTGAGCGCCGTCAACGAGGTCGGGGCCAGCCCCATCACCACCGAGCCGCCGTCGACGGCGTGGACGAACGAGTACATCGAGCAGGCCATCGCCGAGCTCGGTGACGAGGTCGACACGACGGGCGACTCCTTCGAGCCGATCGAGGTCGAGCTCCTGGAGGGCGGCAACTAGCCATGCGCACCACCGGCGGCCGGATGCCACGGGCGGAGACTCCGCTCGCGGCGTCCGGCCGTCGCCGTGCTGGGCGGGTCCGCGCAAGCCGCGCGTCCGCCCCGCACCACCACCACACCGAACCGCGTCGCACGAGGGGGAACCCATGACCGACACCGCAGACACCGCCGAAACCGCTGCACCGAACCCCGACCTCGACGAGCTCGCGCGCGAGCTCGACCACGCCCACGTGTTCCACTCGTGGTCGGCGCAGGGCTCGCCGCCGCAGCTGACGATCGCGGGCGGCCGGGGCACGAAGGTCTGGACGCACGGGGGCGACGAGTACCTCGACTTCTCGAGCCAGCTCGTCAACGTGAACATCGGGCACCAGCATCCGTCGGTCGTGGAGGCGATCCGCGAGCAGGCGTCGCTGCTGTCGACCATCGGTCCGCCCATCGTGAACCTCGCCCGCGGCGAGGCGGCCAAGCGCATCACCGCGCGAGCCCCGCGCCGGTTCCACAAGGTGTTCTTCACCAACGGCGGTGCGGATGCGAACGAGAACGCCGTGCGCATGGCCCGCCTGCACACCGGCCGCGACAAGGTGCTCTCGACCTACCGCTCGTACCACGGCAACACGGGCGCGGCGGTCGTCGCGACGGGCGACTGGCGCCGCATCCCGAACGAGTTCGCCCGCGGGCACGTGCACTTCTTCGGGCCCTACCTGTACCGCTCCGAGTTCTGGGCGACCACGCCCGAGGAGGAGTCGGAGCGCGCGCTGCAGCACCTGCGGCGCGTGATCGAGAGCGAGGGGCCGTCGTCGATCGCGGCGATCCTGCTCGAGACCATTCCCGGCACGGCCGGCATCATGCTGCCGCCGCCCGGCTACCTGGCCGGCGTGCGCGAACTCGCCACGAAGCACGGCATCGTGCTGATCCTCGACGAGGTGATGGCCGGGTTCGGCCGCACCGGGCGCTGGTTCGCGTTCGACGGCTACGACGTCGAGCCCGACCTCATCACCTTCGCGAAGGGCGTGAACTCGGGCTACGTGCCGGTCGGCGGCGTGCTCATCGCTGAGGAGATCGCCGCGGACTTCGACGAGCGCGTCTTCCCGGGCGGGCTGACCTACTCGGGGCATCCGCTCGCTGCCGCCTCGATCGTCGCCGCGCTCGACGCGATGGAGTCGGAGGGCATCGTCGACAACGCCCGGCGCGTGGGCGCCGAGGCGATCGGGCCCGGGCTCGAGGCGCTCGCCGAGAAGCACGAGATCATCGGCGAGGTGCGGGGCGAGGGCGTGTTCTGGGCGATGGAGCTCGTCGCCGACCGCGCGACGCGCGAGCCGGTCGCACCCGCGGTCGTCGCCCGGGCGAAGGGGGAGCTCGCCGCGCGCGGGCTGCTCGCGTTCACCGCGGAGAACCGCATCCACGTCGTGCCGCCGTGCGTCGTCACCGACGCCGAGGTCGCGCAGGCGATGGACATCTACGACGAGGTGCTGGGGCTCGACCTGCTCGGCTGAGCGGTCGCCACCGGCGCGAAAGGGAGAAGGAATGATGACGGAGACGACGATGACCCCGCAGGCACAGGCGCCGACGGGGGCCACGGTGATGGGCCACTGGATCGACGGGCACGAGGTCGCCGGTGAAGGGTCGCGCACCGGGCCGGTGTACGACCCCGCGCTGGGTGTCGTGCAGAAGGAGGTGCGGTACGGGTCGGCGGGCGACGTCGACACGGCCGTGCAGGTCGCGCGCACCGCATTCGCGAGCTGGAGCGAGGTGTCGGTCGCGAAGCGGCAGGCCGTCATGTTCGCGTTCCGCGAGCTGCTCAACGCGCGCCGCGGCGAGCTCGCCGAGATCCTCACCGCCGAGCACGGCAAGGTGCTGTCGGATGCCGGCGGCGAGATCGCCCGCGGGCTCGAGGTCGTCGAGTTCGCGTGCGGCCTCGGGCACCTCTTGAAGGGCGAGTTCAGCGACAACGTGTCGACCGGCGTCGACGTGTACTCGCTCAAGCAGCCGCTCGGCGTGGTGGGCATCATCAGCCCGTTCAACTTCCCGGCGATGGTGCCGCTCTGGTTCTTCCCGCTCGCAATCGCGGCCGGCAACACGGTCGTGCTGAAGCCGAGCGAGAAGGACCCGACGGCCGCGAACTGGATGGCCGCACTGCTCAAGGAGGCGGGCCTGCCCGACGGCGTCTTCAACGTCGTGCACGGCGACAAGGAGGCCGTCGACGCGCTGCTCACGCACGAGCACGTCGCCTCGATCTCGTTCGTCGGTTCGACGCCGATCGCGCGCTACGTCTACGAGACCGCGACCTCGCACGGCAAGCGCGTGCAGGCGCTCGGCGGCGCGAAGAACCACATGCTCGTGCTGCCCGACGCCGACCTAGACCTCGTCGCCGACTCGGCCGTGAACGCGGGATTCGGCTCAGCGGGCGAGCGGTGCATGGCGATCAGCGTCGTGCTCGCCGTCGACTCGATCGCCGACGAGCTGGTGGGCAAGATCACCGAGCGGATGCGTCGCCTGAAGACCGGCGACGGCCGGCGTGGCTGCGACATGGGCCCGCTGATCACCTCCGCGCACCGCGACAAGGTGTCGGGCTACCTCGACGTGGCCGCCGCCGACGGGGCCTCGGTCGTGGTCGACGGTCGCGAGGCGACGTTCGACGGGGCATCCGACGGCTTCTGGCTCGGGCCGACCCTCATCGACAAGGTGCCGACCTCGTCGACGGTCTACACCGACGAGATCTTCGGACCGGTGCTGTCGGTCGTGCGGGTCGAGGGGTATGAGGAGGGCATGGAGCTCATCGAGCGCGTGCCGTACGGGAACGGCACGGCGATCTTCACCAACGACGGCGGCGCCGCCCGGCGCTTCCAGCGCGAGGTGCAGGTCGGCATGGTCGGCGTGAACGTGCCGATCCCCGTGCCGGTGGCGTACCACTCGTTCGGCGGCTGGAAGGCGTCGCTCTTCGGCGACGCCAAGGCGTACGGCCCGCACGGCGTGGAGTTCTTCACGCGCGAGAAGGCCGTCACGTCGCGCTGGCTCGACCCGAGCCACGGCGGGCTGAACCTGGGCTTCCCGCAGCACACCTGATGGGTGGCGGCGCCGGCGTCGTCGTGCGGCGGGTTCGCGCCGACGAGTGGCGGCAGGTGCGCGCCCTCCGCGTCGAGGCGGTCTCCGACCCCGACGCGGGCGTCGCGTTCCTCTCCACGCGCGAGGAGGAGCTCGCGCGCGACGACGCGTTCTGGCGTGACCGCGCGGCGACGGCCGGGTCGGCCGACTGGGTGGCGCAGTTCGTCGCGTCGTCGTCCGACGGGCTGGTCGGCTCGGCGACGGTGATCATCTGGGACGTCGGTGCGACCGATCACCTCGGGCAGGTCGTCGAGGAGCGCCGGGCCGACGTGCTCGGCGTCTACCTGCGGCCGTCGCTCCGCGGTACCGGCACCATCGATGCCCTGCTCGACGCCGCCGCGTCGTGGGCCGCCTCGCGGGGCCTCGCGGCGCTCACGCTCGACGTGCACGTCGACAACCTGCGCGCGCAGGCGGCGTACCGGCGCTGCGGCTTCGCGCCCACCGGCGTGGAGTTCACCAGCTCGATCGGTCCTGAGCTGCAGATGCGGCGCGTGCTCGCCGAGTCCGCTCGGAACGGCAGCTGACCCGGTCGAACGTGGTGCCTGTGGGCGAAGCGGCTCGAGCCCGCGGTCGTTCGATAGCGTCGACGCGTGCACGTGACCCGAAGGACCTGGTTCGTCGGCGGAGTCGCCCTCATCGCCTGCGGCGTCTTCGGCCTGCTTCGCACGCCACTCTTCGGGCCTCCGTTGTACGTCGCGGGCGTGATGACCGACCTCGCCTGGGCAGGCGCCCTCCTGCTCCTTGCGATCGGATTCACCAGGCGCGAAAGCGTCCTGGGTCGCAGTGCGCTCGGCATCGTCGCCGTGGCGGTCGTCGCATTGTGGCCGCTCGTGAACAGGACGCTGCTCCGAGCGCTCGACCTCGCATTGGCCCCCTCTTTCGAGAGCTGGCCGATGTGGAGGTACGCGCTCAGCCTGCTTCCGCTCGTAGCCGCACTGATCGCCGCCGTGCTGATCGCTGGCGCGGGCACCGTCCCCTCCCCGTGGAAGTGGGCGCCACTCTGGGCTGTGGGCATCCAGCTCCTCGTGTGGGTGGCAGCGCAGGTGGTCCTCACGGGCTTCTCGTCGAGCGACCTGCAGCAACTCGCCATCGTCGTCGTTGCGCTCGCTGCGCTCCCCTTCGCCGTCAACACCTTCGTGCTCGGGGCGATCGCGGTGTGGTTGGGAACGCAGCGTCGATCCACGACCATCCCTGATCAGCCGGTCGCTCAAGACGTCGACAACTAACGTCCACCGCTCGACCTCCTTCGCGCGGCCTCCCGGACGAGGGTCATTGCCTCCGTCATCCCGTACCGGCCTTCGAGGCGGTGGATCACGGCCTCGGTTGAAGAGCGAGGACCGGAGCGCCCGCTCCTCGCAGCGATCTCGGCTACAGCGGTCAACGCGCGATGCGGGCTGATCTGCGTCGCATCCAGGGCGAATTGGTGCGGCGGCATGGCGCTCATGCCGCTCGGGAGTCGACTCGCGGGGAAGTCCCGCAGGTTCGAGGTGACGATGACGGCTGCGCCTCCGAGGTGCGCCGCCGCCACGACGTGTTCGTCGTCGGGATCGGGGAGTCCATAAGTGCCTTCGAGCGGCTCCCACCCGGTGATCTCGGCGTCGACGAAGGCGGATCGCATCGTGCCGACGAGACGCGCGGCGCGGCGTTCCGACTGCTCGGGCTCGATGCCATGGCGATCGCGAAGCTTCCGGGCCTCGTGGTACTCGAGCTCGGCAAGGATGGCGCTGCTCCAGATCGGCCGATAGATCTGTTCGATCGCAAGTGAGAGCAGGAAGTCCCGCTGAAGGCTCGGCCAGAGGACGCTCGTGTCGAGGAGGGCGGTGAACACACCTCGACGATGTCAGCGGGTACCCACACCGCCCCGACGCCGGCCTGCGACAGCTCGACGGGCAGCCTTGAGCTCCCCGAGGACCTCGTCGATCGGAGCATCCTCATCGAGCTCTTCGGAAAGCACGCTCAGGGCGGCATACTGCTCTTCCCGCCGGAACCTGCGGAACTCCAGCAGTTCGCTCAGCGTGATCCTGCGGTGGCTGCCGACACGCTCGAACGGAATCTTCCCATCGTCGAGGAACTTGATCAGCGTCGGCCGACTCACGCCGAGCAGCTCGGCTGCCTGCTGCGTCGTCAACGTCTGCGCCACCGGTGAAATGGTCACCGACAGCCCGCGCTGCATCGCCTCGACGACCTGCCGCAGCACTGAGAAGACCTCCCCTGGCAGTTCCACCTGGTCGCCGGGCTCGGCACCGGCGAGGAGGTAGCGCGGTGCGGGCGCGCTGCGCCCGGTGGTCTCGTGGGCGGCGAGGAAGTCATGGACGCGGGCGATGCCGACGTCGTCGGCAGCTTCGTACGTCTCCGGCGCGAGTGCGGAAGCGGCCTTCGTCATCTGATCTCCTCTCAACGCAAGAAACGTAACATAGTTCGTTTCTTGCGGCTAGAGGGGGCCCCTCTCGAGGGGGCTCTCGTCCGTGCCAGCGCCGGTGGTCCGTACACTGTCGCGGTGGGCATGATCGAACGCCTCGGTCGTTTCAACGCCGAGCACCCGTGGTCGCACAACGATGCCTACGCCGGGTTGCTCGTCAGGCACGCCCGGGCGGTCAGGCGGCGTGGCGGCGACACCGCCGTCGACGTGGGGTGCGGCACGGGGAACCTGCTGGCGCGACTCGCCCGAGTGCTTCCGAACGTGATCGGCGTCGAACCGAACGCGGAGGCGGCCGCCATCGCGGCGCGACGGTTCGAGCCGAACACGGTCCGGATCGACGTGCGGACGTTCGGCGACGAACCCGACCGTGCGTACGACCTGATCAGCTTCGTCGCGTCGCTCCATCACATGCCCCTTCGGCCGACGTTGGTGCAAGCACAGGCGGCGCTGCGCCCCGGAGGGCGGATCGTCATCGTCGGCGTGGCACGGGAGACGGATCGCGACAGATGGCGATCGATCGCGTCGCTGGCACTGAACCCGATCATCGGGTTCCTGCGTCACCCTGCTCGAGCGACCGCACTGCCGGCGAGCATGACGGCACCCACCGCGGAAGCGACCGAGACGTTCGAGGAGATCGCGACCGTCATGAGCGAGGTCCTGCCGGGGATCCGGATGCGCCGCAGGCTCTTCTGGCGCTACACCGCAGCATGGGTCGCACCCGATCGACCCGCGCCCGACGCTCGGGCGTGATGGTCGCCCGGCCGTCGGCGTCGGGTCAGGCGCCCCGAGCGGATGCCGCGGCGAACGCCGCCACGCGACGCTGCGCCTCGGGGGCGGCGAACGCGGCGCCGATGGTGCGGGCCTCGTCGTCGAGCGAGTCCTGGAACGAGCGGGTGCTGCCCGCGTGCAGGAGGCGCTTCGCCTGGCCGTAGGCGCCGGTCGCGCCCGACAGCCACACGTCGGCGATCGCCCGCGCCCTGGCGTCGAGCTCGTCGGGCGCGACGACCTCGGCCACGAGCCCCCAGTCGTACGCCTCGGCCGCGGTGAGCATGCGGTCCGAGAGCGTGAGCTCGAGCGCGCGGCGCATGCCGACCGCCTCGGGCAGCAGCGTGCTCACCCCGCAGTCGGGCGTGAGGCCCATGTCGGCGTAGCGGCTGCCGAAGGTGGCGCGATCGGATGCCACGATGACATCGGCCACGAGCATGAAGCCGAGCCCGCCCCCGACCACGACGCCCTGCACGGCGGCGACGATCGGCACGGCGGACTCGCGGAGCATCCGGTGCCCCTCGTGGATGTCGTCGGCGAGACGCTTCACCGTGGCCTCGCCGCCCGTGGGGTCGTTGACGGAGAGCTCCGACATCGCGCGTACATCGCCGCCGGCGCAGAACGCGCGGCCCGTGGCATCCAGCAGCACCGCACCGATGTCGTCGCGCGTGGAGACCGCCTCTGCGGCGGCGCGCCAGCCGGCGATCGCCTCGGGGTCGACGGCGTTCAGCCGGTCGGCGCGGTTCAGGGTGATGCGGGCGAGCCCGTCGGTCACGTCGAACAGGATCGCGTCGTCGCTCATGACGAGGGAGTCTAGCCCGTGTATCCGACCGGGCGGTCGGTCATGCGACCCTCAGCCGGCGGCGTGCTCGGCCTGCACGCGGGCGGCGTGCCGCACGAGCGAGTCGACGACCGTGCGCACCGCGAGTCGCTGGGCGACGTCGGGCCGCATGAGCGCCACGATCGTGCGTTCGGCGGCGATGCCGCGCAGCGGCTTCAGCACGACGTCGGGGGAGACGTTGCCCGAGGTGAAGCGCGGCACGAGTGCGACGCCGTGGCCGGCGGCGATGAACGCCTCGATGACGCGCAGGTCGCTGAAGCGCTGCCCGATGCGCACGCGGCGGCCGGCCTGCTGCTCGATCTCGTGCAGCACGCGCTCGAACGGCAGCCCGGGCGGCACGCCGAGCCAGAGTTCGTCGGCGACATCGGCCGCGGTCACGTACGACCGCCCGGCGAGACGGTGGTCGGCGGGCAGGCCGACGTCGAGCGGCTCGTGCATGAGCTCGACCGCCGTGAGCCCGCGACCGCCCCACGACAGCAGGCCTGGCATGGTGTGGGCGAGCACGATGTCGTGGTCGTTGGTGAGGTCGGGGAACTCGTCGAGCCCGGGGTCGAGGTCGCTGCAGTGCAGCACGAGGTCGTCGATCTCGGCCAGGTCGGTGAGCACGCTCGGCAGGAGCATCTGCCCCGCGGTCGGGAACGTGACGAGCGTGACCTCGCCGCCGGGGTCGTTGCGGAACTCGTCCCACAGCGCCTCGGCGCGCTCGAGGGCGACCGCGACGTCGGCCGCGCTGCGGGCGAGCGCGTGCCCGGCGCTGGTGAGCACGACCCCGCGTCCGGAGCGCTCGGTGAGCGGCATCCCGGCCTCCCGCTCGAGCACCTTCAGCTGCTGCGAGACCGCCGAGGGCGTGCGCCCGGTGGCCTCCGCGACCGCGGTCACGCTGCCCCGCTCGGCGAGTTCGCGGAGCAGGTCGAGTCGGCGTACATCCATGTAGGCAGCCTACATCGATAGTAAAGTATTGTGAGCTTGTGCTGAACAGTCGAACGAGGTTCAATTGAGGTGACGCCGGCGCGACCACGATGGTCCCGAGCCGGCGTCTCGCGTTCCCGAACGGGTGCGCCACTTCGACGAAAGGAATCATCGTGTTCGCTCTCCTCGCACTGCTCGCGGTCACCGCCGTGGCGGCTGTCGTCATGGCAGTCGTCGAGACGGCACGTGACGGCTACGGCCGCATTCCCGAGCGCGAGTACCCGCGCGCCATCTGACGCGCGCGACCCCGAGCAGGGGCAGGGCCCTGCGCACGGCCGCCGGTGGGCCAGGGACTCCCGCCCGGCGGCCGTCGTCGTCTCCGGGCACCTGCCCGCCCACGCCGAGCGGGCGGCGCGTCGTGCACAGGCGCCCCCGCGCACCCCGGGTATGGTGTACGGCCGCCGCCCAATAGAGTGGACGCCGTGACCGACGCACGCCAGCAGCTCATCGACCACATCACGGCCGAGGCCGTGTTCCACGGCGACTTCACGCTCACCAGCGGCAAGAAGGCGTCGTACTACGTCGACCTGCGCAAGGTCAGCCTCGACCACCGCGTCGCACCGCTCATCGGCCAGGTCATGCTCGACCTCATCGCCGACGTCCCCGACGTCGTCGCCGTCGGCGGCATGACCATGGGCGCCGACCCGATCGCCGCCGCGGTGCTGCACCAGGGCGCCGCCCGCGGCGCGACCTACGACGCGTTCGTCGTCCGCAAGGAGCCGAAGGACCACGGTCGCGGCCGCCAGGTCGAGGGCCCCGACCTCGCGGGCAAGCGCGTCATCGTGCTGGAGGACACGTCGACCACCGGCGGTTCGCCGCTCAAGGCCATCGAGGCGCTCGAGAAGGTCGGCGCCGAGATCGCCGCAGTCGCGGTCGTCGTCGACCGCGGCACCGAGGCGCGCGAGGTCATCGAGGGCGCCGGCTACCCGTATCGCTTCGCGATCGGCCTCGACGACCTGGGGCTCGCCTGATGGCAGCCCGTGGGGGGAACGACGACGAGGACGTCGCCGGCGGCACCGACTGGTTGATGGACCAGCTCGGCGACGACTCCGAGCCCGACGAGCCCGGGGGCGACGCCGTCGCGGGCGATCAGGCGACGGATGCCCCTGAGTCGGCCGACTCCGCCGACGAGCCGGCGGCCGAGGAGCCCAAGCCGCGCATCGACTGGGAGCCGCCGCCCCCGCCGGCCGCCGAGGAGGTCGACGACTGGTTCTCGGTGGCCGAGCCGCCGAAGCGACGCACCTCGTCGGTATCCGAGCCCGCGGAAGCGCTAGCGGCGCCCGTCGATGAGCCCGAGGAGCCCGCGGCGCCCATCGACGAGCCTCAGGCGCCCGCGTCGGAGCCCGCCGAACCCGCTGCCGAGCCGGTGATCGAGCCGCCGCAAGCGAATGACGACCCGGACGCGCCGGAGGCGGAGCCCGAGGCCGCACCCGCGGCCGCCGACGATCCGGCCGACCTGGACGACGCCACCCGCGCCGCGCTGTGGTCGATGGTGCCGCCCGAGAGCGAGCCGGAACCGGCAGCCCCCGAGGCATCCGCTCCGCCCGTCGTGCCGCCCCCGCCTGCGGCTCCGCCGCCGCCCGCGCCGGGTGCCGAGTCGTCCCGTCAGCCCGTGGAGGAGGAGCCGCCCGTGCCCGAGGACGACGGACTCGTCTGGTCGATCTTCGACGAGGAGCACCCGACCGCGGTGGCCCGTCGCCGCGAGACCGGCGAGGTGCCCCGGCTTCCGGAGCCGGAGGAGCCGGAAGAACCGGAGGAGCCCGAGGTCGAGCGGACCGCCGTCTACCCGCCCGGCCTCGTCGGCGGTGACGCGCCGGACGCAGGTGCACCGGCGGCCGACCAGCCGGCCGATGCCGACGCGCCCGCCGGGGACGACCCGTTCGGGGCGCTCGCCGGTGCTGCCGGTGCGAGCGCGTTCGCGTGGAACCTGGAGCCCGACCCGAACGCCGTCGACCCGCGCGCGACGCCGCGCAAGCCCTCGTGGCGACGCCCCGACACCGCGGGCGTCGACGACGCGTCGACGTCCCCCGAGCCGGGAACCGACGCCGACGCCGAGGCCGCCGGGGCTGCCGCGCCGGAGGTACCCGACGCGGAGGCCGACGCTGGTGAGCGCGCGGACGCCGCGCCCGACGCAGCGCCCGACACCGCCGACGTCGAGTCGGCGCCGGAGCAGCCGGTCCAGCCCGAGCCGCAGGACGAGTCGCGCGACTCGGCCGCACCGTGGGCCGCCGGTGCCGCGGGCGCCGCGTTCGGCGCCGCGGCCGCAGGGGCTGCCGCCGGCGCGGGCGCGACGCCCGACTCCGATGCATCCCCTCCCGCCGAGGGCATCTGGAGCCTGCTCGGCTCGGGCAGCACGCCGCCCGACGACCGCGGTCCGGCGACCGGTGGCGCGTTCGACATGCCCGACCCGTTCGGGCGGTCGGATCCGTTCGACTCCGGTGACCCGTTCGCCGCGAGCGTGGCCGGGGCTGCCGACGCCGAGCCGCCGCACGTCGGCCACGAGGGATTCACGGCCGACCCGTTCGGGCAGGACCTCGGCGGCACCCCGCTGGCCCCGCCGTCCGACCGGCACGACCCGTTCGCCGAGCTCTTCGGCAGCCTCGGCGTCGAGGAGCCGCCGCCCGCACACACCTGGGATCGCGCGGAGTTCGCCGACGACACCTCGCACGTGCCCGGCGTCGCGCCGATCGGCATGCCGCCGAGCGCCGCGGAGGAGGAGAACGCGACCCGGCTGCTGCCCCTGGCGGGCTTCGCCGCCGCGCAGCCGGGCGGCCAGGCCGCAACCGCCGCTCCCGGTGCGTCCGGCGCGGCGACCACCGTGCTCCCCCGAGCCGGAGCGGAGGCGCCGCCGCAGGGCCCGCCCGCCGAGGGCGCGAGCGCTGCCGGCTCGGGCGGCTCCGGCCGCGGCGGGTCGACGCGGGTGCTGCTCTGGGTCGCGGGCGGTCTCGTCGCGGTGATCGCGCTGGTCGGCCTGTTCTTCCTCGGCACCCGGCTCGGCGACACCGTGGTGACGGCCACGACGCCGACCCCCACGCCGACCGCGACCCCCACGCCGACGCCGACGATCATCGCCGGACCGGCCGAGGCGCAGGCGCCCGGCACCCACGAGTGGGACACGCTGTTCGGCACGGAGTGCATCGATCCGTTCGACTCGCCCTGGGCGGAGGAGTTCACGGTCGTCGACTGCGCGAACCCGCACGCCGCGCAGCTCGTGCACCGCGGCACGCTCGGCGAGATCGGCGACCCGTTCCCGGGCGAGGCCGAGCTCGCGGCGTCGATGGGCGAGCGCTGCACGCAGGCGGGCATCGTCGACCTCGCGACGGTCGCGGGCATCGACGACCTGCAGGTGCAGGCGTCGTTCCCGGTCACCGCCGAGCAGTGGGACGAGGGCCAGCGCGCCTACTTCTGCTTCGTGAACCGCTCCGGCGGCGAACCGCTCACCGGCAGCATCGCGGGCCCCGGTCCGAGCTGATCACCGCGGCGGGCCGACCGCCGCTCCAGTCGGACGTGCCACCGACGGCGTGCGCCGCCCCGCGGCATCCGCCTGTCAGTGCCCGGCGCCGAGGCGCCCGGTGAGCCGCTCGCGCATCTTGACGCTCGCGTCGTTGAGGCCGGTGAGCTCGACGGATGCCCCGTGCGCCTCGTACTTCGTGACGATGGCGTCGATCGCTGCGACCGTCGACGCGTCCCAGATGTGCGACGACGACAGGTCGATGACGACGCGCGACGGGTCGTCGGCGTACTCGAACTGCGTGGTGAGGTCGTTCGACGAGGCGAAGAACAGCTCGCCGGTCACGGTGTAGTGCACGATCTCGCCCTCGTCGTCCTCGCTGACCTTCCGGCCGACCGAGGTGAAGTGCGCAACGCGACGCGCGAAGAGCACCATCGCGATGACCACGCCGACGATGACGCCGATCGCCAGGTTGTGCGTGGCGACGACGATCGCGACCGTCGAGACCATGACGATCGTCTCGCTCAGGGGCATCCGTCGCAGTGTCTGCGGGGTGATCGAGTGCCAGTCGAAGGTCGCGACCGAGACCATGACCATGACCGCCACGAGCGCGGCCATCGGGATGAGCCCGACGATGTCGCCGAGGGCGACCACGAGGATGAGCAGGAACACGCCCGCGAGGAACGTCGAGATGCGGGTGCGCGCGCCCGAGACCTTCACGTTGATCATGGTCTGGCCGATCATGGCGCAGCCGCCCATGCCGCCGAACAGGCCCGAGAGGATGTTCGCGGCGCCCTGGCCGAGCGACTCGCGGGTCTTGCGCGAGTGGGTGTCGGTGATGTCGTCGACGAGCTTCGCGGTCATGAGCGACTCGAGCAGGCCGACGAGCGCCATCGCGAGCGCGAACGGCGCGATGATCGTGAACGTCTCCCACGTGAGCGGCACGTTCGGGATGAACAGCTCGGGCAGGCTCTCGGGCAGCTCGCCCTGGTCGGCGACGTTCGGCACGCTCCAGCCCATGGCGAGCACGATGCCCGTGATCACGACGATCGCGACCAGCGGCGCCGGCACGATCTTCGTCAGGCGCGGCAGCAGCACGATGATGATGATGCCCGCGGCGACGAGCGGGTAGACGAGCGCCGGCACGCCGATGAGGTGCGGCAGCTGGGCCATGAAGATGAGGATCGCGAGCGAGTTCACGAAGCCGACCATCACGCTGCGGGGGATGAACCGCATGAGCTTCGCGACGCCGAGCGCGCCGAGCACGAGCTGGAAGACACCGGCGAGGATGACGGTGGCGATGAAGTAGTCCATGCCGTAGTCGCGCGCGACCGGGGCGATGACGAGTGCGACCGCGCCCGTGGCCGCGGTGATCATGGC
Organism: uncultured Agromyces sp.; assembly: GCA_913053875.1. Classification (GTDB taxonomy): domain Bacteria; phylum Actinomycetota; class Actinomycetes; order Actinomycetales; family Microbacteriaceae; genus Agromyces. The sequence continues at coordinate 358,718 of CAJXGN010000002.1, read as the reverse complement.
CGGGCGACCGCCGAGGAACGCGATCGACACCGCCATCACGAACGACGAGAAGAGGCCGACGCGCGGGTCGACGCCCGCGATGATCGAGAACGAGATGGCCTCGGGGATCAGCGCGAGCGCGACGACGAGACCCGCGAGCACCTCCTTGGTGAGGATGCGCGGGGAGCGCAGCGCCTCAAGCACGGAGGGGCGGGGGCGGTAGCGCTCGCGTTCGGCGGCGCGGTCGACGGTGGCGATGCTGGAGGTCATTTCGGGTGCTCCGAGGGTCGGTGAGACGGTCGGTGCGCCCCATCGCGCACGCGGGAACGGCCGGTTGTTCGGCGAAAAGGGGAGGGCTCCGGCGGATCGCGCCGGCCCTGACACTGTACCCGACGGGCTCGGCGCGCCCGGATTCAGGAGGCCGCGCGGTTAGGCTGGCGCGCGAGGAGGGTGCTCGTGGCAGCTGCATCGCCGGCCGGATCCGTCGTCGTGTTCGGCTCGCTCAACGTCGACTCGACGAGCTACGTCGACCGCTTCCCCCTGCCCGGCGAGACGCTCGCGAGCACGGGCTTCGCGACGGCGCTCGGGGGCAAGGGCACGAACCAGGCGGTCGCGGCGCACCGGTCGGGAGCTGTGGTCCGGCTCGTGGCTCGGGTCGGGGCGGATGCCTCCGGCGACTTCGCGCTCGCGTCGCTGACCCGCCTCGGGCTCGACGTCTCGTCGATCGCCGCGGTGCCCGACGCCCCGACCGGCGTCGCCCAGATCACGGTCGACGCGTCGGGCGAGAACACCATCGTCATCACCGCGGGCGCGAACGCGGCGCTCACGCCCGAGCTCGTCGTGGACCGGCACGACGACATCGCCGCCGCCGACCTCGTGCTCACGCAGGGCGAGGTGCCGGCCGTGACCATCGAGCGCCTCGCAGCCGCGTGCGCACGCTTCGGCACCCGCTTCGTGCTGAACCTCGCGCCGCCCGTCGACGTGTCGCGCGGCGCGCTCGCCGAGTGCGACCCGCTCGTCGTGAACGAGCACGAGGCGCGGTCGGTGGGCATCGCGCCGGAGGGCGACGGGTCCGCCGACGCGTGGCGCGCGGCCGCCGAGGCCGCCGTGGGTCGTGTCGCGCGCTCGGTGGTGATCACGCTCGGCGGTGCCGGGGCGGTCGGCGCGGGCCCCGGGGCATCCGTCGCCTGTGCCGCACCCGAGGTCGACGCGGTCGACACGACGGGAGCGGGCGACGGGTTCACCGGCACGCTCGCCGCGTTCCTCGCGGGCGGTGCGCCGCTCGACGAGGCGGTGGCCGCCGCGGTCGCCGCCGGCGCGCTCGCCGTGCAGCGACGCGGCACGACCGACTCGTACGCGACGCGCGACGAGATCCTGCACGCGATGGAGGAGCCCGCATGACCGATCCGATCCCGCTGATCCTCGACTGCGACCCGGGGCACGACGACGTGTTCGCGCTCTGGCTCGCCGCAGCGAGCCCCGCGGTCGACCTGCGCGCGATCACGACCGTCGGCGGCAACGTGCCGCTCGAGTTCACGTCGATGAACGCGCGCATCGCCTGCACGGTCGCCGGCGTCGAGGTGCCGGTCGCGGCCGGGGCATCCGGCCCGCTCGTGAAGGTGCTGCAGACGGCCGAGTGGATCCACGGGGCGAACGGGCTCGGCGGTCCCGAGCTGCCCGAACCGACGGTGCCGCTCGATGACCGCGACGCGACGACGCTGATGGCGGACGTGCTGGCCGAGGCATCCGAGCCCGTCGCCATCATCGCGACCGGGCCGCTCACGAACGTGGCCGTGCTGCTGCGCGACCGCCCCGAGCTCGCCCCGCGGGTGCGCGAGGTCGTGTGGATGGGCGGGTCGACCGAGCGCGGCAACGTCACGCCCTACGCCGAGTTCAACGCGTGGGTCGACCCCGACGCGGTCGCGATCGTGCTGGGCAGCGGCGTGCGCTTCACGATGGTGGGGCTGAACACCACCCACCGAGCGCTCGTCACGAGCGAGGTGCAGGCGCGCATCGCGGCGGCCGGCACGCGCACGGCGGCGTTCGCCGACGAGCTGCTCGACTTCTTCTGCCACACGAACGCCGAGGTGTTCGGCATGCCCGACGGCCCGCTGCACGACCCGGTCGCGGTGGCGGTGCTCACCGACCCGGGCTGCATCACGACCGTGCACACACGACTCGACGTCGAGCTCGCCGGCACCGAGACGAGCGGCGCGACCGTGGTCGACTTCGACGGCATGCTCGCGCGGGAGCCGAACGCCCACGTGGCGGTCGACATCGACGTGCCCCGCTTCTGGAGCGGGATGGTCGACGCGGTCGCCCGCCTGGCGTAGGCGAGCGGCTGGCGCTACAGCTCGGTCTCGATGGGGCCGGATGCCACGAGCTCGTGCACGCCCTCGATGACCTCCGACGGGCGGAACGGGTACTTGTCGATCTCGCGCTGGTCGCTGATGCCGGTCATCACGAGGATCGTGTGCAGCCCCGCCTCGATGCCCGCCACGATGTCGGTGTCCATGCGGTCGCCGATCATCGCGGTGTTCTCCGAGTGCGCGCCGATCTTGTTCAGCGCCGACCGGAACATCATGGGGTTCGGCTTGCCGACCACGTAGGGCTCGCGCCCGGTCGCCTTGGTGATCATCGCGGCGATCGCGCCGGTCGCGGGCAGCGGGCCGTCGGCGCTCGGGCCCGTGGCGTCCGGGTTCGTCACGATGAACCGCGACCCCTTGCCGATGAACCGGATCGCCTTGGTGATCGCGTCGAACGAGTAGTTGCGCGTCTCGCCGACGACCACGAAGTCGGGGTCCGACTCGGTCATGATGTAGCCCGCCTCGTGCAGTGCGGTGAGGATGCCCGCCTCGCCGATCACGAACGCGGTGCCGCCCGGCTGCTGCTGCTTCAGGAAGTCGGCCGTCGCGAGCGCCGAGGTCCAGATCGACTCCTCGGGCACCTCGAGCCCGGACCGCTGCAGCCTCGCCGACAGGTCGCGCGCCGTGAAGATCGAGTTGTTCGTCAGCACCAGGAACGGGGTGCCGGTGTCACGCCACTGCTGCAGCAGCTCGGCCGCGCCGGGCAGGGCGTGGTTCTCGTGCACGAGCACGCCATCCATGTCGGTCAGCCAGCACTCGACCTCGTCACGTCGTCCCATGTGATCAGACTAGGGGCGCGGGGCTGTGGGGCAGCCGTGCGGATGCCTCGGAGCGGCCGTACCCGCATCGCGGCCACCTGCCGTCCCGCTGGGACTGCGGGCTTGCTACACTGCCAACACACCCCCGAGCGCTTCGGCTATCGGGTACGGGGCCCTACGGGGCCCCTGTTTTGTTTTCGTCACGCCCAAGCCGCCGGCCGTGTGAGCTGCTTTCCATTCGCCCGTACGTACGGATTCGGGTACTGCGACGCCATCAGCGCCCGCTCACGGATCACTTTCACGAACAGTGGGTTCAAGTTCATCAGGTCGCGCGAGGGCGTTTGCGTCGTGGAGAACAACCCGAACCTCCGGCCGAGACCGGTCGTGAGTAACTCCAGTGCGGTGCAGTAGTCGGAGTCGTTCGAGACGAGCACCGAAACATCCGGTGGGTTCGTACACGCATCGAAGATCATGTGCGCCGCCAAGTTGACGTCGGACCCCTTCTCCTCGATCTTCCGCACCTTCGCCGTGACGAGCTTGCCGTCCGCGCCGGTCGTGAGCGGGACCACCGCCAGGCGTCGCTTGTCGACGCGGAACTGGCCCTCGTCGTGGACCTGGATCCCGGCGTCTCGAAGCACACGCAGGTACGTCTGCTGGCGAATCGGCGACTGCGGATCCGCGCCGGCTATGGGCCGCACGTTGGCGGTGAAGTACCTCACGAGCCTGATGTGATGCGTTGGCAGGAGCAACTCCGAGAGTGCGTGCAAGTCCAGCCACTTCGCCGCAGGTCGGTCCTCCAGGTTGCGCCGGTACAGGTTGAAACCGTCGACGTAGACGATCGCGGTCGGCCGAGGCACGCGGACCACCATAGTGAGCCGCGGGGGCCCAAAGCGGAAACCTGTCGAGTTGGGGAGGAACGTTGGCGAGGTGCCTCAGCGCACCAGCGATTCCCAGTCGTCGGGCACGCGGCCCGCAGGGCCGGGACAGGGCTGGTCGCGCGGGCGCGAGAACGGCGGCGAGAGCGGCACGGGTCGTGCGCCGGCCTCGCGCGTGAAGTCCCAGAACCAGTGCTCGTCGGGTTCGAAACTCGTCATCACGGCGTGCCCGTGGGTCATCGCATGCTCGCGTGCGTGCCGGGCGGGCGACGAGTCGCAGCATCCGATGTACCCGCACTCGACGCAGCGGCGCAGGTGCCACCACCATCCGCCGGCCTCGATGCACGACGCGCAGCCGGTGCCCTGCGGCGGCGGCGCGAGTTCCGTCATGCCGGCACCTCCATCGCGGCGAGGGCACGGTGCACGGATGCCACGGCGCTGGAGCCCTCGCCCACGGCCGCCGCGACCCGCTTCATCGACCCGCGGCGCACGTCGCCTGCGGCGAACACGCCGGGGATCGACGTCTCGAACGGCAGCGGCATGCGGCCGAGCGCCTGCCACTCGTCGCCGAGGCCGAGCACGTCGGCGCCGGTCAGCACGAACCCGTGGTCGTCGCGGTCGACGTCGGTGAGCCACCCGGTCGACGGCTCGGCGCCGATGAAGCAGAACAGCTGGCTGCAGTCGACGCGCTCCTCCGAGGCATCCGCCCCGCCCGTCGCCCTGAGGCCGACCCCCTCGAGCGCGCCGTCGCCGTGCAGCTCGCCCACCTCGGTTCCGGTGTGCACCTCGATGCGCGGATCCTCGCGGATGCGGTCGACGAGGTAGCTCGACATGCGCGCCCCGAGGTCTTCGCTGCGCACGACGATGTGCACGCGACAGCCGCTCCCCGCCAGCGCGAGGGCCGCCTGCCCGGCCGAGTTCGCCCCGCCGACGACGACCACGTCGCGCCCCGCGGCCTGCCGGATCTCGAGCGCCGTGGCCGCATACGAGATGCCCGCGCCCTCGAAGTCGGCCCAGCGCGGCAACGCGAGCGTGCGGTACGAGACGCCCGTCGCGACGATCACGGAACGCGCGTCGACGATCGTGCCGTCGGCGAGCACGAGCCGCAGCGGGCCGCCGTCGTGCTCGAGGCGCACGCCCTCGCACGGCGCGACCATCTGCACGCCGAACTTGAACGCCTGCAGTGACGCCTGGGCGGTGAGCGCGTCGCCGCTCACGCCGAACGGGAACCCGAGGTAGTTCTCGATGCGCGAGGTCGACGCCGACTGCCCGCCGGGCGCGACCGAGTCGAGCAGCACGGTGCGCAGGCCCTCGGATGCCCCGTAGATCGCGGCGGCCAGACCGGCCGGGCCCGCGCCGACGACGGCCAGGTCGACCGCGACGTCGTCGTCGGCCGTGTACGCCAGGCCGAGCAGCTCGGCCACCTGCCCGGGCGTCGCGTTGCGCAGGTACTCGCCCTGCACGATCGCGATGGGCAGGTCGTCTTCGGTGAGGTCGTGCACGTTGAGGTAGTCGGGCGGCACGTCGTCGGGATCGACCCAGGTGTGCACGAGCTCGAGCCGCTCGACGTAGCGGCGCAGCGCGTGCCCCTCGACGGTGCGGTCGGATGCCACGATCTTCAGCGTCCATGCGGCCGGGCCCGAGCGCAGCTGCTCGCGCCTGGCCCACAGCGCGCGCAGCATGAGGTCGCAGAGCTCGTCGTCCTCGGCCATGAGCCGGGTGAGGCCCGCGTGGTCGATGTGGTACACGACGCCGGCCTCGGAGACGCGTGCGGTGAGGAACGCGCGCTGCCCGTTCAGCAGGCCGAGCTCGCCGACGAACCCGCGCTGGCCCACGGTCGCGATCGTCGCCTCACCCGCCCACGGCAGCTCGTCGCGCACGACATCGACCGCGCCGCGCTCGACGAGCACCAGGTCGTACCAGCGCTCGCCGGTGCGGAACAGCACGTCGCCGACCGCCGTGTCGACGGCGACGCCGTACCGGGTGAGTCGCTGCCACTGCGCATCCGTCAGCCGGGGCATGGCCGTCGTGCCTTCGCCTCCCATGCCCTCATCGTGCATCACCGCGGGCGCGGTGGGAAGGGGCGTCCGGCGGATGCGGCGGGAGGCGTGCACGCCGACCGCGAACGGTCGCGGAGGTCCGCGTCAGGCGGTCACCCAGATGGCGTCGGCGTGCGTGCGCGGCAGGTGCAGCGGTGCCGAGGCGACGGGCGCCGGCCCAGGGGCATCCGTCGTCTGCGGCGTCGCCGAGGGGTCGAGCTCGACCGTGACGGCGTCGGGCGTGGCATCCGTCAGCGTCAGCACCGTGTCGAGCCCCACGCCCACCTCGACGAGGTCGCGCAGCACCGCCGGGTCGCGGTCGCTGATGCGCACCACGCGGCCGACGTGGGCGACGGATGCCTCGGAGAGCAGCACCGCCTCGGCCTGCTCGCGCGTGCCGTCGGCCCGGGGAATCGGGTCGCCGTGCGGATCGCGGTCGGGTCGGCCGAGCCGGGCGTCGATCGCCTCGAGCAGCCGGTCGCTGATGGAGTGCTCGAGCACCTCGGCCTCGTCGTGCACCTCGTCCCACGCGTAACCCATCTCGCGCACGAGCCAGGTCTCGATGAGGCGGTGCCGCCGCACGACCGCCAGCGCCCGCATCGTGCCACCGGGCGTCAGGCGCACCGCGCCGTACGGCACGTGCGAGACGAGGCCGGCCGCCGCCATCTTCTTGACCATTTCGGTGACGGAGGAGGGCGCGACGCCGAGCTTGCCGGCGAGCACCGAGGGCGTGATCGGTTCGTCCTGCCACTCGGTATGGCCGTAGATGGTCTTGAGGTAGTCCTCGACCGCGGGGCTCGTGGAGGTGGGCATCGGGGTCAGGATACCGGTCGACTTTTGCGCTGGCCCTTGACCCACCCCCGTTTGGGGGGTTAGCGTCATGGGACGCACGGAAAGCGCATTCCAATTCCACAGGGGGAAGCGGCCCACGAGGCCGCGATCGCCCCCGACCGATGGGCGTTCCTCGCCCGGGAAGTGATTCGACGATGAATCTCGGAACCCACCCGTTCCGCGCGCTCCTTGCAACGGCTGCGGCCGGCTGCCTCATCGCCGGCGCCGCGCAGCCGGCGCTCGCCACTCCGCCAGACGGCCCACCGGACGGCCTCCCGCAATTCGAACAGCTCGACCGCGGCCTGGTCGCGGTCGAGACCGACGAGGGCGTGTTCCTCAGCTGGCGACTCCTCGCGTCCGAGGCGTCCGGCAGCACCGACAGCGGCGTCGGCGGCCCGTCGTTCGCCGTCTTCCGCGACGGCGAGCACGTCGCAACGGTCGACGACAGCACCAACTACGCCGACCCCGACGGCACCGCGACGTCGGCGTACAGCGTCGCGCCGTCCTGGCACGACGTGGTGGGCGAGCACAGCGCCGAGGCATCCGCCTGGGCCGACGGCTACTACGACCTGCCACTCACGAAGCCCGCCGACGGCGTCACGCCCACCGGCGAGGCGTTCACCTACTCGGCCAACGACGCCTCGGTCGCAGACGTCGACGGCGACGGGGCGTACGAGTTCATCGTGAAGTGGGACCCGTCGAACTCGAAGGACGTGTCGCAGAAGGGCTACACGGGCACCGTCTACCTCGACACCTACGAGCTCGACGGCACGCTGCTGAACCGCATCGACCTCGGCGTGAACATCCGCGCCGGAGCGCACTACACGCAGTTCATGGTCTACGACTTCGACGGCGACGGCAGCGCCGAGACGATGCTGAAGACGGCACCCGGCACGAAGTCGATCACGTACGGCGACGGCGGTTCGGCCGAGGACGAGCGGTACGTGACGATGCCGCAGTCCGACCTCGACGCGGGCTACTCGCACGACGACGACTACCGCATGAGCGCCGCCGACTACCGGGAGTACCTCATCGGGGTGTTCCAGGACTGGACGGAGCACCCCGAGGTGGTCGCCGGCAACTGGCCGACGACGCTCGAGGAGGCATGGGGGATCCCGGTCGCGCACGAGTACCCGCTGTCGGAGGAGTCGGCGACCGAGCTCGCCGACTACTTCATCGACGTGTACGCCCCCGGGCGATCGGGTCGGAACGACCTCACCACGTTCGACGGATTCGTCATCACGGGCCCCGAGTACCTGACGGTGTTCGACTCGGCCACCGGCGAGGAGCTCGAGACCGTGCCGTACGACCCGCCGCGCGGTGACGACGGACTCATCTGGGGCGACTACGCGTACTCGCGCATCGAGCCGGGCAACCGAGTCGACCGGTTCCTGGCGGGAGTCGCCTACCTCGACGGCCAGCACCCGTCCGCGATCTTCGCGCGTGGCTACTACACGCGCTCCACGATCGCGGCGTACGACTGGGACGGCGAGGAGCTCTCCCAGCGCTGGTTCGTCGACAGCGGGCACGCGCCGATGTCCAACCCGTTCAACGACAGCCCGCACGGCGTCGAGGGCACCGACCCCGAGTTCGGCACCCTCACCACGCAGGGCTTCCACTCGCTGAGCGCGGCGGACGTCGACGGCGACGGCAAGCACGAGATCGTCTACGGATCTGCGACCATCGACCACGACGGCAGCCTGCTCTACAGCTCGTACGACGTGCTGCCCGAGGGCAGCGGTGCGCCGGGCGAGTTCGTGAAGCTCGGGCACGGCGACGCGATGCACGTGACCGACATCGACCCGAGCCGACCCGGCCAGGAGATCTGGACCGTGCACGAGGGCGGCGCATGGGCGCCCTACGGGTCGGTGCTGCGCGACGCGGCCACCGGGGAGATCCTGTTCGGCGCCTACTCGGGCCGCGACACCGGCCGCGGCATGATCGGCGACGTGCGCAGCGATATCGACGGCATCGAGCTGTGGGCGAGCATGCCGGGCGGCACGGATGCCTCCGGGCTCCTGAGCGCCACAGGCGCGCAGCTCGAATCGGGCACCCCGGGCACGAACCAGTCGATCCGCTGGGCGGCCGACCTCACCACGCAGATCGTCAACGGCGCGCAGACCACCGTCAACGTCACGCCGACGATCGACGACTGGACCCGCGGCACGCTGCTCAGCGCCGACGGGACGGCGGCGAACAACTGGACGAAGGGCAACCCCTCGCTCGTCGCCGACGTGCTCGGCGACTGGCGCGAGGAGCTGCTCGTGCGCACGCTCGATTCCGACGCGCTCCGCATCTACACGTCGACCGAGGTGACGGAGCACAAGCTCCCGACCCTGATGCACGACGTGCAGTACCGCGCGGAGGTCGCACGCCAGAACACCACCTACAACCAGCCGTCGTACACGTCGTACTACCTCGCGAGCGACATGGACTTCGGGCAGGTCGCGCTGTTCACCCAGCCGGTGGAGCCGACGGCACCCAGGTTCAAGGACCGCCCCGGCACCGGCCGGGACGAGGTGCAGGTGCCGACGAACGTGCGCGGCGTCGACTACTACGTCGACGGCGAGCTCGTGACGGCGTCGAACGGCAAGGTGAGCGTGTCGGGCGAGGTGACCGTGGTCGCGGTTCCGAAGCCGTGGTACGGCATCGCCGACGGCGCCGACTCCACGTGGAGCGCGACCTTCGGGGAGTGATCCGAGCGGATGCCCCGGAGCGGTGAGCCGCCCCCGGGGCATCCGCCCTCAGACCCCGCCCCGGGTGCCACTGCTTTCCGTGCGCCGGCACCCGGGGCGGTTCCCCGTTCCACGAGCTCAGACGCCCGCGGTCAGGTCTCCCGCGCGGCTCGTGGTCCTGCGGCGCACGGGCGCTCGACGCAGCATCCGCACCACCACGCCCTGCCGCGGTGCGAACAGGTAGGCGATCGCGAACGCGACGCCCATCGCCAGCACGACCATGCCGCCCGACGACGTGTCGAGGTAGTAGCTGGCGTAGATGCCGACGACGGCGCTCGCGGCGGCGACCGCGGGTGAGATGAGCAGCATCCGCCCGAACCGGTCGGTGAGCAGGTACGCAGTCGCGCCCGGGATGATCACCATCGCGACCACGAGCACCACGCCGACGGCCTGGAGCGCGACGACGACCGTGAGCGCGAGCAGGCCGAGCAGCAGCGCGCCGAGCGCGCGCGGGTTCAGGCCGATCGCGTTCGCGTGGGTCGGGTCGAACGCGTAGAGCGTGAGGTCGCGGCGCTTGAACACGAGGATCGCGAGCGTGATCGCGCCGAGGCCGAGCACCTGCACGAGGTCGACCGTGTTCACGCCGAGCAGGTTGCCGAAGAGGATGTGCCCGAGGTCGGTCTGGCTCGGGAACACCGAGATGAGCACCAGGCCGAGCGCGAACAGGGTCGTGAAGACCACGCCGATCGCGGCATCCTCCTTCACCCGGCTCGTCGAGCGCACCAGGAAGATGAGCGCCACCGCGGCGAACCCGAACACGAGCGCGCCGACCGCGAACGGTGTGCCGAGCAGGTACGCGATCACCACGCCCGGCAGCACTGCGTGCGACACGGCGTCGCCGAGCAGCGACCAGCCGATGAGCACGAGCCAGCAGCTCAGCACGCCGCAGACGATCGCCGCGGTCACGGTGACGGCAAGGGCGCGCTGCATGAAGTCGTAGGTCAGCGGCTCGAGCAGGAATTCGATCATGCCGCCTCCTCGGGCCGGCGCAGCACGTCGAGCCCGAACGCGCGCACGAGGTGCTCGGGCTGTAGCACGACCTCGGGCGCGCCGTGCACGAGCACGCGCCGCAGGAAGAGGATCGCCTCGTCGGCGAGGTCGGCCAGCGCGTGCAGGTCGTGGGTCGAGACGAGCACGGTCGCGCCGCCGTCGGCGAGCTCGCGCAGCAGGTCGGTGACCGTCGCCTCGGTGCGCTTGTCGACGCCCGCGAACGGCTCGTCGAGCAGCAGGATGCGGGCGCCCTGCGCGATCCCGCGCGCGACGAACGCGCGCTTGCGCTGCCCGCCCGAGAGCGCGCCGATCTGGCGGCCGGCGAGGTCGGCGAGCTCGACCCGCTCGAGCGCGTGGTCGACGGCCTCGTGGTCGGCCCGGCGCGCCCGCCTGGTTGGGCCCTGGAACCCGTAGCGCCCCATCATCACCACGTCGCGCACGCTGAGCGGGAACGACCAGTCGACGTCTTCGCTCTGCGGCACGTAGCCGATCGCACCGGCCTTGCGGGCGGCCTTCGCGGGGCCGCCGTCGATCGCGATGCGCCCTTCGTCGGGGCGCACCATGCCCATGATCGCCTTGAACAGCGTCGACTTGCCCGACCCGTTCATGCCGACGAGACCGCACACGCGCCCCGCGCCAATCTCGATCGACGCGTCGTCGACGGCGAGCACGTCGCCGTAGCGCACGGTGAGGTGCTCGACCGCGATGGCGGGGGCGGATGCCCCTGGGCTGACCGCGCCCGTCATCCGGCGCTCCCCGTGAGAGCGGCGACGATCGTGTCGGCGTCGTGGCGCAGCAGCTCGAGGTACGTCGGCACCGGGCCGTCGGCCTCGGAGAGCGAGTCGACGTAGAGCGTTCCGCCGAAGGCGGCATCCGTCGCCTCGACCACCTGCTGCATCGGCTTGTCGCTCACCGTCGACTCGCAGAACACGGCCGGCACGTCGTTGTCGCGCACGAACTCGATCGCGCCCGCGATCTGCTGCGGGGTCGCCTGCTGCTCGGCGTTGACGGCCCAGATGTAGCGCTCGGTGAGGCCGGCGTCGCGGGCCAGATACGAGAAGGCGCCCTCGCAGGTGACGAGTGCGCGCTCGGCCTCGGGCAGCGTGGCGAGCTCGGCGACCAGCTCGTCGTGCACGGCCTGCAGCTCGTCGGCGTAGGCGGCGGCGTTCGCGGCGAACGCGTCGGCGTTGGCGGGGTCGAGCTCGGCGAACGCGTCGGCCATGTTCGCGGCGTAGACCTGCACGTTGAGCGGCGACATCCAGGCGTGCGGGTTCGGCAGCCCCTCGTACGCGTCCTCGGTGATCGACATGACCTCGACGCCCTCGCTCACCACGACGTGCGGCACGTCGAGCCCCTCGACGAACTGCGCGAACCACGCCTCGAGGTTCAGCCCGTTGTCGAGGATCAGGTCGGCCTCCGCCGCGCGCCGCAGGTCGCCGGGCGTCGGCTCGTAGCCGTGGATCTCCGCGCCGACCTTCGTGATCGACTCGACCCGCAGGTGCTCGCCGGCGACCTCCTGCGCGATGTCCTGCAGCACCGTGAACGTGGTGAGCACCACCGGGCGATCGTCGTCCTCGCCGTTCGCCGCGACCGAGCACCCGGCCAGCGCGAGGGCGGCCGCGACGGCGCTCGCGATCGTGGCGACGGCGCGTCCGCTGCGGCGTCGGCTCGGGGCATCCGTCGACCTTTTCGGCATACCGAAATCGTACACATTTTTCGGGTCACCGAAAACCCGACGAGCGGATGCCGCGTGGCGGCGTGCGCGCTGCCGGGCGTGGTCCGGTCGACCGCATCCGCGCCGGCACGCGGGCGTGCGCCGGTCCCGTCGCATCCGCGTAGCCTTGGGGCGTGCAGACCGGTCCCGAGTCCACCCCCGAGTCGCAGGGTCGAGCCGCTCCTGAGCCGAGCCCCGAGCGCTCGACGCACGGTGTCGGCCCGTGGCCCGGCGGGCCGGACGCGTGGCCCGACGACCCGCGCTACGACCCCGAGCTGCTCGCGGCGGGCGACACGCGCAACGTGATCGACCGGTACCGCTACTGGCGCATGGACGCGATCGTGGCGGATCTCGACGAGCGCCGGCATCCGTTCCACGTGGCCATCGAGAACTGGCAGCACGACATGAACATCGGGTCGATCGTGCGCAGCGCGAACGCGTTCGCGGCCGACACCGTGCACATCATCGGGCGTCGCCGGTGGAACAAGCGCGGCGCGATGGTGACCGACCGCTACCAGCACGTCGACCACCACGACGACGTCGCGTCGTTCGCAGACTGGGCCCGCGCGGCGGGCGTGCCGATCATCGCGGTCGACAACGTGCCCGGCGCAGTGCCGATCGAGACGTTCGCCTGGCCCGAGACCTGCGTGCTCCTGTTCGGTCAGGAGGGGCCAGGCCTCTCGACCGAGGCGACCGCCGTCGCCGACGCGATCGTCGAGATCGCCCAGTTCGGCTCGACCCGCTCGATCAACGCCTCAGCGGCCGCGGCGATCGCGATGCACTCCTGGGTGCTCGCCCACGCCGACCTCCCCGGCTGACCCGCGCCGGCCGACCGCGCGCTGGCCGCGCGCGCTGACCGCCGCTCCCCCGCGGCCGGCACGCTCGACTCGATCGGGCACGTCGAACTCGACGTGCCGAAACGACCGGCCCGCCCAAATCGCACGGGCCCGTGTTCGAACACGTGCCCGTGTGACTACGACGGGCCGGTGCGGAACGAGCGCAGAGCGAGCGCGCGCGACGCGTCAGTCGGTGCCGAGGTCGAACGCGGCCGCCTCGTTCGCGGCGTCGGTCGCCGCCTCGAGGTCGCGGTCGTGCACCTCGCCGGCAGGCTCGCCGACGATCGCCAGGGCCTCGCCCTCGGTGAGGTCGCCCACGAGCGACGCGGTCGCGCCGCCCACGATGCCGAGGTGCGCGTACTGCTCGAGGCGGGCGCGCGAGTCGGCGATGTCGAGGTTGCGCATGGTGAGCTGGCCGATGCGGTCCTCGGGGCCGAACGCCTGGTCGCCGACGCGCTCCATCGAGAGCTTGTCGGGGTGGTACGACAGCGCGGGGCCCGACGTGTCGAGGATCGTGTAGTCGTCGCCGCGGCGCAGGCGCAGCGTCACCTCGCCGGTCACGGCCGAGCCGACCCAGCGCACGATCGACTCGCGCAACATGAGCGACTGCGGGTCGAGCCAGCGGCCCTCGTACATGAGGCGGCCGAGGCGGCGGCCCTCGTTGTGGTAGTTCGCGACCGTGTCCTCGTTGTGGATCGCGTTCAGCAGCCGCTCGTAGGTGATGTGCAGCAGCGCCATGCCGGGCGCCTCGTAGATGCCGCGCGACTTCGCCTCGATGATGCGGTTCTCGATCTGGTCGCTCATGCCGAGCCCGTGGCGGCCGCCGATCGCGTTCGCCTCGAGCACGAGGTCGACCGGGTTCGCGTACTCGACGCCGTTCAGTGCCACCGGCCGGCCCTGCTCGAACCGAACGGTCACGTCCTCCGCGGCGATCGCCACGTCCTCGTCCCAGAACCGCACGCCCATGATCGGGTCGACGATGGTGACGCCCGCGTCGAGGTCCTCGAGCTTCTTCGCCTCGTGCGTCGCGCCCCAGATGTTCGCGTCGGTCGAGTACGCCTTCTCGACGGATGCCCGGTACGGCAGGTCGCGCGCCTGCAGCCACTCGCTCATCTCGGTGCGGCCGCCGAGCTCGGTGACGAAGTCGGCGTCGAGCCACGGCTTGTAGATGCGCAGCCGCGGGTTCGCCATCAGGCCGTAGCGGTAGAACCGCTCGATGTCGTTGCCCTTGTAGGTCGACCCGTCGCCCCAGATGTCGACGCCGTCCTCCATCATGGCGCGCACGAGCAGCGTGCCGGTGACCGCGCGGCCGAGCGGCGTGGTGTTGAAGTACGTCTTGCCGCCCGAGCGGATGTGGAACGCACCGCACTGCAGTGCGACGAGCCCCTCCTCGACGAGTGCGGTCTTGCAGTCGACGAGGCGCGAGATCTCCGCGCCGTACTCGATCGCGCGGCCGGGAACCGCCTCGACGTCGGGCTCGTCGGGCTGGCCGAGGTCGCCCGTGTACGTGCAGGGCACGGCGCCCTTCTCGCGCATCCAGGCGACGGCCACCGAGGTGTCCAGACCGCCGGAGAAGGCGATGCCGACGCGCTCGCCGGCGGGAAGGGAAGTGAGGACCTTGGACATGCCACCAGCCTACTTGCGCGCGCGTGCGCGACTTGAATCGTGACGTCGGTGAGGGCGAGGGCGGCGGATGCCCCTGAGCCGGCGCTCCGAGGCATCCGTCACCCGGCACTGTGCAGCGGATGCCACGGGGTCTAGCGTGGCCTCATGACCGAGATCACCGACGATCTTCCCGCCCGGCTCCTGCACGAGGAGCACTCCGGATGGCGCGCCATCCTCGACGGCCACGGCGGCGAGCACTACACCCGTGCGATGACGCGCGACGGACTCATGATCGTGGAGGGCGCCGTGCTCGGCCGCGACGAGATGATGCAGGCGTTCGCGGGCACCGCGCCGTGGGAGCACTACGAGATCCACGAGCCGGCGGTCGTGCGGCTCGGCGAGCGGGCCGGCGTGCTCGCGTATCGCGCGGTCGCGCGTCGCGGGAACGACGAGGTGCAGCTGCGCATGTCGACGACGTACCTCTACGAGGGCGGCGCGTGGCACGTCGCCGCGCACCAGCAGACGCCCGTGTGACGCGTCCGGCCCGGGGCATCCGCTGCTGTCGTCGACGGGTGTATGACATCGCACCGGGGCGAAACGGGCCCTCGCGATAGAGTGAAGTGTGAGCGCAGACGAGACGAACGGGCGTACCGAGCGGTACCTGCCCGACGAGACCGCCGTACGCGAGGCGCTCCAGGGGGGCCGGCGGGCAGACGTCGCCGGCATCGTGGGGGCGAATCCGCAGTCACCGTTGGCCTGGGCAGAACTCGCCGACATCGCCGATTCCGAGGGGCGGGTGACCGACACGTACGCCAGTGCGACGGTCGCCGTCGACCGCGCGCGCGAGGTACTGCGCGACGCCGGCTGGCAGCCGGGCGACGCGGTCCTCTGGTCGCACGAACCCAACCGCGCGTACCTGCGCGCGCTCGACGCGAAGCGCCGCGCCGCGAACACGCTGGGGCTCACCGCCGAGGCCGGTGCCGCCGCCGAGGAGCTCGCGGCCGCCGACCCCGATGCCCAGATGCGCATCGCGTCGGAGTTCACGCCGACCCAGGTGATCTCGCTCGACGAGGTGCAGGCGATGCTCGCCGAGCGCGTGGCGGCGCAGACCGCCGAGGCCGAGGCCGCGGTCGCCGCAGCGGACACCGCCGGGGCGCCGGCCGACGCTCCGAGCGCCGAGGCGCCGGTCGATGCTCCGACCGCCGAGCCGCCGGCCGAGGAGGCGCCCGCCGCCCCCGTCTCCGCCGCGTACGCGGCCGGGGCCGACGTGCCGCCGACCGTCGCGCCCGAGGCGCAGCCGGCCGTGCCGGCGCCCGTGCCCGCGAGCTGGGCGTTCGACGGGGCGCCGACGCCGGCCTACACGAGCGTGGAGCCCGCCGCCGAGACGGCCGACGCGGCCGAGGCCGCCGACGACGAGCCGCGGCACGACACCGCGCCGATCCCCGACGACGTCGACGGGTCGTCGAACGGCGTCGAGCCCGAGGCATCCGAGTCGCCTGATGACGACGCCGAGCCCGAGGCATCCGTCACCGCCGAGGACGTCGAGACGGTCTCCGTCGACGACGACGGGGGGCGCTGACGTGCCGGCGATCGTCCTGATCGGTGCGCAGTGGGGTGACGAAGGCAAGGGCAAGGCGACCGACCTGCTCGGTCCGCGCGTCGACTACGTCGTCAAGTTCAACGGCGGCAACAACGCCGGGCACACCGTCGTCGTGGGCGACGAGAAGTACGCGCTGCACCTGCTGCCCTCGGGCATCCTGACCCCCGGCGTCACGCCGATCATCGCCAACGGCGTGGTCGTCGACATCGAGGTGCTCTTCGACGAGCTCACCGCGCTGTCGTCGCGGGGCGTCGACGTGTCGAAGCTGCGCATCAGCGCCAACGCGCACGTCATCACGCAGTACCACCGCACGCTCGACAAGGTGACCGAGCGGTTCCTCGGCAAGCGGCAGATCGGCACGACCGGGCGCGGCATCGGGCCCGCCTACGCCGACAAGATCAACCGCGTCGGCATCCGCATGCAGGACCTCTTCGACGAGAACATCCTGCGGCAGAAGGTCGAGGGCGCGCTCGACCAGAAGAACCACCTGCTGCTGAAGATCTACAACCGCCGCGCGATCGGGGTCGACGAGATCGTCGACGACCTGCTCTCCTACGCCGACCGGCTGCGCCCCATGGTCACGGACACCGCGCTGCTGCTGCACCAGGCGCTCGACGCGGGCGACACCGTGCTGTTCGAGGGCGGTCAGGCGACCATGCTCGACGTCGACCACGGCACGTACCCGTTCGTCACGTCGTCGAACGCGACCTCGGGCGGCGCGGTCACGGGCTCGGGCATCGCGCCGAACCGCATCGACCGCGTCATCGCCGTGGTCAAGGCGTACACGACCCGCGTCGGCGCCGGCCCGTTCCCGACCGAGCTGTTCGACGAGTCGGGCGAGTTCCTGCGTGCGAAGGGCTTCGAGTTCGGCACGACCACCGGGCGCCCCCGCCGCTGCGGCTGGTACGACGCGCCGATCGCGCGCTTCACGGCCCGCATCAACGGCGTGACCGACTTCGTGCTGACCAAGCTCGACGTGCTCACCGGGCTCGAGACGATCCCCGTGTGCGTCGCGTACGACGTCGACGGCGAGCGCTTCGACGAGCTGCCCGTCAACCAGTCGGACTTCCACCACGCGACGCCCATCTACGAGGAGTTCCCCGGCTGGTCGGAGGACATCACGGGCGCCCGCACGTTCGACGACCTGCCGAAGGCCGCGCAGGACTACGTGCTCGCGATCGAGGCGATGAGCGGCGCGCGCATCTCGGCGATCGGCGTCGGCCCCGGCCGCGACGCGATCGTCGTGCGCCACGACCTGCTCGACTGACCCGGCGCCCCGCGGGGCGGGCACTTTTCAGGAAGCCGGCCCGGATTCGGTCGCGCCCGACGGGCTCGGAGCTGGCGCTTTTCAGGAGTCGACCCAACCGCGCTGGCGGAAAACGCAGCCGCCCAGGCTCGGGATGCACCGATACTGCGTGATCGCATCGCGTATGCAGGATTCCGCCGGGGCATCCGCCCGCGTTCCTGAAAACTGACGGATGCCTCCGGCGCCGCGTTCCTAAAAAGCGCCTGAGGCGCGTGCGGCCGGCCGAGGCGCGTGCGCCGTGCGGATGAGGAGCGCCGCCCGCGGAGGCATCCGTCATCCTGCCGAGCCTGCTGGTCACGCGGGCCACGCGCACGTAGGGTCGGAGCCGAGGGGGAACACACATGGATCACAAGGACGCGACCCAGGCGATTCGCGACGCGCACGCACGCCTCGTCGAGCAGCTGCCGTTCGACGACACGAGGGACTTCGAGGCCGCCCGTCGCGGCTTCCTCGGCGCACCCGAGTCGGGGGCGGTGACGGATGCCTCGGGCGACACGGTCTGGGACGCCGGCAGCTACGACTTCATCGACGGGGACGCCCCCGACACAGTGAACCCGAGCCTCTGGCGCCAGTCGTCGCTGGTGTCGAAGGTCGGCCTGTTCGAGGTGGTCGAGGGCATCTACCAGGTGCGCGGGCTCGACCTGTCGAACGTGAGCTTCATCGAGGGCGACACGGGCGTGATCGTGGTCGATCCGCTCATCTCGAAGGAGACCGCGGCCGCCGCGCTCGGCCTCTACCGTGCGCACCGTGGCGACCGCCCGGTGACCGCGGTGATCGTCACGCACAGCCACATCGACCACTTCGGCGGCATCTTCGGCGTGGTCGACCCGGACGACGTGACGCGTGGAGCCGTGCAGGTCGTGTACCCGGAGCACCTCGTGAGCGAGGCGGTCGCCGAGAACGTGTACGCCGGGGTCGCGATGGGGCGTCGCGCCGGGTACATGTACGGCGCCGCGCTCGAACGCGGCCCCCGGGGCCAGGTGGGCGCCGGGCTCGGGCAGACCACGTCGACCGGCCACGCCGGCATCATGCTGCCGACCCTCGAGATTCGCCGCACGGGCGAGTCGCACGTGATCGACGGCGTCGAGTTCGAGTTCCAGATGGCGCCCGGAACCGAGGCGCCCGCCGAGATGCACTTCCTCCTCCCCGGCAGGCGCGCGCTCTGCATGGCGGAGAACGCGACCCACACGCTGCACAACCTGCTGACGCTGCGCGGCGCGCTCGTACGCGACCCGCGGGTGTGGGCCGGCTACCTCACCGAGGCGATCGAGCGCTTCGCCGGCCGCGCCGACGTCGTGTTCGCGTCGCACCACTGGCCGACCTGGGGCGCCGACGAGATCCGCGAGTTCCTCGGGCAGCAGCGCGACCTGTACGCCTACCTGCACGACCAGACCCTCCGCATGCTGAACCTCGGCATGACCGGCGCCGAGATCGCCGAGGAGATCGAGCTGCCCCCGGCGCTCGAGCGCGCCTGGAACGCCCGCGGCTACTACGGGTCGGTCAGCCACAACGTCAAGGCGATCTACCAGCGCTACATGGGCTGGTTCGACGGCAACCCGGCGCGGCTCTGGCCGCACCCGCCGAAGCCGCTCGCCGAGCGGTACGTCGCCGCGATCGGCGGCATCGACCGCGTGGTCGAGCAGGCGCAGGCCGCGTACGACGAGGGCGACTTCCGGTGGGCGGCGACGCTGCTCGACCATGCGGTGTTCGCCGATGCGGAGCATCCGGCCGCCCGTGCCCTCTACGCCGACACGCTCGAGCAGCTCGCCTACGGCGCGGAGAACGGGCCGTGGCGCAACTTCTTCATGTCGGGCGCGACCGAACTGCGCGGCGAGAACTTCGGTACGCCGACCACGACGAGCGCACCCGAGATCCTCGCGCAGCTCACCGTCGAGCAGCTGCTCGACTCGGTCGCGATCCGCGTCGACGGGCCCGCCGCGTGGGACCTCGACCTCGCGCTCGATGTCACGCTCAGCGACCTCGGCCGCAACCATCGGGTCACGCTGCGCAACGGCGTGCTCGTGCACCTCGTCAAGCCGGCCGACCCGTCGACCGCCGGGGTGACGCTGACGCTGTCGAAGCCGCGGCTGCTCGCGCTCGCCGGGGGCGACGTCGACGGCCCGGGCCTGGAACTCGAGGGTGACCGGGCGGTGCTGGAGCAGCTGCTCGGCGCGCTCTCGCAGCCCGACCCGTCGTTCGACATCGTGGTGCCCTGACGGCGGAGCGGTGCGCCCCGCCGGCGCAGTGCAGACTGTTCGCGTGACCGCCACCATTCCCGAACGCGTCGACCTCATCGGGCGCTTCGTGCGCCTCACCCCGCTCACCGAGGCCGACCTCGACGAGCTGTACGACGCGATCGGCTCGCCGGACGTGTTCGCCGGCGGCTACGGGGGCGGGCCGGTGGGCCTGCCCGCCGACGCCGCGGCGTTCCGCGAGTTCGCGCGCGACTACTACCACTGGGGCGAGCACGGCATCGCGTACGCCATCCGGCTCGAGGGCGGGTCGGATGCCGGGCGCATCGTCGGCACCTCGACCCTCGGCGATTTCGAGCCGGTGAACGAGGCCGCGCACCTCGGCTGGACCGCCTACGACCCTCGCGTCTGGGGCACGGTCGTGAACCCCGAGGCGAAGCTGCTGCTGCTCAGCACGGCGTTCGACCGCGGGTTCGGCCGGGTGAAGCTGCAGGCGGATGCTCTCAACCAGCGCTCGCGCGCTGCGATCCTGCGCCTCGGGGCGACGTTCGAGGGCGTGCTGCGCCGGGTCATGCCCAAGCCCGACGGCACCTGGCGCGACACGGCGGTGTACTCGGTGCTGGCCGAGGAATGGCCGGAGGTGCGTGCCGGGCTGGAGGAGCGCATCGCCGCCTGGGGCGACGAGCCGGTCGTGCTCGCAGCGCCCTGACGCCCCCGGACCCGCCCCGGGGCTATCGGCACTTTTCAGGAGCCGGGCACCGGGCGGCGGCGACATTCGCCGAGGATGGCCGGCAATGAGCACGAATCGAGCGTCAACCCGGCCACGGCGCACGATCGCACACCGGCGCCCACCCCGGCTCCTGAAAAGCGCCGCCAAGCCCCGAGCGGGCGCGGAGCACATCGGTGAGCGGAAGTCCACCCCCTCGCACTCCGGCGCACCCCGACCTAGCGTCGAAGGCGAGACGAGCGCTGCGGCATCGACTGCAGCGCCCACCGAGTGAGGAAGGGAGTCTCCATGGGTACGGACGACAAGGCACAGAACAAGGCCGAGGAGCTGGTCGGCAAGGCCAAGGAGAAGGTCGGCGAGGCCACGAACGATCGTGAGATGCAGGCCGAGGGCCAGGCCGAGCAGTCCAAGGCGAACCTCAAGCAGGCCGGCGAGAACGTGAAGGACGCGTTCAAGTAACCTGAGCGCCGCGGCGCACCGCGGACCGAGCGCCTCGTCTCCGAGTACGGAGGCGGGGCGTTTCTCATGCACGGGCGAGCGGATGCCCCGTGCCGACGTGCGCCCCCCGCCCCGCCGATGCGCTAACATACCGAGCGGTCGGTTTTTTGCGAGAGGAATCACGATGGGGCGATTCGACGGCAGGGTGGCGCTGGTCACCGCGGGCAGCAGGGGCATCGGCCTCGCGACGGCGCGGCGGCTGGTCGACGAAGGGGCGCAGGTCGTGATCACGGCCAGGAAGCCGGACGGCCTGGAGCAGGCGGCATCCGGCCTCGGACCCGCCGCGAGCTGGGTCGCCGGCCGCGTCGACGACCCCGACCACCGCGCCGAGGTGTTCGCCCACGTGCGCGAGCGCCACGGCGGCCTCGACGTGCTCGTGAACAACGCCGGCATCAACCCGATCTACGGGCCGGCGCTCGAGGCCGAGCCCTCGGCGGTACGCAAGATCCTCGACGTGAACGTCGTGAGCGCGCTCGACTGGTCGCGCGACGCGATGGCCGCGGGCCTCGCCGAACGCGGCGGCGCCATCGTGAACATGGGGTCGATCTCGGCGCTCACCGCGAGCCCGGGCATCGCGTTCTACGGCGTCTCGAAGGCGGCGCTGCTCGGCCTCACCCGACAGCTCGCGTGGGAGCTCGCGCCCGAGGTGCGGGTCAACGCCATCGCCCCCGCGGTCGTCAAGACCTCCTTCGCCCGCGCCCTCTACGAGGGCCGCGAGTCGGAGGTCGCCAAGGGGTACCCGCTCGGTAGGCTCGGTGCGCCCGAGGACGTCGCCGCCGCGGTCGCCTTCCTCGCCTCGTCCGACGCGTCGTGGATCACGGGGCAGACCATCGTCATCGACGGCGGCGGCTCGCTCTCCCCGGTGCTCTAGGAGGGGTGATGAAGGACTTCAGCGTTCGCGACCAGGTGCAGCAGGCGGCCGTCGAGCTGTTCGCCACCAAGGGCTACGCCAACACCTCGGTGCAGGAGGTCGTCGAGGCGGCCGGCGTCACCAAGGGCGCGATGTACCACTACTACCGCTCGAAGGACGACCTGCTCTTCGGCATCTACGAGCGGCTGCTCACGCTGCAGCAGGAGCACCTCGACGAGATCATCGGGCGGGGGATGCCCGTGGCCGAGACGCTCCGCGCGGCGTGCGTCGACGTGATCGAGACGTCGATCGAGTACCTCCCCGAGGGCACCGTGTTCTTCCGCTCGATGCACATGCTCTCGCCCGACCGCCACGACGAGGTCGTTCGCCGTCGCCGTCGATACAACGACGACTTCGTCGCCCTGATCGAGCGCGGACAGTCCGAGGGCGTGTTCCGCACCGACATCCCGCGTGCGGTGCTCATGGCGCACTTCTTCTCCGACATCCACTACCTCTCGCAGTGGTACAACCCGTCCGGCCCCGAGTCGGGCACCGAGGTGGCGGAGCAGATCACCGAGCTGTTCCTCGACAGCCTGACCACGGGGGTGACGTCGTGAGCCGCGTCTGGCAGGTCGTGCGTCACGGCTCGCCGTCGGATGCCCTCGAGCTGGGTGACCGGTCGGTCCCGGAACCCGGTCCCGGCGAGCTCGTGGTGCGCACCCGCGCGGTCGCGCTGAACTTCCCCGACGTGCTGCTCTGCCGCGGCGAGTACCAGGTGCGGCCCGAGCTGCCGTTCCCGCCGGGCATCGAGGCGTGCGGCGAGGTGGTCGCGGTGGGGTCGGATGCTGCCGAGTCGGGCGCCTTCGCCGTCGGCGACCGCGTCGTCGGCTCGCGCATCGGCACCCTCGCGGAGCACGCGGTGCTCGACGCCGCCGTGAGCTTCCCTGCGCCCGACGCGCTCTCCGACGCCGAGGCGTCGGGCCTGATCATCGCGTACCAGACCGCGTACGTGGCGCTCCATCGCCGGGCCCAGTTGCAGGCCGGCGAGACCGTGCTCGTGCACGCGGCGGCCGGCGGTGTCGGCACCGCAGCCGTGCAGCTCGCGAAGGCCGCGGGCGCCCGCGTGATCGGCGTCGTGAGCTCGCCCGCGAAGGCGGAGGTCGCCCGCTCGTGCGGCGCCGACGAGGTCGTCGACCGCACGAGTGAGGACGTCATCGCGCGCGTCAAGAAGCTCGCGGGCCGGCACGGCGTCGACGTGGTGTTCGACCCGGTCGGCGGCGACGCGTTCGACCAGTCGACCAAGGTCATCGCCTTCGAGGGCCGCATCGTGGTCGTCGGCTTCGCCGGCGGACGCATGCAGGAGGTCAAGCCGAACCACGCGCTGGTGAAGAACTACAGCGTGCTCGGCCTGCACTGGGCGCTCTACAACCAATTCCGGCCCGACCTCGTGCGCGAGGCGCACGGCGAACTCACGCGGCTGGCCGCCGAGGGGCTGATCCGCCCCGTGATCGGCGAGCAGGTCGGCTTCGCGGATGCCCCCGAAGCACTCGACCGACTCGCCGCCGGCGCCACGGTGGGCCGTAGCGTGGTCACGGTCGACTGATGGGTGGTCTCCTTGCCGAGCGTGGCGCAGTGATGGGCGCGGTCGACTGATGGGCCGCCTCGGCGGCAGGGTCGCGCTCGTTACCGGCGGCGCCCGCGGCCTCGGTGCGGCGTACGCCCGGGCCCTGACGCGCGAGGGCGCGCTGGTGGTCGTGGCCGACGTGCTCGATGAGCCGGGAGCGGCGCTCGCCGCCGAACTGCCGGGCGCCCGGTTCGCCCACCTCGACGTGACCGACCAGGACGCCTGGGAGCAGGTCGTCGCCGACATCGTCGACGAGGCGGGCCGACTCGACGTGCTGGTGAACAACGCCGGCATCGCCGACCGCGGCAGCCTGCGGTCGTACACGCTCGAACGCTGGCAGCGCATGATGGACGTGAACGTCACGGGCACCTTCCTCGGCCTGAAGGTCGTGTCGGCCGCGATGCGGGAGGCCGGCAACGGCGGGTCGATCGTCAACATCTCGTCGGTCGAGGGCCTGCGCGGCAGCATCGCGCTGCACGGCTACGTGGCGAGCAAGTTCGCGGTGCGCGGGCTCACCAAGTCGGCGGCGCTCGAGCTCGCGCGCGACGGGATCCGCGTCAACTCGGTGCATCCGGGCTTCATCGACACCGCCATGACCGCCGACATGGACCCGGCCGAGGCCGGCATCCCGCTCGGACGCCCGGCTGCGCCCGAGGAGGTCGCCGAGCTCATCGTCTTCCTCGCGAGCGACGACTCGGGCTACTCCACGGGCGCCGAGTTCGTCGCCGACGGCGGCCTCACCGCCTCCCTCCCGCACCACTGACCCCGGGGCATCCGCCCTGGCCAGCAGCATGATGAGCACCTGTCAGCGGAACATACCGCCCAGTCGGTTTCTCTGCTACAGTGGCCGAACCAACGACCGGCGACACGATGAGGTGCCCATGTCCGTCGATGCTCCACCCGCCCGCGACGAGGCGTCCCCGCCCGCGGCGGACCCG
The DNA here is from genome assembly GCA_913053875.1 of uncultured Agromyces sp. Lineage (GTDB taxonomy): Bacteria > Actinomycetota > Actinomycetes > Actinomycetales > Microbacteriaceae > Agromyces. Next base: position 334,255 of record CAJXGN010000002.1, on the reverse strand, counting down.
CTCCGACTCGAGCACGTCACTGTGCGCTTCGGCGGCATCCTCGCGATCGACGACGCGTCGCTCGCGGTGGGCGCCGGCCACGTCGTCGGGCTGATCGGCCCGAACGGCGCGGGCAAGACGACACTCTTTAACGTCGCCTGCGGCATCGTGCGCCCCCGCACCGGCACGGTGCGCGTGATGGGCGTCGAGCGCCCCCGGCCGCACCGGCTCACCGGCCTGGGCGTGGCCCGCACCCTTCAGGGCCTCGGCCTCTTCCCGGGCCTCACCGTGCGCCAGAACGTCATGGCCGGTCTGAGCCACGGAGCCCCCGGCGCGGCGGCGGGACTCGTCGGCGCACCCGCATCCGCCCGCTTCCTCCGCGAGGCCGCCGAGCGCGCCGAGGCGGCCCTCGCCCGGGTCGGCCTCGCAGGTGCAGGCGAGCGGATGCCCGAGGCCCTGCCCTACCCCGAGCGCAAGCGCGTCGCCCTGGCCCGCGCCTTCGTCTCCGAACCGCGCCTGCTGCTGCTCGACGAGCCGGCCGGTGGCCTCGGCGCCGCCGAGATCGACGAGCTGGCCGAACTGGTCCGCGACTTCGCCGGCGGCGAGCGTGGCCGCTCGGTGCTGCTGGTCGAGCACCACGTCGACCTCGTGATGTCGCTCTGCGACCGCATCGCGGTGCTCGACTCGGGGCGCATGCTCGCGACCGGCACCCCCGACGAGATCCGCGACGACCAGGCGGTCGTCGACGCGTACCTCGGCGTCGACGTCGACGGGGAGGATGCCGCGTGACCGACACGCTCACCGCCACCGCACGTCACGACGCCCAGCCGGCGGCCCTGCTCGAGGTCTCCGGCCTCGTGGCCGGCTACGGGCAGGGCGAGGTGCTGCACGCCGTCGACCTGTCGGTACCGGCCGGCTCGGTCGTGGCGGTCGTCGGCGCGAACGGCGCCGGCAAGTCGACCCTGTTGCGCGTGCTCTCGGGCCTCCTGCCCGCCGCCGCCGGCACCGTGCGCTTCGACGGCGACGACCTCGCGAGCGCGGCGGTCGAGGACCGCATCCGTCGCGGCATCGTGCACGTGCCCGAGGGTCGCCACGCGGTCGCCGAACTCACCGTCGACGAGAACCTCCGCCTCGGCGGGCTCTGGCGCGGCGACCGCCGCGAGCTGCGCGCCGACGTCGACGCCGCGTACGACCTCTTCCCCGCGCTCGCCGCGCGCCGCACCAGCCACGGCCACGCGCTCTCGGGCGGCGAGCGCCAGATGCTCGCCATCGCCCGCGCCCTCGTGGCCCACCCGCGACTGCTCCTGCTCGACGAGCCGTCGCTCGGCCTCGCGCCGCGCATCGTCGCCGAGATCCTCGGCACGCTCGCGCACCTGCGCGCCGAGCGCGGCCTCGCGATCCTGCTCGTGGAGCAGAACGTGCGCAGCGCCCTCTCCGTCGCCGACACCGGGGTCGTGTTGAACCTCGGCTCCGTCGTGGCCGCCCGACCGTCCGCCGCGCTGCTCGACGACGAGCAGCTCCGACACGCCTACCTGGGGTTCTGAATGGACGTCCCGATCCTGCTGCTCGCCGGCACCGGCCTCGCCCGGGGCGCGATCTTCGCGGCCTTCGCGCTCGCCCTCGTGCTGATCTGGCGTGCGGCCCGCATCGCCAACTTCGCGCAGGGCGCGATGGCCACCGTCTCCTGCTACGTCGCGTTCCACGTGACCGCGCTGACCGGCAACTACTGGCTGGGCCTCGCGGCGGCGCTCGTGTCGGGCGCGGTGCTCGGCTGGGTCGTCGAGCGGGGCGTGATGCGCTTCGTCGACCGGTCGAATCCGCTGGCCGCGGTCATCGTGGCGATCGGCCTGGTGATGGTGCTCACCTCGACGCTCGCGATCGCATTCGGCGCCGACTACCGGCCCATGCCGGCGCCGTTCCCGCGCGAGCCGATCCGCATCGGCGACGTCGCCGTCATCTCGCCCTACTCGCTCTTCGTGCTGGCGGTGGTGGCGGTGCTGATGCTCGCGCTCGCGCTGCTGTTCACCCGCACGGGGGTCGGCCTCGCGATGCGCGCGGCGGCGTTCGCCCCCGAGGTGTCGCGCCTGAACGGCGTGCGCGTCGACCGTATGCGCACGCTCGGCTGGACCCTCTCGGCGGCCGTCGGCGGCCTCGCCGCGCTGCTCGTCATTCCTACCGAGCTCGGCCTCAACCCGCACGCCGCCGACCTGCTGTTCGTCTACGCCTTCACGGTCGCCATCGTCGGCGGCCTCGACTCCCCGGTGGGCGCCGTGGTCGCGGGCCTCGCCATCGGCGTCATCCTCACCTTCGTCACGGCGTTCGCCGGTGCGACCTTCGCGCCCATCGCCATCGTCGTGATCCTGCTCGGCGTGCTGCTGGTGCGACCCCAGGGACTGTTCGCCGCGAGGGAAGCGAGGGTCGCATGACCACCACGACGACCGCTGCACGCGCCGCCGACGCGGGCGACGCCCCGATGCCGAGTCCAGCGGATGCCCCGGGCCCACGCCCGCGCTTCACCGCCACCGCGCGCGGGCGGTACGCCGTCGCCGCGGCAGGCCTCGTGCTCGCGATCGGCGCGACCTTCCTGCTCGATCCGTACCGCAACTACCTGCTGTCGCTCGCCGCCGCGTACGTCTGCGCGACGGCCGGCCTGACGATCCTGATCGGCCGCACCGGCCAGCTCTCACTGGGTCACGCCGCGTTCATGGCGACCGGGGCGTACGGCTTCGCGCTCACCTCGAACGCGCTCGCAGAGGCGGGCATCGAGGGCCCGGTGCTGCTCCTCGTGCCGTTCCTCGTGGCCGTCATCGCCGCGACCGCGTTCGGCACGCTCGTCGGCGCTGCCGGCGCCCGCCTGCACGGACCGTACCTCGCGGGCCTCACGCTCGCGATCGTGCTCGCGCTGCCCGCGGTGACGAGCACCTTCTCCGGGCTGCTCGGCGGCGACCAGGGCCTGTACGTGCGCACCGAGCGCCGCCCCGAGGTGCTCAGCGCCGTGATCGCGAACGAGCAGTGGCAGGCGTGGGTCGCGCTCGTGGCCGCCGCGATCGTGCTGGTGCTGCTCGCGCAGCTCGGGCGTTCGCCCAGCGGCATCCGCATGCAAGCTGTTCGCGATGACACGGCGGCGGCCCGGCTCTCGGGCATCGACCCGTTCCGGGTGAAGGTGCAGGCGTTCGCGATCAGCGCGGGCGCGGCCGGGCTCGGCGGGGCGGTGCTCGCGTATGTGACCCAGGCGGCGAGCCCCGGGGCCTACGGGCTGTCGTTCTCGCTGTTCCTGCTGGTCGCGGTCGTCGTGGGCGGCACGGGCACGCTGCCCGGCGCCGTCTGGGGTGCGCTGCTGCTCGTGCTGCTGCCCGAGGCCATCGCGGCCGTGACCGACGCCCTCCCGCTTCCCGACGACGCCGTGAGCCGGCTCGACGGGAACCTGGCGGTCCTGATCTTCGGCGCCCTGCTCGTCGTGATCATGATCGCCGCGCCGCGCGGCATCCAGGGGGCGCTCGTCGCCCTGCGGGGCCGCATCCGCTCCCGCACCACCCGCACCACCTCCACCTAGAACGCACCACCACCCCGCGTTGCCCACACCGAGAGAAAGGGTGTCGACGATGACACAGCACACCACCAGATGGATCGCCGCGCTCGGCGCCGCGGCACTCGCCGTACCGGCGCTCGCCGCGTGCAGCACCCCCGGCGCCGCCGCGCCCGGCGTCACCGAGGAGTCGATCGTGATCGGCACCCACCAGCCGCTCACCGGTCCCGCGGCCGCGGGCTACGCATCGATCTCCGCCGCGACCCAGGCGTACTTCGACTACGTCAACGACAACGGCGGCGTCAACGGCCGCACGATCGACTACGTCGTCATGGACGACCAGTACAACCCGGCCGAGACCCAGACCGTCGTGCGCGAGCTCGTGCTCGAGGAGGACGTGTTCGCGGTCGTCGGCGGCCTCGGCACGCCCACGCACAGCGCGGTGCTCGACTTCCTGAACGACAACGAGGTGCCCGATCTCTTCGTGGCATCCGGCAGCCTCGCGTGGGACCAGCCCGAGACCTACCCGATGACGTTCGGCGTGAACACCGACTACACGCGCGAGGGCAAGATCCTCGGCGCGTACGCCGCGGAGGAGTTCGCCGACGGCACGTTCTGCTACCTCGGGCAGGACGACGACTTCGGCGAGGACTTCTCGGCCGGTGTGCTACAGACCCTCGGCGCGGACTTCGCCGAGTCGCAGGTGTACACGGTGTCGAACCAGGACGTCGCGCCGCAGGTCGTGGCAATGCAGTCGACCGGCTGCGACGTGGCGTTCCTCGCGACCATCCCGGGTTTCACGGCGCTGACGATCGGCACCGCGGCGCAGCTCGGCTGGTTCCCGCAGTACATCACCGCGAACCCCGGCGCCGACTACCCGACCCTCGCCGAGTACCTGGGCGAGTCGGCGCCGCTGCTGCTCGAGGGCTTCATCTCGTCGAACTACCTCGGCGCCGCGGGCGACGACAGCGACGAGTGGGTGCAGCTGTTCCGCGACATCAACGACGAGTACGGCGACCCCGACGTGTTCAACGGCAACACCGTCTACGGCATGGCCATCGGCTACCTGACGGCGGAGGCGCTCGCCAAGGCGGGCGAGAACCCGACCCGCGAGTCGCTGCTCGAGGTCGTCTCGTCGGGCGAGCTCGTCGGCAGCGGCGTCGTGCCGCTCGCCTTCGGCGACGACAGCCACGCCGGCTACTCCGGCGCCCAGCTCACGCAGGTGGTCGGCGGTGCGCAGCTGCCGATGGGCGACACGGCCTACGTCACCGACTCGGGCGACGGCCCGGTCGAGGTCTACGACGGCGGGGCCGCCCCGATCGAGAACGACGGCATCCCGCAGGGCTGACGCCGGCCTTCACGAGCGACGGATGCCTCGGGGCTGCGCGTCCCCGAGGCATCCGTCGCTTCACTGCCCCCGGCACGTGCCCGTCGTTCTGGCACGTCGTGTTCGGCGTGCCGAAACGACTTCGGCGTGCCGAGGCGGCTTGGGGGTGACTGGGAGGGCCTGCCAGCCCCGGGCTCCCCGTCGTTGAATGGACTCGGCCGGCGGACACGACCGGCCACGCGGCCGCGGCGGAGCCTCGCCGCGGCCGAATGCTGCACCAGAAGGAGGTCCACCATGCGTGGAGTCGTCATGTACGCGCCCGGCGATGTGCGGGTGGAGGAGCGGGAGGACCCGACGATCGTCGACCCGACCGATGCGATCGTGCGGATCACGGCGACCTGCATCTGCGGGTCGGACCTCTGGCCGTACCGCGGCATCGAGCCGGTCGACCACACCCCGATGGGGCACGAGTACGTCGGCGTGGTCGAGGAGATCGGCGCAGACGTCACGACGCTCCGGGTCGGCGACTTCGTGGTCGGCTCGTTCGTCATCTCCGACAACACCTGCGAGATCTGCCGGTCGGGCTACCAGTCGCAGTGCGTGCACCGCATGTTCGTCGCGGGGCAGATCGGCACGCAGGCCGAGATGGCGCGCATCCCGTACGCCGACGGCACGCTCGTCGCGACGCCGGGGGAACCCACCGAGGAGCAGGTGCGTCACCTGCTGGCGGCATCCGACGTGCTGGGCACCGGGTGGTACGCCGCGGTCGCCGCGGAGGCGGGGCCGGGCAAGACGGTCGCCGTCGTGGGCGACGGCGCGGTGGGGCTCATGGCGATCCTCGCCGCGAAGCAGCTCGGCGCCGAGCGCATCATCGCGATGTCGCGGCACCCGGAGCGCCAGGCCCTCGCCCGCCACTACGGCGCGACCGACATCGTCGAGGAGCGGGGCAAGGCGGGCGTCGCGAAGATCAAGGAGCTCACCGGTGGACTCGGCGCGCACTCCGTCGTCGAGGCCGTCGGCACGGAGGAGTCGTTCATGCAGGCCGTCGGCGCGACGCGTGGAGGCGGGAACCTGGGCTACGTCGGCGTGAACTACGAGGTCCAGATCCCCGGCATCCGCCTCTTCTTCGCCGGCATCCGCGCCGAGGGCGGGCCCGCTCCGGTGCGCCGGTTCCTGCCCGACCTCATCCGGATGATCTGGGACGGCGCGATCGACCCCGGCCGGGTGTTCGACCTCACCCTGCCGCTCGAGGACGCGGCCGACGGGTACCGGGCCATGGACGAGCGGCGCGCCACCAAGGTGCTGCTCACCCTCTGACCACCCGGCCGCGGCGGTGCGCGGGCGCTGCCGCGGCCTCCGACATGAGACGTAGGTTGGTTCCATGGCTGCCGAAGACGAGGTGCGCGAGTTCCTGATGGCCCGACGTGCCGCCATCACTCCCGAGCAGGCGGGCATGCCGGGCGGCGGCGACCGCCGGGTCGCGGGGTTGCGTCGCGAGGAGGTCGCCCTGCTCGCCGGCGTGAGCCTCGACTACTACACGCGGCTTGAGCGCGGACGCATCAGCGGGGCATCCGACGCCGTGCTCGACGCCATCGCCGACGCGCTGCGGATGACCGACGTGGAACGCTCGCACCTGCACGACCTCGCGCGCCGCCTTCCCGCCACCCCGGCCGGCCGAGCCCACGCGACCCGCGCGGGGTCGGGTGAGCTGCGCGTGTCGGTGCAGCGGCTGCTCGACCAGATGCACGCGCCCGCCGTCGTCTACAACGCCCGGCAAGACCTCATCGCGTCGAACCTGCTCGGGCGGGCGCTGTTCGCACCGCTCTTCGACTCCCCGCGGCCGAACATGGCACGGTTCATCTTCCTGGACTCCCGTGCCCAGGACTTCTACGACGACTGGCCGCTCGCGTGCAGCCTGACCGCCGCCATGCTGCGCTACCAGGCGGGGCGCGACCCGCTGAACGCCGACCTCACCTCGCTCATCGGCGAGCTCGCCACCCGCAGCGCCGAGTTCCGCCGGCACTGGGCCCAGCAGGACGTGCACGAGCACCGCACGGGCACCAAGGTCTACCGCCACCCCGACGTCGGCGCGATGGAACTCAGCTACGACGTGCTCGAGCTGCCCGGCGAGCCGGGCCTGTCGATCGGCACCTACACCGCCGCTCCCGGCACCCCCAGCGCCGAGCGGCTGAGCCTCCTCGCCAGCATCGCGGCGACGACCGAGCACGTGCCGCACGAACAGGAGACGACATGACCGCGAGCCTCGACGACCTGCTCGCCGCGCTGCGCGCCGGGCAGACCATCACCGGCGGCTCGCCCCTGCACGGGGCGATGCACCATGCCAGCCAGGAGGCGCTGCGGATCACCGCGGAGCTCAACGGCGCCTACCAGTCGCCGGAGCGCGTGCGCGCGCTGCTCGCCGAACTGACCGGCGCACCCGTCGACGAGACCGTCACGGTCTTCCCGCCGCTGTCCACCGATTTCGGCCGGAACATCCGCATCGGCCGGCGGGTGTTCATCAACTCGGGATGCCGGTTCCAGGACCAGGGCGGTGTGACCATCGGCGACGGCTGCTTCATCGGGCACAACGCCGTCTTCGCCACCCTGAACCACGACCTCGACCCGAGTCGCCGGTCCGACCTGCATCCCGCCCCCATCGTCGTCGGCAACAACGTCTGGATCGGCGCGAACGTCACGATCCTGCCGGGCGTGACCATCGGCGACAACTCGGTCATCGGTGCCGGGTCGCTCGTGACGAAGGACGTGCCGGCCGACGTGATCGCCGTCGGGTCGCCGGCGAAGGGCATCCGCGCGGTGCCCACGGGCGAGGCGGGCGAGTAGGGGCTCTGCGCTCGGCCCACCGCGCCCGCACGTCAGGGGTGACGGACAATGGACGCATGACCCCCGACTTCGAGCCCACCGTGACGCAGTGGACGGCGGCGGAGATCCGGTCGGTCGATGACACGCGAGAACTGCAGATCGCCACGACGCGCGCGAACGGATCGACATCGCCCTGGACGCCGATCTGGGTCGTGGTCGTTGCCGACGAGGTGTTCGTACGCACCTGGACGCCGCGCACGACCGGGTGGTACGGGCGGGCGGTCGCCCGCCGTCGCGCGGTGATCTCGCTGTTCGAGAGCCCCGTCGACGTCGTCGTCACTGCCGTGGGCGACACGAACGTCGCCGCAGTCGACGCGGCCTACCGCGCCAAGTACGGCGTCGCCGCGGCAGCGTCGATGGTCACTCCCGCCGCACAGACCTCCACCCTGAAGCTCGCTCGCGCCTCGAGCCCTGCCGCATCGGCGTAGGCCGCAGGGTCGCGTGCGGCTGCGTCGCCCGGCGGCGTGTCCACGTGAGACTCCGACATGCCGAAGCGCGGGCCACCGTGGCTCGAACCATGCAGGTGCCGGCGGAAGTGCACGAAACGGCCGACGCGGCCGGGCGGGAGCGATCCGTAGCGTCGCCTGCATGGACCTTCCCACCCTCGCCGGCACGGTGTCGACCGTGCTGTTCGCCTCGGCGAACCTGCCGATGGTGGTCAAGGCGGTGCGGTCGAGGGACCTCGCCTCGTACAGTCTGCCCGCGCTCTGGATGGGCAACGTCGGCAACCTCTTCCACACGGTGTACGTCGTCAGCCTGCCGTTCGGGCCGGTCTGGATCCTGCACGGCTTCTACTTGGTCACCATGCTGGCGATGCTCGCGATGTATCTGAGGTACCGGGTACTATCCCGGCATGACCGACGCCAGCGTCCTGCTCGAGGACGCGCGCCGGGCCTCGCGCGACCGGGACTGGAGCGCCGCCCGCTCCGGGTACCGCGCGGCGGCTGACGCGGGCGACCCGCTCGCTCCCGACGACGTGCGCGCCCTCGCGGCGAGCCAGTGGTGGCTGAGCGACATCGACGGATGCCTCGCCTCCCTGGAGGAGGCGTATCGCGCGAGTCGGGCTGCGCGCGACGAGATCGCGTGCGCCGACACCGCGCTGCTGATCTCGTTGCTGCGAGTCACGCGCGGCGAGACCACGGTCGGCGGGGCATGGGCGCGCCGTGCCCAGCGGCTGCTGAGCGGTCGCCCCGACAGCCTGTCGCACGCCTACCTCACCTACCTCGAGGGGGCCAGCGGGCTGGCGGCCGACGGCGACGAACTGTGGACCGACGCATCGGTGGCGCGGCTGCGTGCGCTCGACGCGTCGCTCGACGACCCCGCGGTGTCGGCGCTCGCCGCCGTCGTGGCGGGCATGCACGACATGCGTGAGGGTGACGCTGCGGGGGGCTTCCGCAAGCTCGACGAGGCGATGCTCGGCGTGGTCGGCGGTGATGTCGCGCCGGAGTGGGCCGGCGACATCCTCTGCATGACCATCCACGCCTGCTACGAGCTCGCCGACTACCGCCGAATGGCCGAGTGGACCCGGGCGACCGAGGAATGGTGCGCAGGCTACGGAGCGGAGGCGGTGTACGTCGGCGTCTGCCGGGTGCACCGGCTCGAGCTGCGCAGCGCGGCCGGGGAGTGGACCGAGACCGAGACGGAGCTCGAGCGCGCGTGCATCGACCTGCGGTCGGCCGACCCGTGGGTCGCGGGCGAGGGGTGGTACCAGGTCGGCGAGATCCGGCGGCTGCGCGGCGAGGCCGACGGCGCACGCGCCGCGTACGCGCAGGCGCGTGACGCGGGCATCGACCCGGCACCCGGCGAGGCGCTGCTGCATCTCGCCGAGGGCGCCGGGGAGCGCGCCTGGGCGCTGCTCTCGACCGCGCTCGTCGGGCGCGATCGCATGGCGCGGGTGCGGCTGCTGCGCGCGGGCATCGAGGTGGCGCTCGCCACGGGTCGCGGCGACGAGGCGCGCGCGATGCTCGACGAGCTCGCCGGGGCGGCGCGCGACTACGGCACCGACGGGTTCCGCGCCTGGGCGGAGCACGCGCAGGGGATGGTCGCTCTCGCCGACGGCGACTCGGATGCCGCGATCGCGGCGTTCCACCGCGCGCTGACGTTGTTCACGCGGCTCGGGCTGCGCTGGGAGCAGGGGAGCCTGCGCTCGTGGATCGCCGCCGCGCTCGAGGCGCGCGGCGACGAGGCATCCGGTGCTCAACTGCGTGCCGAGGCGGCGGAGCTGTTCGACCGGTTGGGGGCGCGGCCGGTCGTCGTGCAGGCCCGCCCGGAGGCGGCATCGACCGGACCGCTCACCGCCCGCGAGGCGGAGATCCTCGCCCTGGTGGCGGAGGGCGGCTCGAACCGCGAGGTCGCGAACCGGCTCTTCATCAGCGAGAAGACCGTCGGACGCCACCTGGCCAACATCTACCTGAAGCTCGGGGTCGGCTCGCGCACCGCGGCCGCCGCCTGGTGGCGCGACTCCGTCGGCGGTCAACTGCCGCGCTGACCCGCCGTGCATCGCGGTATGCAGATGGTGCAGGCCGGATGCATGATTCGGCCGATGAGCCCCCGCACGCCCGCTCACTAGCTTCGGAGACGCCGGCCCCGCGCCGGCATCCGGACCAGAGGGGACACACGATCATGACCATCATCACCACCACCGAGACCGCCGCCGACCGCGCGGCACATGCCGAGCCCGCCGTCGAGCCCGCCGCCGTCGACGAGGCCGCGGCCGACGCCTTCACCGAGCGCGTCATGGCGTCGGTCCTGGGCGCCGTCGAGACCATGTCGATCCACCTGGGCAGCCAGCTGGGCTGGTACGACGCCCTCGCCGAGGGCGGGCCCGCCACGGCCGCCGAGCTCGCCGACCGCACCAGCACCGACGCCCGGTACGCGCGCGAATGGCTTGAGCAGCAGGCGGCCTGCGGCATCCTCACCGTCGACGACGCGGATGCCGCTGCCGAGGAGCGTCGCTTCGCACTGCCCGCGCACGCCGAGCCCGCGCTCACCGACCGGGCGAACCTGTCGTATGTCGCGCCGCTCGCGCGCATGTTCGCGGCCGCGGGCCGAGCGATGCCGCAGATCATCGACGCGTACCGCACCGGCGGCGGCGTCAGCTGGGAGGAGCTCGGCGCCGACGCCCGCGAGTCGCAGGCCGAGGCGAACCGGCCCTGGTTCGACGCGATGCCGGCCGTGCTGGCCGGCGTGCCGCAGCTGCACGAGGTGCTCTCGCGGCCGGGGGCCCGCATCGCCGACGTCGGCATGGGCCTCGGCTGGTCGTCGATCGCCCTCGCGCAGGCGTACCCGAACTCCCGCATCGAGGGCTTCGACGTCGACACGGCATCCGTGGTCGCCGCAGGCGGGAACGCCCGCGAGGCGGGCGTGGCCGACCGCGTCGACTTCCGCGAGGAGGATGCCGCGAGGCTGGCCGAGCACGGACCGTTCGACGCGATCTTCGCGCTCGAGTGCATCCACGACCTCCCGCACCCGGTCGAGGTGCTCCGCGCGATGCGCGACGCAGTACGCCCCGGTGGCCGCGTCGTGATCATGGACGAGGCGGTGGCCGACGCCTTCGCCCCGAACGCCGACGACGCCGACCGCCTCATGTACGGCTTCAGCCTCTTCGTCTGCCTGCCCGACGGCCGGTCGCACGCGCCGAGCGCCGCCACCGGAACCGTCATGCGGATCGACACGCTGCGCGGCTACGCGCGCGAGGCTGGCTGGAACGACGTGCGCGTCATCGTGCCCGAGTTCGGCTTCTGGCGCTTCTACGAGCTCGTCTGACGCGGGCCGTCCACCTCGCCGCACCCGCGGGCACGGAGGATGATGGGGGCATGCCTGCCGCCCATCGCCCCGGCCTGCGGGTCACGGCGGGGCTCACCATCCCGGAGTCGGAGCTGACCTGGCGCTTCTCCCGCTCGTCGGGCCCCGGCGGCCAGGGCGTGAACACCGCCGACTCCCGGGTGGAGCTGGTGTGGGATGTCGCAGGGTCGGCCGTGCTCTCGCCGACACAGCGCGAGCGGCTGCTCGACCGGCTCGCCAGCCGTCTCGTGCACGGCGTGCTCACGATCGCCGCGTCGGAGCATCGTGCGCAGCTGCGCAACCGCGACGCCGCGCGCGCCCGGCTCGCCGAGCTGGTGGGCGACGCTCTGCGGCCGCCGGCCCCGTCGCGCCGGCCGACGCGGCCGACGCGCGGCTCGAAGGGACGCCGGCTCGACGCGAAGAAGCGCCGCTCCGACGTCAAGCGGCTGCGGCGGCCGCCGGCCGACTAGTCCCCGCCTCCGTCTGCCTGTGGACCCGTCGACCTTCACCGAGTCCTCCGCCGAGCCTGAGGATGTTGAAGCAACAGCAGTACCGCGCTGGCGGAATCGATCGTTGTCCGCGCGTGCGACTGTCTGTTCCAGTGAGGGTGCGACTAGCGAGAATCACATCGTGCGGGTCCTACGTGCATCCGCGATTCCAGATATGAGGCCACGCCTTCGCGCGATCGACTTGGGGCACGATGACCGACCCGCCAGCGCGCATCTGAGCCGATGCCGCCCGCATCTAAGTGATCGTGTCGCTATCGCGGCGATCAAAATGTGTTCGCGTCGGCGATGTCAATGGCGTGAACGACTGAGCTCCGAGAAGCCCTGGTCGATAAGCTCGGGCCATGACGACCGGTGAACCCAAAGACAAGCGGCCGGTCCTCCGCTTCCGGAAGTCCGAGCTCGTCCTCGGCCCGAAGGTTTGGGTGGGATGCCTGATTGCAGTTGTCCTGATCGGTCTAGGCGTCTGGGTCACGCCGACTAACGGCTGGGCAGGCGTCGGTATTGGCGTCGCCGGCGTGCTCGGCGCGGCGCTCGGCGCCCTGTTCCAGACGACGCCGCGTGAGCGAGATTTCACCGCCAACGGCGCGAGCGCAGTGCGTGGTTTGCTCGTCATCGCCGAAGACGTAGAGAACGCCCAGCTGCTTGCGACGCAGCTCTCAAAGGCAGCGAATCCGAAGAACGGTCGTGTCTCTCTGGGTTTGGTAGACGTACAGGATCGGCTGCAGGCCGTCCGAGTGGCGCTCTACACCTCCATGGCGGAGTGGAACTCAGTGGCACCCGGCTCCCTGGACGAGGTGAACCGACTGCGCGACGAAGGGCAAAAGGCGTTCGCCCTTCTGGCAAAACAGGCTGAAGAGAATGGTTGAGGAGCAGCACATGGATGACGCGATCGAACTGGCGGAGGTCGTCGATCCGGACGAGCGCATCTACGGAAAGGTCGCGGAGGTCGTAAGCGACCGCGAGGTGATCTTGAATCGCGGCACCGAGCACGGCGTGCATGTCGGAATGTACTTCGCGATCCTGGACCCGTCCGCAGTGGGGATCACGGATCCCGACACCGGAGAAGCCCTCGGCGACATCAAGATGGTCAAGATTGTTGTCCGGGCCATCGAGGTTGCGCCGAAGCTGACGCTGGCAAGAACCTTCCGAACACGGCGAGTCAATGTCGGCGGCACTGGTGCCCTGGGTCTCGGTGCGATTGCCAGGGGGATGCAGGAGCCCGAGTACGTCGAGAAGGTCGAGAAGTTGACTCTAGACAGGAACTCGCCCCGGAAGATCGATCCGAAGGATTCTGTCGTTGGCCGTGGCGACCCCTTCGAGTCGGCAACGCCTGAAGAAGTTGAGGACGTCCGCTCAATCACCGTCTGGGAGGAGCCGACCTACTGAGTGATGTCGGACGCGACCGGCATCCTTTCGGTAGCGGTAGGTCGCCGCTTCAGGGGGGCAACACTATGGCAGTGCAGATTCCCCATGTCCGATTCAGCGGCTATAACAAGTCCGAGGAGACGATCATCGCGTACCGATGGCTGAACCCGTCGGACGGTATGACCGGCGGTAGCGACAAACCGACAATGGTCGACTTCATCGACAATAAGAACGGTGAGGCCCACGTCGGCACCGCGCGTCGAAGGTTAGCGTGGGTGTCATTCATCGGGGCGCAGGGCCAGCCCTATCTCCGCACCTACGCCGACGGGCAATGGAACACTCCCGCTGGCCGCGAATCGGACCGCGTTTACACCCGCACCGGGAGTTCGATAACGGGAACGAGCGCCTCAAGTCGTCCTGCATAGGCACGGACCACGCGGTCGTAGAGGTCCGCGGTCCGTCGAGACTCGACCGTGACAACCAAGGCATACGGGATGGCACGCGGCGACCGCGCGTCACCACCGTTCTGCCGCGCGTTGTAGTGCACGTCGAATACAGGGTTGTGCAATCCGGAACCACGCATTGTCTCGCTGTGGTTGAGAGTGGTCTCCCACTTCTGGGCGTCACGTCGCAACGAGCCTTCGCTGTCATAGGCGCTCCGCCGGAAGAATGGGCGTGGGCTTGGGTCCACGGCGTCGTCGTCTTCGAAGCGCTCGTCGTTGGGTCGGAACGTGATGTCCAATCCGGCGCGACTGTAGTTGCCCGGATCTTCCGGATCAGTCTCGGTCGCATAGGTGAAGGTAGCGCTGATCTTGACGTTTCCGGGAAGTTGGTTGGGTGGCAGCGGGATCTGCGCGCGAAGGTACTGAGCTGGAGTCAGGACGCCCTGATAGATGACGCGGACTTGCCCATCGCCGCACACCATGATGTCCTCGAGACGGGGAGCGATTCGACCCCAACCGACGTCGCTCTTGTCGAACTGCCCATCATCGGCCGCGTGGATTAGGAGGGCCTTGATGCCCAGCGGGGTGAGTCGCTCGCCGAAGTGCGCGCGCAGAGCGATCCCGCGTCGCAGAGCACTGGGAGCTGAAAAGGATGTACCCATCGTGAACGCAACGGCAGCGCCCGGCTCGCGATCGGTGACGATAAACGGCTCAGTCGGGCTGCCGCCAAAGTCAAGAAGATCCGGCTTGACGAAGCCGGGGGCTCGCCCGGGACCAACGGCGCTGTAAGGGGCCCGCTGCCATCCGTCCTTCACAGAATCGGCCGCCCCCAGTGTGAATCCATTCACAGTGTCAGATGGCACTTGAATTCGACGCTCAATGTCCTCGCCGTTGTTTCCCGCTGCGATCGCAACCAGCGTTTGGCCAGAAGCGAGGTGAGAGTCCAGAAGCGCCGTCCACGGATGTATATCGTCATCCTCTATGCACATGTAGGGCCCAATGCTGACGTTCGCGAACTCATACTTCTTCTCGCTCAGGACTGAGTCGATCCGCTGCAAGACGTCGTAAAGGTCAAAGGGATCATTCCGAGCGTCCTCGTCGAGGACGCGGTAATGATCGACCCGCGCAAAAGGGCGCGGAGCATTCTCCCCCGGAGTCAGCGAACCGAACAGGAGCGCGGATGATATGTCGTGGCCGTGGGCCTCCAGCTCGGGAACTTTCGTGCCAATCCCGGGCAACTCGATGGCTTGCACCCATGCGGCCAAGGGGCTGTTGTCCGGCAGGCCGCCATCAAACACCGCTACGCGGATGTCGCCGTCGATTGCGTCTTGGGACGGCAGGAGCGCAGGCGGGAGAGCTGGCATCGGTGTTGCCCGTTCGACGACGGGGACACCACGGAGCCGCGAAAGGGGGCGCGCCGTACGCAAGAACGCGAAGCGCGCGAGCTCCCGAATCTGAGCCGCGGACCCCTCGGCGGGCAGGAAGCACAGGCCCCCGGCAAAGAGGCGGCGATCCAACTTCGCATCGACACCAACAGTCTCGGCATATCGCTGGAAGGCCTCAATGATGTAGTCGTCCGTCGCGGATGCGTGAATGATGAGCTCGACGAGCAAGCCGGCGTCAGATCGCTCGGCGTGGTCGAGATTTCGAATCCGGTCTCCAGGGTTCGGGGCACGTACCTCCTCGATTCGCTGAATGGCCGCGTTGATGCGAAACGGTGACTCTGCAAAGTCCGCTGCCCAACGGGAGAAGGACGGGCGAGGCCCGGCCACATAGAGTTCCGTCGAATGGCTCGGCTCCGGGTCACCCTGCCGGGTCCACTTATCTGGCGTCACTTCGACTGGCCGGGACCCCACTTGCCTCAGGTTGTACTGATCGAGAAGGCGTTTTGGGTGATAGGACTTCGCCAGCGACTGGGGGTGCAATGTGAGCACTGCCACTGCTTCGTTGTCCGGGCATGCGTCTGCAGGGAGATCGTCGAGGATGGACGTCAGCTGCACGACCTCTGGCGCGAGGCGCTGAACCGCTTCCTCGAACTCGTATGCAGGACCTGGAGGAGGCGCGCCGTGCGGCGCGGCAACGGGGCCGGTTAGTCGCTCGCCATAGCCCAGCAGGAACCGCTCTTCACTTGGCATCAGTACCCCCACTCGTCGACGCTGAGTACTTCCGCAGCGTGTCTCTGCTGACACCTGTCAGCTCGTGAACAGCTCGCTGGCTTAGGTCGGTCGTCTCCAGCAGTCGCGCTGCCGCCGGCCCGCGTACGCTGGTCGGCAGCCGCGCGAAGCGATCTTTCGCCATATTGACAAGCGCGTCGACCGAAGAGGTACCCGACATGGTCGCCGCACGCCTTGCACGGAAGACATCTCGTTCGAGCCTGCTCAGATTCTCTCCGTCGTAGAGCCGGGCGATCAGCGCGACAACGTCACCGTCGGCCTCTGGTTCGTCAAGGAATGCTTTGACACCGGCCTCCATCGCTCGGTGGTCTGGCATCGGGAAGTCAAGCACGATGTCGAATCGGCGCCACACCGCAGGGTCAAGCAGGTCAGCGTGGTTGGTAGCAGCGAGAAGCAGTGCTCCGTCTGGCCAGGAGTCGATCTCCTGCAGGAGGACAGTCACGAGTCTCTTCAGTTCGCCGATCTCTGTCGTGTCGTCTCGCCGTTTCGCAACAGCGTCCAATTCGTCGAGTAAGAGAACCGCCGGAACTGAGCGAGCGTAGTCTAGGACGCGACGCACATTGACTCCGGTGCGGCCCAAGAAACTGCTCATGACCGACGAGAGATCGAGAACCAGAAGAGGAAGATCTAGTTCGCGCGCGATCCACCGGGCTGCGAGTGTCTTGCCTACCCCCGGGGCTCCCACGAGCAGCGCAGTACGGGTCGGCGCCAGACCGGCCTCGAGGAGGCGTTGACGACTCCGGTGCTCGTCCACGATTTGTCGAAGAACGGACTCAACGGCGCCGTCCAGGATCGGTTCGTTCACGAGCACCACCGGGTGCTCCTCGCGGATCAATGGCAGCCGGGTCTCAGAGTCGAGCGGTTGACTCGTCGCGACGGTCGGAGTTGCCGCCCGCACAGGTCCAGCGCGTAGCACGTCTACGATCGCGCGGGCGAAGTTCGGTGCAGTCTTCTTATACTTTCGTGCGAGCTTACGGAGGAGGGCGCTCGCGGAGACAGGGTTGCCACCGACCATCAGTCGAGCCATCTGGACTAGTTCTGACTCTAGAACGACAATATCTTCCGTCTCAGATTCGCTCATAGGTGAAGACTACGCGGCACTTCGGACGAAACTCCACACCTGACCTTAAAATTAGTCCACTCTCGACAGTTCACCTCGCCCCTTGGTGCCCTTGCGCCACAATCCGGGCAAGGAACGGAAAGGATGCGCACTCCGCCGCAATTGCAGGCCAAGGTCTGGAAGTTCAGCGGGATCTTCACAGCGCCCCCTCCGCGATGGCTATGAGACGGATGCTAAGGCCTGCCAACGACATCGAGGCTGACGACGGAGATGCACTACCGCGCTGCCTTCATTGCCATGCAGAGAGCTGTGGCCGATCCATAGACCGGGCTTCCTGCCTCGAGCCGTGCCGCCGCAGGCTAGACCGTTGTCGACGCCGGCATCCATGGACGCACAAATCGCGGGCTTCGACGCCCCTCGCGGTGGCTGGCTGGAAGAAGCACATCGGTCGTCGACCACCTAAGCGCCGTGCGGCGACGGCGAGGAGCGGCTGTCCTGGGTGTCAGCGAGGAGTCCAAGAACTCCGCTGTCTTCGCTTACTTCTTGGATGAGTGCCGTTGTGGACGCCGGAAGCACCGCGGTCGGGTCCAATGTGCTCCGTTCCTCGGTCGGCCCCGTGTCGTAGACTTACGAAATCGCGGAATCGTAGGGCGGACTTGGCCGTCCAGGCGGCGGCTACAGAGCGTGATGCTCTGGCTGAAAGGCCTACGGGGAAGCGGTCGAGGCGCGGTGTTACCCACCGTAAGGTGGGTGCCCTCGGTCGAGCCCGAGTTGGAGCGCCGTCCCCCTGCCGGTCAGGGCCGATAGGGTACAACCACGCAGGGGGACATGCTTCAGCCTAGGGGTGACTCCGCAACTGGTCTCCGGAGGCCACTGTTGACGCGAAGGCCCGATGCCCGAAGCTTCGCTGCGAATCGGCGGAGGTCTACTCGCGTTGTCGCTGGGCGGCTCTTCTGCAAAGTGAATGTGTTGCCCCTCGGTGAGGCAATGCGCAGAGTGGTGAGGCTATTTGTCTTGACGGTCCAGCCTTGCGCAGTGGCGTTGGAGCACAGCAGGTCGATTTCGTGGTCCAGTGCGGTCTCTGGGCCACTAGAGCTGACCGGTGCGCCGACCCGTTCCAGACGGCCGAGGGCGCGGACTCGCTCTTCGAGTTGAAGGACGGCTTCTGTGACCGCAGCACGCTGGTTGCTCTGAGCGCGGTACGACAGCCTCGTAATCCCCAACACGTCGGTGGGGAGCTTCAAGTCACCGGTTGCCAACAGAAACGTCCGCTCCCGACCGAGCGATCCGGCAAATAGTCCGAACTCCAGAACTATATTGTCGCGGGCAGAGGGTCTTGTTTCACCGCGGCTGACGGTGGAGTCGTCCGGGGTCGCGACTAGTACTGCGAAGTCGACGCTGGAGGCCGTGTGTATGAGCGAGTCGAGCGTGTATCCGCTCGGCTCGAAGACGTTCTGGTCCCATCGGACAACTTCGCACAACCCACCCAACTCGGCATGCAAGTGGCGCGCAACGTCGCGTCCCTCCGCGGAGGACCCCACAAAGAGGCGGACGGGAGAAGACGAATCGACCACGCTCCAACAATATTGGATCCGAAGGTGACCCAAACGGAGTGCGCACCTGGAGGCATCGGCAGAGCGACAATGCCCTCGAGGTGATCATGCTGAACGAGACCCACGCCTAGGGCGCTGGTTGGACCCCCACTGCTTCGCGGCCTTCTTGGCGGCGATCCCGTCCGCGCGATTGCAGCGCTATCCGAGGTTGGTGAACTGGCCGCATACATCCGAACCCGACATCGACGCCGGGTCACGCTCACAGTGGCATCACCCGGCCGCCGGCACCCCCGCCGAGTACCGCGCCACGAGCTCGCGCTTCAGCACCTTGCCGCTCGCGCCGAGCGGCAGCTCGTCGACGAAGTCGATGTGGCGGGGGTACTTGTAGGCGGCCATGCGCTCCTGCGCCCAGGCGATGAGCTCGGGTTCGGTGACGGATGCTCCGGGCTCGAGCACGGCCGCCGCGTTGACCTCCTGGCCGCGGGTGTCGTCGGCCAGGCCGAACACGGCGATGTTCGCCACGTCGGGATGCTGGATGAGCACCGCCTCCACCTCGCTCGGGTAGACGTTGTAGCCGTTGCGTACGATCATGTCCTTCTTGCGGTCGCAGATCGTGATGTAGTCGTCGTCGTCCTTCGTGCCGATGTCGCCGGTGCGGAACCAGCCGTCGGTGAACGCCGCCTCCGTGGCATCCGGCATCGCGAGGTACCCCGCGAACAGGGCGTGCCCGCGCACCACGATCTCGCCGGCCTCGCCGTGAGGCAACAGCACGATGCGGTCCTCCACGTCGGCGTCGGCGATCTCGACGTCGACGCCCCAGAGCGGCGTGCCCACGGTGCCCGGGCGGGTCGGCACGCCGACCGAGTTGAACGCCACCGTCGGCGACGTCTCGGTGAGGCCGTACCCCTCGTGCACCTCGGCGCCGAACGTGCGCTCGAACTCCTCGAGCACACTCACCGGCAACGCCGCCCCGCCCGACACGGCGAACCGCAGCTGCGGGTGCTCGGCGTGCGAGCGCGCGGCGTGCAGCAGCGCGATGTACATGGTCGGCACCGCCGTGAACAGGGTCGCGCCATGCCGATTCATCAGCGCGAGCGCCTCGTCGGGGTCGAACTTCGGCAGCAGGATGATCGCCGCGCCCTTGCGGAACGAGATGTTCAGCACCGCCATCTGCCCGTAGGTGTGGAACAGCGGCAGCCCGCCGAACACGACGTCGTCGCTGCGCATGGGGAAGGTGTCGATGAGGTTCGCGTTGACCTGCTCGATCATGCCCAGGTGCATGCCGACGGCGCCCTTCGGCCTGCCCGTCGTGCCGCTCGTGTAGAGCACCGTGGCGGGGTCCATGGGCGAGACCGACGCGTAGCGCTCGATGGGCACGGCGGCGGATGCCTCGTCCTCCAGCCTCGGCACCGGAACCTGCTCGCGCATGGCGTCGGGCAGCAGCACCGAGACCATCGGCACGCCCGCACGTGCGGCGGCCGCGCCGGCCTCCTGCAGCATGGGCGCCGCGACGACCGCGAGCGTCGCGCCCGAGTCACGCAGCACGTACTCGATCTCGTCGGCCTTGAACAGCAGGTGCACGGGCACGACGACCGCGCCGAGCGAGAGCACCGCGTAGTAGACGCGTGCGAAGTCGGGCACGTTCGGCACGATCATCGCGACCCGGTCGCCCGGGACGACCCCGCGGTCGCGCAGCGCGCCGGCGTAGGCGCGGGTCTGGCGCCAGAGTTCGCCGTACCGCACATGCTCGTCGTTCCAGATGAGCGCCACGTTGTCGGGCTGGCGGTGCGCGGTCTCGGCGAGGATCGCCGCGATCGACATGGTCGCGCGGCCGTAGCCCTCGATGATGCGGTCGGTCATGGTGCGGGTGCCTTTCGTCGTCGTTGACGGTGCAGGGGGTGGGTCAGGCGGGGTCGCGCAGCTGCGCGCGCCCCAGGGAGTTCAGGTGCACCTCGTCGGGGCCGTCGGCGAGGCGCAGGGTTCGGGCGGCAGCGTACATCTCGGCGAGCGGGTGGTCGTCGGAGACTCCACCGCCCCCGAAGAGCTGGATGCCGCGGTCGACGATGCCCTGCACGGTGCCGGGCACGGCGATCTTGATCGCCTGGATCTCGGTCATCGCGGCGCGGTTGCCGACGGTGTCCATCAGCCAGGCGGTCTTCAGCACGAGCAGCCGCATGGCCTCGAGCTCCACGCGCGAGCGCGCGATCCACTCGCGCACCACGCCCTGGTCGGCCAGCGGGCGGCCGAACGCCACGCGGGAGCCGGCACGCTCGCGCATCAGCTCGATGGCGCGCTCGCCCATGCCGATCAGCCGCATGCAGTGGTGGATGCGGCCCGGCCCGAGCCGCGCCTGGGCGATCGCGAAGCCCTCGCCCTCGCCGCCGAGCAGGTGCGACGCCGGCACGCGCACGTCGTGGAACGCCACCTCGGCGTGCCCGCCGTGGTCGCGGTCGTCGTAGCCGAACACGGTGAGCGGCCGCACGACCTCGACGCCGGGGGTGTCGCGGGGCACGAGCACCATCGACTGCTGGCGATGGCGCGGAGCATCCGGGTCGGTCTTGCCCATCACGATGAACAGCCGCGCATCGGGGTTCATCGCGCCCGTCGACCACCACTTGCGCCCCGAGATGACGAACTCGTCGCCGTCGCGGCGGATGCGGGTGGCGATGTTCGTCGCATCCGACGACGCGACCTCGGGCTCGGTCATGCAGAACGCCGAGCGGATGCGCGCGTCGAGCAGCGGCTCCAGCCAGCGCTCCCGCTGCTCGGGGGTGCCGAAGTCGGCGAGCAGCTCCATGTTGCCGGTGTCGGGCGCGGCGCAGTTCATCGCGACCGGCGCGAGCTTGGGGCTGCGCCCGGTGAGCTCGGCGACGGGCGCGTAGTCGAGGTTCGACAGGCCCGCGCTTCCGTCGTCGCGGGTGCCCGGGAGGAAGAGGTTCCAGAGGCCGCGGGCGCGGGCGGCCCGGCGCAGGTCGTCGACGACGGGGCGGAAGCTCCAGTCGTCGGGCGTCGCGGCGAGCTGCGCGGCGAGCACGGGCTCGGCGGGCAGCACCTCCTCGTCGAGGAAGCGGCGGGCCTCGTCGGCGACGGCCGTCGCGCGTGCGCTGGGTGCGAAGTCCATCAGTGCGTCTCCTCGTCGAGCATGCGCAGTCCGTAGCGGGCGAGCGGCGCGACCATGTCGCCGATGCCGTCGAAGCCCGGCCCGAGCGTCTCGCCGGCCTCGTGCCGGTAGTGGATGCCCTCCACGATGATCGCGAGCTTCAGCGCCGCGAACGCGAGGTACCACGACAGCGACGGCAGGCGGATGCCCCTGAGCTCGGCGTAGCGCGCGCAGAGCTCGTCGAATTCGGGGTATCCGACCGCGGGGTCGACGGCCGAGAGGCCGAGACGCGGCGACTCGGGTGCGACCTCCGAGAGGTTCCAGTACAGCCCGAGCAGGCCGAGGTCGGCCAGGGAGTCGCCGATGGTGGCCATCTCCCAGTCGAGGATCGCCGCGACGCTCGCGCGGCCCTCGGCGTCGTGCGCGACGAGCACGTTGTCGAGCCGGAAGTCGCCGTGCAGCAGCGAGGTGAAACGCGTCTCGGGCAGGTCGTCGGCGACGCGGGCGAGCAGCCGGTCGAGGTCGGGCAGGTCGCGGCTGCGCGACCCGTCGTACTGCTCGCCCCACCGCCGCACCTGGCGCGCGAGGTAGCCGTCGGGTCGGCCGAAGTCGGCGAGGCCCACGTCGGCCGGGTCGATCGCGTGCAGCGCGGCGAGCGTCTCGACGAGGCGGAAGCCGAGCCCGCGGAGCGTCTCGGGGTCGTAGCCAGCGTTGTCGGCCGCGGTGCGGAGCACGCTTCCGTCGACGAGCTCCATCAGGTAGAAGTCGGTGCCGACGCCGGCGGCGCCGTCGGCATCCTCGACCAGCACGTACGCGGCGGGCACCGGCACGTCGGTGTGGGCGAGGGCAGAGATCACGCGGAACTCGCGCGCCATGTCGTGGGCGGTGCGCAGCACGTGGCCGAGCGGCGGGCGCCGCAGCACCAGGGGGCGGGCGCCGCCGTCGATGCGGTAGGTGAGGTTCGACTTGCCGCCCGCGAGCAGGGTGGCCGTCAGCGGCCCGTCGCCGAGCAGGTCGGGCCGGTGCTCGGCCAGCCAGGAGCGGAGCGCGAGCGGGTCCACGCCCGCGGGGCCGGCGGCCTCGGGTGCGCTCGCGGCTGCGTCGTCGCGCAGCGCGGTGGGCGCAAGTGCATCGTCCACGTCGTGGTCCTCCCGCCGGGCCGCGTCGTCGCGTGCACCCGGTGTCGAGAGACTAGCATACCGCCCGGTCGGTTTTATTCGGGATCGACGATCAGGTCGCGTTCCATCGCCGCGCGCAACGGCGCCGGCACGGGGGTGGGTCGCCGCGACGCGCGGTCGACGAACACGTGCACGAACCGGCCGGTCGCGAGTAGCTCCGAGTCGGATGCCCGGAAGATGCCGGTCTCCCACGTGACGCTCGACGAGCCGAGGCGACCGATGCGCACGCCGACCTCGAGCACGTCGGGGTAGGCGCCCGACGCGTGGTAGTCGCACGACGAGCTCACGACCAGGCCGATCGCGTCGCCGTGCTCGATGTCGAGGCCCTGCGCGATCATCCACGCGTTCACGGCGCTGTCCATCGCGGCGTAGTAGACGACGTTGTTCACGTGGCCGTAGACGTCGTTGTCGTTCCACCTCGTGGGGAATGACGCGATGTGGCCGTAGTCGTCGCGCCGTGGCATCCGCTCGCCCTTCGTCGTGCCCGCCGGTGCGGGGGTGCCCGCGCTCATCGGCCCAGCACCAGCGCGAACGCGTCGCGCGCCTTGGCCGCGTCGGGCTCGTCGCCCGTGATGAGGTCGGCGTAGATGAACGACTCGGCGATGCGCGCGAGCAGGTACGCGAGGTCGGTGGTCGGCAGCGGCGGCGTGTAGGTGCCGCGCACGGCCTCCTCCTCGATCGCGGTCTCGATCACCACGCGCAGCCGGCGCTGGATCTCGCTGTCGGCGGTGGTCAGCAGCCGCAGGGCGCGGGCGGGCTCGCGGGTGAGGAAGGTGCGGAAGTAGTCCGCGTCGATCAGCGCGTCGACGAACGCACTCAGCAGTTCGACGAGTCGCGCCGGGCCCTGCAGTTCGGCGTGGTCGGCGCGGTCCAGCGTCGGGATCGCGAGCGACCAGAGCACCTCGCTGAGCAGCGCGTCGCGATTGCCGACCCAGCGGAACAGCGACGTGCGGTCGACGCCGAGTTCGGCAGCCAGCGCGCCCATGTCGATGCGGGAGCCGGCGATGAACTCGTGCCGAGCGGCGCGGAAGGCGCGCAGTGCGTCGGCGTGCGGTTCGCCCGACATGCCGAGGCGGTCGGAGAGCCGGGTCGGCACCGCGCGCACGGCCACGAGCCCGAGACGAGGGGCGGATGCCTCGTCGGCGGCCGTGCCCGCGGGTGGTGCGCCCGTGGCATCCGTCGTCGTCATGCGGCTCCTCTCGCCTGCGTCGTGGCCCACTGTAGCCCGGCCGCTGGACAAGTGTGCAACAATCCGTAGAATGTTGCACGCCCCGCTCGGGGCTGGACCGACGACGCTGTCGAGAGGACGCCGACGATGACCGACCAGATGACCACGCTGACCGAGACCCCGCTGCTCGCGGCGGACTTCTACGGGTTCCAGTCGACGCTCACGCCTGAGGAGCAGGCGTCGATCGGGCGCATCCGCGCCTTCCTCGAGGAGGAGCTGAAGCCGATCGCCGACGAGTACTGGGACCGCGCCGAGACCGCCGTGCACCTCATTCCTCGGTTCGCCGAGCTCGGCGTCTTCGGTGCCGCCTGGCCCGAGACCCGCCAGTTCGAGAACAGCGACCTCTACCGGGCGTGGATCGCGCTCGAGATCGCTCGCGTCGACCCGTCGACCTGCACCTTCGTGGGTGTGCACAACGGGCTCGGCATGACCTCGATCGCCGTCGGCGGCTCGGAGCAGCAGAAGGCCGAGTGGATGGGGCCCATGGCGCGCGGCGAGGTCATCGGCGCGTTCGGGCTGACCGAGCCCGGCCACGGTTCCGACACCGCGCGCGGGCTCGAGACCACCGCCACCCGGCGCGGCGACGAGTGGGTGCTGAACGGCGCGAAGCGCTGGATCGGCAACGCCACCTTCGCCGACATGGTCATCATCTGGGCGCGCGACACCGCCGACGACCAGGTCAAGGGCTTCATCGTGCGCACCCCCGCGATCGGCTTCAGCGCGACCAAGATCGAGCGCAAGCAGTCGCTGCGCGGCGTGCAGAACGCCGACATCGTGCTCGAGGACGTCGTCGTGCCCGAGCGCGACCGGCTGCAGCGCATCGACTCGTTCCGCGACCTCGCCGTCGTGCTGCGGCTCACCCGCGCCGGCGTCGCCTGGCAGGCCATCGGGGTCGCCGTCGGCGCGTACGAGGCCGCGCTCGCCTACGCGAAGGAGCGCGTGCAGTTCGGCAAGTCGATCGCCTCGTACCAGCTCACCCAGGAGAAGCTCGCCACCGCGCTGTCGAACATCACCGCGTCGATCGCGATGTGCGTGCGGCTCGCCGAGATGGAGGGGCAGGGCGAGCAGCACGACGAGCACTCCGCGATGGCCAAGGCGTACACGACGAAGCTGATGCGCGAGACCGTCGCGCTCTGCCGCGAGATCGCCGGCGGCAACGGCATCCAGCTCGACCACGGGCTCGCCAGGTTCTTCGCCGACGCCGAGGCGGTCTACACGTTCGAGGGCACCTACGACATGAACCAGCTCATCGTCGGGCGCGCCATCACGGGCATCGCGGCATTCCGTTGAGCGCGCACCCAGTGGCATCCGCCACCCTTGACCCAGACCTCGCAGGCGCGGTCGCCGGCCTGCGGGACCCACGACTCGAAGGAGCATCCGCATGACCGAAGCAGTGATCGTCTCGACCGCCCGCTCGCCGATCGGCCGCGCCCGCAAGGGGTCGCTCGTCAGCATGCGCGGCGACGACATGGCCGTGCAGATGGTCGCGGCCGCCCTGGCGAAGGTGCCCGAGCTCGACCCCGCCGAGATCGACGACCTCATCATGGGGTGCGGGCAGCCCGGCGGCGAGCAGGGCATGAACATCGGCCGCGTCGTCGCGGTGCTGCTCGGCATGGACCACCTGCCCGGCACGACCGTGAACCGGTACTGCTCGTCGAGCCTGCAGTCGACGCGCATGGCGTTCCACGCGATCAAGGCCGGCGAGGGCGACGTGTTCATCTCGGCGGGGGTCGAGGCGGTGAGCCGCATGGGCATCGGGTCGTCCGACTGGATTCCCGGCGCCGAGCTCGAGAACCCGTTGTTCGGGGAGGCCGTGGCGCGGTCTGCTCGTGGGGCCGAGGGCGGGTTCGTGTGGCACGATCCGCGCGAGGACGACCTGCTGCCCGACGTGTACATCGCCATGGGGCAGACCGCCGAGAACGTGGCGCAGCTCACCGGGGTCTCGCGCGAGGAGCAGGACGAGTACGCGGCGCTCAGCCAGAACCGGGCCGAGCAGGCGATCGCCGACGGGTTCTACGCCACCGACATCACGCCGCTCACCCTGCCCGACGGGTCCGTGGTTTCTTCGGATGACGGGCCGCGGCCGGGAGTGACGGTCGAGGCGCTCGCCGGGCTGCAGCCGGTGTTCCGGCCCGACGGCACGGTGACGGCCGGCAACGCGTGCCCGCTGAACGACGGCGCGGCAGCGCTCGTGGTCATGAGCGATGCGAAGGCTCGTGAGCTGGGACTGACCCCGCTCGCGCGGATCGTGTCCACCGGGGTGACCGGGCTCTCGCCCGAGATCATGGGGCTCGGCCCGGTGGAGGCGAGTCGGCAGGCGCTGGGCCGTGCCGGCCTGACCATCGACGACATCGACCTCGTCGAGCTGAACGAGGCGTTCGCGGCGCAGGTCATTCCGTCGGCGCGCGAGCTGGGCGTCTCGTGGGACAAGCTCAACGTGCACGGCGGGGCGATCGCGGTGGGGCATCCGTTCGGCATGACCGGCGCGCGCATCACCTCGACGCTGCTCAACGGCCTGCGGGCGCGCGACGCGCAGTTCGGCCTCGAGACCATGTGCGTCGGCGGCGGCCAGGGCATGGCGATGGTGGTCGAGCGGCTGAGCTGAGGGTGCGGGCGGTCCGCCTTGGCCCGCGGGCCGCTACGGCCGGGTGACGGGTTCTGCTGTGGCTTCCCAGTCGACCCGGCCGCTCACGAGTCCGCCCGCCACGGCGAGTGCGGTCTCGCGCCATGCCGTCAGCTCGGCGACCGCGAGATGGGCTTGGTTCGTCGCGAACGAGGCGCGCGCGGCTCGCACGAGGTCGTCTGCGCACGTCGCCTGATCGGCGGGCTCGAGCGCGAGCATCCACGGCAGGCGGTCGGCCATGCGCTCCGCGAGCGTGCCCTCGTCGTCGATCGCAGCCCCGATGATCTGCGCCGCGAGCTGCAGCAGCGACTCGCGCGCGTCGGACTCGCGCTGCGACATCAGCACCAGGGACTCGCCGTCACGCCGGGTCACCCGAATGGGGTGCTCGACGGCTGCCGCGAACACCTTGCTCGAGTGCCGGCTCAGATCAGACGACTGGAACGACTCCGGCGGGGGCGCGGTCTGCATGCCACGATTCTATTCAGAACACGTTCTGAACTCAAGGGCGCGGCACCACGAGCGTCAGCCACTGCGCCGCGAGCGCGGGCGTCTCCGACTCCTCGATCTCGACCGTGAGGTCCTGCGTCACGCGCACGCCCGAGCGTCCCGGCGCGGCATCCGTCACCTGCCCGACGACGCGCACGCGCGAGCCGACGGTCACCGGTGCGAGGAACCGCACCCGGTCGAACCCGTAGTTCACGCCCATCGCGACGCCGCGCACGTCGAGCAGCGGCGACGCCAGCGCCGACAGCAGCGACAGGGTGAGGAACCCGTGCGCGATGGGCGCCCCGAACGGGCCGCCCTTCGCGCGCTCGACGTCGACGTGGATCCACTGGTGGTCCTCGGTCGCCCGCGCGAACTCGTCGATGCGCGCTTGGTCGATGGTGAACCACTCTCCGGGTCCGAGCGCGACCGGGCGGGCGGCGACGGCCTCGACGAGTGCGGCGGGGGAGTCGAACGTCGCGGTCACGAGGTCGGCCCTCCCGCCACGTAGAGCACCTGGCCCGAGCAGAACCCGGCCACCTCGGAGCAGAAGTACGACGCCGCTGCCGCGATGTCGTCGGGCACGCCTGCGCGCTGCACCGGGATCTGCTGCACGGCGGCGGCGACGAAGTCGTCGAACGGCACGCCGACGCGCTCGGCGGTCGCGCGCGTCATGTCGGTCTGGATGAAGCCTGGCGCGATGGCGTTCGCGGTCACGCCGTAGCGGCCCAGCTCGATCGCGAGCGTCTTCGTGAAGCCCTGCAGCCCGGCCTTCGCGGCGGCGTAGTTCGCCTGCCCGCGGTTGCCGAGCGCAGAGGTGCTCGACAGGTTGACGATGCGGCCCCACTTCGCCGCGACCTGGTGCGCCTGCACCGCGCGGGTCATCAGGAATGCGCCGCGCAGGTGCACCTGCATCACCTGGTCCCAGTCGTCGTCGGTCATCTTGAAGAGCAGGTTGTCGCGCAGGATGCCGGCGTTGTTGACGAGGATCGTGGGCGCGCCCAGCTCGTCGGCGACGCGCGCGACGGCGGATGCCACGGCGGCGGAGTCGGACACGTCGGCGCCGATGCCGATCGCGCGGCCGCCCGCGGCGGTGATCGCGTCGACCGTCTCGGCTGTGGAGTCCTCCTGCAGGTCGATCACGGCGACGGCGTTGCCGTCGGCGGCCAGGCGTCGCGCGACGGCGGCGCCGATGCCGCGGGCCGCGCCGGTGACGATCGCGATGCGTTCGGTCATGGGGTTCCTCTCGGTGGTGGTGTGGCTGGTGCGTGGTCGGGAGTCAGGGGTGGATGAGCTGGCGCAGCACGTGCCCGCCCGCGAGCGCATCCATCGCCTCGTTCACGTCGGCGAGGGCGACCTCGCCCGAGACGAGTCGCTCGACGGGCAGGCGGCCGGCGCGCCAGAGGTCGACGTAGCGCGGGATGTCGCGCGACGGCACCGACGAGCCCAGGTAGCTGCCGACGACCGTGCGCGCCTCGGCGGTCAGCGTGAGCGGGGCGATCGTCGAGGTCGCGTCGGGGCGCGGCAGGCCGACGGTCACGGTCGTGCCGCCGGGTGCGGTCGCGGCGTACGCGGTCTCGAAGGCGCGCGGGTGCCCCGCCGCCTCGATCACGGCAGGCGAGCGGATGCCTCGGGCGGCCAGCTCCTCGGGCGTGTACGTCTCGACCGCCCCGGCGTCGCGGGCCGCCGCCAGCTTGTCGGGCAGCGCATCGACGCCGATCACGGGGTGGCCGAGCGCGACCGCGACGAGCAGTGCGGCCATGCCGACGCCGCCGAGCCCGACGACCATCACGGTCTCGCCCGGCGCGGGCCGGGCCGCGTTCAGCACGCCCCCGCCGCCGGTGAGCACCGCGCAGCCGAGCAGCGCGGCCACGTCGGGCGGCACGTCGGCGTCGACGGGCACGACGGATGCCCGGTCGACCACGGCGTGCGTGGCGAAGGCCGAGGCGCCGAGGTGGTGGTGCAGGTCCTGCCTGCCGCCCGGGGCGGTGCGGTGCAGCCGGCGCTCGCCGGCGAGCAGTGTGCCGGCAGCGTTCGCGGCGCTCCCCCGCTCGCAGGGCAGGCGGCCGTCGGTCGCGCAGCCCGGGCACGTGCCGCAGCGGGGGAGGAACGTGAGCACGACCCGGTCGCCGGGCGAGAGGTCGTCGACCGTGCCGCCCACGACTTCGACGATGCCGGACGCCTCGTGTCCCAGCACCATCGGCGTCGGCCGCACGCGGTTGCCGTCGACCACGGAGAGGTCGGAGTGGCAGATGCCGGCGGCCTCGATGCGCACGCGCACCTCGGTCGGCCCGGGGGCGTCGAGCGAGACCTCCTGCACCGTGAGCGGGCGCGAGGCGGCGAACGGTCGGGGGCGATCGCATGCCTCGAGCACGGCTGCCGTGATCTCCATCGCGCCCTCCCGGTCTGCGCCGGACCTCCGTCGGACCGGCGCGGGTTCCTAACATACCGAACAGTCGGAATGTTCGCACGTCGGACCCCTCGCCTATTCTGCATACTGTGCAACGACAGCCCGACGCTCCGCGGCGACGCGACGTGCGCGCGGGCGAGGGCATGGCCCCCCGGGAGGAGCGACTGCACGTCGCACGGCACGTGGCGGGCGACCCGCGGCAGGCACGGCACCGGGGCGAGGCCGACGTGCGGCGCGATGCATCCTCCGACGCACGCGGCTCCGATGCATCCGAGTCGACCCGCCGCAGCGAGGAGCGCACGCGCGTGCGCCGCTCCGTGATCCGCGACGCGGGGCTCCACGGCTACGAGGAGCGACCCACGCTGCCGGCCGCACCGCGCGGCCGCCGCGGACGGCGCGCGCGAGGCGACGAGGGCACCGACCGCACGATCGGCTGACTCGAGCCGAGCCGAGCCGAGCCGGGGCGGGGGCGAGCGGATGCGAGTGGCATCCGTTCCTGCCGACCATCGGCGGAATCCGGACATCGCGTCGCCCGGCCCGGGCGCGGCGCCCGAAGCGCGAGTAGCGTCCGAACCGTGACACACGGCAACACCGGGGCGATCGCACAGGCCCCATCCGAGCTGCGCGCCGCCGCGGCATCCGCCCCCGCCCCTGGCCCCGGACGGCTCTCGGTCGTGCTCCAGTTCATCGGCATGGGGCTCATCTGGGGCGCGAGCTTCCTGTTCATGAAGGTCGCGCTCGACGGCGTCAGCTACTCGCAGGTCTCCTGGTCGCGGCTCGTGCTCGGCGGGCTGACGCTCGCCGTCATCGTCGCCGTCATGCGACCGCGCGTCGGCACCGGCCCGGTGCTGCCGCGCGAGCCGATCGTGTGGGTGCACTTCACGGTCATCGCGATCACCTTCTGCGTGATCCCGCACACGCTCTTCGCCTGGGCGGAGCAGTACGTCACGTCGAGCCTCGCGTCGATCTACAACGCCGTCACGCCCATCGCGACCGCGCTCATGGCCACGCTCGCGTTCCGCGTCGAGCGCCTGAGCGCCCTGCGCTGGGCCGGTGTCGGCGTCGGCGTGATCGGAGTGATCGTCATCATCGGCCCGTGGCAGGTGTCGCTCGGCGGCGAGCTCGCCGGCCAGCTCGCGTGCCTCGGCGCGGTCGTCTGCTACGGATTCAGCCTCGGCTACACCAAGAAGTTCCTGAGCTCGCGGCCCATCGCGCCGACGACCTTCGCGTTCCTCAACATCGGCATCGCGGGGCTCATCATGGCGCTGCTCACGCCCGTGGTCGCGTGGCAGCCGGTCGACCTCGACACGACGATCGTGCTCAGCCTGCTCGCCCTCGGCGTGCTCGGCACGGGCCTCGCCTACATCTGGCAGGTCAACGTGCTGCGCGCGTGGGGGCCGACCGGCATGTCGACCGTCACCTACGTCACGCCCGTCGTCGGCGTGGTGCTCGGCGTGCTGCTGCTGCAGGAGCGGTTCGGCTGGCACGAGCCGGTCGGCGCGCTGCTCGTGCTCGCGGGCATCCTGCTCGCCCAGGGGCGAGTCGACGCGATGCTCGCGCGGCGGGCGGTCGCGGTGCGCGGCCCGCGGCCTGCCGGCTGACACCCGAGGCGGCGCATCCACCCCGACTCGCTAGGGTCGTGTGCATGGCTGAGATCCGCCCCGACGACCAGGCTGCCGCGATGACGGAGCTGCTCGGCATCCGCTCGAGCATCGACAACATCGACGCGGCGCTGATCCACCTGCTCGCCGAGCGGTTCAAGTTCACCCAGAAGGTCGGCCGCCTCAAGGCCGAGCACGGCCTGCCCCCGTCGGACCCGGAGCGCGAGAAGCGCCAGATCGCCCGCCTGCGCGCGCTCGCCGTCGACGCGCACCTCGACCCCGCCTTCGCCGAGAAGTGGTTCAACTTCGTGGTCGCCGAGGTCATCCAGCACCACGAGCAGATCGCTGGCGAGTCGACGGATGCCCCGAGCGAGCCGGGACCCGACGCATGAGCTGGTACCCGGTAGCGCTGCCGCGCCTCGACGGGCGCACCTACCTCGTCACCGGCGCGAACGCCGGGCTGGGGTTCTTCACCAGCGCCCGGCTCGCCGGTC
The DNA here is from genome assembly GCA_913053875.1 of uncultured Agromyces sp. Taxonomy (GTDB): domain Bacteria; phylum Actinomycetota; class Actinomycetes; order Actinomycetales; family Microbacteriaceae; genus Agromyces. The sequence continues at coordinate 302,539 of CAJXGN010000002.1, read as the reverse complement.
AGGGGGCGCACGTCGTGCTGAGCGGACGCAACCCGGAGCGGCTGGCCGCGGCCGTGGCGGCGCTGCGGGAGCGGCTGCCGGAGGCATCCGTCGACACCCTCGTCGTGGACACGTCGTCGCTCGCCTCGGTCGGCGCCGCAGCGGCCGAGGTGCAGGCGTTCGACCGCCTCGACGGGCTCGTGCTGAACGCCGGCATGGTGCACACCCCGCGCGCACGGGAGGAGTCCGTCGACGGCAACGAACTCGTGCTCGCCACCAACCACCTCGGGCACTTCGCGTTCGTCGGGCAGGTGCTTCCGGTGCTCGAGCGGTCGGATGCCGCGCGCATCGTCTGGCTCGGCTCGCTCTCGTCACGGCTCAGCGGGTTCGGCATCGACGACCTCCAGCTCGAGCGACGCTACGACGCGTGGACCGCGTACGCGCATTCGAAGATCGCCACCCAGTCGACCGGCTTCGAGCTCGCTCGCCGACTCGGGGCCGCGGGTTCGCCGGTCGCGAGCATCGTCGCGCACCCCGGCTACTCGATCAGCGGGCGCACGCCGCGCGTGCCCGGGGTCAGCGACCCGTCGACCGGCGAGCGCTTCGTCGACCACTTGCAGTCGCCCTTCACGCAGGGCAAGCACCGCGGTGCCGAGCCGGTGCTCGTCGCGGCGACCTCACCGGACGCGCTGAACGGCGACTACTGGGGCCCGGTCGGCTGGACCAAGGGCGCACCGGCGCGTCAGGTGCCGACCCGCACGTCGACGGATGCCGCGGTGGCGGCGCGGCTCTGGCAGCTGTCGGAGCAGTGGGCCGGCGTGTCCGTGCCGGTGGGTGGGGCGCGTGGCTGAGCCGACGTCGATCGGGGGTCGCGTCTGGGCGGCCGTGCGCCGACGCGCCGCCGAGGTGTTCGTCGTCGTCGGCGCGCTCGTCGTGGTGCTCGCACTCGTGACCTCGCGGTTCGGGTTCATCCTGGTCGGGCTCATGGTCGTCGTGATCGGGGCGGGGCTGCGGGCACGGGTGACGCGCGGGCACGAGCCCGACCCCGAGCCGAAGCCGCGCCGGCGGTGGCGCCGGGGGAGCGAGGCGTCGTGATCAGCCGGGAGCTGGCGCTCGAGTTGCGGGAGGCGGGGCTGGCGTGGCATCCGTCGTCGGGCGACCGGTTCCAGCTGAACCTCACGAACGACGTCGAGCCCGAGGTCGAGGCCGACGTCTTCACCGTGAGCGAGATGACGATCGAGCCGCACGACTACGCGACCGGCACGATCCTCGGGTTCAACGGCACGACCGAGTGGGCGCTCGACTCGGTCGACCTGGCCGACGCGGTCTGGCTGCCGCGCGAGGAGCAGCTGCGCGACCTGCTGCGTGCGACCTTCCGTGCGCTGCGGCGGCTCGAGGACGCGTTCGAGGTGGAGATCGAGCTGGCGGGCGAGCGCCTGCGCTTCGAGCACCCCGACCCGGCCGAGGCGTACGGCATGGCGCTGCTCGAGCTGATCGGCCGCACGCACTGACCCGCCGCGGGCCGTCACAGCGGCGACGTATCATCGGGCCATGTCGGATGCCGCGGATGCCGCGATCGTACGAGCGCGCGGGGCGCTCGTCGCCGCGCGGGAGGCGCTCGTCGCCGCCGACGCGCGCGACGAGGCGCTCGCCGTGTTCGAGCCGTCGCGCCGTGTGCTCGGCATCGCGCGGAAGCCGAAGATGCGCCCGATCGGTCGGGTCTGGCGGCTCGGCGTGCTGCTCATCGGCACCGACGGCACACTCCACGCGACCGGCGAGGTGACCCGCGCGACCCCGCCCGGACGCGCCACGTTCCAGGCGAACTCCGCCGAGGTGCGGCGCGTCTACCGGGCCGCCGCGTTCGAGGGGCCGTTCGCCCGCGACGAGACCGTCAACTTCCACACCCGCGAACTCGCGCTCGACGCTGCGGCGCTCGCCGCGTCCGACGGGCCGCTGCTGCTGCGCGGCGGTGACCTCCTCGTGCGCTGGAACCCGTCGTTCGACGACGCCGTCATCGCGCTCGACCGCTACCTCGCCGACCGCCTGCAGCTCCTCCTCGACCCGCCCGAGGGCGCCTGAGGCTGTTCGGGCGGTCCCATGTTCGCGGATGCGGAGATCGTGAGCTCCGCCCGGCGTGTCGCCCGCGACGGGCGGCGTGTCGGGGAGGATCTCCGCATCCGCGAACATCGACTGATGCTTCGGCTCGTGTGGGCGGTGGTGGGTGGCGCGCCGTCGCAGGCGGGGCGGCTCGGCCGGAACGGTGCGGGGCGTCGGTGGGCAGGCGCGACTGAGGGGCGCGGTCGGCGGATGCCTGGCGGCTACGCGCCGCGGAGGGCGAGCGCGGCGCTGACCCAGCGGGCGTACTCGTCCCACGGGTCGTCGACTCCTGCGCGGAGCACCGCCACGTGCGCGTCGAGCTCGGCGTGCTGCTCGAACCACTCCGTGCCGGGGATGCGGTGGGCGGCGAACTCGGCGTGCCGGCGCTGCTCGAGCGAGCGTCCGCCGCGCTCGAACGCGAGCACCTCGTCGTACGGCAACGCCTGGAACCGCCCGCGCGGGTTCGCCGTCGTGCCGATCTTCACGCGGTCGTCGTAGCGCAGGTAGTACACGACCTCCACGCGCGGCGACGCCGCGTCACCGTCGGGCGCCTCGCCGACGCGCCACTCGCAGACCGCGCACACCCACCCCGACGGGTACTGCACGCCGACGCGCGACCCGCACGCGCGGCACGGCGACGGCAGCAGGTCGGTCGTGCCCACGTCGCGCGCGACCCAGTCGTACGCGGCGAGCAGGTGCCGCGTGCAGAGCGCCACCGGGGCACCCGGCTCGACCTCGCGGTCGCACGCACGCCCCGAGGCATCCGTCGCCCTGCAGTGCCCGCCCGCGCCCGCCGTGCCATCCGCGGGCTGGGTGCTCCCCGCCGTACCATCCGCGGGCTGTCCGCTCCCCGCCGTACCATCCGCCGGCTGTCCGCTTCCCTCCGTGCCACCCGCTGGCTGTCCGCTTCCCTCCGTGCCATCCGCGGCCTGGCCGCTCGCCGCCTCGCCACCCATGCCCGCACCCTACGCCCGCCCGCCGACGCGCTCCTCTCGGCACGTGCCCCATCGCCGGCTGCGTGCGAAACGCAGGAGATTCGGCCGCGGGCGGGCCCGGGCGTCGGCATGTCGGGCAACGAGTCCGACGTTCGGCACCGTCCGAGCCCGAGCCGCGCCACCGTCGCGTGCGAAACGTAGGAGGATCGGCCGCGCGCGGGACGAGACGGCGGCGTGTCGCCGAGATCGTCCTCCGTTCGGCGCACGGGCCGAGCGCTCAGAACCCGAACGGCGTGATCGCGGCGAGCGTGCCGTCGCGCAACCCCTCGAGCACGGCGCGCTCGTGGTGCACGACCCGGTCGGGCAGCTCGTCGAGCGCGAACCACTCGAGCGCGTCGGCCGTCGACTCCTGCAGCGCCGGCACCCCGGCCCAGCGCCGGCACGCGAACGCGAAGTCGACGCGCTGGTCGGCGGCGGCGTCCGATCCGGCCCGCCGGTGCAGCACGGTCAGGGGCGCGAGGTCGGATGCCTCGAGCCCAACGCCGATCTCCTCGGCCGCCTCGCGCACCGCCGCGTCGACCGCCGACTCCCCCGGGTCGACGTGCCCGGCCGCGGACGCGCCCCACCAGCCGTCGTAGAACCCGGTGCCCGCGCGCCGCTGCAGCAGCACGCGGTCGTCGCCGCCGTCACCCGAGCCGTCGAGCAGGAACACGTACGCTGCCGGCACGAGCGCGAACCGCCCGTGCGCCGCCGCGTACTCGGCCGAGTACCCGCGCGGCCCGCCGTCGTCTGCGGCCGACCCCGCTGGGACCCGGCTCACCGGCTCGCCCCCTCGTGGGCGGTTCGCCGATGCGGAGATCCACCGCGACGCGCCGTCGAGCGCGCGCCCAAGGCGGCATGTCGCGGCGCGACTCCGCATCCGCGTGCACCGACGGGCGCATCACCGGCCACGTTCGGGCGCACGTCGACCGCCGGCTCGCCTCAGTACCCGACGACCGGCCCGAACGCGTCGGCGAGCGGCGCGCGGTGCGTGCCGCGCAGCTCGTCGATCGACACCGTGAACGCGTCCTGCACCTCGAGGGTGCCCGACGCGGCATCCGTCACGCCGATGCGAGCGACCGGGTAGTCGCGGCCCTCGCAGAGCCCGCGGAACTTCACGTCGTCCTCGCGCGGCACGGTGACGATGACCCGGCCCTGCGACTCCGAGAAGAGGGCGGATGCCACGTCGACGCCGTCGCGGTCGAGCACCTCGCCGAGCACCACGCGGGCGCCCACGCCGAAGCGCAGCACGCCCTCCGCGAGCGCGGCGGCGAGCCCGCCGTCGGACAGGTCGTGCGCCGAGTCGATGAGGCCCTCGAGCGACGCCGCGCGCAGCAGCTCCGCGAGGCGCTGCTCGCCGGGCAGGTCGACCACGGGCGGGGTGCCGCCGAGGTGGTCGTGCACGACGCCGGCCCACGCCGAGCCGTCGAGCTCCTCGCGCGTGATGCCGAGCAGGTAGATGTTGTGGCCGTCGTCCTGCCAGCCCGACGGGATGCGGCGGGCGACGTCGTCGATCACGCCGAGCACGGCGACGACCGGCGTCGGGTGGATCGGCACGTCGCCGGTCTGGTTGTAGAACGACACGTTGCCGCCGGTGACGGGAACGGCCAGCTCGAGGCATCCGTCTGCCAGCCCCTCGACGGCCTGCTTGAACTGCCACATGACCTCGGGGTTCTCGGGGGAGCCGAAGTTCAGGCAGTCGGAGACGCCCATGGGCACGGCACCGGTCGCGGCGACGTTGCGGTACGCCTCGGCCAGCGCGAGCTGCGCGCCGGCGTACGGGTCGAGCTGGCAGTACCGGCCGTTCGCGTCGGTCGCGACCGAGACGCCGAGCCCCGATTCCTCGTCGACCCGGATCATGCCCGCGTCGTCGGGCGAGGCGAGCGCCGTGTTGCCGAGTACGTAGTGGTCGTACTGGCTGGTCACCCACGAGGCATCCGCGAGGTTCGGCGAGCCGACCAGCTGCAGGAACTGCGCGCGCAGCTCGTCGGGCGCGGTGGGCCGGGGCAGCGCGGTCGCCGAGTCGGCGTTCAGCGCCTTCAGCCACTTGGGCTTGCGCACGGGCCGGTCGTAGACGGGGCCGTCGACCGCGACCGTGCGCGGGTCGACGTTCACGATCTCCTCGCCGCGCCACGTGATCGAGAGGCGTCCGGTGTCGGTGACCTCGCCGAGCACGCTCGTCTCGACGTCCCACTTGCCGACGACCTCGAGGAAGCCGTCGAGCTTCTCGGGGCGCACGATGGCCATCATGCGCTCCTGGCTCTCCGACATGAGGATCTCCTCGGCGGTGAGCGACGGGTCGCGCAGCAGCACCTCGTCGAGCACGATCGACATGCCGCCGTCGCCGTTCGACGCGAGCTCCGAGGTCGCGCACGAGATGCCGGCCGCGCCGAGGTCCTGGATGCCCTCGACCAGGTCGCCCGCGAACAGCTCGAGGCAGCACTCGATGAGCACCTTCTCGGCGAACGGGTCGCCCACCTGCACCGCGGGGCGCTTGGTGGGGCCGCCTTCGGCGAAGGTGTCGGATGCGAGGATCGACGCCCCGCCGATGCCGTCGCCGCCCGTGCGCGCGCCGAACAGCACCACCTTGTTGCCGGCGCCCTTGGCGTTGGCGAGGTGCAGGTCCTCGTGGCGGAGCACGCCGACCGCGAGCGCGTTGACGAGCGGGTTCGCCTGGTACACCGGGTCGAACCACGTCTCGCCGCCGATGTTCGGCAGGCCGAGGCAGTTGCCGTAGAACGAGATGCCGCTGACCACGCCGTGCACGACGCGCGCCGTGTCGGGGTCGGAGATCTCGCCGAAGCGCAGCGCGTCCATGACCGCGACCGGGCGGGCGCCCATCGAGATGATGTCGCGCACGATGCCGCCGACGCCGGTCGCGGCGCCCTGGAACGGCTCGATGTAGCTCGGGTGGTTGTGCGACTCGATCTTGAACGTGACCGCCCAGCCCTCGCCGATGTCGAGCACGCCGGCGTTCTCGCCCATGCCGACCATGAGGTCCTTGCGCATCTCGTCGGTGACCTTCTTGCCGAACTGGCGCAGGTACTTCTTCGACGACTTGTACGAGCAGTGCTCGCTCCACATGACCGAGTACATGGCCAGCTCACCGCTCGTGGGGCGCCGCCCGAGGATCTCGCGGATCTGCTCGTACTCGTCGGGCTTCAGCCCGAGCGCGGCGTACGGCTGCTCCTTGTCGGGGGTGGCGGCAGCGTGCTCGACGGTGTCGAGGGTGGCCGTGGTGGAAACGGTATCGGTCACGTGGGAGACTCCCGGAACGAGCGGATGCCGGGGGCGGATGCCGCGCCGGACGCTGACGCGTCGATCCTACCGCCGACCCGCCCGAACGCCGGTGTCGGGCGGCGGGCGCGGGGCGGTCGCACGGCTCGGCCGACAGGCCCGCACGGCCGCTCACGGCGGGTGCACAACCGGCGTGCAGCGCGCGTTCAGCGCGCATCGCTAGCGTGAGCAGCAGCATGGCGGCGGTGGCCCTACGGCCCCGCCGTTCGTCGTGTCCGCAGGGTGCGGACCGGATGCGTCCGCAGAGCGCGGACCTGAGTCGATCGGAGGTGCCGGATGGAGTGGTTGCAGTCGGTGTTCGCCGACTTCCAGTGGAGGTCGTGGGTCGGACTCCTGCTCGCCGTCGGCATCTCCGTCGGCGTGAGCATGGTGTTCAGCTGGCTCGTGCAGGGCGGCATCCGCTTCGTCGCCAATCGCGACGACTGGCCCGCGATGCTCGCCCGCCGGCTCACCCTGCCCCTGCGCGTGACCGTCTTCCTCGTCGGCGGCTTCGTCGCGCTCGCCGTGACGATGCCCGAGCGCGAGTGGCGCGCCGCCGCCGAGCACGGCCTGAAGATCGCGCTCATCGCGAGCGTCGCCTGGCTGCTCGGCTCGCTCGTCATGTTCGTCGCCGACCTGTCGACCGCCCGGTACCCGCGCGACATGGACAACCGCCACGTGCGCCGCCTGCACACGCAGTTGCAGGTGTTCCAGCGCGTCGCGATCGTCATCATCGCCGTCGTGGCCGTCGGCGCGATCCTGCTGACCTTCCCCGACGTGCAGACGATCGGCGCGTCGATGCTCGCGTCTGCGGGCCTCGCATCGATCGTCGCCGGTCTCGCCCTGCAGTCGGTGCTCGCGAACCTGTTCGCGGGCATGCAGCTGGCCATCACCGGCGCGATCCACGTCGACGACATCGTGGTCGTCGAGGACGAGTGGGGCCGCATCAAGCGCATCACGCTCAGCTACGTCGTGGTCGAGGTGTGGGACTCGCGCACGCTCGTGCTGCCCTGCACCTACTTCACGACCCAGCCGTTCGAGAACTGGACCAAGGAGGGCAACGAACTCCTCGGCACCGTCGACTTCGACCTCGACTGGCGCGTCTCGACCACGCGCATGCGCGAGCGCCTCGAGCAGATCACCGCGCACTCCGACCTGTGGGACGGCCGCACCTCGATCCTCCAGGTGCTCGACGCGGTCGGCGGGCTCGTGCGCATCCGCTGCGTGATCAGCGCGGAGGACGCCGCGAAGCTGTACGACCTCCGCTGCCTCGTGCGCGAGAAGCTCGTGCTCTGGGTGCAAGCCGAGAACGCCGCCGCGCTCCCCGTGCAGCGCTTCGAGTACGTCGACCCCGAGGCCCCCGCACCGCTCGTGCTCACCGAGCCGATCGCGGTGGTCGACAGGGCCGTGGATGCCGCCGAGGGCATGTTCTCCGGCAGCCCCGAGGCCGAGGAGCGGGCCGCCGTGTTCACGCAGACGCTCGACGTCGAGGCGGTCGAGCGCGAGCTGGCGCACGAGCTGGGCGGCTACGACGGCCCGCGCGCCGACCGCGAGCTGGTCGGCGCGTCGACCGGGGCGATCCACAAGGTCGCCGGACGCGGCGGCGAGGGCGCCGACTTCGGCTCCGCCGATGGTGGGTCCGGCGGCGAGGGCGGTCGCTGACGCGACTCGCTGGCAGGGCGAGCGGATGCCCCGCTGGCGCGAGCCGCGGCCCGGGCGCGGGCTGACGCCGACCGCTCGGCGCGGCCTGACGCGACCCGCTACGAGCGGCCTCCGGGCGGGCCGATCACGAGCAGCGCGCTGAACACGACGGCGACGCCGACGACGCCGAGCACGACCGTGGTCACGGGGCGCGCGAGCGCGAGGCGGAGCATCCGCTCGACCCACCGCTGATCGCGCGGGTCGTCGCCGGCCTCGCGTCGCCAGTCGCCGTCGAGCCGGCCCGTGCGGTCGGCCCAGATGTCGAACGGGATCGTCGCGTACGGCACGATCGCCGAGACGAGCCCGACGAGCGTCACGCCCCAGTGCCAGCGCTGGTTCACGGCGACGACCACGACGCACACCGCGTACGCGAGGAACACGAACCCGTGCAGTCCGCCGCCGATCGAGATGCCGAGGCGGGTGCCGTCGAAGCCGTACGCGATCACCATGCCCGCGATCAGCAGGGTCCAGGTGATCGCCTCGGCGATCGCGAGCGTGCGGAAGAGGATGCGCGGTGACACGGTGCTCCAGGGGGGTCGGGGGTCCCTCCATCCTCGCCGTTGAAGCCGAGACCCGTCGAATTCCTGCGCTCTCAGCGCTGAGAACGCAGTTTCTTGACGGGTCTCGCGAACGTGGGCTCGCGGGACTACGCGAGACCCGTCGAATTCCTGCGCTCTGGGCGCCCAGAGCGCAGGAAATTGACGGGTCTGGAACGGGGCGGGCGGGCACAGGGGATTCGGGCCTCGGGGAGGGGGTGCCTAGGCTGGGACGGCACCCGACGCACCCGACGGAAGGACCGCATGGACGACCTCAACGGAACGGACGAGCTCGCCGTCCTGGCCGAACTCGACGGATGGACGCACTTCTGGACGTTCCTCATCGCCCTCGGCATCTCGCTGCTGTTCGGCGTCATCGTGCTGGTGATCGCACGGGTGATCCTCGCGCTGATCCGCCGCAAGAAGGACTGGCCCGAGGCGCTGCGCAAGCGGGCCGAGTGGCCGTTCCGCGTGACGATCCTGCTCCTGTCGCTCATGGTCGCCTTCGTGTTCTTCCCCGTCACCGAGTGGGTGGGGGAGATCATCCACTGGCTCGGCATCGGACTGATCGCATCGGGCGCCTGGCTCGTCTGCCAGATCTTCCTGTTCATGGTCGACACGGGCGTGAAGCGGTATCGCATCCAGGAGACCGACACGGTGCAGGCCGCCCGCATCCGCACCCAGCTGCAGATCGTGCGCCGGCTCGTGGTCGCCGTGATCGTGGTCGTCGCGGTCGGCTCGATCCTCGTGACGTTCCCGTCGGTGCGCGCGGTCGGCGCCAGCGTGCTGGCGTCTGCCGGCATCGCGTCGATCGTCGCCGGCCTCGCCGCGCAAACCGTGCTCGGCAACGTGTTCGCGGGCGTGCAGCTCGCCTTCAGCGACGCGATCCGCGTGGGCGACGTCGTCGTGGTCGAGGGCGAGTGGGGCCGCATCAACCAGATCACGCTGAGCTACGTCGTCGTCGACATCTGGGACCAGCGCTCCCTCGTGCTGCCCTGCACGTACTTCACGAGCCAGCCCTTCGAGAACTGGACCAAGACCGGCAAGGCGCTGCTCGGCACGGTCGAGTTCGACCTCGACTGGCGCGTCTCGACGACGGGCATGCGCAAGGAGCTCGACAAGGTGCTCGCCGAGACCGACCTGTGGGACGGCGTCGCGTCGGGCATCCAGGTGACGGATGCCACGGGCGGCTACATGCGCGTGCGCGTGCTCGTCAGCGCCGAGGACTCGGCCAAGATGTGGGACCTGCGCTGCCTCATCCGCGAGGAGCTCTCGGAGTGGATGCGCGACGAGGACCGCGACGCCCTGCCGCTGCAGCGCGTGCTGGTCGGCAACACGGATGACCCTGAGCCCGGCGAGGCCCCCGCGGAGCGTGCGCAGCGGGTGGCGCAGGATCGCACCGGCCTGTTCTCGGGCACGCCCGAGGCGCAGGCGCGCGCGGAGGCGTTCACCTCGAAGATCGAGATCGTCGACCCCGAGCGCGTGCGCATCACCGACCCCGACGCACCCAAGGGCGGCGACCCGACCGGGTCCGAGCACCGCGACGGCGACGCCGACGGGGAGGGCGAGGGCTCGCGCTGACCCGCCGCTCGATCAGCCGAGCAGCTTGGCCTTCGCTGCGGCGAACTCCGCGTCGGTGAGGATGCCGGCGGCCTTCATGTTCGCGAGCTTCTCGAGCTCGGCCATGAGGTCGCCGCCACCGCCTGCGGGGGCCGCCGCGGGGGCTGCCGGCGGCGCGGGCGCCTGCTGCGCCTGCAGCGCGTTCAGCTGCGCCTGCATCTCGGCGACCTGCGCCTGCGACTGGGCCTGCTGCTGCGCGGCGGCCTGCTCCTCGGCGGCCTGCTGCTGCTGTGCGTTCCAGCGGTTCGCCTGGCGGTGCTGCACGCCGCCGGCGACGGCGCTCGCCGTGCCGGCGACCACCGCGGTGCGTGCCATCGTGCCCACGAGCCCCGGTCGTCCGATTCTGCGTCGCATGGTCTCTCCCCTGTCTCCGGCCCGCGTGGCGCGGGCTCAGTCCTCGTCGGGCACGGTCGCGAGGATCTCGTCGACCACGGGCCCCGGAATGCGGATGTTCTCGACGAGCGTGCCGCCCGCGGCGGTGATCGCGTCGCGCAGCGGGATCACCCACGTGTGCTCGAACACGAGGATCGCGGCGGCGGTACCGGGCGCGATGCCCGCGGTGAGGTCCTCGACATCCTCGTCGGAGACGAGCCCGTCGACCCGGTCCATCACGCCGGACAGCGCCGCGGCGTCCTCGTCGTCGGAGACCTCGGCGATCTCGATGAGCTCGACGTCGCCGTCCTCCGACTTCCGCGCGAAGAGCCCGTCGACGATGCTGACGGTGCCCGCGGCGACGAGCCGCTCGAGCTCCGGGAGTATCGCTCCGGTGAACTTCCCCGTGAACTCGAAGACGACGATCTCGATCGGTCCGGATGGCATGGAGTCCCCCTCGGTGTCGATGCCCCGCTGCCGAGCATATTGACGCCGAATGGCCGGGGCAAGGGCGGGATCGCCGCGAGGCATCCGCTCAGTCGTCGAAGTCGACCGAGGTGCCCTCGACGAGCCGCACGGAGACGTGCGTGGTGTCGATGCCGGCGTCGTCGAACGCCTGCTGCAGGTCGTCGGTGTCGGGTGCGGGCGAGGGGCCCTCGACCTGGGCGACGAGCGTGTCGTTGTGCCAGGTGACCGACGTGACGACCCAGCCGGCGGGGTGCGCCCACTGCTGCAGCTCGTGCTGCACCTGGCTCGCGAGCAGGTTGTCCTGGAGCTTGACGATGCCCGACAGGCTGAGGATCACGAGGATGGCCGCGCCCATCGTGGAGAGCACGATGATCGTGCTGCGACGGCTGCCCGAGCGCACGGCGTCGACGCGGCGGTTCTCGCCGACGCGGCTGCGCCCGTAGATCGACATGACGAACATGCCCGTGCCGATCATCGCCGACACGTTCGTGAGGAACAGCACGAGCGAACCGAACGCGTCGTTCCAGGCGCCCGACTCGAGCGTGACCCCGACGACCGACAGCGGCGGCACGAGCGAGATCGCGATCGCCACGCCCGGCAGCGTGTCGGAGATGTCGCGCCGCACGAGCGCGATCGAGCCGACGGCGCCCGTTGCGAGCGCTGCGAGCAGGTCGACGAGGCCGGGCGACGCGCGTGCCGCCACCTGGGCGTTGTTGGTCGAATCGATGTCGTAGATCATGACGAGGCCGAGCAGGAACCCGATGCCGACCGCGACGATCGATCCGCCGACGAGCAGCACGAGCGCGCGGCGCAGGTTGAGGCGGTCGCCGAGCACGCTCGCGAGCATCACGCCCTGGATCGGGAGCATGAGCGGCGCGACGATCATCGCGCCGATGACGGTCGCGGTGGAGTCGGCGACGATGCCCGCGGCCGAGATGACCGACGACAGGATGAGCAGGATCCAGTACCGGCTGACCTTGCGCTGCCGCTCCGGCCCGGCGAAGAAGACCGCGTCGCGCATCTCCCCGAGCTCGTTCAGCTCGGACCGCTGTCGCTCCCCAGACGCCATCGGATGCCCCCAATGGCCCCGATCGTACGCGGATGCCCGTGTCGGCCGCCAGTGCCCGAGTCCGTGCGCCTCGGTGATCGGCCGCCGCCGCTACCCTGTCCGCATGGACGACATCCGCGCCGCGCTCGAGTCGCACATCGCCCTCGTGCCCGACTTCCCCGAGCCGGGCATCCTGTTCCGCGACCTGACCCCGGTCTTCACGCGTGCCGAGCTGTTCCGTGGCATGGTCGACGCGATGGTCGAGCCGTTCGCGGGGCGCTACGACGCGTTCGCGGGCATCGAGGCGCGCGGGTTCCTGCTCGCGGGTGCCGCGTCGATGCGCACGGATGCCGGTGTGCTGGCCGTGCGCAAGGCCGGCAAGCTGCCCCGGGCGACGCTCGCCGAGTCGTACGCGCTGGAGTACGGCGAGGCGCGCCTCGAGGTGCACGCCGACGAGCTCGACCCCGGCGCGCGCGTGCTCGTGCTCGACGACGTGCTCGCGACCGGCGGCACGGCCGCGGCGACGTGCGCGCTCGTCGAGCGCGCCGGCTGGGAGGTCGCTGGCGTGGCGGTCGTGCTGGAGCTGGAGGCGCTCGGCGGCCGCTCCGCCCTCGGCGGTCGCGACGTGTTCAGCCTGCTGCAGGCGTAGCGGCCCGGGAGCCGGGCCCTACTCGCGCCCCTCCTCGAGTGGGATGAGCATGGTGCGGAACTCGCCCGGCGTCGCGTGGAGCCCCCAGATGCGGTCGGCGACGTCGTCGATGCCGTTCGGCAGCTGCAGCTTCGGGATGGCGCCCGGAATGACGAGCTGCACCACCCGCACGCCCTCGTCGGCGAGTGCATCGTGCAGCATCTCGCCGTAGGCGCTCTCGGCGGGGAACGCGACGGAGGTGCCCGAGAAGCCCGGACGCGCCTGCACGGAGGTGCCGCCGTTGATCAGGATGATCGTGCCGTCGCCCGCCTCGCGCATCGCCGGGAGCACGGCGCGGGCGGCCGTGATGAGCCCCAACGCGGAGAACCGAAGGGCCTCGAGGGCGAGCTCGGGCGTGAGGTCGAGCACCGGCTCCAGGTAGCTGCGCGACGGCAGCGGGCTGTACTGCAGGGCCGTGATCGGGCCGAGGTCCTCCGCGGCGCGGGCGAGGGCCGACTCGAGCGACGCGGCTTCCCGCACATCGGCCGAGTACCCGCGGGCCGTGACCCCGCCGTCGGCCAGTTCGGCCGCGAGCGCATCGAGCTTCGCCTGGTCGCGCGAGATCAGCGCGACCGAGAACCCCTCGCGTGCGAACCTGCGGGCGACGGCGGCGCCGAGGCCCGGCCCTGCTCCGACGATGGCGATGGTGGGCATGCGAACCTCCTCGTAGACGCGTGTTCCCGACGATACCCGCGCCGCGAGGCCCCGGGCCCGATCAGGCGAGCGGATGCCGGTGCACGTCGGTCTCGAGCGTGACGCCGTTCAGGTCGAGGTAGATGCGGCGCTCGGTGATCGAGACGGTGAGCTCGTTGCGGCGCTCGAGGTGCGCGGTCGCCGCGTCGAGGAAGCCGGGGTCGAACGAGTGCAGCGCGAGCTCGTCGACGCGATGGATGCGCTTGCCCGACCACTGCGCGGCGACCTTGTCCGGGTCGCGGTGCGTGTAGACGGCGGTGCGCTCCGACTGCATGCTGCCCGTGTGCAGGCGCTCGGCGTCGGGCGCGCCGACCTCGATCCACGCCGTGATCGACCCGGTCAGGTCGCGCACCAGCACGGCCGGTAGGTCGGTGGCCGAGACGCCGTCGCTGAACGCGATGCCCTCCTCGTACTCGAGGCAGTAGGCGAGCACGCGCGTGAGCATGAACGCGTCGGTCTCCGACGGGTGGCGGGCCACGCGCAGCGCGAGCTCCTCGTAGACGCCGCGGTCGACGTCGGCCAGGTGCACCGTGAACGTGTGGACCGTCGCGCCTGTCGCCATGGGATGCGAGCCTACGCGCTCGCCGCGGGCGCGCCGGACAGCGCCTCGTCGACCGCGCGGGCGGCCGCGGCGAACCGCGTGCGCTCGACGTCGTCGTAGTCCTCGGCGTCGACGGATGCCGCGAGACGGGCCGCCTGCTCGCGCACCGCATCACCGCGGTCGCCCGAACCGGTGTGCAGCGCGACGTCGTGCAGCAACTGGAACATGCGCGCCGCGACGACGGGATCGCTCGCGCCGTACCGGCGCGGCTGCTCGAGCGCCACCTCCAGCAGCTCGGCGAACTCCTGCGGGCGGTGCACGAGGCGCGGGACGCCCTCCTCATCGACCAGGGCGGCGGGCTCCGGGTCGAGTCGCGCGATCGCGCACAGCAGCGCTGCGAGGTGGCTCAGCGCGTGCACCGCCGTGGTCGGATCGTTCACGCCGGGGGAGAGCGCACGGGCCGCGATGTCGACGAGCTGGCGGAGCCCGAAGCCGATGTCCTGCGCGGCGGTGCGCTCGTAGCCCGTGTCGTGGGCGGCCACCACGGCGTCGGCGATCTCGGACGGGTCGCGCTCAGGGGCATCCGCTCGCCTCTCGCCCCCGTCGGTGCGCGGCCACCAGTCGGCCAGCGGCGTGCCCTCGATGACGCTCGAGCCGATCGCGCGGCGCTCGACGATGACGATGTCGAACGTCTCGCCCGCCTCGATGAGCGCGTGGCGGTCGACGCCGGTCAGGAACCCGGAGTGCCTGGCGAGCACCGTCGTCGCGTCCGCCGGCTGCGACGGTGCGGTCGCGACCCCGTCGAGTTCCGTCGCCGCGAGCAGGTCGATCGTGCGCTGCGTCTCGTCGTGCACGTCGCGCATGATCGTCTCCACGCGGAGCTGGCGGGCGAGATGGGCGAGGAACAGCACGAGCACGATCACGCTGGCGAACGTGAGCACGCTCGCGAGGGTGACTGCGATGCGGGGGATGAACGGATCGCCGTCGGCGTCGTCCACCGTGCGCAGCACCGTGAGCGCGAAGGCGAACGTGGCGAGGAAGAGCGCGAGCGTGCCGTGCACCATGCGGTCCTGCGCGAACAGTCGCAGCACGCGCGGCGACGCCTGGCTGCTCGCGAGCTGCAGCGCGACGACGGTCAGCGAGAACGTGAGCGACGTGGCGGTGATGAGCGAGCCGGCGATGGCCGAGAGCACCGCGCGCGCCGAGTTGGTGCCGCCGGCGAACAGCACGGCCTGCACCGCCGCCGGGAGATCCGGGTCGAGTGCACGGTCGATCGCCGGGATCGCGAGGCCCGCGATGACCGCGGCCACGACCGCGGCGGTCGGCACCGGCCAGAGCCTCGTGCCGAACGCGTCCACGAACGCGGCCCACCTGCGGAGCATCCGCCCCCTGCCGGCATCCGCTCGGCTCGCCTGCACCACGGCACCTCCTCGTGTCGGTGGTGCCGATCGTACCGGCCGATCGTACCGGCCGACCGCCGGTCAGATGCGAGCGAGCGCGCGCGAGATGACGCTCGTGAAGAAGTCGAGGCCGTCGACGCCAGAGCGCATGGCCTCGACGGTGTCGGGGCCGAAGCCCGGCTCCACCGCGTGCTCGGGGTGCGGCATCAGGCCGACCACATTGCCGCGCGCGTTGGTGATGCCCGCGATGTCGCGCAGCGAGCCGTTCGGGTTCACGCCGATGTAGCGGAACACCACGCGGCCCTCGTCTTCGAGGCGGTCGAGCGTGTCGTCGTCGGCGATGAACCCGCCCTCGCCGTTCTTCAGCGGGATGGTGATCTGCTGGCCCAGCTCGAAGTCGCCCGTCCAGTCGGTCGCGGTCGTCTCGACCGACAGCACCTGGTCGCGGCAGATGAAGTTGCCGTGGTCGTTGCGGATGAGGCCGCCCTCGAGCAGGCGTGCCTCCGTGAGCATCTGGAACCCGTTGCAGATGCCGAGCACGGGCATGCCGTGCCGTGCCGCGTCGATGACCTCGGCCATGATCGGCGACAGGCTCGCGATCGACCCGCAGCGCAGGTAGTCGCCGTAGCTGAACCCGCCCGGCAGCACGAGCGCGTCGACGCCCTCGAGGTCGTGCGAACCGTGCCAGAGCGCGACCGGCTCGGCGCCCGCGAGGCGCACCGCGCGCTGGGCGTCGCGGTCGTCGAGCGAGCCCGGGAAGGTGATGACGCCGACGCGCATGGTCAGTGCGTCTCGCCCGCGGGGGCGTCGTAGCCGACCCCGTCGTGCGCCTCGGGCGCGGTCGCGGCGGCCTCGGCGAGCTCCGCGTCGGTGAGCGACACGTCGACCGTCTCGCTGTCGGTGTCGTCGGCCGGCGGCGCCGTCACGTCGTCGTCGCCCCAGTGGATCGCGACGACGTCCTCGATCACGCCGTTCGAGAGGATGTCGGCCGCGATCTGCTCGATGTCGGCGCGCACCGCGTCATCGACGGGACCGTCGACGGTGAGCTCGAATCGCTTGCCGATGCGCACGCCGGTGACGGCCTCGTGACCCGTGCGGGAGAGGGCGCCGGCGACGGCCTTCCCCTGCGGGTCGAGCAGCTCGGCCTTGGGCATCACGTCGACGACGATGGTGGGCACCGTGGTTCTCCGTCCGATGGGTGATGGGATGCCCCTGAAGTCTACCGGCGCGCGGGTCAGGAGTCGGTGCCGGTGCTGCCGCTGCCCTCCTGCCCGTTCCACTCCCCGCGGTCGGGGCGCTCGCCCGGGCCGCCGGGGAACTCGCGGTCGAGCGGGCGGTCGACGCCGACGACGGCGCGCACGTCGAGGATGCCGGTGGTCGCGGCGCCCGTGGCGAAGCCGGCACCGAAGAGTAGGAGCGCGGCGACGGCGCCCGCGGTGATGAGGAACCAGAGTCGGCGGTACCAGGGGGTGGTGGGATCGGGTTCTGGCTCGGCCGTCGCCGTTGCAGCTGCGGCGGGCGCGGCGGCCTGCGGCAGCGGGGTGGTCGGCCCGGTGGGAGCGGCGGGCTCGGGGGTGTCGGCCGGGGTGGCGGCAGCGGATGCCTCTGAGGCATCCGCTCGCTCGGTCTCGGTCTCGGTCTCGGTCTCGGTCTCGGTCTCGGTCTCGGGCTTGGGCTCGGGCTCGGGCTCGGGTGTCGTGTCGGCGTCGTCGCCGGGCTGCTCGGGGGTGCGGTCGTCGTTCTGCATGTGAGCCATGCTCGGCGACCGGGCTATGGGCGGCCCCGCACCGGGCTATGGATTCGCCCAGACCTCGGACGACGGGTCGGCCGGCGCGTGTCGACTCAGGCCAGCCCGGCCTCGCGGGCGCGGATCGCGCGCAGGGCCTCGCGCACCGCCGCCATGCCGTGGAACGTCTCCTCGAAGCTCGTCGACAGCGGCGAGAGGCCCACGCGCAGCCCGCCGGGGTCGCGGTAGTCGGGGATCACGTCCTGTTCCCACAGCGTCGCGACGACCTCGCGCATCGAGGGGTGCGACAGCGTGACGTGCCCGCCGCGCTCGGCCGCCGCGCGCGGCGAGGCGACCTCGACCCCCAGCGGCGCGAGCCACTCGTCCGACAGCGCGATCGCGAACTCCGTCAGCGCGACCGACTTCGCGCGCACCGCGGGCATGCCGGCGTCGCCGATCATCTCGATCGTGTCCTGCATGGCGAGCATGCCGACGATCGGCGGGGTGCCGCTGATGAAGCGGCGGATGCCCCATGCCGGCACGTACTCCGGACCCATCGCGAATACGTCGGCGGTGCCCATCCAGCCCTGGATCGGCTGCGCGAGCGCCGCCTGCAGGTCGTCGCGCACGTACGCGAACGCGGGGGAGCCGGGGCCGCCGTTCAGGTACTTGTACGTGCAGCCGACCGCGAGGTCGAACCCCCAGGCATCCGCCTCGACCGGCACCGAACCGGCCGAGTGGCAGAGGTCCCACAGCACCAGCGCGCCGGCGTCGTGCGCGATGCGCGTGAGCTCGGGGGCATCCGCCAGATGGCCCGACCGGTAGGCGACGTGGCTCAGCACGACGAGGGCGGTCTCGGGGCCGACCGCCGCGCGCAGCTGCTCGACGGTGACGCCCGAGTCGCGCGCCACCTCGATCCAGCGCAGGCGCGCGCCGCGCTCGCGGGCGATTCCCTCGAGCAGGTAGCGGTCGGTGGGGAAGTCGTCGCTGCCGACCACGATCTCGACGCGGGCGGGGTCGCGGGCGAGCTGCGCGTCGACGGCCGCACGCGCGAGCTTGTAGAGCAGCACGGTCGTGGAGTCGCCGATGACGGTCTGGCCGGGCGCGGTGCCGATGACGTGCCTGCCGATGTCGTCGCCGATGCGGAACGGCAGCTCCATCCACTGCTCGTCCCACCCGCGGATGAGTCGCTCGCCCCACGCCTCGCGCAGGAAGCGCTCGACCCGCTCGATCGCCGACACCGCCGGGCGACCCAGCGAGTTGCCGTCGAAGTAGACGAGGGGCGTGTCGGCGCCGTGGAAGCGCGCGCGGTGATGGGCGAGGCCGTCGGCGCGATCCTGGCGGCGCGCCCACGCGAGGTGGCGGTCGAGACTCATGGGCTCCATTCTCGGCGACGCGCCCCGGTTCGGCCCGTCTCGGGCGCGCGGGCCCGTCAGGTCGGCACGTGCCGTTCACGCCGGCCCGTCAGGTCGGCACGTGCCGTTCACGCCGGCCCGTCTCGGGCGCGCGGGCCCGTGTTCGAACGCGGGCCGGCGTGACGTGGGCGGGCCGGAACCTCAGTGCTGTCGCGTTCGGCCCGCTCGAGTCGTTCGGGCACCGTCGAACTCGACGTGCCCGAACGAGCTGAGCGTGCCCAGACGACGGGCACGTGCCCGGCGAGCCGGCCAGCGGCGCGCGACGCGGCCAGCCGTGCACGACTGGCCGGGTTGCGTTGGGCTGGCCGGGTCGCGCGGCACGTGCCGCGTTGCGTGGGTTGCCACGGGCGGTCGGATGCCACGGGGCGGCGCGCGGTCGGATGCCGCGGGGCGGCGCGGGCGGGGCGGATGCCGCGGGGCCGCGTCAGATGTGCTGCTCGAACGCCTCGGCGGGCACGACGTGGGCGCCGGTCAGCCAGTCGGCGAGCTCGTCGGCCGCCGCCGGGGGCAGGCCCGGGATCCACGTGGCGAGGCCGTCCGGCGGGCCGACCGGCCAGGTCGCGGTCATCGCGGCGAGCACGTCGGCGGGGGAGAGCCCGGCGTCGAGCAGGCCCTGCACCTCGCGCGGGTTCACGCCGAGCGGGAGGTCGCCGTTGCCGAGGTCGGTGCCCGAGAGCACCGTGCCGCCGGCCGCGTGGAAGCGCGCGAGGTTGTCGAGCGCGACCGCGTGGTCGGCGCCGCGGCCGCCGCGGTCGTGGATGTCGAGCGACGAGATCCAGCGCTGCCCGGCGGCGACGGCGCGGGCGATGAGCGCGTCGTCGAGCCGCTCGGTCCACGGCGTGTGCGCGAGCGCGTCGACACCGGCGTCGAGCGCACGCTCGGCCATGCCCGCGCCTTGCACGTGCGCGACGACCGGCAGCCCGGCTTCGCGTGCGGCGGCGACGACCTCAGCGAGCCCGTCCGGGTCGAAGACGGCTCCGTCATCGGCGTGCAGCGTCACCTT
Source organism: uncultured Agromyces sp. (assembly GCA_913053875.1). Classification (GTDB taxonomy): domain Bacteria; phylum Actinomycetota; class Actinomycetes; order Actinomycetales; family Microbacteriaceae; genus Agromyces. The sequence goes on along the minus strand of CAJXGN010000002.1, from coordinate 283,002 downwards.
GACGACGGATGCCCCGAAGGAGTGCTGCTCCTCGACCGCAGCCTCGGCGGGAGTGCGCCCGGCGGTGTGGTGCTCGAGTCGGCCGGTCTCCACCGAGCGCACGGCGCCGGCCGGCGCCCAGTCTCGCCCGGTCGGGTAGCCGCCCGGAGCGGTCAGGAACGCGCCCGCGTACGCGATCTGCGGCGAGTGGTGCTCGTCGGCGAGGCGCGACAGCGCGGCGGGCTCGCCGCCGAGGTCGAGCACCGCGGCGACACCGCCCGCGACGATGCCGTGCAGATCGACGAGCGCGAGGTGCACGTGGTGGTCGCAGAGCGGGGGGAGGGCGACGCCGTCCTCACCCGTGACGCCGTGACGCACGTGCCGGGCGAGCGGGCCGAGCAGCGGATCCACGTCGGTCACGGTGCCTCCTCGGGTCGGGCGACCGGGCGGATGCAGCGGTGTGCGGGACCGTCGGGCGAGGGGTGCGCGCAGCCGGGCATCCGTCACGCCCCGATCTCGGTGCGCACGGCGTACAGCTCGGGGAAGAACGTGAGCTGCAGCGCCTGCTGCAGGAACGGGGCGCCGCTCGAGCCGCCGGTGCCGGTCTTCATGCCGATGATGCGCTCGACCGTCTTCAGGTGGCGGAAACGCCAGAACTGGAAGTTGTCCTCGAGGTCGACGAGCTCCTCGCAGGTCTCGTACGCCGACCAGTGGTGCTCGGTGTCGGCGTAGATCGCCGTGAACATCGGCACGAGGTTCGGCTGGTAGGTCCACGCCTTCGTGACGTCGCGGTCGAGCACGGCCTTCGGCACGGGGTAGCCGGCACGTGCCAGAAGTCGCAGGAACTCGTCGTACAGGCTCGGCGATTCGAGTGCCTCGCGCAGCAGCGCGGTGGCGGCGAGGTCGTTCTCGAAGACCTGGAGCATCCGCTCGTTCTTGTTGCCGAGCACGAACTCGACCGCGCGGTACTGGTACGACTGGAATCCGCTCGCGTTGCCGAGGAAGTCGCGGAACTGGCTGTACTCGGTCGGCGTGAGCGTGGCGAGCACCGACCACTGCTCGGTGAGCGTGCGCTGGATGTGCTTGACGCGCGCGATGCACTTCAGCGCCGGGGCCAGCTCGTCGTGGCGGAGCAGGTCGCGCGCCGTGCGCAGCTCGTGCAGCATGAGCTTCAGCCAGAGCTCGGTGGTCTGGTGCTGGATGATGAACAGCAGCTCGTCGTGGTGCTCGGGGCGGCTGACCGGATGCTGCGCCGAGAGCACCTGCCCGAGCTCGAGGTAGCCGCCGTAGCTCATGCGCTCGCTGAAGTCGGTCACGACCGAGTCCTCGATCGTGCGCGTGTTCTGCTCGACGCCGGTGTGCTCCTCGTCCGCGCTCACGATCGCCAGCCTAGCGAGGCCGGTGTGCGCGGCGCGGGCGTCGGCGGGCGCGCCTATGCTCGGGCGCATGGGGGAGCAGCTGAGGTTCCGCGCCGAGGTGTGGCAGTGGGAAGCGCGCACCGAGGAGGGCTGGTTCTTCGTGACCCTGCCGGTGGGCCCGTCGGAGGAGATCGCCGACCGGCCGCGCCCGCCGCGCGGATTCGGGTCGGTGAAGGTGCGTGTGCGGGTCGGCGGGTCGAGTTGGTCGACGTCGATCTTCCCCGATTCGAAGGCGGGCGCGTACGTGCTGCCGCTCAAGAAGGCGGTGCGGAAGGCCGAGGGCATCGAACTCGGCGATGAGGTCGAGGTCGAGCTGGAGACGGTCGAGTAGGCGGCGCTCAGCCGGCGGCGCGGACCTGCACGACGTTGTCCCACGGGTCGTCGAACTCGAGCGAGCGCCCGTCGTCGCGCGCGGCCACGCCGAAATGCGCCATGCGCTCCCCCAGCTCGCCGACGTCGTCGGCGCCCGGCACGACGATCTCGACGCGTCCGAGCCCGAGCGCGAGCTGGCGGCGACCAGCGCCCGCGCTCTTCCAGGTGTTCATCGCCATGTGGTGGTGGTACCCGCCGGCCGACACGAACAGCGCCTGCGGACCGAACGTCGCGGTGGTCTCGAAGCCGAGGCGGTCGACGTAGAACTCGCGGGCGCTCGCGATGTCGCCGACGGACAGGTGCACGTGCCCCACGACGGCGTCGCCGAGGCGCGGCCCCGAGGCATCCGTCGTCATGCCCTGCTCGGTCAGGTGCTCCTGCAGGAAGCCGTTCGGATCGAGGAACAGCGTGTCCATCTCGACCGAGCCGTGCGTCCACGACCACTCGGTGCGGTCGCGGTCCCAGTAGAGCTCGACCCCGTTGCCCTCGGGGTCGTCGAAGTAGAACGCCTGGCTGACGAGGTGGTCGGCGCTGCCGGTGAAGGTGCCGGGGTAGCGGGTCGCGACCGAGTAGACGGCGGCGGCGAGCGCGGCCTGGTCGTCGAAGAGCACGGCGGTGTGGAAGAGCCCCGCGCTGCGCGGGCTCGCGTGCTTCAGCTCGGGCGCGTGCTGGAGGATCACGACCGGCGTCGCGCCGCGGCTGAGCACGGCGACCGGGCCGTCGTGGCTCAGCAGGTCGAGCGTGACGCCGTCGCGGTAGTAGCGGATCATCGCGTCGAGGTCGGCGACGCGCAGCGTGACCGCGCCCATGCCGGTGTCGGGCGACAGCAGATCGGATGCGCCGGGGCGATTAGTTGTACTCACAAGTAAATCCAACTGCCGTGCCGGGGTGCGTATTCCCTCAGGCGGGCCGGTCGGTGAGTCGCTCGATCAGCGCCCGGTACCGCTCGGCGGTGCGCTCGACGATCTCGGTGGGCAGCGTCGGTGGCGCCGGCACCGACTCGGCGTCCCAGTTCGCGGCCAGCCAGTCGCGCACGATCTGCTTGTCGAAACTCGCCATGCGCAGCTCGGGGGTCGCGCCGGTCGCGTAGGCCTCGGCGTCCCAGTAGCGACTCGAGTCGCTCGTCAGCACCTCGTCGGCGAGCGTGACGATGCCCGTGTCGCGGTCGGCGCCGAACTCGAACTTGGTGTCGGCGAGGATCACCCCGCGAGCCTCGGCGATGGCGGATGCCCGTGCGAACACGTCGAGCGAGATCGCACGCAGCTGCTCGGCGACTACGTCACCCACCAGCTCCACCGTGCGCTCGTACGAGATGTTCTCGTCGTGCTCGCCCATCGGTGCCTTCCACGCGGGCGTGTAGATCGGCTCGGGCAGGCGGTCGCCGTTCTGCAGGCCCTCGGGCAGTCGGATGCCGCAGACGGTGCCCTCCGCCCGGTACTCCTTCCAGCCCGACCCGGTGAGGTAGCCGCGCACCACGCACTCGACCGGGAACATGCGCAGCGGCCGCACGAGCATCGACCGCGCGGCGACGACGGCGGGCACGGCCGGCACGTCGAGCCGGTCGTCCTCGGCGTACGCGAGGTGGTTCGGAACGTCGGCGAGCTGCGCGAACCACCAGTTCGACAGCGTCGTGAGCAGCGCGCCCTTCTCCGGGATGCCCGGCTCGAGCACGTGGTCGAACGCGCTCACGCGATCGGTCGCCACGACCAGCGCGACCGGGGCCGTCGCCATGGGATCGCCCGTCCAGGTGTCGTCGTCGGTCATCGACGCGGTCGGCACGTAGAGGTCGCGCACCTTGCCCGAGTAGACGTGGGTCCAGCCGGCTTCGGCGAGGTCGTTGCTCACGCGTCCAGTGTAGGTTGGCGGATGGCACGGGCCCATGCCCGTGCGCCGCGCGACCTGGTGGTGCACGCGGATGCGGACTCCTACGGCGACACGCCGCGCGGACGGGGCTGCGCCGCGGCGTGGCGCCGCCGATCTCCGCATCCGCGAACACGCGGCGTCAGCGCGTCGGGGCCGAACGTAGGAGATTCGGGCGGCTGGGCGGCGGGGGTGCGGCGTGTCGGGCGGATCGTCCTACGTTCGGTGCACGGCGGCTCGGGACGGTTGTGCGGAACGTAGGAGATTCGGGCGGGCGGATGCTACGGAGCCGGCGCGTCGGTGAGATCGTCCTACGTTCCGCACGCGCGGGCGTGCGCCGGACGGAACGAGCGGGTCAGCCGGCGACGCGGGCCGCGATGTCGGTGCGGAACTGGCCGCCGTCGAGGTGGATGCGGCCGATCGCGTCGTACGCGCGGGCGCGGGCGGTGACGAAGTCCTCGCCGGTGGCGACCACGTTGAGCACGCGCCCGCCGGTCGCGACGAGCGGCGCGGCGGCGTCGCCCGGGTCGCCGTCGACGGGCACCGCCGTCGCCGCGTGCGCCAGGTGCACCCCGGGCACCGCTGCCGCGTCGGCGAGCCCGTGCAGCAGGCGACCGGTGCGGGGCTGCTCCGGGTACCCCTCGCTCGCGAGCACCACGGTGACCGCCGCATCCGCTCGGAATTCGGGGCGCTCGAGCGAACCCAGCCCGCCGGTCGCGGCCGCCATGAGCAGGCCCGACAGCGGCGTCGCGAGGCGCGGCAGCACGACCTGCGTCTCGGGGTCGCCGAAGCGCGCGTTGAACTCGATGACGCGGATGCCGCGCTCGGTGATGATGAGCCCGCAGTAGAGCAGGCCGATGAACGGGGTGCCGTCGGCGTCGAGCTGTCGCACCGTCGGCAGCGCGATCGTCTCGATCACCTCGTCGACGAAGGCCTGCTCGCTGCCGAACCGGTCGTCGAGCCACGGCAGCGGCGAGTAGGCGCCCATGCCGCCCGTGTTCGGACCCTCGTCGCCGTCGCCGAGGCGCTTGTAGTCCTGTGCGGGCGAGAGCGGCAGCACGTTCGTGCCGTCGGAGAGGAGGAACAGCGACACCTCCTGCCCGTCGAGGAACTCCTCGACGAGCACGCCGCCGTGCTGCAGCCAGAACGTCGCGTGGGCGAGGGCGGCGTCGCGGTCGTTCGTGACGAGCACGCCCTTGCCCGCTGCGAGGCCGTCGGCCTTGACCACGTACGGCGTGCCGAACTCGTCGAGCACGCGCTCCGCGTCATCCGTCGTCTGTAGCCGCTCGGCGCGGCCGGTGGGCACCCCCGCGGCGTCCATCACGTGCTTCGCGAAGGCCTTCGAGCCCTCGAGCTGCGCGGCCGCCTTGCCCGGGCCGAAGACCGCGATGCCGCGCGTGCGCAGGGCATCGGCGACGCCCGCGACGAGGGGCGCCTCAGGGCCGATCACGACGAGCTCGACATCGTTGTCGAACGCGAAGTCGGCGACCACGACGGGGTCGTTGGCGTCGAGGGCGATGGTGGTGACCGTGCCCGCCTCGGGGTCGGGGGCGGATGCGGCGATGCCGGCGTTGCCGGGCGCCGCGACGATCTCGTGGCCGGCCCGTTCGGCCAGCAGTGCGGTGATGATGGCGTGCTCCCGCGCGCCCGAGCCGAGGACCAGGATTCTCACCGTCTCAGGCTACCCGACCGGCTCCGAACCGCCGCCGGTGAGGCGGCCGTCGTGCGCCCGCACCGGTGGCAGGATGGGCGCATGGCACGCGCGCGCATCAACGACGAGGACGGCTGGGCCGCGCTGCGGGCGGCGATCGGCGCAGAGGACGCGGCCGACCACGCCGGAAACCCCGACGCGGCGGTCGTCAACCCCGACGCGGGCGCCGCCTCGGTGGCATCCGTCGACCGGCAGACCCTGTCGCTCGCCGTGCACTTCAGCCTGCAGCTGCTCGCCGAGAAGGCGCCCGGCAACACGCTCGAGGTGCGGGTGCCGCCGTTCGCGGTGGTGCAGTGCGTCGAGGGCCCGCGTCACACGCGCGGCACGCCGCCGAACGTCATCGAGACGGATGCCGCGACCTGGCTCGGCCTCGCCGCCGGCACGATCACCTGGGACGCCGCCGTCGCGTCCGGCGCGGTGCAGGCGTCGGGCACGCGCGCCGACCTGCGCGACCAGCTGCCGCTCGTCTGAGTCCGTGGGGTCGGCCCGGGGCCACCCGCTCCGGCCGGCCGATTCACCGCACGGCCCGACCTCACAGCAACGCCTGCGACAATGGGCGCGTGAACGACTCTTCCGCGCCGAACGAGCACGCCGAGGTCACCCGCGACGAGGTGACGGTGCGCCGCTCGCCGCGCTACCCGCGGTTCCTCGCGCTCGGCTTCGGTGTCGGCGCGCTGATGGCGCTCATCCTCACCTTCGCGTTCCCCGAGGTGGAGGACTTCGACAAGGGGCAGATCTTCGGGTTCCTGCTGCTGGTGCTGGGCGCAATCGGCGTGGCGCTCGGCGCGGTGCTGGCCCTCGTGCTCGATCGGGTCATGGCGGGGCACGCCCGCACGGTCATCGCCGAGCACGCGGAGGTGCACCCGCAGACCGACACCATCGAGCGTGCGGTCGCCGAGGCGGAGCTCGGCGGGGCGGATGCGGCTCAGGCCGACGCGGCCCCGAGCAGCGACGCGAAGCGCTCGACCGAGCCCCCCGCAGTCTCGAGCTGATCGGCGTCGAGCGCGACGCGCAGCACTCCCCCGACGCGCGCGAACACGACCGGTGACCCGGCTTCGGCGACCGCCGCGCGCAGTTCGTCGTCGAGCTCGTTCAGGTGCAGCAGGCGGAACGGCACGCCGAGTCGCGCGACCATCTCGTCCCACTCGGGGCGCCTGCGCCAGGTGTGCGTGATGTCGCAGAGCGCGCAGTGCGCGGTGCCGAGGAACTTGCCGACGATGTAGCGCACTTCGCCCACCGGGCCGCCGTCGGCGTGGTAGACGCCGACGTACTCGGTCGGGCCGGTCGCCGCGGTCGCGCCGGAAGGGTCGGTCGCGATCACGACAGCTGCGTGCGCTCGACCCAGTCGAGGTACTCCTCGGTGACCGTGCCGGTGACGTAGTCGCCCGTGAAGCACGACAGGTCGAGCTGCTCGATCGAGGTGCCCTCGGTGATCGCGGCCTGCAGGTCGGCGACCTCCTGGTAGATCATGTGGTCGGCGCCGAGCTCGGCGGCGATCTCGGGGATCTTGCGACCGTGCGCGACCAGCTCGGCGCGGGTGGGCATGTTGATGCCGTACACGTGCGGGAAGCGCACGGGTGGGGCGGCTGAGGTGAAGGTGACCTTGTTGGCGCCGGCGGCGCGGGCCATCTCCACGATCTCCTTCGAGGTCGTGCCGCGCACGATCGAGTCGTCGACGATGAGGATGTTCTTGCCCTTGAACTCCGAGCCCATGGCGTTGAGCTTCTGGCGCACGCTCTTCTTGCGCTGCGCCTGCCCGGGCATGATGAACGTGCGGCCCACGTAGCGGTTCTTGTAGAAGCCCTCGCGGTACTCGACGCCGAGCTTGCGGGCGACCTGCATGGCCGCCGGGCGCGACGAGTCGGGGATCGGCATGACGACGTCGATGTCGCCGAGCGGCGCGTGCCGCGCGACGGTGTCGGCGAGGCGGTCGCCCATGCGCAGGCGTGCCTCGTAGACCGAGATGCCGTTCATGATCGAGTCGGGGCGCGCGAGGTAGACGTACTCGAACGAGCAGGGCACGAGGCGCGGGTTCGCGGCGCACTGGCGCGAGTACATCTCGCCCTGCATGGTGATGAACACGGCCTCGCCGGGTGCGATCTCGCGCACGATCTCGTAGTCGCCGTTCTCGAGCACGAGCGACTCGGATGCCACGATCCACTCGTCGCCCACGAGCCCGGCGGTGCGCCGGCCGAGCACGAGCGGGCGGATGCCGTACGGGTCGCGGAACGCGAGCAGCCCGTGGCCGGCGATCATGGCGATCGCGGCATACGACCCCTCGACGCGCTCGTGCACGTTGCGCACAGCGTTGAACACCTGGTCTGGGTCGAGGTCGAGCGAGCCCGACACCTCGCCCTGCAGCTCGGTGGCGAGCACGTTCAGCAGCATCTCGGTGTCGCTGGCGGAGTTCATGTGCCGGCGGTCCTTGTGGAACAGGTCGCCGGCGAGCTCGCGCGTGTTCGTCAGGTTGCCGTTGTGGATCAGGATGATGCCGTACGGCGCGTTCACGTAGAACGGCTGCGCCTCGCGCTCGTTGGCGGCGTCGCCCTTGGTCGCGTAGCGCACGTGGCCGAGGCCCATCGTGCCGAGGAGGGCCCGCATGTCACGCGTGCGGAACGCCTCGCGCACCTGGCCGCGCCCCTTGTGGATGTGGAACTGCGGGCCGTCGGCGGTCGCGATGCCGGTCGAGTCCTGCCCGCGGTGCTGCAGCAGGAGGAGGCTGTCGTAGATCTGCTGGTTGACCGGTTCGGTAGAGACGATTCCGACGATGCCGCACATGCGTGGCGTGGCTCCTGGGGTGAGGGAGGTGCGAGTGCCCCGGACCGGGCAGGGCAATCCTCCCACACGCTCGATGGGTGAAGGCTGGGTGGGCGTCGGGTGAACGGCGGGCGGATGCCTCGGGGCGACGGGCCAGGTCACGAATGCATCACGGGTACTTGCTTCTGAACTTTCTTTAGTCCTAAATTAAGAGCGTCCCGACACCGGGACCCCGACACACCCGAGGAATCGATGGCGATCCACTCATCCACGCGTACCGACGTGAACCGCTCGGCCATCCTGGCGCGGCTCGGCGCCGGCGGACCTGCCTCGCGCGCCGATCTCGCGCGGGCGCTCACGCTGTCGCCGGCCCTCATCACGCAGCTCGTGAAGGACCTGATCACCGACGGCCTCGTCGTCGAGCTGGATCAAGCGCCGTCGAACGGCGGCAGGCCGGCCCGGATGCTCGGGCTCGCCGCATCCGCGGGACGCGCCGTCGGCGTCAAGGTCGTCGCCGACCACGTGGCGTTCGTCGAGGTGGGAATCGACGGCCAGGTCGTGCGCTCGGCGAGCACCCCCTTCGACGCCACGTCGAGCACCTTCGTCTCGGAGCTGGTGGAGCGGATTCGCGAGTTCATCGGCTCTGGGTCGGACGTGAACCTCCTGGGACTCGGCGTGGGCGTACCCGGCAGCGTGGACAGCCCCGGCAACGGCGTCGTCGAGTCCGCCCAACTGGGCTGGAACGGCGTCGAGCTCGGGGACGCGCTGCGACGGGCCATCGGGCTGCCGGTGATCGTCGAGAACAACGTGAACGCGCTCGCTGTCGCCGAACGCCTGTTCGGCCTCGGCCGGTCGCACGACGACTTCCTCGTCGTCACGATCGGAACGGGCATCGGCGCCGGCATCGTCGTCGACGGCAGCGTGCTCCGCTCGGCGTCCGGCGGCGCCGGCGAGATCGGCCACATTCCGGTGGCGGACGACGGGCCGCGTTGCACGTGCGGCAACGACGGCTGCCTGGAGTCGCTCATCAGCGAGGCGGCGCTCGTCGCCCAGGCTCGCTCCGCGGGGGCCATCGAGCCGGCGGCGGGCATCGATGCGCTGCTGGCCGCGGCCGACGGCGGCGACGAGGGTGCGCTCGGCATCTTCCGGGAGGCCGGCCGGCTGCTCGGTCGCACGCTCGCGGGCATCGTCCACACCATCGACCCGGCGCTCGTCGTGGTGCTCGGTGAGGGGACCAGCGCCTGGCGGCACTGGTCCCCGGGGTTCGAGCCGGCGTTCCGGTCGCACCTGCTGCGACACCGGCGCAGCATCCCGGTCGAGGTCGAGACCTGGCAGGACCAGAGCTGGGCCCAGGGCGCTGCGGCCCTTGTGCTCGCCACGCCGTTCGATGCCGCGGGCGCCGGAGACCAGGGCCGACTCATCCGTGCGCGCCTGGCGGGTCAGGTGGCCACGCCATGACCGCGCTCATCGGCGAAGCCACCGGCGAGGTGCTGCGCGACGGTGCCGGTCGGCCGGTCCGCTCGCAGCCGCCGCGCGGCCGCACACAGCGCTCGCGCCGGGTCCGCTACGCCCTCACCGTCGCCGCCTTCCTGCTGCCGAGCGCGGTGCCGCTGGCGATGTTCACGCTCGGCCCCATGATCGGCGCGGCGTGGATCAGCCTCACGGAGTGGAATCTCATCTCCCCCGCCACATGGGTCGGCCTCGACAACTACGCCACGCTGCTCACCGACCCCGAGACCGGCGAGGTCTTCCTCCACACGCTGTACTACATCGCGGGGTACCTCCCGATGGTCTACATCGGCGGCCTCGCGATCGCGCTCGCGCTGAACACGGCGCTCCGCGGGCGAACCCTGCTCCGCGGGATCTACTTCCTCCCGGTCGTGACCAGCTGGATCGTCGTCGCCCTCGTCTGGCGCTGGCTGCTCAACCCGGCGAACGGCGTGGTCAACACCGTGCTCGCGTTCTTCGGCATCGACGGGCCCGGCTGGTGGACCGACCCGGCCTGGGCGATGCCCTCGATCATCCTCGCCTCGGCGTGGAAGGACCTCGGGTTCGTGATGGTGATCCTGCTCGCAGGGCTCCAGGCGATCGACCCCGAACTCCTCGACGCCGCTCGGGTCGACGGGGCCGGCTGGTGGCGACGGCTGTTCTCGGTCATCCTGCCGCTGCTGTCGCCCGCGACGTTCTTCGTCATCGTGATCTCGCTCATCAACGGGTTCCAGGTCTTCGACCAGGTCTATGCGATGACGGGCGGCGGACCCGGCGGTGCGACGCAGGTCGTCGTCCAGCAGATCTACGACCTCACGTTCCGGTACGGGCAGGCCGGCGAGGCATCCGCCCTGTCGTGGATGCTCTTCGCCGTGATCCTCGCCGTGACCCTGATCCAGATCCGCGGACAGCGCAGGTGGGTGAACTATGGCTGAGACGACCCTGACGGCCCCCGCCCCCGCTCGCGGCACTCGGCGCCGCAGCGCGGCGGCACGCGCCGCGCTCTCGCGCAGCGTGCTCCTGCACGTCGTGATGGTCATCGGCGCGCTGGCGATGTTCTTCCCCTTCTACTGGACGGTGGTGACCTCGCTCACCCCGGGGACCGGGCTGAGCTCGACCCCGTCGCTGATCCCCGCGGACCCCGGCTTCGACGCGTACCGGCAGCTGTTCTCCGACCTGCCGTTCGCGAGGATCGTCGGCAACAGCCTGCTGCTCGCGACCATCACGACGCTGGCGCAGCTGTTCACGAGCGCCACCGCCGCGTACGCGTTCAGCCGGCTGCCCTTCCGCGGGCGCACCGTGGTGTTCGGCATCTACCTCGCGACGATGATGATCCCCCTGCAGGTGCTCGTGGTGCCGCTGTTCGCCGAGCTGCGCGCCTGGGGCCTCGTCGACACGTACCTCGGCGCGCTGCTGCCGACCCTCGCCGCCGCATTCGGCGTGTTCCTGCTGCGACAGGCGATGAACCAGGTGCCGGTCGAGCTCGACGAGGCAGCCGCGATCGACGGCGCCGGCCACTTCCGCATCTTCTGGACGGTGATCCTCCCGAACATCCGGCCGGCGCTGGCGACGCTCGCCGTGTTCGCGTTCATGGGCAGCTGGAACAACTTCCTCTGGCCGCTCGTGGTGCTGCGCTCGCCCGAACTGCAGACGCTGCCCGTCGCGCTCGCCGGGCTCCAGGGCCAGTACACGACCCAGTGGGACGTCGTCATGGCCGGTTCGGTCGTGAGCATCCTGCCGATGCTCGCCATCTACCTCTTCGCGCAGAAGTACGTCATCCAGGGAGTCGCGAACACCGGTCTCAAGTGAGGCGGCCGGTCACCCGTCGCGCATTCCATCCACGTTCCACCCGCACCTCACCCATATCGAAGGAGATACGCACCATGAGGAACACCGCACTGGCCGGCGTCGGCATCGTCGCCGCGGCCGCACTCGCACTCACCGGCTGTGCTGCCGGTGACCAGAGCTCCGACGAGGCCGAGGGCCCCGTCACCATCACCTACAGCAACTTCATCTCGAACGGCGGCAACGAAGAGAACCTCCAGGCGATCGTCGACGCGTTCGAGGAGGAGCACCCCGACATCACCGTCGAGGTCACCACTCTGCCGTACGCCGATTACGGGACCGCGCTGCAGACGGACCTCGCGGCCGGCACCGTCTCGGACGTCTTCGACATCGAGTACGCCAACTTCGCGCAGTACCAGGCGAACGGCGCGCTGGCCGAGCTGTCGCCGGAGGACTCCGGCGCCTACCGGGCGAGCGTTCTGGAGGCCTACCAGGCCGACGGAGCGCAGTACGCGCTTCCCAGTTCGTTCTCGACCGTCGTGCTCTTCTACAACAGCGACCTCTTCGAGGCCGCCGGCGTCGAGACGCCCACCGGCGACTGGACGTGGGCCGAGGAGCTCGCGGCCGCGGAGGAGCTGACCGACGAGGGCGCCGGCATCTGGGGCGACCACCAGCCGGTCAGCTTCTACGAGTACTACAAGGTGCTCGCCCAGAACGGCGGCGAGTTCCTGAACGCGGATGGCACCGCCGTGGCGTTCAACACGCCCGAGGGCGTCGAGGCGGCCGAGTGGCTCGTCGAGAAGAGCGGCACCGTCATGCCGTCGATCGAGGACGGTCAGGGCACGCCCGACTTCGACACGAACCTGTTCCTGGACGGCAAGCTCGCGATGCTGCACACGGGCATCTGGATGTTCGGCGCATTCGCCGACGTACCGTTCGGCTGGGACATCGCAGTCGAGCCGGGCAACGCACAGCAGGCCAGCGCGCTGTTCTCGAACGCGGTGGGCGTCTCGGCCGGTTCCGAGCATCAGGAGGCCGCGGCCCGGTTCGCCGAGTTCCTCACCTCGAGCGACGTGATGGTCCAGACCCGACTCGACGCGGGCTGGGAGCTGCCGGCGATCTCGGACGAGGCCGCGCTCGACAGCTACCTGACGCTCGGCGACCCGGCGAACCGCCAGGCCGTGTTCGACTCGCTCGAGCAGGTCGCCCTGCCGCCGGTCGTCGCACAGGGCCAGCAGGAGATGCAGGACATCATGACCGAGGAGCTGGTCGAGGCGCAGGCCGGTCGCAAGACCGTGCAGGAGGCCCTGGACTCCGCCGAGGAGCGGATCAACGCCGCGATCGGCGGCTGATCCGCGCACCGAACGGGGCCGGGTGCTCGCACCCGGCCCCTCCCATCACCGAGAAGGCAGCAGCATGACCCTCCGAACCCCCGAGCGCGCCGACATCGCGGCGCTCGCCGTGTCGAGCGCGGATCTCATCGCATCACTCCAGGACGACAGCGGCGCGTACCCCGCGAGCCCGACGTTCTCCGCCTACCGCGGGTACAGCTGGTTCCGCGACGGCGCGTTCATCGCCGACGCCATGTCGAGCGCCGGACGCGCCGAGTCGGCCGAGCGCTTCTTCGACTGGTGCGCCGATGTCGTCGTCGCGCACGACGATGACATCGCCGCGATCGTGGGCGCCGCCGGAACGAGCAGTCCGGCGCCCGACTCGGCGATGCTGGCCACGCGGTTCACCCTCGACGGCCGGGTCGGGGACGACGATTGGTGGGACTTCCAGCTCGACGGCTACGGCACGTGGCTGTGGGCGGTCGCGGAGCACGTGCGTCGTCACGGCGGCGATGCGGCCCGTTGGGGGCGCGCGATCGCACTCACCGTGGACTACCTCGCGAGTTCGTGGCGCCGACCGTGCTTCGACTGGTGGGAGGAGCACGCCGAGCACGTCCACGTCTCCACGCTCGGGTGCATCGCCGCCGGCCTGCGGGCAGCTGCCGCGCTCCGCGTGCTCGATGCCGATCGCCAGGCGCTCGCGGAATCCGCCGCCGACGACGTCGAGCGGCTCATGCGCTCGACGGGTGTCGCGAACGGGCACCTCTCGAAGTGGCTCGGTTCTCCGGCGGTCGACGGCAGCCTCGCCGCGGTCGTCGGGGTCCTGGACGTCGTGCCGGCGGCATCCGACATCGGAGCAGCCACCATCTCTGCGATCGAGCGCGACCTCACCGTCGACGGCGGCGTGCACCGCTTCCTCGACGACACGTTCTTCGGGGGCGGGCAATGGCCGCTCCTGAGCTGCTTCCTCGGGATCGCGCACGCTCGCGCGGGGGACCGGGACCGTGCGGCCGAGTTGCTCGCCTGGGCGTTCTCGACCGCTGAGACCGACGGCACGATGCCCGAGCAGGTCGGCCGGCACCTCCTCGACCCCACGATGGTCGACGAGTGGGTCGAGCGCTGGGGCCCGGTCGCCCTCCCGCTCCTCTGGAGCCACGCGATGTTCATCCGCCTCGCCGTCGAGCTCGACGGCGAACTGATCCACCAGCTCGGCGCCCCGCAGGGCGCCACCCGGGAGGCCACCGCATGATCCGCCACCGGCCGTACGGCTCCGGCCACCCGTACTCGGTCGACACCGAGCAGCGCTGGCCCGTCGATCCGGTTGCCGGCGAGACGCTGAAGCTCGGCGTCCGCGCGTCCGCCGACGTCGGGTCGGTCGCCGTGGAGCTCGAGGAGCAGGATGCCGCAGGCGAGCGCCGGTCGCGGCGCCTTGCGCTGACCCGCGTCGCGAGCACCTCGCGCGGGCAGACCGTGGATGGCGGGCACCTCGCATCGGCGCAGGCACGACTCGCACGGGCGATCGGCGGATGGGCGGTCGAGTTCTCTGCGCCAGCGACGGGGACGGTGCTGCGCTACCGGTTCGTGGGCATCGCCGCCGACGGCAGCGAGCAGTCGACCCGCGAGTTCGGAACGATCGTCGCCGGTTGGGTCGACGCTCCCGACGGCGTCGTCACGGTCGAGGGGGCCGGACGGCTCGTCCGGGGGAGCGTGCGCGTGCTGACCGACGGCGAACGGGTGCGTCGCGTGCGGTTCGCGCTGCCGCTCGTCACTGGTGAGCACGTCACGGGGTTCGGCGAGCGCTTCGATCGGCTCGACCACCGCGGCACCGAGCTCGATGCCGTGGTGTTCGAGCAGTACAAGCGCCAGGGCGCCGAGCGCAAGACGTACCTGCCCATGCCATTCGCACACGTGGTCGGCGGCGCGGGCTGGGGGTTCCACGTGCGCACCTCCCGCCGCACCTGGTTCGACGTCGGCGCGAGCACGAACGATCGGATCGTGGTCGAAGCCGAGGTGGACGCACCCGCAGGCGTTCCCGCCGTCGAGCTCGCGTGCTACGACGGCTCGCCCACCGAGGTGCTCGACGCCTTCCTCGACGAGGTGGGGAGGCCCGAGCAGCTGCCCGACTGGGTCTTCCGGCTCTGGGCCAGCGGCAACGAGTGGAACACGCAGGCGGAGGTCATGCGCCAGATGGACCTCCACCGTGAGCACGGCGTGCCCGTCGGCTCGGTCGTGATCGAGGCGTGGAGCGACGAGCGAACGTTCACGGCGTTCCGGGACGCCGAGTACCGCGTGCACGACGACGGCTCGCCGCACCGTCTGGCCGCCTTCACGTTCCCGCCGGACGGCGCGTGGCCGGACCCGAAGGGCATGGTCGACGAGTTGCACGACCGCGACGTGCGCGTCCACCTGTGGCAGATTCCGCTGCTGAAGGCGCGGCCGCATCCGACCGGGCAGGCGCGGGCGGACGCCGTCTCGGCGAAGGACGCGGGTGTGCTGATCCGGGAGCCGGACGCGCGCAGAGGGCTTCGCCCGTACCGGAACCGCGGCTGGTGGTTCCCGCTCTCGACCATGCCGGATCTCACGGACGCGCGAGCGGCCGGGTGGTGGACCGACAAGCGCCGCTACCTCGTGGAGGAGGTCGGCATCGACGGGTTCAAGACCGACGGCGGGGAGCACGCATGGGGTCGGGAGCTCGAGTACCTCGACGGCACCCGCGGAGCCGAGGGCAACAACCGCTACCCGGTCGCGTACGCCAAGGCCTACGGAGACCTGCTCCGCTCGGCGGGGAAGGCCCCCGTCACGTTCAGCCGCGCGGGGTTCACCGGCTCGCAGGCGCACGGCGCGTTCTGGGCGGGCGACGAGAACTCCACCTGGGAGGCGTTCCGCTGGTCGATGTTCGCCGGGTTGTCCGCGGCCGCGAGCGGGATCGTCTACTGGGGGTGGGACCTCGCCGGCTTCTCCGGGCCGGTCCCCTCCCCGGAGCTGTTCCTGCGTGCCGCTGCCGCGTCGGCCTTCGTGCCGATCATGCAGTACCACTCGGAGTTCAACCACCACCGCACGCCGTCGCGGGACCGGACCCCGTGGAACATCGCCGAGCAGACCGGCGACGACCGCGTCATCCCCGTGTTCCGCGAGTTCGTGCACCTGCGTGAGCGGCTCGTGCCGTACCTGTCCGCGGCTGCCGCGGAGAGCATCCGCACGTCGGCGCCGCTGATGCGGCCGGTGTACTTCGACCATCCGACGTCGGAGGCCGCCTGGTCGCATCCGTTGCAGTGGTTCCTCGGCGACGACCTGTTCGTGTCGCCGGTCGTCACGGAGGGCGAGACCCGGCACGAGGTCGCGCTGCCGCCGGGCGAGTGGGTCGATGCGTGGACGGGGGAGCCGGCCGCAGGCGGGGTGATCACGAGGGTGGAGGTGCCGATCGACCGCATCCCGGTCTACGTGCGTGCCGACGCATGGCCGCGGTTGCGGACGGTCTTCGCGAGCTGAGCGCCTACCGCGCGAACCGCTCCACGAACGTGCGCAGCATGCGCTGCGGCTCGGTGACGGGCGCGCGGCGCACCGACGCGAGCGTGAGCTCGACCTCGTGGTCCTCGAAGTAGCCGTAGCCGGCGTACGCGTCGATGCGCACCTCGATGCCGGGGAGGTCGAGCTCGGGGTGGAACTGGGTCGCGTACACGTTGGCGCCGACGCGGAAGGCCTGCACCGGGCACGCGGGCGACGAGGCGAGCAGCGTCGCCGACGCGGGCAGTTCGCGCACGGCCTCCTTGTGGCCGACGAACGCGTTGAAGGCCGGCGGCATGCCGGCGAAGAGGGGGTCGGATGCCCCGGCGGCGGTCAGGCTCACGGGCACGACGCCGATCTTCTCGGCGTACGCGCCGTCGATGACGGCGCCCTGGTGCGCGCCGAGGGTGCCGACGCCGTAGCAGGCGCCGAGGAACGGGAAGTCGCGCGCGACGACCTCGTCGAGCAGTGCGTCGAACTCGGCCTCGACGCGGCGCTGCACGGCCGACTTCCGCTCGGGCGGGTCGGACGCGTTGAACGGCCCGCCGCCGACGATGATGCCCGAGACGGCGTCGAGGTCGATCGCCGGCATCGGGCCGGCCTCGAGGCGCACCCGCACGAGGTCGCGCTCCTCGAGCCCCGCCCCGCGCAGCATGAGCTCGTACTCCCCGTCGGCAGCGATGTCCTCGGCACGCGTGGCGAGGAGGACGAACGGCTTCACGGGGCCACGATAACCCGGACGAGCGGCTCGGAGGAGGTCAGTAGTGCGACGGTGCGGCGAGCACGGCGATCGTGCAGCGCGAGACGCAGACCGATCGGCCCTGCTCGTCGGTGATGCGGATGTCCCACACCTGCGTGGTGCGGCCGCGCGTGATGGGCCGGGCCTCGCCGAGCACCCAGCCCGAGGCGACGGGGCGCGTGTGGTTGGCGTTGATCTCCATGCCGACGCAGTGGAATCGCTCGCGGTCGACCGTGAACGACGAGCCCCAGCTCGCGAGGGTCTCGGCGAAGAGCACGGAGGACCCGCCGTGCAGCACGCCGCCGGGCTGCCGGGTGCGGCCGTCCACGGGCATCCGCCCCCGGATCGAGTCGTCGGTGAACTCGGTGATCTCGATGCCGAGCGAGCGGATCGCGGTGTCGTCGCAGCGGGAGTCGACCCACTCGGCCGAGGGCAGTTCGTCGGCGAACCAGATGCTCATGCGGTCGAGTCTGTCACGGCGCGACCGGGGCGGTCGGGGCGGGCGGATGCCCCGGGGCGGGCGCTCAGGCCAGCTCGGCGATGATCGGGTGCAGCGCCTCGTCGAACGCCGCCGGGTCGGTGCGGAGCGTGTCGGTCACGGCCACCGTGAGCGAGCCGATCCACCAGATGCCGCGCTCGGCGAGCGGCAGCACCTCGACGTTCAGCTCGAACGAGTGCGCCCGCCGGCCGACCTCGCGCTCGTGCTCGGCGATCGTGCCCGCGTACGCGCGGTAGGCGTCGCCACGGTGCGTCGACGAGCTCGACCGGTACGCCTCGTGCGCCCACTCGGCCCACGAGAGCGCCGCGTCGGCGTGCGGCACGATCGCCTCGGCCAGCGCCTCCGCGCCGCTCGTCGGCAGCGCGATCTCGGTGCCGAACGCCTCCACCAGTTCGAGCGGCACCGGCGAAGGGTGCGCCTCGGGCTCGACGGTCATCATCCACCAGGCGCGCCACTGTCGTTCGAGCTCGTCCTGCACGTCGACGGCCCGGTCGGCCGGCGTCACGGTGCCCAGGTCGCGCACGCGTGGCAGCTCGGTGGGCGAGGCGATGCCGAGCACCTCGCGCAGGTAGAGGGCGAGCAGCACCGAGCGAGACGCGTTCTCGCGAATCACCCATGACGGCGTGCCCCCGCTCGGCATGCTCCAAGTGTAGAGCGCTCCCCGCCTGCGAGGCGCGGGATTCCGCGGCTGGGGAGGGCGACGGGCGGGCGGATGCGACGGGGCTCACCAGTGGGCGAGCACCGCCGCCTCCTCCTCGACGTCGTCGTCGGGCAGCGCGTACGCCACGGCCTCGGGCACGGTCAGGTCGCGCCCGCGGCGTTCGCCCGCGGCGACGGCCGCCGGCTCCGCCTCGCGCACCGCGTGCAGCGAGACGGTGTGCACGGTGAACGCCTCCACATCGAAGATGCCGATGCGGGAGCGGATGGTGGCCGCGGCCGCCGCGAGCACGCCCGCGCGCTCGGCCTCGCCGCGGAGCGCGGCGACCCCGCACAGCCCCTCGAGCCCGTACGCCACGCCCTCCTCGAAGTGGAGGCGCACCGACACGTGCAGGGTGCGGAGAAACGCGTCCTCCGCGGCATCCGCATCGCCCTTCGCCAGCAGCAGGCGGCCGCGGTGGTTGCCGCTCACCGAGAGCGTGAAGAGGTCTGCGCCGGCCTCGGCCAGCGCCGTCGCCCGGTCGAAGTGCGCCACCGCCGACGCGACGTCGCCGCGCACCCACGACAGGCGCCCGCGCGACACCTCGGTGATCGCCTCCGCCCAGCCGTTGCCGAGCTCGTGCATGCGCGTCGCGGCACGTGCCAGCTCGTCGTCGGCGGCCACGATGTCGGGGTGCGACAGCTGCAGGCGCGCGGTCGCCCGCGCCGCGAGCGACATCGCGGCCGCATCCTCGTCGCCCGACTCGGCGAACCGCTCGACGCACTCGCCGAGCCCCTCGACGACCTCCTCCGACGGCTGCTGCCACATCGCGCACCAGAGCACGAAGAACCGGGCGACGGCGCGCGTGTGCTCGGTCATCGGTCGATCCTTGCCGAGCAGTTCGGTCATCCAGACCCGCACCTCGTCGAAGAATCCGGCGATCCACCAGTAGATCAGCAGGCTCCACGCGAAGTCGCCGGCGTCGTCGAGGCGGTCGGTGTAGACGAGGTGCCGCACCGCTGCGCGCAGGTTCGACAGCTCGAGCCCGAGCAGCGCGACCGCATCGCCCTGCCCGGCGCCGCGCAGGCCCGGCGCGAGGCGCGCGACGAGTCCGCGGTAGTAGTCGGCGTGCGCCGCCCGCACCGCACGCGTCTCCCCCTGCTCGCGCAGGCGGTCGATCGCGTACTCGCGCACGATCGCGAGCAGCGAGTAGACCGACCGTCCGCCGATGTCCATCTCCTTCACGAGGCTGCCGTCGACGAGGGCCGCGAGGCCGTCGAGCGCCCGGCCGTCCCAGGCCCGCCCGACGCCGATCGCCTCGACCGCGTCGAGCGTGAACCGGGTGGCGAACACCCCGAGGTCGAACAGCATCGCACGCTGCTCGGGCGGGAGGAGGCTCACGCTCCAGTCGATCGCGCTGCGCATCGTGCGGTGGCGCTCCGGCAGGTCGCGCACCGACGACGACAGCAGCGGCAGCGCCTGCTCGAGGCGCTGCGCGATGCCGTGCGGGCCGAGCAGGCGCACCTTCGCGGCGGCGAGCTCGATCGCGAGCGGCAGCCCCTCGAGCGCGCGGCAGATGTTCGCGACGTCCGCGGCGTTCTCGGCCGTCACCTCGAAGTCGGGCTTCGCGGCACGTGCCCGGTCGACGAACAGCGCGACCGCGGGGGAGCGCGTGGCGCGGTCGAGCGACGCCGGCGCGCCCTCGGGCGGTGCGCGGAGCACCGGCACGTCGAAGACGCGCTCGCCGCGGACGCGGAGCACGACACGGCTCGTGACGAGGAACGCCACGGTGGGCGCGGCGCTCGACAGGCGCACGAGCACGGGTGCGGCCTCGACGATCTGCTCGAAGTTGTCGAGCACGACCAGGGCGCTCCGGCCCTGCAGCGCGCGCACGACCCGCTCCTCGAGCGCCGCCTCGCCGTTGTCGCGGATGCCGAGCGCGTACGAGATCGTCGGCACCAGCAGCCCGGGCTCGAGCACGCCCTCGAGCGGCACGAACGTCACGCCGTCGGGGAACAGGTCGCCGCACGCGTGCGCGACCTCGATCGAGAGGCGGCTCTTGCCCACGCCGCCCGGTCCGATGAGGCTGACGATGCGGCCGTCGACGTCGGCGAGCATCCGGCGCAGCTCGGCGACCTCGTGCTCGCGCCCGATGGTCGTCGTGTACGGCACCGGCAGCCCGGGCACCGGCGGGATCGCGGCATCCGCCGGCTCGTCCTCGACCGGGCGCGACTGCACGAAGCGCTCGGCCAGCAGCGCGGCGAGGTCGGATGCCACCTGCTCCTCGAGTTCGTCGGCCGAGTCGAAGGACAGGTAGGCGGCCGTGTCGTCGTCCTTGATGCGCGCGAGCAGCGCGAGCAGTCGCTCCTCGCGCTCGCCGCTGCGGCGGATGTAGATGAGCTTCGGCATGTCGGGCGGTGCGAGCCGGTACTCGTCCTCGAGGCCCGAGATCTCCTCGCCGGGCGCGACCCAGCCGTAGCTGTCGGCGTAGATGCCGACGAACACGTCGCTCTGCGACAGGTAGGAACGATAGACCTCGCGCGGCGGGTACGGCCGGGCGCCCTGCTCGAACATGACGGGCGCGAGTCGCAGGCGCTCGATCGCGGCGCGCACGGCTCGACGCTCGGGCTGCAGTTCGCGCAGCGTCGAGCTCACGAAGACGCGGATCCGCTGATCCGGCGTGCGGATCACCGGCGTCGTGGCCATGTGCTCATCATGGCCCTCCCGGGCCCGCTCGGCATGCCCCTCGAACGGGGGTATTCGGCCGCCGGTACGATTGAGCGGTGACCAGCAACTCCACCTACGCCGCCGCCGGAGTCGACACCGCGGCCGGCGACCTGGCCGTCGAGCTCATGAAGGAGTCGGTCGCCCGCACGCACGGGCCGAACGTGCTCGGTGGCGTGGGCGGCTTCGCCGGCATGTTCGACCTGTCCTTCGCGAAGGACTACGACCGCCCGCTGCTCGCCACCTCGACCGACGGCGTCGGCACGAAGATCGCGATCGCCCAGGCGCTCGACCGGCACGACACCATCGGGCAGGACCTCGTCGCGATGGTCGTCGACGACATCGTCGTGGTCGGCGCGACGCCGCTGTTCATGACCGACTACATCGCGTGCGGCCGGGTGGTGCCCGAGCGCATCGCCACGATCGTCACGGGCATCGCGAACGCATGCGCCGCGACCGGCACCGCCCTCGTCGGCGGCGAGACCGCCGAGCACCCCGGTCTCATGGGCCCCGACGACTACGACGTCGCGGGCGCCGCGGTGGGCGTCGTCGAGGCCGACCGCATGCTCGGTGCCGACCGGGTCGCCGACGGCGACGCGGTGATCGCGATCGCGTCGAGCGGCGTGCACTCCAACGGCTTCTCGCTCGTGCGGCACATCCTCGACCAGCGCGGCATCGGCTACGCCGACTCCGCCCCCGACCTGGGCACCAGCTGGGGCGAGGCCCTGCTCGAGCCGACGCGCCTCTACACCGGCCCGCTCGTCGAGCTCCTCGCCGACGAGCGCGTCGGCGCCGCGGTGCACGCCCTCTCGCACGTGACCGGCGGCGGCATCGCCGCGAACCTCGCGCGCGTGCTGCCGCGCGGGGCATGGGTCGAGCTCGAGCGGTCGACCTGGTCGCCGCAGCCCGTGTTCCGCGTGCTGAGCGACCTCGCGGGCGACCCGCTCGAGGCCGCGGAGGGCACCTGGAACCTCGGGATCGGGTTCTTCGCGGTGGTGGCGGCGGATGCGGCTGCCGACGTCGTCGCCGAGCTCGGCCGTCTCGGCCTGCCGTCGTGGCAGGCGGGCACCGTGTCGACGGCCGCACGCGACCTCGCCGTGTTCGAGCAGGGCGCGAAGGGCGTGGACGGCGGCGCCGTGCGACTGGTCGGCGGGTACGCGGCCTGAGCCCGCCCGGGTGCGGGCATGCCGGATCGCTCCGGCGATCGGGGCGTGCCGGCTGCGAGGTGGGTGGCCCGGGTCAGGCCCGCTTCTGCTCGTCCGACGCGTAGTCGTCGTCGGCGTACTCCGACCACTTCGACGCCTCTTCGGCGTAGTGGTCGTCATGCCCGCTCGTGAGCTCGCGCTCGAGCGCATCGTAGTCGGTCTCCGGGCTGAAGTACTTCAGCTCCCGAGCGACCTTCGTGTGCTTGGCTTTCTGACGGCCGCGCCCCATGCGTGACCCCCTAACGACGTCGGGCCGGTGCGAACATGAGCCTCGCCCGGCGCTCACTGATATGAACAGAATCCGTGGGTCAGTTTAGCACCGTGATTCGGGCGCCCCGCCGCATGTAGTCACAGCGGGGCATCCGTTCTGCGCGCGCCCAGCGCGGCATGTTCTGATGGTGGCGTGGAGCATGCTGCGGAGGCCGTGACGGTCGTGGTGATCGGCGCCGGCCAGGCCGGACTCTCGGTCGCCTACTACCTCCGCCGCTTCGAACTGGTCGCCGGCGAGGACTTCGTGATCCTCGACCGCACCGACCGCCCCGGGGGCGCCTGGGCGCACCGCTGGGAGTCGCTGAAGCTCGGCACGGCGCACCGCGTGCACGACCTGCCGGGCATGGAGCAGCTCGGCGTGAGCTTCGACACCGCCGACCGTTCGCGCCCCGCGCGAGAGGTGGTCACCGACTACTACGACCGCTACGAGCGGCACTTCGAGCTCGACGTGCGTCGGCCCGTGCACGTGCGCAGCGTGGTCAACCGCGGCGTGGAGCTGGCGGTGCGCTACGACGACCTGCGCCCCCGCGAGCAGGAGGAGCGGCCGCAGCGCGGGCTGTTCGGCCGGTGGAGCAGGCGGGCCGAGGACCAGCAGGTTGCACGGGAGGCGCCGACGGGCGAGATCGTCACGCGATTCCTCGTCAACGCCACCGGCACCTGGGGTGCGCCGTTCGTGCCCTACTACCCCGGCATGAACGACTTCGCGGGCCGCCACGTGCACACCTCCGACTTCCGCTCGGCCGAGGAGTTCCGCGGCCAGCAGGTCGTCGTGGTCGGCGGCGGCACCTCGGCGATCGGGTTCATGCTCGAACTGGAATCCGTCGCCGCGGGGCTCACCTGGGTGTCGCGCCGGTCCATCGACTGGATCGACTCGGAGGACCTCGACCTCGAGGGGGCATCCGCCGCCGTCGCCATGCAGGACGAGGCGGCACGCGCGGGACGCGCCCTCCCGTCGATCGTCAGCGGCACCGGCGTGCCGCGCAGCCGTCGCATCGCGGCCGGCATCGACCGCGGCCTGCTCGTGGCCAGGCCCATGTTCGAGCGCATCGAGCGCGCGGGCGTGCGCTGGGCTGACGGCGACTTCGCGTTCGCCGACACGATCATCTGGGCGACCGGGTTCCGCCCCGAGCTGCGCCACCTGTCGCCGCTGAAGCTGCGCGAGAAGGCCGGCGGCATCTCGGTCGGCCAGGGCGCATCGTGGGCCGACCCGCGCGTCTTCCTCGCCGGCTACGGACCGCAGGCGTCGACGATCGGCGCCAACCGCGCCGGGCGCATGATCGCGCGGCAGATCATGGCGCTGCTCTGACGCGACCTCGCAGGGCAGCGAGCGGATGCCCCTGGGCGCGCGTCCGGCCCCGCGGCATCGGCTCGGCCCCGCGGCATCCTCAACTCAGAGCAGCAGCCCGAGCCACAATCCGAGGGCCGCCGCCGCCACCGACAGCACGAGCATGCCGAGCCCGCTCGCGAGGCCCGCGGTCCAGCGGCGCTCCAGCAGCAGGCGCACCGTCTCGGCGCTCGCCGTGCTGAACGTGGTGTAGCCGCCGAGGAAGCCGGTGCCGAGCACCAGGTGCAGCTCGTGCGGCACGAGCCCGGTGTCGGCGAAGCCGACCACGACGCCGAGCGCGAACGACCCGGTGACGTTCACCACGGTGGTCGCCCACGGGAACGGCGAGGCGATACGCGTGCGCAGCACGCCGTCGAGCACGAGCCGGCACGCGGCGCCGAGGCCGCCCGCGACGGCGATGCCGAGGAAGAGCAGCGGGGTCACGTCGCCGCCGCTCCCTCGCCGCGGCGGCGCACGAGCGTGCCCGCGGCGATGATGCCCGCGAACGTCGCCGCAGCGCCGAGCACGACCGTGCCGAGCGCGTTCAGCAGCCCGAGCCAGAGGTGGCCCTGCTGCAGCAGCTCGACCGTGCCGACCGCGAACGCGCTGTAGGTCGTGAACCCGCCGAGGAGGCCGGTGCCGAACGCGAGCCGCACGGTGCGCCGCCGACCGGCGTCGGGACCGAGCCGCAGCAGCACCTCGAGCAGCGCGCCCAGGGCGAACGCGCCGAGCACGTTGACCAGCAGGAGCGTGCCCGGGAAGTGGCCGGGGTCGGGGAAGGCGAGTGTCGCGCCCTCGCGGGCGGCGGTGCCCACGGCGCCGCCCGCGGCGACGAGTGCGACGGACGACGGGCGGAGATGGAGCGGCCGGTGGGTCACGGCTCGTCCCACGGCAGCGCCTCGCCGTCGGCGGCGGGCTGCAGTGGAACGACGACCACCGGCCGGCACTGGCGGTGGGACAGCTGCGCGGCGATCGAGCCGCTCAGGAACTCGGCGAGCCCGGCCAGCACGCCGCGCTCGCGGGTGCCGACGACGATGAGCTCGGCGTCGACCTCGTCGGCGAGACGCTCGAGCTCGCGCGACGCGTTGCCGGCGAGCAGGTGCACGCGCCAGTCGATGCCCGCACCGGCGAGCTCGCGCCGGAGGTACTGCTCGATGGCGACGGCGGTCTCCTCGGCGGCATCCGTCGCGCCGTCGGGGTCGATCGGCACCGCGAGGATCGAGCCGTCGATGTTGGTCGAGATGGCGTAGCTCGACACGTCGACGTACGCGCACTCGAGCGGCACGCCGAAGGTCGCGGCGAGGCGGGCGGCGTAGCGGACCACCGCCGAGGGCTGGCCGGGCACGATTCCGGCGACGATCGCACGAGCGGGGGTGTCGGGCATGGGTGCCTCCTCGCGGGCCTCGACTTCACACTACGCCCGGGGAGGCGCTCGCGTCAGCGCCCTCGCAGCTCGGCGAGCACGTCGGACCGCACCTCGGCCAGGCGCGACTTCAGCAGGTCGACCGTGTCGGCGGAGACCTTGCCCCGTCGTGCGTGCGTGCGCAGGTCGGTGCGCAGCTGCTGCCGGAACGCGTTGATCGCGAGATCGGCCTCGTGCACCGCCCGCCCCTCGGGCTCGGTCGCGGCCGACGGGGCAGCGGGTGCGTCGGAGGTTGCCTCGCGCGCCGCGCGCTTGGCCTCGCGGGCGGCGCTCGCGAGATCGGCGCGCATGCTCCGCAGGGCCTCCTCGACGTTCGTGCGCACTTCGTCGGCGAGCCGGCTGACCGAGTCGGTGACCTCGGCCTCGATCGACTCGAGCTCGGGCTCGCGGTCGGCGAGCTCGGCGCGGCCGGCGTCGGTGATCTCGTACACCGTCTTGCGACCGTCGGCGGTCTTGGCGACGAGGCCCTCCGCCTCGAGCTTGGCCAGGCGCGGGTAGATGGTGCCCGCGCTCGGGCTGTAGGTGCCGCCGAACCGGTCGGACAGCGCTTGGATGAGCTCGTAGCCGTGCCGCGGCTGCTCCGCGAGCAGGCTCAGCAGGTACAGCCGCAGGCTGCCGTGCGAGAAGACGGGCGGGGTCATGCGGTGGCCGCCGTCTCGGCGCCGGGCGTCGCGCCGGCCGGGTCGTCGGCGTCGGCGTCGGTCTCGCCCGAGGCATCCGCCTGCTCGCCGTGCTGACGGCGCATGACCGACACGTTGCCCGACACCGAGTTGGCGCCGAAGTTGGTCCAGGTGCCGGCGAGGTCGCCGACCACGCGCTCGTACCCCTTGCCGAGGGTGCCGCGGATGGAGGTGTCGTCGATGAAGATCGTGCCGCTGACGGTGTTGACCCGGAAGCGCGCGCTCGCGTGCGCATCGAGGCGCACCGTGAGGTCGCCCGAGATGGTGTTCGCGTCGATGCGGCTCGGCACGCCCTCGAGATCGAGGATGACGTCGCCCGACACGGTGTCGCTGAAGAACCGGGTGACGGTGCCGGTCGCCGCGATGTCGCCCGACACCGAGTGCGCGCCGATGCGGCCCTCGTGCGAGCCGACCGAGATCTCGCCGGTCACGCTGTTGAGCTCGAGGTCGCCGACGTGCCGGTCGACCGTGACGTCGCCGTTGACGGTGCTGAGCTTCGCGTCGCCGACGAAGCCGGCGATGAGCGCGTCGGCCGACACCACGCCGAGCTTCAGCGCGGTCTCGCGCGGGGCGAGGATGGAGACCACGGCGCGCATGTTGCCGCGGAAGCCCTTGAAGACGTCGAGGAAGTTGTCCCACCGCAGCTGCGGGTGGTCGATCTCGACCTTGTCGCCGTCGATCTCGACGCGGAGGTCGCGGCCGCTCACCTCGGACACCTCGATGCGCAGGCCCGGCTCGTCGTGCGCGATGACCGTGACGCTGCCGCCGACGAGGCCCACCTTGAGGGAGCGCGCCAGCTCGATGTCGATCACCCGGCTCTGACCGGGTGAGATGATCCACTTCTCCAGGGCCATGATGGGTCCTTCTCCTTCGCAGCGCCCGGCCGTCCGGCCGGAGCGGGGTCAAGTCGCGTTATATCGCGTTTCGTCAACTCAAGATATATCGCGAGTGCGCGGAACGCAACCGGCAATCGCGGAACTCCGCTTGACGTTGACGCGACGTCAAGTTCTACCGTGGAGTCATCCCGCCGCGACCGCCGCGGCATCGACGACACGAGGAGAGGAGCGCCCCATGGACTGGTCGATCCAGGAGATCGCGCGCATCGCCGGCACGACGAGCCGCACGCTGCGCCACTACGACGACATCGGGCTGCTGCCGCCCAGTCGCATCGCGCCGAACGGCTACCGGCACTACGACCGCGACGCGCTCGTGCGCCTGCAGCGCATCCTGCTGCTGCGCGAGCTCGGTCTCGGGCTGCCCGCCATCGCGGAGGCGCTCGGCAACGAGCCGCGCGAGGCCCACGCGCTGCACGGCCACCTCGAGTGGCTGCGGCGGGAACAGGAACGGCTCGCGAGGCAGGCCGCCTCGGTCGAGCGCACCATCGAGGCACTGGAGGGAGGTGAGAACCTCATGGCAGAGCAGATGTTCGACGGCTTCGACCACACGCAGTACAAGGACGAGGTCGAGCAGCGCTGGGGCGCCGACGCGTACGCGAAGTCCGACGCCTGGTGGCGCGGCAAGAGCGCCTCGGAGCAGGAGTCCTGGAAGGCCGAGTCGGCCGCGCTCGGTCGCGACTGGGCGGATGCCGCGGAGCGCGGCGTCGCACCCGACGACGACGAGGCGCAGGCCCTGGCCGCGCGTCATGCCGAGTGGCTCGGCTCGATCCCGGGCACCCCGGGCTCCGAGCACGGCCGCCCGGTGAAGGAGTACGTGCTCGGGCTGGGCGACATGTACGTCGCCGACCCGCGGTTCGCGAAGAACTACGGCGGGCAGCGCGGCGCCGAGTTCGTGCGCGACGCGCTCGCGGTCTACGCGGAGCGCAACCTGTAGGACGACGGATGCCTCGGGGCCGGCCGGCCCCGAGGCATCCGTGTCTCCGCCGAGTGTGCTCGAAATGACCGGATCTGACCCGGAAACGGTCCCCTCGGGCGTCATTTCGAGCACACTCGGCGAGTGGGATTGGGAGAGTCGGGGTCGGGGGTCAGGTGTCGCGGGTGGGGATGCGGCGGTAGCCGTCGCGGAACCAGTCGACGACGGTCCATGCGATGCCGGTCGCCGCGAGGGCGGCGAGGGCGATCATGGTCGCGAGCATGTCTCCTCCTCCTTCGTGCGCGGGTGGTCAGGTGCGGTGCGGGGCGGGCGTCGCGAGGGTCGCGACCTGCCCGGTGGCCGAAGCGGCCGCGCGGCGTGCGGGCTCCGGCACCGTGAAGAACGGGATGGTGCGCCCGCAGATCGGCCCGATCAGCAGGGCGAAGGCGAGCGTGCCGATGCCGACCTGGCCGCCGAGCAGCCAGCCGACGGCGAGCACCGTCACCTCGATGCCGGTGCGCACGACCCAGATCGGAGCACCGGTGCGGGCGTGCAGCCCGGTCATGAGGCCGTCGCGCGGGCCCGGTCCGAAGCGCGCGCCGACGTACAGGCCGGTCGCGACGCCGAGCAGCACGATGCCCGCGGGCAGCAGCGCCGCCCGCACGAACGGGTCGAGTCCCGCCGGCACGAGCCAGAGCCCCAGGTCGGCGAACGGGCCGACGAGCAGCGCGTTGGCGAGGGTGCCGACGCCCGGCTTCTGCCGGATGGGGATCCACAGCAGCAGCACGACGCCGCTCACCAGCACCGTGATCAGCCCGAACCCGAGGCCGGTGACGCGGCTCAGCCCCTGCGTGAGCACGTCCCACGGGGCGACGCCGTACCCGGCGCGCACGATGAGCGCGATGGCGAACCCGTAGAGGGAGAGGCCGACCAGCAGTTGGGTGACACGACGAAGCATGTGACCATCCAATTACTCGATTGGACTGTTGCCAAGATGCCAATCGCGCTAGAGTGGCCGCATGAACGATGCCACCCTCGGGCCACGGGCGCTGATCGGCCTGCTCGGTGACTGGCGCAGCGGCGGAGCCGCCTACGAGGACCTGGCTGCCCGCATCCGCCTGCTCGTCATCGACGGGCGCATCGCGGTCGGCACCCGGCTCCCCGCCGAGCGCGAGCTCGCCGCCCGGCTCGGCCTCAGCCGCACGACCATCGCCGCGGCCTACGCCCGACTGCGCGAGTCGGAGCACCTCGAGTCGCTGCGCGGGTCGGGCAGCGTCACGCGGCTGCCCGCGGCGCACATCACCCCGCTGCATCCGACCGGGGCCGACAGCCTCGACTTCACCAAGGCGGCGCTGCCCGCCCTGCCGTGGCTCGGCGAGGCCGCACGAGCGGCCGCCGAGCGGTTGCCCGCCTACCTCGGCGACCCCGGCTACGACCCGATCGGCCTGCCCGAGCTGCGCCAGGCGATCGCCGCCCGGTACGCAGCGCGCGGCCTGCCGACCGACCCCGACGAGATCCTCGTCACGATCGGCGCGCAGCACGCGATCTCCCTGCTCGCACGCACGCTGATCGGTCGCGGCGACCGCGCGCTCGTCGAGTCGCCCACCTACCCGCACGCCTACGAGGCGCTGCGCGGCGCGGGTGCCCGACTCGTCGCGGTGCCGGTCGGCGGCGAGCCCGGGGCATCCGTGCACCCCGTCGGCGACCCGCCGTTGGGCGACGGGGAGGCGATCGCCGAGGCGATCCGCCACGCGAGCCCGTCGGTCGCGTACCTGCTGCCCGACTTCCACAACCCCACCGGGCGCTCGCTCACCGAGCTCGACCGCGAACGGGTCGTCGACGCGGCCTCGGCGCAGGGCACCGTGCTCATCGCCGACGAGACCACGGCCGAGCTCGACATCGACCGGCCGTTCCGGGCGAAGCCGCTCGCCGCCTACGGGCCCGCCGTGATGATCGGCTCGGTCGGCAAGACGGTCTGGGGCGGCATCCGCATGGGCTGGATCCGCGCCGACCGCGGGCTGATCCGCCGGCTGCTGGCGCAGCGCGCGCCGAACGACCTCGGCACGCCCATCCTCGAGCAGCTGCTGGTATCGGAGCT
Source organism: uncultured Agromyces sp. (assembly GCA_913053875.1). Lineage (GTDB taxonomy): Bacteria > Actinomycetota > Actinomycetes > Actinomycetales > Microbacteriaceae > Agromyces. Next base: position 253,389 of record CAJXGN010000002.1, on the reverse strand, counting down.
GCTGCCGCGCATGGACGACATCCTCGAGCTGCGGCGCACCCAGCTGGGCGAACGGCGCGCGCACCTGGAGCAGGCGCTCGCCGAGCGCTTCCCCCAGTGGACGGTGCCGCACGTGCACGGCGGACTCGCGCTCTGGGTGCACCTCGGCGCGCCGGTCAGCTCGCAGCTCGCGCTCGCCGCACGCACCCACGACCTGCTCATCACCGCGGGGCCCCGCTTCGGCATCGACGGGGCGTTCGAGCGCAACCTGCGCATCCCGCTGGGGTTCACGGCCGCGGAGACCGAGCGTGCGCTCGACGCGCTGCAGGCGGCGTGGGCGACCATGGGCGGTGCGCCGGTCGTCGACGCGGACGTGCTGTCGGCGGTGGTGTGAGGCACCCGCGAGCGAATCGGTGACCCCGGCTGGGAATCCGGTGACGAATCCGTTGCAGTGACTGCAACCATGCTTGACTGGAGTATGGCCACCGACGACGCGAAGACCACGACCCTCGACGAGATCCCGATCACGACCATCGACGGCGCGGAGACGAGCCTCGCCGAGTACGACGGCAAGGTGAAGCTGATCGTGAACGTCGCCTCGCGCTGCGGGCTCTCGCCCCAGTACGAGCAGCTCGAGCAGCTGCAGAAGGACTACGCCGACCGCGGGTTCACGGTGCTCGGCTTCCCCAGCAACCAGTTCCTGCAGGAGCTCGGCTCGAACGAGGCCATCTCCGAGTACTGCTCCACGACCTGGGGCATCACCTTCCCGATCTTCGATCGCATCAGGGTGAACGGCAAGAAGGAGCATCCGCTCTTCACCGAGCTCAAGAAGACGCCCGACGCCGAGGGCAAGGCCGGCAAGGTCGTGTGGAACTTCGAGAAGTTCCTCGTGACCCCCGACGGGCAGGTGTACCGCTTCCGTCCGACGACGAAGCCCGATGCGCCCGAGGTCATCGCCGCGATCGAGGAGTCGCTGCCCGCCTGAGCCGCAGCCGGCGGCCGGGAGGCCGCACCGTCCGTTCACCGACCGGACACCACCGCGTCACGCGCGCATCACGCCGAGTTGCGTCCGCGCCGGAACGGTGGGAGCACCAGAGGCATCCGCCTCGCCCCCACTGAGAAGGAGACGCGATGACGCGCGCGCGCCGATTGACCGGACTCGCCCTCGCCACCACCGCCGCCCTGCTCGCCTGCGGAGCCGCCGCCCCGGCGCTCGCGCAGCCGAACGGGCCGAAGTACGGCACGCCCAACACGGCGTTCCACCGCACGGCGACCTACCCCGTGTACCTGAACGCCCCCGAGGGCGTCGACCCCGCCGACGAGACGGTCGCCGAGATCTCGGCGATCAGCCCCGACGGCAACACCGTCATCTACACGGATGCCGCGGGCGAGCGCATCGGCTTCGTCGACGTGACCGACCCGTCGAACCCGGTCGGCGCGGGCACCCTGGCCCTCGACGAGATCACGGATGCCTCGGAGGCGTCGCCGACCTCGGTCGCCGCCGTGGGCGACTACGTGCTCGTCGTCGTCGACACGACCGACTACGACGCCGACACGCTCGCCTCGAAGCCCCGCTCCGGCGAGCTCGTGGTCGTCGACGCCGTCAGCCATGACGTCGTCGCGACGTTCGACCTGGCCGGCCAGCCCGACTCGATCGCCGTGAGCCCCGACGGCGCGTACGCGGCGATCGCCATGGAGAACCAGCGCAACGAGGACTTCCCCGCCGACGGCGGCATCGGCGACGAGGGCGACCTGCCCCAGGCGCCCGCCGGCTTCGTGCAGGTCATCACGTTCGGCGGCACGCCGGCCGACCCGGGCACGTGGAGCCTCGACCCGGTCTCGCTCGTGGACGGCGCTGCGGGCGACATCCTGACCGCCGCAGGCATCGACACCCCGAGCGACCCCGAGCCCGAGTACGTCGACATCAACGACGCCAACCAGCTCGCCGTGTCGCTGCAGGAGAACAACGGCCTCGTCACGATCGACCTCGCGACTTTGACCGTGACCGGGGCGTTCGAGCTCGGCTCGCCGGTGATCCCGAACGTCGACACCGACGACGACGGCGCCATCGAGCTCACCGACACCATCGAGGTGCCCCGCGAGCCCGACGCCATCGGCTGGATCGGCGACCGGTACGTCGCGACCGCCAACGAGGGCGACTGGAAGGGCGGCAGCCGTGGCTGGTCGATCTTCGACGCCGCGACCGGGGAGGTCGTCTGGGACGCGGGTGACACGTTCGAGCACCTCGCGATCGCGCACGGCCTGTACAACGACGGCCGCGCCGACAACAAGGGCGCCGAGCCCGAGGGCCTCGCGATCGCCGAGTTCGACGGCGTGCCCACCGCGTTCGTCGCTTCGGAGCGGTCGAACTTCATCGCGGTCTACGACGTGAGCGACCCGACCGCGCCGGAGTTCCAGCAGCTGCTGTTCGCGACCAACGGCCCCGAGGGCATCCTGCCGGTGCCGAGCCGCGACCTCCTCATCGTGTTGAGCGAGGAGGACGACTCCGACGCCCTCGTGCGCGCCGCGGTGAACATCTACGAGGTGCAGAAGGGCCAGCCGTCGCAGCCGAGCATCGTCTCGGCCGACGTCGACGGCCTCCCCATCGGCTGGTCGGCGCTCGGCGCACTCTCGGCCGACCCGGCGGAGAAGGGCATCGTCTACGCGGCGAGCGACAACGCGCTCACCCCGAGCACGGTGTTCACCGTCGACGTCTCCGACAAGAAGGGCCAGGCGGTCATCGTCGACTCGCTCGTCGTGACCGACGGCGGCGAGCCGGCCGAGTACGACGTCGAGGGCCTGCAGGCGCTCGCGGACGGTGGCTTCTGGCTCGCGGTCGAGGGCTCGAGCGGCCCGGCGAACGCGCTGGTGCGCATCGACGCCTCGGGCGAGGTCGTCGAGACGGTGTCGCTGCCGGCCGAGGTCGCCGCGCACGTGCGCAACTGGGGCTTCGAGGGCGTGACCATCACGGGTGAGGGCACCGGCGACGAGGCGCTCTGGGTCGCGATCCAGCGCCCGCTGTGGGTCGACCCGTCGGTCGGCGCCGGCAGCCTCGAGCTGTACGAGGGCAACGTCGCGCGCATCGGGCGCTACGACGTCTCGGGCGGCACCTGGGCGTTCTTCGGCATCGAGCTCGAGTCGACCTCCGCGGACGGAGACTGGATCGGCCTGTCGGAGATCACCGCGATCGACGACGACACCCTGGCCCTCATCGAGCGCGACAAGCTCAATGGCCCGGATGCCGCGCTGAAGACCGTCATCACCGTCGAGGTCCCCGACGAGCTGCCCGGCGAGGGCGAGCTGCCGATCCTCGAGAAGTCGCTCGCGATCGACGTGCTGCCCGCACTGCAGGCCGTGAACGGCTGGACCCAGGAGAAGCTCGAGGGCTTCACCATCGGCATCGACCGCCAGGTCTACGCGGTCACCGACAACGACGGCGTCGACGACGCCACCGGCGAGACCGTGTTCCTGCGGCTCGGCGATGCCAAGAAGGTGATCCCCGCGTTCCGCTGAACCCGCGGGGCATGACCGGCGCCGGCCGGGTGGCGAACCACGCCGCCCGGCCGGCGCTCGTCGTCGGCGGGGCCCTCGCCCCCACTGCGCGCGCCGCTCACAGCTTCCCGTTACTTCTTGCACTCGCTGCAATGCGAGAATCGACGAATGCATCTCCTCGCGCAGGCCAGCCTGAAGAACCGCGCCCTCATCGCACTCGTCACGATCGTGGTCGCGATCTTCGGCGGAGTCTCGCTGACGCTGCTCAAGCAGGAGCTCATCCCCTCGATCGCGTTCCCGCAGCTCTCGGTCGTCACCACGTACCCGGGCGCGGCGCCCGAGGTCGTCGAGAACGACGTCTCCACGCCGATCGAGACGTCGCTGCGCGGCATCGCGGGCCTCGAATCGACCAGCTCGACGAGCTCGACCAACATCTCGGTGGTCACGGCGACGTTCGACTACGAGACCGACCTCGCGACGGCCGAGCAGAAGATGACGACCGCGATCAACCGCATCTCGTCGCAGTTGCCCGACGACGTCGACCCGGCCGTGGTCGCCTTCAGCTTCGACGACTTCCCGGTCATCGCGATCGCGGTGAGCGGCACCGACGACACCTCCGCGCTCTCCGACGCGCTGAACCGCACCACGGTCGGCGAGCTGAACGAGATCGACGGCGTGCGCGAGGCGAGCGTCATCGGCGAGATCGGCCAGCGCGTCACCATCGTGCCCGACCAGGAGGAACTCGCCGCCCTCGGCCTCACCACGCAGGCGATCACGAGCGCCCTCCAGCAGAACGGCGTGCTCCTGCCCGCCGGCGACATCACCGAGGACGGCATCTCCTACGCCGTGCAGTCGGGCGAACGCCTCACCTCCGTCGACGACATCGCCGACCTCCCCCTGCTCGGCGCGACCGAGCAGGTCGCCGCGCCGAGCACCGACGCGGGCGCGGGCCAGGTGCCGGGCGCGGATGCCGGTGCGGGCACCGGGCTCGAGGCCGGAGCGGGGGCGGATGCCGGTGCCGGCACGGGCCTCGGCACGTCGACGGGCACCGTCACGGTGCCCGTCTCGCCCGCGCCGACGATCGGCGACGTGGCATCCGTCGAGCTCGTCGACAACCCCGAGACCTCGATCTCGCGCGTGAACGGCGAGCCCGCACTCACGCTCTCGATCACCAAGCTGCCCGCCGCGAACACAGTCGACGTGTCCACGGCCGTGCAGGAGGCGATGGCCGACCTCGAGGCGAACATCGCCTCGCAGTTCCCCGGCGCGGAGTTCACGGTGGTCTTCGACCAGGCGCCGTTCATCGAGGAGTCGATCGAGACTCTCGCCGTCGAGGGCATGCTCGGCCTCGTGATGGCGGTGCTCGTCATCCTCGTGTTCCTGCTGTCGGTGCGGGCGACGCTCGTCACCGCGATCTCGATCCCGACCTCGGTGCTCATCACGTTCATCGGGCTCTGGGCGACCGACTACAGCCTGAACATCCTGACCCTCGGCGCGCTCACCATCTCGGTCGGTCGCGTGGTCGACGACTCGATCGTCGTCATCGAGAACATCAAGCGCCATCTCGTCGAGGGCGTCGAGAAGGTGCCGACCATCGTGAAGGCCGTGCGCGAGGTTGCCGGCGCGATCACGGCGTCGACCGTCACGACCATCGCCGTCTTCCTGCCGGTCGCGCTCGTCGGCGGACCGACGGGCGAGCTCTTCCGACCCTTCGCGCTGACCGTGGCGATCGCCCTCGCGGCATCCCTCTTCGTGTCGCTCACGATCGTGCCGGTGCTCGCGTACTGGTTCCTGAAGCCCGCCAAGCTCACCCGCAAGGACGGCACGGTCTCGACCGAGGCGCTCGCCGAGGAGACCGGCGAGGACGAGCTCGAGCACCCCGGCCGCCTGCAGAAGGGCTACCTGCCCATCATCGGCTGGACGCTCCGCCACGGCTGGCTCACGCTCGTCGCCGCGGTGCTCGTGCTCGTGGGCACCTTCGCGCTCTACCCGCTGATGCCGACGAACTTCATCGGCGCCACGGGGCAGAACACGTTCCAGGTGACGCAGGAGCTGCCCGCGGGCACGTCGCTGGAGGAGATGGATGCGGCCTCGACCGAGGTCGAGGAGACCCTGCGCGACACCGAGGGGATCGAGATCGTGCAGACCTCCATCGGCGGCGGCTCCGACATCCAGCTCGGGCTCGGCGGCGGCGCGGGCAGCACCATCACCTACGCGATCACGACCGACGAGCACGCCGATCAGGACGCCCTCCAGGCCGAGGTGCGCGAGGAGCTCGACGCGCTCGACGACGTGGGCGAGCTCACGCTCGCCGCACAGCAGGGCGGGTTCTCGAGCGACATCCTCATCGACGTCACCGCCGGCAACGACGCGGACCTGCGCGAGGCGTCGGAGTCCGTCGTCGAGGCGCTCGACGGGCTGCCCGAGATCGTCGAGGTGACCTCGAACCTGTCGGAGACCCGCCCGTTCATCGGCGTGGTCGTCGACCGCGAGGCGGCGGCGGACGCCGGGTACTCGGAGTTCGCGCTGAGCTCGCTCGTGGCATCCGCCATGCAGCCGCAGGCCGCGGGCAGCGTGCAGATCGACGAGGACCTCCTCACGATCTACGTGCAGAGCGACGACCCGCCCGCGACGGTCGAGGAGCTGCGCGAGCTGCCCGTGCCGACGCCGGCCGGCACGGTCGAGCTCGACGAGCTCGCGGACGTCGACGAGACCGACGGCCCCGCGTCGATCACCACGGTGCAGGGACTGCGCAGTGCGACCATCACCGCTTCGCCCGACCAGGCCGACGTCGGCGCGGCGTCGTTCGCCGTGACCACCGCGCTCGAGGAGGCCGACCTGCCGGCCGGCACCAGCGCCACCGTGGGCGGCGTCACGAGCGACCAGGAGGAGGCGTTCACGCAGCTCGGGCTCGCACTGCTCGCGGCGATCCTCATCGTGTACATCGTGATGGTGGCGACGTTCCGCTCGCTGCTGCAGCCGCTGCTGCTGCTCGTGTCGGTGCCGTTCGCGGCGACCGGTGCCATCCTGCTGCAGCTCGCGGTCGGCATCCCGTTCGGCGTCTCGTCGCTCATCGGCGTGCTCATGCTCGTCGGCATCGTGGTGACGAACGCGATCGTGCTCATCGACCTCGTGAACCAGTATCGAGATCGCGGCTACGACGTTCGCGATGCCTTGCTGCACGGTGCGTCCCGCCGTCTGCGCCCGATCCTCATGACGGCGCTCGCGACGATCTTCGCGCTCATCCCGATGGCCAGCGGCATCACGGGCACCGGCGGGTTCATCTCGCAGCCGCTCGCGATCGTCGTGATCGGCGGCCTGCTGTCGTCGACCGTGCTGACGCTCATCGTGCTGCCGGTGCTCTACTTCCTCGTCGAGGGCGGTCGCGAGAAGCGGCGCGCGAAGCGCGAGCTGAAGCGGGCGCAGAAGCGGGCCGACGAGGAGGCCGCGGCGGCAGCCGCCGCGTCGGGCTCGCCGGCCGAGTAGGCGCCGCCCCGGGTCGGCGAGCGACGTCAGCCCGGGGCATCCGCTCGCCCTCGCTCGCACCGGCCCGTCGAAGTCGCATCGGCCCGTGTTCGAACGCGGGCCGGCGTGCCTTCGACGGGCCGAACTCGTCTGGGACACTGGTCGGGCACGTGAAGGAGGTCGCCATGGAGCGAACCGGGACGTACGTCGACGAGTTCCTGGCGTCGCTCGAGGGGGAGCGCGGCGACGCGATGCGGGCGCTCGATGCGCGGATCGCGGCGGCGTTCGACGGGCTCGAGCGCGTGCTCTGGGAGGGCGTCTTCTGGGGCGGCACCGAGCAGCGCATCGTCGGGTACGGCGCGATCACGCAGCCGCGGCCGCGCGGCGCCGACGTGGAATGGTTCCTCGTGGGACTCGCCGCACAGCAGCAGCACGTGAGCGTCTACGTCAACGCGGTCGACGACGGCGCGTACCTCGTGCAGGCGTTCGCGCCGCGGCTCGGGCGAGTGAAGGTCGGCTCGGCCGCGGTGAACATCACCCGGCTCGATGCGCTCGAACTCGACGCGTTCGACGAGATGATCCGTCGCGCGCGCGAGGTCACGCCCGACGCGCGCTGACGCTACCCCTCGCGGTCGAGCACGGCGCGCGTGGACACCTCGGGACGCAGGTCGAGGCGGCGCAGCAGCTGCGCGTTGACCGCGACCACCACGGCCGACGCCGACATGAGGATCGCGCCGACCGACATCGGCAGCACGAACCCGATCGGCGCGAGCACGCCCGCCGCGAGCGGCACCGACACCAGGTTGTAGCCGGCCGCCCACCACAGGTTCTGCCGCATCTTGCGGTAGGACGCCCGCGAGAGCTCGATCACCGAGAGCACCGAGCGCGGGTCGGACGACGCGAGCACGACGCCCGCCGACGCGATCGCCACGTCGGTGCCGGCGCCGATCGCGAGCCCGACGTCGGCCTGCGCGAGCGCGGGTGCGTCGTTCACGCCGTCGCCGACCATCGCGACGCTCCGACCCTCGCGCTGCAGCGTCTCGACCCGGTCGGCCTTGTCCTCCGGCCGCACCTGCGCGAACACCCGGTCGATGCCGAGGTCGTCGGCGACCGCCTGCGCGACCGGCTCCGCGTCGCCCGTGATCATCACCACGCCGATGCCGAGCGCGTGCAGTGCGTCGATCGCCTCGCGCGACTCCTCGCGCACCTCGTCGGCCAGCGCGAGCGCCCCGACGACCTCCCCGTCGGCGACCACGTGCAGCACGGTCGCGCCGCGCTCGGCCCAGTCGGCGGATGCCCCGAGCGGATCGAGTCCCTCCTCCTCGAGCAGCGCGGGCCCGCCGACCCGCACCGTGCGGCCGTCGACCGTGGCGCGCACGCCCACCGCCGGAGCCGAGGAGAAGTCCGTCGCGCGCGGCACGTCGACGCCGTGCTCGTCGGCGTGGGCGACGATGGCGCGGGCGAGCGGATGCTCCGAGTCGGCCTCCGCCGCAGCCGCGATCGCCAGCACCTGGTCGGTGTCGTGGCCGTCCGCCGCGGCGGCATCCGTCACCGTCGGCTCGCCCTTCGTCAGGGTGCCGGTCTTGTCGAAGAGCACGGAGTCGATCGTGCGCATCTGCTCGAGCGCCATGCGGTCGGTCACGAGCACGCCGCCCTTCGCCGCGCGCTCGGTCGCGATCGAGACGACGAGCGGAATGGCGAGTCCGAGCGCGTGCGGGCACGCGATGACCAGCACCGTGATGGTGCGCACCACGGCGTCATCGGGGCTGCCGACGATGGTCCACGCGGCGGCGGTCAGCACTGCAGCGCCGAGCGCGAACCAGAACAGCCAGCCGGCGGCGCGGTCGGCGAGGCGCTGTGCACGCGAGCTCGACGCCTGCGCGTCGGACACCAGCCGCTGGATGCCGGCGAGTGCGGTGTCGTCGCCGACGGCCGTGACCCGTACGCGGATCGCGGTGTCGGTCGCGACGGTGCCCGCGACGACCGTGGTGCCCGGGCCGCGCGAGACCGTCGTCGACTCGCCCGTGATCATCGACTCGTCCATCTCGGCCGTGCCCTCGGTGACCTCGCCGTCCGCGGGCACGCGTCCGCCCGGGCGGACGACGACCACGTCGTCCACCGCCAGGTCGGCGGGGGAGACCGTCTCGGTGCTGTCGTCGGTGACGCGCTCGGCCGCGTCGGGGAGGAGCTTCGCGAGCTCGTCGAGGGCCGACGAGGCCTGCATGATCGAGCGCATCTCGATCCAGTGCCCGAGCAGCATGATCACGATCAGCAGCGCGAGCTCCCACCAGAACTCGAGCCGGTGGTCGAGCAGGCCGAGGCTCGCGCCGAGCGACGCGACGTACGCGACCGTGATCGCGAGGCCGATGAGGAGCATCATGCCCGGCGACTTCGCGCGGAGCTCGCCGACCGCGCCCGAGAGGAACGGCCAGCCGCCCCAGGCGTACATGACGGTGCCGAGCACGGGGGCGATCCACGCGATCGGACCGGTGGTGGGCACCTCGTAGCCGAGGAGCATCCCGAACATCGGGCTCAGCGCGACGGTGGGGACGGCGAGCGCCAGCATGATCCAGAACAGGCGGCGGAACTGGCCGACGTGGTCGCCGTGCCCGCCGTGCCCGGAGTGGTCCGAGTGGCCGGAGTGCATGTCGTGGCCCTCGTGCTCCGCGTGCATGTCGTGCTCGTGGTGCTCGTGCGCCGAGTGCTGGTGCGCCTCGTGCTCGTGCTCGTGCTCGTGCAGGTCGTGCTCCGTGCCGGCCTGCGGTTCGTGTGCGTGTGCCATGATCGCTCCCTCGCTTCGCAACCTATACCCCTAGGGGGTATCAGTCAACGCCAACGCGAACGCCTCCCCCGATGTTCCCGCGATCCGCTCCGAATGTCTCCCCTACGCTCGGACCATGCCCATCCCCGAGTTCATCGTCGACCTGCGCCGCTCGATCGGCACCGCCCCGCTCTGGCTCTCGGGCGTCACCGCGGTCATCATCCGAGGTGACGACGTGCTGCTCGGCCGCCGCAGCGACAACGGCCGGCTCGCGCCGATCTCGGGCATCATCGAGCCGGGCGAGGAGCCTGCGACGACCGCCGTGCGCGAGGCGCTCGAGGAGGCGAACGTGCAGATCGAGGTCGAGCGACTCGCCTGGGTGCACACGACCCCCGAGATCACGTACCCGAACGGCGACCGCACCTCGTACCTCGATCTCACGTTCCGCTGCCGCTATGTCTCGGGCGATCCGTACCCGGCCGACGGCGAGGCATCCGAGGTGTTCTGGCACACCCTCGCCCGGCTCGACGAGCTCGACGACATGCCCGACGACCAGAAGGCGCGCGTGCGTGCTGCGGCCTCCGACGAGGTCGCGGCGCGATTCGAGGCCTGACCGCCACCCGAGACGCGGGCAGGGCCGAGTGGATGCCCCGGGGCATCCGCACCCGTTGTGCCCACCCCGCCACGCGCCCGAGTATGGAACGGTGGCGAGCGACGAACGGACCGACCAGCCGACCGACCGTGCGACCGACGCGACCGCGCTCCGATCCTCCGACGACCCCACGCTCGCGCGTGCCGTTGAGGTGGCGGATGCGCTCGGCGTCGAACCGACGGTCGGGCTGACCGCGGCCGAGGCCGCCCGCCGCCTCGAGGCCGACGGCCCGAACGAGCTGCGGGAGGCGCGCGCGACCCCGCTCTGGCGCCGCATCCTCTCCCAGTTCCAGGACCCGCTGATCTACCTGCTGCTCGGTGCGCTGCTCGTCGCCCTGCTCGCCTGGGTGCTCGAGGGCGCCGAGGGCCTGCCGATCGACGTGATCGTGATCGGCGCGATCGTCATCATCAACGCGATCATCGGCGTCGTGCAGGAGGCCCGCGCCGACGAGGCCGTCGCCGCGCTCTCGCGGATGACGGAGGCGAACTCCCTCGTGCTGCGCGACGGGGAGCGCGGCACCGTGCCGAGCAGCGAACTGGTGCGCGGCGACGTGATCGTGCTGGGCGAGGGCGACCAGGTCGGCGCCGACGCGCGACTCGTCGAGTCGAGCGGGCTGCGCGTGGCCGAGGCATCCCTCACCGGCGAGAGCCAGCCGGTCGACAAGCACCCGCGTGCCCTCGAGGGGCCCGCCGAGCTGGGCGACCGCACGAACATGGTGTTCAAGGGCACCGCCGTGAACCGCGGCACGGGCCTCGCCGTCGTCACGGCCACGGGCATGGACACCCAGATGGGCTCCATCGCGACCATGCTCGAGCAGACGCAGGAGGAGAAGACCCCGCTGCAGCGCGAGATCGGGCGGGTCGGGCGGATGCTCGGGATCGTCGTGATCGCCATCGCGATCGTGGTCATGGCGACCATCATCATCGTCGAGGGCGTGACCCAGCCCGCCGACCTGGTCACCGTGCTGCTGCTCGGCGTCTCGCTCGCAGTGGCGGCCGTGCCCGAGGGGCTGCCGGCGATCATGTCCGTCGTGCTCGCGCTGGGCGTGCAGCGCATGGCGAAGCGCAAGGCCGTCGTGCGCCAGCTGTCGAGCGTCGAGACGCTGGGCGCCGCATCCGCCATCTGCTCCGACAAGACCGGCACGCTCACCACCAACGAGATGACGGTGCAGCGGATCGTGACCGCGTCGGGCACCGTCGAGCTCGCGGGCGTCGGCTACGCGCCGGTGGGCGACGTCACGTCCGGCGGCGAGCCGATCGGCGACGGGCCGCTGCGCGAGGAGGCGCAGGTGGTGCTCGCCGCGGGATCGCTCGCGAACGACGCCGCGCTCACCGAGCACGACGGCGAGTGGAGCATCCAGGGCGACCCGACCGAGGCCGCGTTCCTCGTCGCGGCGCGCAAGCTCGCGGGCACGGTCGAGCGGGCCGAGCGGTTCGAGCGCGTCGCATCCGTGCCGTTCGACTCCGAGCGCAAGATGATGTCGACCGCGAACCGCCACCTCGACGAGGACGTGTCGGTGCTGTTCAGCAAGGGCGCGCCCGACGTGCTGCTCGAGCGCTGCACCGCGATCCGCATCGGGGACGACGCGGTGCCGCTGACCGACGAGCGGCGGGAGCAGGCGCTCGCCGACGTGCACGGCCTCACCCGGCAGGCGTACCGCACCCTCGGCGTCGCCTACCGCGAGCAGCCCGACCTCCCGATCGAGACGGATGCCCCCGAGCTCGACGAGTCCGTCGAGCACGACCTGATCTACGTGGGCGTCGTCGGCATCATCGACCCCGCGCGTCCGGAGGCGAAGCCGTCGATCGCCGAGGCGCATCGCGCGGGCATCCGCGTGCTCATGATCACGGGCGATCATCCCGAGACGGCGGCGCGCATCGCGGCCGACCTCGGCATCGTCGAGCCCGGAGCGGAGGCGGTGGTCGGGCGCGAGCTCGGCGAGCTGGACGACGAGGCGCTGCGTCGCACCGTGCACGACCACTCGGTGTACGCGCGCGTCGCGCCCGAGCACAAGCTGCGCATCGTCGACGCGCTGCAGGCCGACGGGCAGGTGATCGCGATGACCGGCGACGGGGTGAACGACGCCCCCGCGCTGAAGTCGGCCGACATCGGCGTCGCCATGGGGATCACGGGCACCGAGGTGACCAAGCAGGCGGCCAAGATGATCCTCGGCGACGACGACTTCGCCACGATCGTCGCGGCCGTGCGCGAGGGTCGCGTGATCTTCGACAACATCAAGAAGTTCCTGCGCTACCTGCTCTTCTCCAACATGGGCGAGGTCATGACCGTGTTCTTCGGCGTGGTGTTCGCCGGGGTGCTCGGCCTCGCGGGCGCGACCGATGAGGCCGTCGTGGCCCCGCTGCTCGCGACGCAGATCCTCTGGATGAACCTCATCACCGACTCCGGCCCGGCGCTCGCGATGGGCGTCGACCCCGAGATCGACGACGTGATGGCCCGGAAGCCGCGCGGCGTCGACGACCGGGCGATCGACGGACGCATGTGGGTCGGCATCTTCATCACCGGTGCGGTCATGGCCGTCGCCGCCCTCGGCGTGATGGACCTGTTCCTGCCCGGCGGGCTCATCCCGGGCGGCGACGACTCGATCGAGGTCGCGCGCACGGCGGCCTTCACCACGCTGGTGTTCGCCGCGATGCTCACCGCGTTCAACGCGCGGTCGGAGACGCACAGCGCGTTCTTCCGCCCGTTCAGCAACCGCTGGCTGCTCGGCGCGGTGGCGCTCAGCGTCGTGCTGCAGGTCGCGGTCGTGGAGGTGCCGTTCCTGCAGGTGGCGTTCGGCACCGCGCACCTGTCGGCCGAGCACTGGATCGCGTGCGTGGTCGCCGCGACCCTCGTGCTCTGGGTGTCGGAGGTGCAGAAGGTCGCGCTGCGGGCGCGCGACCGGGCGCGTGCTGGCGCGGCATCCGCCGACCTGCTCTGATGGGGGCATGGAGATCCTCATCCTGGGCGGCACCGCCTGGCTCGGGCAGACGATCGCGGCGACGGCCCTGGAGCGCGGGCACTCGGTGACCTGCCTGGCGCGCGGCGAGGCGGGGTCGGTGGCCGACGGCGCCGAGCTCGTGGCATCCGACCGCACCGCACCCGGAGCGTACGACGACGTCGCCGGGCGCGATTGGGACGCCGTGTTCGAGGTGTCGTGGCAGCCGGGCTTCGTGCGCGATGCGGTGCGCGCGATCGGGCCGCGCGCCCGGCACTGGACCTACGTCTCGTCGGGCAGCGTGTACGCGCGCAACGACGTGGCGGGGGAGGACGAGACGGCCGACGTGCTCGCGCCGCACGACGGCGACACGGCCGATCGCGAGGTGTACGGCGCCGCGAAGGTCGCGTGCGAACTGGCGACCGCCGAGGTGGTCGGCGACCGGCTGCACCTGTCGCGGCCGGGCATCATCGGCGGGCCGGGCGACCACACCGGGCGGTCCGGATACTGGGTGCGCCGAGCGGCCCGAGACCCCGAGGCACCGCTGCTCGTGCCCGACACGCCGGCCGCCGCGACCCAGGTGATCGACGTGCGCGACCTCGTCGCGTGGCTGCTCGACGCCGCCGAGCGGGGCATCGTCGGCACGTTCAACGCCGACGGGCCGATCGTGCCGTTCGCGCACTGGGTCGAGGACTCGCGCGAGGTCGGCGGCCACACCGGCGAGGTCGTGCGGGTCTCGTCGGAGTGGCTGGTCGAGCAGGAGGTGGGCCCGCTCGAGCTGCCGCTCTGGCTGCCCGGCGACGAGGTCGCGGGCTTCTTCTCGCGGTCGACCGCCGCGGCCGAAGCGGCGGGTCTCCGGCTGCGGGCACCTCGCGAACTGCTCGCGGACGTGCTCGCGTGGGAGCGCGAGGAGGGCCTGCACGCCACTCGACCCGCGGGCATGCCCGCCGAGCGCGAGCGCGAGCTGCTGGGGAGGGTCGCATGAGCGCCGGCGCGAGCCTGTCGCACGACCCGCTCTGGCCGCGCGCGGGCGGCTGGCCGGGGGCGGATGCCACGGGGCCGGACGCACGCTTCGACCTCGCGCTCCTCGGCGTGCCCGCGTTCCGCACCTCGCTGTCGCCGACGCGTGCCGACACGACGCCCACGGCCGTGCGCGAGGCGCTGCGGCGCTACAGCCCAGCGCTCGTGCCCGACCGGCGGCACGAAGGGACGGCGGCCTCGGTCGAGCATCGGGCCACGCGCTCGGGGGTGCACGTGCAGGGGCAGGGGGTCGCGCATCGGCCCGAGGCATCCGCCCCGCTCGACCTCGGGGCCATGCGCTGCACCGACCTCGGCGACATCGAGGAACCCGACGGCGAGGCCGGCGAGGCGGCGACGGTCGCGGCGGTCGCGGCGGCGCTGCGACGGTCGTCGACGCTGATGGCGCTCGGCGGCGACAACTCGGTCACGTACGCGACCGCGCTCGGGGCATGGGGCGATCAGCTCGGGCGGGCCGGGCTCGTCACGATCGACGCGCACTACGACCTGCGCGACGGCGTCTCGAACGGCTCGCCCGTGCGGCGGCTCGTGGAGGCCGGGCTCGACCCGCGGCGCATCGTGCAGGTCGGCATCGCCGACTTCGCGAACTCGGCTGCCTACGCGCAGCGGGCGGCCGACCTCGGCATCACGGTGATCCATCGCGACGAGCTGCACGGCCGGCGACCGGCCGACGTCATGGCTGAGGCGGTGTCGATCGCCGGGGCCGGCGGTGGGCCGGTGCACCTCGACGTCGACGTCGACGCGTGCGACCGGTCGGTGGCGCCCGCGTGCCCGGCGTCGGTGCCGGGCGGCCTGCAGGCGTGGGAGCTGCGGGCGCTGGTGCGCGCGGCGGCGTCCGACATCCGGGTGCGCACCGCCGACCTGGTCGAGATCGACGCGACGACGGATGCCCCCGACGGACGCACCGTGCGCCTCGCAGCGTTGTGCGTGCTCGAGTGGCTCGCCGGGGTCGCGCTGCGGTGAGGCCGCGCCCGCGGTGCCGGTCGCGGCGACGCGAGCCGCGTGAAAGGATCTGCGTACCGCCGCGGCGACGGGCCGCGGATCTCGGCGAGGGGAGCAGGCCGTGAAGACGCTCATCCTGGTGCGGCACGCGAAGTCCGACTGGGGCGACGCACGCCTCGACGACCACGAGCGCCCGCTGAACGAGCGCGGGCAGCGGGACGCCCCCGAGATGGGCCGCCGACTCGCCGAGCGCGGGGTCGTCCCCGACGCGATCCGGTCGAGCACCGCGGTGCGGGCGCGCACCACGGCGGCGGCGCTCGCCGAGGCGCTCGGCCTCGCCGCGGACCGGCTGGTGCTCGAGGAGCGGCTCTACGGGGCATCCGCCGCGACCCTTCGACTGGTCGCCGAGGAGTTCGACGAGTCGGTCGGCACGGGCATGATCGTGGCCCACGACCCCGGCATGTCGGATCTGGCATACGCCCTCTCGGGCTCGATCGGCCGCATGCCGACCTGCGCGGTCGCCGAGTTCGACTTCGACGTCACGCACTGGGCCGACACCGTCGCGGCCATCCCGGTCGACGTGCGCCTCGACACGCCCAAGGGGTGACGGCGGGAGCACACTGACCCCTTGATGCGTGCAACGCATGCGCGACACACTGACTCGGTGATCGTGAACTTCTGCAGACGGGTTCGAAGGAAGGAGTGGACATGATGAAGCACCCCCCGCACCCCGGCGAGATCATCGGGGAGGACGTGTTGGGCGAGCTGGGTCTGACGGTCGCCGAGGCCGCGGCGCGCCTCGGCGTATCTCGCGTGACGCTGAGCCGCGTGATCCACGGGCACTCGGGAGTGAGTCCGAATCTCGCGGTGCGCCTGGAGCGCGCCGGCGTCGGCACAGCTCGAGCGTGGCTCGCAATGCAGACGAACTACGACCTCGCCCGCGAGCTCGAGAGCCGCGACCACGAGGTGCTCCCGCTCGTCGTCGCCTGAGTTCCGATCCGCCTGACCTCGGACGTGGGGTCGGCCCACTCTGCGCTACGCCGCCGCGCCGTCCTTCCAGACCCGGCGCACGATTGGCACGCCGGGGCGGTAGGCCAGGTGCACGTGGCTCGGCGCGGCGAGCTCGACGAGGTCGGCCCGCGCGCCGGCGCGGATGACGCCCACGTCGTCGCGCCGCAGCGCAGCCGCCCCGCCGGCGGTCGCCGCGTGCAGCGCCTCACCCGGCGTCATGCCCATCTCGCGCACCGCGACCGCGATGCAGAACGGCATCGAGCTCGTGAAGCTCGAGCCCGGGTTGCAGTCGCTCGCGAGCGCCACGCGCACGCCCGCGTCGATGAGGCGGCGCGCGTCGGGGTAGGGCTGCCGGGTCGAGAACTCGACGCCCGGCAGCAGGGTCGCGACGGTGCCGGATGCCGCGAGGGCGGCCACGTCCGCATCGCTCAGGTACGTGCAGTGGTCGACGGATGCCGCGCCGAGCGCGGTCGCGAGCCGCACCCCCTCGCCCGGGCCGAGCTGGTTGCCGTGCACGCGCACGCCGAGCCCGCGGGCGGAGCCCGCCTCGAGCACGCGCCGGGACTGCTCCGGCGTGAAGGCGCCGCGCTCGCAGAACGCGTCGATCCAGCGCGCGTGCGGTGCGCAGGCGTCGAGCATCTCGCCGGCCACGAGGTCGACGTAGTCGTCGGGGCGGTCGGCGTACTCGGCCGGTACGACGTGCGCCCCGAGGAAGGTGACCTCGGGCGTGACCTCGGCAGCGAGCCGGGCAAGGCGCTCCTCGTCGGCGACGGTGAGCCCGTAGCCGGTCTTCACCTCGAACGTCGTGGTGCCCTGCCCGCGCAGCTCGGCGACGAACGCGGCGAGCCGGGCGCGCAAGGCGTCGTCGCTCGCGGCGCGGGTCGCCGCGACGGTCGAGCGGATGCCACCGGCCTCGTACGCCCGCCCGGCCATGCGGGCCGCGAACTCGTCGGCGCGGTCGCCGCCGAACACGAGGTGCGTGTGGGCGTCGACGAACCCCGGCACGAGGCATCCGCCCGCCATATCGACCACGTCGACCGGATCGTCCCAGAGCTCGCGGTGCTCCTCGCCCTCTTCGCGATCGTCGCGGCCCGGGTGCCGGGCGACGCGCTCGCGCGCGTGCGTGTCGGCGCCGACCCAGGCGATGCGGTCGCCGTCGACCAGCACCGCCGCGTCGCGCACGATGCCGAGCGCACCGCCCTCGCGCCCCTCCGCCGGGACGTTGGTGACCAGCTCACCCACGCCGACCAGCAGCATGCGATCGCGTCTCATACGCGCCCCCTCCCCGCCCCCGCGCTCCCGAGATCCGTCGATTCCCTGCGGAATACGGGCGCGAAGCGCAGCCTTCTGACGGGTCTCGCGCCGCGCCGAACCCAGACCCGTCGAAAAGGTGCGGAATGCGGGCCCAGAGGGCAGGGAATTGACGGGTCTGGGAACCTGAGGGACGTGGAGGAGCGGGGCGCGGGCACGGGGATCACACGTCCAGCATGGGGACGCGCAGGCCGCGCTCGCGGGCGACCTCGACCGCGCGGTCGTAGCCCGCGTCGACGTGGCGCATCACGCCCGTGCCCGGGTCGTTGACCAGCACGCGCGCGATCTTCTCCGCCGCGAGGTCGGTGCCGTCGGCGACCACAACCTGCCCGGCGTGGATCGAGCGGCCGATGCCGACGCCGCCGCCGTGGTGCAGCGACACCCAGGTCGCGCCCGACGCCGTGTTCAGCAGCGCGTTGAGCAGCGGCCAGTCGGCGATGGCGTCGGAGCCGTCGGCCATCGCCTCGGTCTCCCGGTACGGCGAGGCGACCGACCCCGAGTCGAGGTGGTCGCGGCCGATCACGACCGGCGCCGACAGCTCGCCCGACGCGACCATCTCGTTGAACCTCAGCCCCGCGAGGTGGCGCTCCTGGTAGCCGAGCCAGCAGATGCGCGCGGGCAGGCCCTCGAAGTGCACCTGCTCGCCCGCCTGCTCGATCCAGCGACGCAGGTGCGCGTCGTCGGGGAACAGCTCCAGGATCGCCCGGTCGGTCGCGGCGATGTCGGCTGGGTCGCCCGAGAGTGCGGCCCAGCGGAACGGGCCCTTGCCCTCGGCGAACAGCGGGCGGATGTACGCGGGCACGAACCCCGGGAAGTCGAACGCCCGGTCGAACCCGCCGAGCTCCGCCTCGCGGCGGATCGAGTTGCCGTAGTCGAACACCTCGGCGCCGGCGTCCTGGAAGCCGACCATCGCGGCCACGTGCTTGGCCATCGACGCCCGAGCGCGCTCGGTGAAGCCCTCGGGGTCGGATGTCGCGAGCTCGTGCCACTCCTCGACCGAGACGCCCTCCGGCAGGTACGAGAGCGGGTCGTGCGCGCTCGTCTGGTCGGTCACGATGTCGATCGGCACGCCCTCGGCGAGCAGCTCGTCGAACACGGTCGCCGCGTTGCCGACCACGCCGACCGACAGCGCCTCGCCGGCCGACTTCGCCGCGAGCACGCGCGCGACCGCGGCGTCGAGCGATGGGGCGACCTCGTGCAGGTAGCCGTGCTCGACCCGGCGGCGCAGCCGCGTCTCGTCGACGTCGACGATGAGCACGGCGCCGCCGTTCATGGTCACCGCGAGCGGCTGCGCGCCGCCCATGCCGCCGCACCCGGCGGTGAGAGTGAGGGTGTGCGCCAGCGAGGCATCCGTCACGTGCACCGAGGCGTCGAGGCCCTCGGCGAGTGCCCGGCGCGCGGCGATCGACCGCGCGACCGCGCCGAACGTCTCGTAGGTGCCCTGCAGGATGCCCTGGGTGCCGATGTAGATCCACGAGCCGGCGGTCATCTGCCCGTACATCGTGAGCCCGAGCTGCTCGAGGCGACGGAACTCGGGCCACGTCGCCCAGTCGCCCACGAGGTTCGAGTTCGCGATGAGCACGCGCGGCGCCCACTCGTGCGTGCGGAAGACGCCCACGGGCTTGCCCGACTGCACGAGCAGCGTCTCGTCGTCGGCGAGGTCGCGCAGGGTGTCGACGATCGCGTCGAACGCCTCCCAGCTGCGCGCGGCCCGGCCGGTGCCGCCGTAGACGACCAGGTCGTCGGGGCGCTCGGCGACCTCGGGGTCGAGGTTGTTCATGAGCATGCGCAGCGGCGCCTCGGTCTGCCAGCTGCGCGCGGTGCGCTCGGTGCCGCGCTCGGCGCGCACAGTGCGGGGCGAGTGATCGGTCATCTTCCGATCACACACCGGCGGGTGGGCCTGCGGTGAGCGGATGCCTCGGAGGTCGTCCGGGATCCCGGACGCATCGGGTCAGCCCCCGAAGTTCCCGAGGAAGGCCGACCCGAGCACGACGCCGCGCGCCTCCATGAACGGCACCGCGTCGATGGCCGTGTTGTCGAGGCGCACCTCGTAGTGCAGGTGGCATCCGGTCGACGCGCCCGTGCTGCCGACCGCAGCGATCGTCTGGCCGGCGACGACCTCGTCGCCGGGCGCGACGAGCGACGAGCCGGTGGCGAGGTGGGCGTAGCCGGTCGAGACGCCGTCGCCGTGCTGGATCAGGATCCAGTTGCCGTAGGTGCCGTTCGGCCCGACCTGCACGACGATGCCGTCGGTCGCCGCGAAGACGGGGCTCGCGCAGGCGCTCGCGATGTCGGTGCCGCGGTGGAAGTCCTGCACGCTGGGCAGTGGCTTCACGGGGCGGTGGCCGAACCCGTCGGTCAGGTAGCCCGACGCCGGGGCCGACCAGCCCTGCTCGCTCAGCTGGCCCGAGTCGGTCGGCAGGTTCTCGAACTGGAAGGCCGTCGTCGTGTTGGCGAGCACGACCTCGTTCGCCTCGGCCTCCATCTCGTCGCGGGCGTCGTCGACGGCGTCCTTCGCCGCGTCGACCGCGTCCTCTGCGTCGGCGACGGCCTGGCGGAGGGCCGGGATGCCGACCGCGTCGACCGCCTCGGAGGCGGCGTCGGCGCGGGCCTGGGCGCGGTCCGCCGCATCGCGCGCGGCTTCGGCGAGCTCGGCGAGGGCGGACACGTCGGCGGTGAGGCCCGACACGCGGTCGACCGAGGCGAGGCCGCCGAGCAGGTCGGACTCGGTGTCGAAGAGCACGTCCAGTGCGCTCGTCGAGGTGTCGAGGCTGCCGCGCACCGCGTGCAGGTAGAGCCCGGCGACCTCGTCGGCCTCCTCGGCGGCCACATCGGCCGCGAGCTGGAGCCGGTCGGCGACGGCCTGCGCGCGCTCGACCTCGGCGAGGCCGGCGGCGAGTGCGTCGCGCGCGTCCTGGAGTGCCGAGCGGGCGTCGACGAGGCGCTGCTGCGCGGCGACGAGTCGGGGCGAGGGGCCGGTGTCGACCGTCGTTCGGGTGGTGCCGGTGCCGGTGAACAGCAGCGGCTGGTAGAGCGAGTAGGAGTACGAGAACGGCGACGGCGGTGCGACCGGGCTCGGGGTGGGCGTGGGCGTCGGCGTGCCGCTCGGCGACGGCGTGCCCGTGGGTGACGGCGTGCCCGTCGGCGACGGGGTGCCGGTGGGCGACGGGGTGCCGGTGGGCGACGGGGTGCCGGTGGGCGACGGCGTCGGCGTGCCGGTGGGCGACGGGGTCGGCGTTCCCGTGGGCGACGGCGTCGGCGTGCTCGTCTCCTCGGGCGGCGCCGGCGGGGTGCCCGTCGGACTCGGGGAGGGCTCGGTGGTCGGCGTCGGCGTGGACGTCTCGGTCGGCGTGGGCGATGACGTTTCGGTGGGCGTCGGCGACGGGTCCGGCGAGGGCGTCGAGGTCTGGGTCGGCGCCGGGCTCGACGTCTCGGTGGGCGCAGGCGTCGGCGTCGCGGTCGACTCGGTCTGCGTCTCGGCGGTGCCGGTCTCCTCAGCGGCAGCGAGTGGGGCACCGACCAGCACGAGCGCGGCGGCCGCGAGGCTCGCCGTGACAGGGAGCGACCGCCGGCCGTACCTCAGCCGGCGGTGTGCGTCGCCTTCACTGGGTGCCACTGTGCACATCTGCCTATCGTCGGGTTCGGGGAACCGTCGGGCTCAGTCTGACAGCCCCGTGAGAGCCGCACAATGGCCGGTTCGGTGAATGGCGCGGATCGGTCAGGCAGCGGATGCCGTGTGCGCCGCCCGCAGCGTCGCGGCCCGCTGTGTTGATCCCCCGGCGGCGGGGCAGCCGCCGCCGCCCTCAGCGCAGTGTTCCGACCGCCGAGCCCGCCGCCGCAGCGACCTCGCCGCGCGCCACGAGCCCGACCACGGCGTCGATCTCGGGCGCGAGGAACCGGTCCGGACCGGGGCCGGGCACCACGCCGCCCACGAGCGCCGCGACCGCGCCGGTGCCGGCCGCCGGGCGCAGCGGCGCCCGCAACGCGAGCCCGCGCGTCGCCGTCATGACCTCGATCGCGAGCACCCGCGTCAACCCGTCGAGCGCGCGCCGGAGCTTGCGCGCCGCCGCCCAGCCCATCGACACGTGGTCCTCCTGCATGGCCGACGACGGGATCGAGTCGACCGACGCGGGCACCGCCAGGCGCTTCAGCTCCGACACGATGCCCGCTGCCGTGTACTGCGCGATCATGAGCCCCGAGTCGACGCCCACCTCGTGGGCCAGGAACGGCGGCAGGCCGTGGTTGCGCGCCCGGTCGAGGAAGCGGTCGGTGCGCCGCTCGCTCATCGATGCGACGTCGGCCACCGCGATCGCCAGGAAGTCGAGCACGTACGCGACCGGCGCCCCGTGGAAGTTGCCGTTCGACTCGACCCGCCCGTCGGGCGTGAGCACGGGGTTGTCGACCGCGCTCGCGAGCTCGGCACGGGCGACGGATGCCGCGTGGGCGACCGTGTCGCGCGCCGCGCCGTGCACCTGGGGCGCGCAGCGCAGCGAGTACGCGTCCTGCACGCGCGTGCACTCCGGGCCGCGGTGGCTCTGCATGATCGGCGAGCCCGCGAGCATCGCGCGCAGGTTCTGTGCCGACGCGGCCTGCCCGGGGTGCGGGCGCAGCGCCTGCAGGTCGTCGGCGAACACGGCGTCGGTGCCGAGCAGCCCCTCGACGCTCATCGCCGCGGCGACGTCGGCGGCGGTCAGCAGCGCGCCCAGGTCGTGGATCGCGAGCGCGAGCATCCCGAGCATGCCGTCGGTGCCGTTGATGAGGGCGAGGCCCTCCTTCTCCCGGAGCACGAGCGGCGCGATGCCGGCGGACTCGAGAGCGGATGCCGCGGGGACGCGCTCGTCCGTGGCATCCGTCACCTCGCCCTCGCCCATCGCGGCCAGCGCGACGTGCGCGAGCGGGGCGAGGTCGCCCGAGCAGCCGAGCGAGCCGAACTCGTGCACGACCGGCGTGATGCCGGCGTTCAGCATGGCGGCGTACGTCTCGCAGACGACCGACCGCACGCCGGTGCGGCCGGTCATGAGCGTCGACAGGCGCAGCAGCACGAGCGCGCGCGCGACCTCGCGCTCGACCTCCGTGCCCGAGCCCGCGGCGTGCGAGCGCACGAGGCTCGCCTGCAGCTGCGCCCGGCGGTCGCCCGGGATGAACGTGGTCGCCAGCGCGCCGAAGCCCGTCGAGATGCCGTAGTGCGGCTCGGGGTCGGCGGCCAGCCCGTCGACGACGGCGCGGCTCGCGTCGACGGCGGCGAGCGCGTCCTGGTCGAGGTCGACCCGTGCGTCGTGGCGGGCGACGGCGACGACCTCGTCGATCGTCAACGGGCCGGTGCCGATCGTGACGGCGGCGGGGCGGGCGGATGCCTCGGGGCCGGCGAGGTGCAGGGCGGGGGTGGTGCGCATGCTCCGATCCAACCCCGCCACGGGGCATCCGGAACCGCAGCGGGAGTAGCCTCAGTCTGTGATCCCGGACGGTTCGCGCGCTCCGAAGGTGCCGGCGGCGGATGCCACGCTGCGCATCCTGTCGCACCTCGCCACGCTGCGCGGGCCGGCGCCCGCCGCGTCGATCGCCACGGCGCTCGACCTGCCGCGCTCGACCGTCTACCACCTGCTCGCGACCCTGGTCGAGCACGGCTACGTGGTGCACCTGCCCGAGGAGCGCCGGTACGGGCTCGGCGTGGCCGCCTTCGAGCTGAGCTCGGGGTTCAGCAGGCAGCAACCGCTCGCCCGGCTCGGCGCGCCGCTCGTCGCGGGGCTCGTCGACACGGTCGCCGAGAGCGGGCACCTCGCGGTGCTGCACGGGCGGGACGTGCTCTACCTCGTCGAGGAGCGCGCGCCGCGCCGCCCGTCGCTCGTCTCCGATGTCGGGGTGCGCCTGCCCGCGCACCTCACCGCGACCGGTCGGGCGATGCTCGCGGAGCTGCCCGCGGCGCAGGTGCGCGCGCTCTACCCCGACGCGTCCGCGTACGCGCCGGGCGCTGCCGGCGAGGCATCGGGTGCCTGGAGCCTGCGGCGGCTGCGCACCGTGCTCGCCGAGGTGCGCGAGCACGGGTTCGCCGCCGAGGACGGCGAGGTGACCGCGGGGCTCGCCTCGGTCGGCGTCGCGGTGCTCGACCACACGGGCTGGCCGGCGGCGGCGATCGCGGTCACGTTCCCGGTCGAGCGGGCCGACGAGTCGCGCCGCGCGGCGCTCGTCGCCGAGGTCGATCGCGCGGCGACGGAACTGTCGCGCCGCATCCGCGGCATCGGCCACCGCGCGGCGCCGTCGGGTGCGTCGCCATCGGAGACCACGCCGGCCTGAGCGCGGGTGCGGCTCAGGGGCATCCGCTCAGCTGTTCGCCCGCCGCCGTTCGTCGGAAGCCCCTCAGCGCCTGCGATGCAGCCACGGCTGCAGCAGCCGCGTCACCCACGGCAGCACGAAGTACGTCATGAGCGGGGTGAGCACGAGCGTCAGCGCCAGTGAGTGCAGCCAGATCGGCAGCGCCTCCCAGCCCGGGATGCCGCCGACGAGGTACGAGAACACGAGGTTCACGGGGAAGAAGCCCAGCCAGATGGCGACCGCCTGCTTCCAGCGCGGCGGGGCGGGCGGCAGCGCGGGCTCGTCCACGGTGGGGGTCGAGCCCGTCGGCTCGTCGAACCAGCCCTCGATCCCCGTGCGGCGCGTGCTGCGCTCCGAGCGGATGAGCCCCTCGCCCGTCGAGAGCCACCACTGTCGCTCCGACGAGTCCTCCCACGCGGCAAGCGTCCGCTCGCTCGCGAAGCGGTAGAGCATGTGCCACACGTGCGAGTCGGCGCCCTGGCGGATCCACCCGGAGCCGAGGAACCCGGGGTAGCGGTTCGCCAGGTTCACGCCGGCCTGCACCCACGCCGTCACCTCGGGGATGCGGTCGGGGTCGACCTCGCGGCGGATGGACACGGTGATCGGCTGGGCGGGCATGCCTCCTATTGCATCGCATGCCGGCTGGGTGCGCGACGGAAGCGCGGTCCGGCGGCCGGTCAGCCCACTCCGGATGCAGCGAGCCAGAGCCCGAGCGCGAACAGGGCGAGGTTCGCGAAGGTGCCGAGGATCGGCACCCGTCGGGCGGCGCGGCGCTGCAGCATCCGCACCGTCGTCCAGATCACGACGACGAGCGCGACGAGCCACGGGCCGAAGATCGCCAGGAGCGAGCCCCAGCCGATGCGTGCGCGGTCGCACGCGGCATCCGTCACGCAGTCCTCGGTGAACGACGGCAGGAACACGCCGCCGAGGCTCACGGTCGCGGTGACGACGAGGAACAGTGCGAGCAGCAGCAGCGTCGCCACGACGTGGCCGGCTCCGGGGCGCGGTGCCGGGTCGACGGCGGTCGTCTCGTGCTCGGTCGTCTCGTCCACGCTCGCCCCTCCGGCCGCGGTCGGCGCGGCGCCTGCGCAAGAGTAGTGCCCGCGTCGGCGCCCGACGCGAATCGCTCCACAAGCGACGGTCAGCGCTTCGCGGAGTCCTGCTGCTCCTGCTCCTGCTGATCGGCGAGTTCGGCGCGCCGCCGCGCGACCTTGGCGCTCTGCGCCGACTCGAGCCGGAACTCGATCGCGCGGGCGACGTCGTCGCGCACCTTCTGCGCCTGCTTCTCGATGCCCGAGCGGTCGCGGAGCGGCAGTTGCACGGCGACCTCGGACTCGACGCCCATCTGCAGCTCCCGCGCCCGCTCGAGCTCCGTGTCGAGCTCGGCGCCGACGAGCACCGCGAGGTTCGAGATCCACATCCACAGCAGGAACACGATGACCCCGCCGAGCACGCCGTAGGTGGCGTCGTAGTTGGCGAAGTTGGACACGTAGAAACCGAACCCGGCCGATGCCAGGCCCCAGACCACGATCGCGAGGAACGCGCCCACGCTCAGGATGCGGAAGCGTTGGCGCACGTTCGGCGTCGCGTAGTAGAGGATCGCGATCGCGATCACGGCGATCAGCGCGAGCGCCGGCAGCTTCACCGCGTTCCACACCGCCACCGCCGTGTCGGAGAGGCCGACGACCGCTCCGATCGCCGCCGCGAGCGGACCCGAGACGACCAGCAGCAGTCCGGCGCTCGCCGCGAGCAGCACGATGACGACGGTCACGAGCAGCATCTGGGGGCGAAGCTTCCAGAACGCGCGACCCTCCTCGACGCCGACGATGCGATTCATCGAGCGGCCGAACGCGCCGACGTACCCCGATGCCGACCAGAGGGCGCCGACGAGGCCGATCACGAACGTCCACCCGGCCGACGGCGATGCCGTGAGGCCCTCGACGGGGCCCCGCACCGCCTCGATGATGCTCGCCCCGCCCAGTTCCTCGATGAGGCCGAAGACCGCGTCGGTGGTCTCGTCGGCCTGCCCGATCAGGCCGAGCAGCGACACGATCGCGAGCAGACCCGGGAAGAGCGCCAGCACCGCGAAGTACGTCATGCCGGCGGCCAGGTCGGTCGCCTTGTCGCGCGAGAACTCGCGGACCGTGCGCGACAGGGCGAGCTTCCACGCCGGCCAGGTGAGCCGCCTGGGCCCGCCGCGCGCGCCGAGCGTCGCGGCCGCAGCATCGGCCTGACCGCGGTCGCGCCCCTGTGCGAGCGCGTCGACCACGTCCTGGGTGGTGGCCTCGGCGGATGCCTCCTCAGCGGCATCCGCTCGCTTCGCCTTGCCCCGTCCGAACATGCCCGCTCCCCTCCCGTGCGCCCCGCGCCCGCGAATCACGTCGCTTCGAGCGTAGGCGAGCGCTGCGCGTGCCCGCAGGGGGTTGCGGGCGCGTAGCGAATACATGCAGTCCCGCCCGCTCCGCGGCGTGTCTGCATGCATTCGCCGCCATCGTGCAGATCTGCATGTATTCGCTACATGCGAGCGTGGGTCCTCAGTAGTCGACCGGGTCGCGCACGATCGGGCAGGTCATGCAGTGCCCGCCGCCCCGCCCGCGGCCGAGCTCGCCGCCGACGATCTCGATCACCTCGACGCCCTGGTTGCGCAGCAGCTCGTTGGTGTACGTGTTGCGGTCGTACGTGAACACGACGCCCGGCTCGACCGCGACGGCGTTGTTGCCGCTGTCCCACTGCTGGCGCTCGCCGGCGTACCAACCGCCGCCGGGCTCGACCGCGCGCAGCCTCGGCAGCCCGAGCGACGAGGCGACGACGTCGATGAACGGCGACTGCTCCTCGGTGATGTCGAGCCCACCGGCATCCGCGGGCCTGAGCGAGAAGGTGTGGATGCCGTCGACGATGTCGGGGTAGTACGTGACGAGGTCGCGGTCGGCGAACGTGAACACGGTGTCGAGGTGCATCGCGGCGCGCAGCTTCGGCATGCCCGCGACGACGACCCGCTCGGCGGCGCCCGCCGCGAAGAGGCGCTCGGCGACCGACGTGATCGCCTGCCGCGAGGTGCGCTCGCTCATGCCGATGAGCACGACGCCGTTGCCGACGGGCATGACGTCGCCGCCCTCGAGCGTCGCGCGACCCCAGTCGGCCTCGGCGTCGCCCCACCAGACGGTGCTGCCCGTGTAGTCGGGGTGGAACGCGTAGATCGCCTGCATGAGCAGCGTCTCGCCGTGGCGGGCGGGCCAGAAGAGCGGGTTGAGCGTCAGGCCGCCGTAGATCCAGCAGGTGGTGTCGCGCGTGTAGATCGTGTTCGGCAGCGGCGCCATGAGGTACTCGGTGAGCCCCGCGGACTCGCGCACGAGGGCGAGCTCGGCGGAGCGGAACTCCTCGGGCAGGTCGCGCGTCGACAGCCCGCCGATGAGGTACTCGGTCAGCACCTCGTCGGCGAGGGAGTCGAGGAAGGCACGCGTGTCGGCCACCAGCCCGCCGCCCACCTCGGCCGCGGTGATCTTGCGGTCGAGCAGCCAGTCGCGGGCGCCCGGCACGGCGAGCGTCTCGGTGAGCAGGTCGTGCAGCTCGACGACCTCGACGTCGCGGGCCCGCAGCTTGTCGACGAAGTCGGCGTGGTCGCGCTGCGCGTTCTGCACCCAGAGCACGTCGTCGAACAGCAGCGCGTCGCTGTTGCTCGGCGTCAGGCGCTCGTGCCCGAGGCCGGGCCGGCAGACGAGCACCTTGTGCAGGCGGCCGACCTCGGAGTGCACTCCGTACGACGTCTCCGACATGTGCGTCCCCTCCCGGAGCCGTGCGGCGTGGAGCATCCGTCTCGGCGCCGTCGCGTGTCTCGGGCGGTGTCTCGTGTCTAGCGCATCGGTCGGCGAGCGTTCAAGCGCCGTGCCGGTGCTGGAGCGCCTCCCGAGAACATGCAACGGCGTGCGACGCACCGCGTTGGTGCATGCATTCGCGGCGGATCGCGCAGATCTGCATGTTTTCGGGAGGGGTGGGGCGAGCGGATGCTGCGGGGCGGCGCGTCGGGCGGTGGCGGCGTGACGAGGGGCAGGGCGAGCGGATGCCGCGGGGCGACAGGCCGACGCGATCAGCGCGGGCAGTGCATGAGCGGCTTCGGACCCGAGCGGTCGAAGGTGTGGGCGTCCATCGTGGCGCCGCAGAGCGGACACGGGCGGGCGGCGCTCGCGGGCGGGGGCTCGGTCTCGTAGGGGCCGACGGTCGCGGGCCCGGCGATGCGCACGAGCCAGCGATTGACGAGCCAGTACCAGCCGCCGGCGGCGCGGGCGCGTTCGCGGAGGGGCATCCGCTCGGATTCGCTTCGTGTCACGATGATTAGTGTACGAACAATCAGCGGTAGCATCAATCCCGTGACCGACGACCTGCTGAAGCTCGACAACCAGGTGTGCTTCGCGATCGTGACGGCGGCGCGCAACGTCGTCTCGATCTACCGGCCGGTGCTCGCGCCGCTCGGCCTGACGCACCCGCAGTACCTCGTCATGCTCGCGCTCTGGGAGCGGTCGCCGCGCTCGCTGACCGAGCTCGCGGCCGAGCTCGCGATGGAGCCCGCGACGCTCTCGCCGCTCGTCAAGCGGCTCGAGGCGCAGGGGCTCGTCGAGCGACGCCGGCGCGCGAGCGACGAGCGCGTGCTCGACATCTCGCTGACCGCCGAGGGCACGGCGCTGCGGGCACGTGCCGAGCGGGTGCCCGAGCAGATCATGGCGATCACCGGACTCGACGTGGACCAGCTGACGGCACTGCGCGATGCGCTCGCGCCGTTCGCGGGCGCGCGCGACTGAGCCGCGCTCCCGTCACTCGCGATCGGCCGGCCGCAGCGAATACATGCAACGTCGCTCGGCGCGCGGCGTGTCTGCATGTATTCGCCGCCATCGCGCAGATCTGCATGTATTCGCTGCGCTCCGAGCGGCTACCCCTCGGCCGACGCGTCGACGGGCTGCTCCGCCGGGAGCTCCTCCGCCCAGCCGAGGTGCGCGTGCAGGAACGCCGCGATGCGCTCGCGGAGCCAGGCGTCGAGGATGCCGATCGAGTGCCCGTCGCCAGCGACCACGGCGAGCTCGACGGGCACCCCCGCCTCGTCGAGCGTGCGGGCGAAGCGCTCGGCCTGCGCGAGCGGGATGATCTCGTCGTCGGCGTGGGCGATGAACACCGGGGGATCGCTTGCGTCGACGTGCGACGTCGGCGACGCGGCATCCGCCTCGGGGCACTCGGAGGCGCGGTCGCAGCCGAGGTAGTCGGTCACGATGCCGTGCAGCCAGGTCGTCGCCTGGTCGGCGCCGAGCGTGACGGCGTCGAGGGTGATCGGCGCGCTGAGCTCCACGACCGCCGCGACCCGCGACCCCGCGTCGAGTGCTCCGGCGCCGGCCGTGCCGAGCAGCGCGGCGAGGTTGCCGCCCGCCGATCCGCCGAACGCGCCGATGCGCGCAGGGTCGATGCCGTACGCCGCGACCTGCTCGGGCTCGCGCAGCCACTGCACGGCGAGCGACACGTCGTCGATCGCCGCCGGGAACGTCACGTCGGGCACGAGCCGGTAGTTCACCGACACCGCCACGAACCCCTGCGACGCGAGCCACTCGCACACGAGCCGCCAGTCGTCGCTCGCCTTGTCGCCGCGCGCCCAGCTGCCGCCGTGGATCGACAGCACCGCCGGTCGGCTCGCCGCGGGGCCCGCGGGGCTGCAGACATCGAGGGTCAGCAGCGTGCCGTCGGCGCGCGCGCCGTACTCGACGTCCTCGTCGATGAGGACGCCGGCGGCCGGGGCGGTGAAGGTGCGGATGCCCGTGATCGCATCGCCCGCCAGTTCGCTCACGTCGTTCGGGCCGGCCGGGTCGATCGCGCGCAGGCCGAGATGGAAGCCGCTGAGTGCGGCGGCCGTCGCGACCGCTGCGCCCGCGGCGGCGGTGACGATGAGGGCTCGCCAGCGGCGGCGGCGTGGCGCCCGGCGCCCGTCGGGTGCGGCGCCGCGGCCCGGGCCGCCGTCGGTGGCTCGGGTGGGGGTCACGGGCGCGCTCCGGGGAATTCGGGGTGGGGCGATGCTACCCGAGGCGGGCTCACCCGCCGAATGCGGCGCCGGGGCGGTGGCGCCGGGCGAAACGGAGGACCGGATGGGCGACACGCCGCGGCGGGCCGGCCGGAGGCCGCGAATCTCCTACGGTTCGCACACCGGGGTCGGCGGGGTGCGGGCGAAACGGAGGACTCGATGGGCGACACGCCGCGCTGCGCGGGCCCGCCGGTGCGTTTCTCCTACGGTTCGCACGCGGGGTGTTCGCGCCGTGCAGGGCACGCCGCCCGGGCATCCTCCCAGCAAGGCCCGCTAGCATCGACACGTCGGTCTGGGACACCGCGCGCAGCGCGCGGATGGGTTTGTGAGTCCCGTGGGCCGGATCCCCGCCGCGGTGGCGGGGAGCATCACCGTATGTGACGGCCCCGGTCGAGGACAGCCCGGGTTCTGAAGCCGACGCGCGCTCGCCGGGCGGCTTCCCATGTACTCGAGGACAACCCAGGAAGCATCGCCATGCCCAAGAACAAGAAGCCCGCCGGCGGCCGACCCGCCAAGAACTTCGACCCGTCGTACGCGAAGAAGTCGAAGAAGCCCAAGCGATCGGATGCCTCCGGCAGCACGCGCAAGCCCGGCTCGCGCAGCCCGGGCCACCGCGGCTACCGCGCCGAGGAGGCCGAGCCCAAGCAGCGCTGGACCCGCGAGGAGCGCGAGGCGGCCGGTCGTTCGCCGCGCCGCTCGAGCTCGTCGCGCCGAGATGACCGCGACGGGGGCCGCTACGAGCGGGACGACCGCGCATCCCGGAAGGGCGACCGCGACCAGCGCGGAGGTTCGCGCGGGTACGACCGTGACGACCGCCAGCGCCGTGACGACCGTGACCGCCGCGACGGCGGCCGCGGGTACGACCGTGACGACCGTGACCGCCGCGATGGCGGTCGCCGGTACGACCGGGACGACCGGCCCCGTCGGGACGACCGCGACCAGCGTGGAGGTTCGCGCGGGTACGACCGTGACGACCGTCCGCGTCGTGACGACCGGGACCGCCGCGACTCCGGTCGCCGGTACGACCGCGACGACCGCGCACCCCGCCGTGACGACCGCGATCGCAGCCAGCGCGTCGCCGGCCGCGGCTACGACCACGACGACGCCCGCAAGCGCGACCGCGACCGGGGCGAGCGCCCCCGCCGCGACCACGACGACCGCCGGGTCGCCGGCCGCGGGTACGACCGCAACGATCGGGACGACCGCCGCGGCTACGACCGCACCGATCGATACGACCGCACCGACCGCCCGGGCTTCCGCGAGTCGGAGCGTCGGCCGTCGACGTACTTCCCCGCGAAGGACGACCGCGCGCCGTACACGCCCGAGGACGACGTCGTGCTCGAGCGCCTCGAAGCCGAGGCGATCCAGGCGGACGCCGTCGAGGGCGTGACGTTCGCCGACCTCGGTCTCGGCGGCAACATCGTGCGCGCCCTGGGCGACCTCGGCGCGGAGCATCCGTTCCCGATCCAGGCCGCGACCATCCCGGTCGTGCTCGAGGGGCGCGACGTGCTGGGCCGCGGTCGCACCGGTTCGGGCAAGACGATCGCGTTCGGCGCCCCCACGGTCGAGCGCCTCATGCAGATGTGGGCCGCGAAGGGCAAGAGCGGCGAGAAGCGCAAGCTCGGCCGTGCCCCGCGCGCGCTGATCCTCGCGCCGACCCGCGAGCTCGCCCTGCAGATCGACCGCACCGTGCAGCCGATCGCGCAGAGCGTGGGCCTGTTCACCACGCAGATCTACGGCGGCGTGCCGCAGGGTCGCCAGGTCGGTGCGCTGCAGCGCGGCGTCGACATCGTGATCGGCACGCCCGGTCGCATCGAGGACCTCATCGAGCAGCGCCGCCTCGACCTCAGCGAGGTCGAGATCACCGTGCTCGACGAGGCCGACCACATGTGCGACCTCGGCTTCCTCGAGCCGGTGCAGCGCATCCTCCGCCGCACCCGTGCGGGCGGGCAGAAGCTGCTCTTCTCGGCGACCCTCGACACGGGCGTCGCCGCGCTCGTCGACGAGTTCCTCGTCGACCCGGCCGTGCACGAGGTCGCGGGCGAGGACCAGGCGTCGGGCACGATCGAGCACCGCGTGCTCGTGATCCGCAACGACCAGAAGCGCGACATCGTCGCGCAGCTGGCCCGGCACCGCGGCAAGACCCTCGTGTTCTCGCGCACGCGCGCCTTCGCGGAGGACCTCGTCGAGCACCTCGAGGACCGCGGCGTCTTCGCCGTCGCCCTGCACGGCGACCTCAACCAGGCCCGCCGCACGCGCAACCTCCAGCAGCTCACGAGCGGCAAGGTCGACGTGCTGGTCGCGACCGACGTGGCGGCACGAGGCATCCACGTCGACGACATCGACCTCGTGATCCAGGCGGATGCCCCGGACGAGTACAAGACCTACCTGCACCGCTCCGGTCGCACCGGCCGTGCCGGCAAGCGCGGTGTCGTGGTGACGCTCATCCCCCGCGGGCGCCACCGCCGCATGACCGAGCTGCTCGAGCGCGCCGAGATCGCGGCCGAGTTCGACGAGTTCGCGCGCGGCGACGCGTTCACGCTCGCGGCGCCGGAGCCCGAGTCGCAGCCCGACCCGAAGGACTCGACGGCGACGGATGCCTCGGCGGCGGCCCCGACCGAGTAGCCGGCGCCCCTACTCCGCGCGCATCCACGCGGCCACCGACTCCCCGATGAGCACGGCGGTCGCCGCCGGACCGCGCGACGGGGTGTCGGGCAGCATCGACGTGTCGGCGACGCGCAGCCCGGTCGCCCCGTGCACTCGACCGTGCGCGTCGACGACCGAGCCCGGGGCATCCGCCGGCCCCATCGGGGCGCTGCCGCAGAGGTGGATGGCCGTGCCGAGGTGCGCGCGCATCCACGCGTCGAGCGCGTCGTCGTCTGCGACGGTCGCGTCGTCCAGCTCGGTGAGCCGCTCGACGAGCGGCGCGAACGGTCGGCTGCGCAGCAGCGCCACCGCGGTGCGCACGCCGACCCGCAACCGCGCACGGTCGGACGCGGTCGACAGGTAGCGGTAGTCGATGTGCGGCGCCACGGTCGGGTCGGCCGAGGCGAGCGTGATCGACCCGCGCGCCTGTTCGCGCTGCAGGCCGACGAGCACCGACAGGTCGCGGCCGTGCGCCGCCTGCTCGCGCACCCGGGCGAGCGAGGTACCGCGCAGCGCGCGCAGGGTGTCGATCGGGTGCCGCAGGGCGGTTCGCGCGCCGCCCGCGAACATGCTGCGCCGCCCGGTGAGCAGCCAGCTCATCGACTTCACGCACACCATGACCTCGAGGTCGTCGGCGGGCGCGCCGGGTGCCCCCGAGGCATCCGGCACCGGCTCCCCCGACGACAGGTTGAGCGCGGTCGTGAAGGTCTCGGGCGTGCGCGGGTCCATGAGGTCGCGCCGCGCACGCCAGCCGATCGACAGGTCGGGGTGGTCGCTGAACGCGGCCCCCACGCCGGGCGAGTCGACGACCACGGGCACGCCGGCAGCCCGCAACTGGTCGGCCGGGCCGATGCCGGAGGCGAGCAGCAGGTGCGGCGTGCCGATGCCCCCGGCGCAGAGCACCACCTCGTCGGCGGGCACGGTCTCGCGCGCACCGTCGCGGAGCACCTCGACCCCGGTCGCGCGCGTCCCGTCGAGCACGACGCGCAGCACGCGGCATCCGCCCACCACCCGCAGGTTCGGCCGCCCGCGCGCCGGGTTCAGGTACGCCTCGCCCGTGTTGACCCGCACCCCGTCGACCACGTTCAGCGGCACCGGCCCGACCCCCGCCGCCCCGCCGGCGTTCTTGTCGGGCTCGTCGGCGAAGCCGAGGTCGCGCGCCGCCGCGCTGAAGGCCTCGGCGGCCGGATGCCCCTGGGCCGCGCGCCGCACCGGCATCGGCCCCGCGTCGCCGTGCAGCGGCCCCGCCCCGAGGTCGAGGTCGCGCTCGAGCGCGCGCATGCGGGGGAGCATCCGCTCGTAGCCCCAGTCGTCGCCGCCGACCGTCGCCCAGCGCGCGAAGTCGGCCGGCGTGGCACGCACGAAGTAGGCCCCGTTGATGGTCGACGAGCCGCCGATGATGCGGCCGCGCGCGATCGTGTACGGCAGGTCCTCGGTGAGGTGCCCGAGGTACGACCAGTTCGCCGGGTGCCCGGGCATCGCGCCCTGCACGGTCGACGCGTCGAGCAGCTCGGGCGGGAACTCGGCACGCCGCGCCGGCACCGCCCCGGCCTCGAGCACGGTCACGTCGACATCGGCGTCCTCGCTCAGCCGCGCGGCCAGCGGAGCGCCCGCCGCGCCCGCGCCGACCACGACGACCCGCCGGGTCATGCCCGCCGCGGCCGCCGGTGCGCCTGCACGACGCGCGGATCGATGCGCTCGTCGATCATGCCGAACGCCTGGTCGAGCTGGTCGATGAGGTCGGACTCGGGCTCGCGCAGCCACTGCTCGTACGCGGCGAGGCACACGCCGAGGCAGGTCCAGGCCATGGTCTGCGGCACGAGGTCCTCCGACGGGAGGTCGAGGCGACCGGCGACGTGCTCGGCGACCACCTCCCGCCACGCCGTGTACCGCAAGGTCGAGTGCGCGAGCAGCGTCGGCACGTGCAGGAGCAGCTCCATGCGCCGGCGGTGGTACTCGGCCTCCTCCGCGGGCACGCGGTTGAAGTCGAGGATCGCGACGCGCAGCTGTTCCATGAGCGGCATCTCGTCGGGCATGCCGCCGAGGTGCGTGCGCATGCCGTCGAGCATCGCGTCGAACTCGCCCCACGGGAGGTCGTTCTTCGACGGGAAGTAGCGGAAGAAGGTGCGCCGCCCGATGCCCGCCTCGCGGGCGATGTCGTCGATGGTGGTCTCGTCGAAGCCGTTGTCCATGAACAGGCGCAGCGCGGTGTGGCTCAGCTCGGCGTGGGTCGTCGACGGCGCACGGCCCATCCGGGGGCGCGTCGGGGCCTCCTCCGGCAGGGTCATCGTCGCACCCCCTTCCCATCGGCACCGAGTGCCATTAGTATCGTCCACATCGCGAGGGGACGCCAACGAGGGCGACCCGCACATGAGGAGCATCCCATGACTCGAATGAACCCGGTCGACGACTCCCAGCAGGCAGCCGACGACATCGTCGAAGCCGATTCGCTCGTCGAGGAGGTCTCGATCGACGGCATGTGCGGCGTCTACTGACCGCGCTCGCCATGGCTTCGATCGATCCCGACTCCACCTGGACCCTGCATCCGCAGGTCTCCGTACGCCCCGAACCGTTCGGCGCGCTGCTCTACCACTTCGGCACGCGCCGGCTGTCGTTCCTGAAGGACCGCACGCTGCTCGACGTGGTCGAACGGCTGGCGGATGCCCCGAGCGCCCGCGCCGCCTGCATCGACGCCGGGGTGGCCGAGACGCACCTGCCGACGTACCTGCGCGCACTCGGCACGCTCGCCGAGTCGCGCATGATCGCGCCGCGCGACGCAGGGGAGCGGGCCGCATGACACTGACGGATGCCCCGGTCCAGGCCGCCCCCCCGCCTGCGCCCAAGCGCCTGGTCGACCACTTCGAGCTCGGGCTCGACGCCCCGATCTGCCTCACCTGGGAGCTCACCTACGCGTGCAACCTCTCGTGCGTGCACTGCCTGTCGAGCTCGGGCCGCCGCGACCCGCGCGAACTCTCGACCGAGGAGTGCAAGGCGGTCATCGACGAGCTCGAGCGGATGCAGGTGTTCTACGTGAACATCGGCGGCGGCGAGCCGACCGTGCGCAGCGACTTCTGGGAGCTGGTCGACTACGCGACCGCGCACCACGTGGGCGTGAAGTTCTCCACCAACGGGGTGAAGATCACGCCCGAGGTCGCCGAGCGCCTCGCCGCGAACGACTACGTCGACGTGCAGGTCTCGCTCGACGGCGCGACGCCCGACGTGAACGACCACGTCCGCGGCCCCGGCTCGTACGACACGGCGGTCCGCGCCATGCGGAACCTCCGCGACGCGGGCATGCGCAACTTCAAGCTCTCGGTGGTCTGCACCCGGCAGAACATCTCGCAGCTCGACGACTTCAAGGCCATCGCCGACGAGTACGGCGCGCAGCTGCGCCTCACGCGCCTGCGGCCCTCGGGCCGCGGCGCCGACGTGTGGGACGAACTGCACCCCACCGCCGACCAGCAGCGCGAGCTCTACGACTGGCTCGTTGCGCACGGCGAGGACGTGCTGACCGGCGACTCGTTCTTCCACCTCTCCGCGTACGGCCAGGCGCTGCCCGGGCTGAACCTCTGCGGGGCCGGCCGCGTGGTGTGCCTGATCGATCCGATCGGCGACGTCTACGCCTGCCCGTTCGCGATCCACGACGAGTTCCTCGCCGGCAACGTGCGCGAGGTCGGGGGCTTCCAGCAGGTCTGGCGCGAGTCGGAGCTGTTCGGCCGACTGCGCTCGCCGCAGTCGGGCGGCGCGTGCTCGTCCTGCCAGTTCTACGACACGTGCAAGGGCGGATGCATGGCGGCGAAGTTCTTCACCGGCCTGCCGCTCGACGGGCCCGACCCCGAGTGCGTGCAGGGCTACGGCGAGCAGGCGCTCGAGCAGCGCGCGGCCGCCGCGGACCTCCCGAAGCACTCCGGCGACCACTCGCACCGCACCTCGCCGCCCCGCCCGCGTACGGGCCCGAACGGCATGGGACCGGTACGCCTCACGCTCTCGCGCCGGGAGGACCTCCAGGCACCGCCGGTCAGCGCGTGCGCCGAGAGCCCGCTCGCGGGCTTCGCCGCGACGCTCGCCCAGGCGCAGGGGAACGACTTCGACACGAAGCAGAGCGGCGCCGACCGGCGCCACGAGGGAGGCGCTCCGCCCCGACTCGCGTGAGACCCGACCACGGCACGGCCGCGACGACGCGGTCGTGGTGCGGCCGTGCGTGTCCACGGGCCGTCCGGCGCGCCCGGAAGGAAAGGGTGCAACACCATGGCAGGACAACTCGAGGGCAAGGTCGCCTTCATCACGGGCGCCGCGCGCGGCCAGGGCAGGGCGCACGCGGTTCGCCTCGCCGAGGAGGGCGCCGACATCATCGCGATCGACCTCTGCAAGCAGATCGAGACCGTCGGATACCCGATGTCGACGCCGGAGGACCTCGCGGAGACGGTCGCACAGGTCGAGGCGCTCGACCGGCGCATCCACGCCGTCGAGGCCGACGTGCGCGACCGCGACGCGATGCAGGCGGCCTTCGACGCGGGCGTCGCCGAGCTCGGCGACGTGCAGATCGTGTCGGCCAACGCCGGCATCGCGCCGCTGTCGATGAATCCGGTACCGGAGGAGTGGCAGGACGTCATCGACGTCAACCTCACCGGTGTCTACCACACGGTCGAGGTCGTCAAGCCGTCGATGATCGCGCACGGCAAGGGCGGCGCGATCGTGCTGACCAGCTCGACTGCGGGCATCGCCGGCATCGGCGGCAACACCCCTGGCGGGCTCGGCTACACGGCGGCGAAGCACGGCGTGGTCGGCCTCATGCGCAGCTACGCGAACCAGCTGGCCGAGCACTCGATCCGCGTGAACACCGTGCACCCCACCGGCGTGAACACGCCGATGGTCGTGAACGACGTGATGCAGGAGTTCCTGGAGTCCGATCCCAGCCTCTCGAACGCCATGGCGAACGCGCTGCCGGTGCCGATGATCGAAGCGGTCGACATCTCGAACGCGATCGTCTGGCTCGCCTCCGACGCCGCCCGCTACGTGACCGGCGTCACGCTGCCGGTGGACGCAGGATTCCTCAACAAGCGCTGACCCGACCGAACCGACAGGAAGGAACGAACGAACATGGCAGGACGAGTGGAAGGCAAGGTCGCCTTCGTCACCGGAGCGGCCCGCGGGCAGGGGCGCAGCCACGCGCTGCGACTCGCCGAAGAGGGCGCCGACATCATCGCGGTCGACGTCTGCGGGCCGATCCCGAACCTCCAGTACCCGCACGCGACCCCGGAGGACCTCGAGGAGACCGTCCGGCAGGTCGAGGCGCTCGACCGGCGCATCGTCGCCAGGGAGGCCGACGTGCGCGACGCGGCGGCCATGAAGGCGGCCGTCGACGAGGGCGTGGCCGAGCTCGGCCACCTCGACATCGTCGTCGGCAACGCGGGCATCTGCATCGTCGCCCCGTGGGACGAGGTGACCGAGGAGATCTGGGACGACACGGTCGACACCAACCTCAAGGGCGTCTGGAACACCGTGCGCCTCACCGCGCCGCACCTGATCGCGGCCGGCGGCGGCTCGATCATCCTCACCAGCTCTGCGGCGGGCCTCAAGGGGTTGCCGTTCATCACGCCGTACGTCGCGTCGAAGTTCGGCGTGACCGGGCTGACGAAGGCGTTCGCGCACGAGCTGGCGATGCACAACATCCGCGTCAACTCGCTGCATCCGACCGGTGTCGCCACCGACATGGGGCAGATGGGCGCCGAGTACCCGCGCATGCTCGAAGCCAACCCGCGCCTCGCCGGCATGCTCACCAACTCGCTGCCGATCGAGGT
Source organism: uncultured Agromyces sp. (assembly GCA_913053875.1). Lineage (GTDB taxonomy): Bacteria > Actinomycetota > Actinomycetes > Actinomycetales > Microbacteriaceae > Agromyces. Next base: position 214,995 of record CAJXGN010000002.1, on the reverse strand, counting down.
GACCGAGCCGCGCGACCAGTCGAACGCCGTGCTGTTCCTCGCCTCCGACGAGTCGCGGTACGTCACCGCGATGGCGATGACCGTCGACGCGGGCAACACGCAGTACTGAACCGCGGATGCCTCGGGGCGGCACCCGCCCCGAGGCATCCGGAACCGGCGGGCGACCCCCGCCATGAGGGAAGGAGCACGCGATGGGGCGTGTGGAGGGGAAGGTGGCGTTCATCACGGGCGCCGCACGAGGACAGGGTCGCAGCCACGCGGTGCGACTGGCCCAGGAGGGCGCCGACATCATCGCGATCGACGCGTGCGAGCGGTTCGAGGAGAACCCGTACGATCCGGCGACCGAGGAGGACCTCGCGGAGACCGTGCGCCAGGTCGAGGCACTCGACCGGCGCATCGTCGCGTCGAAGGCCGACGTGCGCGACTTCGACCAGGTAAAGCGGGCCGTCGACGAGGGCGTCGCCCAGCTCGGCCGGCTCGACATCGTGTGCGCCAACGCGGGCATCGCGGGCCGGTTCAACCGGGCCGAGGACATCCCCGAGGACGAGTGGGTCAACATGACCGACATCAACCTCAACGGGGTGTGGCGCAGCTGCAAGGCGGCCATTCCGCACATCCGCGCCGGCGGCAACGGCGGGTCGATGATCCTGACGAGCTCCGACGCCGGGCTGTTCGCGTTCGAGAACATCTCGCACTACGTGTCGGCCAAGCACGGCGTGGTCGGGCTCATGAAGACGCTCGCCCTCGAGCTGGCGCCCGACATGATCCGCGTGAACAGCGTGCACCCCACGGTCGTGGACACGCCGATGGTGCAGAACGACGCCATCTACCGGCTGTTCCGGCCCGACCTCGAGAACCCGACGAAGGACGACTTCGCCGAGGGCGCGGGCGCGATCAATGCGCTGCCCATCCCGTGGGTCGAGGCCGTCGACATCTCGAACGCGGTGCTGTTCCTGGCATCCGACGAGGCCCGGTACATCACCGGCGTCCCGCTGCCGGTCGACGCCGGCGCGGCGGTGAAGTAGGAGGGGAGCGCATGGGCGAGGAACAGGTGACGGATGCCCCGACGGACGTCGATCGCGCGGCGACGGGCGGCGATCTCGCCGAACGGCGCCGGCGCATCGCGGCGAACATCGTGGGCCGGGAACGGGAGCTCGAGCTGACGCTCGCGGCGGTCGCCGCCGGGCGGGACATCCTGCTCGAGGGACCGCCCGGCACGAGCAAGACCACGATGCTCACCGCGATCACGGCCGACTGGGGCATCCCCCTGCTCTTCGTCGAGGGCAACGCCGACCTCACGCCGGCGAAGCTCGTCGGCCACCACAACCCGGCGCGCGTGCTGCGCGAGGACTACAGCGCCGACAACTTCGTCGCCGGGCCCCTCGTGGAGGCGATGCAGCAGGGCGGGTTCCTCTACATCGAGGAGTTCAACCGCGCGCCCGAGGACACCATCAACACGCTGCTCACCGCGATGGCCGACCGGTCGATCGCGGTGCCGCGGGTCGGGCGCATCCGCGCCAAGGCGACCTTCCGGGTCATCGCGTCGATGAACCCGTACGACAACATCGGCACCACGCGCCTCTCGACGAGCGTGCACGACCGGCTCAACCGGCTCGCCGTCGACTACCAGGACGCCGAGGCCGAGGAGCGCATCGCCGCACTCCGCTCGGGCGCGCGGGGCGCGGTGGGCGAACGGCTCGTGCGCGACGCGGTCGCCGTGACCCGCGCGACCCGCACCCACCCCGACGTGCGGCAGGGGTCGAGCGTGCGCGGCGCGATCGACTGCGTGCTCGTCGGCACCGAACTCGCCGAGATGCGGGGCATCCGCTCGCCCGAGCAGGAGCAGTACCCGGCCATGGTGCTCGACGCGATGATCGTGTCGCTCTCGGGCCGCATCCACCTCGACGAGGCCGCCGAGACGACGCCCGAGCGGGTGCTGCGCGAGATCTGGGAGGACCGCTTCGTGCTCGAGCCGGCGACTGCCGCGCCGGGATGAAGGGCCGTGCCGGCCGACTCGCCGATCCAGCGGGAGTCGGGCCGCGAGCGCCGCACGGAGCAGGGCACGCCCTTGCGCCGCAAGCCGAAGCAGCTCCAGGAGGACCCCACCGTGTTCGATGCGACCCCCGGCGCCGGCGGCATGCTGCTGCGCGCCGGCGGTCGGTCGCGTTCGCGGGCGACCGCTCGTGCGGGATCGGTGGCCGGCGACTTCACGGACGAGCAGGGTGCCGTGGTCGCGCCCGAGCTCGAGGCATCCGTCGACCCGGTCGCCCGGAAGCGCGCCCGCCAGATCGCCGCACGGCTGGCCGTGCCCCGGCCACGGCGCGATGCGACCTCGCGACGGGGGATGGGCGAGCTCGGGAGCATGCCGTACCGGGGCGGGTCCGACGAGATCGACCTCGACGCGACCATCGAGGTGCTGGCCGAGCGGCCGGTGCCCGACGACGAGGACATCGTGGTGCGCGAGCGCATCCGCACCACGCGCTCGGTCGTGCTCGTCGTCGACGTGTCGGGGTCGATGAAGGGCGAGCGCATCCTGACCGCCGCCGCGACGGTGGGGGCGCTCGCGGGCGAGCTGCAGCACGACGACCTGGCGGTCGTCGCGTTCTGGTCGGATGCCGCGGTGCTGCAGCACCTCGGCGCGCCGGTGCAGCCCATGGAACTCGTCGACACGATCATGCGGCTGCCCGCACAGGGGCTCACGAACGTGGCGTTCCCGCTCGAGCTGGCCGCGAAGGAGCTCGCCGGAGCGCCGCTGCGCGACTCGCGGGTCGTGCTGCTGTCGGACTGCGTGCACAACGCCGGACCCGACCCCCGGCCGATCGCGGCGCGGCTGCCCCGGCTCGACGTGCTGCTCGACTCGACGGGGGAGCGCGACGTCGAGCTGGGGCGCGAGCTCGCCCGACTCGGCCGGGGCACGCTGCACGTGGTGCGCGACGTGCGGGCGGTGGCGCCCGCGATCAGCGAGATGTTCGGTGGCTGATGCCGCCGGGAGTTCGGCGGCGATGCCGCCCGAGGAAGGAGTGGACATGACCGACGACACGAGGGGAGGCCGCTGATGGCCGGGACATGGTTCGAGACGGTGGCCGAGGCGCAGCGACGCGCGAAGAGGCGACTGCCGGGCTCGGTGTACGGCGCACTGGTCGCGGGCTCGGAGCGCGGCGCGACGATCGACGACAACATGCGCGCGTTCGCCGAGCTCCAGTTCGCCCCGCACGTCGCCGGGCACCAGCCGGAGCGGTCGCTCGACACGTCCGTCATGGGCATCCCGATCTCGCTGCCTGTGCTCATCTCGCCGACGGGCGTGCAGGCCGTGCACCCCGAGGGCGAGGTCGCGGTCGCGCGCGCCGCGGCGAACCGGGGCACGATCATGGGCCTCAGCTCGTTCGCGTCGAAGCCGGTCGAGGAGGTCGCCGCGGCGAACGGCAACACGTTCTTCCAGCTGTACTGGAGCGGCTCGCGCGAGGCCATGGTGCAGCGCATGGAGCGCGCGCGTGCGGCGGGGGCGAAGGGGCTCATCGCCACGCTCGACTGGTCGTTCTCGAACGGGCGCGACTGGGGCAGCCCGTGGATCCCCGAGAAGCTCACCCTGCAGGCCGCGATGCGGTTCGCCCCGCAGGCGGTGACGAAGCCGTCGTGGCTGCTCGACTTCCTGAAGACCGGTCGCGTGCCCGACCTCACGGCGCCGAACCTCGCCCCGCCCGACGGCGACCCGCCCACCTTCTTCGGCGCGTACGGCGAGTGGATGTCGACCCCGCCGCCGTCGTGGGAGGACGTCGCCTGGCTCCGCGAGACCTGGGGCGGACCGTTCATGCTGAAGGGCGTGGGCCGCATCGACGACGCGAAGCGCGCGGTCGACGCGGGCGTCACCGCCATCTCGGTGTCGAACCACGGCGGCAATAACCTTGACACGACGCCGGCGTCGATCCGGATGCTGCCGGGCATCGCCGAGGCCGTGGGCGACCAGGTCGAGGTGCTGCTCGACGGCGGCGTCCGCCGCGGCGGCGACGTGGCGAAGGCGCTCGCGCTCGGCGCGCGGGCGGTCATGATCGGGCGAGCGTACCTCTGGGGGTTGGCGGCGAATGGACAGGCGGGCGTCGAGAACGTGCTCGACATCCTGCGCGGCGGGCTCGACTCGGCCGTGCTCGGCCTCGGGCACTCGTCGATCTCCGAGCTGTCGCCCGCGGACCTCTTCATGCCCGAGGGGTTCCGGCGCGATCTCGGGGCGGGGGCCGCTGGAAGCGGTGCGCGGTCACGTTCCGCTGCGAAGCGGCCGGCCGCATCGGGTGCACGGAAGTCGACCGCTGCGGGCGCCTGACGCGAGTCGGGGGCCGGCGTGGTGAGGGGCGGCCGGGCGCGGCCGGGCGCGCTCGGCGACGCCGTGTGGACGGCGATCGACCGCCCGCTCGTCGTCGTGCCGGTCGGCTCGACCGAGCAGCACGGGCCGCACCTGCCCTTCGGGACCGACACGCTCGTGGCATCCGCCGTGGTCGACGGCGTGGTCGCCAGAGCCCGTGCCGACGGCGTCGAGGCGCTCGCCGCGCCCGCGCTCGCCTACGGTGCGAGCGGCGAGCACCAGGACTTCCCCGGCACGTCCTCGATCGGCACGCAGGCGCTGACGTTCGCGCTGCTCGAACTGGGGCGGTCGATGAGCGGATGGGCCGGGCGCATCGTGCTCGTGAACGGCCACGGCGGCAACGTCGAGGCGCTCGCGACCGCGGTGCCGGTGCTGCGCGACGAGGAGCGGCCGGTGTCGTGGCTGCCGTGCGGGCCTGCGGCCGGGCTGCTCGATGCGGGCGGCACGGGCGACGCGCACGCGGGCCGGGTCGAGACGTCGCTCGTGCTCGCGATCGCACCCGACCTCGTGCGTCGGGCGCGGGCCGAGCCGGGCAACACGGCATCATCGCTCGCCGACCTCATGCCGGCCCTGCGGGCGGGTGGAGTGCGGCAGGTCGCGCCGAACGGGGTGCTCGGCGACCCGTCGGGTGCCAACGCCGTCGAGGGGGAGCGGCTGCTGGCGGGCATGGTCGACGATGCGTGGGCGCGCATCGCGGGCGGGCAGGTCGACGGGCGCGGATGCCTCGTGCCGACCGGGCGCCGCGGACCAACCGGTTCCGGGGCCGAGGTGCACGCGCACGACGGATCGACGGACACCTGATGCCGGCGCCCCGCCTGCCCGACGGGTTCACCGTGCGGCTGGGCCGTCACACCCGCGTGCTCGACGACGGAGCCGTACTCGTGGGTGGCGCACCCACGCGCATCGCGCGGCTGAAGCCGGCCGCGCGCGACCGCCTGCGCGGGCGCGACGTGGTGGTCGAGGACGCGAGCGGCCGGGCGCTCGCCGAGCACCTGCTCGCCACCGGGCTCGCCGACCCGGTCGTCGCGGCACTCCCCGCGGCGTCGCTCGAGGCCCTGACCGTCGTGGTCCCGGTCCGCGACCGGCCGCGCCAGCTCGACCGGCTGCTCGGCGGCCTCGCGGGCGAGGTGCGCGTGCTCGTCGTCGACGACGCCTCCGACGACCCCGTGGCCACGGCCGCCGTGGCCGCGCGGCACGGCGCCGAGCTGGTGGCGCTCGGCGCGAACGTCGGCCCAGCGGGCGCGCGCAACGCCGGTCTCGCGCGGGTCGACACCCCGTTCGTCGCGTTCATCGACTCCGACGTCGTGGCCGAGGCATCCGCTCTCGAACTGCTGCTGCGGCACTTCGCCGACCCGGCCCTCGCGATGGCCGCGCCGCGGGTGCTGGGACTCGAGACCGATCGTCCGAACTGGATCACGCGCTACGAGGACGCCCGCTCCTCGCTCGACCTCGGCGACGACGCCGCGAGCGTGCGGCCGCGCTCGCCGGTGTCGTGGGTGTCGAGCACGTGCCTGGTCGCGCGGGTCGACGCGCTCGGGGAGGGGTTCGACGGCTCGATGCGCGTGGGGGAGGACGTCGACCTCGTCTGGCGCCTCGTGGCGGAGGGCCGGCGCGTGCGGTTCGAGCCCGCCGCCGTCGTGCGGCACGAGCACCGCACCACGCTGCGAGCGTGGCTCGGGCGCAAGGCGTTCTACGGTACCGGCGCGCACCCGCTCGGTACTCGTCATCCCCACGACATCGCGCCGGTGGTGCTCGCGCCCTGGGCCGCGGTCTCGCTCGGCGCGCTGTTGGCGCAGCGGCGTTGGTCGGTTCCGGTGGTCGCGGCGCTCGGCGCGGTGACCGCGGTGCGCATCGGGCGACGGGCGTCGGGCGTGCGGCATCCGTACCGGCTCGGCGTGCGGCTCACCGGCTACGGTCTCGTCGGCGCGTCGGCCCAGGGGGTCGCACTGCTGCTGCGGCACTGGTGGCCGCTGACGGCGATCGGATGCCTCGTGTCGCGCCGCCTCCGCCGGGCGGTCGTGGTCGCGGTCGTCGCCGACACCGCGTGGGAGTACGCCAGAACGCGGCCTCGCCTCGACCCGGTGCGGTTCGGCATCGCGCGGCGGCTCGACGATCTCGCCTACGGGTGGGGCGTGTGGACGAGCGCGATGCGGGGGCGCTCGCTGCGGGCGCTGCTGCCCGACCTGCGGGCGCGTCGGGAGAGCTGAGGGAGGCTCACCCCGCGAAGTGGGGTGTTGTCGCCGTCCTGCGGCAGGACTAGCGTGCCGCGTGGGCCCGCTGTCGCGGCCCGCTGACGCGCTCGTCGCCCGCCGTCGGACGCGCACAGCCGACGCACCACGTGCCGGGTCGTCCCGGATCGAACGTTCGCATTCGTCCAACGGAGGACCGATGTCCCGTCATCGTCCGGCCGGCGCTCCCGCAGCCGTCGCCGTCGTCATCTCGGCTGTGATCGCGGTCGGTCTCATCGCGAGCCCCGCGCTCGGCGCACCGCCCGAGGGCAAGGGCGGCGGCAACGGCAACGGCAAGGGGAACGGGAAGCCGACCGCGACGAGCACGCCGCCGCCGAGCACGACGACCCCGCCCCCCACGACCACCAGCCCGCCGCCGTCATCGCCGCCGCCCACCGAGACGACTCCGCCACCCACGGAGACGACCCCGCCCCCGACGGAGACCACGCCGCCCCCGACCGAGACGAGCCCGCCGCCCACCACCCCGGGCACCGACCCGGCCGGCCTCCCGTCGGTCATCGTCGGCGTCGGCGACTCGATCACCGTCGCGTACGACGCCGTCGGCAGCGGCGCGTACCCGCAGTACAGCTGGTCGACGGGTTCCTCGTCGAGCGTGCAGTCGCATGCGACCCGGTTGCGCGCAGCCGGGGCATCCGATCTCGTGGCCGTGAACGCCGCGGTGGTCGGTGCGACGGCATCGGGCCTCGCCGCGCAGGTGAACCAGGCGATCGCGGCCGAGGCCGACTACCTGACCGTGCAGATCGGCGCCAACGACGCGTGCACCGACACGGTGGGCGCGATGACCCCGACGAGCGCGTACGCAGCGAGCATCTCCGGCGCGCTCGCCGCGTTCGCCGACGCACGGCCCGACGCGGAGATCCTGCTGACGACGGTGCCGAACCTGAAGCGCATGTGGGCGCTCAGCAAGGACAACGGCTGGGCGAGGTTCATCTGGGCGATCGGCGACGTCTGCCAGTCGATGCTGCAGAACCCGACCTCGACGACCACCGCGAGCGAGGAGCGTCGCGACGCCGTGCAGGCGCGGGTCGACGAGTACAACGACCAGCTCGCGTCCATCTGCGCGGCGCTCGAGCGATGCAGCTTCGACGACTACGCCGTGGCGGACTTCCAGTTCAGCTCGTCGCACATCTCGACGTACGACTACTTCCATCCGAGCGTCTCGGGGCAGACGACCCTCGCCGCGATCACGTGGCCGTACTCGCCCTACGCCGGTTAGGGCGTCGCTTTTCAGGAGTCGGCTGGGCGGCCGCGCACGGATCGTGCGGGCCGGGCCGGATTCCGACCGGTTCGGTCGTGACCGGCTGGCGCCGCGCAGGATTCCGCCGCCAGGCGCAGGTCGGCTCCTGAAAAGTGCCGCACTTCGCCGGGGGTCAGTCGTCGATGAGGCGCTTGCCCAGGTCGATCGTCTCGTCGACCCGGTAGCCGAGTCGCTCGTAGAAGGCGACAGCCTCGCGGTTCGTCGCGCGCACCTGCAGGTTCACCTTGGGGCATCCGATCGCCTGCAGGGACTCCTCGACATGGTCGACGAGCGCGCGTCCGATCCCGATCCCGCGGGCATCCGGCGCGGTGGCCAGGTAATTCATCCAGCCGCGGTGACCGTCGTATCCGGCCATCACCGACCCGACCACCCGGCCGCCGTCGACCGCCACCACGAACAGCTCCGGCTGCACGGCGAGCTTGCGGGCGATGTCCTTCCGCGGGTCGTTCCACGGCCGCGTCAGCCCGGACGCCTCCCACAGCGCGACGACCGCCTCGGTGTCGTCGGTGCGGAACGGTCGGATCTCCATCACCACACTGTGGCAGACGACCGGCGTGCGGTCACCGGCCGGATCGGGCGGCTCGCGGTACGGTCGGCTGCATGGTCGAGCCCGCAACACCACGCGAGATGCCGGCGTCGCTCGAGCTGCGCGACGACCGGATGCCCGGCAGCGAGGCGCTCATCGCGCTGTACGACGCGGTCGGTTGGTCGGCGTACACCGCCGCGCCCGAGACGCTCGTCGCCGCCCTCGCGGGATCGCTCCGCGTGGTGACGGCGTGGCACGGCGAGCATCTCGTCGGCCTCGCCCGCATCGTCGGCGACGGCGCGACCATCGCGTACCTGCAGGACGTGCTGGTGCACCCGGAGCATCGACGCTCCGGGTTGGGGTCGCGACTCGTCGCCGCCGCGTTCGCGCCGTTCGGCGACGTGCGGCAGCACGTGCTGCTCACCGACGACGAGCCGGGCCAGCGGGCGTTCTACGAGTCGCTCGGGTTCGCGGAGGCGCACGACGTGCGGCCGCGGCAGTTGCGCGCGTTCGTCCGAATCCAGAGCTGAGCGACGCGAGCGGGTCGGCGCTACAGCTCGATCTCGTAGTGGATGAAGCCCGTGCGCTCGGCGACCCGATCGTAGAGCCCGCGCGCGACCGCGTTGGTCTCGGCCGTGAGCCAGTAGACCTTCGCGCAGTCGTGCTTCGCGGCCCAGTCGCGCACGTGCGCGATCAGCGCCCGGCCCGCACCGCCGACTCTCGTGTCGGGTGCGACGAACAGGTCCTCCAGGTAGCAGGAAGCGTGCGTCGACCAGGTGCCGGGGTGCGTCAGCCAGTGCACGAGCCCGATCGCACGCCCCGCCTCGTCGCGCGCGAGGGCGCCGTGCACGGCCGACTCGGGGTCGAGGAGCGTCGCGAACGTGGCATCCGTCGTCGCATCGTCGAGCACGGTCTCGTAGAAGGTCAGGTACCCGTCCCAGAGCACGTCCCACTCGGCACGGTCCTGCGCGGTGACCGCGGTGATGTCGATCATGGCGTCAGCCTATGGCGGATGCTCCCCCTCAGCGTCAGTCTCAGCGCCAACCGAGCGCCGGCGCCACGTGCGTCAGCACCGACTCGAGCACGTGGGCGTTGTAGTCGACGCCGAGCTGCGTGGGCACGGTGAGCAGCAGCGTGTCGGCCGCGGCGATCGCCTCGTCGTCGCGCAGCTGCTCGACCAACCGGTCGGGCTCGTCGGAGTAGCTCCGCCCGAACACCGCACGGTAGCCGTCGATCGCGCCGAACTGGTCGCTCGCCTCGCCGCCGCCCACGAAGTACGCGCGGTCACGGTCGTCGACGATGGGGAAGATCGACCGACTCACCGACACGCGCGGCTCGCGCGAGTGCCCCGCCGACGCCCACGCCTCGCGGTAGCGCTCGATCTGCTTCCGCTGCTGCACGTGCAGCGGCTCGCCCGACTCGTCCTCCTTGAGCGTCGAGCTCATGAGGTGCATGCCGCGCTCGGCGGCCCACACCGCCGTGGCATCCGACCCGGCGCCCCACCAGATGCGGTCGCGCAGGCCCGGCGACTGCGGCTCGATCGGCAGCGGGCCGGGGTACGGGTTGGCGAACATCGGCCGCGGGTTCGGCTCGGCGAAGCGCGCCCCCTCGATGACCTTCAGGAACAACTCGGTCTGCTCGCGCGCGACGTCAGACATCGTCTTGCCCTCGGGCGCCTCGTACCCGAAGTAGCGGTACCCGTCGATGACCTGCTCGGGTGACCCGCGGCTCACGCCGAGCTGCAGCCGCCCGCCCGAGATGAGGTCGGCAGCGCCCGCGTCCTCCGCCATGTAGAGCGGGTTCTCGTACCGCATGTCGATCACGCCCGTGCCGATCTCGATGCGGTTCGTGCGCGCGCCGATCGCCGCGAGCAGCGGGAACGGGCTCGCGAGCTGCCGGGCGAAGTGGTGCACACGGAAGTACGCGCCGTCGGCGCCGAGCTCCTCCGCCGCGACGGCGAGGTCGATCGACTGCAGCAGGGCGTCGCCTGCCGAGCGCGTGCCCGACTGGGGCGAGGGCTGCCAGTGTCCGAACGAGAGGAATCCGATGTGCTTCACACGGGCTGCAGCGCAGAGCGGATGCTCCGCATTCCCGCCCGCCCTTGACCGGGCCGCTCGGGCGCGGCCAGTGTGGGTGGCATGACGAGTACCGGCGCGATGCCCGCAGCCCGCCCCACCCCACCGCGCGGCGCCGCGTACTGGTGGTGCTTCGCGGTCATCCTGCTCGCCTCGGCGGTCAGCACGTTCGGTGCCGTGACCCGGGTGATCGACGGCGGTCTCGAGGACGCGAACGCGCTGTTCCTCGCGTCGCGTGCGGTCGCGATCCTGGTGGTGGCGCTCATCGTGCCGCTCTTCCCGGCGGATGGGGCCCTGCTCGCGCTCGCCGTAGTCACGGTCATCGTGCAGGGCATCGATGTGTTCGTCTTCGCCGTGCAGGAGGACTGGGGGCTCGCCGCCGGCGCCGCCGTGTTCTGCCTGGTGAGCATCGTGACCGCGAGCTTCCTCGCCCGCACCGACCGCGTGCGCGGCGGGGCGTAGACGCCCCGCGCAGCCCTACCCGCGCAGCGCGAGCGCGAACGGCAGCACGGCGCTCGCCCCGGCCCGGCGCAGTTCGCGCGCGGCGACCGTGAGGGTCCACCGGCTGTCGGCGAGGTCGTCGACGAGCAGCACGGGCCCGTCGGGCAGGTCGAGGGTGGATGCCTCGAAGCGCCCCCACACCCCCGCCAGCCGGTAGGCGCTGTTGCCGCCGGCATCGCCGGTCGGGCCACCGTCGACCAGGCCGAGCGCGCCGAGGTAGGGGAGCCGCCCGACGTCGGCGAGCCCGCGCGCGAGCGACTCCACGAGCAGCGGCCGGCGCCGCGCGGGCATCGAGACGACCGCGACCGGCCGCTCGTCCCACGGCCAGTCGGCCAGCACGCGCACGACCGCGTCGCGGAGGGCGCCGCTGACCGGGGCATCCGGTGCCGACTCGGCGAAGACCTCGCGGAGCGCACCGCCCCAGCCGAGGTCGGTGAGCCGGGCCAGGGCCCGCCCCTCCGCGGCGCGCTCGTCGAGCGCGATGCGTCCCTTCACGGGCACGCCGAGGCGGTCGGCGCCGGTCGGCCACTGGGCGCGCGGCTCGATCGGCACGCCGACCCGGTCGAGCGATGCGGCGGCCGTGTCGGCGGCGACCGAGTCGATCGAGGTCGGGAACCACGGCTCGGTGCAGTTGTCGCACCGCCCGCACGGCGCCGCCGTCGCGTCGTCGAGCGAACGCTGCAGGAACTCCATGCGGCAGCTGTCGGTCTGCTCGTACTCGACCATGTGCTGCTGCTCGGCGCGGCGCTCGGCGGCGATGCGGTCATACCGGTCGGCGTCGTACACCCACGGCTGCCCGGTCGACACCCAGCCGCCGCGCACGCGCCGCACGGCCCCGTCGACATCGAGCACCTTCAGCAGCAGCTCGAGCGGTGAGCGGCGGATGTCGACGATCGACTCGAGTGCGGGCGTCGACAGCGGTTCGTCGGGCGACAGGGCGGCGATCACGCGCGACGCGCGCTCCTCGGTCGGCATCGCGGCGGTCGCGAAGTGGTGCCAGATGTCGGGGTCCTCGCGGCCGGGCATGAGCAGCACGTCGGCGTTCTCGGTCGCGCGGCCGGCGCGCCCCACCTGCTGGTAGTACGCCACCGGCGACGACGGCGCGCCCAGGTGCACGACGAAGCCCAGGTCGGGCTTGTCGAAGCCCATGCCGAGCGCCGAGGTCGCCACGAGCGCCTTGACCCGGTTCTCCTTCAGCAGGCGCTCCGACTCCTCGCGCTCGGCCGGATCGGTCTGCCCCGTGTAGGCGCGCACCTCGTGCCCGGCGTCGCGCAGCATCCGTGCCGTGTCGTTCGCGGCGCTCACCGTGAGGGCGTAGACGATGCCCGAGCCGGGCAGGTCGTCGAGGTGGCTGAGCAGCCAGCCCAGCCGGCCACGGGCCTCAGGCAGGCGCAGGACTCCGAGGCGCAGGGATGCTCGCGCGAGCGGCCCACGGATCGTCACGACCTCCACGGCACCCCCGTCGGCGGCGTGCTCGAGCTGCTCGGCGACATCCGTCACCACCCGGCTGTTCGCGGTCGCGGTGGTCGCGAGTACGGGCACCTCGTCGGGCAGCTGGGCGATGAGCTCGGCCAGGCGCCGGTAGTCGGGCCGGAAGTCGTGGCCCCAGTCGCTGATGCAGTGCGCCTCGTCGACGACGAGCATGCCCATGCGGCGCACGAGCACGGGCAGGCGCTCGTCGCGGAACGACGGGTTGTTCAGGCGCTCGGGGGAGACGAGCAGCACGTCGACCTCGTCGCGGTCGAGGTCGGCGAGCACGTCGCCCCACTCGTGCGCGTTGGTCGAGTTGATCGCGACCGCGCGCACGCCGGCGCGCTCGGCGGCCGCGATCTGGTCGCGCATGAGCGCGAGCAGCGGCGAGACGAGCACTGTCGGCCCGGCGCCCTGCCGGCGGCGCAGCAGCGTCGCGACGAAGTACACCGCCGACTTGCCCCAGCCGGTGCGCTGCACGACGAGCGCCCGTCGCCGGTCGTCGACGAGCGTCGAGATCGCCTCGAACTGGCCGTCGTGGAACTCGGCGTCGTCGCGCCCGACCAGGGCGCGCAGCACGTCGAGGGCGTCGTCGCGGGTGGTGGTGGCGGTCGTCACCCCTCCACCCTCTCGCACCCGGCCGACATGGCCCTGCGGCAGACCCTCAGCGCAGCACCGGCGTCAGGTCGGGCAGCGACCACGTCCCGTCGAAGTACTCCTGGCGCGGGCGGTAGAGCCGCACGATGAAGTTCCACCCCTCGGGGATCGGGATGGCGTTCGGCAGGTCGCGCACCCCGTCGTCGTGCACGAAGTGCACGGTGATCGCGCCGTCCTCGTCGGGCACCCCGGTCACGCTGTTCACGGTGTACCGGCCGCTCTCGTTCGGCACGAAGAACCCCTTCGCGTCGTACACCGAGATCGACCAGAACGCGTCGACCGGCACGTCGGCCATGCGCAGCGAGAAGGTACCCGTCGCCTCGTCGGGCGCGACGCCGACGTACGACGCTTCGTGCGACGGCAGCCCGCCCCAGCCGGCGGCCGTGCCGATCAGGTGCCGCACCGGGTCGACTTCCTCGCGCGAGCCGAAGGTGCGCTCGAACCCGCCGATGCCCGCGGCCAGCTGCAGCAGCGCGTTGCGCGTCGCGTCGAGGCTCGCCCGGTCGAACTCCTCCGACTCGAACGGCTCGGCGGATGCCGCGTCCAGCCCGATCGCGTCCTGCAGCGCGCCGACCGCGGCGACGTCGTCGGGGTCGTTCGGGTCGACGAGCGTGCGCACCGCCAGGAAGCAGTGCGAGCCCTCCGCCAGGTCGGCGTCGATCCGGTACTCGCCGGGGTCGTGGAAGATCCTCGGGATGTAGTGCTCGATCGTCACGACCATCGCCGACAGGTAGCGCCCACCGGCATCGGGCAGCGTCAGTGTCGCCCCGCCCGAGACGTCGACGACGACGAAGCTGTACAGCGTGTCGCGGTTCATGCGGATCACGGTCTGGTGCTCGATCGGGGCGGGTGCCCGATGGTGCAGCAGCCGGTTGACGCCTCCGGCGTCGCGTTGCAGGTCGAGGAACATGCGCGCGGTCTCCGCGACCGCGAAGTTGTCGACGTTGACGTGCGTGCCCATCTCGGATCCCCCATCCGTGCGTGGAACACGTTCACCGTACCGCCGTTCGGGCGGCGTGTCAGGGCCGTCGCTGCACACGTCGGCGGCCGACTCCCCGCCGACGCCTTGACGCGGATGCGGCGCGGCCGACAGCATCGGACGAGCGTGGACGGACGCCGAGAGCGGGGAGGGGATCCGATGGCCGAGGAGCGACCTGGCTCAGCCCGCACTCGTCCGCGCTTCGGCAGGCCGACCGTGCGCGACGCGATCTCGGGCTTCGTGACGGGGCTGTTCTCGATCCCCGAGGGCATGGCGTACGCGAGCATCGGCGGGTTCGCGGCTCCGCTCGGGCTGTGGTCGGGCATCGTGCCGACGATCATCGGGTCGGTGTTCGCCCGCACGGTGCTCATGGTCACGACGCTGACGAGCGCGATCGCGCTGACCTCGAGCAGCGTGCTCGCGCAGGCGGGCATCGATCCCGGTGACATCGGGGCGATCGCGACCATGACCGTGATGACCGGTGTCGTGATGCTCGCAATGGGGTTGCTGCGGCTCGGTTCGGTGATGTCGTTCGTGTCGACCGCGGTCATGACCGGGTTCACGACCGGGATCGCCGTGCAGATCGTCGCGGGCGTCATCGGCGACGCCACCGGCTACGTGCCGGACAGCGCGAACACGGTCGGAAAGCTCGTCGACGCGGTGCTCCACGTGGGGCAGTGGGATGCTCCGACGGTCGCCATCGCCGCCGCGACCGTCGCCGTGTGGGCGGTGGTCCGGATCTTCCGGCGGCTGCGGGCGCTCGCGACCCTGATCGCGCTGCTCGTCGTCTCGATCGGCGTCGCCGTCGTCGGGGCCACGGTGGAACTCGTCTCCGACATCGCCGAGATCCCGAGGTCGCTGCCCCCGGTGACACTCCCCGACCCGTCCGCGATCCCTGCGCTCGCGACCGGCGCCGTCGCGATCGCGCTGGTCGCCCTGGCACAGGCGGCGGGTATCAGCGCGGCGGTGGCGAACCCCGACGGGTCGCGGTCCGACGCGTCGAAGGACTTCTCGGCGCAGGGCGTCGCGAACATCGCCGGCGGCGTCTTCGGCGCGCTCCCGACCGGCGGATCGCTCTCGCGCACCGGCGTGGCCACCAGCGCCGGTGCGCAGACGCGATGGTCGGGCATCTTCGCCGGCATCTGGCTCGCCGTCATCGTGCTCGCGGTGGGGCCGCTGGCCGGGCAGATCCCGATGGCGGTGATCGGCGGGCTGATGATCGTCATCGGGGCCGAGCTGGTGCTGGGTCGACGGCGCGACATCGTGCTCGTCGCCACCACCTCCTGGCTCTCGCTCATCGCCATGATCGCCACCTTCGTCGCGACGACCGCGCTGCCGCTGCAGCAGGCGATCTTCATCGGCGCGGGCATCAGCATCGTGCTCACCTCGGTGGAGATCTCACGGATCGCACGGCTGAGCCGGTTCGTCCGCACGCCGGACGGCGGCTGGGAGGTCGAGGACGTCCCCGAGGTGCTTCCCGACGGGCAGACCACCGTGCTGCACTACCTCGGCGTCGGATTCTTCGCCGAGGTCGATCGGGTCCGCCAGTTCCTGCCGGACACCGCCGGTGCGCGAGATGCGGCGATCGTGCTCTCGCTGCGCGGAGCGATCGGCGTGCCGTCCGCGACCTTCCTCAAGGCGTTCGAGCACGAGATCACCGCACTGCGCGAGCAGCGGATCCCATTGGTCGTCTGCGGCGTCGACCCCGCGGTGCGGCGTCGCCTCGCCCGTTCCGGCGCACTCGCGAGCATCGGCGAGGAGAACGTCATCGCCGCCACCCCGCGCCTCGCCGAGGCGCTCGACCTGGCCTACGACCGCGCCGAGCGACTTCGGGTCGAGGCGTCCGCCTAGGTTGCGGGGCGCGGGGACCGCGTTCACCTCGACGCCACCGGCGAGCCATTGAATCGCCGAACGGCGCACGGCTAGGGTCGTGACGTCGCAGTCGATCCGAGGGGGACGCATGCCGAATCCGTACGATGTCGAACGATCGTTCCCGGACTACTTCCTGGAGCATCGTCGCCTGACGGTCGAGCAGCAGGGCACCTACCGGTGCGGCGAGCTTCCGGTGTGGACCGTCTACTGCCCGGCCGGGCTGTTGGGCAACAGCACGATCATCGAGGGGCCAGACGGCCTCATCGTCTACGACACCGGCGTGAACCTCGACGCGGGCGAGGTGATCGCCGCGGAGATCGCGAAGGTCTCCGACAAGCCGGTGAAGGCGATCTTCTACTCCCACCACCACACCGACCACTACAACGGCGCGTCCGCCATCGTCGACCCCGCCGCCGTCGCGGCGGGCGAGGTCGACGTGTACGCCTGGCAGAACTTCCGCGCCGAGATGGCCAACGAGTTCGGCGAGATCCTCCAGCGTCAGGCGATGGGCGCCGGCTACTACGGCGGCGCCTTCCTCAGCCCCGACGACCGGCACCACCACGGCATCGGCACGCTCCCGACCGGTGGTGCGCCCGGCTTCATCCCGCCGACCAAGCTGCTCTCCGGCGACGCCACCCTGCAGATCGCCGGCCTCGAGGTGCGTGTGTTCTACACCGGCGGTGAGGCGATCAGCGAGTTCGGTCTGTACCTCCCCGAGTTCGACATGATCGCGATCGCCGACGAGTTCTTCACGGGCATCCCGAACATGCACACCATCCGCGGCTCGAAGCCGCGCATCCCCGACAACTACATCGGCGCGCTCAACACGGTGCTCGACATCCGTCCCGAGTGGCTCGTCGGCTCGCACATCCGCCCGATCCAGGGCAAGGACGAGATCGCCGAGCACGTCGGGAAGTACGCCGACGCGACCAAGTACCTCTGGGACCAGTCGGTGCGCCTCATCAACAAGGGCTACACGCCGGTCGAGCTGCAGCATGCGCTGAAGGACCTGCCCGACGAGCTGTGGGACGCCCCCTACACCGTGCCCATGTACGGCACCCCGTTCACCTCCGTGCCGGAGTTCTTCACCGGGTGGGTGAGCTGGTTCACCGGCGACTCGACCGACATGCTGCCGTCTCCCCCGGCGCACAAGGCCAAGCGGCTCGCCGGGCTGATGGGCGGCGTCGACAAGCTGCTGGATGCCGCGAAGGCCGACCACGCCGCGGGCGACCACCAGCTGGCCGCCGAGCTGGCGCAGATCGCGCTGCGCGCCGACCCCGAGAACGAGGATGCGCGACTCGTCAAGGCCGCGGCACTCCGCGCGCGGGGCTACCAGGAGCTCAACCCGATCGCGCGCTCGTGGTACCTCACCGGCGCGCTCGAGCTCGAGGGCGCCATGGACCCCGGCCAGGTGCTCGCCGCCTACGGAGCCATGATGTCGGTCGACAAGTCGGTCGTCGACACGGTGCGCGGGTGGCGCTACCAGCTCGACGCCGGGAAGGCGAAGGGCGTGGACCTCGCCGTCGGCATCCGCGACGCGGACTCCGGCGCGGAGGTGACCGTGCGCGTGCGCAACCGCGTCCTGCATGTGCAGGACGGCATCGCCGACGGCGCCGACGTCGTCATCGAAGCCACGGCGGCCCAGCTCGCCGGGGCGGCGGACCCGAGGGTGGTCTCGGGCGACCCGGCCGCGTGGTCCCGCTTCCGCGACCTGCTCGACACCGACTGGACCACCTTCTACATGCACATGCGGTAGCCGACCCGACCTCAGTCGTCGTCGGAGGGAGCGGAGGCGCGCTCGCGCCGGGCGATGTCGTCGGCGAGCTCGTCGTCGATGAGCAGGTCGCGGCGCACGTGGTCGGTGCGATAGGCCGCGCGGCCGAGCATGTGCGCCGTCATCGGCTGCGTGAGCAGCTGGAACGTGAGGATGAGCACGATCGTGGTCAGCACGCCCCAGCTCGGCACCTCGAGGAGGATCGCGGCGAGCACCGCGACGAGGCCCAGCACCTGCGGCTTGGTGCCCGCGTGCAGGCGCGAGAGCACGTCCGGGAAGCGCACGATGCCGACGCCCGCGGCGAGCGACAGGAACGCACCGAGCAGGATGAGCACGCCGACGATCGCGTCGCGCACCGAGAAGTCCTCGGGCAGCGGTGGCATCCCCTCGGCGGCGGGGGCCAGGGCGGGCACGAGCAGGGCGACGGATGCTGCGCTCACGAGTCGTCCTCCTTCGCCATGAACCGCGCGATGGCGATCGATCCGAGCACCGCGAACATCGCCAGGATGAGCAGCACGACGAGCGTGTCGGTGTGCCGGTTGACGGCCATCTCCGCGCCGAGGGCGCACATCGAGATCGCGAGCAGCACGTCGGCGGCGAGCGCACGGTCGAGGATCGACGGCCCGCGGATCACTCGCCACACGGCGCAGATCGCGCCGATGCCGAACATGGTGCCGGCGATGATCACGACCACCAGGGTGAGGAGGCTCATCGGCTGCCCTCCCCGCTGTCTTCGTTCCGGTCGAGCCGGTGCGCGCCGTCGCGACGCCGGATGTCGCCGGTGGACACCTCGTCGGAGCTGAGGCCGGTCAGCCCGTCGGGCGCGCCGCCGTGCACGCCGCCGCCCCGCTGCATCCGCCTCGCCCGTCGCTCGGCGCGCACCGACTCGGCCTCCTCGTGGGTGCCGACGGCGAGCACGATGCGCTCCTCCGTGCCGAGCACGTGGCGCCTGGTGCGCTCGACGTCCTCGTCGGTGACGGTGCCGAGCGCGTGCAGGTACAGCACGGCGCGCTCGCGGTCGACGTCGACCACGACGGTGCCGGGCACGACCGTGATCGCCTCGGCGGTGAGCGTCATGACCAGGTCGGAGTGGGTGTGCAACTCCACGGCGATGATCGCGTTCGTCGGCGTGTACCGCGGGTTCACGGCCCGGAACGCCACCTCGATCGACGCGGTCGCGACGTCGACGATCATCCGCAGGCCGAGCAGCAGGCCCCGCCACGGGTTGAACCGGCCCGACAGCAGCACCGGTGGCAGGTAGAACACGCGGGTGACGAGGATCGCGAGCAGCACGCCGGTGACGACCGACATGACCGTGACCTCGTCCCAGAGGAAGAGCCAGAGCGCGACGAGCAGCACGAGCAGCGGCAGCTGCCGCCAGAGCGACCGCCAGGGCGAGATGTCGCGTGCCGGGCTCATCGGATGCCTCCGGGGAAGACCAGGTTCACGTACACGGCCGGGTCGAGCAGGTTCGTCGCCGCGCGGCTGCTGAGGTCGAACAACGGCCCGGCGAGCACCGTGAGCAGCAGGCTGAAGGCGACCAGGCCGACCGTGGCCGCGAGCATCAGCACGGGTGCGGTGCGCGTCTCGGTGACCGTCGCGCCCTCGGGCGCCTCCTGCATCGACTCGACGAGGAACGACTCGTAGCCCTCGAGCTCGTCGCGGCCGCGCCAGAACGCGAGGTTCCAGAACCGGGTGAGGGCGTAGAGCGTGAGCAGCGAGGTCGCCGCCCCGGCGCCGACGACCGCCCAGATGACCCACGGGGCCGGCCCCTCGCCCGAGCCGGCGACCTCGGCGCCGCCGAGGAACAGGCCGACCTTACCGATGAAGCCCGAGAACGGCGGGATGCCGCCGAGGTTCAGTGCGGGGATGAAGAACAGGATCGCGACGAACGGCGACGCGGCGAGCAACCCCGAGAGTCGGTTCACCGAGGTCGCCCCGCCGACGCGCTCGATGAGGCCCGTCGTCAGGAACAATGCGGTCTGCACCGTGATGTGGTGCACGACGTAGTAGACGGTCGCCGCGATGCCGAGCTCCGACGCCAGGCCGATGCCGAAGAGCATGTAGCCGATGTGCGAGACGAGCGTGAACGACAGCAGCCGCTTGATGTCGGCCTGCGCGAGCGCGCCGAGGATGCCCACGAGCATCGTCAGCCCGCCCAGCACGAGGTACATCGTGGTGAGGTCGTTCTCGGCGAAGATCGTCATCTCCGACCGGATGAGCGCGTAGACCCCGACCTTCGTCAGCAGGCCCGCGAACACCGCCGTCACCGGCGCGGGCGCGGTCGGGTACGAGTCGGGCAGCCAGAACGACAGCGGGAAGACCGCGGCCTTGATGCCGAACGCCGTGATGAGCGCGAGGTGCAGCAGCAGTTGCACGTCCTGCGGCAGCTCGGCGATGCGCACCGAGAGCTGGGCGATGTTGGCCGTGCCGGTCGCGCCGTAGATGAGCGCGATCGCGCCGAGGAAGAACAGCGACGACACGAGGCTCACGACGATGTAGGTGACGCCCGCGCGGATGCGCTCGCCGGTGCCGCCGAGCGTCAGCAGCACGTAGCTCGCCGACAGCAGGATCTCGAAACCGACGTAGAGGTTGAACAGGTCGCCCGCGATGAAGGCGTTGCAGATGCCCGCGGCGAGGATCAGGTAGGTGGGGTAGAAGATCGACACCGGCGTCTCGCGGTGGCGGTCGGCGACGCCCTGCCCCACCGAGTACACGAGCACGCCGAGCAGCATGATCGCCGAGATGACGAGCAGGATGGCCGAGAGTCGATCGACGACGAGGGTGATGCCGAAGGGGGCATCCCAGTCGCCGATGTAGACGACGAGCCCGCGGGTCGCGTCGACCGCGAACAGCAGCACGCTCGCGATGACCGCGACCGCTGCGAGCACGGCGACGCTGAGCCACAGCTGCACGCGTCGGTTGCGGCCGAGCACGAGGGTCGCGGCTGCGCCCAGCAGGGGGAGCAGCACGACGAGGGGCACGAGGGCGGTCATCGGCGGTCACCTCCCCGGTCGGCGCGGTCGGCGGGGTCGGCCCCGTCGCGGCCGGTGCGAGCGGATGCCTCGGAGCCGCGCTCCTCGTACTCCTCGTCGCTCTGCTCGAGGATGTCGAGGATCGCCGTGTCGTCGAGTCGCGAGCTGCGCGCGACGTCCGCCGCGCCCTCGCCCGACTCGCGCTCGTCGCGGTCGTCGTCGACCAGGTCGCCGCGGTCGCCGAGCCGGGCGAGCCACCACGACCGGTAGATGAGGGCGAGCATGAACGCGGTGATGCCGAGGTTGATCACGATCGCGGTGAGCATGAACACCTGCGGCAGCGGGTCGCTGATCTCGTCGGGGTCGACGCCGTCGTACAGCACCGGGGCGAGGCCGGGTGCGCCCGACATCACGTAGATGAGCAGGTTCACCGCGTTGCCGACGAGCAGGAACCCGATGAGCACGCGCGTGAGGCTGCGCTCGAGCATCACGTAGATGCCGGCGCCGAACATGACGGCGACGAGCGCGACGAGGGTGAGCGAGCCGGTCACGGGCGGGCCTCCCCGGGGGTGATCGCGGCGTCCACGGGCCCGGTGGCGGCCGTGTCGTCGGCGGTGACGGATGCCTCGTCGCCGTCGGTCCCGTCATCCGGGTCGTTGCCGTCGGCGGTGTCGATGCCCTCCTCGCGGTGGCGGTCCACCTCGGCGCCCAGCGAGCGCAGGATGTCGAGCACGAGCGCGACCACCACGAGGTAGACGCCGATGTCGAAGAACGTCGAGGTGCCGAACGAGATCTCGCCGAGCACGGGCACGTGCCACTCGAACCAGCTCGACGCGAACACGGTCGAGCCGAACAGCAGCGGAGCGGTGGCGGTGGCCGCGGCGAGCAGCAGGCCGAACCCGAGCAGCTTGCCCGCGTCGACCGGCACGGCCTCGCCGAGCTCGTACCGGCCCGCGGCGAGGTAGCGCGCGACGAGCGCGAGGCCCGCGAGCAGGCCCCCCGCGAATCCGCCACCGGGGGCGTTGTGGCCGGTGAAGAGCAGGTAGATCGACACGATGATC
Source organism: uncultured Agromyces sp. (assembly GCA_913053875.1). GTDB lineage: Bacteria > Actinomycetota > Actinomycetes > Actinomycetales > Microbacteriaceae > Agromyces. The sequence continues at coordinate 193,244 of CAJXGN010000002.1, read as the reverse complement.
GCGGGGTGGAAGAGCAGCCGCACGAGCACCTCGATGAGGATCGAGCGGTTGCGCGGGCCGAGCGTGCGGCCGGCGAGCAGCCACGCCTGGCGGGTCGTGGCGCGGTCGTCGCGCACGTTCGACTGCTCGACGATCGGCTGCACGCGCTCGCGGCGCCCGGCCGACGAGTCGAGTCGCGGGGCCGCCCCCGTACGGCCGCTGACGAAGATGAGGCTCGCGACGCCGGTCGCGACGGCGACGAGCACCGAGATCTCGCCGAGCGTGTCCCAGGCGCGGATGTCGACGAGCATGACGTTCACGATGTTCTTGCCGTGCGCCTCGAGGGCGAGCTCCGGCAGCCCGCCCGAGATCGACGGCTGGATGCGCGCGCCGAGCGCGACGAGGCCGACGATGCCCATCACCGCCCCGGCGAGGATGCCGATGATCGCGCGGAAGCGACGGCGCACCGGCGGGTTGTGCTGTGCGATCTGCTTGGGAAGCCGGCGCAGCACGAGCACGAACGCGACGAGCGTGAGCGACTCGACGAGCGCCTGGGTGAGCGCGAGGTCGGGCGCTCCGGACATGCCGAACAGCATCACGAGGCCGTACCCGGTGACGCCGACGAGCAGGATCGCGGTGACCCGATGGCTCGCGACGGCCGCGGCGATCGCGGCGACGGCCATGACGGCCGCGATGAACGGCTGCGCGGGGAAGTCCCACGCGCGCACCTCTTCCGGCCAGGCGCCGTTCAGCAGCAGGCCGGTGCCGAGGCCGGCGACGAGCACGAGCACGATCACCGCGACGTACCCGGGCAGCCCGCGGCGCTGGATGAACATCGTCAGGGATGCGGCGAACCGGTCGATGCCGCGCACGATGGAGAGGTATTCGCGCGACGCGTCGAACCACTCCGGCGTCGCGGCCTGGAACCGGGCGACGGGGCGGCGCAGCCACACGAGCAGCGCGCCGACGCCGAAGACGAGTGCGGAGATCGCCAGCGGCGGCCCGAACCCGTGCCAGAGCGCGAGGTGGTACTCCTGCGGCCCGGGCAGCTCGTCGGCGTAGGCGGTGAGGAGCGGCTCGATCGCGGCGATCGTGAACGCGGCGACGACACCGGCGGTCGACAGCACGACGGGGGAGACGAGGATGCCCGCGCCCTCGTCGTGCAGGGGCGTGTCGGGCTTCCCGTCGCGGCGCCAGAACGCGCCCCAGAAGAACCGCACCGTGTAGGCGACCGTGAGGATCGAGCCGACGACCACGCCGACGAGCGCGAGCCACGCCCACGCCTCGCCGTGCGCGACGCCCTCGAGGAACGCCTCGAACACGGCCTCCTTCGCCACGAACCCGATGAGCGGCGGCAGCCCGGCCATCGATGCGGCCGCGAGGCCCGCGAACGTCGCGAGCACCGGCATCCGCCTGCCCACCCCCGACAGCTCGCGCCAGTCGCGGGTGCCGGCCGCGTGGTCGACGATGCCCACCACGAGGAACAGCGTCGACTTGAACAGCGCGTGCGCGAGCAGCAGGGCCACGCCGGCCAGCGCCGCATCCCGCGTGCCGAAGCCGACCACCACGATCATGAAGCCGAGCTGGCTGACCGTGCCGTACGCGAGCAGCAGCTTCAGGTCGTACTGCCGCAGCGCGCGCCAGCCGCCGACGAGCATGGTGAGCACGCCGAGGCCGATGACGATCGGATGCCACACCGACAGATCCGCGTACCCGGGCGCGAGGCGGGCCACGAGGTAGACGCCCGCCTTCACCATGGCTGCCGCGTGCAGGTAGGCGCTGACCGGGGTCGGGGCGGCCATCGCGGCCGGCAGCCAGAAGTGGAACGGCACGAGCGCGCTCTTCGAGATCGCGCCGACGAGCACGAGCGCGACGCCCCACTCGGCGGCGGCGCCCGTGACCGGCGTGGCGAGCAGCGTCGCGAGCGAGGTGGTCTCGCCCGCGACGGCGAGCAGCACGAGCCCGACGAGCATGACGAGCCCGCCGAACGTCGTGACCGTGAGCGCCTGCAGCGCCGCACCGCGACTCTCGCGGCGGCCCGTGTAGTGGCCGATGAGGAGGTACGAGAGCACGCTCGTCGCCTCCCAGAAGATGAAGAGCGCGAACACGTCGTCGGCGGTGACGAGGCCGAACATCACGCCCGCGAAGAGCAGCAGCAGTGACGCGAAGCGCCCGAGCGACGGCTCGTCGTCGCGGAAGTACCAGGCGCAGTAGAGCAGCACGAGGGCGCCGACACCCGTGACGACGAGCGCGAGCAGCAGCGAGAGCGCGTCGAGGCGGAAGCCGAGCTCGATGCCGAGGCGGGGGATCCAGCGGAACTGCTCGACGAGCTCGCCGGACGCGCCGGTCTCCTCGCTGCCGCCGACCACCAGCGGCAGCTGCGCGCACAGCCACGCGAAGACGGCGGCCGGGAGGATCGCGATGACCAGGAAGACGCGTCGCCCCAGGAGGCGGGTGGCGAACGGGGTCAGCAGCGACACGAGCGCGAAGAGCCCGAGGCTGACGAGCATCCGGCCTCCCCCACCATTCGCGGATGACCAGCCTACCGGGCGCTCGCTGCGCGTTCGGCCCGTCGAAATCGCGCCGGCACGCGTTCTTCGACGTGCCCAACCGATTTCGACGGGCCGGTGTGATCGGCACGTGCCGGACTCGACCTCGGCACGTGCCCGATGTGACGCGGGACGGGCGGGTGCGAGCATGGGGGGATGGACGTGACGATCACCGCCGACGCGCTCGCCGATGCGCTGGCCGGGCCGACGCCGCCGGTGCTGCTCGACGTGCGCTGGAGCCTCGCCGAGCCCGATGGGCGCCCCGCGTACCGAACCGGGCACGTGCCGGGTGCGGTGTTCGTCGACCTCGAGACCGAGCTCGCGCGCCGCGACCACGAGCCGTCCGACGGCCGGCATCCGCTGCCCGAGGAAGCCGCGTTCACCGCGGCGATGCGCCGCTGGGGGATCCGCGCAGGCGACGCGGTCGTGGCCTACGACGACCTCGGCAACCAGTCGGCGGCGCGCGCCTGGTGGCTGCTGCGCCACGCGGGCGTCGCCGACGTCCGACTGCTCGACGGCGGGCTCGGCGCGTGGCGCTCGGCGGGCCTCCCGCTCGAGGCGGGCGAGGTGCAGCCGACGCTCGGCGACGCGACCGCCCGCTACGGACACCTGCCCGTGCTCGACATCGACGGGGCCGAGCGGATGCCGCGGAGCGGCGTGCTCCTGGACGCACGTGCCGCCGCCCGCTACCGCGGCGAGGTCGAGCCGGTCGATCCGGTCGCGGGACACATCCCCGGCGCGGCATCCGCCCCCACCGCCGGCAACCTCGACGCCGACGACCGGTTCCTCCCCGCCGACGTGCTGCGCAACCGCTACGCCGCGCTCGGCGTCGCGGACGGGCGACCCGTCGCCGCGTACTGCGGGTCGGGCGTGACCGCGGCGCACGCCGTCGCCGCCCTCGCGATCGCCGGCGTCGACGCGGCGCTCTACCCCGGCTCGTGGAGCCAGTGGGCGAACACTCCCGGCCGCCCGATCGAGACCGGCGGCGCGTAGCCGGGGCCGCTACTCGGGGCGGCGGCCCACCCCGACCAGCGTGCTCGCGTCGATGCGCTCGATCTCGCGCTCGGCGATAGTCGCGAGGAGCCCCGTGCGCACCTCCTCGACCTTGCGCGCGCCGAGGTCGCCGAACAGCGCGCGCATGCCGGTGCCGCGCGCGAAGCCCCACGCGAGCTCGGGCGTGAGCTCGAGGGTGCGCGGCACGGCGTCGGCGCGCACCTGCGTCAGTCCGAGGCCACCCATCCACACCGCGAGCGCGCCGGGCGTCGACGCCGACCGCATGACCGGCGACATGTCGTCGAGGTCGAGGTCCTCCAGCTCGGGCCGGAACGGCAGGAGCGCCTCGAACAACGCCTCCGCGAGCGGCTCGATCGCGCCCGGCGCCCAGATCGTGAATCCGACGCGCCCACCGGGACGTGCGAGCGAGATCAGGTGCTCCGCCCCGGCACGCGGGTCGTCGAAGAAGAACACGCCGAGCACGCACTGCACGAGGTCGTAGCCGTCGGCGTCCCACGCCAGCACGTCGGCGGTGTGCGGATGCAGCTGGGGCAGGTCGCCCCCGGCGCGCGTGACGAGTCGGTCGATCATCGCCTGGGCGGCATCCACCGCGTCGACGCGACCCTCCTCGCCGACGAGCTCGGCCGCAGGCACGGCCGATGCGCCGTCACCGCAGCACGCGTCGAGCACGCGCTCGCCCGGCATCGGTCTCGTGCGCATGATCGTCGCCGTCGAGATCGGTTCCCACAATTGCGGCCCGAGCACCCCGAAGTCGGCCGCCGCCTCGGCGAATGACTCGGCGTACGCGGGCGTCGTCGCCGCTTCCCCCATGTGCCCCATTGTGAACCAGTGGCATCCGATTCAGGCAATTGAAAGCGGGAGCCGCCAGACTGGACGCACACCCACGACGAATCGAGACGCACCTCCATGCATCGCACCCTGCGCCGTGCCGCGCCCATCGCACTGCTCTCCGCCTCCGCACTGCTGCTCGCCGGCTGCGCGTCGACGCCCGACGAGCCCGACGCCACGACCGAGGCGGGCGCCTGCCTCGAGGTCGCCGCAGGTGCCGAGAGCGACTCGGTCGAGGTCTCGGGCGACTTCGGCGTGGAGCCGACCGCCGAGTTCGACGTGCCGCTCGACGCCGATGCGCTGCAGCGCACCGTCGTCGAGGAGGGTGACGGCGACGCGACCGAGATCGGCGACGCCGTGACCGCGCAGATCACCGTCTTCTCGGGCAGCACCGGCGAGCTCGCGTTCTCGCAGGAGGCGACGCTGACGGTCGCCGACGAGACGATCTTCCCGGCGTTCCTCGCCGGCATCGACTGCCTGCCGGTCGGCACCCGCACCGTCACCATCGCGCCGAGCGACGAGCTCTTCGGCGACGAGGGCAACCCCGACATCGGCATCGCGGGCGGCGACACCGTCGTCATCGTGACCGACCTGGTCGATCGCATCGAGCCGGCCGTGCCGCAGGAGTGGACCGAGGACGTGCCCGACGTGTCGTTCGACGACGCGGGCGTGCCCACCGTGACGCTTCCCGACACCGAGCCGTCGGACGAGCTGCTCATCGCGGTGCTCGAGGAGGGCGACGGCGCCGAGGTCGGCGAGGGCGACACGGTCACCGTGCAGTACCAGGGCATCAACTGGGACACCGGCGAGATCTTCGACCAGAGCTACGGCGGCGACCCGATCAGCTTCAGCACCGCCGGCGTCATCGAGGGCTTCGGTGCGGCGCTCGTCGGCCAGACGGTCGGCACCCAGCTGATCGTCACGATCCCGCCGCGCTACGCCTACGGCGAGGAGGGCGCGGGGCAGCAGCTCTCGGGCCAGACCCTCGTCTTCCTCATCGACATCGAGGACACCGCACCCGCGGCCGGCTGACCCCGGCCCGACGCAGCGGAGCCGCCCACCCCGAGTCGGGGTGGGCGGCTCCGTTCGTCTGGCGTGGGTCTCGGTGTCGGTGGCCGTCGCGCTCAGGCGGTCGCGTCGGCGGACGCGGTCTCCGCCGCCTCGGCCCGCCGCACCGGCTCGGGCCGTGCGAGCCCGCGCACCACGCCGGTGCGCTCGAGGCGCGCGGCCAGGAACCGGCCGAGCCAGGTGCCCGCCACGGCGCTCAGCACGAGGAGCACGACGAACGCGACCTGCGCGGCCGGCGCGAAGTCGATCACGCCGAGGCTGCGCATCGACACGGTCGAGTAGAGCGCGGCGAACGCACCGGCGCCCACGTAGAACACCCACGGCTTCCAGTAGCGGTAGAGGCTCAGCAGGAACGGGATCTCGAGGGCCACGCCGATCATGAGGCACGTGACGACCGCCGAGAAGCCGTACGGCGTGAAGGGCACGTTCACGAGCCCGGCGATGAGCGCCGTGAGCACGCCGACGCCCGGGCGGCGCAGCAGCGCGAGGGCGATGACGAACGGCAGCAGGTACAGCCCGATGCCCGCGGCGTACGCGAGCGGCACGACCTTCGCGAGTGCGGCCGCGGCGTTGTTCACCGGGATGAGCAGCAGGCCGCCGGCCGCGCCGATCGCGGCGCACGTCATGAGCAGTCGGGTCGTGAATCGCATGGGGTCTCCTGGGGTGGGGGGTGAGAATGCGAGCGGATGCCGCTGGGCTACGCGGCCCGGCGTGCGGGCGCCTCGGCGCCGGTGATCGCCGGCGCGTCCTTCGGCAGGCGCCAGTAGCCGCAGAAGTCGATCGATTCCTTCGGCCAGCCGCGCTCGCCGACGAGGTGGCGGCGGATGCCGGTGGCCAGCGCCTGCTCGCCCACGGCGAAGGCGTGGCGCACGGGCGCGGGGTGGCCGGGGTCGGCGGTGTCGCCGGGCATCCGTGCCGCGAGCACCGCGGCGTACGCGAGCGAGCCGATGCGCTCGCCGTCGGTGCGGGGCAGCCAGTGCACCTCGACCCCGTCGGGCACGGGGAGGTCCTGCGCGTCGTCGGCCGACGGCAGCTCCACGAACACGAGCCCGCGTGCGTCGGCCGGCAGCGCGGCGCACGCACCGGCGACGGCGGGGAGCCCGGTCTCGTCGGCGACGAACAGGAACCACGCGGCATCCGGCGCCGGATCGAACCCGTAGCCCTCGTCGAGCAGGCCGACCGCGTCGCCGGGCGCGCACCGGGTCGCCCAGGTCGCGGCCAGGCCCTCGACCTCGCCCGTCTCGGGCGACGCGTGCAGCACGAAGTCGACGTCGAGCTCGGCGCCGCGGTCGGGGGTCGCGGCCCGGTAGCCGCGCACGGTGTAGTTGCGCATGGTGGGGCGCAGCGAGCGCGCGGTCGTGCGCAGCTGGAAGTAGCCGCCCCAGCCGTCGCGGTCGGGCAGCTTCATGCCGACGCCGTCGACGGGCGGCAGGAACAGCCGGAACCACTGGTCGCGGCCGCGGTGGGTGAACCGGTCGATCTCGCCGCCGCCGAGCGTGACGCGCGCGATGTGCGGGCTGACCTGCGTGCGGCGCAGCACCTCGAGCCGCAGCGGCACGGTGCGCTCGGGCTTGACCTGCTTGCTGTGGGTGTCGGCCATGGGATCCTTCCGGGAACGTCGAGGGAGCGGGGCGGGCGCCGTCAGGCGGTGATCTCGGTGCGGCTGGTCGTGAGGGCGCCGACGCCCGACGAGATGCCCCACCAGTAGAGGGCGATCGCGACGGCCCAGAACGCGAGCACGAACACGGTGTCGCGGGCGCGCCACGGCACGAGGTAGCGCTCGGTGCGGGTGGCGTGGGCGCCGAAGGCGCGGGCGTCCATGGCGAGGGCGATGCGCTCCGCGTGGCGGATGGCGCTCGCCAGCAGCGGCACGGCGTAGCCGATCGAGCGTCGCAGGCCCGCGACCGGTCCGCGCCCTGCATCCGTGCCCCGCACCCGGTGGGCCTGCCGGATCACCTCGAGCTCATGGCCGAACCGCGGCACGAACCGGAACGCGGCCAGCGCCGTGTAGCCGATGCGGTACGGCACGCGCAGCTGCTGCACCATGGAGCGCACGAGGTCGGGGCCGGACGTGGTGAGGCCCGAGAGCAGTGCGAGCGCGAGCAGCGCGGCGATGCGCAGCGACGTCGCGAGGCCGACCAGGTAGGCGGCGAGCGTGAAGCGCCAATCGCCGATCTCGAGCAGCACGACGGATGCCGCGGGCGAGCCCTGGTCGATGCGCGAGGCGTCGACCCACAGGCCGAAGCTCACCCCCATGAGGGCGATGACGACCGGCAGCCCGACCACGATCGCGGCGGTGACGCGCCCACTCAGGCGCGCACCCACGAGCAGCAGGGCGACGACGAGCACGATGAACGCGAGCGGAATCGCGATGCCGCGCGTGAAGATGAGCAGCAGCATCACGGGCAGCGGCGCGGCGACCTTCGCGAGCGGGTTGAGGTGGTGCAGGAACCGCCAGGCCGGTGCGGGCGGCTTCGGCGCGAACGGGTCGATGCGCACGCCCTCGCCGCGGCCGCGGCGGCCGGCCGACGCCGTGCCGAGGCCGTCGTCGTGGCCCGGGGCGGCTGCAGGTGCGGCGGTGCCGGTCGGGTTCGCCGAGGTCGCGCTCATCGAGTGGCTCCGATGCGGTCGGATGCCTCGGGGCCGGTGGGTCGCACGCCGCCCGCCCGACCGGGAGTCGCCACCGGCAGCTGCGCGATGCGGCTCACGCCGTGCCACTCGGGGTGCCGTGCGAGGGCACGCGTCGCACGCGCGAGCGGCGGGTGTCGCAGCCCGGCCTCGTCGATGAGCGGCCCGGCGAGCACGGCGCCGGTCGGGCCGTGCCCGAGGATGCGCCCGTCGCGCATGACCGCGACGCGGGTGGCGTAGTCGGCGACGAGCTGCAGGTCGTGCGTGACGACGATGACCGTGGTGCCCGCGGCGTTCAGGTCGGCGAGCATGCCGAGCAGCTCGGCGGCGCGCTCGCGGTCCTGCCCGAACGTCGGCTCGTCGAGCGCGAGCACGGGCGCCCCGGCGATGAGCGCGGTGCCGACCGACAGCCGTCGCTTCTGCCCGCCCGACAGCAGGAACGGATGCTGCTCGCGGTGCCCCGACAGCCCGAACCGCTCGAGCATCTCGGTGACGCGCGGGGTGCGCTCGGCTTCGGGAACCCCCTGCACGCGCAGCCCGTGGTCGAGCTCGTCGGCGACGGTGTGGGCGAGGAACTGGTGCTCGGGGTTCTGGAACACGAAGCCGATGCTGCGCGCGAGCGTGCGCGCGTCGGTGCGCGCCGGGTCGAGCCCGAGCACGTCGACCGTGCCGGGCGGCGGCACCACGACGCCCGCGAGCGCCTGCAGCAGCGTGGTCTTGCCCGCGCCGTTGGTGCCGACGATCGCGAGGAACTCTCCGCGCTCGACGTCGAGCGTGACGTCGCGCACCACGACGGGGCCGCGCTTGCCGCCGCGGCGCACGTCGAGCCCGCGGGCGCGGATGGCGGGGCCGTCGGACGCCGCGGCGCGGGCGGCCACCTGCGGGCGGGGGTTCCGCGTCGAGGCGCGCACCGGCGCGGCATCCGTCAAGGGAGCCGGCAGCTCGGGCACCGCGTCGAGGGCGGCGGCCAGCTCGGTCGGGGTGAGGGGGAGCGGTTCGATCGGCACGCCAGCGTCGGCGAGGCGGATCGCGGCGAGCGTCGACACGGGCAGCCACACGCCGTGGTCGAGCAGCTCGCGCGCCCGCCCGGCGAGCACCTCGCGCGCCGGACCGTCGACGACCACGTGCCCGTCGCCGTCGAGCACGACGACCCGGTCGATCAGGTCGACGGCCTGGTCGAGGTTGTGCTCGACGAGCACGATGGCGTGCTGGTCGTCACGCGCGAGCTCGCGCAGCACCGCATACACCTCGTCGATGCCCGCCGGGTCGAGGTTCGCCGTCGGCTCGTCGAGCACGAGCACGGGGCTCGCCATGGCGAGCGCGCAGGCGATGGCGAGGCGCTGGCGGCCACCGCCCGAGAGCCGGTCGGGGTTCTCGCTGCGACGCTCCCAGAGGCCGACGCGGCGGAGCGCCTGCTCGCCGCGGGCGAGCACCTCGTCGGCGGGCAGCAGCTGGTTCTCGGGGCCGAAGCACACCTCGTCGAGCAGGGTGCCGGTCACGACCTGCGCGTCCGGGTCCTGGAACACCATCGCCACGTGCGCGCTGAGCGCACCCACGGGGTGCTCGGCGGTGTCGAGCCCCGCGACGCGCACCGTGCCGTCGAGCGTCGCCGGCACCGCGTGCGGGATGAGCCCGTCGAGCGCGAGGGCGAGTGTCGACTTGCCGCATCCGCTCGGCCCCAGGATGAGCACGACCTCGCCGGGGGCGACGTCGAACGTGACGTCGTCGGGGGTCGCACGTGCCGCGCCGTCGTGTCGGATGGACACGCGGTCGAGGTGCAGCAGTGGCGTCTGGGTCATGGGCTCGCGGGACGATGAGGGCGGATGCAGCTTAGGCCAGCCTAACCTCACGGGGCGCGGAACCCAATGACGAGGTCGCGCCGCGGAGATCGAAGTACACAGGTGTCATTCGGATTCCGCCCAGCGGGAATGCACGTTGCGCGCGCAGTGTTGTACCAGTGCTACGCGCGATCCCCCTGTCCCGCGCGTGGTGAAGGGAGGGCACCATGGGCAAGTCGTATGTCGAGTTCGAAGACGACCACGGCGTCACCCTGCGGTACCGCAAGCACGTCAACGGCCGCGGCTACGTGGCGGCCGGTGCCAAGGTGGATGCGTCGGCGTACGTGCATCCCACTGCATACGTCGACCCGGGCGCGAAGGTGCTCAAGAACGCGTCGATCGGTCCGGGCAGCTGGATCGACTACGACGCGGTCGTGGGCGAACGCGTCAACATCGGCACGAACGTGCACATCGGCAAGCGCACCGTCGTCGGCCACGGGGTCGACGTCGGGGCGCACGCGAAGGTCGGTGCCGACGTGAAGATCGCCAACGGCGCCCGCGTCGATCGTGACGTGATGGTGCCCGACGGCACGCACATCGACACGACGTCGTGGGCGCGGACGCACGGGCTGGCCGCCTGAGCGTCGCGACTCGAGCCTGATCGAGGGCCCGGAGACCCGAGTGGTCGCCGGGCCCTCGTCGTCGTTCCGGGGTCAGCCGGTCGTGCTCGGCCCGATGGGCGGCAGCACGAAGTCGCCGATGCCCGCGACCTCGACCTGCACGGGTGCGCCCTTCGCGACGCCGCGCGGCGTCGGGATCTCGTGCGTGCGGAGCCCCAGGTCTGCCGTGCACGTGTCGCCGCCGGTGCGCACGACGTCGATCGCGATCTGCGACGGCTCGGGTGCGCTGATGTCGGTCGGCACGTACGGGCACGACGAGCTGCCCGGGATGGTCAGCGCGATGCGGTCGCCGTCGTCGACCCAGGCGACGCCCGGCTCGAACTGGCCGGCCGGCGCATCGGAGGGGGCGGGCGTCGAGATGCCGTCCTCGACGGGGCCGTCGTAGGTGCGCACGGCGACCGAGTGCGGGTCGCACGCGGTCAGCACCACCACGAGCGCGAGCGCTCCCAGTGCGGCCGTGACCGGCCTTCCGACCCGGTGGCGGCTCCCTCGTGCACGTCGCATCCGCGATCCCCTCGCCTCGCTCGCCTGGCTTCGATCGTACTTGCCCAGCCTCCGCCCCGGGTTACGGGCGCTTTTCAGGAAGCCGGGCGGCGCCGGTGGCCTGATGCTGCGTCGGCAGAGCCTGCGGCGCACGGATGCTGCGTGGCCGACCGGCCCACGCAACGCCGCGCCGCCGGGCCGGAGGCGCTTCCTGAAAAGTGCCTCACCTGGACGCGAGGAGTTCGCGCGCGAGCAGCTCGAGGGTGACCTCGCGTCCCGGGGAGGCATCCGCCCCCTCGTGCGCGTACGCGCCCGCGACCGGCGAGACCATCACCTCGTCGACGTCGTACCGTTCGGCCAGGCGCCGCACCTCGGCCGCGGCGTCGGTCGCCGCACCGATCACCCAGCGGCGCTCCATCGCGGCGACGACCTGCGCGGTCGCCTGGTCGGGCGTCGCGGCTGCGGCCTCGTCGACGGTCTCGAGCGCCTGCAGCGGCCGGCCGGTCTGGATGCGCGCCATGCCCCGCAGCTGCGGCAGCGCCCGGGCGTGGGCCTCGTCATGCGTCTCGGCGACCGAAGCGTTCAGCGTGAGGAACGTGCGCGGCTCGGGGTGCGCCTCGCTCGGCCGGTAGCCCGTGCGGTACAGCTCCAGCGCGCGCTCGATGCCCTCGCCCGAGAAGTGGTACGCGAACACGTAGGGCAGCCCCAGCTCGGCCGCGAGACGCGCCGAGAAGTCGCTCGAGCCCAGCAGCCAGATCGTGGGGGTGCCGGATGCCCCGGGGGTCGCGTGCACCGCGTACTCGCGCCCGCTCGTGAGGCGAAGCGTCGCGCCGTCGGGCTGCACGAGCGCCGCGATGTCGGCCACGTGGTCGCCGAACCGGTCGACATCGCTCGTCGTGCCCGACATGCGCAGCAGCTGCGTGATGACGCCGTCGCTGCCCGGCGCACGGCCGAGGCCCAGGTCGATGCGCCCGGGCGCGAGCGCCTCGAGCGCGGCGAACTGCTCGGCGACGACGAGCGGCGAGTGGTTCGGCAGCATGACCCCGCCCGACCCGACGCGGATGCGCTGGGTGCGCGCCGCAGCGGCGGCGATGAGCACCGGCGGCGTCGTCGACGCGACGGCCGGCATGTTGTGGTGCTCGGCGAACCAGTAGCGGGTGAACCCGAGCCCGTCGGCGAGCGTCGCCAGCCGCATCGAGGCGGCGACGGCCTGCGCGCTGGTCTGGCCGGAGCGCACCGGAACGAGGTCGAGTACGGAGAGGTGCAGCGGTGCGGTCATCGCACGGGCCAACGTGGTCGGGGCGACGGGTATTCCGGGGCGGGGGTCGTGCGGGTGCGTGCGCCCGACCCACGTGATCGCCTGACCCGTAGGGGCAGTTTTCAGGACGCCGGGAGGGCGCTCCGGCGGATCGTTGCGCCACGGTGCCTGCTGCGCACGATGGTTGTGCGGGCGAGGCAGGAGACGGGGGATTGCGGCGCCGGCGCCTGGTCGCGTCCTGAAAAGTGACGCGGTCTAGGCGGTGGGCTCGGACAGGAGCTGGAACACCGGCTCCTGGTCGAGCTCGGCGGGGCGGAGCCGGTCGGGGTGCGGCTCCGCGATCGGGATGCGCAGGTCGCCGGCCGGGGTGTGCACGAGCACCTCGGTGGCGCGGGGCGACTCGAACCAGTCGTCGACGCACACGCGGGTGAGCACGCGCACCCGCGAGCGGTCGGCGGGAACCTCGCGGAGCGCGACCGCGAGGGAGCCGGTCGCCTCCGAACGTCCGGGCTCGGCGGCGAGTTCCAGCGTCCAGCCGTCGGTCGGGCACACGCCCGACCCCGTCACGTGCACGAGGCGGCGCTCCCCGGTGTACACGGCGGACGCGGCGAAGTCGGCTGCGTCGTAGGTACAGCGCTTCCGGAAGACGACCATGCAGGGGACGCTATGGCCCGCTCCGGGTGAAACGCATCAGTGCATTCCCCGACCTTGCCGGGCGGGGCCCGAGCGGCTCGGGCGTGCGTAGGCTCGACCCATGCGATTCGGGATGTTCGTACCTCAGGGCTGGCGGCACGATCTGGTCGGCATCGAGCCGGCCGAGCAGTGGCGGGTGATGCGCAACCTCGCCGCCTACGCCGACGGCGGCGCGTGGGAGTCGATCTGGGTCTACGACCACTTCCACACCGTGCCGGTACCGAGCACGGAGGCCACGCACGAGGCGTGGTCGCTCATGTCGGCGTTCGCCGCGGTCACGGAGCGGGTGCGGCTGGGCCAGATGTGCACCTGCATGGGGTACCGCAACCCGGTGTACCTCGCGAAGGTCGCCGCCACGGTCGACATCGTCTCGGGCGGCCGCGTCGAGATGGGCATCGGCGCCGGCTGGTACGAGCACGAGTGGGAGGCGTACGGGTACGGGTTCCCGCCGGTGCGCGATCGGCTCCGGATGCTCCGCGAGGGCGTCGAGCTCATGCGACAGGCGTGGGCGACGGGCGAGGCCAGCCTCGACGGCGAGTACTACCGGGTCTCGGGCGCCCTGGTGCATCCGCAGCCGTTGCAGGACGGCGGCATCCCGCTGTGGATCGCGGGCGGCGGCGAGCAGGTGACGCTCCGCATCGCGGCGCGCTACGCGCAGTACACGAACTTCGGCAACGGCGTGCCCGACGACTTCAGCCGGCGCAGCGACCTGCTGCGCGGGCACGCCGAGGCGGTCGGCACCGACTTCGACCAGATCGTGCGCAGCACGAACTACAACACCGTCATCGGCGAGACCGAGGCGGAGGTCGCCGAGCGGCTCGCCGCGATCGAGGCGCGTGCGGCGTCGGCGATGCCGGCCGACGCGGTCGAGCGGTACATGGCCGGGTACCGCGGCGAGAACGCGTTCGGCACCGGAACGGTCGAGCAGATGATCGAGCGCCTGCAGGACATGCGCGATCGCGGCCTGGGGTACTCGATCCACTACTTCCCCGAGGCGGCGTACGACCGCTCGGGGCTGGAACTGTTCGAGCGCGAGGTCATCCCCGCGCTCGCCTGACCCCGGTCGGGGCCTGGCCGGCTACGCCGCGGGTGCCTCGTCGAGCGCGAGCTTCGCCTCGAGCTCCGCGTCGGTCGGCTCGACGACGTGCGTGCCGTCGGGGAACACGATGACGGGGATGCTGGTGCGGCCGCTGATCGCCTTGGCGCGCTCGGCGCCGTCGAACTCCTCCTCGAGGTCGACGTAGTCGTAGTCGACGTCGAGACGGTCGAGCAGCGCCTTCGAGCGGCGGCAGTCGCCGCACCATTCGGCGCCGTACATGGTCACGCGGGCAGGGGTGAGCTGTGGTGCAGGGGAAGTCACATCAGGAGACTACGTCGGCGAGCTGCGAGGTATTCCCAGCTTCCACAGGCGCGGGTTCGCGCCCGACGAGGCGGATGAACCCGCTGAGCTGCGCGAGCCCATCGGGCGTGTACGGCAGGTAGTCGAGCAGCCCCGGCGAGTAGACGAGGTACGCGGCGACCTTCGCTCGCGACACGGCGACGTTCAGACGGTTCTTCAGCAGCAGGAAGTCGATGCCGCGCGGCACCTCCGCTGCGCTCGACGCGGCGAGCGACACGATCGCGACCGCGGCCTCCTGGCCTTGGAACTTGTCGACCGTGCCGACCGGCACGTCGGGGAATCCGGCGGCGTCGAGCGACTCGCGCACGAGTGCGAGCTGCGCGTTGTACGGCGTGACCACGATGAGGTCGGACTGCGCAAGGGGGCGCGTGGAGGTGCCGTCGGCGGCGCCGTCGGTGAAGTCGCGCCCCAACAGGGAGCTGACGAGCTGCACGACCTCGGCCGCCTCCTGCGGCGACTCGGTCGCGTTGCCGTGGTGCACGAGCGGCACCGGATGCAGCCCGGGCGCGACGCCCTCGATCGCACGCGTCCCGGCCGATGCGTGCGAGTGCAGCGCCCCCTCGTACGACAGCACCGACACGGGCTCGGCGACCGCCGGGTGCATCCGCCTGCTCTCGGCGAGGAAGACGCCGAACTCGGGCGGCAGCACGTCGTGCCCGTCGGCGACCCAGCCGAGCGCGGACCCGTCGACCGGTTCGGGGTGGATGCCCTGGCTCACCTGCGGCAGCTGCTGCGGGTCGCCGAGCAGCAGCAGGTTGCGGGCAGCCACGCCGACCGCGATCGTCGAGGCGAGCGAGAACTGGCCGGCCTCGTCGATGACGAGCAGGTCGAGGCTGCGACGGCCGAACCGGCCGAGGTTGGCGAAGTCCCAGGCGGTGCCGCCGACGACGTAGCCGGATGCCTCGTGCGCCCGCGTGTACTCACCGACGCCGTTCTTCGCGATCGGGGTGAACGGCGGCTCAGGGGCATCCGGGTCCTTTGGTGCCTTGGCGACCAGGTCGGCGTCGAGCCCCGCCTCGACGATGCGCCCGAGCAGGTGCTCGACGACCGCGTGCGACTGCGCGACGACGCCGATGCGCCAGCGGTGCTCGGCGACGAGGCGGGCGATGACGTGCGAGCCCACGAAGGTCTTGCCCGTGCCGGGCGGCCCCTGCACGGCGAGGTACGAGTCGTCGAGGTCGAGCAGCGCATCGGTGACGGATGCCACGGGGTCGGCGCCGGTCGGCAGCGCCCCGCTCCTCGTGCGCGGCGGCATACGGCGCAGCACGTCGGCCGCGGGGTTGCGCGGCCAGTCGGGCAACGTGCGCACGAGGTCGTGCGCCCACTCGGCGATCGCGCCCTTCTGCGCGCCCGCGTTGGGCGGAGCGCTCGGCGCGAGCGCGGTCGGCAGCTCGCGCCACGGCTCGGCGTCGTCGCGCAGGATCTCCTCGATCACCACGCCGTCGTCGCGCACCTCGAGCACGGAGACGCCGAGCGTCACGCGCGCGGTGGGGCGCGCGCCGGGCAGTCCGAACGGCGCAGGCGGCTCGTAGAGGGCGAACGGCTTCGCACCGGTCGAGAACCGGCTGCCCGGCGCGATGCGCCCGCGCAGCAGCACGTGGCGGCGGGGCTTGCGCTGACGCGAGTCGTCCTCCATGAACCAGTCGCGCAGCACCACGGAGGCGGCGGGCTCGACCACGAGCACGTCGCGCGTGTCCTCCCACTCCTCGACCGGCTGCTCGAGGCGGAAGAAGTGCGCCCACCAGAAGCTCTTCTGCTCGCGTTCGTGGTAGTCGATCGCGGCCGCGGCGAGCGCGAGGGCGGTGCGCTCGGGATCGCGGTCGCGCGCGAGCGGGTCGCCGGCTCGGGCGAGCAGCTCCGCGGCCAGCGGCGACGCCTCGACGGTGGCCTCGGTCGCGTCGGGCATCGGTGCGGGCGTGACGCCCTCCTCGCGGGCGCGCTCGAGCAGCCAGTCGCGCAGGCGCAGGGTCGAGACGCAGTCGTAGCGGTTGTAGTCGGCGAGGTCGTCGAGCACGATCTGCGCGGCGTCGGCATCGCCGTTCGCGAGCAGTTCGCGCGCCCGCACGTACTCGAGGATCGAGTCGCCGCCCGACTTCACCTCGGCCTCGCGCAGTTCGTCGCCCATGTACAGCGGCTCGAGCTTCTTGATCGAGTACGAGCGGCTGCCGACGCGCACGCCGCGCTTCACGACCGGGTAGAGGTCGACGAACACGCCCTCGCGCAGCAGCTGGTCGATCTCGCGCTCGCCGACGCCGTGGCGTGCGGCCATGTTGAGCAGGTGCGTGCGCTCGTAGCTCGCGTAGTGGTAGATGTGCAGGCCGGGGTATCGGCGCCGGCGCTCGGCCACGAGCGCGAGGAACGCCTCGAGCGCCCGGCGCTCCTCGGCGAAGGTGTGTGCCCAGATGGGCGTGAACTCCTCGTCGACGTCGACCATGCCGAACAGGTAGTCGATGCCCCACCACGAGCCCTCGCCCTCGGCGTAGAGCGGGTCGCCCTCGAAGTCGAAGAAGAGGTCGCCCGGGTCGGGCTCGGGGATCGCGGCGAGCGCGCCGGCGTCGCGCACGTGGAACGGCGGCGGCGCGGGCGGGGCTGCGCCGTCGGGCACGGATGCCTCGGAGCCGGCGTCCGACCCGCTGCTCGCCGGCTCAGGGGCATCCGCCTCGGCCTCGAGCTGCAGCCGCGCCTGCTCGCGCAGCCCGTCGAGCACCGACGGCCCGATGCCCTCGACCTCGCCGTGCGAGGCGGCCAGGTCGTCGATGGTGCGGATGCCCGCCGCTTGGAGGCGCGCGCGCTGCCCGACGCGCATGCCCGCGACGAGCAGCACGTCGCGGTGCGCCTGCACCTCGAGGTCGCACGTCGGGCAGCGGCCGTCGAGCGCGTACCGCTCGTCGCCCCACGCGACCGGAACGGTGTCGGCGAGGCGCTCGTCGATCACCTGGCGCAGGCGCGCGAGGCGCAGCCGGTAGGCGGGCATGAGGTCGTCGATGCGGTGGCTCGAGACCGTGCCGTCGCCGAGCAGGAGCTCGGCGGTGTCGGCGCGCGGCACGCCGATGCGGTCGAGCTGCTCGGCGTAGGCGGCGAGCTGGAGCAGCGCGGTGACCTTGGCGCGGCGGGCCAGCTTCGCGTCCTGCACGAGGTAGCGGCCGTCGTCGCCGCGCACGATGAAGTCGGCGAAGCCGACGAACTCGTCGGTCGCGAACGTCGCCTGGAACACCACGTCGGCGCCGCGCGCGAACGCGGCGTTCGTGGCATCAACCGCCGCCTGCACCTCGTCGGCGTCACGCGTGTCGGGTCGGGCGATCTGGGCGACGCCGTCGCCGAACCGGTCGACGTACTGGGCGAGCAGCTCCTCCTCGTGCACGTCGCCGAGGCGCGCCGAGCGCTCGAGCATGGCGTCCTCGGGGTCGGGCACCGGTTCACAGCGGCCGAGCTTCGCGTCGAGCGCGCGCAGGAACGCGAACTCGCACTCCGACGCCTTCTTGAGATCGCTGGCGCTCGTGACGACCCGGCCGTCTCGTACGAACATGCCGCTCCTCGCCTGCCGGGCTCGGGCGGCCCGACACCCTCACGGTAGCGGCGACGGGCGACACCGCGGTCGCGACCGCACGGCGACCGCGAGCTGACGCCGCGTCAGGTGGAGAGGCTCGGCTCAACGCATTCGTATGCGCCGGATGCGTCCGTTCGGGTGCGCGAGTTGATCGACGTGGTGCCGGTCAAGCGGAGTCCGCTGAGGGCGGTGATTGTCAGGGTGATCAGCGCGTCGGTGTCGCTGGGCAGCGTCACCCACACTTCGACCCTCGTGGAGTAGGTCACGCCGCCGCCGGTCACGATGGCGGGCGTAACGGTCGGGTCATAGGGAAGCGCGTGGATCTGGCCGGCGAGGCTCCCCGGGACGGACGAGGTCACCGAGATCGCGAGCTGCGCGCCGGCCGGGATTGGCTGGAGCGTACTGACGTCGTACTGGAGATCTTTCCCGTAGCAGTACAACTCCACCTCGAGTTCGACGGTCGGGAGCTCGGCCGATGCAGCGACCGCGGGCACGGTTGCCGCGACGGCGATCGCGGGCACCGACCAGGCGGCCGACCGCGTCAGGGCACGGCGGGTGAGGCCCGTCGGCTCGTCGATTCGTTGGTGGTGCGTGTCACGTGGTGCGTCTGCTGCGTCGTGCATGCGTGTCTCCTGGGTCTCTCGCATTCGGTCCCGGCCGCCGCTCGACGCGGCTCCGCTCAGCAGCAGCATTCCCACCCCGTGTTCTCGGGCCTCAGCAGGTACGCGCCGCGCGTCGTGGTGCCCGTGAAGGTCACTCCGGACAATGCGCTGACAGAGACCAAGAGGGTCCCTCTGCCCTCGAGGTCCATCGTGACGGAGAGGTCGATCGTCTCGTCGAATGCGACGCCGGTGCCGGTCACGGTGGCGGGACCGGACGTCAGGTCGATGCCGAGCGCGGGGATGCCGGCACTGATCAGTCCGAGATCCTCGTCCGTGGTCACGGACACCAGGAACTGCGCACCCACCGGTATCGGGTTCGTCGAGATCTCCACATGGAATTCGGGGATGGTGGAGCAGTTGAAGAACGGGATCCGGACCGCGACTGCGGGCACCTCGGCCGACGCGGCGACCGCCGGAACCGTTGCGGCGACGGCGACCGCGGGCACCGACCAGGCGGCCGACCGCGTCAGGGCGCGGCGGGTGAGCCCCGGCGGCTCGTCGATTCGTTGGTCGTGCGTGGTGCGTGGTGCGTCTGCTGCGTCGTGCATGCACGGCTCCTGCGCTCGGGACGTCTGGTACCCGTCGACTGGATGCACCGACGGCGGCCGTGCCGCGGCGCTCCGCCCAGATTAGGGGAGCGGATGCGGCTGCCGCCAGCGTCTTGGTCGATCGGGTCCGTTTCCGCGTCGCCGGGATGCGTGCGCCGGGGTTGTGCCGGCAGTCAGGTGGCGGATGCCGCGCCTGCGCGAGACTCGGACGCCAGCGCCCCGCGCCGCAGCCCGAGCATGCCCTCGACCGCACGGCCGAGCATCGAGCCGCGCTCGCCCGGGTCGCCCCAGCGCACGAGCGCCTGGGCGTTCAGCCCGTCGATCATGCCGAGCAGCTGCCAGGCGACCGCATCGGGGGCATCCGTCTCGAACTCGCCCGCGGCGACGCCCTGCTCGACGAAGCCGCGCAGCACGTCGTGCCAGGCGTCCATCTCGCCGCGGATCGCGCCCGCGAGCGCGTCGCTGCGCCGGCCCATCGCCCACGCCTCGACCCAGACGATCGTGACGTCGTCGCGCTCGGCGTCGAGCAGCGTGTCGAGCAGCACCGCGAGGCCCGCCGTCGGGGTGGGCTGCTCCGCGAGCAGGGCGGCGACCTCCTCGACCTCCTCCGAGACGATCGCCGTGAAGGTGGCGGCGATGAGCGCGTCCATGTTCGGCTGGTAGTGCGAGACGAGGGCGGGGGTGACGTCGATGCGGGCCGCGATGCTGCGCAGCGTGAGCGCCGAGAGGCCCTGGTCGAGGGCGAGCGAGCGCGCCGCGGCCTGGATCTGTTCCCCCCGAGCCTCGGGCGACTTCCGGCCGGCGCGCCGGCGAAGCGTTCGAGTCATCGCGTCGAGTCTAGGCAGACGGATGCCTCGGAGGTGGTGCGCCGCGCCGATTGTTGACCATATGATCAATAACGTGTCGGTCGCCCCGAGCGGCCGCCGCCCGCCCCGAGGAGGAACCATGACCTGGCGCATGCCGTCCGAGACCGCCCCGCACGAGCGCACGTGGATGGCGTTCCCGCGCCCCAACCTCACCCTCGGCGAATCCGAGGCAGACGGCGACCGCGCCCGCGAGGCGTGGACCGCGGTCGCCCACGCCGTCGCGGAGTTCGAGCCGGTGACGATGGTCGTCGACCCCGTGGCATCCGCTCAGGCCCGCAGCATGCTCGGCGGCCACATCACGCAGGTCGAGGCCCCGCTCGACGACTACTGGATGCGCGACATGGGCCCCACCTTCGTGCTCGGCGACGGCGGCGCGCTCGGCGCGGTCGACTGGGTCTTCAACGGCTGGGGCGCGCCCGCCTGGGCGAGCTGGGAGCACGACCGCGAGATCGCGCGCTTCGTCGCCGGGCAGGTGGACGCGCCCGTGATCTCGTCGCTGCTCGTGAACGAGGGCGGCGGCATCCACGTCGACGGCGAGGGAACCGTGCTCGTCACCGAGACCGTGCAGCTCGACCCCGGTCGCAACCCGTACGCCGACCGCGCCCGCGTCGAGGACGAACTCGCCCGCACCATCGGCGCGACCAAGGTGATCTGGCTGCCGCGCGGCCTCACCCGCGACTACGACGACTTCGGCACGCGCGGCCACGTCGACATGGTCGCCACGATCCCCTCGCCCGGCCGCCTGCTGCTGCACGCCCAGCACGACGTCGAGCACCCCGACTACGAGGTGACCCGCGAGCTGCGCCACTTCTTCGAGATGCAGACGGATGCCGCGGGGCGACGCTTCGACATCATCGACCTGCCCGCACCGGCGACGCTGCGCGACGAGCACGGCTTCGTCGACTACAGCTACGTGAACCACCTCGTCGTCAACGGCGGCGTCATCGCCTGCGGCTACGGGGAAGAGCGGGCGGATGCGGCGGCCGCCGAGATCCTCGCCGACGCGTACCCCGGGCGGAAGGTCGTGACCGTCGACGCGCGGGAGATCCTGGCGCGCGGCGGGGGCATCCACTGCATCACGCAGCAGCAGCCCGCGGTCGGTGCGGGCGACGCTGTTGCGGCCGGCCCCGAGGGAGGCGCCCGATGATCGAGGTGCACGAGGCGTCCATCGCCGACCTGCGTGCTGCGCTCGAGGACGGCCGGGCGACGAGCGAGCAGCTCGTGCTCGCGTACCTCGCGCGCATCGCGTACTTCGATCGCGGCGGCATCCGACTGAACGCCGTGGTCGTGCCGAACCCCGAGGCGCTCGCCGAGGCGCGCGAGAGCGACGCCCGCCGGGCGCGCGGCGAGGTGCGCGGGCCGCTCGACGGCATCCCGTACACCGCCAAGGACTCGTACGCGGTGCGCGGGCTCACGGTCGCGGCCGGCAGCCCGGCGTTCGCCGACCTCGTGGCCGGCGACGACGCGTTCGCGATCGCGCGGCTGCGTGCGGGCGGGGCGATCTGCCTGGGCCTGACGAACATGCCGCCCATGGCCAACGGCGGCATGCAGCGCGGCGTCTACGGCCGCGCCGAGAGCCCCTACAACGCGGAGTACCTGACCGCCGCGTTCGCGTCGGGCTCGTCGAACGGCTCGGGCACCACGACGGCGGCGTCGTTCGCCGCGTTCGGACTCGGCGAGGAGACCTGGTCGTCGGGCCGCGCGCCCGCCTCCAACAACGCGCTCTGCGCCTACACGCCCTCGCGCGGCGTCATCTCGGTGCGCGGCAACTGGCCGCTCGTGCCGACCATGGACGTCGTCGTGCCGCAGGCGCGCACCATGGCCGACCTGCTCGCCGTGCTCGACGTGATCGTCGCCGACGACCCCGCGACGCGCGGCGACTTCTGGCGCGCGCAGCCGTGGGTCGCGCTGCCCGCCGCGTCGGCGGTGCGTCCCGAGTCGTATGCGGCGCTGGCGCCGGGTGGGGTGGATGCCCCGGGGTCGGGCGACGACGGCGCGGATGCCTCGCAGGGCCGCGCCGCGGCGGCCCGTGCCGTGCTCGCGGGCCGGCGCTTCGGCGTGCCGCGCATGTACGTGAACGCCGACCCCGACGCCGGCACCGCCGACGCACCCGGCATCGGCGGACCGACGGGGCGGCGCATCGAGACCCGTGCATCGGTCGTCGAACTCTGGGCGGCCGCGCGCCGCGACCTCGAGGCCGCCGGTGCCGAGGTCGTCGAGGTCGACTTCCCCGCCGTGACGAACTACGAGGGCGACCGGCCCGGTGCGCCCACCGTGTTCACGCGCGGGCTCGTGAGCCCCGAGTTCCTGCACCACGAGATCGTCGACCTGTCGGCGTGGGCGTGGGACGACTTCCTGCGTGCGAACGGCGACCCCGCGCTGCCGAGTCTCGCCGACGTCGACGGCGCGCGCATCTTCCCGCAGCCCGAGGGCGCGCTGCCCGACCGCTACGACGGGTTCGACGACGACATCGCCGACTACCCGGCGCACGTGCGAGCGCACCCGGGACGGCAACTCACGGACATCCCGCACCTCGAGGAGGGCCTGCGCGGGCTCGAGGAGACCCGTCGCATCGACCTCGAGCAGTGGATGGACGGTCTCGGCCTCGACGCCGTCGTCTTCCCCGCCGTGGCCGACGTGGGTCCGGCGGACGCCGATGTCGACGAGGCATCCGCCGACCTGGCCTGGCGCAACGGCACCTGGGTCGCCAACGGCAACCTCGTGCCCCGGCACCTGGGCATCCCCACGGTCACCGTGCCGATGGGCACGATGGCCGACATCGGGATGCCCGTGGGCCTCACGTTCGCCGGCCGCGCCTACGACGACACGGCGCTGCTGGCGCTCGCCGCCGCGTTCGAGGCGACCGGGTCGCGTCGCACGTCGCCGCCGCGCACGCCGCCGCTCACCGGACGCTGACCCGGGCATCCGCTCGACCTGCGGCGCTACGCTGAGCGTGGAGCGCCGCGTGTCGGAAAGGGGGTCGGCGATGGGGTGGAATGACCTGTTCCGTCGCGGCCCCAAGCGTCGCAAGATGGCGCCCTACCGCGCGCCCGAGATCAACCCCGACCAGCCGCTGCGCGAGCACGTGATCGACGACGGCGTGATGGTTGCGCGGTACAGCGCCCGGCTCACGCTGAAGAACCGCATCATCGTCGGCGCGCTGCGTGGCGAGGACGCGTTCGACACGGCGCGGTACGAGGGGGTCGCGCGGGAGATCCTCGACGAGCACATCGCCGAACTCGACCGCTCGGCCGAGCGCGTGCACGAGGTGCGGCGCAAGGCCTTCAGCCTGCCCGGCCGGGCCAAGCACGAGCACGACTACCGGTCGCGCGACCTGCACAACCTCGAGCACCGCGAGGAGGTCAACACGGCGGTCGCGGCGCGGCTGCGGGTGATCCGCGACGACGCGCAGTCGGTGCAGGTGCTCGTCAAGCTCGCGCGCGACGACGCGTGGGGGGAGATCGGCGGGGAGATCGCGCGCCGTTCCGCCGAGACCTGGCACCGCTACGAGGACGACCCAGACTACGAGCAGGGGCGCGAGCGCCGGATGCGCCTGCTCATGCGCGAGGTCGCGTTCGAGGTGAAGCAGTCGCGCGAGGCCGCCGACGGCGCCCAGCACGCCTGAGGCGCTGCACCGTCAGGGGGCGACGGCGGTGCGGGCCGTGAGACGGAGCACCGTGAACTCGGCCGGCGCGGTCAGCGCGACGCCGATCAGCACGTGCAGGCGGCCCGCGGCGACGTCGGCGGGCGTCGTCGTCGAGGCATCCGCCCGCACCGTGTAGGCCTCGCGCGCGCTCTGGCCGCGGAACGCGCCGGCCCGGAACAGGTCGTCGAGGAAGCGCTCGACCATCGCACGCACGCGCGCCTGCAGGTTCGCGTCGTTCGGCTCGAACACGGTCCAGGCGAGGCCGCGCTCGATGCTCTCCTCGAGGAAGCGCACCGTGCGGCGCACGGGCAGGTACCGCCATGTCGGGTCGGTCGAGCGGGTGCGGGCGCCCCACACGAGCACGGAGCCGTCGCCCGCCACGCGCAGCGCATTCACGCGCAGCTGCGTGAGCGCCTCGATCTCGTGTTGGTGCACGGATGCCTCGAGGCCGCCGATGCCCGCCAGGGCGGCATCCGTGCCCGCGGGGGCCTTCCACACGCCCCGCGTCGCATCGGTGCGCGCGATCAGGCCCGCGATCGCACCCGACGGCGCGCGTACGGTGTCGGCGGGTCGGAGCGGATCGGCGCCGGTCACGCGTGGGGCGTACACCGCTGCATCCGGGCTGTCGGGGAAGGCCGCGAAGTCGGCGGCGGTGGCGGATCGCGGGTCGAGGCCGAGGGGCGCGTCGAGCACCGCGGTCGCGCGGCGCCGGGCGGCGAACTCCACGGCGGCGGCGATCACGGACTCGCCGACGCCGAACGCCGCGAGCGGGTCGCCGCGTCGCGCGACCCCGGGGGAGCCGTAGGGCGGCACGACCACGAGGCCGAGGTGCTCCGAGATCGCGAGCGCGTGGATGCCGCGGGGCGCCGGCACGTCCGCGCCGAGCACGTCGTCGTCGGCGACCGTCCCGTCGCCGTCGCCCACCCGCACCACGATCGCGCGTCGCCCGCCGTTGCGGAAGTAGTCGCGCACCGAGTAGCCGAGGTGGCTGCGCGCGGTGACGCCGCCGAACGTGCGGGCGAACTCGCCCCAGCTCGCGACCGACACCGGCTCGTCGTGCGGGCCGGCCGTGGCACCGCCCACGAACCCCGTGATCGCCGTGTCGACCGGCGTGATCGGCGGCGGCCCGGGTTGCGGCACCTCGCGCACGAACACGCCCGGCGACAGGAACCGATCGGCCATCGTGTGCCTCCTCCCGGGCGTTCGGCGGCTACGACCGAGTGTACGAGGGGTGGTGCTGAGACGGGTCTGGAGGGCGCCGGTCAGGGGAGGCGCTCGCGCAGCAGCGCGAGGCCCACGAGGCCCTGGTCGAGCTGGAAGCGGCGCAGGTTCGGGATCTCGGCCACCTCCGGCCCCGCCGACGCCTCGAGGAAGTAGCCCGTGAGCCCCGCGAGCACCCGGTTCGCGACGGCCCCGTCGAGTTCCGCGAACACCGGATGCTCCCGAAGCAGCGACTCCACGTCGGCGGCGGGGTCGTACAGGCGCACGTTGACCAGCAGCACGAGCGCGTCGAGCCAGCCCGCGCCGAGCGCCGCCCACGGCCAGTCGACGAGCACGACGGATCCGTCCGGCCGCACGAGCAGGTTGTCGGCCCGCACGTCGAGGTGCACCAGGCGGTCGCCGCCGACCTCGCCGATCGCGGTCGCGGCGTCCGCGGCCAGCCGGTCGAGACGGGCCGCGACCCACTCGCGGTCGCCGGGTGCCAGCGCGGGCAGACGTGCAGGATCGGCGGCGATGCGCTGCCAGCCGCGCAGGTTGTCCGCCAGCGCGTCCGATGCGGACTCCAGCATCGCGGCCAGTTCGGCCGGCGCGGGTTCGGCGGAGAGCCGGGCGAGGGCGTCGAGCACGGCGCCCAGCTCGGCGGGCTGCCAGGGGGTGTGCGGATGCCTCCCCTCGACGTCGTCGAACACGACCGCGATCCAGTCGCCGCGGTCGACCACGCCGCGCACGGCGGGCACCGGCATGCCCGCGGGCATCGCGCCCGCGATCGCGCCCTCGCGGCGATGCAGGTCGACCGCCTGCGCGTTCACGGCTGTCGACGCGGTCTTCACGAACGCCCGCGTGCCATCGGCCGTCGTGACGCGGTCGGCGGAGCCGGGCGAGAACCCGGCCGGCTGGCTGACGGCGTCGACCACGGGCGAGCCGAGCAGGTCGTCCACGGCCGCGCGCACGCTCGCGGGCACGTCGCCCCAGGGCATCCGCCCGCCCGAACCGTGCACCGCCATGGCCGCCACCGTATCGCTCCGCACCGTCGCGAGACCCGTCAACAACCTGCGGAATGGCGCGTGGAAGCGCAGGGTATTGACGGGTCTCGGGCAGGGGTTCGATGGCGGGACGGGGGGCGAGGCGGGTCAGGCGACCTGCACGGTGATGATGTGGTGGCCGGTGGCGCCGTCGGGGGCCACCGGCACGCGCTCCTCGGTCTGCACCTCGCCGTCGGCGCTGATGGCCCGCACCCGCAGCTGTCGCGTGCCCGGCTCGGCCTGCCACTCGTGCCGCCACTGCACCCACGTGTCGTCCGAGATCGCCGTCGCGAGCTCGGCCGGCTCCCACGGCCCGTCGTCGACCGACACCTCGACGCCCGCGACACCCGTGTGCTGGTGCCAGGCGACGCCGGCCGCGACCTGCGTGCCGGGCGAGACCGTCGACCCGGGGCGCGGCACGTCGATGCGCGAGTGCAGCTTGATCGGCCCGCGCTCCGACCAGCCGCGCGGGGTCCAGTACGCCTCGGCGCGATCGAACCGCGTGACCTCGAGCTCGGTCACCCACTTCGTCGCCGACACGTAGCCGTAGAGCCCGGGCACCACCATGCGCACCGGGAAGCCGTGCTCGGCGGGCAGCGGCTCGCCGTTCATGCCGACGGCGAGCAGCGACTGCCGGTCGTCGGTGAGCGCCTCGATGGGCGTGCTGGCCGTCCACCCGTCGACCGAGCGCGAGAGCACCATGTCGGCGTCGGCGGACGGGCCGGCCTCGGCGAGCAGGTCGCGGATCGGCGCGCCGAGCCACACGGCGTTGCCGATGAGCGAACCGCCCACCTCGTTCGACACGCACGCGAGCGTCACGGCGTGCTCCACCATCGGCAGCGCGAGCAGCTCGTCCCACGTCAGCGTGACCTCGCGGTCGACCATGCCGTGGATGCGCAGGCTCCAGTCGGCCGGCTCGAGGTCGGGCACGCGCAGCGCCGTGTCGATGCGGTAGAAGCGGTCGTTCGGCGTGACGACGGGTGCGAGCCCGTTGATGCCGAGTTCAGCGCCGGCCGGAATCGGCGGGGCGGGCGTCGCCGGCGTCGGCAGCGAGATGGCCTCGCGCACCGCGCTCACGGCCCGGGATCCCGCCTGCATGGCGTAGCCGCCGAGCGCGGCGAGCGCGCCGATCGCGGCCGCACCGCCGGCCCAGCCGAGGAAGCGTCGCCGGTCGACCGTCGTCGCACGGGCGGCGTCCTCGGGAGCATCCGCTCGCTCCGGTGGACGGGCGGGCAGGCGCCTGAGCACGACGGCCAGCGCGGATGCCGCTGCGCCGGCCGCGATCGCCGACGGCACCCAGTCGAGCGGGGTGGCGTTCGCGCGAGACGTCGCGGCGATGAAGCCGACCACGCCGAGCCCGACGAGCACGACGCGGCCGAACGGCGGGCGCCGCCACTCGAGCACGCCCGCGCCGAACGCGACCGCGACGAGCACGATGCCGATGCCGACGAGCAGCGCGGTCTTGTTGTTCGTGCCGAACAGCGCGATCGCGGTGTCCTTCGCCCACGGCGGCGCGAGGTCGACGAGCCACGAGCCGATGACCGTGAACGGGCTGCCGCCCTGCGCGAAGAGCGCCGCCGAGAGCTCGCCGAGGCCCGCGCCGAAGAGCGCCGCGGCCACGCCGGCGCCGCCCGGGAGCAGCCATCCGGGCACGGGTCGTCGCGGCGAGTCGGCCATGCTCCCACGCTAGGTCGCGCACGGGCGCGCGACGGCGCGGACGCCCGAATCGTCAGCGCTTCGTCACATTTCGCCGATGCGCCAGACTGGGCGCATGCTCACTCCCGACAGCCCGGACTGGATGCGGCCGCTCGGCGCGACCGGCATCGACGTGTGCGCCATCACCATCGGCGGCAGCCCGCTGGGCTCGATGCCGCAGCTCTACGGATCGGCGGTCGCCGCCGACGCCGCGGTCGACTTCGTCCAGGCGGTGCTCGAGTCGCCGTTCCACACCATCGACACGTCGAACGGCTACAGCGACGGCGAGAGCGAGCGGCGCATCGGCGCGGCGATCGCGCGGGTCGGCGGGCTCGGCGAGGGCCGGGTGGTGATCACGAAGGTCGACCCGCGGGACGGCGACTACTCCGGGGCGCGCGTGCGCGAGTCGGTGCGCGAGAGCCGCGAGCGGCTCGGCCTCGACGAACTGCCGCTCGTGCACCTGCACGACCCCGAGGGCTGGGACTTCGCCGCCATGACCGCGCCCGGCGGCGCCGTCGACACGCTCGTCGCCATGCGGGAGGCCGGCGAGATCGGGCGCATCGGGCTGGCGGGCGGCCGCGTGCAGGAGATCGAGCGCTACTTCGCGCTCGACGTGTTCGACGCCCTGCTCGTGCACAACCGCTGGACCCTCGTCGACCACAGCGCCGAGGCGCTCGTCGAGCGTGCGGTCGAACGCGGCGTTCCGGTGATCAACGCGGCGGTCTACGGCGGCGGCATCCTCGCGCGACCCGAGGGCGCGACGCACTACGGCTACCGGCCGGCATCGGATGCCACGCTGGCCGCGGTGCGCGCGATGTCCGAGGCGTGCACGCGGTACGGCACCGACCTCGCCACCGCCGCGCTGCAGGCGTCGCTGCGCGACCCCGTCGTCGCCACCACGGTCGTGGGCGCGACGAAGCCCGAGCGGCTCGACGGCCTGCTGCGGGCGGCCGCGGCCGACCTGCCCGACGCGCTGTTCGACGAGCTCGACGCGCTGCGGCCCGGGCGGGAGCACTGGCTCGACTTCGGCGACTGAGGGGCGCGGCCCGGCGGCCCGGGTTCGCCCGCGCCGCGCGTCGCGACCGGGCGATGTCGGCGGCCGGGCGTAGCGTGCGGCACATGGAGACGAGCCCCGTGACCGAGTCGATCGACCTGCCGCTGACCGGCAGCGACGCCTGCCCCGACTGCGGGTCGGGCAGCACCGTGCAGGTGGTCTACGGGCTCACCGACGAGGTGCTCGACGAGGCGATCGCCGACGGCGCGGTGGTGCACGGCGGCTGGTTCCCCACCGACTTCGCGCCGACGCGGCACTGCAAGGCGTGCCACGCCCAGTGGGTCGACACCGACGAGTACCTCGGGTCGCTCGCGAGCTGACGGCGGTGCCGGCTCAGGGGCATCCGCTCGTTGCCGCCCCCAGGGCATCCGCTCAGTCGGTGACGACCGGCTCGCGCGCCGGCTTCGGGGCCTCCGCGGCCCGTGCCCGGCGGCGCAGCCACCACTTGTGCGCCTCGACCACGGCCAGCACCGGGAGCAGTAGGGCGATGCACTCGAGCCACTGCCACCCGGTCAGCGAGACCGTGCCGAGCGCGTTCTGGAGGAATCCGAACTCGGTCGTCGCGACGAGCAGCAGCACCGGCCAGACGAGCATCTTCGCGGCCGACGAGATCGGCGGCAGCAGCCCGGACTCGGGTGCGCGACGCATGAGCAGCGCGCTCAGCACCGTGGCGAACCCGACGACGATGTACACCATGGTCATCGAGGCACTGGGAGCGGTCGGGCTCGGGGCATCCGGCCCCCACACCAGCGGCACGAGCGAGACGATGAAGATCGTGACGCCGTAGAGCAGCCACTCGCTGATCGACGCCGGGTTCGTGACGCCCTTCGCCGGGTCGCGCGGCGGGCGGTCCATGATGCCGGGCGGTGTCGGGTCGCCGGCGATCGCGAGCACCGCGAACAGGGTGATGAAGAAGTTGAGGAAGAGCACCATGCCCGGGAACATCGCGATGCCGTCGTTGATCGCGAACGCGCTCGCCGCGAGGAACAGGAAGATCATCGAGAACAGCTGCGACATCTGGAAGCGCAGGTAGGAGATGATCTTGTCGTAGACGACGCGACCCAGCTCGACCGCGTGCACGAGCGTCGAGAAGTTGTCGTCCGTGAGCACCAGCTTCGCCGCCTGCTTCGTGACCTCTGAGCCGGAGCCCATCGCCACGCCGATGTCGGCCTGCTTGATCGCGGCGGCGTCGTTCACGGCATCGCCGGTCATGGCGACCACCTCGCCCTGGGACTGGAGCATGCCGACGAGGCGCAGCTTGTCCTGCGGGGTGACGCGGCCGAACACGTGCAGGTGGCCGAGGCGCGAGTTCAGCTTCGCGTCGTCGAGCGTGCGCAGGTCGGCACCCGAGATCGCGCCCGGACCGAGGCCGAGCTCGGCGCCGATCGCGCCCGCCGTCACCGCGTGGTCGCCCGTGATCATGCGCACCTCGATGCCGGCGCGCTGCGCGAGTGCGACCGCATCCTTCGCCTCGGAGCGCAGCGGGTCGACGATGCCGACGATGCCCGCGAGCACCAGGTCGTGCACCATGCCCTGCGGGTCGCGCAGCATGTCCGCCTCGTCGGACTCGTCGAGCGTGCGGGTCGCGAGGGCGAGGGTGCGCAGCCCCGACGCCGACATCTCCTCGAGCGCCGCCGTCGCGGCATCCGCATCGACCGGCACGATCTCGCCCGACGCGTCGACCATGCTGACGCACCGGTCGAGCACGATGTCGGGCGCGCCCTTCACGAACTCGACCAGGTGGCGCTCGCCGCGCACCTCCATGCGGTGGAACGTGGCCATGTACTTGTAGTCGGAGTCGAAGGGCACCTCGGCGAGCCGCGGGTGGGTGCGGCGCGACTCGTCGGCGTCGACGCCGAGCTTCGCGGCGAGCACCACGAGTGCGGCCTCGGTCGGGTCGCCGACCACGTCGCCGTCGGGCGAGACGGATGCATCGTTCGGCAGCACGAGCGCCTGGGCGAGCTTGCCCGGATGCACCTCCGCCTCGTCGCCCGCGGGCGTCAGCACCCGCCCGTCGAACGAGTAACCGCCGCCCGTGACCGACAGGTGCGCGCCGCCGAACCACACCGTGCGCACCGTCATCTCGTTCATCGTGAGGGTGCCCGTCTTGTCGGAGCAGATCGCGCTCGTCGCACCGAGCGTCTCGACGTCGTTCAGGCTCGTGACGATCGCCTTCTGCGCGGCGAGCCGGTTCGCGCCCCAGCCGAGCAGGCTCTGCACGAACGCGGGCAGGCCGGTCGGGATCGCCGAGATCGCGACCGCCGTGCCGAGGAAGAGCAGCTCGTCGAGCTCCTGCCCGCGCAGCAGGCCGATCGCGATGATGACCGCGACCGCCGACCAGGCGATGATGCCGAGCACCTTCGTGAGCGAGTCGAGCTCGCGCCCGAGCGGCGACTTGCCCGACTCGACCGTGGTGAGCAGGCTCGCGATGCGGCCGACCTCGGTGCGCATGCCGGTCTCGACGACGACGATGCGGGCGGTGCCGCGCGTGATCGACGTGTTCTGGTAGACCATCGAGGTGCGGTCGGCGAGGGCCGTGTCGGCGTCGGTCGCGGTCGGGCCCTTGGGGATCGGCAGCGACTCGCCCGTGAGCGCCGCCTCCTGCGTCTCGAGGTTCGCCGCCCGCAGGATGCGCCCGTCGGCCGGCACCAGGTCGCCCGCCTCGAGCTCAACCAGGTCGCCGGGCACGATGTTCGTCGCGTCGACCAGCCGCACCACCCCGCCGCGCACGACACGCGCCTGCGGCACCTGCAGCTTCGACAGGGCGTCGACGCTGCGCTTCGCCTTCAGCTCCTGGCTCGTGCCGCGCCACACGTTGTACAGCACCAGGATGCCGACGACGAGCGCCGTCGAGACCTGGCCGATCAGCAGCGAGACGATCGCGACGATCACGAGCATGAGCGTCATGAGCTCGAACAGCTGCTTCAGCGCGATGCGCACCCAGCTCGGCTGCGGGGCGGATGCGAGCGCGTTCTCGCCGTACTCGGCGAGCCGCCCGTTCACCTCGCCCTCGACGAGGCCCGCTGCCGGATCGACGCCGAGCCGTGTCGTCACCTCGTCGGTCGTCAGGCTCCACCAGGCCGGGCCGGGCGTCTCCTCGGGTGCATCCGTGGTGCTCGTTGCAGCTGCGTCGGTCATGCCGCTCCGCCTCTCCGCGTCGTCGTCGCCAGCCTAGTGACGATGCGGGAGCGCGGGCGAGCGGATGCCGCGGGGCGGCGCCCTACTTCGGCTGCTCGCCGCGCAGCATGAGGCGCGCCCGGGCGAGGATCGTCGCGATCACCACGACGACCACCGCGACGATCGCCGCGATCGCGGCCGGCGTCGACAGGAGGTTCCCGTCGAGACGCGCGATTGCGACCCAGGTGAGGCCCCAGCAGAGCGACAGCGTCGGCGCGATGCGCCCGCCGCCGCGCACGGCGATCGCGACACCAACGAGACCGGCGACCGCGAGCACGACGACGGCCCAGGCATCCGCCCCCATGCCCCACCCGTCGAACCCGGCGGCGACGAGCCCGGCCGTCACGTTC
The DNA here is from genome assembly GCA_913053875.1 of uncultured Agromyces sp. Lineage (GTDB taxonomy): Bacteria > Actinomycetota > Actinomycetes > Actinomycetales > Microbacteriaceae > Agromyces. The sequence continues at coordinate 161,099 of CAJXGN010000002.1, read as the reverse complement.
GCGGCGGTCGCGATCGACACCCAGCCGAGGTAGAGGCCGACCGTGCCGTCGGTGACGAGCGCATCGAGCGCGTTCGCCGGCCGCCACCGCAGCAGGGTCAGGAACGCGACGACGAGCACGCCGAGCAGCACGGCGATGATCGGGATGCTGAGCCAGAGCACGTCGAACTGGATGGACAGGATCCACGCGGCGTTCAGCAGCAGCGAGGCGGCGACCGGGTAGCCGACGCGGCGGTGGCGCTCGGCCGTGCGCTGCGCAGGCAGGAACTGCCAGACCGCGTACGCCAGGAGCCCGAAGTAGATGACCGACCAGATCGAGAACGCGCCCGTGCCCGGCGCGATGGGCGTGGCGTCGGCGGCCAGCGCGCCGCCCGCGGCGTCCTGGATCGGCGTGCCGCCGGCCGCGCCCGACCCGATGAACGAGCCGACCACCGCGAGCACGGCGCTCACGGCGACGGTGAGCTGGCGGGCCAGGTCGTTCGGCCGGCGGGCGGGTGGGACGGATGCCTCGGGGGCATCCGTCGCCTGCGCTGCCGTCGGGCGGCCGGTGGTGGTCGCGTCGTTCGCGGCGCCGGTCGTCGTCGATCGCGCCGCGGTCTCGTGGGATGCGGACATGTCGTTGCCTCCTCGTGCTCACGGTAGGCCTCGCCGCCCGTGTCGGCGGGAGGTGCGCGGCGCGTTCGGCACCGCTCGTACAGGGTTCAGGCGGACCCGCCCGTTCGGATGCACCGGATTCCGTCCCCCGGCGGCGTCCGTAGACTCGGCGCGTGCAGGTGCAGCAGACCGGGGACGTCACGCGCGACTGGTACACCCGGTTCGCCGCGCACGAGGCGCGCGGGCAGTCGGCGATTTACGAGGCGTGGGCGGTCGGGGTCGCGGGCGACGACGAGGTGCTCGACCGCATTCGTGAGCTGCCGCGGCCCAAGCGGCAGCCGAACCTCGTGTTCGCGTGCTCGCGCCTGCTCGGCGCGCCCGAGGGGTCGTACGGCGAATGGCGCGAGTGGCTGCTCGCGCACTGGCCGGCGGTGGCGGATGCTGCGCTGCACCGCTCCACCCAGACCAACGAGCCGCGCCGCTGCGCCGTCATGCTGCCGCTGCTCGCCCGCATCGACGGGCCGATCGCGCTGCTCGAGGTGGGCGCGTCGGCCGGGCTCTGCCTGTACCCGGATCGCTACGCGTACCGCTACGACGACGGGTCCGTGCTCGGCGATACCGTGCTCGGCGCGTCCGACGTGCTGCTCGAGTGCGCGACGACCGGGCCGGTGCCGCTGCCCGCGCGCATGCCCGAGATCGCGTGGCGCGCAGGCATCGACCTGGCGCCGCTCGATGCCGACGACGCCGACGACATGCGCTGGCTCGAGACGCTGATCTGGCCCGAGCAGGTCGAGCGGCGCGAGCGCATCCGACGGGCGATCGAGGTGGCGCGGCGCGAGCCCGCGAGGCTCGTCGCGGGCGACGGGCGGGAGCGGCTGCGCGAGGTCGCGGCCGGGGCGCCGGCGAATGCGACGCTGGTGGTGTTCCACGCCGGCACGATCGTCTACCTCGGCCGCGACGACCGGGCGGCGTTCGCCGATGCGGTGCGTGCGCTCGCGGCCGACCGCGGCCGCACGCACTGGATCTCGCTCGAGGGCCAGGGCGTCACGCCGGGCGTGCAGCCCGACGGCACCGCCCCGTCATCGACCTTCGCGCTCGCGTTCGACGGCGACCTGGTCGCGTTCGCCGGGCCGCACGGCCAGTCGCTCGACTGGCTCGGCTGACCCCAGCGGCCGCTTCGACGACTCGGTGGGGGGCTACGGGGTCAGCCAGGTCCAGCCCTCTTCGCTGATGTCGATCAGCACCTGCACGCGGTCGCCGTCGTCGAAGCTGGTGACGCAGGTGTACGAGTCACCGGTCGCGACCCGGTCGGGTGCGTCGCCGCAGTCGGTGCCGGTCGCACGCCACGGCGCGCCCTCGGCCTCGGCCTGGTCGTTCCAGTCGAGCGTGACGTAGTACTCGACCTCCGCGGGGTCGAGCTCCCACCGCTGCGTCTTGTCGAGCGCGGCGTCGCCGGCGGCATCGCCATCGGCCGGCTCGTCGACCGGGGCCGGCGCCTCCTGCGAGGTCTCGTCGAGCTCGGCCAGCGCGGCGTCGATCTCGGCCTGCACGATCGGGTCGGAGAGCGCGGTGACGAACGAGACGATCACCGCGATGATGAGCGCCAGCGCGCCGGCGACGATGCTGAGGATGCCGAGCACCTTCGCGAGCGTGCGGCGGCGGCGCACGACCGCGAGCACGAGCGCGACGATGCCGAGCACGATCGCCGGCACCGAGGCGAGGATGCCGACGAGCGGCAGCACGAACGCGCCGATGAGGGCGATCGCGGCGACGACCGCCGCGATGATCGCGAGGGCGCCGACGCCGCGGGGTGCGGCAGCCGGCTCGTCGGCCGTCGGCTCGGCCGCGGGCGGCGCCGGCTCCTGCGCCACCTCGGGGAGGGTCGCCGTGGCGGTCGTGGACGCGCCGGGCGCGCTCCACCCCGCCTCGGCTGCGGGGGCCGGCGCGGTGGGCGCGGCAGCCGGTGCCTCGGGTGCGGGCGCGGTCGCGTCGGTCGCGGGCTGGGCCGGGGTGGTCTGGTCGTCGGTCTGCTCGCTCACGGCGTCCTCTCGGTGGCTGTCGGTCGAGGGTACGACGCGGTGCACCGGCGTCCGGTTCCCTTGTGGAGGAACGAGCGGGCGGATGCCTCTCAGCCGGCGTCGTCCTCGCCGACGATCCCCTCGTGGATGCGCCGCAGGTCTTCCATCAGCGAACCGATCAGCACCCAGTGCGTCGACCGGGGCGGTGCGAGCGCGAGCGGCGCGGTGAGCACCGGGATCTCGGTGGTCATCGGCTCGGGCTCCCGCTCGGCGGGGCGCACGAGTAGGCGCACGTCGTGCGCGGCGCGCTCGAGCTCGTCGCGGATCGAGCGCACCGACGGCTCGTCGTGCAGCGACTCGTCGTAGTGGTCGTGGAAGGCGCGGGTCATGCCGATGAGCTGCGTAGTGATCGGGCGGAGCCGTTCGAGCAGCGCCTCGAGCTGTTCGAGCTCGCGCCGGTGCGACTGGCGGCGCGGGTTCAGCGCGAGCGACTCGCGCGCGTCGTCGAGCGCCTGCTCCGCGGCATCCGTCATCGGCCGCAGCAGCCGGGCCTCGATGATGATGCCCGACACGTCGGCGGGTCTCTGCGGGTCGGCCAGGCCGTGCGCGAGGCGATCCATCGACGCGGCGACCTCGAGGCCCAGGTCGACCACCGCGCGGCGGGCCGGCTCGACCAACACGGGCGGCACGATCAGGGCGTTCACGACGATGCCGATGAACGCGCCGAGCACCGTCTCGAGCACGCGGTCGAGCGCGTACTGCGGGGTCGCCTGCCCGAGGGCGAGCACGAGCATCGCGCTGATCGCGACCTGGTTCGACGTGCCCGACGTGAGCTTCAGGCCCCACGACGTGAGGCTCGCCACGATGATCGCGAGCAGCACGACCCACGACGCGGGCCCGAGGAGCAGGCCCAGCACCGACGCGAGGATGACCCCGACGATCACGCCCACGCTGCGCTCGATGCCCTTGCCCAGCGACTGGTTCACGCTCGGCTGCACCACGAGCAGGGCCGCGATGGCCGCGAAGATCGGCAGCGTGGCCGGGAACAGCAGGCCGCCGAGGAGCCACGCCGTGAGCGTGGCCACGATCGACTTGGCGACCTGCAGCAGCGGCAGTCGCCGCGACGCTCGGAACTCGCCGGCGAAGCGCATGGCTCCACGCTAGCGCTCGCGCGGGTCGGGATCCGGGCGGCGGCCGCCCGGAGGCATCCGCCTCGCCTCAGGAGTAGATGTGCCCGCCGAGGTACTTGAGGCCGGTGTCGCATGCGACGGTCACGACCCGATGCCCGGGGCCGAGCGCGACGGCCTCGTCGATCGCGGCGCATACGTTGAGCCCCGTCGAGCCGCCGCCGAACACGCCCTCGGTGCGGGCGAGCGTACGACACATCTCGAACGCGCGATCCTGCTCGATCGTGCGCACCTCGCGCAGCGCCGACCGATCGAGGAACGGCGGGTTCGTCGTCACCGCGACGCCCTCCACCCGGTGCGCGCCCGGCACGCCGGTCGTGAGCAGCGCAGCCTCGGCGGGCTCGACGGCGACCAAGGCGGGGTCGACACCGGATGCCCGGATCCCGGCGAGCGTGCCCATGAGCGCGCCGCCCGTGCCGACGGCCATGCAGAGCACATCCGGCGCGCCGCCCAGCTGCGCGGCGATCTCCGCACCCATCGGGTGGTAGCCGCGCGGCACGTCGGAGGAGCCGAACTGGTCGGCGTAGAACGCACCGGGTGCGTCGGCGAGCGCGAGCGCCCGCTCCCGCATCCGCTCCAGCAGGCGCGTGGTGATCGTGCCGTCGCCGCTCGGCTCGACCAGCACGGTCGCGCCGAACGCCTCCATCGCCTGCCGCTTGCTGTCGGAGAACGCGTCGGAGAACACCGCCGTGAACCCGAGCCCCAGCACGCCGGCGACGAACGCGAGGGCCGTGCCGGTCGAGCCGCCCGTGTACTCGACGACGGTGTCGCCGGGCGAGACCTCGCCGCGCTCGACGGCGGCGGTCAGCACCGAGACCGCCATGCGGTCCTTGTAGGAGCCGGTCGGGTTGCCGCCCTCGACCTTGACCCACACCTCCGCGGCACCGTCGGGCACCACATGCTCGAGTCGAACGAGCGGTGTGCGACCGATCGCGGCCAGCCCGCCGTCCCCGCTGTGCCCACCGCTCGGATCACCCATGCGCGCACCCCCGCGGGTGCAGGCTATCGCGGGTAGGCTCTCGACATGAGCCCGGAAGCACAGGTGCTGGTGGTCGGCGAATCGCTCATGGACGTCGTCATCGACGCCGATGGTGGCGAGACGGATGCCCCGGGCGGATCGCCCGCGAACGTGGCGCTGGGGCTCGCTCGGCTGGGCGTCGGTGCGCGCCTCGTGACGGCGCTCGCCCGCGACGCGTACGGCGAGGCGATCGCGGCGCATCTCGAGGCATCCGGTGTCGTGATCGACGAGGGCTCGTGGTCGCTCGAGCGCACCGCGAGCGCGCGGGCCACGATCGCCGCCGACGGCTCGGCGACGTACGACTTCGACATCGCGTGGGAGCTGCCCGTGGCGCCGGCGCTCGCCGGGGAGCGCGTGCTGCACACCGGATCGATCGCCGCGTTCCTCGCGCCCGGAGCCGCCCGCGTGCGCGAGGCGGTCGCTGCCGCGTCGGGGCAGGCGCTCGTCACGTTCGACCCGAACATCCGCCCGGCGCTGCTCGGCGACGCCGTCGCGGTGCGCGCGGAGGTCGAGTCGCTCGCGGCCGCGTGCGACGTCGTGAAGCTGAGCGACGAGGACGCCGCGTGGCTCTACCCCGGGCGCGCGATCGACGTCGTGGTGGCAGAGCTGCTCGGCGCCGGGGCCGGAGTCGTGGCCGTCACGCTCGGGGGTGACGGTGCGGTGGTCGCGAACTCCGAGGCATCCGCCGTGGTGCCCGCCGTGCCGGTCGACGTGCGCGACACGGTCGGGGCCGGCGACACCTTCATGGCGGCGCTCATCGCGGGGCTGCTGGCAACGGATGCCCCGCCGGCGACGCTCGACCACGACGCCCTCGCCCGGCTCGGGAAGCGAGCAGTGACGGCCGCGTCGATCACCGTCGGGCGCGTGGGCGCCGACCTGCCGACCGCGCGCGAGCTGGAGCACGCGCTCGACGCAGCGACCGTGCGCGAGTGCATCGACGCTGCGGTCGGCACCAGCCCCTGGTGAGCGCGCCGGCGCCGGGCTATTCGGATGCGGCGGGCTCGGCGACCTCCGCAGCCTCGCGTTCGACGGGCTGCCGGATCAGCCGCACCAGGAACACGCAACCCGCGAGCACGAGGAGCGTCACGACCAGTCCGAGCCAGATGAGGTCGGTCGCCGCGAGCACCACGTAGCCGACGATCGCCGAGCCGCCCGCGATGCCGACGAACGGCAGCTGCGTCACCACGTGCGTGATCACGTTCGCGCCCGCACCGGTCGCGGAGAGGATCGTCGTGTCGGAGATCGGCGAGCTGTGGTCGCCCGCGACGGCGCCCGCCAGCACGGCGCCGAGCATCGGGAGCAGCAGCTCCGGGGCATCCACCGCGTTCACGATGCCGCCCGCGATCGGCAGCAGCAGGCCGAACGAACCCCACGAGGTGCCGGTCGAGAACGCCATCGCCGCGGCGAGCACGAACACGATCGGGATCAGCCACTCCGGCGAGAGGTTCGACGACTCGACGAGCTCGCCGAGGAAAACGCCCGTGCCGAGCGCGTCGATCAGGCCGCCGAGCATCCACGCCAGGATCAGGATGCCGACCGCGGGCATCATCGACTTGACACCCTCCCACCAGCCGCGGCCGAAGGTGTTCCACGCGAACTTCGGGTTCGCCGTGGTGTAGCGGAAGTAGTAGTACAGCGCGGCGACCAGGCCGAGCGCGCCGCCGAAGATGAGCGCGGCGCTCGTGTCGGTCGAGGCCAGGATGTCGACGACGTTCCACGACCCGCCCGCGCTCACGCCGGTCCAGACGATGCCCGTGAAGACGCCGACGACCAGTGCCACGAACGGCACGACGAGTGCGCGCTTCGCGCCGGGCTCGTGCACGGGCAGGTCTTCGCTCAGCGCGCCGGGCACGACCTCGCCCTCGGCGTACGGTCGGCCCTCGGTGATGGCCCGGCGCTCCTCCCGGCGCATCGGGCCGATGTCGGCCTTGAAGATGATGACGAGCCAGACCAGCACCGCCGCGGCGATCGCGTAGTAGTTCGAAGCGGCCGCGCCGAGGAACGCCTGCACGCTGCTGAGCGTGAGCGCCGAGGCCGCGACGATGGGCGCGAGGATGCCCATGATGTACGCGCCCCAGCTCGAGAACGGGGCGAGCACCGCGACCGGGGCCGACGTGGAGTCGACGATGTACGCGAGCTTCGCGCGCGAGATGCGGTGCTGGTCGGTCACCGGGCGGCTGATCTGGCCGACCGCGAGGGCGTTGAAGTAGTCGTCGATGAAGATGACGATGCCGAGGATCGCCGGCAGGAACATGCCGCCGCGGCGGGTCTTGATGCGCTCCACCGCCCAGTCGGCGAACGCCTTGGTGCCGCCCGACATCATGATGAACGCCGCGATCACGCCGAGCGCGAGGGTGAAGACGAGGATGTAGACGTACCAGGTGTTCACGCCGCCGTCGACCCAGAAGATCTCGGCGAAGGACTCCCACACCAGGCGGAGCGTCTCGAGCGGGTTGAACGCGGCGATGAGGAGCGCCGCCGCGACGACGCCGGCCCCGAGGCTCAGCATCACCTTCTTCGTGATGATCGCCAGCAGGATCGCGATCACCGGCGGTACCAGGGTCAGCCAGGGTGCGGTCTCGAGCATCGGGTCCCCCTCCCGTGTGCTCCGACCCTAGGAGGGGTGCGCGCGACCCGTCAACGGTCGGCGGGACGCGCGGGGCGAGCGGGCGCCGCTCGTGTTCGCTCACGGCTGAACAGGTTGCAGTGGTGGTTCAGGCGGTGGATTCGGCCGGAATCCACCGTGTTTCGGGCGGCGTAACACGGCGCGATCTCGGCGCAACGTCCGCGGAGACATGCGGATTTCGACGACATTCGTTGAAGAACAGGCCTCGAAGCGGCAGTTCGACACGGCGCGTTCCCGGCGCGAAACCGCCGAATTCCGCGTAACTCCGAGTTAACTCCGGCCGTCGGTGACAGAAACAAACCGCCCGGACACTCGATCACACCTCCCTCAACGCCGAAGCAGTGTCCTCGTCCGTCGCCGGCGGGAGCGACGCTGACGACCGAAAGGATGCAACGTGCTCGACGTCCCATCCGCAACTGAATCCCGCCCCCTGCTGGAAGTCCGCGACCTGCGTGTCACGTTCGAGTCGGGCGCGGTGCACGCGGTGCGCTCGGCCGGCTTCGAGGTCCGACCGGGGGAGCGCGTCGCCATCGTCGGCGAGTCCGGCTCCGGCAAGAGCACGACGTGTGCGGCGGTCGGAGGCTTCGTGACCGAGCCCGGCTCGCTCGTCGAGGCATCCGCCCTGCAGTTCGACGGCCGAGACCTGCGCACGCGCAAGCAGTCGCGCATCCCGCGCCAGACGCCGGGCGTCTCGATGATGTTCCAGGACGCCATGACCTCGCTCGACGCGGTCTGGACCGTCGGGAGCCAGCTCGAGGCGGTGCTCGGCAACCAGCTCAAGCTGCGCGGGAAGGCTCGGCGGGCCGAGGCCGAGTCGTGGCTGCGCAGGGTCGGCCTGCACGACGTCGATCGGGTCATGCGCAGTCGGCCGTACGAGCTCTCCGGCGGCATGCGACAGCGCGTGATGCTCGCGATCGCGCTCTGCGGCCGGCCGCGGCTGCTCATCGCCGACGAGCCCACCTCCGCGCTCGATGCCTCGCGCTCCGTGGAGATGATGCAGCTCATGATCGAGCTCGCATCGACGACCGGTGCCGCGGTGCTGATCGTCACGCACGACATCCGGCTCTGCCAGTCGTTCGCCGATCGGGTCGTCGTCATGTACCAGGGATGCGTGGTCGAGGACCTCCCGGCGAACCGACTGACGCAGGCGGCCCACCCCTACACCCGGGCGCTGGTCGAGTGCGTGCCGAGCCTCGACAACCACGACGCCGAGCTGCTCCCCACCATCGACGGCATGGCGCTCGCCTCGAACGTCGCCGCCAGCGAAGCGGAGGCCCGCGTTGCCTGAGACCGTCATCGGCCGTCGGCCCTTCACCGAGATCCGCGTGGACGACGCGCGCCGCATCTTCGGGTCGCGCCGCTCGCGCCACGTCGCCGTCGACGGCGTCGACCTCACCATCGGTCCGTCCACTTCGCTGGGGATCGTCGGCGAGTCGGGCTCGGGCAAGAGCACGCTGTCGCGGATGCTGGTCGGGCTGGACGAGCCGACCTCGGGCACCGTCCACCTGAACGACGTCCCCGTGCACGACTGGCTCGCGCAACGTGAACGGGAACTCGAGTTCCGACGCACCGTGCAGTACGTGCCGCAGGACACGAGTTCGTCCTTCGACCCGCGCCGAACCCTGCGCGACTCGGTGCAGTCACCGCTGCGCACGCTCTACGGGTTGACCGGTCGCGAGCTCGACGACGCGTTCGACGACGTGCTCGAGTCGCTCCAGCTCGATCCGGCCCTGGCCGACCGCAAGCCCCACCGCGTCTCGGGGGGGCAGCGCCAGCGCTTCGCCATCGCCCGCGCGCTCATCGTGCGTCCCCGCGTGATCGTCTGCGACGAGGTCGTCTCCGCGCTCGACGTCAGCGTGCAGGGCGCCATCCTGAACCTCCTCAAGCAGTACATCGCCGAGCACGACGCGGCGATCGTCTTCGTCTCGCACGGCCTCCCCGCAACCGCGTTCATCTGCTCGCGGATGAGCGTCATGCACCACGGCCGCGTCGTCGAGAGCGGGCCGACCGAGCAGGTCGTGCACGACCCGGCCGACGACTACACGCGTTCGCTGATCGACGCCTACCGGCTGGACGACGTGCACGCGGGGGTGCCCGCATGAGCGCACTCGGTCGCCAGCGGTGGTGGATCATGCGGACCCTGGCCCTGCCCGTCCACATCCTCGTCTTCGCGCTGCTCGCGTTCTTCCTCGTCCGGCTCATGCCGGGCGACCCCGTGCTCAATTTCCTCAGCGACGGCGCGGCGTCGCCGGAGGACTACGCACGCGTCGAGGCCGCCCTCGGCCTCGACGGCACCCTGCTCGAGCAGTTCGGCCGCTACCTCGTCGGACTCGCCCAGTTCGACATGGGGAACTCGATCACCTCGGGCAGGCCTGTCGTCGACGAGCTGATGCTGCGATTCCCGATCACCCTCCAGCTCACCGTCGTGGGACTGGTCGTGACGATCGCCGCCGCGTTCGCAGGCAGCTACGTCGCGGCGGTCGCACCGACGAGCATCATCGGCCGGGGCATCCGCGTCTACGCCCGCACCGCCGGGGCGATCCCCGACTTCGTCCTCGGCGTGGTCTCGATCTTCCTGTTCTACGTCCTGCTGCGCATCGCGCCGCCCCCCGTGGGCCTCGTCGGGGCGGTGGAGACGCTCCCCGAGCCGGTGACCGGCTTCTCGCTCATCGACGCCGCCCTCGTGGGCGACTGGCACATCACCGGGTCGATCCTCGCGCACCTCGCACTCCCCGTGCTGGTGCTGGTGCTGGGCTACTCCCCGCTCATCATGAAGATCCTCATCATCTCGCTCGACGAGGCGGTCGATGCGCCGTCCACGCGCTTCCGCATCTCGACCGGTGCCTCGAGGGGCACGGTCATCGCCAGCATCATGCGGAGGGCGGCCCCGCCGGCCGTCGTCATCTGCGGGATGCTCTTCGGCGGGCTGCTGGGCGGCTCCATCGTGCTCGACCAGCTGTTCAGCCTCGGCGGCGTGGGGCAGTTCGCCGTCGCGTCGATCAACGCCAACGACTTCCCGGTGCTGCAGGGATTCCTCGTGCTCACCGCGGCCGTCTCCCTCGTCGTCTACCTCCTGGTGGACGTCGTGAACATGACCCTCGACCCCCGACGCCGACCCGGAATGGTGGTGGCCTGATGACCCTCCGACTCGCTGGACCCGCGGGTGATGCGGCCGTCGCCGCCCCTGCCGCGCGACCCAGGCCGCGCTGGTCGACCTACCTGATCTTCCTGCCCGCGGCCCTGCTCGCCGTGCTGGCGATCGTCGGTCCGTACATCACTCCGTACGACCCGACCAGGGTGGTCGGCGGAGCCGCCATCGCACCGAACGCCACCTACTGGTTCGGAACGGACTCCGCCGGCATGGACGTCTTCTCCCGCACCATCGCCGCGGCCCGCGTCGACGTGCTGATCGCCACCGTGGTGACGCTCGGCGCGACCCTCGGCGGCATCCTGATCGGGATGTTCGCCGGAATGGGCGAGTCCCACGGGGGGCTTCGGGGGCTGATCGCTCGCGGCACCTCGCGCGTCCTCGACCTGGCGGACGCCGTGCCCCTCATCGTGATCGCCATGGTGATCGTCGCGATGTTCGGCGCCACCGAACTCTCGCTCAGCATCGTGCTGACGATCGTGCTGATCCCCGGACCCGCACGTCTCACCCGGGCGGAGACCCTGCGGGTGAGAGGGGAGGCCTACCTCGACGCGGCCCGGATCGGCGGCATGCGGGAGTCGAAGCTGAGCCTCCGGCACGTGCTGCCGAACGCGGCGATCCCCGCGGTCGAGAACATGTCCGTCGTGTTCGGCATCGCCGTCGCGATCGCCGCGGCGCTCGGATTCCTCGGGGTGGGGATCGCCCCGCCGACGCCCGAGTGGGGATCGATGGTCTCCAGGGGGACGTCCGACCTCATCTCCGGCCGATGGTGGTCCGCGGTGTTCCCCGCCGTATTCCTGGGCGCGGCGATCGTCGCCGTCGCCGTCGCCGGAGGAGCCGCCGTCAGGCGCCTCCGCAACTGACCTGACCCCCCGTTCCACCGACCCGCGCCCATCGGCGCACCTCTCCTGCACCACCTCCGAACGCACCACCCTGCCCGAAAACCCATCACGCACACCCGGAAAGGCAGTACCGTGACACGACACCACAGCACCACCCGACGCGGAATCCGAACCGCGTTCGCCGCAATCGCCGCGACCGCCGCCCTCGTCCTGAGCGGCTGCGCCGCAGGCGGGACCGACAGCGCCGACGACTCCGAGGAGATGTCCTCGATCGTCGTCGCCGCAGCCGGGATCCCGACGACCTGGGCGCACGACTCGGGCGCCTTCGCGACCTCGAAGTACGACTACCTGACGCTCTCGCAGGGCTTCCTCGTGAAGAACCCGTACATCCCGAGCGACGACGGCGTGACCATGCTCCAGGACGTCTCCTCGTTCGAGGGCGACCTCGCCGAGTCGTACGAGGTGAGCGACGACGGCCTCGTCTACACGTTCCACCTCCGCGAGGACGCCGTGAGCGCCGCCGGCAACCCGCTGACGGCGGACGACGTGCTCTGGACGTACGAGCGCAAGTTCGCGACGCCGACCAGCTCGGTGCAGTTCGTGAACCGCCCGATCCTCACCGACCCTGCGACGCAGATCCAGAAGGTCGACGACCACACGGTCACCTTCACGATCGAGGAGGCCGGCTACGGCTTCACGCTGCTCTCCCTGCTCGCGAACAGCACCGGCGGCATCTTCGACTCGGTGCTGCTGCAGGAGCACGCGACCGACGACGACCCCTACGCGGTCACCTGGTCGGACACGAACTGGGACTCGAACTACGGGTTCGGCCCGTACATGGTCGAGAGCGTGTCGGGCGACACCGAGTTCGTGATGGTCGCCAACCCGAACTGGTGGGGAGGCACCCCGGCGATCGAGCGCATCACCTTCCGCGCCATCGCCGACCCGGCGACGCGTGCCAGCGCGCTGGCGACGGGTGAGGTGCAGGCGGCCATGGCCCTCCGCGCCTCGGAGTCGGTCGACCTGGTCGACAATCCCGACGTGGCCGTGCCGAGCGGCTCGTGGTCGAACGGCCTGCTGATGGCGCCGCTCATGACCGACAAGGCTCCCTTCGACGACGAGCTCGTCCGCCAGGCGTTCGCCTACGCGGTCCCGTACGAGCAGATCGTCGACACGGTCTACGTCGGCCGGGCGACCGTCGACCACGGCATCCTCGACAAGACCCTCCCCGGCTACACCGACGAGGGCCTGCCCGAGTACTCCTACGACCCCGAGGAAGCGCTCGCGCTGCTCGAGGAGGCGGGCCTCGACGAGGTCGCGTTCACGCTCACCTACGCGTCGGGCACGCCTGACGTCGCCGACGCCGCCATCCAGATCCAGAGCGCGGCCGCCGACGCCGGCTTCGACATCACCCTCGAGGAGCTGCCGATCGCGGCGTTCTCGTCGGGTCGCGCCGAGTCGGAGTACCAGGCCGTGCTGCAGCGCGACGGTGCGATCGTCCAGGCGCCGTCGTACGAGATCAGCCTGTTCACGGGCGAGGGTGCGACGACCAACTACGCCCGGTGGGAGAACCCCGAGTTCTACGCGGCGGTCGACGCGGCCATCGAGGCCGGCGAGCCGACCACCGACGAGGCCGGGCAGGCCTGGGCCGAGGCGGAGTCGATCCTCCTCACCGAGGCGCCCTACGTGTTCATCGCCCGTCCGATGGCCAACTGGGCCGTCGCCGCGGAGCTGGCGGGCGCGCAGTACCGCACCGACAGCACCATCGACTGGTCCGCCGTCACCCCAGGGGAGTGATGACGACGGGTGGGCGACGCTGCCACGTCGCCCACCCGTCCACTCCCGATCCATCACGCACTGAGAAGACAGGAAGTAGCACCAATGGTAAAGAAGATGCACCTCGGCTGGTTCATGAACTTCAGCCGCTCCACGGCCTGGACCAGCCCGTGGGTCCTCGAGTCCGAGGCCCGCGAGTGGATGAACGGCGACTACCACATCGACTGGGTGCGCTCCATGGAGCGTGCGGGCTTCGACTACGCGATGCTCGAGGACTCCTCGATGGTCGCCGACGGCTACGGCGGGTCGATGGAGGTCGACCTCAAGCACTCGCTGTACGCGCCCAAGGGAGACCCGCTGAGCATCGCCCCGGTGCTGGCCAAGGCCACCGAGCACATCGGCATCATCTCGACCGCGTCGACGTCGTTCTACCCGCCGTTCCTGCTCGCTCGCGCCATCGCGACGATCGACCACATCAGCGGGGGACGCGCCGGCTGGAACATCGTGACCTCGAGCGAGGACCGCGCCGCGCAGAACTTCAACCTCGACAAGCTCTACGAGCACGACACCCGCTATGAGATGGCAGACGAGTTCGTCGAGGTCGCCGAGAAGCTGTGGTCGTCGTGGGACGCGGACGCGGTGGTCATGGACCGCGCGACCGGCACGTACGTCGACCACAACAAGGTCCGCCCGATCGACCACGTCGGCGAGTACTTCAAGGTGCGCGGTCCGCTCAACGTGCCGCGCCCCCCGCAGGGCCGCCCGGTCTACTGCCAGGCGGGCGGGTCTCCCCGCGGTCGCCAGTTCGCGGCCGCCCACGCCGACACGATCATCAGCGCGGCTCAGGGCATCGAGGACATGCGCGAGTTCCGCGACGACATCCGCCGTCGCATGATCGACCTCGGTCGCGACCCCGACTCGTGCAAGGTCATGTTCATCACCACGCCGGTGCTCGGCAACACCGAGGCGGAGGCGAAGGAGCGCTGGGAGGCGATGCTCCACCCCACGCAGGCGGGCGTCGACGTGGCGCTGGGCCACATGGGCGCGCTCACCGAGATCGACTTCACCCAGATCGACGCCGACAAGCCGTTCCCGGAGCTCACCACGAACGGGCACCGCACGACGCTGGAGAAGTTCCTCAAGCTCGGCAAGACCCCGCGCGAGGCGGCCGGCAAGTGGGCGATCCGCTACACCGACCCCACGTTCGTCGGCACGCCCGAGAAGGTGGCCGCCGAGATGAGCCGCGTGTTCGACGAGGTCGGGGGCGACGGATTCCTGATCGCGGCGGGCGGCTCGCGTCGTGGCATCACCGAGATCACCGACGGGCTCGTGGGTGCCCTCCAGCAGCTCGGCCGCACCCGCACCTCGTACAACCACGCGCACCTGCGCGACAACCTCATGGAGTTCTGACACGTGACCGCATCCGCACCACGCATGCACCTCGGCTGGTTCACCAACTTCCTCCCGCCGTCGTGGAACCGCACCTGGTCGGGGCGGGCCGCGGACACGTGGGCGTCGGGCGACTTCCACATCAACGTCGCCCGGCGTCTCGAGGAGGGCCGGCTCGACTACCTGCTGCTCGAGGACTCGAGCTACGTGTCGAACACGTACGGCGGGGACTTCGAGCTCGAGCTGGCCCAGATGTCGCGCGCGCCCAAGCACGACCCGATGCCGCTCGCGGCGGCCATCACCCGGGAGACGCGCAACCTCGGGGTCATCGCGACCGCGAACACCACGTTCTACCCGCCGTACCTGCTCGCCCGGCTGATCTCGACGCTCGACCACATCAGCCGCGGCCGTATCGGACTCAACGTGGTCACCGGCGCCCCCAACCAGGCGCTGGCGAACTTCGGCATCTCCGACGCGGCGCTGAAGGACTCGGCGTCGGCGCACGACCTGCGCTACGACATGGCCGACGAGTTCGTCGAGCTGGTGGTGAAGCTCTGGGAGTCGTGGGAGCGCGACGCGGTCATCCAGGACCGCGAGGCCGACCGGTACATCGAGTCGAGCAAGGTGCACACGGTCGACTACGACGGTCAGTACCACCGCAGCCGCGGCCCGCTCAACACGATCCCGAGCCCGCAGTACCGGCCGGTCATCTGCCAGGCGGGTGGGTCGCCGCGAGGCATCCGCTTCGCCGCCAAGTACGCGTCGACCATCGTCGCGCTGCCCAAGGGCGAGGACTACATGCGGAAGTACTGCGACGACGTGCGCCGCGAGATGGAGGCCGCGGGACGCGACCCCGAGGAGTGCAAGATCCTCTTCCTGGTGTCGCCCACGCTGGGCGACACGGATGCCGATGCACAGCGCCGTCGGGAAGCCGACCGCGCCCGCGTCGACGAGCGGGTCCGCCAGCGGCTGTCGCTGATGTCGGGCGGCGAGACGGACTACTCGGCGTATCCGCTGGACGAGCCGCTGCCCGAGCTCGATGCGCGCGGCCAGAGCGTGACCGACACGTTCGTGCGCATGAACGCGGGCAAGACGTTCCGATCGGCCCTCGCGGACGACACGACCGAGTCGGTCGAGCTGGTCGGTGCGCCGGAGACGGTCGCCGACCGCATGGGGGAGGTGCTCGAGTCCACGACGGGCGACGGGTACCTCTTCTACTCGGGCAGCGGGCAGCTCACGATGCGCTACGTCGACGAGGTCATCGACGGCCTCGTGCCGGAGCTGCAGCGTTCCGGCCTCGCGCGCACCGAGTACACGGGGTCGACCCTCTCGGAGCACCTGGCCGAGTTCTGACCGGAACGCGGGCGGCCCGACCACACGGAGGAGACGAGGAAGGCATGCTGATGGAAGACGAATCGCTCATCGCGCGCTCGGCGTACCGGCGGGCCGTCGCATCGCGTTCGAGCGGGGCGAAGCAGAACCAGGCGCGCCGGGTGTACGCGCTGCTGCGCACGGCGATCCGCACGAAGCTCGTGCGCCGCGGCGATCCGCTCGTCGAGTCCGACCTCGGCGCCCAGCTCAACGCGACGCGCGCGGCCGTGCGCGGCGCGCTGGTGCAGCTCGCACAGGACGGCCTGGTGACGCGGTCGCCGCGGGTCGGCACGACCGCCCTGGAGCTGTTCGAGGGGGTCGAGATCGGCACGCCGCAGGGCTCCACGCTCGGATTCGAGGTGCAGGTGCTGTTCGAGGGGCTGGTACCCGGCTCGCCGGTCGTCTGCCAGCAGCTGCACCTCGACCCGGACTCACCCGTGCGGGTGGCCGAGTACTTCCTGGTGCAGAACGGACGGCCCTACTGCGTGGAGACCTGCTACTGGGCGCCCGATGTCGAGCCGCGGCGACCGTTCGTGCTCGAGGACGGCGCCGACCTCCCGTCGTCGTTCCTCGCGCACTTCGGTCGGCCGCTGTCGCGCTCGACGACCGCCATCGAGGCCATCCAGGGCGACGAGGCGACGACCCGCCTGCTCGACCTTCCGCCGGGCGCGGCCCTCCTCCTCAGCGAGAAGCAGCTCATCGACGACACCGGCACGCCGCGCGAGCTCCAGTACGTCTACTACGCGGCGGCTCGCACGTACTTCCGGCACGACGGGCTGTACCAGCCCATCCAGCGCGGCGACGAATGAGCCGCGACGTCGCCTCCGGCAGGCTGAGACGTCTGCGCCGGCGCGGGCGCCGCCCGGTCGGCGAGGCGAGGCCCCGCGAGGACTCGCTGCGGCCGGTCATCGCCCCGATCGCGGGCCTCGTCATCGCGCAGTTCGTCGCCGGCCTCAGCGGCACGATCGTCGCGACCGCGCTCCCGTCGATCCTGACGAGCCTGGAGGGCACGCCCGGCGAGTCGACCTGGATCGTCGCAGCCACGATCCTCGGCAACACCGCGACGGCGTCGATCTGGGGTCGCCTGGCCGACCGCATCGAGGCGAAGCACGTCGTGCAGGCCGGCCTCGCGTTCTTCCTCGTCGGCTCACTGCTCGCCGGCATCGCACCGAACATCCCGATCCTCATCGCGGCGCGCGCCCTGCAGGGCATCGGCCTGGGCGGCATCCTCACCTCGACCGCCGCGACCCTCGCGGGGCTGGTCGCCCCTCGGCAGCGTGGTCGGGTCAACGCCTTCATGGCGACGGCGCAGACCACTGCGACCCTGGCCGGGCCGGTCGTGGGCGGCATCATCGTGCAGACCTCCTGGCTCGGTTGGCGCTGGTGCTTCCTGCTCAGCGTGCCGTTCGCCGTGACCTCGATGATCGTGATCGCGGCGACGCTCAAGGTGACCCGGCGTCCGGTGGAGCCGCGGCCGGCCGACTACGCGGGCATGTTCCTGCTGCCGACGGCCATCACCGCGCTGCTCATCGCGGTCTCGGCGGCGCCGGATGCGGGCGACCATCCCTGGCTGGTCTGGGTGAGCGGAGGCCTCGGGCTGATCGCGCTCGCGGCGCTGATCGTCGTCGAACTGCGCGCCTCCGACCCGGTACTGCCGATCCGGCTGTTCGCGCAACGACGCACGTCGACCATCTTCATCGCCGCGTTCGCCGCGGGCAGCGCGATGTTCAGCGGGTCGGTGTTCATCAGCCAGTACCTCCAGTTCGGGCTCGGTCTGCAACCCGCCGTGTCGGGCACGCTGCTCGTGCCGATGGCGATCGCGACCGTTGTCACGGGTTTCGGAGTCGGGCGCTTCATGAGTCGTACGGCCAAGCTCCGGCCAGTGCTGCTGTTCGGCAGCATCGCGCTGGTGCTGGGCAACGCGGTGCTCGCGGCCGTGAACCTGGCGCCCGTACCGCTCACGATCGCGGGCACGGTGCTGCTCGCGTGCGGACTCGGAGCGATGACGCAGAACCTGATCCTCGCCTCCCAGGTGTCGGGCCGACAGGACCAGGCCGGCACCATGGGCGCCACCGTGCTGATGATCTTCGTGCTCGGCGGCACGGTCGGCCTCGTGGCGCTCGGTGCCGTGCTCACCGCCGTCGTGACCGGACTCACGGGCGACGGCGCGAGCGAAGCGGAGGCGTACCTGCACGGCATGCCCGTGCTGTTCGCGGTCTCGGCCGTGGCGGTCGTGCCGGCGTTCGTCGCCGTCCTGGCGATGCCCGCCATCCACCTGCGGTCGCATGTGGACGACACGGTCGAGGAACGATGCGAGCACGGCGCATGACGGCGCGGATGCCTCGTGCGACCGCTCAGCGGATGGCCGCCCACGGCGGCGGAATCGTCGATGGCGGCCGAGAGACGACCCATGCGCGCGTCATGAAAGTGCAGGTCAGCCTCGATTCGTCGCGAGCCGGCGCGTGTCTCGTGTGTTTCGTCGACGGCGCAAAGCAGGCGCAATGCAGGAGTCACCCGGCAGAAACTGCACACGGGTTCAATCGAATCAACGCAACACTCGTCGCCGAAGTCTGATCGCACCACGAGCACCACGAAAGGAACCGACATGCGCACCGTCTCGCTGGCCGAACGCCCACTGGTCGAGTCGGCCTTCGCCGCGTTCCCCTCGGGGGTCGCCGCGATCACCGCGATCGTCGACGACGCGCCGGTCGGCTTCGTGTCGACGTCGTTCACCGTCGGGGTCTCGTTCGAGCCGCCGCAGGTGCTGTTCTCCGCGCAGCGCGGCTCGCGCACCTGGCCGGTGCTGCGGCGCGCGCAGCGCCTCGGCGTCTCGGTGCTCGCCACCGGGCACGAGGCGGCGTGCATGCAGCTCGCCTCGCGCTCGCGCGACCGCTTCGCGGGCCTCGCGCTCACGCATGGCACCGAGGGGGCCGTGACGATCGACGGATCGGTCCTGACCCTCGAGTGCTCGGTGCGCGCCGAGGTGCCGTCGGGCGACCACGACCTGGTCGTGCTCGACGTGCACGACCTCTCCGTCAGCGACGACGCCGAGCCGCTCATCTACCACGGCCGCGCGTTCCGCTCGCTGCTCGCCGCCACCGACGACTTCGCCGCCTGACACGGCACGACCCGCAAGGAGACCCGCATGACCCTGAACGTGACCGTCGTCGCCGGCAACCCGAAGCCGGACTCGAAGACCCTCGATGCCGGGCGCGTGGTCGCCCGTGCATTCGCCGAGCGCTGGAACGAGATCGACCTCGTCACGCTCGGCCCCGGCCTCATGGGCTGGGGTGATCAGGCCGTCGGCGACGCGGTCGCCACCGTGAAATCGAGCGACCTGGTGGTGATCGCGTCGCCGACGTTCAAGGCGACCTACAGCGGCATCCTGAAGCTGTTCCTCGACCAGTTCGAGACCGGCGACGGGATGGCCGGCGTGACCGCCATCCCGTTGATGCTCGGCGCGGGCCCCGCGCACTTCATGGCGCCGGAGCTGCTGCTGAAGCCGGTGCTCGTCGAGCTCGGCGCCACGACGCCCACGCAGGGGCTCTACCTCTCGGACAAGCACTACGCCGATGAGGGCGCGCTCGACGCGTGGCTCGCGCGCTGGGGGGCATCCGTCACCGCCGTCGCCGGCGGCATCCGCCCCGTCGCCGCAGGCGCCTGACCGCTACCGCACCCACGAGGAGACGGACATGACCATGGACATCGCAGCCGGGGCGACCTTCGATCCGCGGGCGTTCCGCGACACGCTCGGGCACTACGCGTCGGGGATCACCGTGATCAGCGGCATGACCGGCGGTGCGCCGACCGGCTTCACCTGCCAGTCGTTCTACAGCGTCTCGATGGAGCCGCCGCTGGTGTCGTTCAGCGTCATGACGACCTCGACCACGTACCCCGCGATCCGCGACGCGGGTCGGTTCGCGGTGAACGTGCTGGCCCACGACCAGGACGCCGTGTCGAGCCAGTTCGCCCGCAGCGGCACCGACAAGTGGGCCGGTGTCGAGTGGACGCCCAGCCACGCCGGCAACCCGCTCATCGCCGGGTCGCTCATGTGGCTCGACTGCGACCTCTGGGCCGAGCATGAGGCCGGCGACCACTACATCGTCATCGGGCGGGTGAACGCGATGAGCCCGGCCGAGTGGCACACGCGCGAACCGCTGCTGTTCTACAAGGGCACCTATCGACACCTGAGGGGCATGGAGTGATGACCGACACGCAGATCGCGCCGCCGCGCGTCCGGCCCGTGGCCGAGCAGTACGCCGTCATCGACCTCGAGCGCGCCGAGCCGGTGGTCGCGGGCACGGTGGTGCCGGGCGACCAGCGCGGTCGGACCCTGGGGTTCCCCACCGCGAACCTCGTGCTGCCCGCCGGCCTGCGCATCCGCGACGGCGTCTGGGCGGCCGACGTGGTGGTCGAGGGCGGGCGTCGCTTCGCCGCGGCGGTGTCGATCGGGCACCGCCCGACCTACTACGGACGCAGCGGCGTCCGGCTGCTCGAGGCGTTCCTGCTCGACTTCGCGGAGTCGCTCTACGGCACGCAGATCATCGTGACCCTGCGGAAGCACCTGCGCCCGCAGCGGCGGTTCCGCTCGTCGGAGGACCTCGTGCGCCAGCTGGAGCGCGACGTGGACGCCACGGCACGCTGGGCGAAGGCCGAGCGCATCGGCGAGACGGCGCGGCCGCGCCGCGGCGAGTGGGGTGCGTCCGAGCGCCGTCCGCGGGACACGGGCGCCGCCATCGCCGCGCGGCAGGAGCGTCGTCGCGATGCGATCGCCGAGGCGGCCCGGCAGGCGAAGAGCGACGGATGCCTCACGCACGAGGCCGTCTCGGAGCGCGCCGGAGTGCCCGTGGGACTGCTGCGCTGGTCGCATCCCACCGTCGGAGACCTCGCCGAGATGGCCGAGGGCGCCTGAGCGGATTCCCCCAACCCGCCAGGCCGGCCGGGGCGGCGGACGGAGCGCAGCGCCGCGTCACCTGCCGCCTCGGCCGTACAGGGCGCGGCGTAGGGTGGGTGCGGCATCCGCGACGAGAGGACCGCACCGTGAGCGTGCACGCACCCGCTTCCACCGAGGTCGTCGGCCTGTTCCGCGAGTTGCTCGGCGACGACGCGGTGCTCGCCGACTCGCGCGACCTCGAGCGCTACGCGCACGACGACGCCGAGTGGGCGCCGTACGCGACGCCGCTCGCCGTCGTGCTGCCGGGCACCGAGGCCGAGGTCGCGGCCGTGGTGCGGGAGGCGTCGGCTCGCGGCATCCGCGTGGTGCCCAGGGGGTCGGGCACGGGGCTCTCGGGCGGGGCGAACGCGGTCGACGGATGCATCGTGCTGTCGCTCGAGCGCATGACCGCGGTGCTCGAGGTGCACGCCGACGAGCGGTACGCGGTCGCCGAGGCGGGGGTGCTGAACGACGTGCTGCGCGCGACGGTGGCGAAGCACGGGCTCTGGTACCCGCCCGACCCGGCGAGCTCGGCGATCTCGACGATCGGCGGCAACGCCGCGACGAACGCGGGCGGCATCTGCTGCGTGAAGTACGGCGTGACGCGCGACTACATCCTGGGCATGACGGTCGTGCTGGCCGACGGATCGGTCGTGAAGCTCGGCCGGCGCACCGCGAAGGGCGTCGCGGGCTACGACCTGACCGGCCTGATGGTCGGGTCGGAGGGGACGCTCGGGGTGATCGTCGACGTGACGGTGCGCCTGCTGCCGCTCGCGCACCGCGAGCGACGTGCCGTGGTCGGGTCGTTCGCGTCGCTCACCGCTGCGGGCGAGGCGGTCGCGGCGGTCAGCCGGGCGGGCATCATCCCCTCGGCGCTCGAGATCGTCGACTCGGTCTGCCTGCGCGCCGTCGACGCCTGGCAGGACCTCGGGCTGCCGCACGACGCCGACACCCTGCTGCTCGCCCAGGTCGACGAGCCCGGCGCGACGGGCGAGGCGCTCGCCGACGGGATCCGCACCGCCATGGAGGGCGCGGGCGCACTGCGCGTCGACACCGCAGCGGATGCCGCCGAGGTCGACCGACTCTTCCTCGCCAGGCGGCTCGCCTACCCGTCGCTCGAACGCCTCGGTCCCGTGCTCACCGAGGACATCTGCGTGCCCAGGGGTGCGGTACCCGAGATGCTGGCGCGCATCCAGCGCGCGGCGGCCGACCACGACGTGACGATCGCGAACATCGCCCACGCCGGCGACGGCAACCTGCATCCGCTCATCATCGCGCCCGAGGGCGACGATGCGGCGAAGGTCCGCGCCAAGGCGGCGTTCGACCGCATCGTCGACGACTGCCTCGCCCTCGGCGGCACCACCACCGGCGAGCACGGGGTCGGGCTCCTCAAGCTGCCCGGCGCATCGGTCGAGCTCGGTGAGCGGGTCGTCGCGATGCACCGTGCCGTCAAGGACGCGCTCGATCCCGCCGGCATCCTGAACCCGGGCAAGGCGTTCCCGGGCTGACCGCGGCGCCTACCGCTCGAGCCACTCCAGCACGCCGCGGTTGAACGCCGCCGGCTGCTCGATGTTGGTCGCGTGGCCGTCCCGCTCGATGACCGCGGACGTGGCGAGCGGGTTCAGGGCGGCGGATGCCGCGGCGTGCTCGCTCGGCCAGAACTCGCTCTCGCGGCCGGCGACGAACAGCACGGGCACGTCGACGTCGGCGATCACCGCACGCCAGTCGCGCGTGGCGTGGTCGTGCAGCAGCGCGAGCTCGGCGTCGGTGAACGCCGGCTCGCCGCGGCCGCCGCGCAGGAGGTCCATCGCGACGACGACGCGGGCGATGCGTGCGAGGCCCTTCGACCCCGCCGAGTGGCGGCCGGGGTCGGGGATGCCCTCGGCGAAGAGCGTGTCCGCGTTGGAGGCGTCGTAGTCGTAGAAGCCGTGCGCCCAGCCGTCGTCGTTCAGCATCTTGGGCGTCTGGTCGACGATCACGATGTCGCGCACGCGCCCGGTGCCGAACTGCTCGACCATGGCCCAGATCGCGTTGCCGCCCATGGACTGCCCGACGAGCGTCACGTCGCGGAGGTCGAGCGTCTCGAGCAGGTCGTGGATGTCGGCGCCGTGGCGCGGCATGTCGTGCCCGGTCGTCGCGACCTCGGATGCCCCGTGGCCGCGCCGGTCGAACGCGATGACGCGGTACCCCGCGCGACCGAACGCGCGCACCTGGAAGCGCCAGCTGCGCGCTGCGGCCCTGAAGCCCGCGATCAGGACGATCGGGCGGCCCGAGGGGTCGCCGGACTCGTCGTAATGCAGGCGGACCCCGTCGGACGCGGTCAGTTCCGCCACGTCTACAGCGTGCCCTCGTGGCGCGGGTCGAGCGTGAAGACGACCGAGCGGCCGGTGATGACCTCGACCTCGATGCGCACGAAGTTGGGCTTGTCGGTCGGGATCCACGGCTTCAGCGGTGCGCCCTCGGCGTCGGCGATCTCGCCGGGCGTGGTGAGCGGCTTCGCGGTGCCGCGCACGACGATGCTCCACCCGCCGTCCTGGTCGAAGTGGTCGACCTCGAACGCGACCGCGTGGTTCGCGGTCACGTCGTCGAACTTGGTGCCGCCCGCGGTGCGGAACAGGATCGACCGCTCGCTCGCGTGGTAGTTCACGGGGAAGATGTCGGGGCGGTCGTCGACGCTCACCGCGAGCCGGCCCATCTCGTTGTTCCGCAGTCGCACCCAGCACTCCTGCTCGGAGAGGCTCGTCATCAGCGTGGTCGCATCATCCATGGGGCCATCCTCGCAGGCTGGCGGGCGGTGTCAACGATCGGTTCGGGGCGAGCGGACGCCCCGGGCATCCGAGCTCTAATCAACAGGTGTAGTGTAGATGGCGACGACGAGGTCGACACCCTTCGCGATGCCGACCCCCGCCAGCCCGGGGTCGACCGACTCCTGGGGTCCGCAACCAGGAAGGTAGTCATGGCACGCGTCAGTGGAAAGGTCGCACTCATCAGCGGTGGAGCCCGGGGCATGGGGGCGTCGCACGCCCGCCTGCTCGTGGACGAGGGCGCGAAGGTGGTGATCGGCGACATCCTCGACGAGGAGGGCGAGGCACTCGCGGCCGAACTCGGCGACGCGGTGCGCTACGTGCACCTCGACGTCACCGACTACGCCCAGTGGGAGGCGGCCGTCGCCGCGGCGGTCGAGGCGTTCGGGCGACTCGACATCGTCGTGAACAACGCGGGCATCGCCAACTTCGGCCTGATCGAGGACTACACGCTCGAGGCGTGGGACCTCATCGTGAAGATCAACCTCACCGGCGTCTTCTACGGCATCAAGTCGGCCGTCCCCGCACTCAAGGAGTCCGGCGCGGGCTCGATCATCAACGTCTCCTCGACCGCCGGCCTCCAGGGCTACGAGGCGCTGCCCGGCTACAACGCCGCGAAGTACGGCGTGCGCGGCCTCACCAAGAACGCGGCCCTCGACCTCGGGCGCTACAACATCCGCGTGAACTCGGTGCACCCGGGCGTCATCCGCACCCCGATGACCGAGGAGCTCGAGACCCCGCAGAGCCACGTCGCGCTGCACCGCGTGGGCGAGCCGATCGAGCTGTCGAACCTCATCCTCTTCCTCGCGAGCGACGAGTCGAGCTTCTCGACCGGCGCCGAGTTCGTCGCCGACGGCGGCGAGACCGCCGGCCTCGCGCACTACGACGACTGAGGGCGAGCGGATGCCCCGGGGCCGCGCCGCGCGCGCCGCGTGCTGCCCCGGGGCATCCGCCGTCTCGGTTCGTCACGCGGCGTCTCAGTGCGACCACTGCCCATCCGGCGGCATCCCTCCGGCTAGGCTGAGCGGGTGACGACGAGCACGCCGGGCGGGCCGGGCCTCGATCCACGTGCCGAGCGCACGAGACGGGCACTGGTCGATGCACTGAACCGGCTGCTCGAGACCACGGCGCTCGACGAGATCAGCGTCACCTCGCTGTGCCGCGAGGCGGGCGTGCACCGCACGACGTTCTACGGTCACCACGAGAGCGTGCACGACTTCGCCATCGAGCAGTACGGGTACGAGTTCGACGCCATCTCGGTCGTCGACGTCGACCCCTCGGAGGGCGACCCGAGCCAGGTGGCCGGGCGCTACGAGGACTCGCTGCGCTCCCTGCTCGAGCACGTCGCGTCGGAGCGGGCCGGGTACCGCGGCCTGCTGCGCTCGCGCTCTCGGTGGCTGTTCCACTCGGTGCTCGACGTGCGGATCCGGCACCGGGCGCTGATCGCGGTGCAGGTGTGGGCGGAGCGCGGCGTGGAGGGTGCGCCGACCGATCCGGGTGCGCAGGAGGAGGCCGCCGCGTACATCGCGGGCGGGCTCGTCGGGGCGATGGAGACCTGGGCGCTCGGCGACGACGACGACATCGCGGCCGCGACCGAGCGCTTCACCGCGCTGCTGCCGTCGTGGTGGCCGCACCCGACCGCCTGACGTTCGTTCGA
Source organism: uncultured Agromyces sp. (assembly GCA_913053875.1). Taxonomy (GTDB): domain Bacteria; phylum Actinomycetota; class Actinomycetes; order Actinomycetales; family Microbacteriaceae; genus Agromyces. The sequence continues at coordinate 135,737 of CAJXGN010000002.1, read as the reverse complement.
CCCGAGACCCGTCGAAATACTGCGCTTCGAGCGCTGAGAACGCAGTCTCTTGACGGGTCTTGGCCCGGTACCCGCGATCAGCGACCCCCGCCGCCGCCTCCGCCTCCGCCGCCGCCGGAGAATCCGCCGCCGCCCGAGCCGCCGCTCGAGCTCGACGACGCGGCCGCGACGCGCGCCGCGGCCGCGCCCTGCAGCGCGTGCGAGCCGGCCATGTTCATCGCGATGAGCGCGGCGTACGGCACGTGGTGGTGGCGCCGGTAGCCGAGGCGGTCGTCGGGCACCTCGCGTACGAGCGCGTCGAGCTCGCGCGCCCACGAGTCCTCGATGCCCCACAACTGCGCCCAGGGCAGCAGGTCCTCGTAGAGGTGCACCCGCTCCGCGGCATCCGTCGCCGCCGCCCGGCCCCGATCGGCCGCCGAGGCGATCGGCCGTCGCTCGGCGGTCTCGACGCCCTGCAGCACGCGCATGCGGTCCTTCTCGGCGAGTTCCATGTAGTCGCGCAGGCCGCGCAGGTGATCGCGCAGCGCCGCTCCGCGCTCGGTCAGCAGCGCGGGGCGCGACCCGATCATCAGCGCGAAGATGAACCCGAGCACGCCCACGACGAATCCGCCGATCACCCAGATGGTGGCGACCTCCGAGAACATGCCGATCACGAACACGACCCACAGCAGCACCGACGCCAACACGGCGCTCAGCGCGAACCAGCGCATCGCGCCGCGCGGCGGCAGCGCACGCAGGTCGCGCCGCAGCGCCTCGGCGGGCGCGTCGTCGTCGACCGCGATGAGCGCGCGTGCCTCCGAGAGGTCCATCTTCTTGTCGATCTCGCGGCGGGCGCCGGGCTGCATCGTCGGGAACATCGCGAGCAGCAGCTTCAGGTCGCGCGGCTCGAGGTCGCCCGGCACCTCGACGAGCTCTGCGTGCAGGTCCTTCGTCTCGCGCCCGCGCCAGTCGGGGTCTCCGGCCGTCTCGACGAACTGGATGCGACCGGCCAGCGCGAGCCGCAGGATCTGCGCCTGCAGACCCTGCTTCTGGCGGCCGATGATGTTCGCGCCGAGGATGGGGTCGACGCCCTCCGGCGGGCTGTACTCGGGCACGATGATGCCGCGGCCGGGGTGGTCGCGCCAGCGCGCGGCGCGCACCACGATCATGACGATGAGCAGCAGCACGACGAGGCCCGCGAGGATACCGGGCACCCAGGTGAAGAACACGTTGTCGCGTGCGCGCTCGGGCACCACGAACGTGCCCTGCTCGAACGCGATCGCCACGGTCACGCCGGAGTACGGCCCGAGGTCGGTCTCGGTGACGTCGAACGTGCCGGCAGCGGCATCCGACTCGATCTCGCACTGCTGGTCGCTGCCCTGCACGCCGCGGTAGCAGGCGGCGGCGCCCGTGAGCGCCTGGGTGAGCGCCGGGTCGACCACCAGGTGCATCGCCACGGTGCCGAACGGCTGCGGCCAGCCGGTGCCGTTGACGTCCCAGTAGAACTCGTCGACGCCCGTGTCGCCGAACGTGCCGACGACGTCGTGCTGGCGGTAGCTGATCACGTAGGTCTGCACGCCCTGCACGAACTCGTCGGTGCCCAGCGCGAGGTCGATGTACTCGCCCTCGCGGGTCGCCTCGGCCGCCACGGGCACGCCGGTCTCGTCGGTCACCACGATCTGCTCGGTGCGCAGGTCGACGCCGTCGTAGGTGTCGACGATGCTGCGGATGATGCCGCGGTTCTGGTCGAAGTCGGGGAACCGGGCGACGATCGTCTCGGTCACGTCGAGCACCGCGTGGCCGTCGGCATCGCGGCTGAGCGCGTAGTCGGCCGTGAACGAGTCGAACGTGAAGTCCTCGACCCCGGCGGGGGCCTGTGCGGCCGGCGCGGCCGCGCTGGCCTGCGTGTCGCTGCCGGCGGCGGTCGCGGCCATCGACGCGCCGCCCAGCACGACGGCGATCGCGGCGACGATCGCGATCGCCGGTGCGAGGTGGGTGAGTGCAGGAGGGAGCGAGCGGATGCCTCGAAGCTGCATGCGTCGAGTCTGCCAGTTCGTGCGTGCGGGGCATCGGGGTTCTCCCCGGGCGACCGGCGTGTGGACGGGTGAGCGCGCGAGCGGGGCATCCGCCACAATCGAAGCAGGACGGAACGGAGCGCGACGATGGCGGACGAGACGGGCGACGGACCCGCGGCGGGGTGGTACACCGAACCCGGCACGGGCCGGCAGCGTTGGTGGAACGGCAGCGTGTGGGGCTCGTACCAGGCGGTGCCGTCGGACTGGACGCCGCCGCGCGAGACCGTGCCCGGCAACGGCTTCGCGATCGCCGCGCTCGTGCTCGGCATCTGGGGGTTCCTCACGACGTGGATCCCGCTGTTCATCGGGCTGATCCTCGGCGCGGTGCCCGACCTGCTGGCGATCATCTTCGGCATCCTCGGCATCGTGCGCGCGCACCGCATCGGCGGCGCGGGCCTCGGGGTCGCGATCGCCGGCCTCGTGCTCGGCACGCTCGCGTTCGTCTCGATCTTCTTCGGCGCCGGCACGATCTGGTAGCGCGGCGCGCTTCCCGCCGTGCCCGGTCGGCGCATCGGCGGTCGGTCACTCGGCACGTGCCGAGCGAGCCGGCACGTCGAAAGCTACCCGGCACGTCGTGCACGACGTGCCCGCGCACGTTGCGCGTGCCAGGTCGCGCGGCACGTGCCGGATCGGGCGTGGTTGGGGGTCGGGTCGGGTCAGCGGCGCGGCACCGTCGAGCCGCGCTGCACGAGGCGCACGGGCAGGTACTCGGTGCCGCTGCCGATGTCGGCGCCGTCGATCGCGTCGAAGATGCGGCGAGCGGCCGTGCGCCCCAGCTGCTGCATGTTCGCATCGACGCTCGTGAGCTCGGGGCGCGAGTTCGTCGCGAGCACCTCCCAGTTGTCGTAGCCGATGACCGCCACGTCGTCGGGCACGGTGCGGCCGGCGTCGCGCAGCGCGTCGAGCACGCCGCGCGCGATCTGGTCCGACCCGCAGACGATGCCGTCGACGTCGGGGTGCCGCGTGAGCAGCAGTGACGCCGCGTCGCGGCCCCAGTGCTCCGACCAGTCGGAGAACATGACGTCGCCGACGAGCTCGAGCCCCGCGGCATCCGTCGCCTCGCGCACGCCCACCGCGCGATCCTGGGCCGCCGCGTACGCCGGGTCGCCGCTGATGTGGGCGATGCGGGTGCGGCCGAGGCCGATCAGGTGCTCGGTGGCCATGCGACCGCCGGCACGATTGTCGGGCGTGAGCGAGAGGTCGGTCGGGTCGTCGGAGGGCGCGTACGCGTAGACGACCGGCACCGGCAGGTCGTGGCCGAGCGAGGGGCGCGGGTCGGTCTGGCGGCCCACGACGATGATGCCGTCGACCCGACGGTTCAGCAGGGCGCGGATGTGGTGCTGCTCGCGGATGGCGTCGCCGCGCGCGTCGCACAGGAAGACGTTGACCTGCCCGGCGCCGAACGCGTCCTCGGCGCCCATGAGGATCGGGATGACGAACCGGCCCTCGAGGTCGCTCGTGAGCAGCCCGACGGTGCCCGTGCGGCCAGCGATGAGGCTGCGCGCGAGCGCGTTGGGCGTGAACGAGAGCTCCTCGGCTGCGTCCATCACGCGCTGCCGCGTGGCGGCCGCGACGTCGCCGCGGCCGTTGATCGCCTTCGAGGCGGTCGCGAGGGAGACCCCGGCGCGCTTCGCGACGTCGCCGAGGGTCGTCGCGCGACCTGTTCCGGTGCTGCGCGGCTTCGACTGCGTGCTGTCGGCCATCCGCACCTCCCCGTGTCGCTGCGAGCTTCGAAAAGGTTAGCGCGATTCGACTCTTGACGTGCGATGGATCGCGGGTCTACCGTACCGAAAGGGCTTTCGGAGTTTTCGTGATCCGAAGCGCTCGGGCAACGCACCGGAACCGCCCACTCGACGAAGAGAGTTCGAAGGAGAACAGCAATGAGGCTCACCCACCGCCGGCTGCGAGGCATCGCCGGCATGTTCATCGCCGGCGCGGTCGTCGTCGGCCTCGGCGCCTGCGCCGGAAGCGACGATCCCGGCACCAGCGCCGCCGAGGCCGGACCCGAGGGCATCGACGACGGCAGCACGCTCACCCTCTGGACGCGTGCGCCGCTCGAGAAGCAGGCCAACCTGCTCGTCGACGCCTACAACGAGACCCACGAGAACCAGGTGGAGCTCACCGTCGTGCCGAACGACGACTACGTCGCGAAGGTCGGCGCGGCCGCGGGCTCGGGCGGGCTGCCCGACCTGTTCGCCGCCGACATCGTCTACGTGCCCAACTGGGTCGAGCAGGGGCTCTTCCAGGACATCACCGACAACATCGACGGGCTCGACTTCAAGGACGAGATCAACAAGGGTCACCTCTCGGCCGGCACCTACGAGGGCGGCGAGTACGTGCTGCCGTTCGTGCTCGACCTCTCGATGCTGTTCTGGAACAAGGAACTGTTCGCGGAGGCCGGCCTCGACCCCGACGTCGCTCCGGCGAACATGGAGGAGTACGCCGAGGCCGCCAAGGCCGTGCAGGCGCTCGACAAGCCCGACACGTACGGCACCGCGACGGGCCTGGCCTGCGGCGGATGCCTCGTGTTCACCTGGTTCCCGAGCATCTGGGCCGACGGCCAAGAGGTCCTCTCCGACGACGGCACCGAGTCGCTGCTCGCGAGCGACACCGCGAAGTCGGTCTACGACACCTGGCGCGACCTCTGGGAGTCGGGCGCCGTGCTCCCGTCGTCGCAGGACGAGGCCGGCCCGACCTGGACCGCCGCGTTCACCGAGGGCAACGTCGGGCTCATGTTCTACCCGGCCACCCTGCTCTCGTCGACCCCGTTCGACGCAGGCGTCGCCGGCATCCCCGGCCCCGAGGGCGGCGCGTCCACCTTCGTCGGCGGTGACGGCATCGGCATCTCGAAGGACTCCGACAAGGCCGCCCAGGCGTGGAACTTCCTCAACTGGATGATGTCCGAGGAGGCACAGGTCGGCGTGCTCGCCGCGAACAACGACGTCGTCTCGCGCGGCGACCTCGCGGTCAACGAGTACTCCGAGGCCGACGAGCGACTGGTCACGATCAACGAGGTGGCCGCCCAGGGCGACACCCCGGTGGCGATCAACTTCCAGCAGGCGTTCAACGCGCCGAACAGCCCCTGGCTGACGATGGTGCGCAACGCCGTGCTCGAGGGCACCGACACGGTGGACGCCGACAACGAGGAGATCACCGCGATCCTGTCGCAGTGATCCGACGGAGGGCCGGCCGCGAGGTCGGCCGGCCCTCCGCCTCGCGGATGCCACGATGGCGAGCGGATGCCCCTGAGGCGATGCTTGCTCCGCACGGCGACGGCTCAGCGGCATCCGCCCGCTCGACGACGAGACCCACCGAGGACCCACCATGACGACCACCGCACCACCGGCCCGGGCGACGCGCCCGCGCTCCACGCCGCAGCGGCGGCGGCAGGCGCGCCAGGGCTGGCTGTACGCCCTCCCGACGACCCTGTTCGTGGCGCTGCTGTTCTTCGCGCCGCTGCTGCTCGTGTTCCAGATGTCGGCGTCCGACTGGCCGCTGCTGTCGGGCAACCAGGGGCTCAACTTCCCCGAGAACTACACGGACGCGGTGACGAACCGCTTCTTCATGGACTCGGTCTGGTTCACGCTGCTGTACACGGTGCTGACGACGGTGATCCTGCTCGCGCTGAGCCTCGGACTCGCGATGCTGGTGCAGGAGTCGAGTCGCTGGAAGGGGTTCCTGCGCACCTCGTTCCTCGTGCCGAGCGCGCTGGGGCTCGCATCCGCCTCGCTCCTCTTCTACGTGCTCTACTCGCCGTTCGCCGGCCCCTTCGCCGACCTCATGCAGGCGTGGGGCTTCACGTTCCTCGGCACGCCCGAGGGTGCGCTGTGGTCGACCATCTTCCTGATCGTGTGGCGGTTCGCCGGCTTCTACATGCTGCTGATGCTCGTCGGCCTGCAGGGCATCTCCGAGGACGTGTACGAGGCGGCGCGCATCGACGGGGCATCCCGCTTCCAGATCTTCCGCAGCATCACGCTGCCGCTGCTGCGGCCCACGCTCGCGCTCACGACGGTGCTCTGCGTCACCGGGTCACTGCTCGCGTTCGAGCAGTTCTACATCCTCACCAAGGGCGGGCCCGACAACTCGACGATCACGGTCGTGCAGCTCATCTACAACATCGCGTTCCAGGGGCAGAACGACCTCGGCGTCGCGGCCGCGCTGTCGGTCATCGTGCTCGCCGCGCTCGTGGTCGTGAACATCGTGCAGATCCGCGCGTTCGCCCGGAAGGAGGACTGACATGGCCATCGACACCGAGTCGCGCAGCGACCACACCCGGGCGATCGTCACCGGCGATGCATCCGCTCGCCCCAACCACCACGAGCGGCCGCGCAGCATCGGGGGCGTGCTCGTGCGCATGCCGTTCTGGCTGCTGACCGGGGCGCTCGCGCTGATCTTCCTCTACCCGCTGATCTGGACGGCCGTCTCGTCGGTCTCGCCGCACGCCGGCACGAACCAGGTCGACGGCTGGGGCCTCGGCAACTACGTCACGCTGGCGAACTACCAGGCCGGCATCTGGGTCTACCTGTTCAACTCGCTGTTCGTGTCGCTGCTGACCGTGCTGCTGACGCTCGTCGTGTCGCTGCTCGGCGGGTACGCGTTCGCGCGGTTCGACTTCCCGGGCAAGAACGTGCTGTTCCTCTCGACGCTCGCGATCCTGATGGTGCCGTACGCGACCCTGCTGATTCCGCTCTACGTGCTGCTGAACGCGGTCGGCTTGTCGAACTCGCTGGTCGGGGTCGCGCTCGTGCTGACGATGTTCCAGCTGCCGTTCGCGACGTTCATGATGCGCATCTCGTTCGAGGCGATCCCGCGCGAGATGGACGAGGCGGCGATGGTCGACGGATGCTCCACCTGGCGCGCGCTCTGGACCGTGCTCGTGCCCGCGGTGAAGCCGGGCCTGATCACGGTCGGGCTGTTCGCCTTCCTCGCTGCGTGGAACGACTTCATCGCCCCGCTGATCCTCATCACCGACACCAACCGGATGACCCTGCCGCTCGCGGTCTCGAACCTGCGCGTGCAGGTGCAGGGCGTCGTCGACTACGGGGCCACCGAGGCCGGCGTGGTCGTGCTCGCGCTGCCGTGCATCCTGCTCTTCCTGATCCTCCAACGCCACTACGTGCGCGGCTTCATGTCGGGCGCATTCAAGGGATGACGATGAACACCAGTACCAGCACGATCACCCGCGCCGTCCCGGTCGCGCCGAGCACGGGGGCGCTGCGCCCGCTGGGCGTCGACCAGGTCGCCATCACCGGCGGCGTCTGGGGGCGGCGGCAGGAGGTCAACGGCACCGCGACCCTCGCGCACATCGAGCACTGGCTCGAGCGCGAGGGCTGGCTCGCCAACTTCGACCGGGCCGCCGCCGGCACGCTGCCCGAGGGGCGTCGGGGCCGGGAGTTCTCCGACTCGGAGGTCTACAAGTACCTCGAGGCCGTGGCGTGGGAGCTCGGGCGGCGGTCGGATGCTGCGCTGGAGGCGCGGTTCCGGGCGGTGGTGGCGCGGGTCGCCGCCGCGCAGGAGCCGGACGGGTACGTGAACACCCGCTTCGGCCGGGGCGGGCAGGAGCCGCGCTGGTCGAACCTCGAGTGGGGGCACGAGCTGTACTGCATCGGCCACCTCTGCCAGGCGGCGGTCGCACGGGCGCGCACCGCCCCCGGGGCCGACGACGGGCTCGTGGAGATCGCGCGTCACGCGGCCGACCTCGTCTGCGAGGTGTTCGGGCCCGGTGGCGACGAGCGCATCTGCGGCCACGCCGAGATCGAGGTCGGGCTCGCCGAACTCGGCCGCGCGCTGGGGGAGCCGCGGTACGTCGAGCAGGCACGCCTGTTCGTCGACCGCCACGGCGCGGGCACGCTCGCCGACCACGAGTGGGGTCGGTCGTACTACCAGGACGACGAGCCGCTGCGCGAGGCCGCGGCGCTGCGCGGGCACGCCGTGCGCGCGAACTACCTCGCGTCGGGGGCTGCCGATGTGGCTGTGGAGTCGGGCGACTCCGGCCTGCTCGCCGCGCTCGACGGGCAGTGGTCGCGGACGCTCGAGCGGCGCACCTACGTGACCGGTGGCCAGGGCTCGCACCACCAGGATGAGGCATTCGGCGACGACTGGGAGCTGCCCGCCGACCGCGCCTACTCGGAGACCTGCGCCGGCATCGCGTCGATCATGTTCAGCTGGCGGCTGCTGCTCGCCGAGGGCGACGTGCGCTACGCCGACCTCATCGAGCGCACGCTCTTCAACGTCGTCGAGACGTCGCCGTCGGCCGAGGGCACCGCGTTCTACTACGCGAACACGCTGCACCAGCGCGTGCCGGGCGAGGCCGCCGACCCCGACGTGGTGTCGCCGCGGGCGCACTCGTCGCTGCGCGCGCCGTGGTTCGACGTGTCGTGCTGCCCGCCGAACACGGCGCGCACCTTCGCGAGCCTCGGGGCGTACCTGGCGACGACGGATGCCTCGGGCGTGCAGCTGCACCAGTACGCGCCCGCGATCGTGCGGGCTGCGCTCGACGACGGGCGCGAGGTGGCGTTCGACGTCGCCACGGAGTACCCGCGCGACGGGCTCGTGCGTGTGACCGTGACCGAGGCCTCGGATTCGCCGTGGCGGCTGTCGCTGCGCGTGCCGGCGTGGGTCGACGGGGCCGCGCGGCTGGTGGTGCGGCCGGCCGGCGGCGAGCTCGAGCAGGTGATGGAGGCGGCACCCGGCATGGTGTCCATCGAGCGCGCGTTCGCGCCCGGCGACGTGGTCGAGCTGGCCCTGCCCGTGACGCCGCGGTTCGTGCGGCCCGACCCGCGGGTCGACGCGGTGCGCGGCTGCGTGGTCGTGGAGCGCGGCCCGGAGGTGTTCGCCCTGGAGTCGGTCGACCTGGCCGGCACGCCGCTCGAGGCATCCGACTTCGCCGATCTCCGCGTCGATCCGTCGGTCGGTCCGCGGGCGGTCGGGGACGCCGGGGTCGAGGTCGAGGCGGTCGACGAGCGTCGCGGCGAGCGCGCCGCGGTGCCGCTCGTGCGGTACCACGAGTGGGCCGAGCGCGGCCCGTCGACCATGCGCGTCTGGGTGCCGGTCGTCGGCGCCTGAGCCGTCGCCGGGGTCGACCGGGCACGTGCCGGGCGACCGGGCACGTCGAAGGCGACTCGGCACGTCGTGCACGACGTGCCCGCGCACGTTGGGCGTGCCCGGTCCCGTGGCACGTGCCGGATCGGGCTGGGTTGGGCGTGCCGAGTCGCCCGGCACGTGCCGAACGAAAGTGGGTGCCGGGACGGGCGCGGGCGCGCGCCGGCGCGGTCAGTCGCGGAGCACGCCGTCGGGGTCGCGGATCTCCACGCGCGCGCGGCCGTCCGGGTTCGTGCCCGCGAGGTCGACGACACCGCCGAACACGCGGGACGCGCCGCCGCCGACGCGGGTCACGCCGGTGAAGTCGAGCACGAGGCATCCGTCGTCGTTCACCAGGGGGAGCAGGCGCGTCAGCACCTCCTCCATGCCGGCGAAGCGGATGTCGCCGCGCAGCAGCGCGACCGTCGCGCCGTCGCCGGGCGTGAGCGACGCGATCGGCGAGAGCGGCTCGCCGCGCGGGTCGAGCATGTGCAGGCCGTAGCGCTCGCTCATGGTGGTGAGCATCTCGACGCCGCGCACGCTGTTGCCGCGCTCGTCGAGGCGCGGGCTGAACGTGCCCACGCCGAACTGCTCGGGCTGCAGTGCCACGATGCCGCCGCCCACGCCGCTCTTCGCGGGCAGGCCGACGCGCAGCAGCCATTCGCCCGAGGCGTCGTACATGCCGCAGCTGGTCATCATCGAGGTGGTCCATCGGGCCGCGTCGCTGCTGATCACCCGCTCGCGCGTCAGCGGGTTGATGCCGCCGGTCGCGAGGGTCGCGGCCATGACGGCGAGGTCGCGCGCGGTCACCACGAGCGCGCACTGGCGGAAGTAGGCGTCGGTGGCGACGTCGACCGGTGCGGCGAGCGTGCCGGCAGCGTGCGTGAGGTAGGCGAGCGCGCGGTTGCGGTCGCCGGTGGCCGCCTCGGAGGCGTAGACGGACTCGTCGAGGTCGAGGCCCCGCCCGGCGAACCGGCTGAGCCCGCGGCGGATCTCACGGAACTTCTCCTCGGTCGTCTCGCCGCCCATGAGGGAGGTCGCGACGATGGCGCCTGCGTTGATCATGGGGTTGTCGGGGCGGCCGGATGCCTCGAGGCTGATGGCGTTGAACGGCTCGCCGCTCGGTTCGAGGCCGACGTGGCGTGTCATGGTCTCGAGTCCGAGCGCGTCGAGCGCGAGCGCGAACACGAACGGCTTCGACGCCGACTGGATCGTGAACTCGACCCGGCTGTCACCCGCCTCGTGCACCGAGCCGCGCGTGCTCGCCAGCGCGATCGCGATCGGCTCGGGGTCCACGTCGGCGAGCTCCGGGATGTAGTCGGCGACGGCGCCCTCGGTGTTCGGCCGGGCGGCGTCGAGCACGCCGGCGAGGGTGCGATGGACCGGGTCGGCCAGCCTCGGTTCGTCGTGGTCGTCTGCGTCGTACCCGGCGCCGCTGCGCCCATCGTCGGCCATGGCGTCAGCCTAGGCCCGTGCGCACCCGCGGGCCATGGGTGAATACTGGGAGCGCGCGCCGGGCGCCTCGGCCCGGATCGCAGCGCATCGGGCCCGACCGCCCGACAGGGGAGCACCGCCGGAACGAGGGGGACCGGATGTCTGCACCGATCGGCACCGAGGGCGTGCACGCGCTCCTCGTCACCCACGTCGACAACGCGGGCGTCTCGCGCGTGAAGGTGCTGCCGGGGCGTCGCATCGACACGGCCGGCGAGTCGGGCGTCAGCATCTCGAACAGCGTCGGCATGCTGTTCTCGGTCGACGACCACCTGAACTCCACGCCCGAGATCGACGCGATCGTCGGCGACCTGCGCGGCATCCCCGACGTGACCGCGCTCGCCATGCTCGACGCGGAGACCGGCCTCGCCTGGGCGCCGGCCGACCTGCGGGCGCTCGACGGCTCGGAGCATCCGACCTGCCAGCGCACCGCCCTGAAGCGCGTCGTCTCCGCCGCCGAGGACGACGGGCTCGCGTTCCGTATCGGCTTCGAACTGGAGTTCACGGTGTTCCGCGACCCCGGCGAGTCGGGCGACGCGGCCCTCGACGTGCCCGAGTACGCGAACGACGGCCCCGCCTACTCGACCCGCGCGTTCCTCGACCTCGAGCCGTGGCTGCTCGCGACCATGGCCGCGCTCGACGCCGCCGGGGTGCCGGTCGAGCAGGTGCATCCGGAGTTCGGCGACGGGCAGGTCGAGATCGCCCTCGCGCCCCGCGAGCCGCTGCGCGCCGTCGACGAGCTGGTGCTCGCGCGCATCGTGATCCTGCGCACCGCCGCCCAGCACGGGCTGCTCGTCTCGTTCGCGCCCGTGCCGATCGCGGGCGGGCCGTCGAGCGGATGCCACGTGCACCTGTCCGCCGCGCACGAGGGCCGCGCGCTCTGTTTCGACCCCGACACTGAGCACGGGTTCACGCCCGAGGCGGGCATGATGATCGCCGGCATCCTCGACCGGCTCGAGGAGGGCCTCGCGTTGCACGGCGGCAGCGTGCTCTCGTTCGACCGGCTGCAGCCGAACCACTGGGCGGGCGCGTACCGCTGCTGGGGGCCCGCGAACCGCGAGGCGGCGATCCGGGTGGTCGAGGGGCAGGCCGGGCGCGAGGCGGCGCTGGCGAACCTCGAGTTCAAGTGCACGGATGCCGCCGCCAACCCGTACCTCTCGGTCGCGGCGCTGCTCGCGTCGGCGCTCGACGGCATCGCGCGCCGGGCCGAGCCGCCCGAGCCGGTGCTCGTCGACCCGAGCACGCTGAGCGACGAGGAGCGTGACGAGCGCGGCATCGTTCGCCTGCCCGCCGACCTCGGCGCGGCGCTCGACCTGCTCGAGGGCAGCACCTTCTTCCACGACGTGTTCGGCACGACGCTGCTCGACGCGTACGTCGCGTCGCGGCGGCACGAGTGGGAGGCGTACGGGGGGCTCGACACGGCGGCGGTCGCCGAGATCGTGCGCTGGCGGTACTGAGCGCGTCACGGGCGCTCTTGCGCGCCCGGTGAACGCGCGTTTACCATGGTGAACATGCGTTCACCGATGGCGCCGGAGCCGCACGAGCTGTCGACGCGGGCCCGCATCCGGGCGGCCGCGATCGAGCGATTCGGGCGTGACGGCTTCGCCGTGGGCGTGCGCCAGATCGCGGACGACGCGGGCGTCAGCGCGGCATCCGTCATGAAGGTCTTCGGGTCGAAGGAGGCCCTGCGGGTCGCGTGCGACGCGTACGTGTTCCGCACCGTGCGCGAGGCCAAGCGCGACGTGCTCGTCGAGCCCGGCGCACCCGGCGCCTTCCTGGGGCAGCTCGCGCGCATCGACGAGTACCGGCCGCTCGTCGGGTACGTGCTGCGCAGCATCCAGGACGGCGGACCGCACGCCGCCGAGTTCGTCGACCACATGGTCGCCGACGCGCTGGAGTACATCGCCGACGGCGTCGCGGCGGGCACCATCGTGCCGAGCCGCGACGAGGAGGCGCGGGCCCGCTACCTGATGGGGGCGGTGTTCGGCGCGCTGATGCTCGACGCGCTGCGGCCCGGTGCGGCGGCAGACCCGGGCGAGCGGATGCTGGGTGCCATCGAGCGCACCGCGCTGCCCGCGCTCGAGCTCATGTCGGAGGGCTTCCTCACTGACCGGTCGATGCTCGACGCGTACCTCGAATACGTGCCCGACCCGCCGGTGGAGGGTGACACCCCCGAACCCTCCCTCCACTCCGACTGATCGAAGGCGATTCCATGACCACGACCTCCGGCTCCACCACGACACCCGACACCACCTCCACCGCGCGCGGCCCTGCCGACACTGGCCCTGCCGACACCGACCCCGCGATCGAAATCACCGGCCTGCGCAAGCGCTTCGGCCGCACCACGGCGCTCGACGGCCTCGACCTCACCGTCCGGCGCGGCGAGGTGCTGGGCCTCCTCGGCCCCAACGGCGCAGGCAAGTCCACGACCATCCGCATCCTGCTCGGGCTGCTGCGCTCCGACGGCGGCGAGGTACGCCTGCTCGGCGGCGACCCCTGGCGCGACGCGGTCGCGCTGCACCGACGCCTCGCGTATGTGCCGGGCGACGTCGAGCTCTGGCCGAACCTCACCGGCGGCGAGGCGATCGACGTGCTCGGGCGCCTGCGCGGCGGCATCCACCGCGGCCGGCGCGACGAGCTCTGCGAGCGCTTCGACCTCGACCCGGGCAAGAAGGGCCGCACCTACTCGAAGGGCAACCGGCAGAAGGTCGCGCTCATCGCGGCGCTCGCCAGCGACGTCGAGCTGCTGCTGCTCGACGAGCCGACCGCGGGCCTCGACCCGCTCATGGAGGCGGAGTTCCAGGGCTGCATCCGCGACGTGACGGCCGCCGGGCGCACCGTGCTGCTGTCGAGCCACATCCTCGCGCAGGTCGAGGTGCTCGCCGATCGCATCTCGATCATCCGCGAGGGGCGCAACGTCGAGACCGGATCGCTCGCAGAGCTCCGCCACCTCACCCGCACCAGCGTCGCCCTCGAGACGACCGCCGACGCGAGCGCGCTCGCCGCGCTCCCCGGCATCCACCACTTCCGCGTCGACGACGGGCTCGTGCGCTTCGACGTCGACGGCGAGGCGATGCCCGGCGTGGTCGCGCGCCTCGGCGGCCTCCAGGTGACCGGGCTCACGGCGACCCCGCCGACGCTCGAGCAACTGCTGCTCCGCCACTACGGCGACGGAGCGGGTGGCGATGGTGCAAACGGCAAGGGGCGAGCGGATGCCCCTGAGCCCGCGCCCGACCCCGCCCCCGGTGCCGCGGCCTCCAGCGCCGACGCGTCCGCCCCTGCGAGCGAAGCGACCCCGCGATGAGCACCGCCACCGCGCCCGCGCGGCGCGCCTCCGAGGCATCCGCCCCGCTCGACCCACCGCGACCGCTCGCCCGAACCGGCGCGTTGCTGCGGTTCATGCTGCGCCGCGACCGCATCCACTTCTTCGGCTGGACGCTCACGCTCACCGTCATGCTCGTGTACTTCTCGGGCGTGCTGCGGGCCGTGTTCCCGACGCCGGAGGACCTGCAGGCGATCGTGGGCTTCACCGCGAGCCCGGTCGGTGCGCTGCTCGGCGGGCCGGGGTTCGGGTACGACGACCTCACGCTCGACCGGTTCCTCGTCAGCCAGTACGGCCTGTACCTCATCACCGCGGCGGGCTTCATGAGCATCGTCACGGTCATGCGCCACACGCGGCACGAGGAGCAGGCCGGTCGCGCCGAGCTCGTGCGGGCGAGCGCCGTCGGCCGGTTCGCCCCGCTCACCGCCGCGCTGCTGGTCGCGGTGCTGATGAACCTGTTCGTCGCGGTGCTGTACGGCGTCGTGCTCACGGCGCAGGGGGCGGATGCGAGTGGATCGTTCCTCTTCGGAGCATCCGTCGCCGCCGCCGGCATCGCGTTCGCCGGCCTCGCCGCGACGACCGCGCAGCTCACTGCCTTCTCCCGGGGCGGCACGGGAATCGCCGGCGCCGCGCTGGGCGTCGCGTTCCTCGTGCGCGGTCTCGGCGACATGTCGAGCGCGCAGGGCGGCGACCTCGGCTGGCTGTCGTGGCTGTCGCCGATCGGCTGGTCGCAGCAGACCGCGCCGTTCGTGCTCGACCGGTGGTGGCCGCTCGCCCTCTCGCTCGCGTTCGCCGCGGCGTTCACGGTTGTCGGGTACGTGCTGACCGCCCGCCGCGACCTCGGCTCGGGGCTCGTCGCCGCGCGCCGCGGCAGCCCGGCGGCGGCGGCGTGGCTCGCGAGCCCGTTCGCCCTGGCGTTCCGGCTGCAGCACGCGGGGCTGGTCGGCTGGTCGCTCGCGCTGTTCGTCTCGGCGATCGCGTACGGCAGCTTCGCGCAGCCGCTCGTCGAGGGGTTCGTCGACGCGCCGCCCGAGCTCATCGCGATCATGGGCGCCGAGGACGACCTGCTCACCGGCTACCTCGGCCTCATGGGCGTGATGATGGCGTTCTTCGCGACGATCTACGCGATCGGCTCGGTGCAATCGCTGCGCTCGGAGGAGCTCGACGGGCGCGGCGAGGGCGTGCTCGCGGCCGCCGTGGGGCGAGTCGGCTGGATGACGTCGTGGCTCGTCGTGTCGGCGCTCGCCGTGGCCTGGCTGCAGCTCCTGTCGGGGGTGGGCCAGGCGATCGGCGCCTCGGCCTCGATCGGCGACTGGTCGCTGTTCGGGGACGTCGTGCTCGGCCACGTCGCCCACGTGCCCGCCGTGTGGGTCGTGCTCGCGGTCGCGGGGCTGCTCTACGGCTGGCTGCCGCGCTGGCTGCTCGCCGTCTGGGCGCTGTTCGGCTACTCGTTCATCGTCGCGATGTTCGGGCCGATCCTCGACCTGCCCGACCTCGCGTACGACGTCTCGCCGTTCGAGCACGTCGGCGAGTACCCGGGTGCCGAGTTGTCGGGCGTCGCGATGCTCGTGCTCACCGGCATCGCGGTGGTGGTCGCGGCGGCGGGCGTGGTCGGGTTCCGCAGGCGCGACCTCGTCAGCGACTGACCGGCACGACGAGAGCGAGCGGATGCCCCGGGGCATCCGCTCGCTCTGCACTGCTCGTGTCGCGCTACGCGCACCCGGGCGGTCGCGCTACGCGCCGACCAGCTCGCCTCGCTCGGCGGCGTCGGTGGTGCTCGCGACCGGGCGGCGCAGGATCGCGCCGTCGTCGGTGACGACCAACTCGGGGTCGGCGACCGGTGCGATGAGGTCGTTCGTCATGGTGCGGTCCTTTCGTGTGGTGTGGGCGGGTCGGGCTCGGGGGATTCGGACAGGGGGTGGGTCGAGCCCCGCCGGGTGGGGGGACCCGGCGGACCGAGACGTGCGCGGGGGAACGGCTCACGTCTCGACACGGCGTATGCAGGGGATGGCGGGCGCTGGGGGCGCCTCGCCGGGCCGGCGTATGCAGGGCGGCGTATGCAGGGGTGGGAGTCAGAGGAAGCGCACCGGCGGCCGGGCGCGACAGGCCGCGCTTGGGGGAAGCAGGGCCGATCGCCTCGACGACGCGCCGGTGCGCGACCGGCGTCGAACGCGGCGGAAGGGAGCGCCACGCAGCCTGCCAAGGGGGGATGCAGGCGGGGCGCTACGCCGCGTAGACCCGATCTCGGAAGTGGCGCAGCAGCGCACCCAGGGCGTCGACGTGCGACGCGCTGCGGGTGTGGATTGCCACGTGATCACTTCCCTCTCTGACCAGGCAGTGGGACTGGGGGAGAGTTCCCGACTGCCTGTGGTCTGACCATACCAAGCGATCCTGAGAGCGGGCTGTCAGTTCCGGATGCCGCGGGCGGCATGTGCGGGTGCCGGCGCGCGTCGGCTCCGGGGCATCCGCCCCTCGTCGCTGCCGAGGGAAGTGAGGGGAGCCGGGCTCAGCTGCGGTGGAACAGGTTCGCGATCGCGTGCCAGATGCGCAGACGGGTGTCGGGCGCGGTGTCGACCGATCCGGTCGGCTGGTGCACCGGGCCGGTCGTGGCGATCGCGCCGCCCCAGGCGCCGTTGGTCCACGGCGACGTGCCGCGGTGCGTGGGCTCGAACAGGCTGGTCTCTGCGCTCATGACGTCCTCCTCGACGCGGTTCCCCCTGAGCGGGTACCTTCCATTGTCTCGCGTTTCGGGGACGACGGGGTCAGGGCTCGCCCGTTCGTCCGGTCCTGCGCCCCGTACCGTGGAACGGTGACCTCGCCCCGCTCGTCCGACGCGCGTGGCGCGCCCGTGCGCGTCGGAGCGCGCGCCGTCTTCGCGATGACGGGGCTCACGCTGGCGACGCTCGGCGCGGTGCTGCCGCAGGCGATGAGCGCCCCGACGATCGCGCTCACCGCCGACGCGTTCGGCACCACCGTCGCCGAGGCGAGCTGGGTGCTGACCGCCGTGCTCGTCGTCGCAGTCGCGAGCACCCCGGTGATCGGCCGCATCGGCGACCGGTACGGGCCGCGCCGTGTGCTGATGCTGCTCGTCCCGGTCGTCGGCGTCGGGCTGGCGATGGCCGCCCTCGCACCCACGATCGGGTGGCTCATCGCTGCGCGTGCGATCCAGGGGCTCGGCGGGGGCATCTTCCCGTTGGCGTTCGCGATCGTGCCGCACGTGGTGCCGGCGCGGCACCGCCCCGCCGCGATCGGGCTCGTGACGGCGACCTGGGCGACCGGCACCGGGTTCGGCGTGGCCATCGCCGGGCTCCTCGTCGACGCCGTCGGCTTGCCGGCCCTGTCGTGGGTGCCGCTCGCGATCCTCGGGGCGGGGTGGCTGTGCGTGCTCGTCGCGCTCCCGCGCATCCCGACCCGCAGCGGCGTGCACGTCGGCGTGCACTCCGCGCTGCTGTTCTCCGGAGCGCTGACGGCCTTCCTGATCGCCGTGACCGAAGCGCCGACGTGGCCCCTGCCGGTGCTCGCGACCAGCGGATGCCTCCTGCTCGGCGCCGCACTCATCGTGCTCTGGCTCCGGCGCGAGCACCGCAGCCCCGACCCGCTGGTCGATCCGCGCACGCTCCGCCGGCGCTCGGTGTGGGCGACGCACCTGACCGCGGCGCTCCTCGGCGCGACGCTCCTCGGCAGCTTCGTGCTGCTGCCCGCCTACGCCGAGGCCCCCGCCGAAACGGGGCACGGGCTCGAGGAGTCCGTGACGGCGGCTGCGCTCCTGCTGCTGCCGGCGTCCCTCGCGATGCTCGTGGTCGGCCCGCTCGCGGGCGTGCTGCGGCGGCGCATCGGCACCGGTACCCCGGTGCCGCTCGGGGCGCTGGTGGCCGCCGCGGGCGGCCTTGTCATCTTCGCCGCGACGCGCGACTTCGCGGCGCTGCTCGTCGGCACCGTGCTGCTCGGCACCGGCATCGCCGTGAGCTCGGCGGGCATGATCAACGTGCTCATCGACGCGGTGCACGCCGATGAGGTCGGCGTCACGACCGGCGTGAACGTGGTCGCCCGGCAGATCGGGGGCGCGCTCGGTGCAGCCGGCGTCGCCGCGCTCCTCGCGGTGCGCGGCTTCCCGCCCGACGCCGCCGCGTTCGGCACCGCGTTCGCGTTCATCGCGGTGCTCGCGGCCGCGGGCGCCGTGGCGTCCCTCGCCATTCCGCGCCGCCGCTCGCCGTTCGCGCTCCGCGCGCGCTGACCCGGGCGCGCTGACCCGCGCTGCCCCGCCGCACGAAAACATGCAGAATCGCGCGCTTCTCCGCGAACGCATGCAGACACGCCGCGCTGCGCGCGCGATTGCATGTATTCGGGAGGGGCAGCCGGCCGCACGACGTCGGCCACGCCGGTCCGAGCGGGCGTGCGTCACCTCGCGACGCCGCCGCGCGGCATTCGCTCGCCCTACTTCTCGGCGCCCTCGCGCTGCTCGACCTCGCGCGAGTAGTCGGGCACCGAGTTCGTCCACTGCCGTG
The DNA here is from genome assembly GCA_913053875.1 of uncultured Agromyces sp. Lineage (GTDB taxonomy): Bacteria > Actinomycetota > Actinomycetes > Actinomycetales > Microbacteriaceae > Agromyces. The sequence continues at coordinate 117,285 of CAJXGN010000002.1, read as the reverse complement.
GCGGCCGCTCGTAGCCCGTCGAGGGCGGCCGCTCGGGGATCTCGAGCGTGCGGCCGGGCACCTGCTCCCACGGCACCTTCGACAGGATGTGCGCCATGACGTTGATGCGCGACCGACGCTTGTCGTCGCTCTCGATCTCGTACCAGGGCGCCTCGGCGATGTCGGTGTGGACGAACATGCGGTCCTTCGCGCGCGAGTAGTCCTCCCACTTCGTGATCGAGGCGAGGTCGGTCGTGCTGAGCTTCCACCGCCGCATCGGGTCGTCGAGGCGCGAGCGGAACCGCTCCTCCTGCACCACGTCGGAGACGCTGAACCAGTACTTCAGCAGGATGATGCCGTCGTCCACCAGCAACCGCTCGAAGATCGGCGCCTGCTGCAGGAACCGCTGGTACTCCTCGTTCGTGCAGTACCCCATGACCCGCTCGACGCCGGCCCGGTTGTACCAGGAACGGTCCATCAGCACGATCTCGCCGGCGGCCGGCAGGTGCGACACGTAGCGCTGGAAGTACCAGCGCGTCTTGTCGCGCTCGCTCGGCGCGGGCAGCGCCACGATGCGCGCCCGTCGCGGGTTGAGGTACTCCGACACGCGCTTGATCGCGGAGCCCTTGCCCGCGGCATCCCGCCCCTCGAAGATCACGACGACACGCGCCCCCGACTGCTGCACCCACTTCTGCATCTCGACGAGCTGCGCCTGCAGGTGCTTGAGCTCGCGCTTGTAGAGCTTCTTCGGCATCCGTTTGGTCATCGTGACCTCCCCGTGCCCGAAAGCCTAGGGGTGGATGCCTCGCCGGCGCAGCCCCTCGCACCCAGCGGGGTCACCCGGCGGTGTCGGCCAGGCCGAGGCGGCGCAGCACCGCGGGCATCTGCACGGCGACCGCCTGCCAGAGCGCTTCCTCGTCGGTGCCGTCGTAGTCGTGGGCGATGAAGTTGCGGGTGGCGCGGATGCCTCGCCAGTCGATCTCCGGGTGCTGCGCACGGAACTGTTCGGGCAGTCGGTCGGCAGCGGTCGAGAGGTCGAGGAGCACGGAGCGCGCGATGCGGCGCTGATCGTCGTCGTCGGGATCGAAGAAGTGCTCGCGCCCGCGAGCGACGACGCGTGCGGCGGTCACCCCGAACCGCCTGATGTCGTCGAGGAGCGCGTCTGTGCGCTTCGGGTCTCCGCGCCTCACAGGGGCACTGCCTCGGCGAGGATCTCCGGCATCGCCGATCCGCGGCCCCGGTCGGAGACCACGTCGACCGAGCGGCCCAGCAACTCCTCGGCTTCCGCCATGAACGCGGCGAGGTCGAAGAGGGAGGTGTCCGTGCTCGGGTGCACCAGCAGGTCGACGTCCGACTGGGCGTCGTCGTCGCCACGGGCGACGGAACCGAACACGCGAACGTCGCTGAGCCCCATGCGCTCGGCCAGCGCGAGCAACGCCGGCCGCGCGGCGCGCAGCTGCTCCGCCGCGCTCGGACGCAGCGCGGCCGCGAGCCGCTCGACCGTCTCGGGCGCGGGCTGTCGTCGGCCGGATTCGTATGCCGACACGTTGGGCTGAGGGACTCCGGCACGCTCGGCGAGCTGTCGCTGCGTGAGGCCCGCGGCGAGTCGCCGTGCGCGCAGTTCGGCGCCGGCTCCGGCCGTCTCCTTCATGACTCCACTATATCGGGGCGATATCGCATCCGGTGGCGTCGGCAGGGGCGATCGGCTCTGGCTGCCGTCGCACCCCCGCGGTACCCTCCTCGTGTGGACCTCCACCACGCGGATGCCCCCGCGGAGGCGGGCACCGCGCACCCCAGCCACGACGAGCGGATCGACGCCATCCGCCGCTCGCCGCTGGTTCGGCGCATCCGCGAGTCGGTCATCGGCGACGACCAGGTCGTGCCCGGGCCGTACGGACCGCGCCGCGTGACCTACGCGGACTACACCGCGTCGGGTCGCGCACTCACCTTCATCGAGGACTTCGTGCGCGACGAGGTGCTGCCGCGCTACGCGAACACGCACACCGAGTCGAGCGGCACCGGCCTGCAGACCACGCGGCTGCGCGAGGACGCCCGCGCGACGATCCGCGACGCGGTCGGTGGCGACGACGACACGGTCGTGATCTTCACGGGCGCCGGATCGACCGGTGCGATCGACAAGCTGGTGGGGATGCTCGGCTTGCGCGTGGCATCCGCCCTCGACGACCGGTACCACCTCACCGACGCCATTCCGGCTGACCAGCGTCCGGTCGTGTTCATCGGTCCGTTCGAGCACCACTCGAACGAGCTGCCGTGGCGCGAGTCGATTGCCGACGTCGTGACCATCCCGCAGGACGCCGACGGCCACATCGACCCGGCCGCGCTCGAGGCCGAGCTGGTGCGGTACGCCGACCGGCCGCTGAAGATCGGCTCGTTCTCGGCGGCGAGCAACGTGACTGGCATCGTGAGCGATACCCCGGGCATCTCGGCACTGCTGCACCGGCACGGCGCACTGTCGTTCTGGGACTTCGCCGCCGCGGCCCCGTACGTCGAAGTCGAGATGTACCAGGGCCCGCCCGCGACGGCCCTCGCGACCGGCGAGTACAAGGACGCGATCTTCCTCAGCCCGCACAAGTTCATCGGCGGCCCGTCGACCCCGGGCGTGCTGGTGCTGCGCCGCGAGCTCGCGACCAACCGCGTCCCCGATGTGCCGGGCGGCGGCACGGTGGCGTTCGTGAACCCGACCGAGCACGAGTACCTCGCCGACGTCGCCCATCGGGAAGAGGGCGGCACGCCGGCGATCGTCGAGTCGATCCGAGCCGGGCTGGTGTTCGGCCTGAAGCACGCGGTCGGCGTGCCCGCGATCCGCGCGCTCGAGGACGACTTCCTGCACCGTGCGATCGCCGCCTGGCACGACGAGCCCGCCATCGAGGTGCTCGGCAACCTCGACGCCGAGCGGCTGTCGATCGTGTCGTTCGTGGTGCGCGCCCCGAGCGGGCGCTACCTGCACCACAACTTCGTCGTCGCGCTGCTGAACGATCTGTTCGGCATCCAGTCGCGCGGCGGCTGCTCCTGCGCCGGCCCGTACGGCCACGAGCTGCTCGGCATCGACATCGAGCGCTCGCACGAGTTCGAGCGCGAGATCGCCCGCGGCTGCGAGGGCATCAAGCCCGGCTGGGTGCGCATCAACTTCAACTACTTCATCTCGCAAGGCGTGTTCGACTACCTCGTCGAGGCCGTGCGCCTCGTCGCCCGCGACGGCTGGCGGATGCTGCCCGACTACGCCTTCGACCCCGACTCCGGCCTCTGGCGCCACCGACGCGGCCCCGCCGAGCCGCCGCTGCGCCTGCGCGAGGTCTCCTACGACGCCGACGGCCGGCTGACGTACCCGCACCACGACGACCGTGCGCCCGAGTCGGCGCTCGCCGGGTACCTCGACGAGGCGCGGGAGCGGTTCGCGGCGGCGGGTGGCGAGGCCGGCTCGGGAGCGGCGGGGGTGACGGATGCGGCTGCGGCGACGCATCCGTTCGAAGAGGTGCAGGTGACGGATGCCGCTGCCCGGCCGCATCCGCCCGCCGATGCCGATCAGGCCGATGTCTCACCGGAGACGCTCTCCGCCGACTTCGAGCACCTGCGCTGGTTCGACCTCCCCGCGGTCTGCCTCACGAAGTGACCGCGTCCGCGGCGCGCTCGAGTCCGCGCGCCACGCGTCAAGGAACGAAGCTTCCACAAACCGTGAGGTGAGACGTCCATAAATCATGAGATGAGATCGCCACAAATCATGAGATAGAATCCCAACAAATCGTGAGATGAAATCTCCACAGATCGTGAGATGGCTGCTCGAGCTCGAGGCGAGGTGCACCGGTGGTCGCAACGTACCGTCCGCGCGTCGTCGACGCCCAGGTCGACCGCATGCTCGGCGCGGTCGGTGGTGTCCTCCTCGAAGGGCCACGTGCGTGCGGGAAGACGGCGACCGGCACCGCGCACTCGTCGTCAGCGGTGCGGCTCGATGTCGACGAGGATGAGCTGACGCTCGCCCGAATCGACCCGAGTCGGGTACTCGAGGGGAGTGCTCCGCGTCTCATCGACGAATGGCAACTCGAACCACGCATCTGGAACCACGTACGCCGAGCGATCGATGACCGTGGCGTGCCGGGGCAGTTCATCCTGGCCGGATCGGCGGTGCCGTCCGATGACGTGACGCGTCACTCGGGGGCGGGGCGGATCGGCCGCATCCGCATGCGGCCGATGTCGCTGCACGAGAGTGGGCACTCGACGGGGGAGGTCTCGCTCGCCGACCTCGCCACGTCTGGCGAGGCGAGCACCGCGGACTCCGCACTCGAACTGGAGGGTGTCGTCGACCGAATCGCGACCGGCGGATGGCCGGCGCTCCAGCGCACGTCCGCTGCCGATGCGCAGGAGGCCCTCGTTTCGTATCTGGACGATGTCACTCGAGTGGACCTGTCGCGTCTGGACGGGAGCCGGCAGCACGACCCTTCGCGAGTGCAACGGCTGCTGGCTTCGCTCGCCCGCAACACCGCGACCGAAGTGTCCAATGCGTCGCTGGCACGCGACACGGACGTCGACGTCGTAACCGTTCGCGAGTACCTCGCGGCACTCGAGCGCCTCATGGTGCTGGAGGATCAGCCCAGCTGGTCGCCGCACCTGCGCTCTCGCGACGTCGTCAGAAAGGCCCCGAAGCGTCACTTCACCGACCCGTCGCTGGCTGCGGCCGCCGTCCGTGCCTCGCCCGAGCGGCTACTCCAGGAACCGAATGCGCTCGGCCTGTTCTTCGAGTCGCTCGTGATTCGAGACCTCCGGGTCTACGCACAGTCATTCGGTGCGCGCGTCAGCCACTACCGCGACGGCTCGGGTCGCGAGGTCGATGCGATCGTCGAGTTGCGCGACGGTGGATGGATCGCGATCGAGGTCAAGCTGGGCACCGACCAGATCGACGCTGCGGCGGCGGGTCTCGATGCGTTCGTCCGTAAGGTCGACACGGAGCGATCCGGTCCGCCGCATGCTCGCGTGGTGATCACCGCGATCGGACGGCATGCGTACACCCGTCGGGACGGTGTCGCGGTCGTGCCGATCGGGGCGCTCGGGCCGTAGGGTTCCGGTGCTTCGGGGACCGGAGAATGTCGCCCGCAGCTCGTCAGCTCGGTCGGCGACCGGCCTCGGGATCGAGCGCCATCACCGGGCGACGGCCGCCGGGAGGTACGAACCGACACCGCCGCGCAGCATCGCGAAGCCGAAGGCACGGGCGTTCGGGTGGGCCGGCTCGCCAGACGCATCGATGAGCCCGAGGCGCACGAGCATGCGGTCGACCCGGGTGCGCCCGAACTCGCTCGTGGCGTAGCCGGTGCGGCCCGCGGCCCGGGCCTGGTCGAACGCGAACCGGCGCATCGGGTGGTCGCCGCGCGCGAGGTCGACCGCCCGTTCCGCAACGTCGATCGCGGCGCCGTCCCGGTAGCTCACGCCGGCCATCAACTGCTGTGCGAGCTCGTACCAGAGCGCCACCGGGTCGGACACGAACCGGTCGCGCACCGCGACGAGCGTGAGCAACCGGCAACGCTGCGTGCGCACCAGGTGCATGGCCTTGAGGTCCTCGCCCAGCTCGCCCGCTGCCTCTGCGTCGATGCCCTCGGGCCCTTCGGCCGTGCGGAGGAATGCCCGGATCTGCGTGGTGCTGCGCTCGACCTCGGCGACGTCGAGCACGGGCGGGTCGAGCGCGCCGAGCTCGACGAGGTCCATGCGCAGCGCACGGCGCGCGGCCGCGCTCGCGCCGTGGATCGCCTGCTCGAGCGGCTCCCAGCCCGGAGCCGAGCCCGGCTGCGCCAGCCGGGCACCCGCCCCGAACCGTGCCGCGAACTCGTGCTCCAGCGCGATGCGCCGCGAGAGGTCGCCGAGTTCGCCGTACGCCGCCTCGGACCCGCTGCGCGGCACCGTGCCCGCGCCGTCGACGAGGACGGCTGTCGGGGCCGAGGCATCCGTCGTCGCCGCATCGCGCACGCCCGCGGTGATGCGGTGGTGCCACGCGCCGGCCGTCGAGCCGAGCCGCGAGTCGCGGGACCGGTACTCGAACTCGAGCGTGCCGCCGAATCGCTCGAGCACGTGGTCGATGGTCCACTCGGGCAGGGCGCGCTGGAGCTCGGGGTCGGAGTGGTAGGCCGCGCCGTACCGACAGCTCGAGCACTGGCAGCCCTCGCCGTACCCTCCGAAGTCGTCGACAGGTGCGGGGTGGTGCGGGCGTGCCGGAGTGAGGATGCGCCGGCCCCAGGCATCCGCCTCCCGCCCCCACCACGGCGTGTGCAGGGTGCCGAACCGCCAGCTGCCGGTGCCGGTCCAGCCGAAGGCGAGCAGGATGGCGTCGGCGAGCGTCGCGAGGCCGCGCGAGGCGTCGACGGCGATCTCCCGCCAGGTCGGTTCGTCGGCGTCGAGGAGCTCGACGCGCACGGTCAGGCGGGGGCGGGGGAGGGTGTCGGATGCGGGCATGCGACCAGCGTCGTGGGTGGGGCGTCGGGCGGGGCCACGTGATCGGGCAGGCGCCCGCGGAGGGGCATGCGCCCGGCTGTGGAGGGGGCGCCGGGCCCCGGCCGCTCGCGCAGGAGGGCGCTGCGTCCCCTCCCCAAAACATGCAGATCTGGGCGTTCCGCGTCGAGAACATGCAGTCGTGAGGCGTGTCGCCCGTCGTTGCATGTTTTCGGGAGGGGCGGATGCCTCCGAGGCAACCGCCCGCACCCCGCCTACGTCAGTGCCAGCTCCCGCTTCGCCGCCTCGAGCCGGCCGAGGCGCTGCCACGTGTCGACGACCGTGTCTGGGTTGAGCGAGATCGACGAGATGCCCTGGGCCATGAGCCACTCGGCGAAGTCGGGGTGGTCGCTCGGGCCCTGGCCGCAGATGCCGACGTACTTGCCGCGGGAGACGCACGCCTCGATCGCCATGCTGAGCAGCTTCAGCACCGCCGGGTCGCGCTCGTCGAAGACGCGCGACATCTCGGCCGAGTCGCGGTCGACGCCGAGCGTGAGCTGGGTGAGGTCGTTCGAGCCGATCGAGAAGCCGTCGAAGTGGTTGAGGAACTCGTGGGCGAGCACGGCGTTGCTCGGCGCCTCGCACATCATCACGACCTGGAGGCCGTTCCGGCCGCGCACCAGCCCGTTCTCGGCGAGCGCCGCGATGACCGCCTCGGCCTCGGCGATGGTGCGCACGAACGGGATCATCAGCCTGATGTTCGTCAGCCCCATCTCGTCGCGCGCGAACTTCAGCGCCTCGCACTCGAGGTCGAAGCACTCGCGGAACGACGGCGCCACGTAGCGCGACGCACCGCGGAAGCCGATCATCGGGTTCTCCTCGTCGGGCTCGTAGCGCTCGCCGCCGAGCAGGTTGGCGTACTCGTTCGACTTGAAGTCCGACATGCGCACGATCACCGGGTTGGGGGCGAACGCGGCCGCGAGCGTGGAGACGCCCTCGGCGACGCGCTTGACGAAGAAGTCGCGCGCGCCGGAGTAGGCAGCGATGCGCGTGCGGATCTCGTCGGCGACCTCGGGCGCCTGGTCGTCGAGCTCGAGCAGCGCGCGCGGGTGGATGCCGATCTGCCGGTTGATGATGAACTCGAGGCGGGCGAGGCCGATGCCGTCGTTCGGGGTCTGGGCGAAGGTGAACGCCTGCTCCGGGGTGCCGACGTTCATCATGACCGAGGTGGAGAGCTCGGGGAGCTCGCCCAGGTCGCTGTACTCGACGTCGTAGTCGAGCACCCCGTCGTAGACGTACCCGGTCTCGCCCTCGCCGCAGGAGACGGTGACCTGCTGGCCGTCGACGAGCGCCAGCGTGGCATCCCCCGCCCCCACCACCGCGGGCACGCCGAGTTCGCGGGCGATGATGGCGGCGTGGCAGGTGCGCCCGCCGCGGTTGGTGACGATGGCGGATGCCGTCTTCATGACGGGCTCCCAATCGGGATCGGTCATGTCGGCGACCAGCACGTCGCCCGGCTGGAACTCGTGCATCTGGTCGACCGACGTGAGCACGCGTGCGGCGCCGGTGCCGATCTTGTGGCCGATCGCGCGTCCCTCGGCGACGACCGTGCCGCGCTCGCCGAGGGTGAACCGCTCGGTGCGGCCGGTGCGGCGGGCGACCACGGTCTCGGGGCGGGCCTGCACGATGTAGAGCTTCCCGTCGACGCCGTCCTTGGCCCACTCGATGTCCATGGGGCGGCCGTAGTGCTGCTCGATGCTGACGGCGTACCGGGCGAGCTGCTCGATCTCGGCGTCGGTGAGGCTGAAGCGCCGCGCCTCGGGCTTGGTGACGGGCACGAAGTCGACCGTGCGGCCGACGTGCGTCGACTTCGTGTAGATCATCTTCGTCGCCTTCGCGCCGACCGTGCGCTTGAGGATCGCCGGGCGACCGGCGTGCAGCGCCGGCTTGTAGACGACGAACTCGTCGGGGTTCACCGCGCCCTGCACGACGCCCTCGCCGAGTCCGTAGGCCGACGTGATGAGCACCGCGTCGGAGAAGCCCGACTCGGTGTCGATGGTGAACATGACGCCCGACGAGGCCAGGTCGCTGCGCACCATCCGCTGGATGCCGACCGACAGGGCGACGTCGAGGTGCGCGAAGCCGTGGTGCACGCGGTACGAGATGGCGCGGTCGTTGTAGAGCGACGCGAACACCTCGTGCACGGCGCGCAGGATCTGGTCGATGCCGCGGATGTTGAGGAACGTCTCCTGCTGCCCGGCGAACGACGCGTCGGGCAGGTCCTCGGCGGTCGCGCTCGATCGCACCGCCCAGGAGACCGGGTCGGCCGGGTCCTCGCCCTCGGTGAGCGTCGCGTACGCGTCGCGGATCTCCTGCTCGAGTTCGGGCTGCAGCGGCGTGTCGATGATGTCGGCACGGATGCTGCGGCCGGCGCGCGCCAGCGCCAGCGTGTCGGAGCTGTCGAGCTCGAGCAGGGTCGCAGCGATGCGGTCCTCGAGGCCGGTCTGCGCGAGGAAGGCGCGGAAGGCGTCGGCCGTGGTCGCGAACCCGCCGGGCACGTTGACGCCCGCGGCGCCGAGGTTGTGGATGAGCTCGCCGAGCGAGGCGTTCTTGCCGCCCACCCGTCCGATGTCGTCCATTCCGAGTTCGTCGAGCCAGAGGATGTTGGCGGTCACGGGGGCGTCCCTTCATGAGGCGTCAGTGCACCGGTGGTGTCCGGTCAGTCGAGAGTGCCTCACTCCTGCATCGTTTGTGTGCCGGATCTGCATGAAAGAATCGCAGTTCTTGACTGTGAACCGTTGAAATGACGCTCTTGGCGGTGCCAGCTACCTGAGGACCGAGTAATGTTTCCTGCAGATGACGCCGCCTGAGCGACTCTTGCCGGCCGTCATGCGCGCGCTACGAGCGATTCCATTGCTCGTTGAGCGCGTTGATCTGTTCGTTCGACACCGGAGTGCCGCTGTACCCGGCCTTCGTCTTCATGCTGAGCAGCACATCGAGCTGGCGCGCGAGAGTCGTGTCGACCTTCTCCAGCAGTCGCGTCGCGTCGCTGTGTCGCTGCCCGGCGCAGTACTCCCCGAGCTCATCCATGCAGATGACATCGGCGGCAGCGATCCCCGCATGCACGCACATCGTGACGTAGGCGTCGCGCAGGTCGGTGCCGTCGTTCATGAACTGCTCGATCAGCTCGGCGGCGTCACGGAAGGCGATCGCCTTCCCCCGCCGTCCGGTGCGTGCCGTACTCGTCGCGCGTGGGGTCATGCGGTCGTCATCATCCTTCGCCTCAGCCAGCTCGTGGGTCCGATCAGGACGATTCCCTCTCGAGCGATCTCGTGAAGGACGGGGTCGTTCGAGCCGTGTTCGTCGACTTCGCGTTCGCCGATGGTCAGCACACGTGTGTCGTTTCCAGTCCACTTTTCGGCCATTCGATGCAAGCGCATGACCTGGTCGCTCCACGCTTCGATGTCGCAGTCCTCGGCGTGGACGAGCAGAACGTCGATGTCACTGTCGACCTGCATCTCGCCCCGGGCAGCCGACCCGAACAGCGCTCCGAACACGGGGGCCTCGGCCCACTCCCCGAGTTCGGTCGAGATTGCGTCGATGAGTCGCTCGCGGGCGGTCGCGATGGCGATGATGGCCGGCGCGAGCAGGTGAGACCGGTTCAGCGCGTAGCTCTTCACGTTGCCCACGTGACGCACATCGACGATTCCTTGAGTGGCGAGTCGGTCGAGCGCATTGCGCACGCCCGTCAGCGACCGTTTCCGCCCGAGCAGGGAAACGAGCCGCGCAGCCGAGAACTCATGCTCGGCACGGGCGAGCACGCTGAGGCAGTCGCCGTCCACCGACGTCGTCACCGCTTCGAACGGATGTTGCAGTCGCATGGGACTCCCCACTGATCGCACAGAATTCCGGGCGATCAGACATAATTCTACTTGATCGAACAGAATTGTGGTGGATCCTCCCCCGCGCGAGACCGCGATCTTCATCGCGATGCGGAGCGGATGACTCGCTGCGGCCCTTGCACGTCGCGCCGACGCTGTTCGTGCGCTGTGCCGTCCGAGGGCCCAGCCCTGCGCCTGCGCTCCTACGCCAGCAGCGGCTCCAGCCGCTCGGCCGCTTCGCGCAGCACCGCGAGCAGCGGCGCCGGCTCCGCCGCGCGCGCGGGCGTCGTCGCGAGCGCGATCCCGGCGACCAGCGCACCGCGGTCGTCGCGGATCGGCACGGCGAGACAGGCGCGCCCGGGCACGATCGGCGACGACATCGACACGAACCCAGCGGATGCATCGAGCAGCAGCCCGCCCAGGGCCGAGACGTGGGGGTCGCGCGAGATGCGCACCTCGTCGCTCAGGGCGAAGTCGGGGTCGGCGTCGACGATCTGCAGGATGCCGCCGTCGTAGCGCACGAGGTGCACGCCGGCGCGGACGCGCCCGCGCAGGTCGTCGACCACCCGGCGCACCGCGCGCGGCGGTGGCGCGGTCGGCACGAGGGTCGCGAGCTGGGTGACCTTGCTGCCGAGGGCGAAGCCCGAGAGGTCGGGCAGGCGCACGAGGTACTCCTCCTGCACGAGCAGGTTGAGCAGGCGGTAGGCGGTGGCCCGGGGCATCCCGAGGCTGGTCGAGATCTGCTGGGCCGTCACCCCCGGGCCGAGCCGCGCGACCTCCTCGAGCACGTGCAGCGCGTGCTGGATCGCCTTCGGCTGCCGGGCCCGCAGTTCGACGCCGCTGGCCGGTGGCATGGCGGACGGAGCATCCGGCACCCGGTCAGGGCTCGCCACGGCGCCCGCCCCACACGTCGGCGATCGTCGGCACGTCGTAGACGCCCCGGATGCGCGGGTTCCGCCGGGCGAACAGCGCGCGGCCGGCGGCGAGCACCACGGTCGCGCCGAGCACACCGACCATCACCCACACCGCGCCGGCGCGCGCGCCGGTCGACTCGACGACGAGGTAGGCGACGAGGATCACCGCGACCCCGACGGCACCGGCCGCGGCGACGACCGTCGAGCGCCAGCCCGACTCGCCGATGCGCCAGAGGAACACCGGGGCGGCGACGCACGCGAGGAAGTACGCGACGAGGTAGCCGGTCGCGGCGCCGAGGAGCAGCCACTGCATCGTCGTCCAGAGCGCGGCGCCCAGCAGCACCGACACGATCGGCACGGCGGTGACGAACGTCATGCTGAGCGCGACTGCGGCGACCGGGGTGCCCGAGCGCCGCCTGGTGCGGCCGAGCGCGCGGGGCAGCAGCCCCTCGCGGGCGAGCGCGAAGAGCACGCGGGTCATCGCGGTCGCCGAGGCGATGAGGCACGCGAACAGCGACGCGGCGATCGAGAGTTCGAGCACCGCGCCGAGCCACGGCATGCCGAGTGAGGCGGTGACGCCGTCGACCGGGAAGAAGCCGTCGCCGCCGCGGAGGTCGGCGGAGTCGATGCCGGTGAGCTGCGCGTATCCGGTCAGCAGGTACAGGCCGGCCGACACGAACACGGTCCAGACGATCGCGCGCGGAATGGCCAGCAGGGGCCGCTTCGCCTCGCCGCCCAGGGTGGACGCCGACTCGAAGCCCACGAGCGCGGTCAGCGCGAGCGCGGTCGCGACGAGCAGCTCGGCGCCGGAGACGCCGCTCGGGTCGAAGACCGCGAAGGTGCGGTTCGCCATCATCGGGGCATCCGTCGCCCAGAGCACGCCGAGCAGCGCGACGGTGAGCAGCGCGATCACGCCGACCGAGACCACCTCGACGATGAGCGTCACGCGGGCCGAGCGCCGGATGCCGCGGACGAGGATGAACAGCGCGCCGGCGCCGAGCACCAGCATCAGCGCCACGGCCCAGAGCGCCGGTGCGCCGGCCGCTGGCAGCACGAAGTCGGCGAGCGAGAGCGTCGTGTAGACCGTGCCGACGAGCGCGAACATGGCGACGAAGCCGTAGCCGATGAGCTGCGCGACGCCGCCGACGAGCGCGGCCGACGACCCGAGGCCGCGGGCGATGTACGCCGAGACGCCGCCGGGCGCCGCCATGCGGCGGCTGAACTGGGTGATGGTGGATGCCACGAGCAGCGTCACGCCCGCGGCGAGCAGCATCGGCAGCAGCGACGCGGTGCCGGTGACCGCGGCGATGATCGCCGGGACCGTGAGGGCGGCACCGGCCGGCGCCACCGCCGAGACGGACTGGGCGAGCACCTCGACGGCGCCGACGCTGCGGCGGTCGAGGCCGGCGACGGGCGACTCGGCGTCGAGGCCCGGAACCGGTTCGGGGTTCGCGATCGCGCGTTCCAGGGCGGACATCGGCGGGCTCCTCGGGTGGTGCGGGGGTGGTGCGGGCGGTACGGGTGGGGCTGCGGGTCGAGCGGATGCTGCGCCGCGACCCTATCCCGCCCCCGTTTCCCAGATACGCCCCGCGTGTTTCAGCCCGGTGTCGCGCAAATGAGACAGCCCGGGGCATCCGTTCCCAGTTGGCGCCGACGAAGGTTCACGGGCATCCGACATGCATGCAACACGCGTTCGGGAGGCTGGCCGCACCAGCCCTGCTCCACACGCCCCGTCGAAAGGGATCCCCATGACCACCCAGGAAGGCTCGGCCCCCACGACCGAGACCACCGCACCGAAGAAGCTGAGCGGTTCGCTCGGCGTCGTCGCGATCGTCTTCATGGTCGTCGCCGCCGCGTCGCCGCTCACCGTCGTCGGCGGCTCGGTGCCGCTCGGCATCGCGTTCGGCAACGGCGTCGGCTTCCCGTCGCTGTTCGTGTTCTCCGGCATCGTGATGCTGCTGTTCTCGGTCGGCTTCGTCGCCATGACCCGGCACGTGCCGAAGCCCGGCGCGTTCTTCACCTACTCGGGCTACGGCCTCGGCCGCCCGATGGGCCTCGCAACGGCGTACCTCGCCTGGCTCACCTACACGACCGTGCAGGTCGCGGTGCACGCGTACGTCGGCACCATCATCGGCGCGTCGATCGCCGGCCTCGGCGGCCCCGACATCCCGTGGTGGGTGTGGGCGCTGGCGGTCGTCGCGATCGTCGGCGTGCTCGGCTACCGCCACATCGACCTGAGCTCGAAGGTGCTCGGCGTGCTGCTCGTGCTCGAGGTCGGCATCGCCCTCGTCATGTCGCTCGCGGTCACGTTCACCGGCGGCGCCGACGGCCTCTCGCTCGAGACCTTCGCCCCGAGCGAGATCGTCTCCGGCGCGCCCGGCGTCGGCCTCATGTTCGCGATCGCCGCGTTCATCGGCTTCGAGGCGACCGCGGTGTTCCGCGACGAGGCCCGCGAGCCCGGCCGCACCATCCCGCGCGCCACCTACGCGGCGGTCATCGCGATCACGCTGTTCTACGCGTTCGTCAGCTGGGCGGTCGTCATGGCGTGGGGCCCCGCGAACGTCGTCGACGCCGCGCTGGCCGACCCCGAGGGCCTGGTCATCGCGACCGCCGCCGCCTACCTCGGCCCGGTGGGCGAGGTCGCGATCAACGTGCTGATCATCACCGGCATGTTCGCCTGCGTGCTCTCGTTCCACAATGTGGTCACCCGCTACCAGCTGTCGATGTCGAACGCGGGCGTACTGCCCTCGAGCCTCGCCAACGTGCACCACAAGCACCTCTCGCCGCACACGTCGTCGCTCGTGCAGACCGGCACCGCCGCGGCGCTCATCGCACTGTTCGCGATCCTCGGCCTCGACCCGGTCGCGCAGGTCTTCACCTGGCTCGCCGGCATCGCGACGCTCGGCATCATCGTGCTCATGTCGATCACGTCGATCGCGGTCATCGCGTACTTCGCCCGCACCAAGAAGGACACCCGCGTCTGGAACACGCTCATCGCGCCGGTGCTCGGCCTCGTCGGCCTGGTGTTCTCGGCCGTGGTGATCGTCGTCGGCTACCCGATGCTCGTCGGCGACAACGACGCCGCGGGCAACCCGGTGTTCGGCGTCGTGACGTGGATCTGCCTCGGCATCATCGTCGCCTTCCCGGTCTTCGGCTACCTGCAGGCGGTCTACCTGCGCAAGGCCCAGCCCGCCACCTACCAGCGCATCACCGAGGCCATCGGCGCCGAGTGACGCAGGGCGGATGCCCCGGGCGGCCCGCCGCACGCCGGCCCACGCCCGCCCGGGGCATCCGCCCTCTGCCCGTACCGCAGCACCTCGCCGCATCCACCCACACCGACTCCGCGGGGCCCGATCCTCATACCCGGGCCCCGCGGCACACACGCACCACCCCCACGAACCACCGCCCCAGTGAGGAGCACCCCATGACCATCACCGAACACGGACTCCACGGCCACGGCCACGCCGCCGCAGCGGCCGCCACGGCGCATCCGCTCGCCGACCTGAGCGCCGCCGAGATCACCCGCGTGCGCGAGCTGCTCATCAACGAGCTCGCGCTCGCCGCATCGACCCGCTTCGCGTACGTCGGGCTCGAGGAGCCGCACAAGCGCGAGGTGCTCGACTGGGAGCGCGGCGGGCCGCTGCCCGAGCGTCGCGCCCGCGTGATGCTGCTCGACCTGGCCGACGGCCGCTCGAGCGACGTGCTCGTCTCGCTCACCGACGGATCGGTGCTGTCGACGACGGTGCTCGACGGTTCGGAGGGGCAGCTGCCCATCCTCGTCGAGGAGTTCGAAATGGTCGGCGACATCGTCGCGGAGGACCAGCGCTGGCACGACGCGCTCGCCGCGCGTGGCACGAGCCACGACCAGGTCGTGTGCGTGCCGCTGTCGGCCGGCCACTACGGGTACGAGGAGGAGGAGGGCACGCGGATGCTGCGCGTCTTCGCCTTCCGCATGGACCACCCGAAGGACCACCCGTGGGCGCACCCGGTCGACGGTCTCGCGGCGTACGTCGACGTGATCGCCCGCAAGATCACGCGGCTCGTCGACACCGAGACGTACCCGATCCCGGCCGAGCACGGCAACTTCGACGACCCCGAGCTGCAGGGTGCGCCGATGGAGTCGCTCAAGCCGATCGTCATCACCCAGCCCGAGGGCCCGAGCTTCGACGTCGACGGCGACGAGGTGTCGTGGGCGAACTGGAAGTTCCAGATCGGGTTCGACCCGCGCGAGGGGCTCATCCTGCGTCGCCTGCGCATCGTCGACGGCGAGGAGGAGCGCCCGGTGATCTACCGGGCGAGCGTCTCCGAGATGCTCGTGCCCTACGGCGACCCGCAGGCCACGCGGTTCTGGCAGAACTACTTCGACACGGGGGAGTACCTGTTCGGCCGGTTCACGAACTCGCTGCAGCTCGGTTGCGACTGCCTCGGCGAGATCCGCTACTTCGACGCGACGTTCGCCGATGAGCTGGGCAACCCGACGACCATCCAGAACGGCATCTGCATGCACGAGGAGGACTACGGCACGCTGTGGAAGCACAGCGACATGTTCACCGAGTCCGACGAGGTGCGCCGCGCCCGCCGCCTGGTGATCAGCTTCTTCACCACCGTCGGCAACTACGACTACGGCTTCTACTGGTACCTCTACCTCGACGGCACGATCGAGTGCGAGGCGAAGCTCACGGGCATCCTCTTCACCTCGGCCTACCCGGAGGAGGGCTACCCGTACGCCACGCAGGTCGCCCCGGGCCTCGGCGGGCCGAACCACCAGCACCTGTTCAACTTCCGCCTCGACATGATGGTCGACGGCCTGGCCAACGCGGTCGACGAGGTCGACGCGGTGCGGGTGCCGATCGGTCCGGGCAACGAGCACGGCAACGGCTTCACGTTCTCGCGTACGAGGCTCTCGACCGAAGCGGATGCTGCGCGCGAGGCCGATGCCTCGGTCGGACGTGCCTGGCACATCGTCAACACCGAGAAGCAGAACCGCCTCGGCCAGCCGACCGGCTACGTGCTGCACCCCACGCAGACGCCGACGCTGCTCGCCGACCCGTCGTCGTCGATCGCGTCGCGCGCGGAGTTCGCGACCAAGCACCTGTTCGTCACGCAGTACGACCCGGCCGAGAAGTACGCGGCGGGCGACTACGTGCACCAGAACCCCGGCGGCGACGGCCTCACCAAGTACCGGGCGGCGGACCGCTCGGTCGACGGGGAGGACATCGTGCTGTGGCACACGTTCGGCCCGACGCACTTCCCGCGCCCGGAGGACTGGCCCGTCATGCCCGTCGACCACGCGAAGTTCACGCTGAAGCCGTACGGCTTCTTCGACCGCAACCCGGTGCTGAATGTGCCGGCCAGCACGGCGCACGGCACCGGCTCGCACGCGACCGGGTCGGGTCACGCGGGCTGCGCGCACTGCGCGGGCGACGCGGGCGCGGCGTGCAGCTGCGGGCACTGACCCTCGGGTTCTCGCGTCTGTCGCTTTTCAGGAACCGTATTCAGGAACGGATGCCCCGATGACCGAGCTGCTCCACGCCGGCATGGTGATTCCCGCATCGATCGGCGTCTGCTGCTCGGTTGGCACCGGTGCCTGGTCGACCCCCGCTACGGGGTCGGCCGGGCGCCGGCGCGTCGTGCTTGCCGGTGCGATGGGTCGCGTGCTCGCCGTGGTCGCCGCCCTGCTCATGCTGGGTGCGATGGTCGACATGGCGTTCTTCGCCGGGTCGGTGCCCGGGTGGGCGGGCCGTTCGATCGCGTGGGCGGCTGCGATGGTCGCGGGTGCGATCGTCGTCGTGCTCACGGCGCGTGCCGCGGGCGGTGTCACGCAACTCGACCTGCATCGAGCGCTCGGGCTCGTGGTGACGGCCGCCCTGGTCGTGGCCCTCCACGCGGGCGCTCCAGACCTCGGCGTGACCGCCTCGAGCGCCCACGGGGGTCACGCGACGACCTCGTCGGCGCCGGTGATCGTCGCCGGTGCGGTGGCGTTCGCGGTGTACAGCGCATGGCACGCGGTGCGTGCGCACCGGGTCGGATCTCGCGTCCGAGCGCTCGACGCGGCCGCCATGGCCGGCATGACGCTCGCGATGCTCGTCGTGTCGATTCCGCTCGGGTGAGCTTGCCCCTTGCGCCCCTCCGTGGGGTGTGTTCGACTTCACCCGTCAGACCGATACCGAAGGGTGAATATGTCGAATCAGGATGTCAACGCTGTCGCGCAGGCGGTCATGGGGTGCACGCAGTTCGTCATGGGGCACAACGAGTCGAGCAAGTGGGGGATGGTGAAGGAGGCGTTCGCCATGCGCAGCGCGCTCGGCGACGTTCCGTCCGGGCCCGGTCAAGACCTGATCCGCGCTGCGAAGGCGCAGCTGTCGGGTGACGGCGACTCCGGTCCCTCCATCGACGCCACCGACAAGGAGCTCATGATCTCCGAGGGCAGGGCACACCTCGCCCCTGTCGTGCCCGTACTGCAGGCGCTCCCGGCGGATGCCGCGGCGAATGTGCGTGCCTGGTTGCTCGGCGTGGCCCAGAACGTGGCGGAGGCATCGAAGGACAAGGGCGGCTCCGACAAGGTCTCGCCGTCCGAGGCGGCTGCCATCGAGGAGCTCCGCACCATTCTGGGCGGGGAGTGAACTCGCCCCACTCCTGCCATGCTTGACCGATGGCCTAGCCCAACGACCTCATCGCGGTCCTCATCGACGCCGACAAAGTCTCGCCGACGCTGATCGGCGCCGTGCTCGACGAGATCGCGAAGTACGGCACGGCGTCGGTCAAGCGTGTCTACGGCGACTGGATCGTGAAGGTATAAGCGCCTTCGATTCGGGCCTTCACTTCGATACGGATGTCCGGGCCGTCAATCGCGGACGAGGGACTGTCAAAGCTCGGGTTGTTTCTGCGCCTGCTCCTCCGCAATCCGACCCAGCGATCGCTCGGCGGCCAGCGCAGCATCCATGCCAGCCTGGCGGGGGAGTTCGTTTCGCGGAGCTGGCCCGGGTTTGCTTGACATCTGAAGCGCAAGGGATCGTCCTCACTCGGTGGTGAGCCCTGCAGCCTGCACCGCGTCACGATACTGCAACATCGCATCGCGGAAGTCTGCAATTGCTGCCGGGTCGAGCAACGGCAGCCCGGCCGTGTAGCGGGTGCTGATGAGTTTTCGCCTCAACTGGCCCGACTCCAAGACGGCTTCCGCTCCATGTACGAAGGCAGTGAGGTAGTTCACTCGCCTGCGGACAAATGCGTGATCGGCATCGAACACTGCCAGTTCATTGGTCGACAAGGAGCGTCCCTCGTATCGCGGAGTGGGCAGACGGTGCCAGGCATATTCCGCGTAGTACCGGACGGGATTTGCGACCTCCACGTTCCTGAACAACGCGACGCTGCTGCGCTGCAGCAGTAGCTGGACATGAGACTCGTGCATGTCGGACAGTGCGGACAGCGCGGAGGGCATCCAGACCATGTTTGGCATGAACGAGTAGAGCCATGGGTCTGTGCCTGCTAAAGACCCATCGGGAAGCTCCCGCCAGATGTGACATGCAGTGAAGCCGCGCCAGGGCTTGCGGTTCGCATACGGATGCTCGGAAGATGCGTGAACCGTCAAAGGCAGCGGAAGCTTCTTGATGATCGAGTTATCGTCCCGTAGATATCCGTCCTCACGTGGCGCGCTCCATGACTCCGGGCCCTGGTCGTACCGCGCTGATCGATCGCGGATGCACCACGGCACAATCGTGGGCATTCGCGCGTAGCCCTGTGGCGACCACCAGATGGTGAGGCGCTGCAGAAGCGACTCGAGCAGATGCGTGAACTCGCCGGGTGGACCCTCTAGCGGCTCAGCCGCCATCCCCCGGGCGAGGTAGCCTGCGAGGCCAGTTCCGCGCGGAGCCCGAGCTGCGACCTTGCTGCTCGTGCCTAGTCTGTCGAGTTCCTTAACTAACTCGACGCCGCCATCAATCGCGCCTGAGTCTGCGATCTTCTGCTGAGCCACGGACACTGAACGGGCGCGCTTCGTGGCCGGATTCGCTGTTCCTCGATCGACGTCCTTATCGCCCATCCTCGGAAGTATTGCACGAGGGGCCGACGCATCGATGGCGCGCACCGCGTGGCGGCGGTGGCTGAATGGTGCAATGAAGAGGCAAGATGTGAGGTGGGGGCCATGAGGTCAGGTGCGACTGGGGGTCGCGGCTGACTCGTGCAGGCATTGCTGGGGAGTAGGCAGAGCAGTGAGTGACCGTCGCCGCAACATGCAAGCGAATCGTCGGCGCGACACAGCCCCGGAGCTCGCGCTGCGGTCGATGCTCCACGCTGCCGGGCACCGCTACCGCTGCGACCTACGAATGAAGTTCGAGGCAGGCGTAGTACGACCAGACATCGTGTTTACTCGGCGACGGATTGCTGTGTTCGTAGATGGCTGCTTCTGGCACTCATGTCCAGAGCATGGATCATCGCCGAGGGTGAACACGTCATACTGGGGGCCGAAGCTCGAGCGAAACGCTCAACGGGATGTACAGAACAATCAGATTCTCGAAGACAAGGGATGGCTCGTCATCCGAGTGTGGGAGCACGAAGGTGCGAGGGAAGCGGTGGAGCGGATTGAAGCAGCGTTGCGCACGAGAGCCTAGTGATACGGCACGACCGGGGCCGGGTTGGTGACCTCAGAGTCATCGTCGACCACAGCCCACAACGTGCCCTCAAGGGACGTGTGGAAAGGGTGCGACTCAGTCGTGGGTGCGATCCGAGCACTTACCACTTCGCCTGGAAGCGGTGTCGGAAGGCCAAGTTGCACGGCGATACGGCGGTGTAACGCATAATCCCCGCCCAGAATGATGTAGCCCTCCGGCCGAAGGTCAGTTCTAGCGCCACCATTCTCGCGAACTCGCCTCATGAAGTCATTCTGCTGGGCCACCGTGGCAATGGTGTTGCGACCGATCCTCTGGGCTGTCACTCGACGAAACAGTTCGTTGAGGCGCTTCTGGCCACTTAGTGACTGGTCGAAGATGGCACTGATGTCCTGCTCGCTGCATGAAAGGAGAACGTTTGGAGGAAGTGTGCCAGGGCGCTGAAGCCACCGAACAGCCGATCGCCCTGCCGGATTGAGCTGCACCTTTGCATCTCGATTTGCGGCAGTGCGTCGGTGCAGGTCCGAAGCCCGGACGACGCCGAGCGCGAACTCTCCGGCGGTATCGTCGGCGAAACCAACGACGAGCAGTTCGTCGAATGCCTCCGGAGGGATCATCCAACCGCCGAGTCTTTGGGAGAACTTGCAGTCGACGTCGTGCCCCGCAATGCGGAAGTCGAGCTTGTCGCCCTCGGCGATTACGTCGTCGAACTCGCGCCGCAAATTGATTTCGAAGAGCGTGCCGAAGTGTGTCCTTTCGGTCTTGTGCAGCTGTGCCCACGAGTAGCGGCCCGTTCGTTGCCCGTCATACAACTGATCGAGAGTACTGCGCATCATCTGAGCAGTGCGATCCCCCTGAGGGTCAGCCGTCTGCAGCTCCCGGAAGACTTCAACTAGCGCAGTGTCCGTCTCACCAGCGATGGGGTCGTACACCCACCCGTCGAGTTCGGGGAACGACATGATCTAGCTGACTCGGTTGCGCTTTGCGATCACGAACTCGTGCCGCGCATGAGCTTCCTGGCCGATGAAACCCTTGAATGCGCCCAGCTTGTACCGCACCACTCCGTCAGCACCTTGAAGAACCTCGAGCTCGAAATCGTGCCCCAACGCTGTGATCTTTCGCTCAATGGCGGACTGGGTGCCCTCATTGTGAGCTCGAATCAGCTCGTCGATGGACAGAGGATCGGTTGAGGCCGCAAGCGCGCGATAAACGGGGTCATGAAGATCAACAGTCCGCTCAAGATCCGCCCGCGGACTACCTTCATGCCGCAACGCAGCGTCTAGCGCGCGCCCGATGGCTTCGGCAACAGGAGGCGGGAAGGCGTTGCCGATCTGACGGTATTGTGCGGTCTTCCTGCCCTGGAATATCCAATGATCGTGGGGCTTCCATCCCTGAATGCGCGCTGTCATCTCCACCGTAAGCCGTGGATGACGTTCACGGGCAGACGGTGCACCGCGATCTGGTGCTTCATCAGCGACACCGCGACCGTCAACGTACAGGCGGCTCCAAGCCTGCTTGGCACGGGTTGGGCCGAGGTCGGCTCCACCGTGCTTCTTGCTGCCGCCAACGAGGGTAGGTCCGATGTCGGAGGCCAACTGTGCCCATTCGTGCGCGCCGCTCCATCCGCGCGCGCCCATCAAGTCCGCGAGAGCTTCGCCCACGGTTACTCGGCCCTCCGAACCAGACTCCGGGAAGCGGAAGTAAGCGTGATCCTCCGGGCGCATCGCCACGAGTACAAAGCGGGGGCGAAGCTGAGGGACGCCGAAATCGGCGGCATGAAGAAGCTTCCACTCGCCGACGTAACCCAACTCGTAAAGCCGGTCGATCACGCGCTGACGGTATGCCGAGAACCGTGCAGATGCGAGGCCGCGAACGTTCTCGAGCATCACGGCGCGTGGCTCGATGACGCCGACCTGTTCAATTGCCCAAGCGAATAGATCACGCTCATCGGACGAGCCGAGCTGCCGACCGGCGACAGAGAATGGCGGACACGGTACGCCTCCGGCAAAGAGCGTGACCCCTGCGTAGTCGTCGGGTCGCCATACCTCGCGATCCGCCACGTCGCCAACGGCTACGGGCGCCCCGAGGTTATCTCTCAGGGTCGAGGCTGCTGTGGCGTCGATCTCGATCGCGAGTGAGTGCTGGAAGCCTGCCTTGTGTAAACCCAGCGACTGGCCGCCGGCGCCCGCGCAGACTTCGACTACCGAGAACTGTTCTGACGCTTCGACCACACCCCGATACTAGGAGTGTCCAGCGACACCAGCTGAAGACGCACCGGCAAGGGGTTTGGTAGACGATCGGTGACGCCTGGAGAGGCTTGCTGTGCGGGGTGGACTGGAGCATGTCATTCCACCCAAGCGCCTCTCCTCCGTCGGTGCGTCCATTGGTATGGCACGGGTCGCCGACTGTTGCGTCCCTGCTTGCTCCCCGGTCGGGAGCGGGCGCCCCGAACGCGCGGCTGCTCGATATCCTGGCGCAATGGTGAGCACTCGCGCCCTCGAGGCATCCCCCGTTTCGCTCGGAGATCGGCTAAAGGACGACGTGCAGTTGTACTGCCCACTGTTTCAGCGCCGCTATGTGTGGGGGAAGTCCCAGATAGACCAGTTGTGGCGCGACATAGACACGATCATTGATGGGCAGTACTCGAAGCGATTCCTCGGTGCTCTCGTCTTCGATGATGAACGGTCGTCGACCGCCGGACAGGCTGGCCTCTACTGGATCATCGACGGGCAGCAGCGGATGACCACCATGGTGCTCACGATCGTCGCGCTAGCGTCTCACGCGAGGCGGTACGGCCAAGACGGGTTTGAGATTGCCGAGGATCTCTATAGGCAGTACATCGTAAGTCGGAAGCGGGAATCGAAGAATCAACCTAAGCTTCGGCCAACACTACGGGACACGCGGCAGTTCAACGACGTCCTGCGCTCGGCTTTCGGGGAGGGATTTGACCTCGACATTGACGTCGAGCGCGAAGCAGGTGAATCTGACGGCAGCCTTCTCGCTTCGTACAAGCTCATCCAGCGCCAGATTGAGACCCGCACTACGGCGGGAGCTGATGGCGGTGAACTCGACGACGATGGTGTGGTGGAACGAATCGAGACGCTCAGGGACACACTTCTGGACAGTCTCGAGTTCGTAGAGATCCGACTTGGTGATTCACATGACCCGAACGAGGTATTCGATCGGCTCAATGCTGAGGGAGTCAAGCTCGGAATCATCGACCTAGTTCGGAACGACGTCCTTAAGCGGCTTCGAGACGATGCGCGTACAGCCCTCCGTCTGTACAACGAGGAGTGGAAGCCGTTTGAGGAAGCATTTGCGTCGGACGCGGCGAAGGCAGGATACTTCTTCCCGTTCGCGCTTACCGTGGATCCGTCGATCACCAAGGCCGGGACCTTTAAGGCGTTATCAACCCGTTGGAGCTCGGGCGACTTCGTTGATGACCAGATGGACCCTCGCGACGAGATGCTCACGGTGATGCGAGATCTGAGGCGGCATCAACCGTCATACAACGCGATTCATTCAGGGCGACTGAACGTGCTGGACGACGAACTCGTGGAAGGCGTCCGGCGCCTGAACGTACTGAATCGGCCATCGTCCTCCTACCCGTACTTCATGCAGCTGCTTACTGCAGCCGAGTCTGATGAGGTGGACTTGCTGGACGCGCGCAAGTCTATCGACGTCGTGGAGTCATTCCTCGTGCGGCGGGCGCTCCTTGGAATCGAGCCAACCGGGTTGCATGCGATTTTCAAGCGACTGTGGGCCGATGCTGGAGCCAATCCGCACCTAGTGCGGAGGGAGATCACCTCGACGACTGTCATCTTCCCGGGTGATGAGGCGGTCAAGCGAGCTGTGGATACCGGGAATCTCTACGCTAGACGCGTCGCTAGTTACGCGCTCGCGGAGTACGAGCGGTCCTACACGAAGGGGGACGTGATTGCGACGTTCCCTCCGATGACGATTGACCATCTGCTCCCTCAGGACCTATCCGGCGATTGGGCGGATCTATTCAGCGACGAGGAGCACGGTCGCTGGTTGCACACGTGGGCGAACCTGGTCCCGCTCTCCAACGAGGCGAACGCAGGAAAGAGCTCCAGCGGATGGGCGTCGGCAAGGAGCCGGCTCTCGAACGAGACGGTGTTCGCGACGACAAAGCATGTATACGACCGTTACGATTCTTGGGACGAGGAGGCGCTCGCGAATCGGTCCGCTGAACTACAGGCTTGGGCGGTGGAGCGCTGGCCGTCGTTTGACGAACTGCTGTAGTCCTAGGCGGCCACCTGGGTTAGGCGAGGAGATAGGCCAGGCCAGTGACCGTGAACATGCCGAAGTCGACGGAGAGATTGTCGAACCGGCCTGAGTTTCGTTCCTAGCGGGAGCCTCCGGCGGGTGCGGTATAGCTGATTCGAGTCCAGAGTAGTACGCGTTCTCGACCTCGATCCGGGGTACGCATGTCGAGCTTGTCGTGAAGGCGCTGGTTGTTCCACCACCACATCCGCTCGAGGGTCGCGAGCTTCACCTGCTCGACGGTCCGCCACGGGCCTGTTGACGGATCAACTCGGTCTTGTAGAGGTTCTTGACCGCCTCGGCCATCGCGTAAACGAACGTATCGCCCACCGTTCCCGTCGACGGGTGCCGAGTTCAACGATCCGCTCGGTGTAGTCCATGGCGGTGTAGTTCGATCCGTGTTCGGCGTGTCGAGCGCTTGCAGTGGCAGGATCTCGGACCGCAGCGTGGCGGCGACGTTCCACTGTTCGCGTGTTCCGGCCGCGCCTTAGTGAGTATGCGAAAAGCGCGCTCACGCATCTCTGGCGAGTACGTCCTGTTCATCGTGTCTGATCAATGCTGGAAGAACGGAACGAAAGTCGGGCCGATTCTGAACTCGCGTGAGAGCCTGGACAGTCGCCGCGGGCGAGCCGCTGCCACTCGAAACCCCCGCGAAACGTCCCCGACCTACCCTGAACCCCATGACGGCCCCACCTCGCACCATCGCGGTGGAGCCGGCCAGGAGCCGGTTCCCCGCGGGCTCCACCGAGGACGCGATGCTCGCGGCCCTGAGCACGCAGCTCGGCACAGTCCTCGCCCCCGCGACCATCACGGTCGACCAGACGACCCGCTTCGAGGTCGAGGGCGCAGCCCCCGACCACACCACCTTCGTGCAGCTCGTCGGCAACACGGGCGAGTTCAAGTCGGCGCACCGCAACCGGGTCACCGCGAACCTGTTCAAGCTGGCGTGGATCAAGCGGGCGCTGTTCCCCGAGGCGCGGCTTGCGCTGTGCATCACGCCGACGGTCGCGAAGGCGTTCGCGGCGGGCGGGTGGACCACCGTCGCCACGCACGATCTCGGCGTCGAGGTGCTGCTGTTCGACGCCGACGCGGGCACGCTCACGCCGCTCGGCGACGCCTCGGCCTGAGTTCATGAACACGAAACACGGCGGCGAGACTCGCGAAACAACGCCCGCCTACAGTCGTACCCAGTTGGACCTCCGCAGGGCACATCGCACCGGCATCCGCCGCACCGATTCGCCCCGCACGCTCTCCACACACACCAGACCCATGGATTGAGTCGTGGAGGCTCCAATGCGTTCGATCGTCGTACTCTCCGGCAACCCCAGAGCCGGATCGAAGACCACCGCCACCGCCGTAGCGCTCGCCGAGGCGATCGCGACGGCAGCACAGACCACCCCCGAGATCACCGTCATCGAGCTCGCCGAGCTCGGCCCGGCCGTGCTCGAGTGGGGCAACGCCGAC
Organism: uncultured Agromyces sp.; assembly: GCA_913053875.1. Classification (GTDB taxonomy): domain Bacteria; phylum Actinomycetota; class Actinomycetes; order Actinomycetales; family Microbacteriaceae; genus Agromyces. Next base: position 91,728 of record CAJXGN010000002.1, on the reverse strand, counting down.
GCGGCGGCCGAGCGCGAGCGCGTGGCATCCGCCGACCTCGTCGTGGTCGCCACTCCCTCCTACAAGGGCAGCTACACGGGCCTGCTGAAGGCGTTCGTCGACGGCTACGGCCCGACCTCGCTCGCGGGCGTCGCGGCCATCCCCCTCACGGTCGCAGGCTCCCCGGCGCACGCGCACGTCACCGGCGAGTTCCACCTCACCCCGCTCATGCACGAGGTCGGCGCGTCCACCCCGCTCGGTGCGCTCGGCGTGCTCGAGGCGCAGGCTGCCGACCCCGAGGCCCGCGACGCGGTCGTCACGACCTGGGTGGGAGAGCGGATGCCCCTGATCCGCGCCCTCGCCACCGCGACCGCCCCCGTCGCCGAGGAGGTGCAGGCGTGACCGTGGTCGACCAGCCCCGCCCCACCGCCCACGACCCCCTGCGCCGCGCGCTCGGCCACATGGCCACCCCGGTGACCCTCGTCACCACCGTGCACAACGGCCGCCGGTACGGCTTCACCGCCAACAGCTTCACGTCGGTCTCCAGCAGCCCGCCGCTGGTCACCGTCTTCCTCGCCGACACGGCCGACTGCTACGGCGCGTTCGCGGCCACCGAGCGGGTGGCGGTGAACATCCTCGCCGAGGGGCAGGGCGACCTGGCCAAGCACTTCGCCACGAAGGGCGCCGACAAGTTCGCCGCGGTCGACCTGCACCCCGATCACGAGCACCTGCCGGTCGTGGCCGACGCGATGGCGACGATCCTCGGACGCGTCGAGCTGCGCCAGACCGCCGGCGACCACCTCATGCTGCTCATCGCGGTCGACGACGTGCTCTACAACGACCGCGAACCCCTCGTGTACCACAACCGCACCTTCAGAAAGCTGGTCTGAGATGGCCCCCCACGATCACACGGCACCCGCGATCCGCATCGACGGCGCCCGCAAGGTGTACGGCTCCGGCGCGACGCGCATGACCGCGCTGCACGACGTCGACCTCGACATCCCGGCGGGCCGGTTCGTCAGCGTCATCGGGCCGAGCGGATGCGGCAAGTCGACCCTGCTCCGACTCATCGCGAACCTCGAGTCGACGGATGCCGGCAGCGTCGAGGTGTTCGGCGAGTCGCCGGACTCGGCCTGCGACGGCAAGCACATCGGCTTCGTTCCCCAGACGCCCGCCCTGCTGCCGTGGCTGAACGTGCTGCACAACGTGACCCTGCCGCACCGCGTGAACCGTCGTGCTGCGCGCAAGCGCAAGGCAGGGGCATCCGCCGCCCGCCCCATGCCCGACATGGAGCAGCTGCTGCGCGACGTCGGCCTCGGCGACGCCATGCACAAGCTGCCGCCCGAGCTCTCGGGCGGCATGCAGCAGCGCGTCGCGATCGTGCGCGCGCTCGGACTGCAGCCCGATGTGCTGCTCATGGACGAGCCGTTCTCGGCGCTCGACGAGTTCACCCGCGAGCAGCTCCAGGAGCAGCTGCTCGACCTGTGGGACGACACCACGGCCACCGTCGTGTTCGTCACCCACTCGGTCACCGAGGCCGTGCGCCTCTCCGACCAGGTGGTCGTGATGGCCCCGCGGCCCGGCCGCATCGTCGACGTGATCGACGTCGACCTGCCCCGCCCGCGCAGCGCCGAGCTCATGACGAGCGACGCCTTCCACCACTACGAAGACCTCGTGCGCCAGCGACTGCAGTCGGCCTGGCACTCGCCCGACCTGCCCGCCGCGGCCTGAGCACGAAGGACCCCGAGCGAAGGATGACCGCCATCGACACCCCCACGCCCCGCACCGACCAGACGGATGCCCCTGAGGTGACGGATGCCCCTGAGCCGGCCGCGACCGCCGCCGACGCCCCCGCCGCCACCGTCGCGACGGGCACCGACCCCGCGACCGGCGCGCCGGCCGAGCAGGCCGCCTCCGAGGCATCCGCCACCGCCACAGAGGCCGCCGCGCGCCGCATGCCGAAGTTCCTCCGCCCGAGCCGCTGGGCGCCGATCACCGTCATGGTGCTCGTGCTCGGGGTGCTCTGGCAGATCGGCGCCGAGCAGATGCCGTACCTGCTGCCGCCGCTGCAGAACATCTGGAGCTCGCTCAGCGGCAACCCCCTCTTCTACATCGAGAACGCGTGGATCACGCTGCAGGAGGCGCTGATCGGCCTGGCCATCGCGTTCGTCTGCTCGTCGGTGCTCGCCATCGGCATCAGCGAGATCCCGCTCGTGCGCCGGGCCGTCATGCCCGTCGCGGTCGTGCTGAACGTCACGCCGCTCGTCGCGATCGCGCCGGCGCTGGTCGTGGCGTTCGGGTTCGGGCCCGAGCCGAAGCTCATCGTCACCGCGCTGATCTGCTTCTTCCCGATCCTCATCAACGTGGCCGTGGGGCTGCGCTCGGTGCCGACGCCGGTGCTGCAGTTCTACCGCACGGTGAACGCCTCCCGGCCCGAGATGCTCTGGCACGTGCGCATCCCGAGCTCGCTGCCGTACCTGTTCGCCGCGCTCAAGATCGTCTTCCCCTTGTCGATCGTCGGCGCGGTCGTCGCCGAGATGTTCGCCCCCGGCGCCGCCGAGGGCCTCGGCACCACCATCAGCCTGGCCAGCTCGAACAACCAGCTCCAGGTCATCTACGCCTCGATCTTCATCCTCGCGCTCATGGGCTCGGCCCTGCTCGCGATCGTCACCGCCGTCGAGCGGCGCGTGCTGCACTGGCACGACACGCACCGCCACGAACCGGAGTAGGCCCGCCCCGCTCCGGCGCCGGCCGCACAGCGGCCGGATCCATCCCGCACCACCCCATCACGCACCACTCACCGCACCACTCACCGCACCACTCACCGCACCACCCATCCCTGCACCGCACCCGCGTCGCCGCGTCCCGTGGTCGAACGCGCCCTTCGCGCACCCCGCGCACTTCCCCTGAAGGAGAACCCATGTCACGCACCGTCACCCGGCCGGTCGTCGCCCTCGCCGGCGCCGCAGCGGCCCTGCTCGCGTTCACGGCCTGCGCGGCCGAGGACACCTCGGCCACCGAAGCGGATGCCTCGGAGTCGACCGCGATCTCGGCCGAGCGCTGCGCCGAGAACGAGGCCGCAGGCGCCATCACGTTCCTGACCGGCTACCAGTACCAGGCGTCCGCGTCGATCCTCGACGTGGTCGCCGCCTCGGAGCTCGGCTACTTCGATGACCTCTGCCTCGACGTGGAGATCCAGCCGGGCACGGGCGACACGGGCCAGAACACGCAGCTCGTGGCATCCGACCAGGTGCAGTTCACCTCGGTCAGCCAGCAGAACCTGCTGCAGGCCTACGACACCGGCATCGAGCTCGTCGGCATCTCGTCGTACTCGAACGTCGGCCTCGAGATCCTCATGACCATGCCGGAGATCGAGGACCTCGCCGACCTCGACGGCACCATCCTCGGCCACAAGGGCGGCCTGCCGCCGGCCGTCGCGGCCATGCTCGAGGAGGCCGGCGCCGACGTCGACAGCATGCAGCAGGTCGTGGTCGGCTACGACCCGTCGATCCTGCCGCGCGGCCAGGTCGACTCGCTCACCGGCTTCATCTCGAACGAGCCGAACCTGCTCGCCGCCGCCGGAGAGGACGTCACGGTGTGGCGCCCCTACGACTACGGCGTGCCGTCGTCGCTCGGCGCGTTCGCCGCGAACCCCGAGTTCGCCGCCGAGCACCCGACCGTGGTCGAGGACTTCCTGCGCGCGACCTTCCACGCGTTCGAGTACTGCGAGACCGCCGCCGAGGAGTGCGTGGCCTTCACCGCCGACCTGTCGGGCGAGGGCTACGACGTCGACCACAACGTCAACATCTGGAACACCGAGGCCGAGATCGTGCGCGAGGCGCAGCCCGAGGGCACGAACCTCGGCGCGATCGACACCGACAACGTGCTCGCCATCGTCGCCATGCTGAACGACTTCTCGCTGCTCGAGAACGACATCAGCGATGACACGGCACTCGGCCTCTTCGACACCTCGTTCGTCGACGCGATCTTCGCCGACGGCGAGCTGGTCTGGCCGGCGCCGTAGGCGCACCAGGCGATCGGATGCCCCGGGCCGAACGCCCGACCGCACGCGACGGGCGCCTCGCGCGCACCGCGTGCCGGTCGGGCGGCCCCGGCCCCGGGGCATCCGCTCGCCCCCACCACCACGACACACGAGACGAAAGAGATCACGATGGGTGACCACAAGGACTACGGCGTCTTCCTGCCGAACGCGGCCGGCGGCTGGATGATCTCGAGCACCGCGCCGTACCCGCCCGCGAGCTACGACTACAACCGGCAGGTCGCGCGCCTGGCCGAGGACGCGGGCCTCGACTTCATCATGGCGATGGCGAAGTGGCGCGGATTCGGCGGCTCGACCGACCACTGGGGTGAGACGCTCGAGTCGATGACGATGATGGCCGGTCTCGCCGAGGCGACCGAGCGCGTCAAGATCTGGGCGACCGTGCACGCCAACATGCAGAACCCCGCCTTCGCGGCGAAGGTGTTCACCACGCTGCAGCAGATCAGCGGCGGGCGCGCGGGCATGAACATCGTCAACGGCGCCTACGCCGACGAGTTCCAGCAGATGGGCATCTGGGACGAGACGATGAGCCACGACGACCGCTACGCCATGACCGAGGAGTGGACCCAGGCCGTGCTGCGCCTGTGGTCGGAGCCGTCGGTGACCATGAACGGGCAGTTCTTCACCCTGACCGACTGCGAGTCGCGGCCGCTGCCCGACCCGCGGCCGACCATCATCTCCGCGGGCCGCTCCGACCGGGGCCGTGCCTTCCAGGCGCAGTACTCCGACGGCGCGTTCCTCGGCTCCGAGTCGATCGAGGGCATGCGCGACCTCTCGCGCGACGTGCACGAGCGCGCCGCGGCGAACGGCCGCACCGTGCGCACCTACTCGATGATGACCATCGTGCAGGGCGACACCGACGCCGAGGCCGAGGCGACCGCCGAGCGCTACGGCGAGGGCCTCGACCGCGAGGCGCTGTCGAACATGCGCCGCTCGTGGGGGTGGGACGCGCAGCGCGCCCTCTCCTGGGCCGAGGGCGCGAAGGGCGAGGAGGCCTTCCAGACCCCGTACGTCACCGGCTCGGCCGAGACGCTCTCGGAGAAGGTGCTCGACATCCTCGACCGGGCCGAGCTCGACGGGCTCATGCTGATCTTCCCCGACTACCTCGAGGGGCTGCCGCGCTTCGGCGAGTCGGTGCTGCCCGCGCTGCGGGCGGCGGAGTCGGGTGGGGCCGGGGCGGATGCCGCTGAGGCGGATGCTGCCGGGGCGGATGCCTCGCAGGCGCCGGCCGCCGACGCCGAGGTCGCGTCGTGACTGGCGTGGCTGGCGACGACCGGGCCGCTGACCACCGAGTCGCCGCCGACTCGCGGCTCGCCGACGGCGGGCTCGTTGATGACCGACCTGTCGACGCTCACGTCGCAGACCACCGGCTCGCCGCCCTCCGCCCCGACCGGGGCGCCGTGCTCGTGATCGACGTGCAGCGCTCGTTCGGCGACCCCGCCCATCTCGGCGACTACGGACTCGACGACGACGCACACGAGGCTGTCGCCGCCGCGGTGGAGCGGTGCGCCGACCTGGTCGCGCTCGCCCGCTCGGCCGGTGTGCCGGTGTACTGGGTCGAGCTGGCGACGCCGGCCGACGAGCCCTGGCGCGCGAGCAAGTGGCTGCGCACGGGCGAACTCGACGCGCCGATCGGTCCGGACGAGCCGTGCGTGATCGGCACGCCGGGCGCCGAGTGGTACGGGGTCGTGCCCGCCGACGGCGAGCCGCGATTCGGCAAGCGCGGATACAGCGGGTTCCTCGGCACGGGCCTCGCCGAGCGGCTCACCGCCGACGGCGTCGAGTGGGTGGCCGTCGCCGGCCTCACGACCGAGTGCTGCGTCGCCGCGACCGCGACCGACGCGCTGCAGCTCGGCTGGCCCGTGGTGCTCGCGGAGGACGCGACCGCCGCGTACTCGGCGGAGCTCCACGCCGCGGCGGTGGAGTCGCTGGCGCTGAACGTCGCCGTGATCGGCGACGTCGAGACCGTGGCCGAGGTGTGGGCGGGGGCTGCCGGCGAGGCATCCGTCGCTGCACCGGCCGAGTCGGCGTCCGACTACGGCGCGTGCGGCTGCGAGGCATCCGCCACCGACTCGACGGGCGCCGACGCGGCGGGCATCGGAGGAGTCGCGGGTTCGTCGGAGGCATCCATCACCGCACCGGCCGCAGGGGTCGGCGCATGAGCGGCGGCATGCACGTCGCGTTCGACCTGTCGTTCACGCACACCGAGGGGCGCTGGGCCAGGCCGGGCTCGTGGGTCGGGCGCACGTTCCCCGACGTGCGGATGTTCCAGGAGATCGCCGTCACCGCCGAGCGCGCCGGCATGCACCTGCTGTTCTTCGGCGACGGCAGCGGCATTCCCGACACGTGGGGCGGTTCGATCGCCCCGGCCGTCGAGTGGGGGGTGCAGTGGCCGCGGCAGGACATGAGCCCGTTCATCGCCGCGATGGCCGGCGCGACCCGCGACATCGGCTTCGGCCTGACGTATTCCTCGACGTTCATGCACCCGTTCTACGTGGCGCGGCTGCTGAACTCGCTCGACCACGTGACCGGCGGTCGCATCGCGTTCAACGTCGTCGCGTCGAGCCGCAGCGCCGACGCCGCGAACTACGGCTTCGACCAGCTGCTCGAGCACGGCCTGCGCTACGAGCGCATGGAGGAGTTCATCGACGTCTGCAGGGCGCTGTGGGACTCGGTGCCGCCCGAGGCGATCCTCATGGACCGGGAGACCGGGCGGTTCGCCGACCCCGCGCTTGTGCACGCGATCGACCACGACGGGCAGTTCTTCAAGGTGAAGGGTCCGCTCAGCTCGATGCCGAGTCCGCAGGGGCATCCGGTGCTCGTGCAGGCGGGCAACTCGCCGCGCGGCATCGCGACCTCGGCGAAGTTCGCCGACGTGATCTTCGGATTCGGCGGGCCGCTGTCGGCGCAGCAGCGGCACCGGCGGATGCTCGACGAGGCGCTCGTCTCGGAAGGCCGCGACCCGTCGGGCGTGGGCATCCTCTGGGCCACGCAGGTGATCGTCGGGCGCACGCACGACGAGGCGCTCGCGCGACGCGACGAGGTGGAGGAGTACTGGAGCGAGGACGCCGTGGGCGCCTACCTCTCGCACAACGCCGGGTACGACTTCTCGGGGCTGCCCGCGACGATCGTGCTCGGTGAGCTGGCGTCGTCGGTGGCGGCTGTGAACGCGACGCCGGGCGGCCTGGTGGGCAAGCTCGTCGACGAGTACGGCGTCGACCACGCGATGAGCCGCACGGAGTTCTTCGAGCACGGATGGCAGCACGCCACCGGGCTCGACCACACCGTGCTCGGCACGCCCGCCTCGATCGCGGATGCCCTCGAGGAGAACTTCGCCGACACCGGATCGCGGGGCGGCTACATGTTCACCACGCCGCTGCCGACGCCGTCGGGCCTCGCCGACATCGCCGAACTGCTCGTGCCCGAGCTCGCCCGCCGCGGGGTGCTCGCGCCGCGCACGTCAGGCGCGCTGCTGCGCGACAACCTGGCGGCGTGAGCTCGGTGGCGACGGCCGGGCAGGCTCCGGCCTGCCCGGCCGAGCCGGGCCTCGGCCAGGCGCTGCTCATCTGCGCGCTCATCGGCACCGCGCAGATGACGTGGGGCGTGGTCGTGCCCGTGCTGCCGCTGTTCGTCGACGAGCTGCACGTGCCGATCGTGCTGCTCGGGCCGATCATCGCCGCGTTCGCGATCGGACGGGTCATCGCCAACGTGCCCGCGGGCCTGGCGCTGCGCCGGCTGCCCGCGCGGCCGATGGTGCTGACGGTGCTCGTGCTGCTCGCGGCGGTGACCGCGGTGACCGGGTTCGTCGGGTCGGCCGAGTGGCTGATCGGGCTGCGGCTGGTCGCCGGGCTGCTGGGCGGGGCCGCGATCACGCTCGGGTTCGCCGTGCTGTTCGCGGGCGCGCCGGCCGCCCGGCGCGGTCGGGTGATCGCGCTCGCGACGATCGTGCAGATGGGCGCGGCTGCCGTCGGCTCGATGCTCGGCGGCGTGGCGGTCACGCTCGCCGGGGTGCCGGCGGCGTTCCTGGCGGCGGCGGTGCCGGTGCTCGTGGCCGTGGGCGTGGACCTCGTGCGCCCGGCGCGCGGGTACTGGGCCGCGCTCGCGGATCGGCCTGGTGGGGCGGGCGACGCAGGGGCGGCGGCGATCGAGCCCGGGGCATCCGTCGGCCCTGAGGCATCTGTCGCTTCGGGGGCACCCGCCGGTTCCGGGGCATCCGTCGGCCCTGAGGCATCCGTGCCCCGACCCGGCGACGCGCGGCGGGTGCTGGTCGCGCTCGCCGTGGTGTCGTTCGCGCTGTTCTTCGCGCGGTTCGCGGGGGAGCAGGGGCTCATTCCGGTGCTCGCCTACGAGCAGGGCGGCCTCACGCCGATGACCCTCGGCATCGCGTTCGCGCTCGGCACAGTCGCGAGCGCCGGCGCGCTGCCGCTCGTCGGGCGCTGGGTCGACGCGGGCGCGAAGGTGCCGGTCGTGATCGTCTCGACGCTGGGCGCAGGCGGTGTGATGCTGCTGTTCGGCGTGCTCGGCTCGCCGTGGTGGTTCGGCGCGGCGATCATCGGCTACGCCGTGGCGACGAGCCTCGCGAACGTGGTGCCGAGCGTCGTGACCGCCGAGACGTTCCCCGGCCGCTCGTCGGGCGCCGCGGTCGGCGTCACCCGAACCGCGGGCGACATCGGCGCCGCCGTCGGCCCGCTCGCGGTGTTCGCGCTGGCCGACCTCGCGGGCGCATGGGCCGGACTCGCGCTGCTCGCCCTCGTGCCCGTGCTCGCGATGGGCTGGTTCCTGGTGGTGCTGCGACGCCGCTGACCGCCCTCGCGCGGCCCGGGCCCACCATTCCCCCTCCCGAAAACATGCAGATCTGACTCATCCGCACCCAAAACATGCAGACACGCCGGGTTTCCGACCGAGTTGCATGTTTTCGGGAGAGGCCCGCGCGGGCGCAGCCGACCGGGCAGGTGCCGGGGCGCGGGCGCAGCCGACCGGGCACGTGCCGGGGCGGTGTCGGCAGACCGGGCAGGTGCCGGGGCGCGGGCGCAGCCGACCGGGCACGTGCCGGGAGCGTGGCCGGCCGACCGGTCGGGCCGCGTCAGCAGAACTCGCACTCGCCGCTCACCGGCAGCACCATGGTGCAGTTCGGGCAGACCGACTCGACGCGCTCCGGAACGACCGGGCGGGCGGGCTTCGCCGCACGAACGGTACGCGCAGCGCGCGAGGAGCCGCCGGTGGTCCGGGCGCGGGCGGCGGTGAGCGGGATGAGCTCGCCGACGCCCTTCGCGGTGCGGTGCGAGATGTAGTCGCCGTAGATGAACGCCGTCGCGTTGCCCTTGCGCGGCACCGCGGCGATGTACGCGCCGCTGGCCGGCACGTAGAACTCCGTGTCGTCGCGGCGCGCGAGGTAGCGGCGGACGGCGTCGAGGTGATCGTGGGGGAGCGGTCGCGCCTCGAGCGCCTCGTCGAACGTGAGGAACGTCTGCCGGCTCCGCCGGTCGTCGATGCCCTCGATCGTGTAGCCGAGCTCGGCCAGTCGCCCGGCGGCGCCGGTGCGGCCGCCGCTGAACACCTCGGGTCCGGGCGTCACGCCGAACTGGTAGCCGAACGCCACCCCGAAGATCGCCTTCGAGTCGTAGCGCCCGGCGTCGGTGACCAGGAAGTAGTCGCGGTCCTCGCCGAAGCCGTACTCGCCCAGGAACGCCTCGCGGCCGAGCCGGTCGAAGTCCTCGAGCGCGCGGTCGACGGCGGAACGGTCGGTGAGGTGGGTGTACGAGAACACCCGAGGACCCTACCCGAGCAAGCTGAGTGGCTCCGCAGTCGGTGTGGGCAGCGGATGCTACCGGTGGACGTGCGCGGGCTCGCCGGTGAGGTTCGTGATGTCGCGCTCGGTCGTGTGCAGCAGCCGCTCGGAGAGGTCGCGCAGCGCGCGGGCGACCGCGAGCTCGTCGCCGATCACCGTGCTCGACCTCGGCTGACCCGGCGCCCCGGCACGACGACGGGCGGCGGATGCCCCGAGGCATCCGCCGCCCGTCGCTCTGCGACTCAGAGCCCGAAGTGGGCCAGGATGTCGCCCACCACTTCCTCCCGGGCCTCGTCGGTCGCGAGCTGCTCGAGGCCGAAGCCGAAGAGCAGGGAGTGGTCGGTCGCGACCACCGCGCCGATCGGCGGGAAGCCCGTGCTGCGCTCCCAGTCGCCGAAGTTGCCCGGGCTGCCGTCGGGGGCGCCGATCACCGACCACGCGCCGAGGCCGGTCTCGAAGCCCTCGGCCTCGCTGACCGTGTCGACGCCGGTGACGAGCTTGGTGTCGTCGAGCACGACGCCGAGTCCGCCGAAGGCCGGGTCGGTCACGTAGCTCACGACGAGCTCGATCTCGCTGCCGGCATAGGCCGACAGGTCGAACGACACGGGCAGGAAGCCGCCGGAGACGCCGGTCAAGGCGTTCCACTCGCCGGTGTCGCCCGTGGGCGTGCACGGGAAGCCGGGCGTCAGGTAGTTCTCGAGGAACGGATGCTCGTCGAGCAGGAAGCCCGCGAAGCACTCGGCTGGCACGGCGGTCGACGTGTTGCCGTTCGCGTCGGGCAGCGTCGTCCAGTCGTCGGCGCCGACGGTGTGCACCTCGACGATGACGTTGTCGTAGCTCGCCTCGATGTTGAACCCGATCTGCGCCTCGAACCGCGGTGCGTCACCCGGCGCCAACGCCGTCAGGTCGAACGTGCGCGCCAGCCGCTGGTACCCGTCGTCGACGTGGCCGGCGAGCGCCAGCCACTCGCCCTCGACCGGCGCGTACGGGTCGGCGTAGGTCGCCACCGCCTCGCTCGCGAAGTCGGGGAAGTCGGCCACCGGCAGCACGTCGCTCGTCGCCACGAACTGGCCGGGTTCGTCGATCGGGTTGTCGGCGGTGGCCGGCCCGCCGAACTCGGCGGAGAGCCCCTCGAACGGCGGCGCGATGCCGGTGACCCCGGTCTGGGCGCCGGCATCGAGCCGCTGGTAGCCGCCGAGCCAGTACTGCGCGAAGTCGTCGGCCAGAATGAGGCACTCGCCGAAGAAATCGCTCGCGACATTGCACTCGGCCGTGGGGTCACCGTTCAGGCCGTAGTAGATGCCGCCCAGGCCGATGTCGTTGATGAACCCGTACCACTGCGCGGTCTCACCGGCGGTGGCGAGGTTGCCGCCCTCGTTCAGCCAGTCGCGCACCGCCAGCGTCAGGTACTGCTGGCGCTCGGCGACCGACGTGTCGGGCAACGGACCGAACGGCGTGTTCGTGATCTCGTCCTCCGGGTCCTGCGTCAGCCGGTTGTCGCCGAGGTACCAGATCGCCGCGCCGAAGTGCGAGAGCACGCCCAGCGGATGCGGCACGCCCTGCGCGTCGACATCCCAGACGGCGGATGCCACGCCGTTGGCGGCGAGTGCGTCCACGTGCGCATCGGCGTACTTCGGCGCCGTGACGCCGTCGTACGTCGGGTTCACGCCGGTGTAGTCCTCGTTGGCGAGCACCAGCACCGGGGCATCCGAGTCCTCCTCGAGCACGTAGGTGAAGTGCTCGCTCTCGACCGGACCGGCGTTGCCCGGGCCGACATCCTTGGCGTTCGCGGTGCCGGTGAACCACACCTCGACCTCGTCGCCCGGACTCGCGCCCGAGACCTCGGCGCGGTACTCGGCGTAGTAGTCGGCGTTCTCGAAGCCGTACCGATCTCCGCCGGTCCACTCGGTCACCTTCCGGTTCACGGGCTGGCCGCCGTTGATCGAGTACCACATCTTCTTCGCCGTGAGGGCGCGCTTGGCGGTCACCGCGACCGTCTGCGGGTCGCCGTACGAGACGTCGAACGAGTCGACCACGAAGTCGGCCGCGTCGAGGCCGACGACCGACACCGGGTCGTCCGGGTCGAGGGCCGACTCGGCCACCGCGAGCGCGAACGGCACGTTCTTCTCGTACTCCTCCTGGATGAGCTCCTCGTCGTCGGGGAAGTTGAAGCCGCTCTGGCAGTCGCCCGCCTCCCACTCGTCGTCGGGGTAGAGGTCGGAGACCGCCTGGCAGGTCGACATCTCGGGGGTGAAGCCGAGCGTGCCGAACGCCGCCTGCATGTGGGTGTCGGTGTCGCCGTTGGTCGTGTACAGCTCCGCCGAGATGTCGGGGTCGTAGCCCTCGACCGCCGGGTTCGCGTCGTCGCCGACCATCGCCTCGTAGATCACGTCGTCGGGCGACGGTGTCGAGACCTGCCACCCGATGCCGTAGAGCAGCAGCTCGGCGGCCGAGTGGTAGTTCACGAAGAACTCCGGCGTGATCTGGTCGAACAGGTCGATCAGCGCCTGCGTCTCGGGCTCGGAGGCCGGCTCCGCCCCGCGGTAGGTCTCGCTTGACGGGTTGGGCGACGAGCCCTCGTTGTCGTAGCCCCAGCGGGTCGGGTAGTTGCGGTTGAGGTCGACGCCGTCGCCGCCCTGGATGCCCGCGGTGCCGTTGATCTCGCGCAGGTTCTTGCGCCAGAGCCGGTTGGCCGGGTCCTCGTGCGTGAAGTCGTAGCCGTCGGGGTTCGCGACCGGGATGAACCACATCTCGGTCGAGTCGACGAGTTCGGTGATGCGGGCATCCGTGCCGTATCCGCTGACGACCTCGTCGAGCAGGCGCCGCACCATCTCGGGCGTGATCCACTCGCGCGCGTGCTGCGCGGCGGCGAACACGGTGGTCGGCCGGTCGCCCGGCGTCGCCTTCGCCGGGTTCTTCGTGACCCGCACGGCGGCGATCGGGGTGCCGTTGATCGTCTCGCCGAACTCGACGTACTCGGCGATGGTGGGGTTGTCGGATGCCTGCTGCTGCAGTTCCTCCTGGATGCCGCCCGCGCCGCCGTAGGTGCGGAACACGCCGGTCGGTTCGGAGAAGAGGCGCAGCCGCTGCTGCGGTGCCGCGACCGGCTTCGGCTCGAGGTCGAAGCCCTTCGCCGCGAGCTCGGCCGCCTGGTCGCCGCCGAGGATCACCTCGACGTCGACGCCGCCATCGTCGGCCGGCGTGGCGACCACGTCGTGCCGGTCGACGCCGAGCGCGATGATCGCCGCCAGGCCCTTCTCATCGACCGTGCCGGTGTAGACGGCCGGCAGGTCGTCGTCGGGTGGCGCCGCGACGCTCGGTGCCGCACTCACCCCCGTGATGACCAGCGCGGATGCGATCACGACGGCGATGCGGCGGAACATGGAACCCCCCTCGGTTCTGGCATGAACGTCGTCCACCTCAGGCCCCCCGGCCGGAACGCGGACGAGCGCCATGTTCCTCCCGGCCGACGCGTGAGGTCAAGGGTTCGGCGCGGGGCGCACGGTTTGCGCCGTGCAGGTGGCAGGAGCATGCGGAACCATGCGTCGGATGGCGAGAACGTGCGCGTGGCGCCGGACGCCGCGCATCTCACCGCCGCATCGCGAACCGAATCCCACGACCTTTCCGTCGGGGTCTTGACGGAAAAATCGGCCCCTTGTGCAATGACTGACGAAGCAACCCCGGGGGAGCGCCCACGGTATCCGACGCGATGACGATCGGGCCGGGCGCCGCTCGCCCATGGTCACGCGCGCCACCGCGGCGCGCGTGCGGTCGCGCGCCCGCGCGGCGACTTCGATGGAGAAGGAGCACATCTTGCGAAGCAGAACAGCGCATGCCGGGGCGGTGGCCGCGCTCGCGGCGGCCCTCCTGATCGGCGGGGGTCTCCCCGCGATCGCGGGTCCGCCCGAGGCGGCGGCCGCCGAGCCGACGGCCGGCACGTACACCAACCCCGTGAGCGCGGGCGTAGTCGACACGTTCCCCGACCCCGCGATGATCCGCGGCAAGGACGGCGCGTACTACGCCTACGGCACCACGAACCCGATCTTCAACAGCGCCGGGGAGGAGGGCGAGCACATCCTGCCGATCCTGCGCTCGACCGACATGGTCGACTGGGAGTACGTCGGCGACGTCTACCCCGAGGGTGCCGAACTCCCCTCGTACTGGGCGGGCGGAACGCGCCCGTGGGCGCCCGACATCCGCTACATCGACGGGCTCTACCACCTCACCTATTCGCTCTCGAACGGTGGTGTCGCGCTGCTCACGTCCGAGACGCCGACCGGCCCGTGGGTCGACGAGGGCCGGTACTTCGGCGGCGCGCAGGTCGCCGGATGCCCCACCGGCAACATCGACCAGGCGCTCTTCACCGACACCGACGGCACGCACTACCTGTACTGGGGCAGCTACGACGTGATCTGCGTCAGCGAGCTGAACGACGACGCGACCGAGCTCGTCGGCGAGGTCACCCAGATCGGGCAGGCCCGGCGCATGGAGGGCGGCTTCGTCGTGCAGCGCGACGGCTGGTACTACCTCATGTACTCGGATGCCGGATGCTGCGACGGTGCGTACAGCGGCTACACCGTGAAGGTGGGTCGCGCCGACAACCCGCGCGGGCCGTTCCTCGACGACCACGGCGTCGACCTCATGGAGCGCTCGAGTGCCGGCGGCTACGTGCTCGCATCGAACGGCAACGGCTTCGCCGGGCCCGGGCACAACGCGATCCAGACCGATCTCGCCGGGCAGGACTGGCTGGTGTACCACGCCATCCCGACCGCCGACCCCGACTTCCCGACGGTGCAGACCCGCGCCGGCAACCTCAACCTCTCGAAGCGGCCGCTCATGATCGACCGGCTCGACTGGATCGACGGCTGGCCCGTGGTGCGTGCCGGCGCAGGCGCCTCGAACGACGCGCAGGTCGCCCCGGTGACGGATGCCGCGCTCGGCAGCGCATTCGACGAGGGCATCCCCGCCGGGTGGAAGACCCGTGGCGGCGCGACCGCCGAGGCGGGCGACGAGACCGACGCGGGCGGCTTCGCCCGGGTCACCGCGACGGATGCCGGTGCGCTGATCACCTCCGACAAGGTGAGCGGCGACCTGCGCGTGCAGGCCGACCTGCGCCTCGCCGATGACGGCGACGGCGGTGCGGCGGGACTCGTCGCGGGCGTCCGCGGCCAGAACGGCGCCACGGCGTGGATCGACCGCGACGCCGGCGAGCTGCGGCTCGAGGTGCGCCACGGCGACGTGGTCGCGACCGATGCGGCCGCCTTGCCGGAGTCGTTCGACTCCGAGTCGTGGCACCAGGTCGCGATCGAGTGGCGCGGCGACGCCGTGACCGCCGAGGTCTCGGCCGACGGACTGCGCGACCCGCTCGCCGAGGCGGCCGTGTCCGCGCCGGCCGACGCCACGTCGAACGGTGCGATCGGGATCGCCGCCCACGGGGCATCCGTCGACGGTGACAACCTCAGTGCTGCGGCTCTCTACGAGCCCGTGACCGCACGCGTCGCCGACCCCCAGCCGGGGGCGCTGCTCGCCGAGTACTCCGACGAGTTCGACACGGCCGGTAACCCGGCCGACGCCGACGACGCGTGGAGCTGGGTGCGCGAGCGCTCGGGTCCCGCGGTGGCCGACGGCGAGCTCGTCTGGCCGACGCAGGCCGCGGAGCTGTTCCGCGACAACAACTCGGCGTCGGTGCTGCTGCGCGATGCGCCGCAGGGCGACTTCCTCGTCGAGACCAAGCTCACCTTCGACGGCACTCGCGGCAACCAGCAGGCGGGGCTCGTGCTCTACGAGAACGACGACCGCTACTTCAAGCTCACGCACACGGTGCTGCCGCTGAACCGGAAGGGCGGGCAGTTCCTCAACGAGGTCGAGTTCGGCAAGGAGGCCGAACGGCCCACCACGCCGACGCCGACCGCGGTGGCGAACGCGCCCATGTTCGGCGCCGCACCGGCCGAGACGACCTGGCTGCGGCTGTACGCGCAGGTCGACGAGGCGAACGACGAGTGGGACGTGCGCATGGCATCGAGCACCGACGGCGAGGACTGGCAGTGGGGCGGCGTCTGGTCGTTCCCGGTGCTGGGCGACCTGCGCATCGGGCTGGTGTCGATGAACGCCACCGGCGCCACGGCCGAGTTCGACTACGTGCGCACGTACGACATGGGCGGCGACGCCGTGGCGTACCCCGCGAGCTGGCCGCAGCCCATGCCCTACGGCACGGCCGACGACCGCGCCGAGCTCGCACCGAACGCCGAGAACTCGATGGTGCTCGACCTCGAGCTGCGGCCGCAGGACGAGGAGCTCGGGCGGGTCTGGATGCGGGACACCTACGTGAACCGCTTCGAGGTCGACGGGGAGACGCTCTACGTCGCCACCGGCACCACCCGTGCCGAGGGGCTCACGAAGGCGGCACCGTGGAACGACGGCATCTACGTCTGGACGGCGCCCGCGCTCGACGGACCGTGGACGCTCGCCGACACCAGTGGCATCCGCCCCGATGAGCCGACGGGCAAGGTCTGGTCGCCGGAGTTCGTCGACGAGAACACCGCCGGCCGCACGGTCGTCGCCGACTGGCAGGCGTGGAAGAACCCCGACGACCCGGCCACGCGCGCCGGCAACGCCTGGGCGCCGGAGCTGCACTACATCGACGGCGAGTGGTACCTCGTGGCGTGCATGGGCGACCAGAGCACGCTCACGGGGTCGTTCATCCTGAAGAGCGAGGGCGGGCCGGAGGGGCCCTACCGCAACATCGAGGCGAACCTCGACCACCCGCTGGGCGAACCCGTGCGTGCCGCGAACCCGCAGTACTACCACATCGACGGCGGGCTCTTCGATGACGGCGACACCACGTACCTGGTGCTGCACAACGACCTGTACTCCGAGATGTCGGCCGACATGGAGCACCTGGTCACGCCGACCGACCTGCCGACGTTCACGCAGCGGAAGTACTCGCCCGAGCCCTACCTCGAAGGGGCGACGGTCACCAAGGTGGGGGAGAAGTACTACCTGATGCACGCGGTGTGGGCCAACCGCGGCGGCTCGGCGTCTTCGCCGACCTGGTCGTACCTGCCGGGCACGGGCGTGAAGGACCAGTACGACGCGATCGTCGCGGTGTCCGACTCGTTCGAGGGGCCGTACTCGATGCGGACGACGCTCGGTGTCGGCGCCGGCCACAACAACATGTTCGTGGACGAGGACGGCACCGTGTGGGCCACGTTCTTCCGGAACCCGAACTTCGGGTACTGGTCGGATGCCTCGCGCATCGACGACGCGGCGGTGCCCGGCGTGGTCCGGCTGGAACAGTCCGGGCCGACGGGCAACCTGCTGACGGTGGCGCGCACCGGCAGCTGATCGCACCCCTCGCGCGCGGCGGGGCGTCCACCTGCGGGTGGGCGCCCCGCCGTTCGTCGTCGCCTGCGGCGGGAATCACCGGCGACGGGAATGCCTGCCACGCACGGGCGACAGGGAGCGTCGCATCCGTTTCTGCAAGGGCACCAACGCATCTGAGAAGTTTTTCTGTCGGGTTGTTGACGGAAAAATTCGCGGTTGAGAGTCTTGCACGCATGTCGACGACGACCGGAGTCCACGCCCTCGTGAGGCGGACCCATGAGGAGCGCGTGCTCGCCGCGCTCCGCACCCATGGTGCACTGAGCCGCGGCGACCTCGCGCGGCGGGTCGGGCTCAGCCGCACGACCCTCTCCGAGATCACCGCCCAGCTCCTCCAGCGCGGCGCGATCGTGGTCTCCGACACCGACGCCGCGACCCGCGCCGGCAGCGGACGCCCCGCCGAGCGCCTCGCGCTCGACCCCGAATCGGGACAGTTCCTCGGCGCCGACTTCGGTCACCGCCGCGTGCACGTCGCGGTGGCGGATGCCTCGCACGAGGTCATCGCGCAGGGCGTCGAGCGCTACGCCGACGACACGCCCTGGCCCGACCGGCTCGCCGCGGCGTTCGCGGTCATCGACCGCATCAGCCGCGAGACCGGCGTGCACTACGGCGCGCTGCAGGCGATCGGCATCGGCGTGCCCGGGCCCTACACCGGCGCCGGCGCCGGGGCCCCTGCCGTGCACTGGAAGCAGCGGCTCGCGCCCGAGGGCGTCGACGCGGCCTTCACCGAGCGCTTCGGCGCTCCAGTGATGGTCGACAACAACACCCGGCTCGCGGCGCTCGCCGAGGCGATCAACCGGCCCGATGCGGTCGACAACCTCGTCTACCTGCGCCTCTCCGACGGCGTCGGCGGCGGTCTCGTCGTGGCCGGGCGCCTGGTCACCGGATCGCGCGGCTTCGCCGGCGAGCTCGGCCACGTGACCGCGAACCCGTCGGGCGCCGAGTGCCGGTGCGGCAAGCGCGGATGCCTCGAGACGATCGCCTCCGTGCCCGCCATCCTCCGCGCGTGCGGCGACGCCGGCGCGCGCGTCGAGACCCTCGCCGACCTCGCGGAGGCGGTCGCCAAGGGCGACCCCGTCGTCGACACGGTGCTCCGCGAGGTCGGCTCCGCCGTCGGCCGCGTGCTCGGCGCCGCGGCCATGACGCTGAACCCCAGCGAGGTCGTGCTCGGCGGCGAGATCGTGCGCATCGCGCCCGTGCTCGTCGAGCAGGCCGCCGCGACCCTGCGGTACGAGCTCTACTCGATCCCGTCCGACCAGCCGCACATCGTGCGCGCCGCGCAACTGACCGACAGCGACGGCGCCCTGGGCGCGATCGCGGCCATCTTCCACCAGTCCCCACTGCTCGCCGGATACCCCGACCCCGCGGCATCCGCCGAGCACGCACCGCAGCAAAGGAGCGCACTGTGAACGCAACACCGACCAGGACGAGCGAGGTCGCGCCGTGGCGCGGGTGAGCAGCGTGGACGAGAACCCGAAGGCCGACGCCGGCGCCCAGCCCGCGGGCGGCACCGCGCCCGCGCCCGCCACCGCCACCGGCACCGAGGAGGCGGCGGTCGTCGTGGACGGCATGCGCACCAGCGCCATCACCTCGGCGGCGGACGACGCGACGGGCGGCCGCCGGGCGCCGCGCCGCGGCGGGCTGTCCAAGCGCGCGCGCCTGCTGATCCTGAACGCCGTCTCCATCGTCGGCGGCATCGGCATCTGGTGGATGCTCGCGCTGAACGGCTTCCAGCTGCCCACGCCGCCCGAGGTCGTCGAGAAGGCCATCCAGCTCTGGAACGCCGGCATCCTCCAGGAGGACATCCTCGCGAGCCTCGGCCGCGTGCTCGCCGGCTTCCTGCTCGGTTCGGCGGCCGCCATCCCGGTCGGCTTCCTCATGGGCTGGTACACCACCGCCCGGGGCCTGTTCGAGCCGTGGATCCAGTTCTTCCGCACCATCCCGCCGCTCGCGCTGCTGCCGCTCGTGCTCGTGCTGCTCGGCATCGGCGAGATCCCGAAGATCGTGGTCATCTTCCTCGCCGCGTTCCTCGCCTGCGTCATCTCGACGTACCAGGGCGTCGTGAGCGTCGACCGCACGCTCATCAACGCGGCCCGCGTGCTCGGCTCGAAGGACGGCACGATCTTCGTCCGCGTCGTCGTTCCCGCCTCGACGCCGTTCATTCTCGTCGGCATGCGCGTCGGCCTCGGCTCGGCGTGGGCCACCCTCGTCGCCGCCGAGCTGCTCGCCGCGCAGGCCGGCCTCGGTCGACGGATGCAGGAGGCCCAGATCTACTACGACCTCGCGACCATCTTCGTGGGCATCGTCCTCATCGGCATCCTCGGCCTCGTGATGGACCGCCTGCTGCTCTTCGCCGAAACCAAGCTGACCGGATGGCAGGAACGCCGATGACCGCCACGACCCCCACCACCACCGCGAAGATCTCGGTCCGCGAGGTCACGAAGACGTTCCCGCTGAAGGGCGAGGAGTTCGTCGCCCTCGACCGGGTGTCGCTCGACATCGCCGACAACGAGTTCGTCACCGTCGTCGGGCCCTCGGGCTGCGGCAAGTCGACGCTCATGAACGTGCTCGCCGGTCTCGAGACCCCGACCGGCGGCGAGGCGCTCGTCGACGGGAAGTCGGTCTCCGGCCCCGGTCGCGAGCGCGGCGTGATCTTCCAGCAGTACGCGCTGTTCCCCTGGCTCACGGTGCGCAAGAACGTCGAGTTCGGCCTGAAGGTCGCGGGCGTCGCGAAGGCCGAGCGCCGCGAGCGCGCCGAGCACTTCATCGAGATGGTCGGGCTGCAGCAGTTCGCGGATGCCCTGCCGAAGATGCTCTCCGGCGGCATGAAGCAGCGCTGCGCGATCGCCCGGGCCTACGCCGTGAACCCGTCGATCCTGCTCATGGACGAGCCGTTCGGTGCGCTCGACGCGCTCACCCGCGTGCGCCTCCAGGAGCAGCTGCTCGAGACCTGGAGCCAGGAGAAGCGCACCGTCATGTTCATCACGCACGACGTCGACGAGGCCGTGTTCCTCGCCAACCGCGTGATCGTGATGGCCGCCCGCCCGGGCCGCATCTTCGACGTGATCGACGTCGACCTGCCGTACCCGCGCACCGAGGACATGCGCCTCAGCCCCGAGTTCGCCGAACTGCGCAACCGCGTCTGGCACTCCGTCTACCACCAGAACCCCGGCAGCGATGCCGGAACCGCGTCGTCCGCACCGCGGACGGCCTGACACCAAGAGGAGCACACCACCACATGAGGAACCACAGGAAGCTCGCCGGCATCGTCGCCGCAGGCGCCGCCGTCGCACTCGCGCTGACCGGCTGCGCGTCGAACTCGTCCGGCACCGACAGCGGTGCGGAGGGCGGCGACGAGATGGAGACCATCCAGGTCAACTTCGGCTACATCCCCGACTTCAACGGCACCAGCCTGCTGGCCATCGCCGAGGACCAGGGGTACTGGGAGAAGTACGGCCTCGAGGTCGAGACCCCGTCGTTCACCAACGGTCCGCTGCAGATCCAGGCGCTCGGCACGGGCGACCTCGACTTCGGCTACATCGGGCCGGGCGCCTTCTGGCTGCCCGCCTCGGGCGAGGCGAAGATCGTCGCGATGAACACGCTCGGCCAGTCCGACCGCGTCGTCGGCCAGCCCGGCAACGACACCATCGAGGACCTCGCGGGCAAGACCGTCGCCGTGCCGGAGGGCACGTCGGGCGACATGATCCTCACGCTCGCGCTGCAGGAGGCGGGCATGACGAAGGACGATGTCGAGCTCGTGCCCATGGAGCCGTCCGCGATCGTCTCGGCGCTGGCATCCGGCCAGGTCGAGGGCGCCGGCTTCTGGTACCCCGCGCTCGCCACCGTGAAGGAGCAGGTGCCCGACCTCGTCGAGATCGCCCAGAACTCCGACTTCGAGGACACGGTCGCGTTCCCGACCGCCTTCGTGGCCGGCAACGACGTCGTCGAGAACGAGCCGGAGAAGGTGGAACGCGTGCTCAAGGCGCTGCGCGACGCCATCACCTTCCGCTACGAGAACCTCGATGAGGCCATCGAGCTGACCGCCGCGTACAACGCGCTCGACGTCGACGATGTCGCAGCGGATGCCTCGAACAACAAGGTGCTCTCGCTCGAGGAGCTCGACACCCTGACCGAGGACGGCACCGTCGACTCGTGGCTGACCGGCATGGTCGACTACTTCGTCGGCTCGGGCAAGCTCGAGGGCGACGTCGACACCTCGTTCTACACCGGCGACCTCTTCCTGCAGGCGGGCGAGTAATCCACGATGCCGAGCAACATCCTCTTCCTCATGACCGACCAGCACCGGGCGGACACGCTCGGGGCGTACGGGAACGCGTTGGCCGCGACCCCGGTGCTCGATGAGCTGGCCCGCACGGGCACGCGCTTCGACCGCTGGTACACGCCCACCGCGATCTGCACGCCGGCTCGCGCGAGCCTGCTGACCGGCCAGGCCCCCTTCCGGCACCGCGTACTCGCCAACCACGAGCGCAACGTCGGCTACCTGGAGGACCTCGACGAGGGCACGTTCACCTTCGTCGAGGCGCTCCGGGACGAGGGCTACAACACGGGACTCGTCGGCAAGTGGCACGCCGGCACCGAGAAGCGAGCCGCCGACTTCGGCTTCGACGGCCCCGAGCTTCCCGGGTGGCACAACCCCGTGGAGAACGAGGACTACCTCGGCTACCTGCGCGAGCGGGGCCTCCCGCCGTATGCGATCAGCGACCGCATCCGCGGCACCCTGCCGAACGGTGGGCCGGGCAACCTGCTGGCTGCCCGGCTCCACCAGCCGGTGGAGGCCACGTTCGAGCACTACCTCGCCACGCGCACCATCGAACTGCTGGAGCGCTACGCCGCCGACGGTGAGCGCGACGGCACGCCCTTCTTCCTCGAGCTGAACTTCTTCGGGCCGCACCTGCCGTACATCGTGCCCGACGAGTACTTCGACATGTTCGATCCCGCGGACATCGAGCTGCCGAAGTCGATCTCGGAGACGTTCGAGGGCAAGCCGCCGGTGCAGCGCAACTACAGCGCGCACTGGACCTTCGACACCATGCCGATCGAGGTGACGCGCAAGCTCATCGCGGTGTACTGGGGCTATGTGGCCCTCATCGACATGGAGATCGGCCGGGTCATGGAGGCGCTCGAGCGCCTCGGGCTCGCCGACGACACCGCCGTGTTCTTCACCTGCGACCACGGCGAGTTCACCGGCGCCCACCGGCTGCACGACAAGGGGCCGGCGATGTACGAGGACATCTACCGCACCCCGGGCATCCTCCGGATCCCGGGTGGGCCGGCCGGGCAGGTGCGAACCGAGTTCGTGAGCCTGCTCGACTGCACCGCCACCATCCTCGACCTCGCCGGCCTCGACCCCTCGCCCGCGGTCGACTCGCGCAGCCTGCTGCCGCTCGCCCGCGGCGAGCAGGTGGAGTGGGACGCCGACATCGTGTGCGAGTTCCACGGGCACCACTTCCCGTACCCGCAGCGGATGCTCCGCGAGGACCGCTACAAGCTGGTCGTGAACCCCGATTCGGTGAACGAGCTCTACGACCTCGAGCGCGACCCCGATGAGTTGCAGAACGTGTACGGGCACCCCGAGATGGCCGGCGTGCGCGGGCGCATGATGCAGCGGCTGTACACGGTGCTGCGCGAGCGCGGCGACAAGTTCTACCACTGGATGACCACGATGTACGACGTGGGCGACGTCGACTACGACCCGACGCAGAGCGGGCTGGACGAGACCACGTACCAGGCCGACGAGCGCGCGGCCGCCGCGGGGTTCGCTGCGGCGGGGGGCGAGGCGACGGATGCCCCGGAGCCGGGCGCCGTCGAGGTTCCGGCCGAGCCCGTGGCATCCGACCCCGAACCGGAACGGCGCACCGCATGACCGACGCCCGTCGCCCGAACATCGTGATGATCCTGACCGACGACCACGGGTCGCAGGCGATCGGCGCGTACGGGTCGCAGCTGAACGCGACGCCGCGCATCGACGAGATCGCGCGCGAGGGCTGGCGGTTCGACAACTGCTTCGCGACGAACGCGCTGTGCTCGCCGAGCCGGGCGTCGATCCTCACCGGCACGTACAGCCACGTGAACGGCGTCTCGACGCTCGTGACACCCATCGATGCGAGCCAGCCGACGTTCGTGTCGCAGCTCAAGGCGGCGGGGTACCGCACCGCGATGGTGGGCAAGTGGCACATGGGCGAGGGCGAGGGGTCGACGCCCGAGGCGTTCGATTACTGGGACATCCTCATCGGGCACGACGGTCAGGGGGAGTACTGGAACCCGCTGTTCCTGTCGGCCGAGGGCGAGCGCATCGCCGAAGGGTATGCGACGGATGTCATCACCGACCTGGCCCTCGACTGGGTCGAGCGGCTGCCCGGCGACGACCCGTGGTGCGTGCTGATCTACCACAAGGCGCCGCATCGGCCGTGGGAGCCGAAGCCCGAGGATGCCGAGCGGTTCCGCGACGCCGTGCCCGTGCCCGAGACGTTCTGGGACGACTACGCCACGCGTTCCTCGTCCACACGGCGCGCGCTCATGCGCCTGGCTGACAACCTCAACGAGGAGGACCTCAAGGTCGCTCCGCCCGAGGGGCTGTCGTACGAGGAGGCCGCGCTCTGGAAGTACCAGCGCTTCATGGAGGACTACCTCGCCTGCGTGGCATCCGTCGACGACAACGTCGGGCGCGTGATCGACTGGCTGCGCGCTCGGGGCGAGTTCGACGACACGTTGCTCATGTACGCCAGCGACCAGGGGTTCTTCCTCGGCGAGCACGGCTGGTTCGACAAGCGGTTCATGTACGAGGAGTCGCTGCGGATGCCGCTCGTCGTGAGCTACCCGAGGCGGCTGCCGGCGGGGCGCGTGCACGACGGCATCGTGACGAACGTTGACTTCGCGCAGACCCTGCTCGACGCCGCCGGGGTGTCGCACCACTCGCGCATGCAGGGGCGCAGCTTCTGGGGTGATCTCGTGGGCGAGCCCTCGTCGCCGCCCGCCTCGGGCATGTACTACCGGTACTGGGAGCACGACGACGGGTTCCACCACGCGCCCGCGCACTACGGCTACCGCACAGAGCGCTACAAGCTCGTCTACTACTACAACGACGGGCTCGGGCTGCCGGGCACGGGTCCGTTCACGTACCCGCCGGAGTGGGAGCTGTACGACCTCGAGGCCGACCCGGCCGAACTGCGGAACGTGGCGCACGATCCGTCGTATGCGGCCGTGCGCGAGGAGCTGGCGGCTGCGATGTGGCGGGAGCAGGAGCGGCTCGGGGATGCGCCGCACCCGAGCCAGCCGCGGCCGGCGGGGGTCGCGGTCGGCTGAGCCGTCGGCCCCACCCGAGAACATGCAGATCTGACGGGTTCTCCGCGAGGACATGCAGACACGCCGCGGCGGCGGCGCGATTGCATGTTTCCGGGTGGGGTGGGTGCGCGGGGCGTGGGGGCGGGCGAGGCGCGGGCATGCGGGGCGCGAGCGGGTGCGGCGGGCACGCCGGGGAGAAGTCCTGCATCGATGCGGCGGACGCCCTAGCATCGACGTACGCGGGTTCCCGCCCGCGGCAGCATCCGCCCCCACCACCGAGAGACCCGACCGAACGTCGCCCGACGCACGCAGCGCACCCTGGAGCCCGGTTGACCATGCCCGCCGAAGAGGAGCCCATCGCGCTCTTCCGCACGCCCGACGGGGCGGGTACACAGGTGCCGCGCAACGGGCAGGGCGGGCACGCCGGCCGCAACGGGCAGGGCGACGCACGTGTCGTGGGGCTGCACGGGCGGCGCGTCGAACCGGCGCCCTCGCCTGACGACGGACCCGCCTACTACCTCTGCTCGAGCGAGCCCGACGGGGCGTTCGAGTCGATCGTCGTCGCGACGGGGTCGGGGGAGCGACGCCGCTTCTTCACGACGCGCGACGGCGTGCGCATGACCGAGATCGACGAGGCGGCGTTCGCGTGGCTGCGCGACGGCGAATCGACGTCGATGCTCGAGATCGACGAGCGCGAGCTCGCCGCCGTCGAGACCGAGCTGCGGTTCGGACGGCCGGTGCGCGGGCGCGATCCGGTGGCCGAGTCGGGGGGTGCTGCAGAGCGAGCGGATGCCGCTGAGCCGTCGCCCGCCGACGTCCCGACCGTGCCCATCGCGACGGTGTCGCGTTCGCACGCGCGGGCCGACGCCGCGCCTCCGGCGCCCGTGCCGCCGCCTCCGCCGCCGGCTGCGCCGGCCACTGCTGCGCATACGGTCGAGGAGTCGGCGGATCCGGATGTCGCGGAGCCGGATGCTTCCGGCGAGACCGATGCGGCCGAGCCGGCCGTCGCGACGGACACCTCCACGACGACCCGCACCGCGCCGGCCGAGGGCGAGGTGCAGCCGGAGGCATCCGCCCCGCTCGTGCCCGAGGCGGAGACGCCGGCGCCGGCGGAGCACCACCACCACGCCGCGCCGACCACGTCGATGTCGCCCGTCGAGGCGACCGCGCAGGTGCAGCTCGCGAAGGGCATCGCGTTCGTCGCGCATCGCGAGCGGCTCGATCGGAGCGGCACGCCGTTCATCGATCATCCGGGGCGGGTGGCCGAGCGGTTCGATCCGCTGCTGGAGCCGATCGAGTCGGCCGCGGCGTGGCTGCACGACGTGCTCGAGGACACCCCGATCTCGGAGCGCGAGCTGTTCGAGGCCGGCGTGCTGCCCGAGATCATCGAGGTCGTGGTGCTGCTGACGCGCACGCCCGACGTGACGCCCGACGAGTACTACGCGAAGATCCGGGAGCATCCGGTCGCGCGGCGCGTGAAGCTCGCCGACATCGACGACAACACCGCGGCGTGGCGCACCCGGCGGCTCGACTTCGACATGCAGACACGCATGGCGCGCAAGTACCGGCACGCGCGGGAGGCGCTCGGGGCGGAGTAGGCGGGGCTGGCGGCGCTCGCGCGCTCGCGCATCGCATCCGTCGCTGGCGTGGACTCGTCGCGCCGTTGCCTTGTCGCGAAAACATGCAGATCTGCACGTTGGCAGCGAAAGCATGCAGACACGCCGGGGTCGGCGAACGACTGCATGTATTCGCGAGGTGGGCGGGTGGCGTGGGTCGCGCGCGTCTCGCGGATCCCGAGTGAGCGGGGCGTGCCGGCGGGGCGCGTCAGACCGCGTAGCCGGGCGAGCGGCGGATGCCCGGGATGCCGAGCCAGCGCTCGACGGTGCGGCGGGCGGTGGTGCCCGCGGGGAGCACGGGGGTGCGGGCCGGGCGCTCGGGTGTCGCGCGGTGGCGGCCGCGCTCGGTGTAGGTGCGTCCGCCGCGGGTGGCGGCGAGGTGGTCGCGCGCGGAGACCGGCGCGGTCTCGGGGCGGTGCTCGGTCGGCAGGTCGGTGGTGAGGGGACGGCGGGGAGTCGCTGCGGCGGTGCTCTCGGCGGTGCTGCCGCCGACGCTGCTCGCGGGTGCGGTGCGGGCGAGCTTGTGAACGGATGCTGCGGACATGGTGCTTCCCCCTGGGTCGGTGCGGCTGCCTGGTGCCGGGCCCGCGCGCTCGTGCGGTGCTGCTGGTGCTGGTTCCGCGCGGATCGCCGGGGCCTCGACCCCAGTCTTCGCCGGTCGCGCGCGGGGCGCGTCGGGAGCAGCGCGGGAGGTGGGTGGGGGACAGCACTGAGTCCTCCACAGGTCGCCGGGCGGAGCGACTCGCGCACGCTTGCGAATCCGGCGTCGATGGTCACCGAAAATGGTGTAGAAACCGCTTTTGACCGGCGGTTCCATGCGAGATCCGAGTGTCGGTGGTGCCTGTCATGATGCAGGTATGGAGGAACTCCGCGAGGTGCTCGACGAGGCCCGGGCCGTGCTGGCTGCCGGGCTCGACTTCGACGCGCCCGCACGGCTCCGTGATGACGACCTGCTCGCGCTCGCCGGGGAGGTCGAGGCGCTTCGGCGCGCGGTCGACGGGTTCGCCACCATCGTCGCGGGCGAGGTCGCGGAGCGGTCGCGCATCGAGCTCGGCTCGGGTCGCCTGTCGGCGCGCAAGGGTTGCCGCACGGTGGCCGAGCTGCTCGAGCGGGTGACGCAGGTCTCCGGGGCCGAGGCGCGGCGGCGCGTGCTCGTGGGGTCGGCGATCCGCGAGCGCGAGGGGCTCACGGGGCATCCGGCAGCTGCGGAGTTCCCGGTGCTCGCGGAGGCGGTGCGGGCGGGGGCGATCGGGGCGGATGCCGCGCACGTCGTCGTGCGGGAGCTGGCGCGACCCCGTCGTGTCGCCGCCGCCGAGCACGGGGCGGCCGCCGAGCGGTCGCTGGTCGACGAGGCGACGGGCGAGGGCGAAGGCGCGCCGATCCGCGCGACCGCCGACGAGCTGCGCACGCAGGCGCAGGCGTGGGCCGCGTTCCTCGACCAGGACGGCGACGAGCCTGCCGACGACCGCGCCATGCGCCGGCGCGGCGTGCGGCTCGGCCGTGCGCGCGACGGGCTCGTCACGCTCAGCGGCGAGCTGCTGCCCGAGGTCGCAGCCGGGCTCGGCCGACTGTTCGACGCGCACCTCGCGCCGCGCTCCGGCGGCGGATTCCTCACCGCGGAGGAGCGTGCCGACTGGGAGCACCAGGCCGAGGCGCGCACGCCCGACCAGCAACGTCACGACGTGCTCGCCACGATCGTCGACGTCGCGGCGCGGTCGGCCGACGGCCCGAGCATCGGCGGTGCACCGCCGACGGTGGTGGTGAGCGTCCGGGCATCCGACCTCGAGTCGTCGACCGGCCACGCGAACGCCGACGGCATCGACGTGCCGGTGTCGCTGCGAGCGGCGCGGCGCATGATCTGCACCGGCGGCATCCAGACCGTCGTGCTCGACGACGACGGCCGGGTGATGCAGCTCGGCTCGCCCGAGCGGTGCTTCACCCCGCACCAGCGTCGCGCCATCACGCTGCGCGACGGCGGCTGCCTCATTCCCGGCTGCTCGGTGCCGGCCTCGTGGTGCGAGGTGCACCACGTCGTGCCCGACGTCGCCGGCGGGCCCACGCACCCCGACAACGGCGTGCTGCTGTGCTGGTTCCACCATCGCTCGATCGAGACGTCCGGGTGGGGCATCCGGATGCAGCGCGGCTCGCCGCAGATCCGCGCGCCGAGGTGGCTCGACCCCGGCGGCGGCTGGCGTGCGGCGACCCGCTCGCCGACCCGATTGGCCGACCGGGTGGAGCAGCGGCGGAGGCAGCCGATGCTCGTGTAGGAGTGCGTGCGGTACGTGCCGCCGGCGCGCGGATGCGGTATCCGAAGTGCGTGTGGCGCGTGGGTGCGTGCCCGGCGCGTGGGTGCGGCGCGTGGCCGCGCGCGAGCGCGTGCCGGAAAGCCGGCGCTTCGGCGAGCCCCGGTGCAAGACTGGCGCATGGCCAGGAACTGGACCCCGCTCGCCCTCGTCTACCTCGCGCTCTCCATCGCCGGCCTCATCGGCACCTGGACGTTCAACGCGCTCGCGATCGTGCAGCTGCGCGACTTCTTCGGCGACTGGTTCGGCTCGGGTCCGGCCGTGTCCTCCCTGACCGTCGACCTGCTCGTCGTCGCCGTCGCCGGCAGCGTGCTCATCATCGTCGAGGCCCGGCGGCTCGGCATGCGATTCGGCTGGCTCTACGTCGTCGGCTCCGCGCTCACCGCGTTCGCCTTCACGTTCCCGCTCTTCCTCGCCACGCGCGAGCGCCGGCTGCAGGCCCGCCGACTCGAGGCAGCTGGGGATGCCGCCGGCCCCACCGCGCCGGGGAACATCGCGCCGGGGAACACCGCGCCGGGGAACACCGGTTCGCACGGATAGGCTCGCTTGCATGGCGAGCGCGGCACCCGACGACTGGAGCTTCCCCCGCCTGCACGACGGCCAGCGCGCGATCCTGCTCGACGTGCTGATCCACGGCGAACGCTCCCGCGCTGAGCTCGCCCGCCGCAACGCGCTCTCCCGCGCCAGCCTCGCCCGACTCACCCGTGAACTCGTCGAGTTCGGGTTCGTCGAGGAGGTCGCACCCGCCACACCGCCGAACGGTCGCGGTCGCCCGTCGGAGATGCTCCGCATCCGACCCGAATCGGCGCACTTCGTGGGCGTCAAGCTCACGGGCGAGGCACTCTACGCCGCGATCACGAACCTGCACGCCGAGGTGATCGTCACCGAGGAGCATCCGCTCGCCTCGAAGGAGATCGAGGATGTCGTCGCGCTGATCGCCGACGTCGTGTCCCGCGCCCGCGCCGCCCACCCGCGCCTCTCGGCGGTCGGCGTGTGCCTCGCCGGCGACGTGCACCTCGAACACGGCGCCGCGGTCGTCGTCGGGTCGCACTTCCTCGGCTGGGACCAGGTGCCGCTCGAGGCCCTCGTGCAGCAGGCGACCGGGCTGCCCGCCACCATCTCCAACGACGTGCAGGCGCTCACGCTCGCGCACCACTGGTTCGGCGCCGGCATCGGACTCGGCACGCTGGCCGTCATCGGCCTCGGTGCCGGCATCGGAGCGGGCCTGGTCGTCAACGACGAACTCGTGCGCGGCTCGCGCGGCCACCCCGGCAAGGTCGGCCACCTCCGGGTGACCGAGTCCGGTCCGTCGTGCGACCGCGGGCACGTCGGCTGCGCGAGCGCGTACGTGACGATCCCCGCGCTGATCCGCAACTCGGGCATCGACGGGTTCTGGGAGACCATCGACGCGGCACGGGCCGGTGAACCGCGGGCGGCCGAGGCGGTCGCGGGCGCCGCCCGGGCGCTCGGCATCGTGATCGCCCAGATCGCGAACCTGATCGACCCGCAGAAGGTGATCGTGAGCGGCGAGGGGCGCGAGGTGGCCAACGTCGACCGCGCCCACCTCGACGCCGTGGTCGCCGAGTACCTCGACCCGGCCATGGAGCCGTTCGAGCTCGACGTGCACGACTTCCGCTTCGCCGACTACGCGTGGGGCGCGGCCATCAGCGCGATCCGCCGGGTGGCCTGAGCGAGCATGGATGCCTCCGGCGACCGCAGTCCGTAGTGCGCGCCCGAGCGGCGGTCATGACCGAGCGGATGCCTCCGGCGAACCGCCGCCCCGAGACATCCGCTCGCCCTACCCCAGCCGCGACGGCACCCACTCGGCCTGCTTCAGCCACTGCGCCGTCTGGCCGCCCTCGTGCCCGTTGAACGCGTAGACCACGAGCTCGCGGTCGTCGCTGCGCAGCGCGTTGTACGAGGCGAACACGGTCGACGGCAGCACGACGTCGTCCATGAGCGCCACCGAGTAGAGCGCCGGCATGCTGATGCGTCGGGCGAAGTTCACGCCGTCGAAGTACGAGAGCGTCTCGAACACCTGCTCGTCGGTGCCGCGGTGCACGGCGAGGAACCGCACGAGCTCGGTGAACGGCTCGCGCGGCGTGAGCTCGGTCGACCGGCGGAAGTCTGCGAGGAACGGCACGTCGGGCATCACGGCGCGCGGCACGTCCGACAGGGCGGCGGCCGCGACGGCGATGCCGCCGCCCTGGCTGCCGCCGGTCACGGCGATGCGGTCGCGATCGACGCCGGGCAGGGCCGCCACCACGTCGAGCAGGCGCACGGCGTCGGTATAGACGCGGCGGTAGTAGTAGTCGTCGCGGTCGAGGATGCCCCGGGTCATGAAGCCCGCGACCGCCGGGCCCGAGCCGTGCGGGTCGGACGTGTGCCCGCCGGAGCCCCAGCCGCTGCCCTGGCCGCGGGTGTCCATGATGACGTGCACGTACCCGGCCGCCGCCCAGAACAGCCTCTCGCCGATCATGCCGCGCCCGCCGTTGTAGCCGACGTACTCGACGATGGCCGGGAGGTCGCCGGTCGCGCCGGTGGGGCGTACGATCCATGCGCGGATCGGATCGCCACCGAACCCGGGAAAGGTCAGATCTTCGATGCGCACGGCCTGGAACGGCGAGGCGACCTCGACAGCCGTTGCCGACGCAGCGTCGTCGCCGAGCGCCCGGGATTCGGCGAGCGTCCGCTCCCAGAACGCGTCGAAGTCAGCCGGATCGGGAACGTTCGCGCGGTACTCGCGGAGCTGGTCGAGGGGGAGGTCGGTGAGTGCCATGGCGGGGAATCATCCAATGTCTTGCGAATCAGGGGTTGACTTTTTGTTTCGAAGAGCGACAAAATAGCGACGAACGTCAGACTACTCGCCCGAGACGCAGTCTGGCATCGCACCACGGGGAACAGGTCGCGCCGCGATCTTTCCGACAACGTCGTCTGGAAAGGACACACGAGATGAGACTCACCACGCGCACAGCACGCGTCGCGGCCATGGCACTGGCCGGTGCATTCGCCGTCACCGGCCTCGCGGCCTGCTCGACGAGCGACGACGGCGGAAGCGCCGCCGACGGCGAGCCGGTCGAGATCGACTTCTGGGGCTGGGTGCCCGGCCTCGAGGACCTGGTCGCCCAGTGGAACGACGAGAACCCCGACATCCAGGTCTCGTTCCACCGCATGACCGGTGACGACGGCCAGAAGGTCGAGGCGGCGGTCGACGCCGGAGCCGGCCCCGACCTCGTGCAGCTCAGCACCCACAACCTGCCCGACTACGTGATCGCCGGCCGCGTGCAGGACATCACCGAGTACGTCGCCGACGACGAGTCGAACTACACCGCGAGCTCGTGGGCCTCCGTCAGCTTCGACGGCCAGGTCTACGGCGTGCCGCAGGGCATCGGCCCGGCCGCCACCATGTACCGCACCGACATCCTCGACGAGTACGGCATCGAGATGCCGACCACCTGGGACGAGTACGTCGACGCCGCACGCGAGCTGCACGAGGCGAACCCCGACGTGTACATCGCGAACATGTCGCCGAGCGAGATCGGCCAGTGGTCGCAGGAGATCCAGCAGGCCGAGTCGAGCTGGTACGGCATCGACGGCGACAGCTGGACCGTGGGCGTGAACGACGCCGGCAGCCAGCTGGTCGCCGAGCGCTGGCAGACCCTCCTCGACGAGGGCCTCGTCACGACCGAGCAGGTCTGGACCCCCGAGTACTGGGCGCTCGTGAACAACGGCACCATCGCCACGGTCACCTACGCGGCCTGGTTCCCGAGCCTGCTCGCCGAGAACGCCGCCGACACGTCGGGCCTCTGGGCCATCGCGCCGATGCCGAAGAACGCCGGCTCCGACAACTCGGGCGACTCCGGCGGCGCGGCGGTCGTCGTGCTTGCCGGCGCCGAGAACCCCGGCGCGGCGGCCGAGTTCGCCAGCTGGCTGAACGGGTCGGATGACACGCAGGAGGCGCTCATCACGGTCGGCGGCCTGTTCCCGTCGACCATCAACGGACTGGCATCCGACGCCCTGCTCACCGAGTCGGAGTTCTACGGCGGCCAGGTCATCAACGAGGTGTTCATCGAGTCGGCCGAGCAGACGCCCGCCACCTGGGTGGACGGCCCGAACTACGGCACCGCGCAGACCGCGATCACCGACGAGTTCGCCAAGGTCGTCAACGGCGACCTGACGTTCCTCGAGGCGCTCGACAACGCCCAGGCGATCACGGTCGCGGACCTCGAGGACCGCGGCCTCAACGTGAGCGAGTGACGAGCGGCTCCATGACCGCAGTCACTGCTCGTCCCACGGCTTCCCGGCGCCGCTTCACCGGCGCCGGGAAGCCCTGGGTGCCCTACCTCTTCGTCGCACCGTTCGTGCTGCTGTTCCTGGTGTTCCTCGTCTCGCCGATCATCGTGGCGGTCTGGAACAGCCTGTTCTCGCAGCAGTCGAGCGGCCTCGGCTTCGGCGGCACGACCACCGCGTTCGTCGGCCTCGACAACTTCGCGCGAGCGCTCTCCGACCAGGACTTCCTGGTGAGCTTCGGCCGGGTCGCGCTCTACGGCCTCGTGCAGGTGCCGGTGATGATGTTCATCGCCGCGACCCTCGCGCTCCTCTTCGACAGCGCGCTCGTGCGCGGCCGCCGGTTCTTCCAGTTCGCGGCGTTCCTGCCGTACGCGGTGCCCGGGGTGATCGCGGCGCTCCTCTGGGGGTTCCTCTACCAGCCCTCGGTGAGCCCGCTCATCCAGGCGCTGTCGAGCATCGGCGTCGACGCGAACCTCCTCGCACCGGGCACCGTGCTCTGGTCGATCGCCAACGTCAGCATCTGGTCGTACACCGGCATCAACATGATCATCATGTTCGCCGCGCTGCAGGCGATCCCGCGCGAGATCTACGAGGCCGCGCGCATCGACGGCGCGAGCGACCTGCGCATCGCGGTCGGCATCAAGCTGCCCATGATCGCGCCCGCCGTGCTGCTCACGACGCTCTCGTCGATCATCGGCACGCTCCAGCTGTTCAACGAGCCGCAGGTGCTGAAGAACGTCACCGCGAACATCTCCAGCGACTACACGCCGAACATGGCGATCTACGCGGCATCCACCCTCGGCAAGGACCCGAACCTCGCATCGGCGATGGCCGTCATCCTGGGCGTCGCCACGCTGATCGTCTCGGTCGTCGTCCTGCGCCTGAACAACCGCACCACGAAGCGAGCGAGCGATGGCCTCTGACACCCTCTCCGTGACCGCGGCGACGACGATGCCGGATGCCCCCGAGCCGGGCGCCGCACCTCGCGCACCGAAGCCGCCGAAGCGCCCGCGCGGCGCCACCACGTTCGTGAACGGCGACCGCGTGAGCCGCGTCGGCATGGTCATCACGACCGCCGCCCTGCTCATCCCGACCGCGTACTTCCTCGTGCCCGTGCTCTGGCTCGTCGTCGCGTCGACCAAGTCGACCGGCGACCTGTTCTCCACGCCCGGATTCGCGTTCGCCGACTTCCACCTCTGGGACAACCTGGTCGCGCTCAGCACCTACGACGACGGCATCTACTGGCGCTGGGCGTTCAACTCGGTGATCTACTCGGTCATCGGCTCGGCCCTGACGGCGTTCGTCTGCGCGCTGACCGGGTACGCGCTCGCCGTGTACCGATTCCGCGGCCGCAACGTGCTCATCGGCATCGTGCTCGGCAGCATGCTCATCCCGGGCACCGTGATCGCGCAGCCGACCTACGTGCTGCTCGTGAACCTCGGCCTGAACAACACGTACTGGGGCATCCTGCTGCCGGCCCTGGTGTTTCCGTTCGGCGTGCTGCTGTCGTTCATCTACGCGCAGTCGTCGGTGCCGATCGAGCTGATCGAGGCGGCCCGGCTCGACGGTGCGGGCGAGTTCCGCATCTTCGCCGGCATGGGCCTGCGCCTCATGTCGACCGGCCTGGTGACGGTGCTGCTGTTCGCGTTCCTCGGCAGCTGGAACAGCTACCTGCTGCCGCTGCTGGTGCTCACCGACCAGGAGCTCATGCCGCTCACGGTCGGCCTCACCGGCTGGAGCCAGGCGTCGATCACCATCCCGGGCCTGCAGGTGCTGACCGTCGTCGGCTCCCTGGTCTCGGTCATCCCGATCGCGATCGTGTTCCTCTCGCTCCAGCGCTACTGGAAGTCGGGCCTCACGGCCGGCGGCGTGCGCGGCTGAGCTCGGGGGAACACGATGGGTGAGCTGCGCTACGACGCACCGGCCGAGCGGTGGGTGGAGTGCCTGCCGCTCGGCAACGGGCGCCTGGGCGCGATGGTCGACGGCGCGCTGCCGCGCATGACGTTCCACCTGAACGACGGCACCGCCTGGTCGGGGTCGCCAGCCAGCGAACTGCGCGACGCGCCCGACGCGGCCACGGCGGCCGACGCGCTCGCCCGGTCGCGAGCAGCGATCGCCGACGGCGACGTGCGCGCCGCCGAGGCGGCCGTGCGCGGGCTGCAGTCGCGCTATTCGCAGGCCTTCCTGCCGTTCGCGGACCTCGTGCTCGAGATCGGCGGGGCGGATGCGACGGGGCCGGGGGGCTCGGCGGCCGGCACGGCGGGCGTGGGGGCGTCGGGGGCGGATGCCTCCGGCGCGGAGCCCGCCCTCGCCGGCAGCGCACCGTACCGGCGCCTGCTCGACCTGCCGTCCGGCGTGCACGCGGTGCGTGCGGGCGCGCTCACCGTGTCGTCGTTCGCGTCCGGCGTCGACGGGGTGCTCGTCATCGTCGTCGACGGGGCCGACCCGGCGCTCCTCGCCACCACTTCGGTCGCCCTCGACTCGCAGTTGCGGGTGCTCGAAGGGCTCGAGCGGGGCGACGAGCAGGCGCTGCTCCTCCGCATGCCGTCCGACGTCGCTCCCGGCCACGAGCCCGACCTGCCCGCCGCCGAGTGGGACGACGCTCCCGGCGCCGCGCTCGAGGGGGCCCTCGTCACCCGCCGCATCGACGCCGGGCACCGGGTCGCCTGGCTCGTCGCGACCGAGACCACGTACACGGCGCCCGGCCGTGCGCCCGCCGGCGACGCGGCATCCGCCGCCGATCGCGCCCGCGCCCGCATCGACCGGGCCGCAGCCCACGGCCTCGACGCCCTGCGCGATCGGCACGAGGCCGAGCACCGTGCCGCGATGGAGCGCGTGCGCATCGACCTCGGCGACGAGCCCGCGGGCGAACCCGCCACCGACGCACGGCTGCGCGCCGCCGCATCCGCTCCCGAGGGCGCCCTCGCCCACGACCCCGCGCTCGCCGCGCTCGTCGTCGACTACGGGCGGTACCTGCTCTGGTCGAGCGCTCGGCCCGGCGGGCTGCCGCCCAACCTGCAGGGCATCTGGAACGCCGAGATGCGTCCGCCGTGGAGCTCGAACTACACGGTCAACATCAACACCGAGATGAACCACTGGGCCTCGTTCACCGCGGCACTGCCCGAGACCGCCGCCCCGCTGCGCGAATTCGTGCGTGCCCTCGCGGAGCACGCCGTCGCCGCCACGCGCCGGCTCTACGACGCGCCGGGCTGGACCGTGCACCACAACACGGACGCGTGGGGCTTCGCGGCCCCAGCCGGTCGCGGCGGCGCGGACCCGCGCTGGGCCGCTTGGCCGATGGGCGGCGCCTGGCTCGCACGGCATCTCTGGGAGCCGGTCGCCTTCGGGGCGGCATCCGATGCCGAGCTCGCGGAGTCGTGGCCCGCGATCCGGGGCGCCGCCGAGTTCGCGCTGCACTGGCACCACCGCGACGCGCGCGGCGACTGGTCGACGGCACCCTCGACCTCGCCCGAGAACGCGTACCTCGCCGCCGACGGCGCGCCCGCGGCGCTCGACCGCGCGTCGGCCATGGACCTCGCGCTGCTCCGCGACCTCTTCGAGATCGTGGTGGCCGCGGCCGACCGGCTCGGCCTCGGCGACGACCCGGTCGCCGTCGACGCGCGCGACCGGCTCGCCGTGCTGCCCGACGCCCCCGCGATCGACGACGGGGGTCGCCTGCGAGAGTGGTCGGAGCCGCGCACCGAGGAGGATCCGCACCACCGGCACGTGAGCCACCTGTACGGCCTCTACCCGGGCGCGGGCGGGTGGGACGACGCCCACCGTGCCGCGGCCGCGGCCACGCTCGAGCGTCGCGGCGACGAGTCGACCGGCTGGTCGCTCGCCTGGAAGCTCGCGCTCTGGGCGCGACTCGGCCGCGGCGACAAGGTCGGCGACCTGCTCGAGCTGCTGCTGCGCCCCGCCGACGACGTGACCGGCGAGTGGGCGGGCGGGCTCTACCCGAACCTCCTCGCCGCGCACCCGCCATTCCAGATCGACGGCAACCTCGGCGCGGTCGCCGGCGTGCTCGAGGCGCTGGTGCAGAGCCACGACGGATGCATCGAGCTGCTGCCCGCCCCGCCGCCGGCGCTCACCCACGGCAGTGTCCGCGGCGTGGTCGCGCGACCCGGCATCGAGGTCGACGTCGACTGGGCGCACGGCGAGCTCGTGCGCGCGACCGTCCGCGCCCACCGCGGTGCGGCGGGCATCCGCGTCATCCGCCACCGGGGCATCTCGCGCAGCGTACGACTGCGCGACGGCGAGGCCGTGCGCCTCGAGGCGACCGCGTTCGGCGGCGCGACGTTCGCGCCCGAGCGGACGCGCGTGGGCTCCGCGGCATCCGCCCCGCCCTGACCCCGCCGCACCGACGTTCCCCGCCGCTCGCGGCCGCCGCGCCCCGGCACCCGCACCCGGCACCCGCTCCCACGAGAAAGACCCCGATGACCAGCTTCACCTCCCACTCCGCCGACCTGGCCGAGCACACGGCGTTCCCGTGGCTCGCCGACGGCCTCGCCTACGGCGGCGACTACAGCCCCGAGCAGTGGCCCGAGGCGGTGTGGGCCGAGGACGTCGCGCTGATGCAGCGGGCCGGGGTGAACCTCGTGAACCTGGGGGTGTTCAGCTGGGGGCTCGTCGAGGTGGCCGACGGCGAGTTCGACTGGGGCTGGCTCGACCGCATCATGGACCTGCTGCACGACGGCGGCATCGGCGTGAACCTCGCCACGCCGACCGCTGCACCGCCGACCTGGCTGCTGCAGGCGCATCCGGAGATCGCGACCGTCGACGCCGAGGGCCGGCGCACCGCGCAGGGCGGGCGGCTGGCGTGGTCGCCCAGTTCGGCGACGTTCCGACGGTATGCCCTGCGGATGGTGCGCGCGCTGGCCGAACGCTACGGCGACCACCCGGCCCTTCGCATGTGGCACGTGAGCAACGAGCTCGGCAACGAGAACGGCCGCTGCTACGGCGAGGAGACCGCGGTGGCCTGGCGCGAGTGGCTCACGGCGAAGTACGGCGAGGTCGCCGCGATGAACGATGCCTGGGGGAGCGCGTTCTGGGGGCACCGCTACACGTCGTTCGCGCAGGTCGAGCTGCCGCGGCACAACCGCACCCAGCACAACCCGGGGCTGCTGCTCGACTTCGAGCGGTTCACCTCCGACGCGCTGCTCGGGCACTACCTTGCCGAGCGCGCGGTGCTGCGCGAGGTGACGCCCGCGATTCCGGTGACGACGAACTTCATGGTGCAGGCGAACCCCGGCGTGGCCGACTACGCGCGCTGGGCGGAGGAGGTGGACCTCGTCGCCAACGACCACTACACGATCGGCGCCGACCCGCACCGCGAGGCCGACCTCGCGTTCTGCGCCGACCGGTCGCGCGGCATGGCGGGCGGCCGCCCCTGGCTGCTCATCGAGCACTCGACCGCGGCGGTCAACTGGCAGCCCGTGAACCGGGCGAAGGCCCCCGGCGAGATGGCCCGCAACACCCTCGCCCACATCGCGCGCGGCGCCGACGGGGCCATGTTCTTCCAGTGGCGGCAGTCGACCGCCGGGTCGGAGCAGTTCCACTCGGCGATGGTGCCGCACGCCGGCGCCGACTCGCAGGTGTACCGCGACGTCGTGGCGCTCGGCGCCACGCTGCGGGCGCTCGCCCCCGTGGTCGGCTCGCGCGTCGAGCGCGCGCAGGTCGCGATGCTGCTCGACCACGATGCGGCCGCCGCGTGGGCGAGCGGGCCGAAGCCCAGCTCGCTGGTCACCGCGGTCGACCTGCCGCGGGCCGTGCACCGCGCGCTGACCGAGCTCGGCATCGCCGTCGACGTGCTCCGGCCGGGTGACGCGCTCGACGGGTACCGGGCGCTCGTCGTGCCGACCCTGTTTCTGGCGACGGATGCCACGGCCGACGCCGTGCGCGACTTCGCCGCCTCGGGCGGCCACGTGCTCGTCACGTACCTGTCGGGCATCGTCGACGAGACGAACCGCGTGCGCGCGGGCGGCTACCCGGGTGCGTTCTGCGACCTCCTCGGCGTGCGAGTCGACGAGTTCTTCCCGCTGTTCGCGGGCGACACGGTCGCACTCGACGACGGGTCGACCGGGTCGCTGTGGAGCGAACGCGTCGAGGTGTCCGACGGCACCGAGGTGCTGGCCCGGCTCGCCGAGGGCGACCTCGCGGGCACGCCCGCCGTGACCCGGCGCGCGACCGGCGCGGGGAGTGCGACCTACCTGGCCACCCGGCTCGACCACCCCGGACTCGTGGCGCTCGTTCGTGCCTTCGCCGCGTACACCGGGGTGACCGCGGTCGCCACCGTCGACGGCCCCGGCATGGAGGTGGTGCGGCGCGTCCACGACGACGGGCGCTCGTTCCTGTTCGCCATCAACCACGCGGCATCCGACCGCACCGTCGCGGCGAACGGCCGCGACCTGACCGACGGCACCGCGACCGAGGGACGACTCGTCGTGCCCGCCGGCGCCGTGCGCGTGATCGAGGAGGACCCCCGATGAAGTTCACCGACGGGTTCTGGGCGCTGCGCCCCGGCGTCGACGCGCTCTACGCGCAGGAGGCGTACGACATCGCTCCGCGCGAGCACGCGCTCGAGGTCACCGCGCCCACCAAGGTCATCGACCGCCGCGGCGACACGCTCAACCGGCCGACCCTCACCGTCACCCTCACCTCGCCGCTGCCGGGCGTCATCGGCGTGCGGGTCGAGCACCACCGCGGCGCGCACGTGCGCGGCGGCTTCGACCTGCCCGGTGCCGAGCCCGGCCACGGCACGGTCGTCGTCGACGAGACCGGCGGGGCGCTCACCAGCGGCGACCTCACCGCCCGCGTCACGGCCGGCGCCCC
The DNA here is from genome assembly GCA_913053875.1 of uncultured Agromyces sp. Classification (GTDB taxonomy): domain Bacteria; phylum Actinomycetota; class Actinomycetes; order Actinomycetales; family Microbacteriaceae; genus Agromyces. The sequence goes on along the minus strand of CAJXGN010000002.1, from coordinate 52,179 downwards.
GTGGTCGCTCGCGTTCGAGTCGGAGGGGCGAACGCTCACATCGAGCGGCAACAAGTCGCTCGGCTACCTGCGCCTCGCGCCCGACGCGCACGTCGAGCCCGCGCCGATCAACGAGACCGGCCGCAACGGCCAGCGGCACCACGCGCCCACCTACCTGCACGAGCAGCTCGCGCTCGGCGTGGGCGAGCACGTCTACGGGTTCGGCGAGCGATTCGGGCCGCTCGTGAAGAACGGGCAGTCGATCGACATCTGGAACGCCGACGGCGGCACCTCGAGCGAGCAGGCGTACAAGAACGTGCCGTTCTACGTCTCCGATCGAGGGTACGGCGTGCTCGTCGACGACCCCGGCCACGTGTCGTTCGAGGTCGGCACCGAGAGCGTCGAGCGGGTGCAGTTCTCCGTGTCGGGCGAGGCGCTGCAGTACTACGTGATCGCGGGCGACCCGACGACCGTGCTCGACCGGTACACGCGACTCACCGGCCGCCCGGCGCAGGTGCCGGCCTGGTCGTACGGCCTGTGGCTGTCGACGAGCTTCACGACCGACTACGACGAGGCAACCGTCACGAGCTTCATCGACGGCATGGCCGAGCGCGACATCCCGCTGTCGGTGTTCCACTTCGACTGCTTCTGGATGCGCGAGTTCAACTGGTCGGACTTCGAGTGGGATGCCCGCGTCTTCCCCGACCCCGAGGGCATGCTCGCCCGGCTGCACGACAAAGATCTGCGCGTCTGCGTGTGGATCAACCCCTACCTCGGCCAGCGCTCGCCGCTGTTCGCCGAGGCGCGGGAGCTCGGCTACCTCGTGCGGCGCCCCGACGGCAGCGTCTGGCAGTGGGACATGTGGCAGGCGGGCATGGCGCTCGTGGACTTCACGAACCCGGATGCCTCGGCCTGGTTCCAGTCCAAGCTGCGCGTGCTGCTCGACCAGGGCGTCGACTGCTTCAAGACCGACTTCGGCGAGCGCATCCCGATCGACGTCGTGTACGCCGACGGCCGCGACGCGGAGGCGATGCACAACCTCTACGCGCAGCGCTACAACGAGGCCGTGTTCGCGGTGCTCGAGGAGGAGCGCGGCGCGGGGGACGCGGTCGTGTTCGCGCGCGCTGCAACCGCGGGCGGCCAGCGGATGCCCGTGCACTGGGGCGGTGACTGCACGTCGACGTACGAGTCGATGGCCGAGACGCTGCGCGGCGGCCTGTCGCTCGCCATGTCGGGCTTCGGGTTCTGGAGCCACGACATCGGCGGATTCGAGGGCACGCCCGACCCCGGCGTGTTCAAGCGCTGGACCGCATTCGGCCTGCTCTCGAGCCACTCGCGCCTGCACGGCAGCGAGTCGTACCGGGTGCCGTGGGCGTTCGACGACGAGGCCGTCGAGGTCACCCGGCGCTTCACTCGACTGAAGCTCGAGCTCATGCCGATGCTGTACCAGGCGGGCCTCGCTGCCCACGAGCGAGGTGTCCCCGTCATGCGACCGATGCAGCTGGCGTACCCCGGCGACCCCGCGATGACCCACCTCGACCGGCAGTACCTGCTGGGCGACGACCTGCTCGTCGCACCCGTGTTCTCGGCCGGCGGCGAGGTCGACCTGTACCTGCCCGCGGGCGGCTGGACGCACCTGCTGACCGGCGAGCGCGTGACCGGCGGCGGCTGGCGGCGCGAGGTGCACGACATGCTGTCACTGCCGCTGTACGTGCGCGACGGCGCGGTGATCGCCCGCGGCGGACGCGACGACCGGCCCGACCACGACTACCTCGACGGGCTCGTGCTCGAGCTGTACCCGGGCGACGGGCCGGGGCGGCGCGAGGTGACCGTCACAACACCCGAGGACCGGGTCGGCACGTTCGCGGTCGAGTGGGGCGACGGGCGCGCGACCGCGACGGGCGACGTGCCTGACGGATGGAGCCTGCGGGTCGCGGGCGGTGCGTCGGTCGACGCGGCCGGGGGAGCGGCGGCGCTGACCTGGTGACCGTCGGCCGCGCCCCGGCCGTCGCGCCCTAGGCTGATCGCACCGGCACGCGGGGACGGGAGGTCGAACGGGCATGACGGCCTCCGACGAGCGCCCGATCGGGGCATCCGACGACCTCGCCCTGCGCACCGCGACCGAGCTCGTCGCCGGGTACGCCGCCCGCCGGTTCGACCCGGTCGACGTGCTCGAGGCCGTGCTCGCGCGAGTGGAGCGGCTCGAGCCGCGCCTCAATGCGTTCTACCGACTCGTGCCCGAGCAGGCTCGGGCTGCGGCAGCCGCGAGTGCGCGGCGGTGGGCGGCGGATGCCCCTCTCGGACCGCTCGACGGCGTGCCGATCACGATCAAGGAGAACGTCGCCACGGCGGGCACGCCCCAGCCGTCGGGCACCGCGGCGTGGGCCGACGCGCCGCCGGCGACCGCCGACGGGCCGATCGCGCGACTGCTCGCCGAGGATGGCGCGGTGCGCTTCGGCACGACCGTCATGCCCGACTTCGGGATGCTGTCGTCGGGCGTCTCGAGCCTGCACGGCGTCACCCGGAGCCCGTGGAACCCGGCCTGGACGGTCGGTGGCTCGAGCGGGGGTGCGGGCGCCGCCGCAGCGGCATCCCTCGGCCCCGTGCACTCGGGCAGCGACATCGGCGGGTCGGTGCGCCTGCCTGCGAGTTGGCTCGGGCTCGTCGGACACAAGCCGACGCACGGGCTCGTGCCCGTCGACCCGCCGTACCTGTGGCGGTGCATCGGGCCGCTCGCGCGCACCGTCGACGATGCGTCGCTGTTCCTCGAGGTCGCGACCGGCGACGATCCGCGCGACCATACACAGGTGCCGGTGGTGCACGACTGGGGTGCGGTGCGCATCGATCCGCGACAGGACCTGCGCGGGCTGCGGGTCGCCTGGCACCTCGACGCCGGGTGGGGTGCGCCGGTCGACCCCGAGGTCGCCGCGACGGTGCGCGGTGCGGTCGAGCGTTTCGGCGAGGCCGGCGCCGACGTGACCGAGATCGCGCCGTTCGCGACGCCCGAGATGCTCGACGCGCTCGACCTGTTCCTGCGCGCACGCTCGCTGCTCGACCTCGAGCGGATGCCTCCGGAGCGACGCGCGCGCGTGCTGCCGTTCATCCTCGACTGGACCGAGGGCGCCCGCGGGGCCGATGGGCTGGCGGTGCTCGACGCGTTCCAGCAGGTGCAGGCGCTTCGGGCGCGCACCGTGGCCGCGACCCTGCCCCACGACGTGGTGATCTCGCCCGTCTCGCCGGGCGCCGCGTTCCCCGCGGAGTGGCCGATGCCATCGAACGATCCGGCGACCTCGCTGCACCACATCGGGTTCACGGCGCCGTACAACGTCTCCGACCAGCCCGCGGTCTCGCTCAACGCGGGGTTCACGGCCGACGGACGACCGGTCGGCGTGCAGCTCGCCGGGCGCCGCTTCGACGACGTCGTGCTGCTGCGCATCGCGCGCTGGTTCGAGACCGCGCGCGGCGCGGCGGCGACGCCGGACTGGGCATCGATCGCCTGAGCGAGTCAGTGCGCGATGCGGGCGCCGTGCCCGTGCCCGTGGCCGTGGCCGCCGAACCAGCGGTCCCACAGGGCGCGCAGGCCGTGGTGCAGCGGTTCGGGCTCGGGCTCCGCGGCGAGACCGACGCCTCGGGCGGCCTCCAGCTCGCGACGGCGCACCGCCCAGGCCCGCTCGTGCAGGCGGCGCTCGTGCGCGGTGATGGCGCTGTCCATCAAGGGGATCTCGGACGTGTACATCGGGTGCTCTCGGGTTCGGGGGAGAACTGAGCGAAGCTCAGACTACTCCCGACGCCGTGGACCGCAATGTGGCGGTGGACGCTCGTCCGACGCTCCCGTCAGGTTCGCGGGCGGCAGGTCGCTTCGAGGCATCCGCTCGCTGGTTCGGCCCGTCGAAATCACATCGGCACGTGCTGGATCGCGGGCCCGCGTGACTTCGACGGGCCGAAGCGATCGGCACGTGCCGGTGCGTTCCGTAGTGCTGCCGGCAGCGGCAGAGGCGGATGCTGCGGATGCTGCGGATCAGCGGCGCACGGGGTCGCCGTCGGTGCCGCGAGCGAGGTCGGCCCGGGTCGCCGCGCCCTCCCAATCGCCCGGGTGCGTGCACGCTGCGGCACCCGTGCGCACGGCCGTCTCGAGCCGCGTCGCGACGGGTGCGCCGGCGACGAGCTCGGCCAGGTATCCGGCGACGAACGCGTCCCCGGCACCGACCGTGTCGACGACCGCGACGGGCACCGCCGCACTTCGCTGCACCTCCGGCTCGACGCCTGCACGGACCGAACGCACGAGCGCCCCGTCGGCACCGAGCTTGATCACGACCTCGGCCGGCCCGAGCGCAGCCACGCGCTCGGCCAGCTCCTCGGCGGACCCCGGACCGACGATCAGCGCCGCCTCGTCGTCGCCGGCGAACACGACGGAGGCCTGCGCCGCGATCGCGCGGTACCGCTCGGCGGCGGCCTCCGCATCGGCCCACAGGTTCGACCGGTGGTTCACGTCGAACGACACCGGCACGCCAGCGGCGACGGCCCGGGCCACCAGCGCGTCGACGGCACCGGAGGCGCTCGCCGAGAGCGCCGGCGTGATGCCCGTGACGTGCACGAGCGCGAACCCGCCCACGTCGACGGCGTCGAGGTCGGATGCCTCGAGGCGACTGCCCGCACTGCCCGCGCGGTAGTACGCGACATCGGTGCGTCCGGCGGCGGGCGTCGACTTGACCAGCAGACCGGTCGGCGCACCCGCGTCGACGGGGGCGACCACGTCGACTCCCTCGGCGCGCAGCTCGCGCACGACCCTGCGGCCGAAGCCGTCGTCGCCCACTCGGCCGAGCCAGGTCACGGGCGTGCCGAGCCGCGCGAGCCCGATCGCCACGTTGCCCTCGGCACCCCCGGTGCCGACGACCAGGTCGCCGACGGTCGCGAGCGACCCGATGTCGCGCGCCCGCAGCACCGCGAGGCCCTCGCCGATGGTCAGCACACGGCCGGATGCAACGGCCGACGCAGGCCCAGCGGCATCCGCTCGCCCTTCAGCCGCGACACCATCGGCAGCCATCAGACCCCCACCAACTCCATCGCGGCACGCGACCGCGCCTCGATCTCGTCCCAGTCACCCGCGGCGATCAGGTCGCGCGGCGCCATCCAGCTGCCGCTCACCGCGAAGACGTGCGGCGACGCCGCGTACTCCGCCGCGTTCGACGGGCTCACGCCGCCGCTCGGCAGGAAGCGCACCTGCGGGAACGGCCCGGCCAGCGCCGAGATCATCGGCAGTCCGCCGAGCATGCCGGCGGGGAAGAGCTTCAGGTGGTCGAGCCCCGCGCGCAGCGCGCGCTGCACCTCGGTCGCGGTCGCGACGCCCGGCACGATCGGCACGCCCAGCGACGCGCAGCGAGCGAGCACCTCGTCGTCGAGCCCCGGCGACACGATGAACCGCGCGCCCGCGTCGACGGCGCGGTCGACGTCGGCACCCGTCAGCACGGTGCCGGCCCCCACGAGGAAGCCGTCGGGCAGCGCAGCGGTCGCCTCGCGGATCGCGTCGATGCCCGCATCCGTGCGCATCGTGATCTCGGCGCAGCGGATGCCCCCGGCGGCGAGCGCCGCAACGAGCCCGGGAGCCTGTGCCGCGTCGTCGATCACTACGACCGGCACGATGCCGAGCCCAACGAGCATCATCGGCCGAGCCATCCGCCGTCCACGGGCAGCACGATACCCGAGACGTAGTCCGACGCCGGCGACGCCAGGAACACGGTCGCGCCGCCGAGATCCGACGCCCGCCCCCACCGCCCGGCCGGGATGCGCTCGAGGATCGACCGCGACCGGTCGGGGTCGTCCTGCAGCGCCTGCGTATTGTCCGTCGCGATGTATCCCGGCGCGATCGCGTTCACGTTCACGCCCTGCGACGCCCACTCGTTCGCGAGCGCCTTCGTGAGCCCGGCGATGCCCGACTTCGCCGACGTGTAGCCGGGCACGTTGATGCCGCCCTGGAAGCTCAGCAGGCTCGCCGTGAAGATCACCTTGCCCGACCCGCGCGCGAGCATCGGCGCCGCGACCTTCTGCGTCAGCGCGAACTGGCTCGACAGGTCGACCTCGATCACGCGGTCCCAGAGCTCGAGCGGATGCTCCGCCGCCGGCGCCCGCTCGATGGTGCCGGCGTTGTTCACGAGGATGTCCGGGGCGCGCTCCGCGAGCTCGTCGCCGAACGCGAGCACCGCGGCCCGGTCGGCGAAGTCGACGGCACGCGCCTCGAATCGGCGGCCGAGGCCCGTGACGGCCTGCTCGACACTGCTGCCGGATGCCGCGAGGGTGGCGCTCACGCCGATGACATCCGCGCCCGCCTCGGCGAGGGCCACGGCCATGCCGTAGCCGATGCCGCGCTTCGCGCCGGTGACGACCGCGAGCTTCCCGGTGAGGTCGAATGCGCTCATGCGACCGCTCCCTCGGCGGTGGCGGATGCCGGTTCGGCATCGCCTGAGCCCTCGACGCCCACCAGGATCTTCATGGCCTTGCCGGCCTCGAGGTCGGCGAACGCCGCCTGGGTCTCCTCCATGGGCACGACGCGCGTGATCATGAGGTCGGTCGGGATGACGCCGTCGGCGATGAGCTCGACCGCAGTCTCGAAGTCGGGGCGCTGATAGACGCGCGCGCCGAGGATGCGGAGCTCCCGCCAGAACACGCGCTGCAGGTCGATCTCGCGCGGGGTGGGGTGGATCGCCACGACCACGAGCGTGCCGCGCACCTTCGCGAGCGAGGTCGCGCCGAGCACGGCGGCCGCCGCACCCGAGACCTCGAAGACGACGTCGGCACCGGCGCCGCCGGTCCACTCCTCGACCCACGCGACCTGGTCGGTCTCGCGCGGGTCGATCGTGGTGAACCCGAGGCCCTCGATCTGGGCGCGGCGCGCGGGGTCGAGCTCGATGACCGCGACCTCCGCGCCGAAGTGGCGCGCGACCGTGGCGATCAGCACGCCGATCGGGCCGCCGCCGATGACGACCGCGCGGTCGCCGGGCGCGAGCTCGGAACGGCGCACGTCGTGCACGGCGACCGCGACGGGCTCGACCAGCGCGGCGGCGTCGAGCGCGATGCCCTCGGGCATGCGCACGAGCGTGTGGGCGGGCACGTTCCACAGCTCCTGGAGGGCGCCGGGGGAGTCGATGCCGATGAAGTCGAGGTGCTGGCAGATGTGGGTGTTGCCGGCGAGGCAGGCCGGGCAGGTGCCGTCCCAGTCGAGCGGCATGACCGTGACGAGGTCGCCCACGGCCCAGTCGTCGACGCCCTCGCCGACCGACTCGATGGTGCCGCTCATCTCGTGGCCGAACACCAGCGGCATGTCCACGCGCGCGTCCATGTTGCCGTGCACGATGTGCAGGTCGGTGCCGCAGAGGCCGACGTAGGCCACGCGGATGCGGACCTGGCCCGCACCGGGGGGAGCCGGCTCCGCCTCACTGGTCTCGAGGGTGTGTTCGCCGACGTACGCGACTGTGCGCATCAGGTGCTCCAGAATGTCCGATGAATGGGCGTCAGAATTGTATGATGTTTGCCCGGATCCTGCAATTTCGACCCTATCAGGATGCGGGCGTGCTGAAATTGATCTAATCTTTAGACGCACCCACGCTGCGGTGCCCACCCCGCGGAGACTCACGCGCGGTGGAGGGACACACGAAGGAGCACCTCGATGGAGAGCCGTGCGCTCCGCACCGGCCTGCCGCTTACCGAGATCGGCATGGGCGTCGCCCAGTTCGGCAACCTGAACCGCGAGACGAGCGACGAGGCATCCGCCGCCGCCGTCGACGCGGCCTGGGATGCCGGCATCCGCACCTTCGACACCGCGCCGCACTACGGGCTCGGGCTCTCCGAGCGCCGCCTCGGCGCCGCGCTCGCCGGTCGTCCGCGCGACGAGTACGTGCTCTCGACCAAGGTCGGGCGCCTGCTCGTGCCGAGCCCCGAGACCGCCGACCGTCAGGACGACCAGGGCTTCGTCGTGCCCGCCGACACGAAGCGCGTGTGGGACTTCTCGCGCGACGGCGTGCTGCGCTCGATCGAGCAGAGCCTCGAGCGCATCGGCACGGACCGCATCGACGTCGTCTACGTGCACGACCCCGACCACTACGGCGACGAGGCGCTCGACGGCGCCTTCCCCGCCCTCATCGAGCTGCGCGACCAGGGCGTCGTCGGCGCGATCGGCACCGGCATGAACCAGTCGGCCCTGCCCGCCCGGTTCGTGCGCGAGAGCGACCTCGACGTGGTCATGCTCGCGGGCCGCTACACGCTGTTCGAGCAGGACTCGCTCGACGACCTGCTGCCCGTCGCCGCCGAACGCGGCGTCGGCATCGTGGCCGCGGCCGTCTACAACTCCGGCCTCATGGCCGCGCCCACCGTGCCCGACGACGCGCACTACGACTACGGTCCCGCACCGGCCGACGTGATCGAGCGGGCCCGCGCCATCGCGGCGACCTGCGCCGAGTTCGGCGTCACCCTGCCGGAGGCCGCGATCGCGTTCCCCCTGCGGCATCCGGCCGTCGTCTCGGTCGTCGTCGGCACCCGCACCGACGCACACGTCGCGAGCACCCTCGAGCGCTACGGCGCAGACGTCCCCGACGACCTCTGGCCCGCACTCGCCGACCGCGGCCTGCTGCGCGCCGACGCACTGCACTCGCGAGCGGATGCCTCGGAGGCATCCGTCGCCACCACCGCCTCGAACGGAGCACCCACCGCATGACCACCATCACCGGCGTCACCGTGCACGACGTGCGCTTCCCGACCTCGCTCAGCATGGACGGCTCCGACGCCATGAACAAGGACGGCGACTACTCGGCCGCCTACGTCGTGCTCGAGACCGACGGCGACCTCGCCGGCTACGGCTTCACGTTCACGATCGGCCGCGGCAACGACCTGTGCGCCGAGGCGGCCCGTCAGCATGCCGCCCCGCTCGTCGGGCGCGACGTCGACGCCCTGCTCGACGACCTCGGCGGCGTCTACCGCGAGCTCGCCTCCGACTCGCAACTGCGCTGGCTCGGGCCCGAGAAGGGCGTCGTGCACCTCGGCATGGCCGCCGTGATGAACGCCCTCTGGGACATGGCCTCGCGCCGCGCCGGCGTGCCGCTCTGGCGCCTCCTCGCCGAGATGACGCCCGAGCAGCTCGTCGACGTGGCCGACCTGCGCTACCTCTCCGACGCCCTCACGCGCGACGAGGCGATCGCCCTGCTCGAAGAGATGGCCCCGACCCGCGCCGACCGCATCGCCGACCTCGAGGCCCGCGGCGGCTACCCCTGCTACACGACGAGCGCCGGCTGGCTCGGCTACAGCGACGAGAAGCTCCGCCGCCTGCTCCAGGAGGCGGTCGACGAGGGCTACGGCCACGTGAAGCTGAAGGTCGGTGCGAACCTCGACGACGACATCCGGCGCCTGCGCATCGCGCGCGAGGTCATCGGATGGGACGCGAAGCTCATGATCGACGCGAACCAGGTGTGGGACGTGCCGCAGGCCATCGAGTGGGTCGGCGCGCTCGCCGAGTTCCAGCCGCACTGGATCGAGGAGCCGACCAGCCCCGACGACGTGCTCGGCCACGCCGCCGTGCGCGAGGCCGTCTCGCCGATCGGCGTCGCCACCGGCGAGCACGGCATGAACCGCGTGCTGTTCAAGCAGCTGTTCCAGGCCGGCGCCATCGACTACTGCCAGCTCGACTCGGCGCGGCTCGCGAGCATCAACGAGATCCTCGCGGTGTACCTCATGGCGAAGAAGTTCGACGTGCCGGTGTGCCCGCACGCCGGCGGCGTCGGGCTCTGCGAGCTCGTGCAGCACCTGTCGATCTTCGACTACGTGGCCGTGTCGGGCTCGCTCGACGACCGCGTCACCGAGTTCGTCGACCACCTGCACGAGCACTTCGTCGACCCGTGCGTGGTCGAGCACGGCAACTACGTGCTGCCGTCGCAGCCGGGGTACAGCGCCGAGATGCTCGAGGCATCCGTCGCCGAGTACGCCTACCCCGACGGCGGCTACTGGGCCGGGGCGCGCGCCGTTGCGTGAGCGGTCGCGTGCGTCAGGGCGCGGGGTCGGATGCCTCGTCGCCGGCGTGCGCGGTCGCGAACTCCTCGACCCCGAGGATGTGCACGGCCATGCGGATGCGCGCCCGCTCCGGGTCGTGCGCCTTGAGCTCGGCGAGGATCGCCCGGTGCTCGCCCTGCGTCTCGCGCACGGTGCCGCGCTCGGTGATGGCGCGCCAGAGCCGGGCGCGGTGCGTGCGCCCGACGAGGCTGTCGATCATGCCCGCGAGCGCCGGGTTGCCGCTCGCCTGCGCGATGCGCCGATGGAACGCGGTGTCGGTGTCGATGAAGCGCTCGAGGTCCATGTCGGGGTCGCTGGCGAGGATGCCGTCGACCTCGTCGAGGATCGCGTCGAGCGCGGCGAGGTCCTCGTCGGTGAGGGCGGATGCCGCGAGGGCGGCGCTCTCCGCCTCGAGCACGCGCCGCACGGCCAGCAGGTGCCCGGCGTGCGCCGGGGTGTGCAGCTCGGCGAGGATGCCGAGCGGGCTGAGCAGCCGCTCCGGGTCGAGCGAGGTCACGTACGTGCCGTCGCCCTGGCGGGTCTCGAGCACGCCGAGGATGGCGAGCGCGCGCACCCCCTCGCGGAGCGACCCGCGCGAGACGCCGAGCTCGGTCGCGAGGTCGCGCTCGATCGGCAGCCGCGATCCGGGGCCGAGGCGCCCATCGGTGATCATGCCCTTGATGCCCGCGATGACCACGTCGGTCTGCGATCGGGCCGGAATGCCGGGCTGCTCATCCACCGTCGACGTCTCAGTCATCTGACCATTCTTGCACCACGACCCCGAGTTCGACCGAAAGGAACCACCCCGTGAACATCGCCCGCCTCGGCGCCCCCGGCGAGGAGATCCCCGTCCTCCAGCACGAGGGCACCAGCTACGACCTGCGCGGCCTGACCGCCGACGTCGACGGCGCCTTCCTCGCCGCCGACGGCATCGCCCGCGCCCGCGCCGCGCTCGACGCCGGTGAACTGCCGGTGCTGCCGGATGCCGCGGACCTGCGCGTCGGCGCCCCGATCGCGCGCCCCGGCAAGATCGTCTGCATCGGCCTCAATTACCGCGACCACGCGGAGGAGTCGGGCATGGCGATCCCCGCCGAGCCCGTCATCTTCATGAAGGACCCGTCGACCATGGTCGGCCCGTACGACGACGTGCTCATCCCGCGCAACTCGACCAAGACAGACTGGGAGGTCGAGCTCGGCGTCGTCATCGGCACGACCGCCCGCTACCTCGACTCGCCCGCCGACGCGCTCGCGCACGTCGCCGGGTACGCCACCTCGCACGACGTCTCCGAGCGCGAGTTCCAGCTCGAGCGCGGCGGCCAGTGGGACAAGGGCAAGAGCTGCGAGACGTTCAACCCCTTCGGGCCGGCGCTGGTGCCCGCATCCGAGGTGCCCGACCCCCAGGCGCTCGGGCTCCGCCTCTCGGTGAACGGCACCATGCACCAGGACGGCACGACCGCGACCATGATCTTCGACGTCGCGCACGTCATCTGGTACCTCAGCCAGTTCATGGTGCTGCACCCGGGCGACGTGCTGAACACCGGCACCCCCGCGGGCGTCGCGCTCGGCATCGAGGGCCAGCCGTACCTGCGCGAGGGCGACGTCGTGTCGCTCGAGATCGACGGGCTCGGCCGCCAGGAGCAGCGGATGGTGCAGGCATGAGCGCCGGCGACTTCACCGGGCTCGTCGCGGTCGTCACGGGCGGGGCGTCCGGCATCGGGCTCGCGACGGCCTCGGCGCTCGCCGCGGAGGGCGCGACCGTGGCGGTGCTCGACCTCAATGCGACCGGGCTGCCCGAGGGCCTCGCCGGGTACGCGGCGGACGTGCGCGATCGCGCGTCGGTGGACGCGGCGATCGCGCAGGTCGCGGCCGACCACGGCGGCATCGACGTGCTCGTGAACAACACCGGCGTGAGCTCGGTGGGCACCGTCGAGGAGGCATCCGATGACGAGTGGGCCCGCGTGCTCGACGTGAACGTCGTGGGCATGGCCCGGGTGAGCGCGGCCGCGCTGCCCTGGCTGCGGAAGTCGGAGCACGCGGCGATCGTGAACATGTGCTCCATCGCGGCGCTGAACGGCCTGCCCCAGCGAGCGGTCTACGGCGCCTCGAAGGGCGCGGTCATGGCGTTGACCTTCGCGATGGCGACCGATCACATCGCCGAGGGCGTGCGGGTCAACTGCGTGAGCCCGGCGACCGTGTACACGCCGTTCGTCGAGCGGATGCTGCAGGGATTCGACGACCCGGTGGCCGAGCGCGCCGCCCTCGACGCCCGTCAGGCGACCGGGCGAATGGTGACGCCGGAGGAGGTCGCGGCGGCCGTGCTGTACCTCGCGAACCCGCGCTCGGTCTCGATCGCGGGCATCTCGCTCGACGTGGATGCGGGCGTCACGCACCTGCGAGTTCGCCAGAAGGGCTGATCGCGGGAGAGAATCGACGGCGGGCCGGGGGAGACTCCCCGGCCCGCCGTCGTGTTCGGGGCGCCTGCACGCGCACCGGAGACGGCGGTCATCGGATGAGTGTTTGACCGTAGTGATGATACGTAGTATGTTTGCTCCCAGCAGAAGTTCCTGTCGCCTGTCACCGTCGACCCGCGGTGCCGGCACGCATTCCCAGAGATGAGAGGCATCGCAATGAAGCGGTTCGTAGCACCGGTCGCCATCGGAGTCGGGGCGGTTCTCGCCCTCTCCGCCTGTGGCGGCGCAGCAACCACCCCCAGCGGAGAGTCGGCCGAAGACGGCACGCTCGTGATCTGGAACTGGGGCAACTCCGACGACGCGGCAGCCGCGTACCAGGACGAGGTGCTCGCGGTCTTCGCCGAGCAGCACCCCGACGTCGAGGTCGAGATCGTCTCGCAGCCGTTCGACCAGTACTACACGCTCCTCGGCTCGGCGATCGAGGCCGGCACCGGCCCCGACCTCGCGCTGTTCAACGGCGGCACGCAGCTCAAGTCGCGCACCGACCAGCTCACCCCGGTCACCGACGAGCTCGCCGACATCCACGACCAGCTCGCCGGTTGGCCCGCCTTCGAGGACGGCGGCGAGACCTACTCCGCCCCGATGTTCCTCCAGGGCTTCCCGATCTACTACAACAAGGCGATCTTCGCCGAGGCGGGCCTCGACCCCGAGAACCCGCCGACCACCTGGGACGAGCTCGCGGACGCCTGCGACACCATCGCGAGCGAGACCGACGTCTCGTGCTTCGCGCTCGGCAACAAGGAGGGCCTCGGCATCGAGTTCTTCCTCTCGGGCTTCGGTTCGGGCATCTTCACCCCCGAGGAGTACGACGCCTGGATCGACGGCGAGCGCGACTGGGAGTCGGAGCACGCCACGCAGGTGCTGCAGCTCTGGGCCGACACGGCCGAGGACGGCTGGTACAACGACGGCGCGAACTCCACCGCGATGTTCAACGACTCGTTCGACCTGTTCTCGGGTGGCCAGGCCGCCATGGTCATCGGCCTCTCGTCCGGCATCGCCCACTGGAAGCAGTTCGACGACTTCCTCGGCGACGACCTCGGCTTCATGATGCCGGTGACGGTCAACGACGGCACCACGCTCGCGCTGCCCATCGAGGGTGGCATCGGCTACGGCGTGCTCAACGAGGACAAGCTCGACCTCGGCGTCGACTGGATCAAGGCGACCGTCGACCGCGACGCGCTGGCCAACTACTCGATCGCCGGCGGCCAGATCGTCTCCGACACGACCATCGAGCTCGACACCGACATCCAGTCGGCGCAGGACATCGTGGCCGAGCTGCCCGGCAGCAAGCCGCTCCTGCACACCTCGCTCGGCGGCGACACGCTCGACCTGCTCCACCGCGTCGGCCAGCAGTTGCTGATCGGCGAGATCACCGTCGAAGACGCTGCGAGCCAGCTGGCGGCATCGGAAGGCTGAACATGACCGCCCCCACGTCCACCCGGGCTGTGGTCCTCTCGGACCCCAGCCCGGGCTGGCCGCGGCGCACCCCCAAGGTGCCGCGGCGCAAGCGCAAGATCACCTCCGAGACGGTGACCCCGTACCTGCTGGTACTGCCGGTCCTGCTGATCCTCCTGGTGTTCCGGATCTACCCGTTGCTGCTCGGCATCAACTTCTCCTTCACGGGAGACCAGGAGCTCAACGGCGTCTTCGTCGGCTTCGACAACTACCTCTTCCTCCTGCAGGACGAGCGCTTCCAGGCATCCGCCCGCAACGTGCTCGTGGTGCTGCTGTTCGTGCCGATCGAGGTCCTCGTGGCCGGACTGCTCGCGACGTTCATCTTCATCAAGGTGCCGGGGCACCGCTTCTACCGCAGCGTCTACTTCCTGCCGGTCGTGCTCTCGCCGATCATCATCGGCGCGATCTTCAACATCGTCCTCGGCGCGAACGGCCCGCTGAACGCCATGGCCGACAGCGTCGGCCTGCCGACGGTCGACTACCTCGGCCAGACCATGACCGCGCTGCCGAGCGTGCTCGCGGTGCACATCTGGGCGACGTTCGGCATGGCGCTCGTCATCTTCCTGGCGGGCTTCTCGACCCTCGACCAGCAGCTGCTCGACGCGGCCAAGATCGACGGGGCGAACTTCCCGCAGACCATCTGGCACGTCATCATCCCGGGGCTCAGCCAGACCATCCAGTTCGTGTTCGTCACGACCACCATCGGCATGCTCACCGGCCTCTTCGGCCTGCTGTACACGATGACGGCCGGCGGCCCCGGTGCGGCGTCGTACCTGCCCGAGTTCCTCATCTGGAAGCTCAACGGCGAGGCGCGCCCGGCGTTGGCCTCCGCGGCATCCGTGTTCCTGCTGCTGATCGTGCTCGTGATCGGGCTCATCCAGATCCGCGTGCTCCGCCGCGCCACGAAGGAGTCGTGATGCGCGCCGAACGCATCTCGCGCTGGGTCATCGCCATCCCCATGGCGCTGCTGGCCATCGCGACCATCTACCCGATGGTGTACGCCGTCAACATCGCCCTGAAGGACCGCCGCGAGTACGTGCTCGACCGGCTGGGCGTCACGACGACGTTCAACATCCAGAACTTCGTCGACGCCTGGACCCAGGCGAACATGGGGCGCTACTACCTGAACTCGATCATCGTCACGGTCGCATCCGTCGCGATCATCCTGCTCCTCGCCTCGATGGCCGGGTACGCGATCGCCCACCTGACGTTCCGCGGCAACCGGGTCATGTTCTTGGTCATCCTCGGTACGATGATGATCCCGTTCCAGGTGATCATGGTGCCGTTCATCAAGCTGATGAGCGACATCGGCACGATCAACACCTACGCGGGGTTGATCATCGCCTACGTCTCGCAATTCCTGCCGTTCACGGTGTTCTTCATGGCCTCGTTCTATTCGGGCATACCGAAGGAGATCACCGAGGCGGCGCGTGTCGACGGCAACAACCTGTGGGGCGTCTGGGGCCGCATCATGCTGCCGCTCGGCAAGCCCGCGCTGCTGTCGATGGGCATCCTGAACGCGCTGTTCTGCTGGAACGACATCCTCATCGCACTGCTCGTGATGCAGTCGCCCGACCAACGTACGGTGATGGTGGGAGTGAGCGCGCTGCGCGGGCAGTACCCCGACAACGTGCCGACCTACCTCGCCGGCGTGCTGCTCGTGGTGCTGCCGCTCGTGGTGGTCTACCTCATCTTCCAGCGGCAGATCACGGCAGGTGTCACCGCGGGCGCGACGAAGGGCTAGGCCATGACGACCGACCGGATCGAGGTGTACGCGGGTCCGGAGGGCTCGGTGTACGGCGACGGCTCGCGCGGGTACCCCGTGCGCGACCTGCACTCGGCGATGCGCCTGGTGCGGCAGCGCCGGGCACCCGGGCAGCGGGCGGTCGTCTGGCTGATGGGTGGGGTGTACCGGCAGTCGGAGACCCTCGAGCTCGGGCCGGATGACTCGTTCACGACGTTCTCGGCACTCGACGATCAGGCGCCGCCGGTGTTCGAGGGTGCCGTGCCCGTGACCGGGTGGCGTGCCGTGCGGGTGAACGGGGTCGACGCGCTCGCCGCTGCGGCTCCGGCCGCGCGCGGCCGCGCGCTCTACGTCGGCGGCGAGCGGGCGCCGCGACCGTCGTTCCCGGCCGACGGAGGCTTCCTGCGCATGGAGTCGGTCGACGGGCTCGACCCGACCGCCGGGTTCGTCGAGACGCTGTTCGACGGCGCCGACCGGTTCACCTACGCCGCCGGTGACGTGCCCGAGCTCGCCGAGCCCGAGCGCGTCGAAGTCGTCGTGCCGCACTACTGGGTGCAGGAGCGCATGCCGATCACGTCGATCGATCGCGACCGGCGCGAGATCACCAGCTCGCTGCGCAGCATCTTCGCGCTGCGCGACGACGCCGCGCAGACGTTCGCCCGCTACCGCCTCGAGAACGTGGCCGAGGCGTTCGGGCACGTGCCGGGGGAGTGGTACCTCGACGCGACCGGGCTGCTCGCCGGCGCCGACGGGCCGCAGGTGCTCTACCTGCCGCGGGCCGACGAGACCGCCGATGACCTCGACGTGCGGATGCCCGTGCTCGACGTGTTCGTGCGACTGGCCGGCACCGGCGCCGACCCCGTGCGCGAGGTGCGCTTCGAGGGCGTCTCGTTCGCCTACGCCGACTTCGCCGAGGTGCCGCCCGCGGTGCCGCCGTTCGGCGTGCGCGAGGACCCGGTGCTGCCGACCGACGTGCCGTTCGCGGCCGACGTGCAGGCGGCGAGCACGGTGCCGGCGGCCGTGCAGTTCGACGGGGCGCGCTCGTGCGCGTTCGTCGACGGCTCGATCGCGCACGTCGGCGGCTACGGACTGAGCCTCGGGCCGGGCAGCCGCGGCACCCTCGTGAGCGGTTCGCGGTTCGTCGACCTGGGTGCGGGCGCGGTGCGCTCGGGCGGCTCGGTCGACGCGGCATCCGACGACTTCAATCGCTCGAACGAGGTCAGCGACAACGACATCGAGCGGGGCGGGCGCGTGTACCCGAGCTGCGTCGCGGTGCTCTTCCAGCACGGCGCGCACAACGTGATCGCGCACAACCGCATCGGCGACTTCTTCTACACCGGCATCTCGGTGGGCTGGATGTGGGACTACGAGGACAGCCCGTCGCAGGGCAACCTCGTCGTCGGCAACCACATCCACGACCTCGGCCAGGGGCTGCTGAACGACATGGGCGGCGTGTACCTGCTCGGCATCGCGCCCGGCACGGTCGTGCGCGGCAACCACATCCACGACGTGGAGTGCGCCAACTACGGCGGCTGGGGCATCTACCTCGACGAGGGCTCCTCGCACGTGGTGATCGAGGACAACGTGGTGCACCACGTGTCGAGCCAGTGCTACCACCACCACTACGGGCGCGAGTCGATCATCCGCCACAACGTGTTCGCCTACGGCGGGAACGGGCAGGTGTCGATCACGCGGCCCGAGCAGCTGGTGTCGTTCACGATGGAGCGCAACTTGCTGCTCGGCGCCGGTTCGCCGGGGTTCACCGGCACGCCGGGCCCGCGCGACCTGCGCGAGTACACGATCGTGAGCGACCTCAACCTGTTCTGGGACGAGTCGCCGGTCGCCGGTGCCGTGCTCGCGGCGAACGGCGAGAAGTCGCCGGGCGTCGACGGGCGGCTCGAGTGGGCGATCGTCGAGCCGATGGACGTCGAGTGGCGCGCGCTCGGACAGGACCGGCACTCGGTCGTCGCCGACCCGCGGTTCACGGGGGCGGCGTCGCGCGACCGCTCGGCCGAGTCCACAGAGGGGCGAACGGATGCCTCCGGCGAGCCCGGCACCCGCCGCGCGTTCGCCGTGGCCGACGACTCCCCGGCGCACGACCTCGGCATCCGCGTGCCCGACGTCTCCGGCGCGGGCCCGCGTCCCGTGGCCGACCGCCTGCACCCGCTCGCCGCGCGCACCCGCCGCGACCAGTTCG
The DNA here is from genome assembly GCA_913053875.1 of uncultured Agromyces sp. Lineage (GTDB taxonomy): Bacteria > Actinomycetota > Actinomycetes > Actinomycetales > Microbacteriaceae > Agromyces. The sequence continues at coordinate 34,304 of CAJXGN010000002.1, read as the reverse complement.
CCCGCGCCCAGGGCTGACGCGCCACTCTGAGACCCGTCGAATTCCTGCGTTCTCAGCGCGTGATGCGCAGCCCATTGACGGGTCTCGAGTTGCGCGAGCGGGCGTGCGTGCGACACCCGTCAAGAAACTGCGTTCTCAGCGCGTGAAGCGCAGCCTTTTGACGGGTCTTGAACTTCGTGCGTGGGCGTGTGTGCGAGACCCGTCACGAAGCTGCGTTCTCAGCGCGTGAAGCGCATTCTATTGACGGGTCTGGGGTTGCGAGGGGCGAGGGGCGCGGGGCGACAGGTCGGGCGAGCGGGCGGGCGTCAGGCCTCGCGGGGGATGCGGCGACGCTCCCAGGCGGTCGTGATGTGGTCGGACATGAGGCGCGCGGCCGCCTCGGCGTCGCCCGCGGCGATCGCGTCGAGGATCGCCTCGTGCTCGGCGAGCGTCTCGGCCGGGGCCTCGGGGCCGGGTGCGCCGTAGAAGCGGGAGTTGTCGCGGGCGCGCGCGACGAGCGTGCGCGCGATGCCCTCGGCGAGCCGGTTGCCCGAGATGTGCATGACCAGCACGTGGAAGTCGATGTCGGTCTGCGCGAAGCCCTCGGTGTCGTCGACCGTGCGGTGCATCTCGTCCATGGCCGCGCGCAGCGCGTCGAGGTCGGCATCGGTGCGCTGTGCGGCGCATCCGGCCGCCATGACCGACTCGAGCTGCGCGCGGATGACGGCGATCTCATCGAGGATGCCGAGCGTCGCGTCGTTCTCGACGAACGCGCCCAGCACCACCCGGTCGAGGATGTTCCATTCCGACGGGTCGGTGATCTCGGTGCCGCGACCCTGGGTGACGCGCACGAGTCCCTTCTCCTCGAGTCGCTTGACCGACTCGCGGATGACCGTGCGGCTCACGCCGAAGTGCTCGGTGAGCACCGACTCGGTCGGCAGCAGGTCGCCGGGCGCCACCTCGCCGGTGACGATCGCGCTGACGAGGTCGTGCACGACCACGACGCCGAGCCGGGCGTTCGGGGTGCGACGACTTCCCGCGCCGAGGATGTTCGGCGCGCTCGCGCTCGGAAGGCCGGCGGGGTTGGACATGGCTTGGATCCTAACGCTCGGTTTAGGCGCGGCCGGGAAGGCGCTCCCGCGAACGGGCTGCCTCGCCCCGGTGCCGGGGCGTCGCCCGCTTCGACGCGCTCCGTGACATCCGCTCCGTGAAGTTGTATGATGTATGTTGAATCCTACCGCGTGACGACATCAAGGACGATATGAAGATCACCGGGTATCGCACCCTCACCGCGCAGCACGAATGGCGGCGAGCCATCGGCGACGCCAACGGCCACATCCCCGATGCCGTCACCGACGTTCCCATCGTCATCCTCGAGACCGACGAGGGGCTCGAGGGCGTCGGCGTCGGCTCCCACGCCGACCTCGCGCGCCTGTTCCCGGCCATCGAGGGCGAGGACCCGCGCAGCGTCCAGGCGCTCTTCGACCGCATGCTCGCCCAGGTGTTCAAGTCGAGCCACGCCGGCGCGACCTACGGCGGCATCGCCACCCTCGACTCCGCGATCTGGGACCTCAAGGCCAAGGCCGCCGGCGAACCGCTCTGGCGCATGCTCGGCGGCCGCGACCGCTTCGTGCCGGGCTACGCGTCGGGCCTCGACATCGCCCTCGAGGACGACGACCTGCACGCGTTCTACGGCCAGTACGCCGAACGCGGCTACGTCGCCGGCAAGCTCAAGGGCGGGCTCGACCTCGACACCGACCTGCGCCGGCTCGGCATCATGCGCGATGCGCTGTCGGCCCACGCGGATGCCCCCGGGCTGATGATCGACTCGAACGAGTCGTGGCAGGTGAAGCAGGCCGTGCGCTACGTGTCGGCGATCGAGCAGCACTTCGACCTGGTCTGGGTCGAGGAGCCGCTGCGCCGCTGGGACGCGGTCGGCCACGCGCGCCTCAGCGACGCGATCCGCGCCGCCGTGGCGACCGGCGAGAACCTCACCGGCGTCGAGCAGTTCCGTCCGCTGTTCGAGGCCGGCGCACCCGACATCGTGCAGGCGGGATCGATCTGGGGCGTCACGCACTTCCAGCGGCTGTCGTTCGCCGCGGCGGTGCGCGACCTGCCGGTGAGCATCGTCGGCCACAACGCCAACCCCGCGGTCGTGCACGTGGCGACGGCGGTGCCGAACCACCTGACCACCGAGGTGCAGGCGCTCGACTACGCGCCGGGCGTGCACGTCGACCAGGAGGTCGCCGACGGCGGCATCGTGCTGGGCGACGAGCCCGGCGCGGGCATCCGCATCGACGAGGCCGCCATCGCCGCCGCACGCGAGGGCGCCGGCTGGGCGAACCCCGCGGGCCCCCACATGCGCCCGGCGCGCGCGGGCCTGCGCATGCTGCTCGACGGCGTCGAGCGCTGACGAACCCGCACCGAGACGAGAGAGACCAGGACCGATGGAGATCCGCCCCGGCCTGCACCGCGTGCAGGCGCCCCTCGAGGAGCGATTCGTCGCCCTCTACCTGCTGGTCGGCACGGATGCCGCGCTGCTCGTCGACACGGGAGTGCCGGCGTCGATCACCGAGACGCTGCTGCCGTACCTCGACGAGGCGGGCATCCCGCGAGAGCACCTGAAGTGGGCCGTGAACACCCACTGCGACTGGGACCACACGGGCGGCAACCGCGCCCTGAAGGAGGCCCTGCCGCACGTGCAGCTCATGGCCGGTGCCGACGACGTGCCGTTCGTCGAGGACGTCGAGGCGCTGATCGCCGGCCGCTACGGCGAGTTCACCCGCACCGACGGCTTCGTCGACCCGCCCGAGCTCACCGCGTCGATCCGCGACTGGGCGCAGCTCGTGCCGGTCGACCGCGCGCTCGCCGGCGGCGAGGAGTTCGACCTCGGCGGCCGCAGCGTCACGGTGCTGCACGTGCCGGGCCACAGCCCGGGCCACGTCGCCGTGCACGACCCGGCGAACCGCGCGCTGATGATCGGCGACGCCACGCTGGGCGCCACGGTCCCGTTCGCCGACGGCAGCCCCGCCTTCCCGCCGACCTACCGCGACACCGCCGACTACGTTGCGAGCATCGCGACCTTCCGCGACCTCGACGCCGACCTGCTGCTCACGGCGCACTACCCGGTCTACGAGGGCGCGGGCGTCGCCGCCTTCCTCGACGAGAGCGAGACATACACCGAGCGGGTCGACGAGATCCTCGCCCGCCACCTCAGGGCACAGGATGCCCCGAGCACGGCGCTCGAGCTCATCCGCGCCGCCGGCGCCGAGCTCGGCCCGTGGCCGCCCGAGGCCCTCGACTACTCGATCTTCCCGGTCACCGGGAACCTCGAGCGCATGCAGGCGCGCGGCCTCGCGGCATCCGCCACCGCCGCCGACGGACGACGACGCTGGAGCTGGACGGGGGACGCGGCGTGACCCGCAAGGTGCGCCTCGGCGCGGTCGGCGCCGGCTGGTGGGCGACCAGCAACCACTTCCCGATCTTCGCCGGGCGCGACGACGTGGAGCTCGTCGGCGTCTGCGGCATCGGCCCCGAGCTCGAGGCCGTGCGCGACCAGTTCGGCTTCGGCATGGCCACGCGCGACTACGACGAGCTGCTCGACCAGGGGCTCGACGCGGTGGTCGTGACCACCCCGCACGACCTGCACTTCGCGCAGGCGGTGCAGGCGGTCGACCGCGGCCTGCACGTGCTCGTCGAGAAGCCCGTGACGCTGCACGCCGAGGAGGGCTGGGAACTCGCGCGCCGCGTCGAGGAGGCGGGCGTGCACTTCCTCGCTCCCTACGGATGGAACTACAAGCCGTTCACCGTGGAGGCCCGGAATCTCGTCGAGGCGGGCCACCTGGGGGAGATCCAGCACGTGGTCTGCAACATGGCCTCGCCGACCACGGGCCTGTTCGCCGGTGACACCAACCACATCCGCGCGCTCTGGGACTCGCAGACCAGCGGCCCCGACCCGTCGACCTGGCAGTCGCCCGCCCGCGGCGGCGGGTACGCGCACGGCCAGGTCACCCACTCGAGCGCGCTGCTGTTCTGGCTGACCGAGCTGCGCGCGGCATCCGTGATGGCGAAGGTGTCGACCGCCGGCGCCGCCGTCGACCTGTACGACGCGGCCGTCATCACGTTCGACAACCACGCGCTCGGCTCGCTCTCGGGCGCGGCCACGGTGCCCGACGGTGACCCGTACCAGGTGGACCTGCGCATCTTCGGCACCGAGGGCATGCTGCTCGTCGACACCGAGCGCGAGCGGGTGAGCCTCCACCGCCACGACGGGCGGAAGTGGGACCTCGACATCGAGCCGGGCTCTGGCGCGTACGAGTGCATCGTGCCGCCGAACCGGTTCATCGACCTCATCACGGGAGCGAGCACCGAGAACAACTCGGATGCCACGGTTGCGGCGCGCTCCATCGAACTGATCGACGCCATGCTCCGGTCGTCCGCGGCCGGCGGCGCCGAGGTGCGCGTGCACGAGAACGAGACGGCGCATGCCGCGAAGGGAACACGATGACCGAGTCCACCGGAGTGCTCGCGGGCTACCGCGTGCTCGACTGCTCCATCGCCATGGCCGGGCCGTTCGCAGCCCAGCGCCTTGGCGACCTGGGCGCCGACGTCGTGAAGGTCGAGCCGACCACCGGCGAGTGGCAGCGCCACGCGGCCGCGGGCGGCGCGCAGGGCAACGAGATCAACGTCTCGTTCCTCTCCCTCAACCGCAACAAGCGCTCGGTCGCGCTCGACCTGAAGTCGGATGCCGGCAAGCAGGCCCTCCGCGCGCTGGTCGCCGACGCCGACGTGTTCCTGCAGAACTACCGCCCGGGCGTCGCCGCGCGCCTCGGCGTCGACTACGAGTCGCTCCGCGAGATCAACCCGTCGATCGTCTACGTGTCGATCTCGGGCTACGGCGAGGACGGCCCGTACCGCGACCGCCCGGGGCAGGACCTGCTGCTGCAGGCCATGTCGGGCGCCATGCTCTCGGCGGGCCGCCACGGCGACGAGCCGACACCGGCGGGCCAGTACCTCGCCGACGCGGTGACCGCGTCGACCGCGTTCGAGGGCGTGCTCGCCGCGCTGCTGCACCGCGAGCGCACCGGGGAGGGCCAGCTCGTCACGGTCAACATGCTCGACGCGCTCACCACCCTGCAGATGCAGGAGCTGTCGGTGTTCACGGTCGGCAAGAAGACCCAGGAGCGCTCGGCCGAGCCGCACGCGCACGTCTACATCCGCGCCCCGTACGGCGTGTTCGCCACCAGCGACGGCTTCGTCGCGCTCGCGTTCGCCGACCTGCACGAGCTCGGCCGCCTCATCGAGGAGCCCGCGTTCGAGGGCTGGAACTCCGAGGTCGAGGGCTGGACCCGCCGCGACGAGATCCACGCGAAGACCGCCGCCAAGCTCGCCGAGAAGCCCTCGAGCTACTGGATCGAGACGCTCGGCGCGGCCGGCATGTGGATCGGCCCCGTGCACGGCTACCAGGAGCTCGTCGACGACCCGCAGGTGGTGCACAACGGCACCTTCATCGAGTACGACCACCCGACCGAGGGCCACGTGAAGACCCCCGGGTTCCCGTACCGGTTCTCGAAGACCCCGCCCAGGCTCGTCCGCGGCGCCCCGCGCGTCGGCGAGCACACCCGCGAGGTGCTCGCGCAGGCCGGGTTCGGCGACGCCGCGATCGACGCGCTGCTCGCGTCGGGCGCAGCGAAGGAGACGACGGATGCCCCCGCCTCGGCCTCCGCTCCCGACCCGGCGGCCCCCGCGCACGCCGTGCCGCGCGCCGAGCCCGAACCGGCTTCCGCTCCCGAACCCGTCGAGGCGTGATGTACCGCGGACTCACCTGGGACCACCCGCGCGGCCGGCACACGCTCGAGCGAGCCGCCGAGGACGCGTTCGGCGGCGACGACTGCCGGCTCATCTCCTGGGACGTGCACCCGCTGGAGGGGTTCGAGTCCACGCCGATCGAGGAGCTCGCCGAGCGCTACGACGTGATCGTGCTCGACCACCCGCACCTCGGCGACGCCCTCGCGCACGGCTCGCTCCAGCCGCTCGACGAGCTGTTCGGTGCCGCGCTCGTCGACCGCCTCGCGGCCGGCTGCGTGGGCCCGAGCTTCACCTCGTACCGGCTCGACGGTCACCTCTGGGCGCTGCCGCTCGACGCGGCGACGCAGGTCGCGGTGCGCGTGCCCGAGCTGCTCGAGGCTGCGCCCGAGACCTGGGCCGAGGTCGAGGCGCTCGACGTGCCGGTGGCGCTCAGCCTCGCCGGACCACACGCGTTCCTGAGCTTCGCGTCGCTGTGCGTCGCGCTCGGGGAGGAGCCGCGGGTGGTGCCCGGCGAGGGTCTCGTCTCCGAGTCCGTCGGCGCGGAGGCGTTCGGCATCCTGGCGCGCCTCGCCGCGCACCAGCCCGCGGGCGCCGATGCCCAGAACCCGATCGGCCTGCTCGACCGCATGCAGCAGGCGCGCGACATCGCGTACATTCCGCTCGTCTACGGGTACGTCACCAACGCGACCGGCCCCGGCGCGCTCGCGTTCGAGGACGCACCCGCGGCGACCCCGGGTGGCCGTCGCGGCTCGACCATCGGTGGCACCGGCATCGCCCTCTCCGCGCGCTGCCACCCCGACGAGGCGCTCGTCGACCACCTCGCCGGGCTCCTCGACCCCGACCTGCAGGCCGGGTTCATCCCCGCCAACGACGGGCAGCCGAGCCTGCGCTCCGCGTGGACCGACGACGCCGTGAACGCGGCATCCGGCGACTTCTACCGCAACACGCTCGCGACGATCGACGACTCGTGGGTGCGCCCGCGCGTGCCCGGGTACATCCCGTTCCAGTCGCAGGCGTCGGCCGTGCTGCGCGAGGCACTGCTGGGCGGGGACGACCCCGCCGCATCCGTCGCCCGCATCAACACCATGTTCGACGCGCTGGCCGCTGCGCCGGCGCTTTCAGGAGGAACCCACCGATGATCGAGGTCACGAGCGAGCACGTGCTGCTCGAGGTCGACGGCCACGTCGCCACCATCACGCTCGCGCGTCCCGAGAAGCTCAACTCGGTCACGCAGGAGATGTCCGACGCGCTGGTCGAGGTCGTCGAGTGGGCGGATGCCGCCGACGAGATCCGCGCCATCGTGCTGACCGGGGCGGGGGAGCGCGCGTTCTGCGCCGGCAGCGACATCCGCTCCCTGGACAAGTACGCCACGCCGTGGGAGTTCCGCAACCGCACCGACTACTGCGACGCGATCCGAGCGGCCCGGAAGCCCGTGATCGCGGCGGTCAACGGGTACGCGTTCGGCGGCGGGCTCGAGACGGCGCTGTCCTGCGACATCCGCCTCGCCTCGACGACCGCGAGCTTCGCGGCCCCCGAGATCAAGCTCGGCTGGATCGGCGGCGGGGGCATGGCGACCTACCTCACCACCTCGATCGGCCCGTCGAATGCCGCGGTCATGCTCATGACCGGCGACCCCATCGACGCCGAGACCGCCGAGCGGTGGGGGCTCGTCACCGAGCTCGTCGAGCCCACCGGCCTCGTCGCCCGGGCGCAGGAGCTCGCCGCGACCATCTCGAGCCGCCCGCCGATCGCGGCGGAGACCGCGAAGGCGAACCTGCGCGCCGCGGTCAACATGACGCAGGAGGAGGCACTGCGGTACGAGCGCGACCTCCAGACCATCACCTTCGCCACGGCCGACGCCGACGAGGGGCGTGCCGCGTTCGCCGAGAAGCGCGCGGGCGTCTTCCACCGCCGCTAGGTTCGACCCGACGACCCCAGGAGCATCATGAGCACCACGACCAGCCCGGCAGCGTCCACCGCCGCCTGGCCGCCCGCCGCGACCGACCTGCTGCCCGACGACGGCACCGCCGGCACGCTCGCCGCGCGCGTGTGGGACCCGGCCGCCGGGGGCCCGAGCGTCGTCGCGATCCGCGCCGAGGGCGTCGTCGACGTGAGCGCCGCGTTCCCGACCATGCGCGCGCTGTGCGAGACGCCCGACCCGGCCGCGGCGCTCGCCGCCGCATCGGGCCCCCTGCTCGGCACGCTCGACGAGCTGGTCGCCAACACGCCGCCCGAGGCCCGCGACCCCGAGCGGCCGTGGCTGCTCTCGCCGATCGACCTGCAGGTCGTGAAGGCCGCGGGCGTGACCTTCCCGGTGTCGATGCTCGAGCGCGTGATCGAGGAGCGGGCGCGCGGCGACCAGGACGCCGCCGCGACGATCCGCGCCGAGATCCTCGGCACGATCGGCGGCTCGCTCGACGAGCTGAAGCCCGGCTCCGACGAGGCCGCCGCGCTCAAGGCCCTGCTGCTCGAGCGCGGCTGGTGGAGCCAGTACCTCGAGGTCGGCATCGGCCCCGACGCCGAGGTGTTCACCAAGGCGCCCGTGCTCGCGACGGTCGGCCCCGCGGTCGACGTCGGGGTGCACCCGGCCTCGCAGTGGAACAACCCCGAGCCGGAGGTCGTGCTCGTCGTGGCATCCGACGGCCGCATCGTGGGCGCCAGCCTCGGCAACGACGTGAACCTGCGCGACATCGAGGGCCGCAGCGCGCTGCTGCTCGGCAAGGCGAAGGACAACAACGCGTCGGCGTCGGTCGGCCCGTTCATCCGCTTCTTCGACGCCGGCTACGGGCTCGACGACCTGCGCGCTTCCGTGGTGTCGCTCGGCATCGACGGCGAGGAGGGCTACCGCCTCGACGGCACGAGCCCGCTCGCGCAGATCAGCCGCGACCCGGCCGACCTGGTCGCGCAGACGATCGGCGCGCACCACCGCTACCCCGACGGGTTCGTGCTGTTCCTCGGCACGATGTTCGCGCCGGTCGACGACCGCGACGAGCCCGGCCGCGGGTTCACCCACCGCGACGGTGACATCGTGCGCATCGCCGAGCCGCACCTCGGCGGGCTCGTGAACCGGGTGCGACCGACGGATGCCGCGGAGCCGTGGACGTTCGGCATCGACGACCTCTACCGCGGCCTCGCCCGCCGCGGGCTGCTGACCTGAACACGACCCTCGAGGAGCACCGATGACCAGCACCCAGATCGCACCCGCGACCCGCACCCTCTTCTCGACGAACCCCCGCACCGGTGAGGCGACCGACACGGGCATCGCCCCCTGCACCGCCGACGAGACCGCCGCGGTCATCGGCCGTGCCGCCGTCGCCTTCGCAGTGCTCGGCCGTTCGAGCCGCGAGTGGCGCGCGGGCCTCCTCGACGCCATCGCCGACGCCCTCGAGGCCGACCGCGAGACGCTCGTCGAGGCCGCCGACCGCGAGACCGGTCTCGGCAGCCCGCGCCTGCCCGGCGAGGTCGGCCGCGCCGCCTTCCAGTTCCGCCTGTTCGCCGAGGCGCTCCGCGAGGGCTCGTACCTCGAGGCGACCATCGACCACGCGGGCGACACCCCGCTCGGCCCGCAGCCCGAGATCCGCCGCATGCTCGTGCCGATCGGCCCGGTCGGGGTGTTCGGCTCGAGCAACTTCCCGTTCGCGTTCTCGGTCGCGGGCGGCGACACCGCCTCGGCGCTCGCCGGCGGCAACCCGGTCGTCGTGAAGGCGCACTCGTCGCACCTCGAGACCGCGAAGCGCTCGCACGCCGCGATCGCCCGCGCCGTCGCCGCCTACGGCGCCCCCGAGGGCACGGTCGGCATCGTCTACGGCACCGAGGCGGGCCGCACGCTCGTCGCCGACGCGCGCATCCGCGCCGTCGGCTTCACCGGGTCGCTGTCGGGCGGCAAGGCACTGCTCGACATCATCAACGCCCGCCCCGAGCCGATCCCGTTCTACGGCGAGCTGTCGAGCCTCAACCCGCTCGTCATCACGCCCGCGGCCGCAGCGGCGCGTGCCGATGCGATCGCCGAGGGTCTCTTCGGCTCCTTCACGCTCGGCGCGGGCCAGTTCTGCACCAAGCCCGGCATCGCCTTCGTGCCCCGCGGCGACGACGGCGACGCGCTCGTCGCAGGGCTCGCCGAGCGCGCCGGCGGGGCATCCGCCCAGACCCTCCTGAACGTCCGCATCTCGGGCTCGTTCGGCGAGATCCGCGACCGCATCCTCGCCGCCGGGGCCACCACGGTGGCCGAAGGAGCGGATGCCTCGGGCGACGGGTTCGCCGCCACCCCGGTCGTGCTCCAGGTCGACGCCTCCGACCTCACCGCCGAGCACGCCGAGGAGGCGTTCGGCCCGCTCATCGTGGTCGCCCGTTACGACGACCCGGCCGAGATCGGCGCCGCCCTCGACGCCGTGCCCGACTCGCTCACCGCGACCATCCACCACGAGGACGCCGACGGCGCCGTGGTCGATGAGCTCCTCGCCGACCTCGCTCCGCGCGCCGGCCGCATCGTGTTCAACGGGTACCCGACCGGCGTGCGCGTCTCGTGGGGGCAGCACCACGGCGGGACCTGGCCCTCGACCAACTCGCAGCACACCTCGGTGGGCGTGAGCGCCATCCGCCGGTTCCTCCGGCCGATCGCATACCAGGGCGCCCCGGCCTCGGCGCTGCCCGAGGAACTGCGCGAGGAGTACGCGGGTATTCCGCGTCGTATCGACGGCGTGCTGGTGGTGCCCGCCGAGGCGTAGCATCCGGAGCAGGCGCCCGTTCGGTCGACCCGAACTCCCGGGCGGGCGCCGCACTGTTGCATTAGAATGCAACACGGAGGTGGATGCATGTCGTCGACGATCGAAGCAGCACGGGATGCCGTCGGGTGGTCGCAGCGTGAGCTCGCGAGCCGACTCGGCGTCAATGTCTCGACCGTCTCGCGCATGGAGGAGTCGGAGCGACGGGGAACGATCCGACTCGACACGCTGCGTCGAGCGCTCGCCGCGATGGACCGGGAGCCTCGCCTGGAGGTCGTACCGGTGCGGCGAGAGGAGCGAGTGCTCATCGAGTTGCACCGCGCGCTCGCGGCGGAACTGCTACAGCGACCGGAAGCGGCGCTCGCGGTCGTGCCACGCAACCTCGACCGCATCCGCCCTCACGCGCGTGGCGAGGCGGTTCACTGGCTCGACCGCTGGGAGGAGCTCGCGGCCGGTCCGGTCGATGAACTGATCGACGCGATGCTCGCCGATACGACCGAGGGCCGAGAGCTGCGCCAGAACTCGCCCTTCGCGGGCGCGCTCACCGACGCCGCGCGCGTGGCGGCCATTCAGCGGGCGAGCGCGGCGTGAGGCGCGCAGACCTCGAGGAGATCATCCGGCGAGCGACCGAGGTGAGCCGCCAGGGCGAGGTCATCATCATCGGCAGCCAGGCGATCCTCGGTACGTGGGATGCCGACGAACTGCCGGAACGGGCGACGCTGTCGCGAGAGGCCGATGTGGTGCCCGTGCGAGACGACGCGCGAGGACTGGTCGCGCAGATGATCGACGTGGCGATCGGCGAGTGGTCCGAGTTCGATCGCGCCCATGGGTTCTATGGGCAAGGCGTCAGCCTGGCGACCGCGGTGCTCCCCGCCGGGTGGGAGGAGCGGATCGTGCGCGTCGAACCAGACGGGCCAGGCGGTGCCGCCGGGCTGTGCCTGGATCCCCTCGACCTGTGTGCAGCGAAGCTCGTCCGAGGCGAACCGAAAGACATGGACTTCGTGGGGGCGCTCGTCGACGCGGCGCTGATCGATCCGATAGTCCTCGCGACTCGGGTCGCCATGCTGCCGACGACGCACCGGGCGATCGCGGCGAAGCGGGCCGGCGCGTTCACCGCCGGCTGAGCTGCGATCTACGGAGTCCCGAGGTAGGCGCGGCGCGCGCTGCCGGAGGCGACCTCGGGCCAGTCGGCCTCGGTGACGAGGGCGCGCACGCGCGCGACCCAGTCGGCGAACGGGCCGCCGACGCCGAAGGTGGCACTCACGGGCCAGTCGCTGCCGAGCATCGTGCGCTCGGCGCCGAAGACCTCGAGCACGCGCGTGATGAACGCGTCGGCGTTGCGGGCGAACGCGTCGGCGTCGGCCGACTCGGCCGTGAGGCCCGAGAGCTTCGCGAACGTGTGCGGCCGTGACGCGAGCTCGCCGATGCCGGCCGACCAGGCGCGTCCCTCGGGCGAGTCGATACCGGCGTCGACGGGCGGCTTGCCGAGGTGGTCGAGCACGACGGTGACGCCCGGCGCCACCGCGAGCAGGTCGATGAGCGCGGGCAGCTGGGTGTGCCGGATGCACGCGTCGAACGTGAGCCCGCGGCGCCCGAGCTCGGCCAGCCCGTCGGCGCGGGCGGTGAACGTCTCGACCGGCTCGTTCTGCAGGTTGTCGCGCACGCCGACGACCTTCGGCAGCGCGGCGAGCGCGTCGAGGTGCTCGGCCAGGGCGTCCGCGTCCGACAGCAGGTCCGCGTCGGCGACGATCGCGACGAGTTCCGGCCAGTCGGCCCCGGCGACCCAGCGCGCCTCGGCCAGCGCGTCCGCGCGCGCGGCCCCCGCCTGCACGAACACCATGCCGGTCGTCGCCCCGTCGGCCCGATCGACGTCGGCGGGCAGCATCGGTCGATGGATCTCGAGCCCGTCGAGCCAGTCGTAGCGGTGGTGCGACGGATCCCACACGTGCACGTGCGCGTCGATCAGCCCCGACTCGGGGCGAGCGGATGCCCCGCTCACGCGGACGCCCCGGCCCGGGCGGCGCGCTGGCGCCCGAGGTCCCACACCACGTCGAGCGGCACGAAGCCCTCCTCACCCGCGCCGTCCCGGTAGAGCTCCACGAACGGTCCGATCGTGGCCTGCCAGCGTGCGTTCGCGGGCTCCTGGTCGAGCGCCGCCAGTGCGGCATCCCAGTCGTCGCACTCGACGAGGTGGAACATGCGGTCGCCCGAGCCCCAGATCGTCCACTCGTGGATGCCCACGCGGGCGAACGTGTCGACCAGGTCCTCGGGGATCGTGGCGTGCTCGGCACGATAGCCGTCGCGCACGGTCGAGTGGAGGGCGATTCGCATCGTCGTTGACGTCATAGATCCGATCTTCTCACGATTCCCGGCCGCTCTACCGCCCAGTGAGCCGCCCTGTGCCGCGATTGAGCCGATGACCGGTCAGGTTCGGATGTCCGCGACCGACCCGCCGAACAAGAACTCCGCGTGCAGCACGACCTTCCGCGGCGGGCTCTGCGAGTGCTCGGGCTCGAGCCGGCGGAGCATCAGGTCGGCGGCCTCCCTCGCGATCAGGTCGACCCGCTGCGCGACCATCGCCAGGGATGGGGAGGTCATGCGCGCGAGCATCGGCATGTCGAACCCGACGAAGGACATCTCCGTGGGGACCCGCAGGCCGGACTCGGCGAGCGCCGAGAGCGCGCCGACGCCGAGCATGTTGTTGGTGCAGAAGACGGCCGTCGGTCGGTCCTCGAGCAGGAGCATGCGCTGCATCGCGGCGCGCCCGGCCGTCACCGTCATGGGCGTGCGGCTGATGTACTCCTCCCGCACGGGGATGCCACGAGCAGCGAGCTGGCGGCGGACGCCTCGTTCGCGGCTGCGGAGCGTGGCGGCGAGATCGCTCCCGAGCAGCGCGATGCGGCGGTGGCCATGGTCGGCGAGATGCTGGATGGCCATCGCCGCAGCCTCCTCGTTGTCGATCACGACCTCGTCCGCGACGACGCCGTCGGCCGGCCAGTCCATGGTCACGATCGGCATGCCCTGGGCGGCGACGCCGCGGAGTCCGGGGGTCGCGCGCTCCGTCGGCACGGCGATGATGCCGTCGACCATGCGAGCGGCGAGGAACTCGACCGCCTCGTCGAGGCCCTCCTCGTGGGGATGGTCGGCGCAGATGAGCATGCTCACGCGGTGGTCGCGGAGCCTGCGTTCGATGCCCGCGAGGATCGAGAGGTGGAAGTCGCTCGTGAGGTCGGGCAGGAGTACGCCCACGCTGCGGGTGCGTCGTGAGCGCAGGTTCCGCGCGAACGCGTTGGGCCGGAACGAGAGGCGTTCGGCCGCGGCCTCGATGGCCCGGGCGTTTGCGGGCAGGACGTTCCCGCCGTTGTAGAACTTGGAGATCGTCGCGAGCGACAGCCCGGTCTCGTCCCTGAGGTCCTTGTAGGTGGCCACGTCGCCTCCTCGGCCGCCGTAGGTCGGATGAGTGTGCCGACACTACAGCATAGCGGGAGAGACGAAACGTTACGTCTCAAGCGGCGAAATTTGCGCGAAACGAATCGGCAGTACGCCTGCGATCCCAGTTATCACGGGGTCGAATGGAGATCGTTGCAGATTGGCGCTTGACTGAAACGCTTTGCGCATGGACACTGACTTGCGGAATAGATCTGATCTCTGGTGGTCCTGCCGGAGCACAGCACCTTCTTCAACGGAGAGGAAATGTCATGAATCGTCTCGTCGGAGCACCACTGGCGGCGGTCGGAGCCCTTGCACTGCTCGCGGGCTGCTCGGCCGGCGGCGGCGGCAGCACGCAGGAAGACGGCGTCACCACGCTCACCTTCTCGATGTGGGCCGGGTCCACACCCGAGACCGAGGCACTCGAGACCCTGGTCGCCCTGGTCGAGGAGGAGTACCCGGAGATCGAGCTCCAGCTCGAGACCGCCCCGTTCAACGACTACTGGACCCGTCTCGCCGCGCAGGCCAGCGGCGGCACCGAGGCGTGCATCCTCGGCGTGCAGTCGCCGCGCGCCGCGAGTATCGAGGAGTTGCTGCTCCCGCTCGACGACGACATGCTCGCCGACGCGGGCATCGACCTCGGCGAGTTCGAGGACGCGATCGTCGAGGGCACGCAGGTCGACGGCACGCAGCTCGCGGTGCCGTACGACCTCGGCCCGTGGATCATGTACTACAACGCCGAGATGTTCGCCGACGCGGGCGTGGACGAGCCGACCACGGACTGGACCGTGGCCGACTTCGAGGAGGCCGCCGCGGCGCTCTCGGGCGACGGCAAGTACGGCTTCGCCATCAACCCGTCGCTCGACAACGCCACGGTGTGGGCCCTCACGCTCGGTGGCAGCCAGGGTGTGGCCGCCGACGGCACGCTGCAGATGACCGACCCCGCGATGGTCGAGTCGGTCGAGTACCGACAGGGACTCGTCGCCGACGGAAGCTCACCCCAGCTGTCCGCCACGAGCGACACCTACAACGCACTCAACACGTTCATCTCGGGAGACGCGGCGATGGTCGTCGACGGCCCGTGGCAGATCGCGTACGTCGCCGAGCAGGTGCCGTTCGAGTTCGGCGTGGCGGTCGTCCCGGCCGGGCCGAACGGCACTTCGACCGCGGTCGCGGGCTCCGGCTACGGCGTGAGCGCGTCGTGCGAGTACCCCGAGGAGGCGCTGCAGGCGATCTCGGTACTCACCGGCCCCGAGGCGCAGACCGCCCTGGCCGAGCAGGGACGCGCGTTCCCCTCGCGCACGGCCGAGCAGCCGGCCTACTTCCAGGGCGCGTTCGAGATCGCCGAGGAGACGCTCACGGCGGCATCGGCCAGCGGTGAACCCCTCCGCTCCACCGTGAACTGGACGCAGGTCAACACCCTGTTCGCGCAGTACTCGGTCAGCGCGCTGAACGGTGACATGACCGCCGAGGACTTCCTCGGCACGGTGCAGTCGCAGACCGAGGCGGGCGCAGGGCAGTGACCTCGTCCACCACCGCCGGGGCGTCGACGACATCGTCGGCGCCCCGGCGGGCCCCCTCGCTCAAGCGGCGCGAGGCGCGCACGGCGTACGCGTTCCTCGCCCCGAGCGGCATCGGCTTCTTCGCCTTCACGCTCGGGCCGATCGTCGCATCGGTCGTCATCGCCTTCTTCGCCTGGCCGGTGTTCGGCGAACGCACGTTCGTGGGGTTCCAGAACTTCGTCACGATCTTCACGAGCGACCCGATGTTCTGGCGCACGGTCGGCAACACGCTGCTGTTCGTGCTGCTGTACGTGCCGCTGAACTTCGTGCTCGCGCTCGGCCTCGCCCTGTGGATCTCGCCCCGGATCCGCGGCCGCGGGCTCTACCGGCTGCTGTTCTTCCTGCCGGCGGTCACGCCGATCGTCGCGAACGCGCTGGTCTGGCGGCTGCTCGTGCAGCCGAACGGCGTCTTCGCCGACATCGCGTCGTGGTTCGGCGTCGAGCAGTTCAACCCGCTCGGCACCGAGGCCGGCGCCATGGCCGCGGTCGTCGTGATGTCGCTCTGGCAGGGGTTCGGCTACAACATGCTGGTCTTCTCGGCCGGGCTCGACTCGATCCCCGACCACCTCTACGAGGCGGCCTCGCTCGACGGAGCCAGCGCGCCGCGCCGGTTCTGGCACGTCACGCTGCCGATGCTGTCGCCGTCGCTGTTCTTCGCGGCGGTCATGACGCTCATCACGAGCTTCCAGGTCTTCGCGCAGCCGTACGTGCTGACCGGCGGCGGCCCGGGCGTGGCCACCACGACCATGGTCATGTACCTCTACCAGCGCGGCTTCCAGCTCTTCGACCTCGGCACCGCGTCGGCGGTGGCCACGGTCCTGTTCGCCATCATCGCTCTGATCACGGCGGTCCAGTTCCTGGGCCAGCGGAAGTGGGTGCACTATGAGTAGCGCGACCGCGCAACGCCCGGACACGACCCGGGCGATCGTCCAGCCGCGAGACCTGCACGACGAGTACGTGCCCCGACCGGCATCCGCTCGCAGACGCGCCCGCCTAGCCCGAGAGATCACCTCGCAGGTGCTGCTCACGCTCGTGCTGCTGCTGTTCCTGATGCCGTTCATCTGGATGCTCGCGACCGCGCTGAAGCCCGGCAACGAGGTGTTCGCCTCGCCGCCGTCGCTGTTCGGCAGCGAGATCCGCTGGTCGAACTTCGTGGAAGCGTGGACCTTCGTGCCGTTCGGCCGGTTCATGTGGAACGGCCTCGTGGTGTCGGTGCTCGGCACGCTGCTCGTCTGCATCACGAGCGTGTTCGCCGCGTACGCGTTCGCGCGCATGCGGTTCCGCGGGCGGAGCGGGCTGTTCGCCCTCTACCTCGTCACGCTGCTCGTGCCGCAGGAGGTCGTGGTCATCCCGATGTTCATCTTCATGCAGGAGCTCGGCTGGCAGAACAGCTACCAGGCGCTCATCCTGCCGTGGGCGTTCACCGCCTTCGGCACGTTCCTGCTGCGGCAGTTCTTCCTGACCGTGCCGCGCGAACTCGAGGAGGCCGCCACGGTCGACGGGGCGAGCCGGCTGCGCATCCTGCTGACCATCATCGTGCCCATCGCGAAGCCCGCGATCGGCGTGCTGGCGGTCTTCACCTTCATCAACTACTGGAACAGCTTCCTCTGGCCGCTGATCATCATCTCCACCCAGGACATGGCGACCGTGCCGATCGGGCTCAACAGCTTCCTCGGCCAGCAGGGCAACCAGTGGCAGCTGCTCATGGCGGCGTCGACCATCTCGATGCTGCCGACGGCGCTGATCGTCATCCTCCTCCAGCGACACCTCGTCAAGGGCATCGCCCTCTCCGGCCTCGGCGGCCGCTGATCCACCGCACCACTCGAAAGGAACCCATGACCGACACGACCTGGACCGACCTCGAGCGTCCGCTGCCCGACTGGTTCGGCCGCGCGAAGTTCGGCATCTTCATCCACTGGGGCGCCTACTCGGTGCCCGCGTGGGGCGAGCCCATCGGTGCGCTCGGCGAGATTCCGGACGACACCTGGTTCGCCCACAACCCGTACGCGGAGTGGTACTTCAACACCATCCGCATCCCGGGCAGCCCGGCGGCGGAGCACCACCGGGAGACGTACGGCGATGCGCCGTACGACGACTTCCTCGACCAGTGGGGGGCCGAGTCGTTCGACCCCGCCGACTGGGCGAAGCTGTTCGCTCGCGCGGGCGCGGAGTACGTGCTGCCGACCACCAAGCACCACGACGGCATCACCCTCTGGGACGCGCCCGGCACGGGCGATCGCAACACGGTGCGGCGCGGCCCGCAGCGCGACCTGATCGGTGCCATCGCGGACGCCGTGCGCGCCGAGGGCATCCGGTTCGGGGTGTACTACTCGGGCGGGCTCGACTGGTCGGTCACCGACTTCCCGCCGCACACCTCCGGCGAGGAGGTGCACAGCCTGCGCCCCAACGACGCCGCCTACCACTTCTACGCCGCGGCCCACGTGCGCGACCTCGTCGAGCGCTACCGGCCCGACGTGCTCTGGAACGACATCGAGTGGCCCGACGCGGGCAAGCACTACGCGCCCGGCGGGCTGCACGAGCTGTTCGCGGACTACTTCGCGGAGAACCCCGACGGCGTCGTGAACGACCGCTGGGGCGACACCTACTCCGACTACGCCACGACCGAGTACTCGGCGATGAGCGAGAACGAGACGAAGGACGTCTGGGAGAACAACCGCGGACTCGGCTACTCGTTCGGCTTCAACCGGATCGAGTCGACCGACGAGATCCTCGACACCATGCAGCTCGCGAAGCACTGGGTGGGCGTCGTCGCGAAGGGCGGACGCCTGCTGGTGAACGTGGGGCCGACGGCCGAGGGGCTGATCCCCGACCTGCAGCGAGCCACGCTCGAGGGCTTCGGCGACTGGAAGCGACCGCTGGTCGAGGCGGCCGCCGACGTGAGCGAGCGCTCGCCGCAGCCCGAATCGGATGCCTCGGGCTGGCGCCGCGAGTGGCGCACGCCGACCGAGCTGATCACGTTCGTCGACGCGCCGGGGGAGATCCGCGTCGACGGCGCCGGACTCGACGTGGGACGGGTGCGCGTCCTCTCGGGCGAGGCCTCGACCGAGGTCGACGGGGACGACCTCGTCGTGCGGGTCGCCGCAGTCCACGGCGGCCCCGCTGCGGTGGCGGTCGCCCGGCGCTGATCGGGCGGGACGACCCGGACGGCCGGGGACGGACCTGTCGCCCCGGCCGTTCGCATGCCGTCGATGCGCTGCCACGCGGCATCCGCTCGCCGACGACCGCACCGCGCGCCCCCCACTCGGGTGCTGGCCGCCCCCGACGCGCGGTGGATACGCTGGCGGCAGCACCCGTCATGCGACGCAGCAGGAGGTGGGATCCCGATGCCGGATCGCGGCCTGATCCTGATCGTGTCCGACGACGCCGGGGTCATCGGGCAGCTCTCCGTCGTGCTCGGCGAGGACGACTACCGGGTCGTCGCGAGCGACGGGGAGCCCGACCACCTGCGACGGGAGCTCGCGCGCGGGCCCGACCTCATCGTCGTCGACGCCGCGCTCGAGGACACCGATCCGTTCACGCTCGTCACCGAGCACCGGCGCACCGAGGAGGTGCGCGACATCCCGGTGATCTTCGTGGCCGGCGACGCCGACGTCGAGTCGCGGGTGCGCGGGCTGGAGGTGGGCGACGACCTCATCACGACCCCGTTCGACGCGCTCGAGGTGCTCGCCCGCATCGAGCGGCAGGTGACCGTGTCGAAGGTGCGCATGGCGTTGCGCGAGTCGGAGGCGAAGTTCCGCTCGGTCATGGAGTCGGCGATCGACGCGATCATCTCTGCGGATGCGCGCGGGATCATCCGCAGCTGGAACAGCGCCGCCCGCGCGCTCTTCGGCCACAGCGAGGACGAGGCGATCGGGCAGCGTCTCGAGATGATCATCCCCGAGCGGTTCCACGAGGGGCACCGCACCGGCATCGCCCGGGTGACCGGTGGCGGCGAGACGCACGTGATCGGCCAGACGGTCGAGCTCGCGGCGATCCGCGCCGACGGCAGCGAGTTCCCGGTCGAGCTCTCGCTCGCGACCTGGTTCCTCGACGAGGACCGCTACTACACGGGCATCATCCGCGACATCAGCGAGCGCAAGCAGGCCGAGCAGAAGTTCCGCTCGGTGACCGAGTCGGCGATCGACGCGATCATCTCGGCCGACCACCTCGGCAACATCGTGTCGTGGAACTCGGCTGCGACCCGCATCCTCGGCTACACGGAGGAAGAGGCGGTCGGCAAGCGGCTCGAGCTCATCATCCCGGCCGAGTACCACGAGCTGCACCGCACCGGCATCGCCCGCTACACCGAGACCGGCGAGGCGCACGTCATCGGCACGACCGTCGAGCTGGCCGCGGTGACGAAGGCGGGCGACGAGATCCCGATCGAGCTGTCGCTGTCGACGTGGACGGTGCGGGAGGACCGCTACTACACCGGCATCATCCGCGACATCGCCGAGCGCAAGGCGGCCGAGGAGGCGCTGAAGCGCAGCGAGCAGGAGCTGCGCGAGAAGGGCGAGGAGCTGCGCGGCAAGAACGACGCCCTCCAGGAGACGCTCGACCAGATCAGCCAGATGCAGAACCAGCTCATCCTGCAGGAGAAGATGGCGTCGCTCGGCAAGCTGAGCGCGGGCATGGCGCACGAGCTGAACAACCCGGCGTCGTCGGCGCAGCGCGGCGCCTCGCAGGCGATGGCCGTGTTCGCGAAGCTGCAGCAGGCGCAGCTCCAGCTCGGTCGGCTCGGCCTCTACGACAGCCAGATCGACAAGCTCAGCGAGCTCGACCACCTCGCCGAGGAAGGGGCGCGCGACCCGGCCCAGCTGTCGGCAGTCCAGCGCGGCGACCGCGAGGACGAGTTCGAAGACTGGCTCGAGGACCTCGGGGCGCGCTCGGTGGGTGACCTCGCCCCGGCGCTCGTCGCACTCGGCCTCACGACCGAGCAGCTCGACGAGCTCTGCGCGGCCTTCGCGCGCGACGAGCTCGCGGTGGTGGTCGAGTGGCTCGGCCTCAAGTACCTCATCTACAACCTGCTGTCGGAGATCGCGATCGGCACGCACCGCATCGTCGAGCTCGTCAAGGCGATGAAGACGTACACCTACATGGACCAGGCGCCCGTGCAGGACGTCGACGTGCGCCACGGCCTCGACAACACGCTGATCATCCTGCACAACAAGCTCAAGTCGGGCGTGGAGGTCGTCAAGGAGTACGACGACGAGCTGCCGGCGATCCAGGCGTATGCGAGCGAGCTCAACCAGGTCTGGACGAACCTCATCGACAACGCGATCGACGCGATGGGCGGGCAGGGCACGCTCACCGTGCGGGCCCGGCGCTCGGGCGACAGCGTCGAGGTGCAGTTCGAGGACGACGGGCCCGGCATCCCCGAACAGGTGCAGTCGAAGGTGTTCGACCCGTTCTTCACCACGAAGCCGCCCGGCGAGGGCACCGGGCTCGGCCTCAACATCTCGCGCAACATCATCGTGAAGAAGCACGGCGGGCAGTTCACCGTCGCGTCGCGCCCGGGGCGCACGTGCTTCACGGTGCGGCTGCCGCTCGACTTCGACCCGACGGCAGGGCAGGCGACGGATGCCCCTGAGCCGACCGGCGCCCCCGAGGCATCCGCCCGCCCCGACCAGCCGACGGAGGCGTGAGCATGGCCAAGCCCGTCATCCTCGCCGTCGATGACGAGCCGCAGGTGCTGAACGCCATCGCGCGCGACCTGCAGGCCCGGTACCGCACCGACTTCCGCGTCGCGCAGGCGTCGTCGGGGCAGGAGGCGCTCGAGGCGGTGCAGGAGTACCAGCGACGCGGCACGCCGATCGCGCTGTTCGTGGTCGACCAGCGGATGCCGGGCATGAGCGGCGTTGAGTTCCTCGCGAAGGCGCTCGTGCACGCGCCCCAGGCCCGGCGCGTGCTGCTGACCGCGTACGCCGACACCGACGCGGCGATCACGAGCATCAACGCGATCAACCTCGACTACTACCTCCTGAAGCCGTGGGACCCGCCCGAGGAGCGGCTGTACCCCGTGCTCGACGACATCCTGGGCGACTGGAAGGCGAGCGCCGCCCTGCCGTACGACGGCATCCGCGTGGCCGGCACCCGCTGGTCGCCCGCGTCGCACGCCGTGAAGGACCTGCTCGCGCGCAGCCAGACGCCGTACGAGTGGCTCGACATCGAGCGCAACGAGGGCGCGCGCGCCATGGTGGAGGCGCTCGGCGACGGCCACGCGAAGCTGCCGGTCGTGCTGCTGCCCGACGGGCTCGTCATGGTCGCGCCCGAGCTGCACGAGCTCGCCGAGCGGCTCGGCATCCGCGCCCCGGCGCTGCAGCCGTTCTACGACCTCATCGTCATCGGCGCAGGGCCGGCCGGGCTCGCCGCGGCGGTCTACGGGGCATCCGAGGGCCTGCGCACCGCCGTCGTCGAGCGCGAGGTGCCGGGCGGGCAGGCGGGCACGAGCTCGCGCATCGAGAACTACCTCGGGTTCCCGAACGGCATCTCGGGCGCCGACCTCGCCCGGCGGGCGGCGACGCAGGCGAAGCGCCTCGGCGCCGAGATCCTGAGCGCGCAGGAGGTCACCGCCGTGCGCGTCGAGGGCTCGTACAAGATCGTCACGCTCGACGACGGCAGCGAACTGCGCTGCCAGGCCCTCATCGTCGCGACCGGCGTGGAGGTCCGCCGGCTCGGCGTGCCCGGCGAGGAGCGACTGCTCGGCGGGTCGGTCTACTACGGCGCCGCGGCATCCGAGGCCGTCAGCTACACCGGATGCCGCGTGGTCGTCGTGGGCGGCGCCAACTCGGCCGGGCAGGGGGCCATGTACCTGTCGCGGTTCGCGGCCGAAGTGGTCGTGCTCGTGCGTGGCGAGTCGCTCGCGGCGAGCATGTCGCAGTACCTCATCGACCAGATCGAGGCGACGCCGAACATCACGGTGCGCCCGCACAGCGAGGTGCGCGGGCTCGCGGGCGAGGAGCGGCTCGAGTCGGTCACCGTGCACGACGCGGCGACGGATGCCTCGGTCGAGCTGCCCGCCGACGCGATGTTCGCGTTCATCGGCGCGGTGCCGGGTTCCGAGCTCGTGCGCGACATCGTCGAGGTGAACGAACAGGGCTTCGTCGTGACCGGCCCCGACCTCGTCGTCGACGGCCGCCGCCCGCGCGGCTGGACGCCGCAGCGCGACCCGATGGTGCTCGAGACGAGCGTGCCCGGCATCTTCGCCGCGGGCGACGTCCGGCATGACGTCGTGCGCCGCGTGGCGTCGGCCGTGGGGCAGGGCGCGGTCGCCGTGAGCCTCGTGCACAAGTACCTCGACACCGTCTGACGAGCGCGTCGCCGGTGCGTGCGAGCATGGTCGCATGCCCACGCCGCCCGCCTCCGCCCGGCCCGGCGGCGACTGGCGGGCCTCACTCGACGCGCTGCGCGACCCGGGCGACGCGATGCCGCGGGGGGGCCGAGCGGATGCCCGTGCCGAACGCGGTCCGTTCCGGGAGCTCGGCCTGCAGTTCGCGCCGCGACACCTGCTGCGGCGCTCGAGCGACCACTGGCAGGGGCCGCGCGACGAGCAGGCGTCCGACGCGGCATCCGTCGACCGCATCGCGGTGCGCCCGGTGGTGCGCGGCGCGCGCGGCGGGTGGGCCAAGGGCGACCTGACCTGGCAGAACATCGCCTACAAGGGCGAGGGCGCGGGCGTCGACCCCGCGCAGGCGCGCTGGTTCGCGCAGTTCGCGCTGCTGAAGGGCGGCAACCCGGGCACGTACAACCCGTACGGGTCGGCGTGGATCACGCTCGACGCCTACGAGAGCCCGCTGCTCTGGGCGATGCTCGCCGAGGCCGGGCGGCTCGGCATCACGCTGGCGGGCACAGATGCCGCGTCGCAGGTGCGGCTGCACCGGTCGGCGCGCGTCGTGCTCGACGCCCGGCTCGACGCGTCGGCGCTGACGCTGGCTCCCGCGCTCGAGCTCGACGGGGCGCCGGCGCCGATCGACGGCACCCGGCCCGTCGGCGACCACGGCGTGGTGCGGGTCGACCTCGACGCGGGCGTGCTCGACCTCGCCCCGCTCGCCGCGCCGCTCGGGGCCGCCGAGCACGACCTGCTCGAGCGGCCGTCGTCGGTCGCCGTGCCGGCCGACGACGTGCCGGAGTTCCTGCGCGGCCACTACCCGGGGCTCGCGCGACGCGTCGCGATCACGAGCGGCGACGAGAGCTTCGTGCCGCCCGAGATCCCGCCCGCGACCCTCGTGCTCGACGTGCGCTACGCGGACGACGGCGGGCTGAAGCTCGCCTGGCGGTGGGAGCACGCCGACGGCCGCGCGAGCGGGCTCGACGCCCCCGACGACGACTTCGCCGACCCGACGCGCGAGCGCGAGGGCGCGGTGCTCGGCGCCGTCGACGTGGTGCTCAGCGGGTCGGCGGCGGGCCGCATGGCGCTCGCGACCGGGTCGTCGGGCATCGCCGACGCGACCGACCGTGGCGGGCTGGAGCCCGCGATCATCCTGCGCGGCGACGACGCCGCCTCGTTCGATCTCGAGGTGCTGCCCGACCTCGCGTCGATCCGCGGGCTGCGCATCGAGCGCCGCGGCGACCCGGCCGCGGTGCGCGAGGTGACCGAGCCGCCGCACCTCGCGGTGACCCTCGTCGAGTCGCACAAGGCCGACTGGTTCGACCTCGGCGTGATCGTCACGGTCGGCGGGCGGAAGGTGCCGCTCATGCCGCTGTTCCGAGCGCTCTCCCTCGGGCGGAGGCGCCTCCGCCTGCCCGACCGCACCTACCTGCGGCTCGACCAGCCCGTGCTCGACGAGCTGCGGGAGCTCATCGCCGAGGCCGGCACGCTCGCCGAGTGGGAGACCGGCATGCGCGTGCCCGCGAGCCGGGCGAGCCTCGTCGCCGACTTCGAGGACCTCGCGCACGAGGCCGCGCCCGCGGTCGCCTGGCGCGAGCTGGTGCGCGGACTCGACGACGGCGAGGTCGAACCGCTCCCGCAGCCCGACGGCGTCGCGCTGCCGCTGCGGTCGTACCAGCTCGACGGGTTCCGGCGGCTGGCGTTCCTCTGGTCGCACGGCATCGGCGGCGTGCTCGCCGACGACATGGGGCTCGGCAAGACCGCGCAGTCGCTCGCGCTCATCGCGCACGCGACCGGTGCCGGGGGTGCGCCGGCGACGGATGCGACGGGCGCGCCGGGTTCGGCGGGGCCGTGGCTCGTGGTCACGCCCACCTCGGTCGCGTCGAACTGGGTCGCAGAGTCCGCGCGCTTCACGCCGGGGCTGCGGGTCGCCCGCGTCACCGAGACCGAACGCCGGCGGGGGAGGCCGCTCGCCGACGCCGTCGCCGGCGCTGACCTGGTCGTCACCACCTACGCCGTGCTGCGCCGCGACGACTCCGCGTTCGCCGCGATCGACTGGGCGGGCGTCGTGCTCGACGAGGCGCAGTTCGTGAAGAATGCCGCGACGAAGGCGCACGGCGCGGTCGAGCGCCTCCGCGCACCGTTCGTGCTCGCCGTCACGGGCACGCCGATCGAGAACGACCTCGGCGAGCTCTGGGCGATCCTCCGCCTCGTCGCCCCGGGGCTGTTCCCCTCGCGCCGCGCGTTCGACGAGCGCTACCGTCGGCCCATCGAGCAGGACGGCAACGCCGAGCGACGTGCGACGCTCCGTCGCCGCATCCGCCCGCTCGTGCTGCGCCGCACCAAGGAGCAGGTCGCACCCGAGCTGCCGCCCAAGCAGGAGCAGGTGCTGCGGGTCGCACTCGAACCCGCGCACCGTCGCCTCTACGACCAGACGCTCCAGCGCGAACGCCAGAAGCTGCTCGGCCTGCTCGAAGACCTCGACCGGCAGCGGTTCATCGTCTACCGGTCGCTCACGCTGCTGCGAATGCTCGCGCTCGACGCCACCCTCATCGACGCCGAGCGGCACGCGGGGATGCGATCGGCCAAGCTCGACGCGCTCTTCGAGCAGCTCGAGGACGTGCTCGCCGAGGGCCACCGCGCGCTCGTGTTCAGCCAGTTCACGTCGTTCCTCGACCGCGTCACCGCGCGGCTCGACGCCGAGGGTGTGCCGTTCGCCCGCCTCGACGGGTCGTCGTCGACCCGCGCGCGCGACGCGGCGGTCGAGCGGTTCCGCGCAGGCCGCGCATCCGTCTTCTGCATCTCGCTCAAGGCCGGTGGGTTCGGGCTCAACCTCACCGAGGCCGACTACGTGTTCCTGCTCGACCCGTGGTGGAACCCGGCGAGCGAGGCGCAGGCGATCGACCGCACGCACCGCATCGGGCAGGAGCGTCAGGTCATGGTCTACCGGCTCGTCGCCGAGGACACGATCGAGGAGAAGGTCATGGCGCTCAAGGAGCGCAAGGGCGAACTGGTCGCGTCGATCCTCGCCGACGCCGAAGGGGCGGATGCCGCGGCCGACGCCGCCGGTGCGCTCACCGTCGACGACCTGCGCGGCCTGCTCGACGAGTGAGCCGCCGGGCGGTGTGCGCCTCGGTCAGCCGAGCGTGATCGTCCAGTCCTCGTCGGCCTGCACCGTGACCACCGACGGACCCGCGGCGAGCGGCGCACTGCCGTCGAAGTTGCCGGTCACGTCGATGAGCGCCGAGCTCGAGAAGGCCTGCGCGGACTGCTGGCGCACCACGAACGGGTCCTCCGCGTCGTCGCCCGAGTGCGTCGCTGCGAGCGTCGCTGCATCGCCGCCGTACAGGTACACCGCGTCGTCCTCGCCTGAGACGGCCGAGGGCAGCTCGGGCGCGCTCGACAGCTGCGACACCGTGACCTGCCAGTCGCCGGTCGCCGTGATCTGCAGGGTGACGGCGGCGGATGCCTCGGAGACGCCGTAGGCCGTCGTGCCCTCGTAGTCCCCGTCGACGTCGACGAGCGGGTCGCCCGTCGCCGAGCCCGACGAGTCGAGCACCGTGACCTGGAAGGCGTCGTCACCGTCGTGCTCGGCCTGCACGACGGCGCCCGTCGCGTCGGCGGGCAGGGTGACCGTGCCGTCGCCCGTGCCGCTCTGGTTGACGTCGTCGAACGTGCCCCAGGTCGCGTCGGCCCACTCCTGCACGGTCTGCGTCGGAGTGGGGGTCGGCGTCGGGGACTCGCTCTCGGTCGGCGTGGGGGAGGCGCTCTCGGTCGGTGTGGCCGTCGGCTCGGGGGTGTCGCCGGTGCCGATCACGCCCGTCGTGTACAGCACGCCGAAGATCATCGCGATGACCAGCGCGGCCGCCGAGACGACCGTGCCGGCGGTCGAGACGCCCTTCTTCCGGTCCTTCTTCGTGAGCGCGACGATGCCGAGCACGAGGCCGATGACGCCCAGCACGATCGCGCCGATCCATGCGATCGGCCAGAACGCGAGCAGCACTGCGACGATGCCGATCACGAGGGCGGCGACGCCGAGGCCGCTCGCCTTCGTCGGCTCGTCGGGCGGGGTGCCGGTGCCGTCGCCGGGGGTGCCGGGGTCGGCGGGGCCGCCGGGGCCAGGTGCGCCGGCGCCTCCGGGGGCGGAACCCGGTGCGCCCGGCGAGCCGGGGCCCTGCGCGGGCGGGTACGGGCGGGTGGCGTCGTCGTCCGGGCTCGTCATGGCGGTTCCCCCTCGGTTCCGTGCGCCATGTTGCCAGCGTCGTCCGCTTCTGGCAACGCCCCGGCGGCGGGTCGCGGGTTCCCGTGCGGGCGCGCGGGCGGGAGGATGGTGCCGTGAAGGACCGCGCGAACCTGCTGGTGGGGGCCCAGTTCGTGCTGCTCGCGCTCCTGCTGCTGCCGGGCCCGGCGCTCAGGGGCGGGCCGTGGATCGTCGCCGTCGCGGCCGTCATCGGCGTCATCGGGGCGGCGCTCGCCGTGGCCGGGGCGGCCGTGCTCGGGCGCGACCTCGTGCCGTGGGTCGCACCGCGCGAGGGTGCGCCGCTGCGCAGGGATGGCGTGTTCCGCTTCACGCGGAACCCGATCTACCTCGGGCTCATCCTCGCCACTGCCGGCTGGGTGCTCTGGCGTGCCCGTGTCGAGCTCGTGGTGGTCTGGGTGCTGCTGGTCGTCGTCCTGGTCGTGAAGGCGCACGTCGAGCAGCGTGCCCTCGTCGCCGCGTTCGGCGACGACTACCGTCGCTACGCCGACCGCACCCCGCTGCTGCTCTGGGGCCGCGGCATCCGCTGACGCCGCCTGCCGTCCGCCGTCCGCCCGCCCGGCACCCATCCTCAAGGGGCGCCCCCGCCCCTCGGTTCCACGCGTTCGGCCCGTCGAAGTCACACGGGCCCGGGTTCCAGCACGGGCCGGTGTGACTTCGACGGGCCGAACCGCAATCGAACCGAACCGAGCCGAACCGGGCCGAGGCGCGCAGCGCAGCTCAGGCGAGCGACTCGACGCGCGAGCGGGCGTCGCCGATCGCGTCGTCGATCTCGTCGGCCGCGTCCTCGGCGGCGTCGGGGTCGTCGGCCACGACGGCCTCCGCGAGTCGGTCGATGCCCGCGTCGATCGCGTCGAGGTCGGCCTCCCACACCCCCGCGAGCTCCTCGGGCGTGCCGATCGCCCGCAACTCGTCGAGCTGCACCGCGAGCCGCACGGTCTCGGCGGCGAGTCGCTCGAAGCGCGCGTCCTCGATGTCGCGCTCGAGCGCATCGATGTCGCGCTCCATGCGGTCGAGGCGTCGCTCCGCCTCGCGGGCGAACGCGACCGGGTCGACCGGATCCGCCGGCTCGTCGGGTGCGGGTTCGTCCGCGTCCGGCTCGGTCGCCGCTTCGTCGCCAGCGGCATCCGACCCCTCATCTGACTCCGAGCCGCCGACCGCATCCGATCCGCCCTCCGCGTCGGCGTCGCCCGACCCGTCCGCCACCACGTCGCCGCTGCTCCCGGCCGTGAGCAGCGCCGCGGTCGTGACGCCGCCGACCAGCAGCACGGCCGCCGCGACCGCCGCCGCGACGAGCCACCACCGCGTGCGCGCGTCGCGCGCTCCGTCGGCTGCCGGCGTCCCGCCATCGGCCGGCATCGTGTCGCCTGAGGGTGCAGCCGCCGGGGCGGGGGCATCGCCGAGCACCTCGGTCGGGTGCTCGGGGAACACCGCGGTCGGCTGCTCGCCCAGATCCTCGGTCGGGAGGTCGCCCGGGTCCCCGGGTGTGCTCTGCCCGATCGCTTCGGTCGCGCCCTCGCCACGGACCTCGGCCGACCCCTCGCCGATCACCTCCGTCGGCTGCTCGTCGCCCGGCGTCGTGCCCGCGTCGCCCCCGTCACCCGCCGCGGGCGCGTCGGCGCCGGGCGCGCGCGGTTGCGTCCGCTCGGTCCACGCGTCGCCGTCCCAGAAGCGGCGCTGCGAGGCATCCGCCGGATCGTCGTACCAGCCCGCCGGTGGCTGCGGGGGAGTGTGCACGCGACCAGCCTAGGCGTGGTCGAGATTCCGGCACGTGCCGGGTGACCCGGCACGCCCGACGTGCGCCGGCCAGCCGTGCACGACGTGCCGCGGTGTCGAGCACGTGCCGGCAGAGCGGGCACGTGCCCGGAACGCTCGACTCGTTCCGGGCCGAACGAGCGGGCACGTGCCGAGAACGCACGAGCGGATGCAACGCGCGAGCCGCTCTCCACAGGTCGCACGAGATCTCAGATCGAACCCCCACGGCTCTGGGACAGTTGACCCACTCATGACGGCGGGCGACGGCGGCCGTCGGCGCCACGATCGCGAGGAGCATCCGCCCCATGACCTCCACCCCCGGCACCGAGACCACGCTGTTCGGCACCCCGCGCGAGCGCGTCGGCGGCGGCTGGATCGCCGCGTTCGCCACCGCCTGGCTCGGCCTCTGGATGGCCCAGCTCACGCCCGTGCAGCTGCTGCTGCCGACCCAGGTCGACGCGCTCGTCGCGACCGACACCTGGCAGGACAGCGTGCTCGCGTTCGGCATCGTCTCGGGCATCTCGTCGATCGCCGCGATCATCGCGTACCCCGTCACGGGCGCGCTCTCCGACCGCACCACCTCGCGCTTCGGCCGCCGGCGCCCCTGGATCGCGGGCGGCGCGCTCCTGTTCGCCTGCTCCCTCCTCGCGCTCGGCGTGCAGACGACCCTCGTCGGCGTCGCGATCTGGTGGTCGCTCGCGATCACCGGATTCTGCGCGCTGTCGGCCGCGATGACCGCGATGATCTCCGACCAGGTGCCGGTGTACCAGCGCGGCTTCGTCTCCGGCGTGATCTCGGCGCCGCAGGGCGTGGGCATCATCGGTGGCATCCTGCTCGTGACGACCCTGTTCACCGGGGCCGTCGCAGGCTACGCTGCGCTCGCGGTGCTGCTCGCCGTGCTCGTCGTGCCGCTGTTGCTGACCGCGCCCGACGCCGTGCTGCCCCGAACCGAGCGCCAGCCGTTCACGTTCGCCGGCATGCTGCAGGGCTTCTGGATCAGCCCGCGCCGCTTCCCCGACTTCGGCTGGACGCTGCTCAGCCGCGTGCTCGTCAACATCGGCAACGCCATCATCACGGGTCTGCTGCTCTACTTCCTCATCTACTCGTACGGCGACACCCCGGCGCAGGCGGAGGACGACCTGCTGCTGCTCACGCTCGTCTACACGGCGTGCTCGATCGCGGCGGCGCTCGTCGGCGGGCGGCTCTCCGACCGGTTCGAGCGGCGGAAGCCGTTCGTCTTCGCGGCATCCGCCCTGCAGGCAGGCGGCGCGCTGCTGCTGCTCGCGTCGACCGACTTCGCGGTCATCATGGTCGCCGGCGCGGTGCTCGGTACGGGCTACGGATGCTTCCTCGCCGTCGACCAGGCCCTCGCGACGCAGGTGCTGCCCGACGAGCACTCGCGCGGCAAGGACCTCGGCATCATGAACATCGCGTCGGTGGTGCCGCAGGCGATCGGGCCGATGATCGGCGCCCTGATCGTCACCGCGGCGGGCGGCTTCTGGGCGCTCTTCATCGCGTCGGGTGTGATCGCCACCCTCGGTGCGCTCGCGGTGCTGCCGATCCGCATCGCGCGCTGACGCCTAGGGCCGGCGCGGCCCGCGGGGCGGCCGCGGCTCGCGCGGCGGGTCGATGCCGAGCAGCAGGCGCGTGCGGCGACGTTCGACGACGATGCCCACGGTGCCGATCGTCCAGAGCGGCAGCTGGGTGAGGAACGCGACGCGGAACGCCTCGAGGCTGTACGTGTCGGGCGTGCCGGCTCCCTGCAGGTCCATCGCCACGCCGATGGCGAGGATCGCGGCGAGGCCGGCGATGAATCCGCCGGCGTTGATGATGCCGGTCGCGGTGCTGAGCCGGTGGCTCGGCGTGAACGCGCGAGCGTGGTCGAACGACACGAGCGACGCCGGCCCGCCGAGCCCGATCGCGACGGCGAGCAGGAGGAGCAGCCAGAGCGGTGCCGCGACTGGCCAGGCGATCACGGTGAGCCAGACGACGACCTGCGCGCCGATGATCGGCAGTACGAGCATGCGCGAACGGCGCAGCGGATGCCGGTGGGACAGCGCCCCGACCACCGGCCCCGCCGCGAGGCCGGCGATCACGATGACCGACATCACGGTCGACGCCGCGGCCGGCGAGAGTCCCTCGCCGACGGTGAGGAACGGGTACCCCCAGAGCAGGATGAACGCGTTGACCGACAGTGGCGGCGTGAAGTGCGACCAGAAGCCGAGCCGCGTACCCGGGTGCCGCCACGACTCGGCGAAGCCCTGCCGGAGGTCGGCGCTCGAGACGACCTTCCGCTGCACCTCGACGCCCGGCGGCCGGTCGTTCAGGATCGCGAGCATCAGCACGGCGAAGAGCAGGCACGTGCCGGCGAGGGCGCCGAAGGCGACGGTCCAGGTGGTGGCGCGCAGCAGCACGGCGAGCGGGATGACCGAGACGAGCTGTCCGAGCTGTCCGATGATGCCCGTGAGCTGCACGACGAGCGGTGCCTGGCGCTCGGAGAACCACGCGGCGACCACGCGCAGCACGCCGGGGAAGATCGCAGCGTCGCCGGCGCCGATCAGCACGCGCGCGAGGATCGCCACGCCCACGTCGGTCGCGAACGCCATGATGACCTGCCCGGAGGCCATCACGAGCATCCCGAGCACCATCACGGGCTTGCTGCCGAAGCGGTCGAGCAGCAGGCCGACGGGCACCTGCATGCCCGAGTACACGG
This sequence comes from uncultured Agromyces sp., assembly GCA_913053875.1. GTDB lineage: Bacteria > Actinomycetota > Actinomycetes > Actinomycetales > Microbacteriaceae > Agromyces. The sequence goes on along the minus strand of CAJXGN010000002.1, from coordinate 2,752 downwards.
CGAGCTGGATGACGGCGAACAGCGACAGCGTCGAGGCGTCCGCGTCGAATCGCACCGCGGTATCGACGCCGACCGCCGCGAGCGAGGTGCGGTTCGCGACCGCGAGCACGTACGCGCCCACGCCGACGGCCCAGACGACCCACAGCCACCAGCGGCGGACGGCCGGGGTCGGGGGCGGTGCAGTGGTCACGGTGCCTTCAGGGTGCGCAGCGGGCGGGATCGCGTCGCCGCGGTGCGCCGCGGGCTCCAGCGTAGACCTCCGAGAGCCGACACATTGTTCTAGTGATACCCAAACAATCTGCTAGCGTGGAGGCATGCTCATCCGCATCGATCCCGGCAGTGACGTGCCCCTCTTCGCACAGGTCGCCGCCTCGGTGCGCGCCGAGGTCGCGGCCGGCCGTGCGCAGGCGGGCGACCGCCTCCCCGCCGCGCGCGAGGTCGCCGAGTCCCTCGACATCAACCTGCACACCGTGCTGCGCGCGTACCAGGACCTGCGCGACGAGGGCCTCGTCGACCTGCGTCGCGGTCGCGGCGCCGTGCTCACCCCCGCCGTCGCCGGGCTCGCCGAGCTGCGCGACGACATCGCCCGCCTCGCCGAGCGTGCACGCGCGCTCGGCCTCAGCCCCGACGCACTCGCGTCCCTCGTGAAGGAGTCCCTCCGATGACCACGCCCCGCCAGGCCCGCTCCGAGACGACGGAGCCGATGCGCCGCGCCCGCACCCGGTTCCTCATCGTGACGATCGCGGTGCCGGCCCTGCTCGTCGCCGGCGCCGTCGCGCTGCAGCTCGCCTGGCTGCCCGAGCTGCCGGCGACCGTCGCGACCCACTGGAGCGGCAGCGAGCCCGACGGCTTCGGCCCGGCCTGGACCTACCCGGCGCTCACCGTCGCCATCGGCCTGGGTGTGCCCGCGCTGCTCGCCGCGGTCACGGTGCCGCAGGCCGTGCCCGACGGGTTCGGCACGACCACGCGGCTGCTCGGCGCGGTCATGCTGGGCGTCTCCACGCTCATCGCGGTGTCGCTGACCTGGGCGGTCGGCATGCAGCGAGGCCTCGACGACGGTGCGGATGCGGCGGGCATCGGCGTCCCGATGCTGGTCGCCGCCGCGGCCGGAGTGGTCGCCGGCGTCGTCGGCTGGTTCGTGCAGCCGAAGACGGAGCTGCCCGAGACGGAGGTCGAGCCGGGGGAGGCCATCGAGCTCGTGCCGGGCGAGCGCGCGGTGTGGGTGCGCACGACCGCGGTCGCGACCCCCGCGCTGGTCGCGATCATCGCCGCGGTCGTGCTCGTCGCGGGCGCCGCCGTCGTGCTCGGGGTGACGAGCAGCTCGGCCACCTGGGGGCTCTGGATCGCCGCGGGCGCGCTCGCGCTCGCCGCCGTCACGCTCGCCTTCCGGGTGCGGGTCGACGCCACGGGCCTCACCGCGCGCTCGCTGCTCGGGGTCATCCGGTTCCGCGTGCCGCTCGAGCAGGTGCGCCGCGCCGAGGTCGTGCAGGTGCGCGCCATGGCCGAGTTCGGCGGCATCGGCATCCGGCTCGCGCCGGACGGCCGCTTCGGCATCGTGCTGCACAGCGGCACCGCGCTGCAGGTGCACCGCGACGGCGGCCGCGTCTTCGTCGTCACGGTGGAGGACGCCGCGACGGCCGCCGGGCTGCTCTCGGCGCTGCAGCGGGCCAGGTAGGGAGGGGCCGGTCAGACCCAGCCGCGACGCACGGCCTCGGCGCCGAGCTGGATCGCCGTCGCGCCCGAGGCGCACGCCGTCGTCAGCGAGATCGGTGCGCCGCGCGTGCCGATCTTCTCGGCGATGCCGGCGGCAATGAAGCCGAGCAGCGTATGGTGATAGGCATCGTCGTCGTTGGTCTTGCGCGCCGCCGCGATCATGCGGTCATAGGCGTCCGTGCCGACGGCCGGCGCGTCGCGGTAGATCTTCTTGCGGTACGGCCATTCCATCTCGGCCGGCGGCATCGCGGCGAAGAGCGGACCGGGGAAATCGCCCGGCGACCCGATATTGGCGTCGGCAATCGCTTCCTCGGCGGCGAGGATGCCGGCGCGCATGGTGATGTCCATCGCCGTATCGCCGTCCTGCCAGAGATAGTCGATGGCGCCGGCGATGGTGGTGCGCATGTTCTGGGTCGGGAAGCGCGAGATCGGCTTGATGCCCGAGCGGCCGGCGATCAGGCCGGCCCAGGAATCGGTCACGCCCTGTCCGAGCGAGGAGATCATGCCGTAGCCGGTGACGGCCACGACCGGCCGTCCGAGGTGGTCCCTGGTCTCGCCCATCGCTCGCGTTCCTCAGTCTACTGCTTCGACCACACCCATGCCTTCGCCGCGCCAGACGCCGATCGTGTTGACGGCGATCCGCGACGGCTGGGCCGGGGCCGGGCGCTCGAAACCGCTTTCGTCAGCCGGCGGGTAGAACCCGCCGCGCGAAAGCGCCATCGCTGCCAGCCCGGCAAGCACCGGAAAGGTTGCCCCGGCCATGTTGCCGAGCAGCGAGCCCGGCGCCCGCACGGTATCGACCCGGCCGGCCGCGATCAATTGCTCCAGCAGCGCCCGTTCCTCGGCCGTGGCGGCGGCGACGCCGGTGGCGCCGCTCAGCATGGCGACCGGCGGTGTGCCTTCCGGCACCAGCTCGTCGAACTGCCGCGCCATCTTGGCGGTCACGTCGCCCGGGCGCCGGCGGCTCTGGTCGGTGGCGACGCCGGTCAGCCGGGCATAGGGCTTGCGGCCGCGCGCTTCCGCGTGTTCGCGCGCCTCC
>CAJXGN010000001.1 GCA_913053875.1 uncultured Agromyces sp. | reverse complement strand
CTGGTCGACCATCGTGTTGATGGTGTCCTTCAGTTCGAGGATCTCGCCCTGCACGTCGACGGTGATCTTCTTCGAGAGGTCGCCGGTCGCGATCGCGGTCGCCACTTCGGCGATGTTGCGGACCTGGCCGGTCAGGTTACTCGCCATCAGGTTGACGTTGTCGGTCAGGTCCGCGAACAGGGTCTGCGACAGCGGCGGCCACTGCCAGGTCGACGCGACGGCCGCGTCCGATTCGGCGAAGACGTCCCAGATGTTCTGGCCGCCGTAGAACTCGAACACCTCGGGGTCGTCCTGCAGGGCGTCCACCGACTCGAGGTCGGTGATCGCAGGCCAGCCGGCACCGACGCTGGTGAGGATGTTCACGCTCTCCGGAGCGCTGTTGAGCCAGAGCGCGAACTCGGCGGCCTCGGCCGGGTGCTCCGAGCCCTTCAGGACGATGTTCGCCGATCCTCCGGCCCACGTGGCCGAGACGGTCTCCCCTTCGCCCCACTGCGGCATCGGTGCTGCGGCCCAGTTACCGGACGTGTCGGGAGCGGTTCCGCGCACGATCGCATCGGCCCACGACCCGGAGATCCAGCTCGCGACGTTGCCGTTCTGCAGGTCGGCGTTCCACTCGCTCGAGAAGTCGGCTTCGACCTTCACGAGGTCCTCGTCGATCATGCGCTGCCAGTAGTCGGCGACCTTGATGGTCTCCTCGTCGTCGATCGCGACGATCCACCGGTCGCCATCGGCGGTGAACCACTCACCGCCGCCCTGCTGGGAGAGTCCGATGAGCCACGGCGCCTGGTTGAAGGCGAACGCGGTGATGTAGCGGTCGGGATCGGAGGCGCGGATGGCCTTCGCCGCCTCGTAGTACTCGTCCCAGGTGGTGGGGACCTCGACGCCCGCCTCGGCGAACAGGTCGGCACGGTAGAACTGCCCGAGCGGGCCGGATGCCTGCGGGACGGCGTAGACGCGGTCGCCGAAGACTCCGGTCTGCCACTGCCACTCGGTGAACAGGTCGGCCGAGTCCCCGACGTGTTCCGTGATGTCCTCGACGGCGTCGTTCACGAGGAACTCCGGGATGGCGTCGTAGCCGACCTGGGCGACGTCGGCCGGGTTGCCGGCTTCGACGGCGGAGAACATCTTGGCGTAGCCGCCGTCGGGGCCGGCGGTGATGGTCTCGAGGGTGACGTGGATGTCATCGTGCGCGCCGTTGAACGCGTCGACCGCCTGGTCGATGTTCGGCACCCACGACTGGAACGTGAGTTCGACGGGTTCGCCGTCGTCGGTGGGCTGCTCGCTCGCGGCGCAGGACGACAGTGCGAGGCCGGCGATCATGGCGATCGCGAGAGCGGATGCGGCGCGAGTGCGGCGCACTGGGCGATGCTGCATGAGGATGCTCCTTTGCATGGTGAGGAGTGGTGCGGCATCGACGCTACGACTGCGCGCGGACCATCCCCATAGGTGTTCGGTGCGCCTGCATGGACATTTCGACGGTCGGTCGTCGACGGTTCGCCGGGCTCCTTGCGGAAGCTCGTTCGCGAGGGGTGCAGAATACGAACGTGCGCGCACCCGAGCGCGCGAGGAGGTGCGGCCATGTCGAATGCGGTGATCCTGTCGGGGCACGGACGCTACGACGACCCCTTCCACCCGTTCACCGACACGTCCCAGGCGCTCGCCGACCTCCTCGTCGAGGAGGGGCTGACGGTCGAGATCGTGCACGACACGGATGCCCGCCTGGCGGCCGGTCTCGCCGACGTCGACCTGCTCGTCGTGCACACCGGCGACCCGTGGCGGTCGCTCGTCGACGCGACGCTCCTGCCCGAGCGCGAGCGGCGCACGCCGCCGCCCGACGTGCTCGCGGCGGAGCGTGCGAACCTCGCCGAGGCGGTCGAGCGCGGCATCGGCCTGCTGGGCATGCACGCGGCATCCGCATCGCTGCGCGACCTGCCGCAGTGGCACGAGCTGCTCGACGGCGAGTGGGACGCCGAGTTCTCGTTCCACCCGCCGCTCGGCACGGCGTCGGTGCAGGTGCGCAGCGGCACGCACCCGGTGGTCGCGGGCGTCGCCGACTTCGAGCTGTACGACGAGAAGTACACCGACCTCGCGATCGGCGAGCACGTGGTGCCCCTGGTCGAGCACACGTACGACGGCGAGCAGCATCCGCTGGTGTGGGCGCGCGAGATCGGCCGCACTCGGCTCGTCTACGACGCGTTCGGGCACGACATGCGCTCGTACGACAGCCCCGAGCACGTGACGCTGCTGCGCAACGCCGTGCGCTGGCTGCTCGAGGAGCGCGCGTGAGCCGCCGCGTCGTACTCGCTCCCGACTCGTTCAAGGGCACTGCGTCGGCCGCCGACGCCGCAGCGGCGCTCGCCGCCGGCTGGGCGCGCACCGCCCCCGACGACGAGGTGCTGACCCGCCCGATGGCCGACGGCGGCGAGGGCACGGTCGACGCGCTCGCGGCCGCCGACCCGGCCGCCGAGCACATGCCCGTGCGCGTGACCGGGCCCGACGGCCGCCCGGTCGACACGAGCTGGCTGCGCCTCACCGGCGCCGACGGCGAGCGACTCGGCGTGGTCGAGCTCGCGAGCGCGTCGGGCATCACCCTGCTCGATCCGCTCCAGCCGCTCGACGCGCACACGATCGGCTTCGGCGAGGCGATCGCCGCCGCCCTCGACGCGGGCGTCGACCGCCTGCTCCTCGCGATCGGCGGCAGCGCCTCGACCGACGGCGGGCTCGGCGCACTCACCGCGCTCGGTGCCGGGGCGACGGATGCCTCCGGGCGGCCGGTCGCGCCCGGCAACCGGGGCCTCGGCGACGTCGATGCGATCGACCTGTCGGGCCTGCGCCCCCTGCCGCCCGGCGGCGCGGTGATCCTCTCCGACGTGACGAACCCGCTGCTCGGGCCCGCGGGCGCGGCCGCCGTGTTCGGGCCGCAGAAGGGCGCCGACGCCGACACCGTCGCGCTGATGGACGCGCACCTCGCCCGCTTCGTGCGCGTGCTGCGGCAGGGCTTCGAAGCGGCGGATGCCCCGGGGCCGGCGCCCGCTCCCGAGACGCCCGGTGCGGGCGCGGCGGGCGGCGCCGGGTACGGGCTGCTCGCGTGGGGCGCGACCGCGGTGAGCGGCGCCGCGGCCGTCGCGGAGGCGGTCGGGCTGGCCGCGGCGATCGACCGCGCCGACGTCGTCGTGACCGGCGAGGGGAAGTTCGACGGCCAGTCGGAGGCCGGCAAGGTGCCGTCGGAGGTGCGGGCGACCGCGCTGGCCGCGGGCGTGCCGGTCGCCCTGGTCGCGGGCGCCATCGCCGCGGAGACCGGCGACTTCGTCGCATCCGTCTCGCTCACCGACCTGGCCGGCAGCGGGAGCGAGGCCATGGCCCGCCCGCTGCACTGGCTCGAGGAGGCGGGCGCGCGGCTCGCGGGCGAGGTCGACGCCGGCTGAGCGCCGGCCCGGGGCATCCGACACCTCGACGGGTTTCGGCGCGCGGGCGCGCGGCGCTAGACTGGCCGAACGCATCGAATCGATTCGAGATCGCGGCAGATCCGGTCGATCCGACTCCGGCGGCGCGCACGCGGCCCGCCATTCCTCACCTTCCGCCCCAGACGGTGCCCGACGGCGCGCATCGCTCGTGACCCTTCGAACAGGAACGCAGTGACCGCGACGAGCCCCATCCCCATCGTCATGCCGAGCGATGCGCGCACCCCGCACGCGGGTGACGCGCTGACGCGCCGCCAGCGGCTGACGTACATCTTCGTGCTCGGCGCGCTGACCGCGCTGGGCCCGTTCACGATCGACCTCTACCTGCCGGCGTTCCCGGCGCTCGAGTCCGACCTGGGCGTGACCGCGGCGGCCGTGCAGCTCACGCTCACCGGCACCATGCTCGGCTTCGGGTTCGGCCAGCTCGTCGTCGGCCCGTGGAGCGACAAGATCGGGCGGCGGCTGCCGCTCATCCTCGCGACCGTGCTGCACGTGCTCTCGTGCGTGGGCGCGGCGCTGTCGCCCGACATCCTCTGGCTCGGGGCCTTCCGCCTGCTGATGGGCTTCGGCGCGGCCGCCGGCGCGGTCGTCGCGATGGCGATGGTGCGCGACCTGTTCGGCGGCAAGCCGCTCGTGCGCATGCTCTCGCGACTCGCGCTCGTGTCGGGCCTCGCGCCCGTGATCGCGCCGGTCATCGGCTCGCAGCTGCTGCTCATCACCGACTGGCGGGGCATCTTCTGGGTGCTCGCCGGCTACGGCGCGGCGGTGCTCGTCGCGGTGCTCGTGCTGCTCGTCGAGACGCTGCCGAAGCAGCGCCGTCACCAGCCCGGCCACTCCACGATGGCCCAGCGCTACAAGGCGCTGTTCACCGACCGCATCTTCATCGGCGTCGCACTCATCGGCGGCATGAACTTCACGGGCCTGTTCGCGTACCTGTCGGCGTCGTCGTTCGTCTTCCAGGACGTCTACGGCTTCGACGCGCAGCAGTACGGCCTGCTCTTCGCCGCGAACTCGATCGGCGTGGTCGCGGGCGTGCAGACCTCCTCCCGCCTCATGTCGAAGCTCGACGTGGGCCCGCAGTGGATCCTCGCGACGACCACGATCGTGCAGCTCTCGATGGCGATCGCGATCGTCGTGCTCGACCAGGCGGGCGCCGGGCTCTGGGGCGTGATCATCCCGCTCTGGTTCTTCATCGCCGCGTGCGGGTTCAACTTCCCGGCCGTGCAGGTGCTCGCGCTCGCGCACCACGGTTCCGAGGCGGGCACCGCCGCGTCGCTGCTCGGTGCGCTGAACTTCGGGCTCGCGGGCCTCATCTCGCCGCTCATCGGCCTGCTCGGCGTGGGCTCGTCCACCCCGATGGGCGCGGTCATGGGCATCGCGATCGTCGTGGCGATCCTCATGCTCTGGATCGTGGTGCGCCCGCGCACCGTGCCGCCCCTCAGCGACTGACCGCGCCCGTTCCGAGACCCGTCGAGAAACTGCGCTTCCCGCCCCGGGAACGCAGTTTCTCGACGGGTCTCGGTTCGTGCGGGCAGCGGCCCGCTGGTTGCTCCAAGACCCGTCAGAAGGCTGCGTTCTCAAACGCGAGAACGCAGCTTTCTGACGAGCCTGGAGGCGGGCGGGGCAGGCCCCGCGGGTGGGTCTGGACACTTCCGTCCGACTAGGTACAATTGCAATTGTACCTAGGAAGGAGACCCCATGCAGAGCAGCATGCCCTGGCGCGGCGTGAACCTCGCCACGACGCTCCCGTTCCGGTCCGACTTCTCGGTGGACTTCGACGCGTACGCAGAGCACATCCGATTCACGACCGCGAACGGCGTGACGGGAATCATCCCGAACGGGTCGCTCGGCGAGTACCAGACCCTCACCGACGAGGAGCGCCGCCGTGTTTTCTTGACGGCCGTCGAGGCGGCGCCGGAGGGGGTCGCGGTCATGCCCGGGGTCGGTGCGTACGGGGCGCTGGAGAGCGTACGGCTGGCGGAGCACGCCGCGGAGCACGGTGCGCCGGCGGTGATGCTGCTGCCCCCCAACGCATATCGCGCCAGCGACGAGGAGATCGTCGACCACTTCCGCCGGGTCGCCGCCGTCGGGCTTCCCGTGCTCGCCTACAACAATCCGATCGACACCAAGGTCGACCTCCGGCCGGACCTGCTGGCGCGGCTGTTCGACGACGGGCTCATCGTCTCGGTCAAGGAGTTCTCGGGCGACGTGCGCCACGCGTTCGAAATCCGCGAACTCGTTCCCGGCCTCGACATCTCCATCGGCTCCGACGACGTGGTGCTGGAACTGGGCATCAACGGTGCGGTCGGATGGGTCGCGGGCTACCCGAACGCGATTCCGTCGTCCACAGTTCGGCTCTACGACCTGTCGACCTCGGCCGACCCGGCCGACTGGGCGACAGCGTTGGAGATCTACCGAGACCTGCATCCGCTGCTGCGCTGGGATTCGAAGGCGTGGTTCGTCCAGGCAATCAAGCTGTCGCAGGAAGTGGCGGGGGTCGCGCCCGCGGGAACGACGACGCGACCGCCGCGGCTGCCCGTGCCCGACGACGTTCGCTCGCGCATCATCGCCGACACCGAGGCCGTGCTGGCCAAGGGCTACCGCTGAGCGGGGGACTGCACGATGCGATCCCAGCGGGCCTTCCACGCCGTCGACTCCCACACCGAAGGGATGCCTACGCGCGTGATCGTGGGCGGCGTGGGAACGTTGCCGGGTGCGACCATGGAGGAGCGACGCCAGTGGTTCATGTCGCACAGCGATGATCTCCGCACGCTGCTCATGACCGAACCGCGCGGGCACGGCGCGATGAGCGGGGCGATCCTGCAGCCCCCGACACGTGATGACGCCGACTGGGGAGTGCTCTTCATCGAGGTGTCCGGATGCCTCCCCATGTGCGGTCACGGCACCATCGGCGTCGCGACCGTGCTGGTCGAGACCGGGATGGTGCCCGTCATCGAGCCGGTCACGACTATCCGCCTCGACACGCCGGCAGGACTGGTGGTCGCGCAGGTCGCGGTCGACGACGGCCGCGCCGGATCCGTCACGATCCGCAACGTGCCGTCCTTCGTCGTGGGGCTCGACCGCTCCGTCGAGGTGCCCGGATTCGGCGAGGTCGGCTACGACCTCGCATTCGGCGGGAACTTCTACGCTATCGTGCCGCTGGAACGACTCGGCCTGCCCTTCGACCGAGCCGCGAAGGACGACCTGCTCCGGGCAGGGCTCGCGATCATGGGGGCGATCGACGCGGTCGACGACCCGGTCCACCCCGTCGATCCCACCATCCGCGGCTGCCACCACGTGTACCTCGAGGCCCCCGGCTCGGATGCGCGCCACTCGCGCCACGCGATGGCGATCCATCCCGGGTGGTTCGACCGGTCGCCCTGCGGGACGGGCACGAGTGCCCGCATGGCCCAGCTGCACGCGCGTGGCGCGCTCGACATGCGCGCAGACTTCGTCAACGAATCGTTCATCGGCACCCGCTTCACCGGACGGCTGGTCGAGGAAACCACGGTCGCCGGCATCCCGGCGGTCGTCCCGACGATCACCGGGCGCGCCTGGATCACCGGGACCGCGCAGTACCTGCTCGATCCCACCGACCCGTTCCCGCGGGGGTTCCTGCTGTGACCGGAGGAGCCGGCGAGTCGAGCGGCGCGGGAGCCGGTGCCCGCCCACCGCAGCTGCGCGAAATCGGACGGCGCGCACGACCGAGCATCCGGCACGCGGTCACCGACGCGCTGCGGTCGGCGATCATCAGCGGTGAGCTCGAGCCGGGCGGCGTGTACTCGGCGCCCGTGCTCGCGGAACGGCTCGGCGTGTCGGCAACGCCTGTGCGCGAGGCGATGCTCGACCTCGCACGGGAGGGGCTCGTGGTGACCCTTCCCAATCGGGGGTTCCGCGTCACCGAGGTCGCCGCGCACGACCTGGCCGAGGTCACGCAGCTCCGGCTCCTCCTCGAACCGCCTGCCGTGGAACTGGCCACGCCGCTGGTGCCCGACGAGGCGTTCCCGGCGCTCCGCGAGCAGGCCGCCGCGATCGTGCGGGGCGCGGAGACCGGCGACCTGATCGACTACCTCACGGCGGACGGCGAGTTCCACCTCGGGCTGCTCCGCTACGCGGGCAACGCCCGCCTCACCGAGCTCGTCGCGTCGCTGCGATCGCAGACCCGCCTGTTCGGCCTCGCAGAGCTCGCCGAGCGGGGGCTCCTCACGGCGTCCGCGCGCGAGCACGACGCCATCCTCGACGCCATCGAGGCGCGGGATCCCGCCCGTGCCCGCGCCTTAGTCCACGCGCACATCGAGCACGTGCTGGCCGACTGGTCGGCCGACACGCCCTCGGGCGCCGCGAGTCGTTGGGAGCGGCGCGCATGACGTTCCGCGGGCCTGCGCCGGACGCGGTCATCGTCGGAGCGGGCATGCTCGGCGCGGCCGTCGCCTACTTCGCGGCAGCCGCGGGGATGTCGGTGATCGTCGTCGAGCGCGGGTCCATCGCGTCCGGCACCACCAGCCGATGCGAGGGCAACCTGCTGCTCTCCGACAAGGAGGTCGGCCCGGAGCTCGAGCTGGCGCACTACTCGCAGTATGTCTGGCGGGGAGAGCTCGCCGAGCACGCGGACCTCTGGGAGTTCGAAGCCAAGGGCGGCCTCGTCGCGGCGGCCTCCGAAGCTCAGCGGGCCGGCCTCGATGCCCTCGCCGAGCACCAGCGCAGCCTCGGTATCCGGGCCGAGCCCGTCGAGGGTCCGGCCGCGCTGCGCGAGATCGAACCCGCCATCGCACCGCATCTCCTGGGCGGCGTCTACTACCCCGAGGACGCGCAGGTGCAGCCGGTGCTCGCGGCCCACCACCTGCTGCGACTCGCACGTGAGCGCGGCGCCGAGGTACGCACCCACCTGCCCGTCACCGGCATCCGCATCGTCGGCGGCCGCGCGGTGGGCGTGAACACCCCCGACGGTGCCATCGACGCCGGCGCGGTCGTCGTGTGCGCAGGCCCATGGAGCGGCGACGTGGCGCGCCTCGCCGGAGTCGACCTGCCGATTCGCCCGCGTCGCGGCTTCGTGCTGGTGACCGAGCCGATCCCCGTGACGATCCGCCACAAGGTCTACTCGGCAGAGTACGTGGAGAACGTCGCGAGCTCGGACTCCGGCCTGCAGGTATCCCCGGTAGTGGAAGGCACCCCGAGCGGCACCGTGCTGATCGGATCGAGCCGAGAGCGGGTGGGCTTCGACGCCGGGTTCTCCGCAGAGGCCGTCGGGCGCATCGCCAGCGCCGCCGCGCGGCTCTTCCCCGTGCTTGCAGACGTGCAGGTCATGCGCACCTACTCGGGCTTCCGCCCTTACAGCCCGGATCACCTGCCCGTGATTGGCGAGGACGCGCGGATGCCCGGCCTGTGGCACGCCGCCGGGCATGAGGGCGCCGGCATCGGGCTCTCGGTGGGCACCGGAAGGTTGCTCGTCCAGGCCATGCGGCACGCTACCCCGGACGTGTCGCTCCTCCCGTTCCGGCCACATCGATTCGCGGATGCGGATGCTGCATGATCGACGACTCCACGCGGCAGCTCTGTTTCGACGGGCGGAACGTCCCGTTCCGTCCCGGACAGTCGGTCGGCGCCGCGCTCGCCGCGGCCGGCATCTCGTCGTGGCGCACGACGCGGGTCGGCGCCGCGCCGCGAGGGCTCTTCTGTGGCATCGGAGTCTGCTACGACTGCCTGGTCACCGTCGACGGCAGGCGCTCCCAGCGGGCCTGCATGACACCGGCGCATGAGGGTCAGGTCGTGGCGAGCGACGACCCCCGGCGGGCCCTGGACGAGCCGGGGGGTCCGAATGCCTGACCGGACGAGGTCCGACTACGACCTCTGCGTCGTCGGCGCGGGCCCGGCGGGACTCAACGCCACCGTAACCGCGGGCGAGCGCGGACTGCGGGTGGCGCTGGTGGACGTGGGGGTCCAACCCGGCGGCCAGTACTGGCGGCATCCCGACGAGCGGTTCCCCGACACGCTCCCGCAGCCGTCGGCGACGCGTCGCCACGGCTGGCGCGAGTATCGCGACCTCGACGCTCGGTTGGATGCACTGGTGCGCGGGGGACGCGTCGTGCACCTCGCCGGGAGGCACGTCTGGGGTGTGCACCCGGGGCGGCCGTTCCTGGTGCGGGCGACCGCGGCGGGGGAGGACGCGGACCCGGTCGTCGTCCACGCACGAAGGATCGTGCTGGCGACCGGGGCGTACGACCGTCAGTTGCCGGTCCCCGGCTGGACGACACCGGGCGTGATGGCCGCGGGCGGCGTGCAGGCACTGCTCGCGGGCCACCACGTGCGTGCGGGACGGCGGGTGGTGGTCGCCGGCACGGGCCCGTTCCTGCTGTCGGTGGCCGCCGGGCTGGCCGAGGCCGGGGCAGAAGTCGTCGCGGTCTGCGAGGCCAATGCGCTGACGGGCTGGGCCGCGCACCCGCTCCGTACCCTCCAGGAGCCGGGAAAGCTCGTCGAGGGCGCGGGGTACGTGACGACGCTCCTCCGGCATCGCGTTCCCTTCCGCACCCGGACGGTCATTACTGCGGTCCACGGCACCGGGCGGGTGACGGGAGCCACGCTGCGGCGCGTCGACCGTCGCGGGCGGGCGCGTGCGGGGAGCGAGGAGCGGGTCGACGCCGACCTCGTCGCACTCGGCTGGGGCTTCATACCGCAGCTGGAGTTGGCGGTCGGCGTGGGTGCGGCTACGCGCGTCGACGTCGACGGGTCGCTGGTCGCCGTCGTGGACGACGACCAGCGTTCGTCCGTCTCCGGGGTCTACCTCGCGGGCGAGGTGACCGGCGTCGGTGGGGCGGTCCAGTCGGGAGCCGAGGGAGCCCTGGCGGGACTGACGGCGGCCGCGGACGCCGGCCGTGCCGACGACCCGCGCCTGCGGGCACGCCTCCGCCGGCGGATCGCCCGGGCCCACCGGTTCGCGGTCGCCATGCACCGTGCGTCGTCGGTGCCGGTGGACTGGCCCACCTGGCTGGCCGACGACACGCTCGTCTGCCGCTGCGAGGAGGTCGACACGGGGACCGTGCGCGCGGCGGTGCGGGACCTCGCCGCCGACGACCCCCGGGACGTGCGGGTGACCGCCCGTCCCGGGATGGGGATGTGCCAGGGGCGGATGTGCGGTTTCGCCCTGTCTTGCCTGGTCTCGGTGGAGACGGCCGTCACCCCCGCGGCCGCCGACCTCGCGTCGCTTGCGACGCGACCCCTCGCCACGCCGGTGCGGCTGGCGGAGCTCGCGGAGATGGCCGACGGCGAGGAGGGGTGAGCGTCGTCGGGTATCAGAGGGTCATTTCGGCGAACTCGCGGACGGCCGCCGTGATGGCGACCTCCGTGGGCAGGCGCTCCATCGAGGACGCCCCGTAGAAGCCGTGCAGGTGCTCCGCGTGCGCGAGCACGTACTGGGCGTCCGCTGGCATCGACACGGGGCCGCCATGGACGAGCACGAGCACGTCCTCTCGGACCGTGCGTGCCGCGTCGGCCCACTCGGTCGCGAGCCGCACGCAGTCGTCGAGCGTCAGCGCGGTCTGCGCGCCGATCGAGCCGCCGGTCGTGAGGCCCATGTGGCAGACCACGACATCTGCGCCCGCCGCCGTCATGTCGGCGGCGTCCTGCGCCGAGAAGACGTACGGCGTCGTCAGCAGGTCCTCCGCGTGCGCATGGGCGACGAGCTCGACCTCGAGCCGGTAGCTCATTCCCGTCTCCTCGAGGTTGGCGCGGAACGTCCCGTCGATGAGCCCGACTGTGGGGAAGTTCTGGATCCCCGAGAAGCCCTGCTCGCGCAGGCGCCGGAGGAACCGCGGCGGGTCGTAGAACGGATCGGTGCCGTTGACGCCGGCCAGCACGGGCACCCGCGCAGGGACGGGCAGCACCTCCCGTCCCATCTCCACGACCAGTTCGTTCGCGTTCCCGTAGGCGAGCAGTCCGCTCAGCGAGCCCCGGCCCGCCATGCGGTAGCGCCCCGAGTTGTAGATGACGATGAGGTCGGCGCCGCCGTCCTCCTCGCATTTCGCGGAGATGCCGGTTCCCGCGCCGGCTCCGATGATGGGGCGCCCGGCGGCGACCTTCTCTCTGAGCCGTTCGAGGATCTCGGCGCGTGCGACGTATGGCATGTCCCTACTTTCCGGTGGAGGCGGTCGAGGTCTCGCGCGAGCGCCCCGAGATCATCTCGTCGAGGAGGTCGGCCAGCTCGACAGCGAGCGATGGGTCGTTGATGTCTGAGTCGGATTCGAGCAGGCGAACGCTGCTGCCGGAGAGGCCCGCGCGTACGGCGTCGAAGAGCGCGGCGTCCGCCGCCGGGTCGTGGAAGGGCCCGCCCGGGACCGCGATGGCGGAGACGCCGCCGGCGGGCAGCGCGACCAGTGCGGAACCGGTGGACGCCGCGACTCGGCGCGCGAGCGTCGCGCCGAGTTCCGCGGTCTCGGCGGCGGTCGTGCGCATCAGCGTGACGCTCGAGTTGTGCTCGTAGAGGGTGCGTTCGCGGAATTCCGGCGGGACGCTGCCCAGCGCGCCGAAGTTGACCATGTCGAGGGCGCCGAGCGAGACCACCTGCGGGGTCCCCGTCTCCGCAGCTGCCGTCAGTCGCGTCGGGCCGGCGGAGAACACGCCGCCGACGAGGTCGTCCGCCAACTCGGTGGTGGTGAGGTCGAGGACGCCGTCGATGTAGCCCTGGCGGATCAGGGCCTCCATGGCCCGACCGCCGGAACCGGTCATGTGGAAGACGAGGACCTCGTATCCGAGTTCCTCGAGGCGCTCGCGGGCCCTGGTCACGGCCGGTGTCGTCACCCCGAACATGCTCGCCGCGACGAGGGGCTTCGCCTCCACATCGGGCAGCGGTGCGGCGGTGACCATCCCGGCCACGGCGGCGGCTGCATTCGCGAGGATGCGCAGCGAGATCCGGTTCAGGCCAGCGATGTCGACGACGCTCGGCGCGAGGATCAGGTCGGACTCGCCCACGTACTGCTCCGTGTTGCCGGATGCGGCCGTCGAGACGATCAGTCGAGGGAACCCGAGAGGGAGGTCGCGGAATGCCGACGCGGCGACCGAGGTGCCGCCGGTGCCACCCAGTGCGAGTGCGCCCTGCACGCGGCCTGAAGCGACCAGGTCGGCGACGACGCCAGTGGCTCCGCGCGTCATCGCCGCCATGGCTGAGCCGCGATCCGCAGCGGAGACGAGCGACTCGAGGTCGCTGCCACCGGCGCGAGCCACCGCGTCACGATCGACATCCGCGTCGATCGTGGGAGCGTCGAGGACGCCGAAGTCGACGACGATCGCTGCGACGCCGGCGTCTGCGAGCCGGTCCCGGACATACGCGTACTCGGCGCCCTTGGTGTCCAGCGCACCGAGGAGGAGGACGGTGGGGGAAGTCATGACCACTCCGATTCATGTGTTGACCGCGGCGCTGCGGCCGTACCAATAATGGCCACATGACTTCGACCTATACGAGTGCCAATTCCTTCCGATTGGCGACGATGGGTGCCAATCGGCTCGCGCGATTGCTCGGCGACTGGCAGACCGGTGAGCGTGCCCTGCACACCCAGCTCGCGTCCGGCCTGCGCGCACTGATCGCGTCCGGTGCACTGGCCTCCGGGACGCGGCTGCCGTCCGAGCGGAGCCTCGGTGCGACGCTGGGTGTGAGCCGCAACACGGTGACGAAGTGCTTCGACCTGCTTCGCGGCGAGGGAGTCCTCTCCAGTCGCCAGGGGGACGGCACCTACGTCTCCGCCGCGCAGGGGTCGTCCACGGTGCGCGGAGACGACCGCCTCCGCTCCTTCACCGAGGACGACGATGTCGACCACATCGACCTCCGGAGCGCTGCACTGCCCGGCCTTGCGATGGTCGCCGACCATTTCGACCTCCTCGACAGCTCGCGCGCCCGCCAGTTGATCGCATCCCACGGCTACCTCCCGAGCGGGCTGGACGAGCTGCGGGACGCCGTCGCGGCGTACTACTCGGCACTGGGCCTGCCGACCACCCGGGAGCACATCCTCATCACGTCGGGCGCCCAGCCGGCCCTGCGGCTCGCGGCCTCGAGCGTGGCCCAGCCCGGCGCGATGGTCGTGATCGAGGAGCCGTCGTTCCGGGGTGCGATCGAGTCGCTGAGGTCCCTCGGGCTTCGACTCGTGAGCGTGCCGAGCGGCCGTGAGGGCGTCGACGTCGATCAGCTCGCCGCAGTCGTGGCGCGGGAGCGCCCCGCCCTGATCGTGTTGCAGTCGACCGTGCACAACCCGACGGGTTCCGTGCTCGACGTCTTCCGGCGCAGCAGGATCGCATCGATCGCGAACCGGCACGGCACGCCGATCATCGACGACGCGGCTCTCGTCGACACCATCATCGACGGCGACCGTCGGCCCGTGCCGCTCGCCGCGGGCAGCGACATGGTCATGACGGTGGGCTCGGTTAGCAAGTCGTTCTGGGGTGGGCTCCGTGTCGGCTGGCTGCGTGCACAGCCCGACGCGATCGCCGAACTCGCCGCGGTCAAGGGCGGCCAGGACCTCGGCACCTCGTTGATCGCCCAGTTGCTCGCCAGCCACCTTCTCCCGCAGGTCGAGCGGGCACGGGACGAGCGCTTGCGCACGCTCACGGAGGCGCGCCGTCTGGTGCTCGATGCGCTCGACGAGCGGCTCCCGAGCTGGATGCCCGAGACGCCGATGGGCGGAGGGTCGCTGTGGGTCCGGCTGCCGGCCGCGGTCGCGACGTCGTTCACGAACCGCGCCGAGCGGTTCGGCGTGCGGGTGCTCCCGGGGTCGACGTTCAGCATCCACGACCGCCTGGACGACTACCTGCGGATCTCGTACGCCGCGGACCCCGCGTACACGCGCCGAGGTGTCGACCTCCTGGCGGACTGCTGGGACGCCCACTACGCCGATGGCATCGGCTGACGACGGGGCCGTGGGCCACCGTCGCCAAATTGGCCCTCGGGTTCTCGGTGTTCGGCGTCCATCATGGCGTACACGTACCCTTCAGCGCTGATGCCGGACGGCAGGCGGCGCAGACCCGAGGAGAGCAGCGAATGCCTGAACCGACCGAACGCGCAGGACGGGGCGGACTCACCGCGCACGCCGACGTCCAGGTGGACCCGCAGCCGTGGGGTCGCCTGGAGTGGATGGTGTCCGACGCCGTGGGGAACTCCGACACGCTGACCGTCGGGAAGTGCTTCATCGAGCCCGGCGAGCAGAACCCCGTGCACCACCACCCCAACTGCGACGAGGTGCTCCACGTCGTCAGCGGACGTATCCGACACCGGGTAGGAGACGAGTACGTGGAGATGACGGCCGGCGACACCATCTCGATCCCGAAGGGCGCCGTGCACAACGCGACGAACATCGGCGCGGACACGTGCGAGCTGCTGATCTGCTTCGACACCGCGACCCGAGAGGTCGTCGGCGAGTGAGTGCACGCACCGTGCACCGGGTCGCGATCGTCGGATGCGGCGTGGTCAGCGACATGCACTTCCGCGGATGTCTCGCGCATCCCGACCGAGTCGAGATCGTCGCTGCGGTCGACCCCTCGGCGGAGCGGAGGGCATGGGTCGCCGAGACGTTCGGCGTCCACGCCACGTTCCCCTCGATCGCCGAGGCGCTGGACCAGGTGGATTTCGATGCGGCCGTCGTGTCGACGCCCAGCCACGTGCGACTCGAGGCCGTGGCGGAGCTGGCCGCGGCGGGCATCCACCTGTTTGTCGAGAAGCCCTTGGCCGATGGCGTCGCGCAGGCACGCGAGGTGGTGGCCGCCGCGGCCGACGCCGGCGTGCGCCTCGCGGTCGACCAGAACTTCCGATACCACTACGCGTTCGGTCAGGCGCGCGACGCGATCCGGGACGGCCGTATCGGGCGCGTGCTCTCAGTCGACCACTGCGAGCTCATGTGGCGCGAGGTGACCGGCTGGCGCGCGGATCAAGTCCATCACACGCTGTCCGTCATGGGCGTGCACTGGTTCGACGGCTTCCGATACATCCTGGGCGTCGAGGCGGACTGGCTCACGGCCACGACCCACCGCTCGCCCGCCCTGCACGCGGCCGGCGAGACCGATGCGTCGATTCACCTACGGTTCGGCGACATCGGCGTCAACTACACGCAGAGCTTCTCGAGCCGCGTCGAACGGGTCGAGACCATCGTGATCGGTGAGGAGGGCACATTGCGCCTGGACTACGGCATCCTCGAGATCCACACCGCCGACGGGGTGGAGACGATCGCCAACCCGTGGGCGGGCGACGGCAAGCCGGAGTCTGCGTTCCTCGGGCTCGACGAGCTGCTCAGCTCCGTCGAAGACCGACGCCAGCCGACCAACTCGGGCGCGGACAACCTCCGGACACTGTCATTACTCGACGGTGCATACCGGTCCGCGGAATCGGGTGAGCCGGTGCGATTCCAGGATGGGGTGCTCTGATGCGTCGCGCATTCTCCAAGCCGGTCGCGCCGGATGAGGTAGAGACGCTGCTGTCGGAATTCGGGCCCGCGGGATACGACGGCCTCCAGCTGAAGTCCGGGCAGTTCCTGCCCTGGCTCGACGCGCCCGAGCAGTTCCGCGATCGCCTCGCTGGCCGACCGGGCGCCGCGGCGGTGCTCATCTACTTCGACGAACTCGACGACGATCGAATGTCCGCTGTGATCGACTTCGCCGCGGCCGTGGGCACCGAGATGATCGTGTTCTGCCACAACCGCTCTCGCGAGGGTGTGACCGCCGCCGACCGTGCGGCAATGGCCGTCCGACTGGCGGCGCACGGGCGGCGTGCCGGGGAGTCTGGGATCAAGCTCTCCCTGCACCACCACTTCGACCAGCCTGTGATGCTGCCGAGCGATGTGCGCGAGTTCTGGGGTGCGATAGACCCCGGCGCGATCGGCCTGACGGTGGACACCGCGCATCTCGCCAAGAGCGGGGTGACCGACATCCCCGCGTTCATCCGCGAGTTCGCCTCGCTCATCGACAACGTGCACCTGAAGGACGTCGTCGACGGCAGCTGGCGACTCGTCGGCCAGGGCGACGTCGACCTGGACGGGATCCTCGCGGCGCTCGACGAGATCGGCTACGACAGTTGGCTGTGCATCGACGAGGAGTCCGACGCCTCGCTGGAGGACGGTCTCCAGGTCTCTGCGCGCTGGCTCGATACGCATCTCCCACCGAACCCCTGACCGGACCGCCCCCACATCCGAACCCGACGACCCCAATCCGCACCATGGATGTTCCATCAATGATGAAAGGAAGCAATCCCATGTCCAATCAACCCACCCGCGGTCGAACCCTGAGACGACTCGCGATCACGGCGGCGCTCGTGGTCGCCGGCGGCAGCCTCGCCGCGTGCACGCCCGGAGGCGGCGGCGATGAGTCATCGGACGCCGGATCCGGCCCCGTCACCCTCACGTGGTGGGACTACTACGCCGAGGGTGCCGCGAGCACGCAGCTCCAGGAGCTCCTCGACGAGTACCAGGAGGAGAACCCGGATGTCACGATCCAGCGCGAGTTCATCGCCTACGCCGACCTGAAGCAGAGCCTGCTCCAGTCTGCGGGCGCCGGGTCACTGCCGGACGTCGTGGTGATCAACAGCCCCGACCACCAGCAGTTCGCCGAGCTCGGCATCGCCGCGAACCTCGACGAGCGCCTCGCCGAATGGGGGGAGCTCGACCAGTATGCCGAGGGCGTCATCGCGTCGGCCACCTATGACGACAGTGTCTACGGGCTGCCGATCTCGGCGAACTGCCTCGCGCTGTTCTACAACACCGAGATGCTCGACGAGGCCGGACTCGAGCCTCCTACAACGTGGGAGGAAATGGAGGAGGTAGCGGCGGCCCTGACGACCGGCGATACCTACGGGCTCGCCTACTCGGCCGTGAACAACCAGCAGGCCGTCTTCCAGTACCTGCCTGCGCTTTGGCAGAGCGGCGGTGATCTCTACGACCTCGACTCGGACGAGGCGATTGCCTCCTTCGACTACTGGGCAGGTCTGATGGACGACGGCAGCGTCTCGCAGGAGGCACTGAACTGGGACCAGTCCATGGTGGCCGCCGAGTTCGGCCAGGGCCGCGCAGCGATGATGATCAACGGTCCGTGGCAGCTCCCGTTCCTCGCGACCGAGGCGCCCGACCTGGACTACGGGGTCGCGTTGCTGCCAGCGGGCGAGATGGAGGCATCGGTGACCGGTGGTGAGAACTACATGATCATGTCCGGTCCGAACGAGGATGTTGCGTGGGACGTGCTGCAGTTCCTGCAGGAGCCCGAGAACGTGACTCTGATGAACGTCGCCGGCGGAAGTCTCCCGACGCGCAACGACATCGACCCGTTCCCGGACAACGAGTTGATCGGCACGTTCACGGAGCAGCTGCAGGTCGCGCTGCCCCGCGCCTACGGTCCGGCATATGCGGAGATCGCCGACCAGGTGGTCGTCGCCCTCCAGGCTCGTCTCACCGGCGCCGCGTCGTCGAGTGACGCGCTCTCCGCAGCCGCACAGGCGATCGACCCGCTGCTGCCGTAATGTCTCTCGACACCCGCACGACCCCCCGTGTGGCCGGCTCATCGCCGGCCGCCCGGGGGCCGCGCCGGCGCCTCCACACCATGAACGTGGTGAGCAGGTACTCCTTCGTGCTCCCGGCGGTGGTCTTCCTGATCGTGTTCATGGTGTACCCGCTCGTGTACACGGTGAACCTCAGCCTGTTCGACGTGAACGCCGGCAACTTCCTGTCCGGGGGAGCTCCATTCGTCGGGCTCGAGAACTACGCGGACTTCATCGGTTCCCCGCAGTTCGTGCCCTCCCTGGTGATCACCCTCGTCTTCACGGTGGGGTCACTGATCTTCCAGCACGCCATCGGTTTCATGTTCGCGCTCTTCTTCAACCGGGGCTTCCCGCTGTCGGGGCTGCTCCGTGCGCTCATGCTCGTCGTGTGGGTGATGCCGGCAGTGGTCTCCGCGAGCCTGTGGCGCTGGATCTTCAGCGGCAGCTACGGCCTGTTCAACGCCTTCCTCGGCGTGTTCGGGATCTCCTCGACCGAGCCGTGGCTGGTCAACCCGAATACAGCGCTGGCGGCCGTCATCATCGCGAACATCTGGCTGGGGATCCCATTCCACATGATGCTGCTCTACGCAGGGCTGCAGGGAGTTCCGGTCCAGCTCTACGAAGCTGCGCAGATCGACGGTGCCTCGGCCTGGCAGCGGTTCTGGCGGATCACCGTGCCGATGATGCGGCCGGTCATCGTGATCGCGCTCCTGCTCGGCTTCGTCCACACCTTCAAGGTGTTCGACCTGATCTACGTCATGACCGCCGGGGGCCCGGCAGGTGCGACGAACGTGCTGTCGATCGAGGTCTACAAGCTGTCGTTCGAGTACTTCCGGTTCGGCGACGGGGCGGCTGCGGCGAACATCCTGCTGATCATCCCGCTGCTGCTCTCCATCCTGTATCTCTGGCTTCGCAGACGAGAGGACTCGACGCAGTGAGCATGTCATCGAGGAGCGTGACCGAGACGGAGGCGATGGTCGTCGTCCGCACTGGTCGGCGCCGGCGCCCGCTGAACTCGGAGCGCCCGAAGTGGCACTTGACCGCGGTGGCGATCATCGTGGTCGGTGCCTACCTCTTCCCCCTGTACTGGCTGGCCTCGACGTCGCTGAAGTCGCCGGAGCAGCTGTTCACCAGCCCGCCCACCTGGGTCCCGTTCCCGCTCGAGTGGAGCAACTACGCCACAGCGGTGTTCGAGAACCCGCTCATGATGCGCGCGCTCGGCAACAGCCTGATCATCAGCGTCGGCGCGACCCTGCTCACCCTGGTGCTCGCGGCACCGGCCGCGTACGGCTTGGCGCGGCTCCGGTTGCGCTGGACCGCACTGCTGATGCTGCCGTTCCTGATCGCACAGCTGCTGCCCGCGATCAACGTCGCTCTGCCGATGTTCACGCTGTTCTCGCAGTGGGGACTCGTCAACAGCTACGTGGGGCTGATCCTGGCGAACGCGGTCGGCACCCTGCCCTTCGCGGTGATCGTCCTGAGGCCGTTCTACCTGACCATCCCGGGCGAGCTCGAGGAAGCGGCCGCCGTGGATGGGGCGACCCGGTTCCAGGCCTTCTTCCGCATCGTGCTGCCGCTCGTGCGGCCCGGGCTGGTCACCGTCGCGGTCTTCGCCTTCGTGATGGCCTGGGGGGAGTTCGTCTTCGGCCTGACGCTGACGACCGAGCGCGAGATGCAGCCGGTCACGGTGACGCTGAACTCGTTCATCGGGCAGTACGGCACTGAGTGGGGCCCGCTGATGGCGGCGTCGACCGTCGTGGCGATACCGCTGATCATCGTCTTCGTGGTGTTCCAGCGGTACATCACGAGCGGCCTGGCCGCGGGGTCGGTGAAGGATTGAGCGCTCGCACGCACCGCGCCGGCCCGATCGGCGCGACCGCCTGCGGTGCCGTGCGCGCCGTGGCGGGCGCTCGGCTCGATCCGGGCTTCCACGCAGACCTCGTCGCCCGCAATCGCGAAGTCACGATCCCGCACGGGATCGGGATGCTGCACCACGCCGGAAACCTTCGGAACCTCCAGCGGCTGACCGGCGAGCACGACGGCCCGTTCGCGGGGCCGAAGTTCGCCGACTCCGACGTCTTCAAGACGCTGGAGGCCGTCGCCTGGGAGCTGGGTCGTGGTGAGCACCCCGAGCTGCGCGCGTTCTACGACGACACCGTCGAGCTGCTCGTGGCGGCGCAACGGGCGGACGGGTACCTCGACTCGGCGTACCAGCTGGGGGAGCCGTTCGGCGAGCCGTGGAGCGATTTCGTGCACGGCCACGAACTGTACTGCCTGGGACACCTCGTTCAAGCGGCGATCGCGGGGGTGCGCGGCGTCGGGGACGAACGCCTGCTCGGGGTCGCCGGGCGCTGGGTCAATCACGTCACCCTACGCTTCGGGGGTGCGGGCGATGTCGAGTACTGCGGGCACCCGGAGGTCGAGACGGCCCTGGTCGAGCTCTCCCGGCTGACCGGCGACCCGGGCCCGCAGGCGCTCGCGGAGGCGTTCGTGCGGCGCCGCGGGAGTGGGTTCATCGGCGAGGGCGTGTTCGGTGCGCAGTACTACCAGGACGACCAGCCGGTCGTCGACACGGCGATCATGCGTGGGCATGCCGTGCGGGCGCTGTACCTCAACGCCGGCGTCGCCGACCTCGTCCTGGAGACGGGGGACCGCGCGCTGCGCGCGGCGCTCGAACGTCAGTGGGACGACCTGGTCGGGCGCCGCATGTACTTCACCGGCGGCACCGGATCCCGGCACCGGGACGAGGCCTTCGGCGACGCGTACGAGCTGCCGAGCGATCGCGCCTACGCTGAGACGTGCGCAGGGATAGCCCTCGTCCACTGGGCGTGGCGGATGTTCCTGGTCAGCGGTCGCGCGGACCATCTCGACGTGCTCGAGCGGACCCTCTACAACGTCGTGCTCGCCGGGATCTCCCGAGCCGGCGACGCCTTCTTCTACAGCAACCCCCTGCAGCTGCGCAGCGACCACGGGGCGAGCCAGGAGGAAGCGACCGGAGCGCGGCTCGCCTGGTACTGGTGCGCCTGCTGCCCGCCGAACCTGATGCGGCTGATCGCGTCCCTCGAGCACCTCCTGTTCGCACGGCGCGGCGATGAGCTGCTCGTCGCCAACTACGGCAACGCCACGGTCCCCATCGGCGATGGCGGCGGGACCGTCACCATGTCCACCGACTTCCCGCTGGACGGCCGCCTCGTGTTCACCGTCTCAGGCGATCCCGGAACGACCTCCCTCGCGGTGCGGGTGCCGGACTGGGCTGTCGGGACCCCGCAGGTCCGCATCGACGGTGTCCCGTACACGGTCTCGATCGAGGACGGCTGGCTCCGGACGAGCCTCGTCGCGTCGAGCCGGATCGAGGTCGACCTCGCGATGGAGGCGGCCACCTGGCGCGCGAATGCCGCGGTGGACGCGGTGCGCGGGTCGGTCGCGGTCACCCGGGGTCCGCTGGTGTACTGCGCCGACCAGGGCGACAACGCGGTGGATGTGGAGCGCATCGTCGTGGCATCGGATGCGCGCGTGCGCGTCCTCGATGCGCACGTCCACGGCATGGCGCCGCTGCTGGAGCTCGACGTCAGGCAGCTCGCGACGGCGCCCACCGCGGGGCCGCTGTACGAACCCGCGGACGGCCCCGGCCCGGCGACGACGGCGGCGGACGAGCCGCTCGTGCTCCGCCCCTACGCGACGTGGGGCGACGGCGCAGCAAGCGCTGCGATGAAGGTCTGGCTGCCTGGTGTCGGAGCACCGCGGTGAGTCGCGTGATCAGCCGGCCCCCGCTGCGGGGAGCGTGCGTGCAGCTACGGCCCGAGTCGCTCCCGGCATCCGCGCGCCGGTGCGATTGGATGGACGGGACGGAAGGGGGCGCTCCGTGACGGATCCACACCCCGCAGCATCGTGGCCCATCGCGACCTGCCTGCACGGCATCCCGACGAGCCTTCCGGACGGCACCGCGTTGCACGACGCCCCGGATGGGGCGTGGGCTCGGGTCGCACGGCGAATCGCGTCGACCGGGTTCGACCACGCCGAGCTCGCCGACAGCCACGCACGGATCGGCGACATGGACGCCTCACAGCGGGCTGCGCTGCGCGCCACGTTCGCGGAGGAGGGCATCACCGTCGCGTCGGTGCACGTCCAGCGTCGCAGTGTCATCCAGCCCGAACACGGGGCCGAGAACCTCGCATACGCGCACCGCACCATCGACGCGGCCGCGGACTGGGGAATGCAGGTGGTCTCGACAGGCCTGCACCAGCCCTTCACGGCGGAGCAACGGAGGGCGCTCTGGTTCTGGACCGCTCCGGGAGCGACGGACCCCGACGACCCCGACACGTGGGACCTGGCCGTTCGCCGGCTGCGAGATCTCGGTCGCCATGCCGCCGAGCTGGGCCTGCTGCTGTCGCTCGAGATGTACGAGGACACGTACCTCGGGACCGCCGCGAGTGCCGTGCGCCTGGTCGAGGAGATCGACCTGCCGAACGTCGGGCTGAATCCCGACATCGGGAACCTGGTGCGGCTGCACCGTCCGATCGAGGACTGGCGCGCCGCGTACCGCGCGACGCTGCCGTACGCGAACTACTGGCATCTCAAGAACTACACGCGCGACGAGGGCGACGGGGTCGTCACCTCCAGCCCGACCTCGATGGAGCTGGGCATCATCGACTACCGCCAGGTCATCACGGAGGCAGTCGAGGGCGGCTACCGCGGCATCCTCCTCATGGAGCAGTACGGCGGCGACAGCCTGGGCGTCTGCGCGACGAACCGGGAGTACGTGCGAGGAATCCTCTCGCAGGTCGTCTCCGAGCTCGAACGGGACGCACACGCGGAGCACGGGTCGCGCGACGGCTGACGCCGGGCGCTCGTGACTCGAGACGAAGCAGGACGGAAGGTGGCGGCGATGACGCGGTACGCGGTCGTGGGTTCGGGATACATGGGAGGCGGCATCGCCCAGGTGCTCGCGATCGCGGGCGCGGACGTGCGCATCGCCGACGTGAGCGCGGAGGTGGCGGAGGTGAGCCTCGAGCGGATCGTCGCGGAGGCGCATCGGTTCGAGGAGCAGGGGCTGTTCGCCGAGCGCGCCGCGGCCGCGGTCGAGCGGCACGTCTCCGCCGCGGCGAGCGTCGAGGAGGCGGTCGCAGACGCGGAGTTCGTCGAGGAGGCCGTTCCGGAACGGCTGGAGCTCAAGCGGGAGACGCTCCGCCGCATCAGCGAGGCCTGCCGCGAGGACGCGGTCATCGGCTCCAACACCTCCACGATCTCGATCGGCGACCTCGCCGTCGCGGTCGTGCGGCCCGAGCGGTTCCTCGGCGTGCACTTCTCCAACCCGTCGCCCTTCATCCCCGGTGTCGAGGTCATCGCGCACGCGCAGACGGACGAGTCGGCGATGGTCGCCGCAGAGCGGATCGTGCGATCGACCGGCAAGCAGACCGCGCGCGTATCCGATGCGACCGGCTTCGTGCTCAACCGGCTCCAGTACGCGCTCTTCCACGAGGCGTCGCAGATCGTCGAGGAGGGCATCGCGAGCGCAGAGGACGTCGACGTCATCGTGCGCACGACGTTCGGCTCCCGGCTGCCCTTCTTCGGCCCCTTCGCCATCGCCGACATGGCCGGGCTCGACGTCTACGCGATGTGCTTCGAGTCACTGCAGACCCGATGGCCGGAGCGCTTCGCGACCCCGCCATCCCTGCAGGCGCACGTCGACGCGGGCCGATTCGGCACGAAGTCCGGTGCGGGGTACCTGTCGATCCCAGCCGAGCGCACGAGCGAGCTGGTGGACTACCGCAACCGGGCGTACGTCGCCATGTCGAAGCTGCTCGACGAACTCGGCGAGCCTCAGCTCGGCTGACGCGAGCGACTTCGCCGCCCACGGAGCCTGCCGGTAGCGTGGCGGGATGGACACGGGGGCGGGGCCGACGGGCCGAGACGGTCGGGCGAAGTCGACGGACGATGCGCGGGCGCGGGCCGTCAGTCGTCGCGTGCCGCTGTTCAGCGGCATCGCCGCGGTGCTGCTCGCGGCCGGGCTCGGCCTCCTGATCGCGGCGCGGTTCGATGGCCTGCCCGTCGAGATCGACGAGGAGTGGGCGGAGGAGATCCTCGAGATCCGCGGGCCGGTCGGGATATTCCTCGCCACGGTGATGGACCGCCTCGGCGGCGGGATCATCGGCGTGTTCGTCGTGCCGGTCCTCGCAATCGTCGCGCTGCTCCTGCTGCGCCGGCCGTGGGGTGCGGCGTACTTCCTCGCGGCATCCGTCGCAAGCGCCGGCCTCGTGCAGCTGCTCAAGCAGCTCTTCGGGCGCGCACGCCCCGAGGACATGCTGGTCACGAGCGACTTCGGCTCATTCCCGTCGGGGCATGTCGCGAACGCCGCCACGATCGCCGTGACGATCGGCGTCATCGTGCCGCGCGTCTGGGTGTGGGCCGTCGGCACCGTGTACGTCGTGCTCATGATCGTGAGCCGCACGTACCTCGGCGTGCACTGGTTCACCGACACGATCGGGGGCGCGCTCGTGGGCGTGGGCGTCGCGCTCATCCTCTGGGCCCCGTTCGCGGGCCCGCTCGAGCGCGAGCGGCTGGCGTGGCATCCGCCCCGCTTCAGCAGACAGCGCGCCGACTGATCGACCCGGGCCGCCCCGTCGCCGCGGACGCGTACGCTGGGAGGGTGACTTCCGCGCCGCTGACCGAGGCCGAACTCGAGGGCATCCGGGCGCAGTTCCCGATCCTGCGCACCGAGGTGCACGGGCATCCGCTGGCCTACCTCGACTCCGCGGCGACCGCGCAGAAGCCGCAGCGCGTGCTCGACGCCGAGCGCGCCTTCTACGCCGAGGCGAACTCGGCCGTGCACCGCGGCGCGCACACGCTGGCCGCCGAGGCGACCGAGCGGTACGAGGCGGCCCGCCGCACGGTCGCCGATCACCTCGGAGCGAGCGAGCACGAGGTCGTCTTCACCGGCAACGCGACCGAGGGCCTGAACCTGCTCGCGACCGCCATCGGGCACGCGAGCACCGGCCGCGGTGCGGGCGCCGACTTCCCCGTGCACTCGCTCGGCGAGCGCGACGAGATCGTCGTGACCGAGCTCGAGCACCACGCCAACCTCATTCCCTGGCAGGAGCTCGCCGCCCGCACGGGCGCGCGCCTGAAGGTCGTGCCGGTCGATGACAACGGGGTGATCGACGCGGATGCCGCAGCCGACGTCATCACCGACCGCACCCGCATCCTCGCGGTCGCGCACGTCTCGAACGCGACCGGCCGTGTCTCACCCCTCGACGCGCTCATCGCGCCGGCCCGAGCGGCCGGAGCGCTGATCGTGCTCGACGCCTGCCAGTCGGCCCCGCACCTCGCGCTGCGCCCGGCGGAGCTCGGCGTCGACGCGGCCGTCTTCAGCGCGCACAAGGTGTACGGGCCGAACGGCATCGGCGTGCTCTGGGGGCGACGTGAGCTGCTCGACGCGCTGCCGCCGCACCTCTACGGCGGGTCGGCGATCACGACGGTCACCCTCGAGAAGGCGCACTTCCTGCCCGCGCCCGCGCGGTTCGAGCCCGGCACCCCGCGCATCGCGCAGGCGATCGGGCTCGCCGAGGCGCTGCGCTTCGTCGACGAGATCGGCCTCGACCGCATCGCGGCGAGCGAGCACGCGCTCGCCGCTCGGCTGCACGACGGGCTCGCGGGCATGCCGGGCATCCGCGTGCTGGGCGGCCCGGGCGCCGACGGGCGGGTCGCGCTCGCGAGCATCGACGTCGACGGCGTGCATGCGCACGACGCCGGCCAGGTGCTCGACGACCTCGGCATCGCAGTGCGCGTCGGCCACCACTGCGCGCAACCGCTGCACCGACGACTCGGCCTCACCGCGAGCCTGCGCATCAGCGCGGGCGTGCACACCACCCCCGACGAGATCGACCGGGCGCTCGACGCCGTGTCCGGCATCCGCAGCTTCTTCGGCGTCGCGGGAAGCGCGGCATGAGCGGCCTCGACCAGCTGTACCAGCAGATCATCCTCGACCACTCGAAGCGACCCCACGGCGTGGGGCTCGAGGCAGGCGAGGAGACGAGCCACCAGCTGAACACCACCTGCGGGGACGAGGTCACGCTCGCCCTCCGGCGCGACGACGCCGGCCGGGTCGTCGAGGTGGGCTGGACCGGGCAGGGCTGTTCCATCTCGCAGGCGAGCGCGTCGATGCTGGCCGCGCTGCTCGAGGAGGAGCCGACCGGCATGGCAGACGACGAGCTCACGTCGCTCATCGAGGAGTTCCGCACGGTGCTGCGCTCGCGCGGCACCCTCGAGCTCGACGAGGAGCGCTTCGGCGACGCGGCCGCACTGGGCGGCGCGTCGCGCTACGTCGCGCGCGTGAAGTGCGCGATGCTGCCGTGGGTCGCCGCGGAGGACCTCGTGCAACGGCACGCGGCGCGTGGCTGATCGCCGGAGAACGAAACGGCGGATCTCCCGGGATCCATGGCGGGCACGGCGCGGATGTAGCGTGGGCTGCACGTACGGAGAGGAGCCGGACATGGCGGCCACGCTGCGGGACGTCGCCCGGCTCGCCGGGGTCTCGATCAAGACGGTGTCGAACGTCATCCATGACTATCCCTACATCCGTGCGGCGACCCGGGAGCGCGTCGAGGCCGCGATCGAGGAGCTGGACTACCGCCCGAACCTGTCCGCGCGGAGCCTGCGCTCGGGCCGCACGGGTGCGATCGCGCTCGCGGTTCCCGACCTGCGCCTGAGCTACTTCGCCGAGCTCGCGGACTCGGTGATCACCACCGCCGAGCGCGCGGGTGTGGTGACCCTCGTGGAGCAGACCGGCGGCGACCGGGTGCGCGAGCTCGAGTTGCTGCACAGCCCGCGCCGGAGCATGACCGACGGGCTCATCTTCAGCGCGCTGGGGATGGGGCCCGCGGACGCGGACCGGCTCGAGGTCCCGTACCCGCTCGTCCTCCTCGGCGAGCGCATCTTCGACGGGCCGACCGACCACGTCACCATGCGCAACGTCGAGGCCGCCCGCGCGGGCACCGAGTTCCTGATCCGCTCGGGCCGCCGCCGGATCGCGATCGTGGGCGCGCGTGCCGACGGTGAGGCAGGTTCCTCGGGCTTGCGCATCCAGGGCTACCGGGAGGCGCTCGCGGCGCACGGCATCGACCCGGACGACCGCCTGCTCGTCGACGCGCGGCTGTGGCGGATGGCGGACGGCGCGTCGGCGATGCGCGAGCTGCTCGACCGCGGGGTCGCGTTTGACGGCGTCTTCGGGCTCAACGACACGCTGGCGCTGGGTGCCATGCGCGTACTGCAGGATGCGGGTCTCCGGGTGCCCGAGGACGTATCCGTGCTGGGCTTCGACAACCTCGACGAAGCTGCGTTCTCCCTGCCGTCCCTGTCGAGCGTTGACCCGGGCCGCGAGTGGATCGCACGCACGGCGGTCGAGACGCTGCTCGACCGGATCGCAGGCAGCCCTGGCGACTCCCCGCCGCCGCGGCTGCGGCTCGCCGATTTCGAGGTCGTCGCCCGGGAGTCCGCTCCGGAGATGCTGCCCCGCAGTTCGGAGGCGCCGGCGCGCGGCCGGGCCGCCGCGGTGCCCGCAGATTGACACGAGCGGACGAAGTCGGCAGACTGCAGTTCTACAACGTTGTACATGCGCATCGCGCCCGATGCCCGATCCCGAACGGAACCGCCATGGCCACCGCCCACCTGACCATCGACCCGCACTTCTCCGTCGGGACGATCGACCGTCGCCTGTTCGGCGGCTTCGTCGAGCACCTCGGACGCCACGTCTACGACGGCATCCACGAGCCGGGCCACCCCAGCGCCGATGCCGACGGGTTCCGTACCGACGTCATCGAGCTCGTCCGGGAGCTCGGCGTCAGCACCATCCGGTATCCCGGCGGCAACTTCGTCAGCGGATTCCGCTGGGAGGACTCCGTCGGCCCGCGGGAGGAGCGACCGCGCCGCCTCGACCTCGCGTGGCACTCCACCGAGACCAACCAGGTCGGCCTGCACGAATTCGCCGACTGGCTCGAGAAGGTGGGCAGCGACCTGATGCTCGCCATCAACCTCGGCACGCGGGGCACCGCGGAGGCGCTCGACCTCCTCGAATACGCGAACATCACGGACGGCACGACCCGGGCCCAGCAGCGCATCGACAACGGGCGCACGGACCCCTTCGGCGTGCGCATGTGGTGCCTCGGCAACGAGATGGACGGACCGTGGCAGCTGGGCCACCGATCCGCGGACGACTACGGCAAGCTCGCGTCGCAGACCGCGAAGGCCATGCGCCAGATCGACCCCGACCTGCAGCTCGTGGTCTGCGGCTCGTCGAATGCCCACATGCCCACGTTCGGCGAGTGGGAGCGCACGGTGCTTCACCACACCTACGACGATGTCGACTACATCTCGTGCCACGCCTACTACGAGGAGCGCGACGGCGACGCGGGCAGCTTCCTGGCGTCCGGCGTCGACATGGACGGCTTCATCGAGACGGTGGTCGCGACTGCCGACCACGTACAAGCTGTGAAGGGCAGTATCAAGCGGATCGACATCTCGTTCGATGAGTGGAACGTCTGGTACAACCAGCGATACCACGACGTCGACCGGATCGAGGGGATCGACAACTGGCCCGTCGCACCGCGCCTACTCGAGGACCGATACTCGGTGCTCGATGCGGTCGTCTTTGGCAGCCTGATGATCTCGCTACTGAAGCATGCGGACCGGGTCGCCAGTGCATCGCTCGCCCAGCTGGTGAACGTGATCGCCCCGATCATGACCGAACCTGGCGGGCCGGCTTGGCGCCAGACCACGTTCTTCCCGTTCTCGATCACGTCGCGCCTCGCGCAGGGTCGTTCGCTCGACGTGAAGATCGAGTCGGAGAAGTACGACACGAAGGCTTACGGTGAGGTGCCCCTCGTCGACGCCGTTGCCACGCACGACGAGGAGACCGGCCGCACAGCGATCTTCCTCGTGAACCGGGCGCAGGATGGCCCCACCACCGTGACCATCGACGTGAACGCCCTCGGCTTGGTCGACGTGCGGGAGACTCACATGCTGTCTGATGACGATATCCATGCCGCGAACACGCTCGAACAGCCGGAGCGCGTGGGTGTCGCCCCAAACTACTCGGTCGTGCTCGACGGCGGTGTGCTGACCGTGACGCTGCCCGCTGTGTCATGGACCGCCATCGCGCTCGGGTGATCTTGTAGGTCCGGCATCGGGCGACCTCGTTCTCCCGCCGTACAGTGGTGATGTCCCGGTCGTGCGCTGTGACGTGCGCTGTCCGGAAGATCTGAGAGGAACGCACATGGCCACGGTCGAGCAACGCAACTGGGCGGGCAACCTCGCGTACGGGGCCGAGCGGGTGGCGACGCCCGCGTCGGTCGACGAACTCGCCGACGAGGTGCGCACCGCGGCCGACGCCAGCACGGGCATCCGCGCCCTCGGCACCCGACACTGCTTCAACCGCATCGCCGACACCGACGGCCTGCTCGTGTCGACGGCCGGCCTGCCGGCCGAGGTCGCGATCGACGCCGAGCGCCGGGTGGTGCGCACCTCCGGAGGCATCCGCTACGGCGACCTCGGCAGCCAGTTGCAGCACGCGGGCTGGGCGCTCGCGAACCTCGCCTCCCTGCCGCACATCTCGATCGCCGGCGCCATCGCGACGGGCACGCACGGCTCGGGCGACCGTGTCGGCACGCTCTCGAGTGCCGTCGCCGCGCTCGAGCTCGTCACGGCTGCGGGGGAGCGCGCCGTGCTCCGCCGCGGCGACCCCGACTTCGCCGGTGCGGTGGTCGGACTCGGCGCGCTCGGTGTCATCACCCACGTCGAGCTCGACATCGTGCCGACGTTCGACATCGCGCAGACCGTGTACGAGCGGTTGCCGATGGACGCGGTGCTCGCCGACCTCGACGCGGTGACCGGTGCGGGCTACAGCGTCTCGATGTTCCACTCGTGGCGCGAGCCCGACGTCGTCGACCAGGCCTGGGTGAAGCGGCGGGCGGATGCCCCGGGCCCGGCGCCCGAGGAGCTGCTCGGCGCCCGCGCGGCCGTGCGCAAGCTCGACCCCCTCGGCGCCCCCGATCCCGAGCACTGCACCGAGCAGCTCGGCGTCCCGGGCCCGTGGATCGACCGCCTCCCGCACTTCAAGCTCGGCTTCACGCCGTCGAAGGGCGAGGAACTGCAGGCGGAGTTCCTCGTGCCGCGTCGCCACGCGGCGGCGGCGCTCGACGCGGTGCGCGGGCACGCGGCATCCGTCGCCCCCCTCGTGTACGTGACCGAGGTGCGCACGATGGCGGCCGACGATCTCTGGCTCTCGCCCGCAGCGGGAACGGATGCGGTGGGCATCCACTTCACCTGCCGTCAGGACCAGCCCGCCGTCGAGGCGATGGTGCGCGACCTGGGGGAGCTGCTCGCGCCGTTCGACGCCCGCCCGCACTGGGGCAAGCTGTTCGATCTCGCGCAGTCCGCGCCCCGCATGGCCGACCTGTACCCGCGCTGGGGCGACTTCGCCGCGCTGCGCGAGCGGTACGACCCGAGCGGCGCGTTCCGCAACGACTTCCTCGCGCGCCTCGGTCTCTGACGGCTAGCGTCGAGGCATGCCGACCGATTCCGAGGTGCTGCGCGCCGCCATCGATCAGGCGGCGGCCGCGTGCGCCGCGTCGGGCGTCGAGGTGCGGCCCGCAGCGGCATCCGACCTCGACGAGGTCATCGGCGTGTTCACCGCGACCTGGGGAGCCGGCCGCAGCCCCGACTGGCCGCACCTGCGCGCGATGCTGCAGGCGGGCGCGACCGTGCTGGTCGCGCGCGACGACGCCGGCGCGGTCGGCGCGACCTACGGGTTCGTCGGCTGGTCGGGCGGTATCCACGTGCACTCGCACATGAACGCGGTGCTGGCGCGGGGCCGCGGGCGGGGCATCGGCGTGGCGCTGAAGCTCGTGCAGCGGGCGGTGTGCCTCGAGCACGGCGTCGACGAGATGCGCTGGACGTTCGACCCGCTGATCCGCCGCAACGCCCGCATGAACCTCGTGCGCCTCGGCGCCGAAGTGGTCGAGGTGCTGCCCGACTTCTACGGCGAGCTGCGCGACGCCATCTCGGGCACCGACCACAGCGACCGGTTCGAGGTGCGCTGGCGGCTGGCCGCGCCCCGGGCGCTGCGGGCCCTCGCGCGCGAGCCGCAGCCCGCGTGGCGGGGCGACACCGGGTTCGCCCTGGTGCCCGACTACGAGGCGCTGCGAGCGGATGCCCCCGAGCAGGCCGCCCACCACCGCGACGCCGCGCGACGGGCCTTCGCCGCCGCCGTCGACGCGGGCCTCCGACCCGAGCTCGACGCGGCGGACGACTACGTGTTCACCGACGACGACCCCGACCGGGCCCCGAGCCCCGGCGACACCCCGACGGAAGGCCGCTGATGCGCATCGAACAGATCGAACTGCACCGCGTGGACATGCCGCTCGTGCGCCCATTCGAGACGTCCTTCGGCACCCAGGCGGCGCGCGACGTGCTGCTCGTGCACGTGCGCAGCGACATCGGCGACGGCTGGGGGGAATGCGTGGCGGGCGCCGACCCGCTCTACAGCTCCGAGTACGTGGAGGGTGCGGCTCACGTGCTGCGCACCTACCTCGTGCCCGCGCTGCTCGCGCAGGACGAGGTGACGGCGGAGTCGGTCGCCGAGACGCTCGCGTTCGTCGCCGGCCACCGCATGGCGAAGGCCGCGCTCGAGGCGGCCGTGCTCGACGCGCAGCTCCGCGGCGAGGGCATGTCGATGGGCACCTACTTCGGCGCAGAGCGCGAGTGGGTCGACTGCGGCGTCTCGGTGGGCATCGCCGGCTCGATCGACGAACTCCTCGACGAGGTCGCGGGCTACGTCGAGGAGGGCTACCGGCGCATCAAGCTCAAGGTCAAGCCGGGGTGGGACCTGCTGCCCGTGAACGCCGTGCGCGAGGAGCTCGGCCGCGACCGCCTGCTCCAGGTCGATGCGAACAGCGCGTACCGCGCGCACGACATCCCGCTGCTCGCCGAGCTCGACGCGTTCGGGCTCGTGCTGATCGAGCAGCCGTTCCCCGAGGAGGACATCGCGACGCACGCCGCGCTCGCCGCCGAGATCGAGACGCCGGTCTGCCTCGACGAGTCGATCCTCGACGCAGACGTCGCCCTCGACGCGATCGAGCGCGGCGCGACGAGCGTGATCAACATCAAGGCCGGCCGCGTCGGCGGGTACCTGGAGGCCGTGCGCGTGCACGACCTGTGCCGCGCGGTCGACGTGCCGGTCTGGTGCGGCGGCATGCTCGAGACCGGTGTCGGCCGGGCGGCGAACGTGGCGCTCGCGGGCCTGCCCGGGTTCACGCTGCCGGGCGACACGTCGGCATCGCGTCGCTACTTCGCCGACGACCTCACCGAGCCGTTTGAGCTCGGCACGGGGGAGCGCCGCGGGCAGCTGCGCGTGCCCGACGGCCCGGGCACGGGCGTCACGGTGCGCGACGACCTGCTGCGGGCGTGGGCGATGCGGGAGCCCGAGGTGCTGCGCCGGGCATGATCGAGATGCGTGCCGCGTAAACTCGTGCCGGGTCGCGGATGGCCACTGGGATGGGGGACGAACCGCTTGGGTGACGTGCGTGGATCGAGCGACCACTCCTACCTCGATGCGTCGCTGCCCGTCGACGAACGCGTCGAGCTGCTCCTGGCGCAGATGACGCTCGAGGAGAAGGCAGGGCTGTTCTTCCAGAGCATGATCGCGATGGGGGAGGGTGGCGAGCTCGCCGGCCCGAACCCGGTGTTCGGGCTGCCGTCGACCGAGGAACTCGTGCTCGACCGAGGGATGACGCACTTCAACCTCCTCGGCGCGGCTCCCGACGGTCGCACCATGGCGGAGTGGCACAACCGACTGCAACAGCTCGCGGGCACCAGCCGGCTCGGCATCCCCGTGACGGTCTCGAGCGACCCGCGGCACTCGTTCAGCGACAACCCGGGCGCTGCGATGATGGCCGGCCCGTTCTCGCAGTGGCCGGAGGCGATCGGCCTCGCGGCGATCGGCGACGAGGCGCTCGTCGAGCGGTTCGGCGACATCGCGCGGCAGGAGTACGCCGCAGTCGGCATCCGCGTCGCGCTGCATCCGCAGGTCGACCTGGCGACCGAGCCGCGCTGGTCGCGGCAGGTGGCGACGTTCGGCGAGGACGCGGAGCTGTCGGCACGTCTCGGCGCTGCCTACATCCGTGGCTTCCAGGGTGCCGAGCTCGGAACCGACTCCGTCGCGACCATGGTCAAGCACTTCCCGGGCGGCGGGCCGCAGCGGGACGGCGAGGACCCGCACTTCGCCTACGGCCGCGAGCAGGTCTACCCGGGCGGGCGGTTCGAGTACCATCTCGCGCCGTTCGAGGCGGCCTTCGAGGCCGGCGTCAGCCAGGTGATGCCGTACTACGGCATGCCGATCGGCACCGAGTTCGAGGAGGTCGGGTTCGGCTTCAACAGGTCGGTCGTCACGGGCCTGCTGCGCGAGCGCTACGGCTTCGACGGCGTCGTCTGCACCGACTGGGGCCTCATCACCGACGGCGAGATCATGGGCCAGCCGTTCCCGGCCCGGGCCTGGGGCGTCGAGCACCTCTCGCCGCGCGAGCGCATGCGGAAGGTGCTCGAGGCCGGCGTCGACCAGTTCGGCGGCGAGGCGTGCCCCGACCTGCTCGTCGACCTCGCGCGCTCGGGCGAGGTGACCGAGGAGCGCATCGACGTCTCGGCCCGCCGCCTGCTGCGCGAGAAGTTCCGGCTGGGGCTGTTCGATGCTCCCAGCGTCGACGTCGAGGCCGCATCGACGGTGGTCGGTGCGCCGGAGTTCCGCGCCGCCGGCGAGGCGGCGCAGCGCGCGTCGGTGACGGTGTTGAAGAACAGGTCGGATGCCTCGGGCGCGACGCTGCCGCTCCGTCGCGGCCTCCGCCTCTACGTCGAGGGCATCGCGCCGGACGTCGCTGCGGAGTACGGCACGGTGGTCGGGTCGCCGGCCGACGCCGACGTGGCGATCCTGCGACTCCAGGCGCCGTGGGAGCAGCGCGAGACGATGTTCGAGAACTTCTTCCACGCGGGTTCGCTCGACTTCCCGGTCGAGACCGTCGAGCACGTGCGCGAGGTGGCGGCGGCGGTGCCCACGGTGGTCGACGTGTTCCTCGACCGCCCGGCGATCCTCACCCCGTTCGCCGAGGACGTGGCGGCGCTGGTGGCGAACTACGGCGCGAGCGGCCGTGCCATGCTCGACGTCCTCGTCGGCGACGCCCGCCCGCAGGGCTCGTTGCCGTTCGACCTGCCGCGTTCGATGGCGGCCGTGGAGGCGAGCCGTCCCGACGTGCCGTTCGACACCGCCGACCCGCTCTACCGGTTCGGCCACGGACTGCGCTACGTCGAGTGATCGGATGCTCCGCCCGGACGCGCGCCCGGGCGGAGCATCCGCTCCCGTGGAATCCTGCATTCTGTGCACATTCTCGGGTTCGCTCGCTCCGATCCGCGCTTGACTGGACGCATGGCCTCGAAGACCTCCGTACCCCGCACCATCGCCCGCGTGCTGCTCGGCGGCATGCTCGTGTTCGCCGGTGCCACGCACCTCACGGTCGCGCGCGAGAAGTTCCGCGCCCAGGTGCCGTCGTGGGCGCCGATGGACGCCGACGGCGTGGTGGTCGCCTCGGGCGTCGCCGAGATCGGGCTCGGCGCTGCGCTCGTCGCGCTGCCGAAGGAGCGGCGCCGCATCGGCTGGATCGCGGCCGCGTTCTTCACCGCGATCTTCCCCGGCAACATCGCGCAGTACACCGAGCGGCGTGACGGGTTCGGCCTCGACACCGACCGCAAGCGGTTCGTGCGGCTGTTCTTCCAGCCGCTGCTCGTCGCATGGGCCCTCTGGTCGACGGGCGCGCTGAAGCGCGGCTGATCGCCGGGAGGTCGGCCCCTGGTCAGCTCGAGACGCGCTCGCGCTCGCCGGAGAGCAGCGGCTGCCGTGCCTCCTCGTAGCCGAGGTGGTTCGGCTCGACGTCGCGCCCCGCGCGCAGCAGGTCGTCGGGGCACCAGCCGGTGATCGCGCCGACCGCGAGCAGGGTCGCGCAGATCGCCGCGGGAATCGCGCACCACGGGTTGTCCCAGATGCTGATTGCGACGGCGCCGACGAACACGGCGCCGAGGGCGCGCACGACGCGGTCGACCGGGCGTGCACCGCAGCTCGTCGACCGCAGCGCGCGCACCAGGCGGCTCACGCCGACTGCTCGCGTGCGGCGCGCTGGGCCTCGACCTCGGCGCGCACCTGGTCCATGTCGAGGGCGCGCACGCCGTCGATGACCCGGTCGAGCTGCGGGGCGCCGAGCGCGCCCGGCTGGGCGAAGACGATGATGCCGTCGCGGAACGCGATGAGCGTCGGGATCGACGTGATGCGGAAGCCGGCTGCGAGCGCCTGCTCGGCCTCGGTGTCGACCTTGCCGAACACGATGTCGGGGTGCTGCTCGGCGGCGCGCTCGAACACGGGGGCGAATGCGCGGCAGGGGCCGCACCAGGCGGCCCAGAAGTCGAGCAGCACGATCTCGTTGTCGCGGATGGTCGATGTGATGTCGGCCGCGGTGATGGTCGTCGTGGGCATGGCACCCATCGTAGCAGATACCCCGGGGGTATCGTTACGCGTGAGACTCCCGGTCGAGCACATCCGCCGCGAGTTCGCCGATGGCCGCGACCGACCGCGAGTGCACGAGATCGTCGTCGACCGCGTACCAGGTCGACGACAGGGCGCACCAGGCCACGAGCCAGCGCAGCATGCGGCGCGGCTCGAGCCCCGAGGCATCCGTCACGACCTTCAGCGTCGCCTCGAGCCGCCCGCGCGCGAGCGGAATGAGGTGGCCCGGATTGCAGAACAGGTTGCAGTAGTCGAACGCGCGGTCGCCGAGCAGGCCCTTGGGGTCGATCGCGAGCCACCCCGACGCACCGAAGTCGAGCACGTTGCCGTGGTGCAGGTCGCCGTGCAGCGCGACGACCTCGACCTGCTCGTCGAGCAGCTCCGCGGCGATGTCGGCGCCGCGACGATGGAACGCCCCGAGCACGTCCGACTGCGGCGACAGGTCGCGGAACCACTTCGCGAGCGGCACCAGCTGCTCCCCGGCGACGGTGCGCACGGCATCGGATGCCTCGTGCAGCCGCGCTGCGGTCTCGCAGAGCACGCGCGTGGCCGCCTCGTCGCGTCCGGCCTCGACCATCGTCACCAGGTTGCGCCCGCCCGTCGCGCGCACCACGAGCAGCGCGTCGTCCTCCACCCGCAGCACGGGCGCGGCGCCCGCCCCGCCCCACGCCGCGAGCACCGTGCCGCCGCGCCGCTCCTCGTCGCTGCGGCTCACCTTGAGCATCGCGACGACGCCCTCCTCGGTGCGCACCGGCAGCAGCCGGCTCGTCCGGGTCTCGAACGGCAGCCCGTCGGCGGCGAGTCGCCAGCGGTCGAGCCACGACTCCAGCACCACGTCCGCGGCGCGCGTCGGCAGCCCCACGCGACCGCGCAGGGTCGCGGCGCCGACCACGGCAGGTCGCTCGGGGGACGCGGAAACCGCCATGCGCCCAGTATCCCGCCGGTTCCGTAGGATCGGGCCGTGACCGCGCCCGGAACCCCGCAGACCGAACGAACCGTGATCCGCCCGTACCGCCCAGCGGACGAGGATGCCGTCGCAGAGATCTGCGTGCGCACCGCACTCGCGGGCGACGACGCGCGCGGCGCGTACTCCGACGACGAGCTCATGCCGGACGTCTAGGCGCGCCCCTACCTCGCGTACGCACCCGAACTCGCGTTCGTCGCCGACCTCGACGGCCGGGTGGTCGGGTACGTGCTCGGCGTGGCCGACACGGCCGCGTTCGTCGACTGGTGGCGGCGCGAGTGGCTGCCCGGCTTCGACACGCGGCACCCGGCACCGGGCGCGCCGACCGCCGCCGCGCCCGCCTACACCGAGGCGCAGCTCCTCGCCGACGGGCGACGCCCCGAGCGCATGCGCATCGCCGAGCTCGACGCCTACCCGGCGCACCTGCACATCGACCTGCTGCCCGAGGCGCAGGGCCACGGGCTGGGGCGCCGGCTCATCGCCACGCTGCGCGAGGCGCTCGCTGCCCGCGGCGTGCCCGGTGTGCACCTGTCGATGGACGCGGCGAACGTCGGAGCGCGGGCGTTCTACGACCGCCTGGGGTTCGTCGAACTGCCGTCGAGCACGCCGGACGCGCCACTGCTCGGCATCGCGACCGAGTAGGCGGGGGCGGCGGGGCCGGCGGCCGGCGAGACCAGCGCCGTTCAGTGGCGGCGCGGTCGCTTCTCGAACCAGTACAGGAGGTCGGGGTGCGCCGCGCGCAGGTCGTCGAGCGCGACGGGCTCGTCGTGCCGGTGCTCGGGCACCTCGAGCGTCGATGCGACGCGGTCCATCGCGGCTGCGTCCCAGAAGTCGCCCCGCATGCGCACGAGCGCGCGGCCGTCGCGGTCGACGACGAACAGCTGCGGGGTCGTCTCCGCCGTCCCTCCGGCGTACAGGTCGAGTCGCACGACGTGGTCGATGTCGCGCCGCTGCGCGTGCCGCAGCACCCCGAAGAACCCGCGCTCGGTGATGCCGGTCGAGTCGACCCAGATCGCCACGCGGCGGAACATGAGCCAGGTCACGGCGAGCAGCGCTCCGACGAGCACCGAGCCCACCACGACGGGCACCCACTCGCCCTGGGGGATGGCCGTCCAGAGCAGCACGCCGACGACGGGGATGCCGATGCCGACGACGGGCGTCGTGATGCCGCGGATCACCGCGGTCCGCGGACGGAGGGTCTGCACGCGCACCGGGCGGTGGACCGAGGGGAGACCCGTGTCGAACGCGCTCGCGGCACTCGCTCGTACCGCCCGCGCGCCCCCGACATCCATGGATTCGATCCTGCCCCGCGGGCGTGCCATGCCGCTATCCGCATTAATGGGGACA
This sequence comes from uncultured Agromyces sp., assembly GCA_913053875.1. Taxonomy (GTDB): domain Bacteria; phylum Actinomycetota; class Actinomycetes; order Actinomycetales; family Microbacteriaceae; genus Agromyces. Next base: position 498,351 of record CAJXGN010000001.1, on the reverse strand, counting down.
GGAGCATGTGCGCACGGCGCGTCGGCGTCGTCCGGGGCAGCGTCGGAGCCCGCCGGCCCCGAGGGATCAGGTGAGCCGGACGGCCGCCCAGCTCACCGCGGGCAGCGGCAGCACGAGCGTCGAGCCGTCGACGACGGCGCCGTCGATCGGGCGCACGCCCACGCGCTCGGGGTCGTCGAGCGTGTTCGCGGCGTAGCGGTCGTCCTCGTGCAGCAGGTGGGTCTCCACGATGGCGAGGTCGCGGCCGAACCGGGCGGCGAGCGGGCCGAGGTCGACGCGCAGCTCGGAGGCATCCGTCGTCGAGCGGTTCACGACGAACAGCGAGACGCCCTCGTCGTCGAGCGTCGCCACCGCGTTCACGTTCGCGACCTCGCCGAGCTTCTCGCTCGTGAACGTGCCGGCGTCGACGGGCACGCGCAGCGCGGTGCCGCTCGCGAGGCGCGAGGTGATCGAGAACGGGAAGAACGTGGTCTGCTTCCAGGCCGGGCCGCCCGGCTCGGTCATGATCGGCGCGATCACGTTGACGAGCTGCGCGAGCGATGCCGAGCGCACGCGGTCGGCGTGCTGCAGCAGGGTGATGAGCAGGTCGCCGAAGACGACTGCGTCGAGCGCGTGGTACCGGTCCTCGAGCAGCCGCGGGGCGACCGGCCAGCCGCGTTCTTCCGGCTTGTCGTTCTGCCCGCCGTCCTCGTCGTGCAGGTACCAGACGTTCCACTCGTCGAACGAGATCATGATGCGCTTCTCGCTCTGCTTCGATGCGGCGACCGAGTCGGCGATCGCGACGACCGACTCGATGAACTTCGCCATGTCGACGCCCGAGGCGAGGAACTCCTGCGCATCGCCGCCCATCTCCTGGTAGTACGAGTGGCACGAGATGAAGTCGATGTCGTCGAAGGTGTGCTCGAGCACCGTGCGCTCCCACGACCCGAAGGTGGGCATGCTGCGCCCGGACGACCCGCACACGACGAGTTCGACGCCCGGATCGAGCAGGCGCATCGCCTTCGCGGTCTGCGAGGCGAGCTTTCCGTAGTCGTCGGCGTTCTTGTGCCCGATCTGCCACGGGCCGTCCATCTCGTTGCCGAGGCACCACATCGTGACGGCGAAGGGCTCCGGATGCCCGTTGGCCGCACGCTGCTCCGTCCACGCGGTCGTCGCGGCGGAGTTGGCGTACTCGAGCACGTCCAGCGCCTCCTGCGTGCCGCGCGTGCCGAGGTTGACCGCGAGCATCAGGTCGCTGCCGACCAGGTCGAGCCACTGCTGGAACTCGTGCAGGCCGACCTCGTTCGTCTCGGTCGAGTGCCACGCCAGGTCGAGCCGACGCGGCCGTTGGTCGACCGGGCCGATGCCGTCCTCCCAGCGGTAGCCCGACACGAAGTTGCCGCCCGGGTAGCGGATCGTCGAGACGCCGAGCTCCTTGACCAGCTCGACGACGTCGGTGCGGAACCCGTCGGCATCGGCGGCGGGGTGCCCCGGCTCGAAGATGCCGTCGTAGATGTGGCGACCCAGGTGCTCGACGAAGCCGCCGAAGATGCGGCGGTCGATGTCGGCGACGACGTGGTACGGGTCGAGGCGAGCGGTGGCGTCGGTCATCTGCGTTCCTTCGGTGAACCTGGGTGGTCGTGGGTCAGGCGGTGGGGGCGTGGGCGAGCACGGGGTCGGCGGATGCCTCGGGGCCGGTGCCGGCCACGGGCATCCGTGCGAACAGCACCTCCTGTGGGCCGAGCGTACGCGAGCCGACCGCCGCGCCCGACTCCCAGTCGACGCCGTCGAGCGTGATGTCGGCGGGCTCGTGGCCGTGGTTGATGACCGTGACGAGCTCGCCGCGGCGGGCGACCTCGACCCCGTCGGGCAGGCCGGCGACCACGGGCTCGACGCCGGATGCCGCGATCAGCTCGCTCGCGACCGCGTCGATGCCGGCCGCGTCGGGCACGGTCGCGACGTACCAGGCTTCGCCGGCCGCGTACTGGTTGCGCGTGAGCGCGGGGCGTCCGTCTTCGAAGTCGGCGACCACGTCGGCGGTGGTCGGGTGCACGGTCTCGGCGACGAGGGTGGCGCGCGCCGTGGTCTCGGCGATGCGGAGGGGGAGCGTCTCGTGCGAGGCATCCGCCTGCCGCCCGCCCTGCGCGCCGACGCCGCTGCCGCCGGTCGACGCGCCGCCCAGCGCGCCGAAGTTCTCGAAGCGGATGCCGAGCGCTTGGCCCAGCTGCGTGACGAACCCGCCGTCGCGGAACTGGTCGTGCTCGTCGACCACGTCGCTGAACGGGCCGGCGAGCAGCGTGCCGCCGGACTCGACGAACCGCAGCAGCGCGCCTGCGCCCGCGTCGCGCAGCAGGTACAGCGCCGGTGCGACGACCAGGTCGTACCCGTCGTCCACCTGCTCGGGCGGCACGATGTCGACCATGATGCCGCGCGCGTGGAAGGCGCCGTACCACTCGCGGCAGACGGCGAGGTAGTCGAGCTCGGTCGGGTGGTCGCGCTCCTCGACGGCCCACCAGTTCTCCCAGTCGAACGCGAGCGCGACCTTCGCGTCGCGCCCGGGCGGGGGCAGCTCGGGCAGCGCCGCGAGGCGGGCACCGAGTTCGGTCACCGCGCGCCACGTCGCAGTGTCGGTGCCGGCGTGGGGGAGCATCGCCGAGTGGAACTTCTCGCTGCCCGCACGCGATTGCCGCCACTGGAAGAACATGATGCCGTCGGCGCCGCGCGCCACCGACTGGGCGGTCTCGGCCATCAGCTGCCCGGGAGCCTTGCCCGGGTTCGACGGGCGCCAGTTGACGGCATCCGTCGCCTGCTCCCAGAGCAGCCAGGGCACGCCCGGCTTCAGCGAGCGGATGAGGTCGCGCTGGAACGCCGAGTCGCGCACGCGCGTCGGACTCGACGGGTCGGGGTAGCAGTCGTCGGCGATCACGTCCATGTGCGGCGCCCACGCAGCGTAGTCGGCCGGCTTGAACGGGCCCATGAAGTTGGTCGTGATCGGCTGGGTCGCGCCGGCGGCGAGCAGGATCTCGCGCTCCATGAGGTAGCACTCGAGCAGCATGTCGGAGGTGAACCGGCGCCAGTCGAGCATCGACGACGGGTTATGGCTGTACGGCGCGAGGCGCGGCGGGAAGACCTCGTCGAACCCGGCGTAGCGCTGCGACCAGAAGCTCGTGCCCCACGCGTCGTTCAGGGCCTCGACGGTCGTGTACTTCGCGCGCAGCCAGTCGCGGTAGGCGTCGCGGGCCGAGTCGGAGAAGTCCATGGGGAGGTGACAGCCGAACTCGTTGCCGACGTGCCACATGACGACCGCGGGGTGGTCGACGTAGCGCTCCGCGATGCTGCGCACGAGCTCGCCCGCGAGGCGCCGGTACGTCGGCGACGACGGGGCGAAGTGCTGCCGGCTCCCGGGCCAGTAGGTCGCCCCGCTCTCGTCGGCCGGCAGGGTCTCGGGGTAGCTGGCGCTCACCCACGGCGGCGGCGAGGCGGTGGCGGTGGCGAGATTGACGCGGATGCCGCCGGCGTGCAGCTTCCCGATCACGGTGTCGAGCCACGCGAAGTCCCACTCGCCCTCGGTCGGCTGGATGCGCGACCAGGCGAAGATGCCGAGGCTGACGATGTTCACGCCCGCCTCCTGCATGAGACGCACGTCGTCGTCCCACACCTCCTCCGGCCACTGGTCGGGGTTGTAGTCGGCGCCGTACAGCACGTTCGAGGGCTCCTTCGCGGGGTGCGGTGGGTGGGTGCGGTGGATGGTGGTGGCGGATGCGGCTCAGCCGACGCGGTGCCGCGGGCGCTCGGGGATCGCGACGACCGCCAGCGCGGCGCAGCCCAGCGCGGGGATGACGAGCGGCACGAGCGCCCACGTCGCGACGCCAACGAACACGCCGGTCGCCGCGAGGTAGAGCGCGCCGGGCACGTCGTCGGCGAGGCTGCGGGGGAGGGCGCGGAGCGCGGCGCGCCATCCGGTCTGCGGTGACCAGAGGCCGGCGGTGGCGAGCAGCACGACCGACAGCGCGAGCAGGCCGACCCAGCCGACCACGGCCATCAGTGCGCCGCCCGGCAACAGGCCCGAACTCGCGATGACGATGTCGAGCGCGAGCACGGCGGCGAGCAGTGCGGCGCCGGCGCCGATCGCGAGTCCGCCCGGCAGTGCCGTGCGCACGTCGCGGAAGAACAGCCCGAGCGACGAGCCCTCCGCACGGATGTAGCGGCGCAGGTGACGGGTGCCGGCCGCGAGGGCGGCGGGCAGCGTGACGATGAGGATGCCCACCAGGGTGACGAGCACCCCCACGAGCAGCACCTCGCCGAGCAGCGCGAACTTCGCGGTCGCGCCGGGAAACCGGGCGACCGTGTGGTCGTCACGCGTGGGCCCGCTGCCGTCGCGCGCAGCGCGACGGGCTGCGGCGGCGGCACGTCGCGCCGCGCGTTCCTCGTTGCGGTCCATCGTCTGCTCCATCGTCAGCCTGCCATGCGCGTCGCGGCGCGTCAGCCCTTGAGGCCCTGGGTGGCGACGCCGTCGACCAGGAAGCGCTGGAAGACCACGAAGAACACGAGGATCGGGATCAGGGCGACGAACGATGCGGTGACGGTCGCGCCGTAGTCCGACGACGAGGTCTGGTCGTTGTACAGCCGCAGGGCGATCGGGAGCGGGTAGTTCTCGGGGCTGGTGAGGTAGAGCAGCGGACCGAGGAAGTCGTTCCAGGCCCAGATGAAGCTGAAGATGGCGCAGGTGATGAGCGCGGGCTTGATCAGCGGCACGATGATCGCCCAGAAGATGCGGACGTGACCGGCGCCGTCGATGCGCGCCGCCTCGTCCATGTCGCGCGGCATCTGCCGCATGAACTGCACGAGGAGGAAGACGAAGAACGCCTCGGTGGCGAGGAACTTCGGCAGGATCAGCGGCCAGAACGTGTCGATCATGCCCAGGTTGTTGAACAGCAGGTACTGGGGGATGATCACGACGTGGAACGGCAGCAGCAGCGTGCCGATCATCGCCGCGAACAGGATCGCGAGGCCCTTGAACTGGATGCGCGCGAACGCGTACGCGGCGAGGGCCGACGAGATCACGGTGCCGACGACCGCCGCCGTGGCGAGCACCAGCGAGTTCCAGTAGAACTTCCACATCGGCACGCCCGCGATGCCCTCGAGCACCTTGAGGTAGTTCTCGCCCGTGGGGTTCTCGGGGATGAGGCCGGTGTTCTGCCCGAACTCGGCATTCGGCTTGAACGTCGCGAAGAACAGCCAGACCAGCGGGTACAGCACGAGCGCGGTCAGCGCGATGAGCACGACGAACCAGACGATGGTCTGCCAGGTCTTGCGCTTGACCTTGCGGCGCTTCGTGGGCGGCAGCGGTGCGGGCATGGCCTGCTGCTGCGCGATCACCGGGGTCGATGCGCCGCCTGAGGTGGTGTAGGCGTTGGAGGTGCTCATCGGTTGTCTCCCGAGTAGTGGACCCAGTTGCGCTGGGTGCGGAACAGGATGAAGGCGATGATCGCGACGACCACGAGCAGCACCCACGCGATCGCGGCCGCGTAGCCCATCTGCCCGTCGCTGAACCCGCGCTTGTAGAGGTACAGGGTGATGAAGTTCGTCATGCCGGCCGGGCCGCCCGAGCCGTTCGAGATGATGTACGCCGACGCGAACACCTGGAAGGCGCCGATGATGCCGAGCAGCAGGTTGAAGAAGATGACCGGCGACAGCATCGGCATGGTCACGGCGCGGAACCGCTGCAGTGCGTTCGCGCCGTCCATCTCGGCTGCCTCGTAGAGCTCCTTGGGGATCTGCTTGAGGCCGGCGAGGAAGATGACCATGGTGGCGCCGAACTGCCACACGGCCAGGATGATCATGGCCGGGAGCACGAGGTCGGGGTTGCCGACCCAGCCGCCGAGGTTGATGCCGAAGAAGCTCAGCGTGTTGTCGACGGGGCCGTCGGTGGAGAACAGTGCGCGCCACACGATCGCGACGGAGACCGACGCGGCGATGAGCGAGGGTGCGTAGAACGCGGAGCGGAAGAAGCCGGCGCCCTTGTCGCGGTAGTTCAGCAGCAGCGCCGTGGCCAGGGCCGCGGCCAGCATGACCGGGGTGCCGACCAGCACGTAGATCAGGGTGATCTGCGCCGACTGGATGAACTGCGGGTCGTTCGTGAACAGTCGGATGTAGTTGTCGAAGCCGATCCAGCGCGGTGGCTGGAAGATGTTGTACCGCGTGAACGACAGGTACAGCGAGTAGATCATCGGGATGATCGTGAGGCCGAAGAAGCCGAGCAGCCAGGGGCTGAGGAATCCGTAGCCCGCGAGCGTCTCGCGCCACTGCCGGCGACGCTGGCCCGGACGCTGGGCGGGGGCCTCGTTGCGGCGGCGCGGCATGAGCCGGCCCTTGGGGAGGCGCCGGCCGGTGACGAGCGCCCTCGTCGATGTGGTGGTCACGTCATTGCTCCCGATGGTGCGTGGATGGGGTTCGGTGCCCGGGGGGCCCGGATCGCGTGGATCCGGGCCCCCCGGAGCGGGTGCGTCAGCCGAGGATGACGTCCATCTCGCCGAAGAACTGGCTCACTGCCTCGTCCACGGTGATGGTGCCGAAGCCCAGCTCGGTGCCGAGCTGGCGGAACTTCTCCTCCAGCGTGCCGTAGCCGTTGATCGGCACGGGCGGGGCGTCGCCGAGGCGGTCGGCGATCGACGCCTCGTAGTCGGCGATCTGCTGGCTCAGCGGGTCGAGCTCGGCGGCCGCGAGGGCGGTCTCCGAGGCCGGCAGGCCGCGGTTGGTGCCGAAGATCTCACCCGACGCCGGGCTGTTGATGAGGAAGTTCACCAGCGTGGCCGATGCCTCGGGGTGCTCGGTGTTCGCGGCGATCGAGTGCAGCATCGACGGCTTGAGGTACAGGTCCTGCGAGCCCTCGACCGTGACGGGGGGAGCGATCAGGCCGAGCTCGGGGTAGGCCTCGCCCAGCTCGGCGAGGTAGCCGCCGCCGAAGTTGTCCCAGGTGAGCTCGCTCACGGTCAGCGCGGCGCCGAAGCCGGAGAGCGGTGCGACCTCCTCGAGCGTCTGCTGCCCGATCACGGTGCCATCGTCGCGGATGCCCGCGCCCGACTCCCAGAACTCGGCGAGGCGCGCCTCGTCGAAGCCGGCCTCGCCCTCGTCGCTGAACAGGTACGAGCCCTCGGAGCGCAGCTGCACCTCGAAGTTCTGGATGCGACCGGTCCAGTCGGTGCCGCCGTAGACGTCGCCGCCGCTGGCGTCGGTGACCTCCGCCATCCAGGAGTTGTAGTCGTCCCAGCTGCCGCCGGCGAACTCGTCGACGCCGACCTCGCCGAGCAGGGTCGGGTTGGTGTACATGCCCCACGCGTTGGTCGACGTCGGGATGCCGTAGGTGGTGCCGCCGACGACGCCGATCGAGAGGATGTTCTCGGGGAGCGGGTCGGACTCGATGATGCCGCCGATGTAGGGGTCGAGGTCGAGCAGCAGCCCGTTCTCGGAGTACTGGCGCAGGTACGAGTAGTCGAACTGCATCACGTCGGGAAGGTTGCCGCCCGCAGCCTCGGTCTGGCGCTTCTCCCAGAACTCGGGGTAGCCGAGGAATGTCGAGTTCACCGTGATGTTCGGGTACTCCTCCTCGAACGCGGCGATGACCTCGTTGTAGAGCTCGGCGCGCACGTCGTTGCCCCAGAACGCGAGGTCGAGGGTGACCTCCTCATCGGGGTCGAGCTCGTCCGCCGAGTCGGATCCGCCGGCGCAGCCGGCGAGGGCCAGTGCGGCGCCGGTCGCGAGTGCGACTCCGGCGAATGCCCGCTTCTTGCTGAACATCGTTGTCCTCTCCTGAACGTCCTCGTCCGATTGTCCGCCGAGACGTTCGTTGTCCGTTTGGTTGCGGTGTCGCGCCCGACCCTGGTGCGAATGGGAAAGCGCTTGCCCAGCAATCTAGCGTGCAGAAAAACGTTTCGCAAGGGGCGGCGCGTCGAGATTTGGACGTTTCAATAACGACGAGGTCACGATTGGGGGCTCCTGATGCCCATCGGCTGTGACCGAGCACAGCCGCGGCTCGAATTCGGACGCGACCGCAGGGCGGGTGGTCGCTCGCTACCGCTCGCAGACCAGCCGAGCGCCGTCGACGCGCAGCCGGGCGACGTGCACCGCGCTGCGTCGCTGATGCGCGGCATCCGCTTCGGAGATCTCCGATCCGTCCCACCACGGGTGGGTGAAGTAGTACAGCAGCGCCTCGTCGTCGCGCACGACGACCATGCCGTGCCGCCCGATCTGCACGCCCCTGCTCGCCGGCCCCGACTCGCCGAGGATCACCTCGTCGGCCCCGCCCTGGCGCTCCCAGCGCACCGAGTCGGGAGAGTGGTGCACGGCCATTCCACGCCACTCGTCGGTGAGCATCCACCATCGCCCGCCGAGCGCGAACACGTACGGGCCCTCGTGCGGCCGGCCGCCGACGGCGGTGCCGCCGGGCTCCCACGTCGCGGGGTCGCGCGAGACCGCCACCTTCGTGACCGAGTCGGCGGCCTCGTCCTTGTACCAGAGGCGCCAGAGTCCGTCGGGGCAGTGCGCGACCGCCGCGTCGATCACGAGGTCGCTGTCGAGTGCGAGCGGTTCGCGCCGTTCCCAATGCGCGAGATCGTCGGAGACGTACTCGACGATGCGCCGCGGGTGCCCCGCCCACTCTGTGGGCACCCCCTCGATCTCGGTGAGGTACATGCGCCAGCGCTCGCCGTCGTGGATGACGTCGGGCGCCCAGTGCGTCTCGTCGACGTTCGCCGGCGGGGCGCCCTCGTGCAGCGCCAGGCCGCCGGGCGCAGGCTCGAGCGTGCCGCGGTACTCCCAGCGCTGCCCGTCGGCGCTGCGCGCGACCCCGATACGGCTGCCGTGTACCCACGCGACGCCCGGCCCCGGTGCCGGGTGGTTCGCGCGCCGCTGGGTGTAGTGCATCCACCACGTGCCCTCCGCGTCGACGACCACGGTCGGGTCGGTCGCCCCGTCGTACACCGGGTCGCGGTAGATCTCGCCTGGTGCGGCGGCGTCGGGGTCGATCATGCGGGCTCGACGGTCGAGGAGCGCACGACGAGCTCGGGCTGGTAGACGACGTGCCGGTCGATGCCGTCGGCGTCGCCTGCGATGAGCCCGAGCAGCAGTTCAGCGGCCGTACGGCCCATCTCGCGCGCGGGCTGGCGGATCGACGTGAGCGGCACCGTCGCGATCGCCGCGAACTCGATGTCGTCGTAGCCGACCACTGCGATGTCCTCGGGCACGCGCACGCCCCGCGAGATCAGCCCGTGCAGCAGGCCGATGGCCAGGTGGTCGTTCGAGACGACCAGGCCGTCGGGCCGATCGTCGGGGTCGCGGGCGGCGATCTCCTCGCCGAACGCCAGACCCTTCTCGGAGGTCGAACTCGCGGTCCAGATCGGTTCGAGCGAGGCATCCGGCACCTGCGCGATCGCCTCGCGCGCGCCCTGCAGGCGCTCGCGCACCTGGCGCACCTCTGCACGCGCGCCGACGAACGCGAGCCGACGTCGACCGATCTCGAGCAGGTGCTCGGTGGCGAGGCGCCCACCGGCGATGTCGTCGAACGACACCGACGCAAGCTCGCCGGCGTCGTCGACCGCGTCGACCATCACCACCGGGATACCGCGCCGGCGAAGCCGCGCGAGCCACGGCCCCGTGTCGGCGAACGGGCTGACGAGGGCTCCCTCCACGTGCACGCGTTCGAACAGCTCGAGGTGGTCGCGCTCCTTCGCAGCGTCGTCGCTGCTGTTGCCCACGAGCACGCGCAGGCCGGCGGCGGATGCCGCGTCCTCGGCGCCCGCGACGAGCTCGGCGAAGTACGGGTTGGAGATGTTGATCACTGTCATGCCGAGCAGCCCGCTGCGACCCGCGCGGAGCTGCCGGGCGGCCTGCAGCGGCACGTAGCCGAGCTCGGCGGCGGCGACGCGTACGCGCGAGGCGAGCTCCTCGCTCACCACGTCGGGCCGGTTGAGCGCGTTCGACACGGTGCTGATCGAGACGCCGGCGCGCGCGGCGACATCGCGGATGCCCACTCGCCTCATCGCTCGCCCGTCTCTTCGGAACCGCCCCGCGCGCCTTGCGGGAGTGCCCCCATCGTAGGAGATCGCTTACCCGCCGCCCTGCGCGGTCCGCGCGGCGGCACGCCATTCAGCGATGAACGGTGGGAGGTGCACGGTGAGCGTCGCCCAGAACACGTCGTCATTCATAGCGCGGTACCCCGAGTGGGAGACGATGTTCCGCGTCGTCGCGATTCCTCGCTCGACCTCCATCGGAACCGCGCCGAGATAGGGCCGGAACTCGTCGTCCTCGAACAGTGCAGCGGTGCGGATGATCGCCATCGATCCGGACGCGTACGCGGGGGAGTTGCGCGCGAACCCGCCGCGACCACCCTCGACCGCGTGGCCCAGGAACGTCTCGATCGCATCCAGGCTCTCGGCGAAGCGCGCGCGAGCGACCTCGCGCGCCGCCGCATCGTCAGCAGCCCGCGGTCGTCGCGCGAACCGGCGCTCCCGATCGCCGCCGCTCACAGTGCCACGAGGTCTGTGCTCTCGAGGAACCCGGGGCGATTCGCATCGTCCACCACGACATCGACCGGGAAACCGGTGAGCGCCTCGACTGCGTTCTGGAACATCGCGATGTCGAAGTACCCCCGGTCGGGATCGATGCGGGCGAGCAGGTCGATGTCGGAGGTGAAGTGGTCGGTTCCTCGCGCGATCGAACCGAAGACGCGAAGGTCGTGCATGCCGCACCGCGCGCCTTCGGCGATGATCACATCGGCGAGATCCTCCAGCGGGATGCTCGGCCGGTAGTCCGCCGCGCGGAGGAGCCGCTCGAGCACCTCCGCCCCTACCACGCGCCGACCCGACTCGATGGCGGCGACGTTCGGCTGGCTCATGCCGGCGGCGCGGGCGAGTTCCGTCTGTGAGATGCCTCGGTCCGCGCGCGCGGCGGCGACCAACGCGCCCCCGCGCGTGGTGTCGAACCGGTCGGACATGAGATATACCTCCGTGATATAGCGTACCGCGACCGGGGGAGTGCTCGAGGTCCGGGGAGAACTCGGGCCCGGTCGGGCGCTCGCCAGCAGGTTGCTCGCACCTCTGGGAAACCCGGCTGAGGGTGACCCTGTTGCGCGGAAGCCGGCTGTGGGAGCATGAGCGCAGGAGCGCAGCGGTCGCCCGTCGACCGCTCCGGGGCGGGGCGCCACCCGTCCCGAGGACGTCGCGACGACATGGCATACGGGCCCGCGCGACCGACCGCTCCCACGAGATCAAGGGAGATATCGATGGGTACGGAGAACCTCGCGATCGTGGTCGGCTCGTACGACGACGCATCCGCCGCGTCGGACGACTACCGGGCGCTTCGCAACGGGCAGGACTCGGGCGGCTACGAGATCAGGGGTGCCGTCGTGCTCACCCGCGACAAGGACGGCGGGGTGCGGGTCGAGGAGCACGGCGACAAGGCGGTCGGTCACGGCGCGGCCTGGGGCGCGGGCGCCGGCGTCGTCGTGGGGCTGTTCGCGCCGCCGCTGCTCGCGGCGACGGCCGTGGGTGCCGGCATCGGCGCGATCCTCGGCAAGATCCGGAAGAACCGCGACGAGAAGCAGCTCGGCGTCGATGTCGACGAGTACCTCGCACCCGGCACCTCCGCGGTCGTGGCCGTGGTCGACGACAAGTGGGCCGACAAGGTCGAGAAGGCGCTCATCCGCTCCGAGAAGCGCATCAACAAGGCGATCGACTCCGACGACTACGAGAAGCTGCGCAAGGCGATCGACGAGTCGGCCGACGACATCGTCGAGCAGCTGAACGCGTAGTCGGCCGCAGGGCGACCGTTCGGTGAGGAGCCAGGTAGCGGAACGAATAGTCCGGAAATCGGCGGAGGATAGGGGATTCGAACCCCTGAGGGCTTGCACCCAACACGCTTTCCAAGCGTGCGCCATAGGCCACTAGGCGAATCCTCCAGGGCGGGCGTGAACCCGGCCGCCGACCATCCTAACCGACCACCGGCCTCCGGCCCGCATCGAGCGACCGCTCGAGGCAGGCGGCGAGCGGATGCGACGAGCTATCGCAGCGCGCCCACCGCCTCGCCCACCGGAGTGTCGCCCGACACGAGGTCGAACTGCCACCGCACGCCCGCGCCCGACACGAGCAGCTCCGCGATCACGGCCGCGACGTCGTCGCGCGGGATCTCCCCGTACGAGACCGACTCGCCGATCGTCACGCCACCCGTCGCGGGCTCGTTCGTCAGGCGCCCGGGGCGCACGATGGTCCACTCGAGCGAGGTCTCGCGCAGCCGGGCATCCGCCTCGCTCTTGGCCCGCAGGTAGATCTGGAAGATGTCGTCGGAGTCGGCCTCGAAGCGGTCCGCACTCATGGCGGAGACCTGCACGAGGCGGGACACGCCGGCCTGCACGGCGGCGTCGGCGAGCAGCACGGATGCGTCGCGGTCGACCGTGCCCTTGCGCTCGGGCGTGCTGCCGGGGCCGGCGCCCGCCGCGAACACCGCGGCGTCGGCACCCGCGAGCACGCGAGCGAGCGCGTCGGCGTCGGTGGACTCGAGGTCGAGCAGCACGGGCTCGGCCCCGGCGGCCACGACGTCGGACTCGTGCGAAGGGTTGCGGATGAGGGCGACCGGCTCGTGCCTGGCGTCCGCGAGACGACGCTCGAGTAGCAGGGCGATCTGGCCGTGGCCGCCGGCGATGACGATGCGCATGCCGCCAGTCAACGACTCGACGCGGCGGTGCGCAACCGCCTCCGCCCGCGGCGAACAGCACGCTCCGGCTCGGGTAGACTGGTCCACGGCTCCCCGCGTGGCGCCATCCAGGCCAACTCCCCCAGGGCGGAGACGCAGCAAGGGTAACCGGGCTCTGGCGGGTGCGCGGGGAGTCTTCGCATGTCCGGGCGCGGTCCCGATGAGGGCGACGGATGCCCTGGGGCATCCGCTCTCGTGCACCCACGGCGCACCGGCCCCGCCCTGTCGGCCCGCGCGGAACATCCCTAGGCTGGAACCGTGGCGCACAGCATCTACATCGGATCGGCTGAGGGAAACACGGGGAAGTCGACCATCGCGCTCGGCGCGGTCGACACCCTGAGCAGGCGGGTGGGACGCGTCGGCGTCTTCCGGCCGGTCGCCCGATCCACGAGCGAGCGCGACTACGTGCTCGAGCTGCTGCTCGCGCACGAGGCCGTCGACACGGGCTACGACGAGGCGATCGGCGTGCGCTACGACGACGTGCACGCCGACCCCGAGCGCGCCCTCGCCACGATCGTGCGACGGTACAAGGCCGTCGAGGCAGGGTGCGACGCCGTGGTCATCGTCGGCTCCGACTACACGGACGTCGGCAGCCCCACCGAGCTGAGCTACAACGCCCGCATCGCCGCGAACCTGGGCGCCCCGATGCTGCTCGCCGTCGGCGGCCGCATCCCGCAGGACACCGACGACGGCGATCGCCTCGGCTACGTCGACGCACGCACGCCAGCGGAGGTCGCGCAGCTCACCGAGCTCGCGCTCGAGGAGCTCCACGACGAGCACGCGACGCTGCTCGGCATCATCGTGAACCGCGCCGACGAGGAACGGCTCAACGAGGTCGTCGCCGCGGTGCGCGAGGTCGTCGGGGAGGTCGCCGACCCGGCCGTGTGGGCCATCCCGGAGGACCAGTACCTCGTCGCCCCGACCATGGGCTCGATCATGACGGCGGTCGACGGGTCGTTGTACGCGGGCGACCCGCAGCTGCTGAACCGCGAGGCGCTCGGCGTCGTGGTCGCCGCGATGAGCCTCGTGAACGTGCTGCCGCGACTCATCGAGGGCTCGGTCGTGGTCATCCCCGCCGATCGCGCCGACGTGCTGCTGGGCGTGCTCACCGCGCACTCGTCGGCGACGTTCCCGTCGATCTCGGGCGTCGTCCTCAACGGCGGCTTCGAGCTCCCCGAGCAGATCGAGCGCCTGGTCGAGGGCCTGCACACCGACCTGCCGATCATCCGCACCGACCTCGGCAGCTACGACACGGCCGTGCGCATCACCCACACCCGCGGCCGCCTCGCCGCCGAGTCGCAGCGCAAGCGCGACACCGCACTGCGCCTCTTCGAGCACCACGTCGACACGGCCGAGCTGCTCGACCGCCTCGACGTGAGCCACGCCGACGTCGTCACCCCGCTCATGTTCGAGTACGGGCTGCTCGAGCGCGCCCGTCAGGCCGACAAGCACATCGTGCTCCCCGAGGGCGACGACGACCGCATCCTCCGCGCCGCGGCCACGCTGCTGTCGCGCGGGGTCGCGCGCCTGACCATCCTGGGCGAGTCCATCGAGGTGCGTGCGCGGGCGCTCAGCCTGGGTCTCGACATCTCCGGCGCCGAGGTCGTCAGCTCGCACGATGCGGTCATGGGCATGAAGTTCGCCGAGGAGTACCACCGGTTGCGCCAGCACAAGGGCATCTCGCTCGAGCAGGCCCGCGACACCGTCACGGACGTGTCGTACTTCGGCACCATGATGGTGCACCTCGGGCTCGCCGACGGCATGGTCTCGGGTGCGGCCCACACGACGGCGCACACGATCCGCCCGTCGTTCGAGATCGTGAAGACGAAGCCCGGCGTCTCGGTCGTCTCGAGCGTGTTCCTCATGGCGCTCGCAGACCGCGTGCTGGTCTACGGCGACTGCGCGGTCAACCCGGTGCCGACCGCCGAGCAGCTCGCCGACATCGCGATCTCGTCGTCGCAGACCGCCGCCCAGTTCGGCATCGACCCGCGCGTGGCGATGCTGTCGTACTCGACCGGCACGTCGGGTGCGGGCGCCGACGTCGACAAGGTGCGCACGGCCACCGAGCTGGTGCGCGAGCGCATGCCGCACCTGCTCGTCGAGGGTCCGATCCAGTACGACGCGGCGGTCGACGCGGCCGTCGCGGCGAGCAAGCTGCCCGACTCCGCGGTGGCGGGGCGCGCGACGGTGTTCATCTTCCCCGACCTCAACACCGGCAACAACACGTACAAGGCCGTGCAGCGCTCGGCGGGCGCCGTCGCGATCGGCCCCGTGCTGCAGGGCCTCAACAAGCCCGTCAACGACCTCTCGAGGGGGGCGCTCGTGCAGGACATCGTGAACACCGTGGCCATCACCGCGATCCAGGCGGCCGAAGCGGATGCCCCGGTGGCGTCGTGACCCCGATCCTCGTCGTCAACTCGGGCTCGTCGTCGTTCAAGTACCAGCTGATCGACGTGGAGGACTCGCGCACGCTCGCGTCGGGCCTCGTCGAGCGCATCGGCGCCGAGAGCGGCGGGCGTGCGAAGCACACCGCGCACGGGGCATCCGGCGACCCCTCGACCACCGAGCTCGAGCGCGAGATCGCCGACCACACCGCCGGGTTCCAGGTCATGCTCGACGCGTTCACCGCGCACGGACCGTCGCTCGACGAGCATGCGCCGATCGCGGTCGGCCATCGCGTCGTGCAGGGCGGCGCGCGCTTCTTCGAGCCGACCGTCATCACCGATCTCGTGCGCATCAACATCGACGAGCTCTCGGCGCTCGCGCCGCTGCACAACCCGGCGAACCTCGCCGGCATCGTCGCCGCGCAGCGCGCGTTCGCCGACGTGCCGCACGTGGCCGTGTTCGACACGGCGTTCCACCAGACGCTGCCGCCCGCTGCGTACACCTACGCGATCGACGCCGAGGTCGCCGAGAAGCATCGCGTGCGGCGGTACGGGTTCCACGGCACGTCGCACCGGTTCGTGTCGCGCGCGGCTGCGGAGTTCCTCGGGCGCCCGGTGGGCGAGCTCAGGCAGATCGTGCTGCACCTCGGCAACGGGGCATCCGCCTGTGCCGTCGACGGCGGCCGCTCGGTCGAGACGAGCATGGGCATGACCCCGCTCGAGGGACTCGTGATGGGCACGCGCTCGGGCGACATCGACCCGGCCGTGCTGCTGCACCTCTCGCGGCGGGCGGGCATGTCGATCGACGAGCTCGATACGCTGCTCAACTCGCGCAGCGGCATCCTCGGCCTGTCGGGGCACGGCGACATGCGCGACCTGCACGCCGCGATCGACGCCGGCGACGAGCGGGCGCAGGTGGCGTTCGACGTGTGGGCGCACCGCATCCGCGGGTACGTGGGGGCGTACGCGGCGCAGCTCGGGCGGGTGGACGCGATCGTGTTCACCGCCGGCGTGGGCGAGAACGACGACCGGGCACGCGCCGCGGTGCTCGCCGGGCTCGAGGGGTTCGGAGTCGTGCTCGACGGCGCCCGCAACGCCGAGCGCGTGCCCGGCGCGCGACGCATATCGGCCGACGACAGTCGCGTCGAGGTGCTCGTCGTGCCGACGAACGAGGAGCTCGAGATCGCCCGGCAGGCGCACGAGGTCGTCGCGGGCTGAGCACGGCGAGCGGATGCCCCTGGGCGACCGCCCCGTACCGATAGCGTGTTCCGCGTGGAGCGCAGCGATCGAGACCGCAGGCGGCGTCGTCGGCGCGCCGACGAATCGACGAGCCGGCTGCCGTTCTGGGTGGGTCCGGCGATCGCGCTGCTGCTGGTGCTGATCGTGCAGGCACTCGTGGTGAAGCTCTACGCGGTGCCGAGCGGCTCGATGGAGGAGACGCTGGATGTCGGCGACCGCATCCTCGTGGAGCGGATCGTGCCCGCGCCCCCGGAGCGGGGTGAGGTGATCGTGTTCGAGGCGACGCCCGAGTGGGGCAGCCTCGGCCCGGTGACCGACGTGTTCGACGGTGCGCTGCGCGTGATCGGCACGGTCACCGGACTCGGGCCGGGCGCGCCGTACTCGCTCGTGAAGCGCGTCATCGGCCTGCCGGGGGAGGAGGTCGCGTGCTGCGACACCGAGGGGCGCGTGACCGTCGACGGCGAGCCGCTCGACGAGCCGTACCTGTTCGAGGACCCCGCGTTCGAGCCGGGCAGCCTCGACTGCACGACGGAGCAGCGCTCGCTGCGCTGCTTCGGCCCGGTCGCCGTGCCCGACGGGGAGTTCATGGTGCTCGGCGACCACCGCAGCGCGTCCGCCGACTCGGTCATCGCGTGCCGCGGCGCCCCCAAGGGCACCGATTGCGCACGCTTCGTGCCCGAGGAGCAGGTCGTAGGGCTGGCGTTCGCGCGGGTCTGGCCGCTGACCCGCCTCGGCGCCATCGACTGACCGAGACCCGTCAAAATGCTGCGCTCTCACGCCTGGAGGCGCAGCTTCTTGACGGGTCTCGGAGTGTTCCGCTCGCAGGTACATCCGGCTGAGGGCCATTCCTTGGTCTGAGGGCTGAAGATTCGGCCCTCAATCGAGATTCGGCCCTCAGGCAAGATTCGGCCCTCGGGCGCCAGCAGTGCGGTGGGCGGGCGGCGGGCGCTCTCAGCGGCGCTTCCGCAGGCCGCCGAGGCCCACGAGCACGCCCGTGACCACGCCGGCGGCCGCGATCGCGAGTGCGATGCACGCGAACACGATGTAGCGGATCTCGGTGACCTCGCCCTCGTAGCCCCGGCTGTCCGACCAGGCGAGGCTGACGCGCACCCAGACCGCCGCGATCAGCAGCCCGAGCAGTGCGATCCCCGCGCCGAGCAGCCAGCGCGTCACGGGTCGCATCTGAACCGTCTCCCGCCCGGCCGCGATGCAGATGCGGCCCCCGATTCAGAAGCGTGCATCGAGCAGCTCCGCGATGCCGTCCGGGTAGATCGGGTAGGGCGCCGCTCCGATCGGCACCCAGCGGATCGGGCTGCCCTGGTCGAGCACGTGGAGACGGGCATCGAGCGGGATCCGGTCGATCTCCGCCGACTCGACGGCGAACACGTGCGCGATCTCGTGGCCCGGCCGCCCCTCGTGCGTGAAGATGTTCTCCACGACATCGAGCAGCTCGACCCGGCCCAGCGCAACGCCGAGCTCCTCGACGAACTCGCGGCGAACGGCCTCCTCGGCGGTCTCGCCGAACTCGATGCCGCCCCCGATCGCGCGGTGGAACGCGGCATCCTTCACCCGATCCATCGCGTCGAGCACCAGCACGTGCCTGTCACGAACGGGGAGGCCCACGGCGATGTTCCGAATCGACGGCATGGGGCCGATGCTAGTGCCGCAGCGTCAGGCGGGCGCGGCCAGCCGTGCCGCGCGCGCCTCGAGGTACGCGTCGAGCGCCTCGCGGCTCGTGCGCCGCGGCACGTAGCCGAAGCGCGCCTTGAGGGCATCGTTGGCGAGCACCGGGCGGTAGCGCAGGAAGTCGAGCTGCTCGGGTCCGTGCACGGTCAACCGAAGCGCGTGCCCGACGCGCAGGCCGAGCGACAGCACCCACGCGGGCAGCCGCAGCGTGCGCTTGCCCATGGCAGCCGCGATCTCGCGGACGGTCACGACGCCGTCTCCGGCCACGTTGTACGCCCCGGCCGGCCCGCCGCCCGCGACGGCGTGCACCATCGCGCCCACCACGTCGTCGACCCAGGCGAACACGAACGGGCTCGCCGCGCCGCGGATCTCGAGCGGCCGGTCGGCCTCCCAGAGCGCGGTGATCTGGTTGCCCACCGTCGGCCCGAGGATCGTGCCGATGCGGAAGATCACCTGCTCGAGCTCGGGGTGCGAGACCCGCGCCTCGGCGAGCATCTCCTCGACGAGGCGCTTGTGCCGCGAGTACGGGAAGGTGTCGTTGCCGCGCAGCGGGTCGGTCTCGCGGAGCGGCATCGGGTTGTCGGCGTAGTAGCCGTACGCCGCGCCGCTCGACGAGACCACGACCCGCCGCACGCCTGCCTCGACGCACGCGTCGAGCACGTGCCGCGACCCCTCGACGTCGACCGCGTACTCCTGCTCGACGGTCGTCGCGGCGCCCGGGTTCACGATCGACGCGAGGTGCACGACGGTGTCGATGCGGTGCTCCCGGAACTGCGGCGCGAGCGACCCGGGCGACGTCACGTCGCCATGGACGACGACGACGTCCTCCACCGGCACGCGCGGCGGCCGCAGGTCGCCAGAGACGACGAGCTCGACGTCCGGGCGCGCGGCGAGCGCGGTCACCACGTTCGACCCGAGGAAGCCGCTGCCGCCGGTCACGTAGACCCGGCGACCACCGGAGGCGGCGCTCACGCGCTCACCTCGGCCGAGGCATCCGCCTGCTTCCTCTTCGTGTGCCGCGCCCACAGGCTCGCGACCACGAGCCCTGCGACGATGTCCCAGATGCCCCACCAGCCGGCGACGATCGCCATGCCGCCGAGGCCGCCGAAGAACGTGAACACCAGCCCGAGCCCGAGCCCGGCATTGCGGATGCCGACCTCGAACGTGATGGCCTTGCGCTCGCGCACGGCGAGGCCGCCGACGCGGGCGCTCGCGTAGCCGATCGCGAGGGCGATCGCGTCGTGCAGCGTGACGGCGAGCAGCACGACGCCGATCCACGCGATGAAGTACTCGAAGTTGCCGACGAGCGCGGCCACGATGAAGCCGAGCAGCCCGAGCAGGCTCACCCAGCGCATGGTCGGCTGCACCTTCGCGGCGAACTTCGGCCAGACCGTGCGGATCGTGAGCCCGAGCGCGAACGGCAGGCCGATCACGAGCAGGATCTCGAGCATCATCTGCCAGCCGTTGAGGCTGACGGCGCGCATGAGCTCCGAGCCGGTCGGGTGCAGGTTGCCCCAGAACGAGAGGCTGAGCGGCAGCAGGAAGATGTAGAGCACGTTCGCGACCGCGGTCATCGAGACGCTGAGCGCCACGTTGCCGCCCGACCGGTACGTGAGCACCTGCGACACGTTGCCCGGCGGGCAGCACGCCACGAGGATCATGCCGAGCGCGATCGACCCCTGCACGTTCAGCAGCAGCGTGAGCCCGAAGGTGATCGCCGGCAGCAGCACGATCTGCGCGATGAGCGCCACGATCATGGGCTTCGGCGCCTTCGCCACGGCGCGGAAGTCGTCGATCGACGTGTCGAGCGCGATGCCGAACATGATCAGGCCGAGCACCACGCTGAGCGCGACGAGCGAGCCCGGCGCGAAGTTCAGCATCACGTCGTCGATGTTCATGCGCGCGCTCCGGTCTTGGCAGGGGCGGTGACGGATGCCTCCGAGCCGGACGCCTCGCCCGCCGCATCCGCCCCCGCCGCCGGCGCCTCGCCGAACGCCGCGAGCGAGCGACGCACAACGCGCCGGTACGCGTCCTTGTTCACGTAGTACGACATGCGCTCGAGCGCCAGGTAGTGGTACCCGCCGGTGAGGTCGGGCCACGGCCCCGAGGCATCCGCTCGCAGCTTCGCGGCCTTCAGCGGGTCGCGTGCGTCGGCGGCGAAGTACGCGGCGACGAGCTCGGCCTGCTCGGCGCGGCCCTGCCAGCCGATGCCGGATGCCTCGATCATGCCGAGCACCGCGAGCCCGTTGAAGCTCGGCGGGAAGATGTTGAGGTACAGCTTCGGCGAGAAGCCCTCCCAGTTCAGGTCGGCGCGGTCGACGAACGGGTAGTCGAGCGTGTATCCGGTGGCGAGCATGATCAGGTCGTAGTCGCCGTGGGTGCCGTCGCGGAAGTGCACGCGCTCGCCGTCGAACCGCTCGATGTCGGCGCGGATCGACAGGTCGCCTTGCCCGAGGTGGTTGAGGATCATGGTGTTCACGATCGGGTGCGACTCGTACAGCTTGTAGTCGGGCTTCGGGAAGCCGTAGCGGGTCGGGTCGCCCGTGAAGGCGCGCAGCACCGGGGTGTCGACGGCCTGCTTGATGCGCGCGGGCAGCGGGCGGCCCTGGTTGAGCGTGTCGCTGGGCTTGCCGAACAGGTAGCGGGGCACGAAGTAGTAGCCGCGGCGCACCGACATGTCGACGGATGCTGCGCGGTGCACGGCGTCGACCGCGATGTCGCAGCCCGAGTTGCCGGCGCCGATGATGAGCACGCGCTTGCCCTCGAACAGCTCGGCGTCCTTGTAGGCGCTCGTGTGCAGGATCTCGCCGGTGAACTCGCCGGGGAACGTCGGCACGTTCGGGTGGGCGAGCGTGCCGTTCGCGATCACGACACCCGTGAACTCGTCGGTGGTCGCGCCGTCGGGGCCGGTCGCGTGCACGAGCCAGCCGCCGTCGGGCGTGCGCTCGACGCGGTCGACACGGGTGTCGAAGCGGATCAGTTCGCGGAGCCCGAAGTGGTCGGCGTAGTCGTCGAAGTAGCGGCGCAGCTCGCGGTGGCTCGGGTAGTCGGCGGTCGAGCGCATCGGGAACTCGGCGAACTCGGTGGTCGTGCGGCTCGAGATGAGGTGCGCCGACTCGTACATCGTGCTGCGCGGGTTGTCGATGTTCCAGAGCCCGCCGACATCGGAGGACGACTCGTAGCCGACGACGTCGAGGCCCCGGCGCTGCATCGCGCGGAGGCCCGCGAGGCCCGACGGGCCTGCGCCGATCACGGCGTAGCGGGGAGTGGTGGTGGGCATGGGGTGGTGCTCCTTCGTACCCGCGACGCCGTTGGGGGTACGCGGCGCCGCGCCCGCACAGCATACGCGAGCGCCGCTCGGGATTCGAACCGCCGTTCGAAGATGGGGAGGGCGTTGCGCAGCCTGCGGGAACCCGCCGGCCTGTCGCAGGCGCCGACTAGTCTGGTCGCGTGGTCACCGCCCTCTATCGCCGCTACCGGCCCGAGACGTTCGCCGAGATGATCGGCCAGTCCCAGGTGACGGAGCCGCTCATGACCGCGCTCCGCACCGACCGGGTGAACCACGCCTACCTCTTCTCGGGCCCTCGCGGCTGCGGCAAGACCACGTCGGCGCGCATCCTCGCCCGCTGCCTGAACTGCGCGGAGGGCCCCACCGACACCCCGTGCGGCACCTGCCCGAGCTGCGTCGAACTCTCGCGCTCGGGTGGCGGCTCGCTCGACGTCGTCGAGATCGACGCGGCGAGCCACAACGGCGTCGACGATGCACGTGACCTGCGCGAGCGCGCCGTGTTCGCCCCGGCACGCGACCGGTTCAAGATCTTCATCCTCGACGAGGCCCACATGGTGACGCCGCAGGGCTTCAACGCGCTGCTGAAGCTCGTCGAGGAGCCGCCCGAGCACGTGAAGTTCATCTTCGCGACGACCGAGCCCGAGAAGGTGCTCGGCACGATCCGCTCGCGCACGCACCACTATCCCTTCCGCCTCGTGCCGCCGGGCCCGATGCTCGAGTACGTGCAGCAGCTGGCCGACAGCGAGTCGGTGCAGGTCGACGCCGGCGTGCTGCCCCTCGTGGTGCGCGCGGGCGGCGGCTCGCCGCGCGACACCCTCTCGCTGCTCGACCAGCTCATCGCGGGCTCCGAGGGCGACCGCGTCGACTACGAGCGGGCCGTGGCGTTGCTCGGCTTCACCCACGGCGCCCTGCTCGACGAGGTCGTCGATGCCATCGCCGCACGCGACGCGGCGGCGGCGTTCGCAGCGGTCGACCGGGTGATCCAGACCGGGCAGGACCCTCGTCGCTTCGTGGAGGACCTGCTCGAGCGCCTGCGCGACCTCGTCGTCGTCGCCGCGTCCACGCCCGAGGGTGCGGCCGCCGTGCTGCGCGGCATCCCCGAGGACGAGATCGCCCAGATGGGCCGCCAGGCCGCGACGTTCGGCCAGGCGGAGCTCTCTCGCACGGCCGACATCGTCAACGCCGCGCTCACCGAGATGACCGGGGCGACCTCCCCGCGCCTGCACCTCGAGCTCATGCTCGCGCGCGCCCTGGTGCCCTCGAGCGACGACAGCTCCCGAGGAGCCCTCGCCCGCGTCGAGCGCCTCGAGCGACGGGTGGGGGTGACGGATGCCTCCGGCGAAGCCGCGGCACCGCACGCCGCCGACGCGCCGGCGCCCGCACCGCGCCCCGCCCGCGCCGAGACCCCCGCGCAGCCGGCGCCCGCGTCGGCCGAGCCCGCCTCGTCGTCCGCTCCGGCGCGTCCGGCCGCGTCCGCCGCTGCCGAGCCCGCTGCGCCCGCTCCCGCCGAACCGGCCCCGACGCCCGCGCCGAAGCCGACCGGGCCGGTGACGCTCCAGCAGATCCGCGACGAGTGGCCGCAGGTGCTGTCGGCCGTGCAGGCCGTGCGGCGCAGCGCCTGGATGGTGCTGTTCACCGCGCAGGTGCGCGAGTTCCGCGACGGTCGCGTGCTCGTGCTCGGGTTCCCCAGCCAGTCCGACGTCGAGCAGCTCAAGCAGCCCTCGGCGCCCGGCCAGGGCGTGGGCGACCTGCTCAAGCGCGCCGTGCACGATCGCCTCGGCGTCGAGGTCGCACTCATCGCCCGCGTCGACGGCGCCGACGAGGCCCGCGGCGGGCGCGACGCCGGCACCGGAAGCGTGCCCGACGACGACTCCGACCAACCGGCCGATGCCACCCCGGCCAGGGTCGCCGAGGCGCGCACCGCGACGAGCACTCGCGCGGAACGCCCTGTGACGAAGGCGTCGCAGTCCGCACCGCCGAAGGCCGCGCCGCCGAAGGCCGCGCCGCCGAAGTCCGCGCTCCCGACGCAGCGGGCGCCTGCACCGGCACCCGCGGCTCCGGTCGACTCGTGGGACGTCGTGCCGATCCCGTCCGACGACGATGCCCCGCCGCCCGACGATGACGAACCGGCGCTCCCGCCCGATGACGGAACGCCTGCGGCGCCCGCGGCCACGGCCGCCGCGCCCGGGCCTGCCGCCCCGCCGGCCGCACCCGCCAACGCGCGTGCCCCCGAGGCATCCGTCGATGCGCCGGCACCGGCGCCCACGCGCGCGGTACCGGTGCGACGCTCCGAGGCATCCGCCCCCGCCACCCGCGGCGGAGCCCAGCGCTACGGCGAGGCCGTCGTGCGCGAGGTGCTCGGCGCCACGTTCATCGAGGAGCAGCAGCTCGGCGAGCCGCGCTCCGGCGGCGTCGGGGGGAGCTGAGCATGTACGAGGGAATCGTCCAGGACCTCATCGACGAGCTCGGCCGCCTGCCCGGCATCGGGCCGAAGTCGGCGCAGCGCATCGCGTTCCACATCGTGCAGACCGAGAGCTTCGACGTGTCGCGGCTCGCCGAGATCCTCACCGAGGTGCGCGACAAGGTGCGCTTCTGCGAGATCTGCGGCAACGTCGCCGAGCAGTCGACCTGCTCCATCTGCCGCGACCCGCGGCGCGACCCGGCCGTCATCTGCGTGGTCGAGGAGGCGAAGGACGTCGTCGCCATCGAGCGCACGCGCGAGTTCCGGGGCCGATACCACGTGCTCGGCGGCGCGATCAGCCCGATCGACGGCATCGGCCCCGAGGAGCTCCGCATCCGCCAGCTCATGGAGCGGCTCGCCGACGGCGTCGTGCAGGAGGTCATCATCGCGACCGACCCGAACCTCGAGGGCGAGGCGACGGCGACCTACCTCAGCCGCATGCTCACCGCCCTCGGCATCCGCATCACCCGGCTCGCCTCCGGCCTGCCGGTCGGCGGCGACCTCGAGTACGCCGACGAGGTCACGCTCGGCCGCGCCTTCGAGGGCCGCCGCGTCGTCAGCTGACGACATCGGCTCAGCGTCGATATCGGCTCAGCTTCGACATCGGTTCAGCGTCGACATCGGTTCAGCGGTCGAGCTGGAGGCGGTGCCACGCGAGCGCGGTGAGTGCGCCGAACCCCAACGGCACGAGCGCGACGAGTGCGAGCTGGGCCGCCGACACGGTCCCGGGCTCGATCGCCCAGAGCGCGGGCGCCGTGAACGGGAACCACGCGCCGACCCCCGCGACCGCCATGACCTGGCTCACCACCACGATGCCGATCGTCGTCGCGATGCCCGGCAGTAGGCCGCGCCCGAGCGTCGCCGCCCACGCAGCCGGCGTCGCGATGCACCCCGTGAGCAGGCCGAGCAGCAGCTGACGCCCCAGAGCGGTGGCGGATGCCTCGTCGAGGGCGCCCGCCCCCGAGGCCGCGCCGACCAGCCAGACCGCCACCCCGAGCACCAGCGCGGTCGCCGCCACCCACGTGAGGAACACCAGCAGCTTCGCGACCGCGGTCGCCGCCCGCGACACCGGCAGCGCGAACAGCCCGGCCACCGTGCCCTCGGCGAACTCGCGCCCGAACAGCCAGCTGAGCGCCACGCCCATCGCCACGAGCGCGCCGGCGCTCGTCACCTGCGCGGCCATGGCGGACACCGCCGCCCACCCCTCGAGGTCGGCGACGATGCCGAGCTTCGCGACCACCTGCGGATCGCCCGCGCGCACCGCGAGCGTCATGCCGCCGACGATGAGCGCGAGGCCGACGACGAGCAGCAGCGTGGTCCAGCGGAGCACCCGCGAGGCGAGCGCCCTGCGCGCCTCGACGGCGACCGCGACGCCGATCACGACGCGCGCTCCACGTCGTCCGCGAGCACCAGCTCGAAGAACTCGCGCTCGGGGTCGCGGCCGCCCGGCTGCATCCGCCCGATGATCCGTCCCGCGTTCATGACCGAGATGCGGTCGGCGATCCGCGCGACCTCGTCGAGGTGATGGCTCGACACGAGGATGCCCGCGCCGGCGTCCGCACGCCGCCGCAGCGCCGAGCGCAGCAGCAGCACGCCCGACGGGTCGAGCCCGTTGCCCGGCTCGTCGAGGACGATCGCCGACGGCTCGTGCAGCAGGGCCGCCGCGAGTCCCACCCGCTGGCGGTTGCCGAGCGACAGGCGACGCGCGGGCACGTCCGCGTAGGCCTCGAGCACAAGCTCGGCGATCGCCCCGTCGACGACCCGTGCGACCTCGGCCCGCGTCACGCCGCGCAGCCGGGCCGCGGCCTCGAGGTTCGCCCGCGCCGTCAGCTCGGCGTAGGTCGAGGGCGTCTCGACGAGGTGCCCCACGCGGGCCCAGACGTCGCGCCCGGCGCTCGGGAGCGGCTGGCCGAACAGACGCACCTCGCCGCGGTCCGGTCGCAGCATCCCGAGCAGCAGCCGCATGAGCGTGGTCTTGCCGGCCCCGTTCAGCCCGACCAGCGCGTGGATCTCGCCGGGTTCCACCGTGAGGTCGACACCGTGCACGCCCGCGCCGCCGCGATAGGCGCGGTGCGCACCGCGAGCCTCGATCGCGACGGAGGCCATCACCACGCCCCCGATCGCTCCGGACGCGCATCGCTCCCTCGCATCCGGCCGCCTAGGGGCATCCGCTCGCTCACTCGTCACATGTTCCTCACCCTCACTCCCGCTCGCAACACCCGAGACCCGTCGAAAGCCTGCGTTCCCAGCGCTGGGAACGCAGTTCTTCGACGGGTCTGGCACCCCACCGCGGGCGGGCGTCACATGGCCGAACCCGCATCCGGCCGCACGTAAGATGGTCGCGGCGAATCCAGCCGACGCAATCCACCCGGGAGTACCAGCACCGTGAGCCTGATCGTGCAGAAGTACGGCGGGTCGTCCGTCGCCGACGCGCAGAGCATCAAGCGCGTGGCGAAGCGCATCGTCGAGACGCGCAAGGCCGGCAACGACGTGGTCGTCGCCGTGTCCGCGATGGGCGACACGACCGACGAGCTGATCGACCTCGCCAACGAGGTCACGCCGATCCAGGCGCCGCGCGAGCTCGACATGCTGCTGACCGCGGGGGAGCGCATCTCGATGGCGCTGCTCGCGATGGCGATCAAGGCCATGGGCTACGACGCCCGGTCGTTCACCGGCAGCCAGGCCGGCATGATCACGGATGCCACGCACGGCGCGGCCCGCATCGTCGACGTCACTCCGGTGCGCCTGCGCGAGGCGCTCGACGAGGGCTCGATCGTCATCGTCGCCGGCTTCCAGGGCTTCAGCCGCGACACGAAGGACATCACGACGCTCGGTCGCGGCGGCTCCGACACGACCGCCGTCGCGCTCGCCGCGGCGCTCAGCGCCGACGTCTGCGAGATCTACACCGACGTCGACGGCATCTTCACGTCCGACCCGCGCGTCGTGCCGCTCGCCCGCAAGATCGACCGCATCACCAGCGAGGAGATGCTCGAGCTCGCGGCCTCCGGCGCGAAGGTCCTGCACATCCGCGCGGTCGAGTACGCGCGCCGCCACGGCGTGACCCTGCACGTGCGGTCGTCGTTCAGCAACAACGAGGGCACCATCGTCTACGACCCGACGAGCCTGCCCGAAGGGGAAACCATGGAACAGCCCATCATCTCCGGCGTCGCCACCGACCTGAGCGAGGCCAAGATCACCGTCGTCGGCGTGCCCGACGTGCCCGGCGCCGCCGCGAAGATCTTCCGCATCGTCGCCAAGACGAACGCCAACGTCGACATGATCGTGCAGAACGTGTCGGCGGCCGCGACGGGCCGCACCGACATCTCGTTCACGCTGCCCAAGCCCGAGGGCCAGGGCGCGCTCACCGCGCTGCGCAACGAGCAGGACGAGCTCGGCTTCGAGAGCCTCCAGTACGACGACCAGATCGGCAAGCTCGCGCTGGTCGGCGCGGGCATGCGCACGAACTCGGGCGTCTCGGCGAAGCTCTTCGAGGCGCTCTACGAGACCGGCATCAACATCGAGATGATCTCCACCAGCGAGATCCGCGTCTCGGTCGTCACCCGCGCCGACATGGTGAACGAGGCGGCCCGCGCGGTGCACACCGCGTTCGGGCTCGACAGCGACATCGAGGCCGTCGTCTACGCCGGCACGGGCCGCTAGGCCATCGACACGAGGACAATGGGAGCCATGGCAGCAAGCAACGGAGTCAACATCGGCGTCGTCGGCGCGACCGGTCAGGTCGGCAAGGTCGTGCGACGCCTGCTCGAGGAGCGCGACTTTCCGGTCGCGTCCATCCGCTACTTCGCCTCGGCGCGCTCGGCGGGCACGACCCTGCCGTTCCGCGATGAGGACGTCGTGGTCGAGGACGCCGCGACGGCCGACCCGACCGGCCTCGACATCGCCATCTTCTCGGCCGGTGCCACGCTCTCGAAGGCGCAGGCCCCGCGGTTCGCCGAGGCGGGCGTGACGGTCATCGACAACTCGTCGGGCTGGCGCATGGATCCCGACGTGCCGCTCGTCGTGAGCGAGGTCAACCCGCACGCCATCGACGAGGCGCGCAAGGGCATCATCGCGAACCCGAACTGCACCACCATGGCCGCGATGCCGGTCATGAAGGCGCTCCACGAGGCCGCGGGCCTCGAGCGCATGGTCGTCTCGACCTACCAGGCGGTCTCGGGCGCGGGGCTCGCGGGCGGCGAGGAGCTGCTCGAGCAGGCCCGCGCCGCGATCGAGCAGGACACCATCGGCCTCGTGCACGACGGCGCCGCCGTCACCATGCCCGAGCCGGTGAAGTTCCCCAAGCCGATCGCGTTCGACGTCGTGCCGCTCGCCGGCTCGATCGTCGACGACGGCGACGAGGAGACCGACGAGGAGAAGAAGCTCCGCAACGAGAGCCGCAAGATCCTCGAGCTGCCGGGCCTGCGCGTCGCGGGCACCTGCGTGCGCGTGCCGGTCTTCACCGGGCACTCGCTCTCGATCGCGGCCGAGTTCGCCAACCCCATCACGCCCGACCGTGCGCGTGAGCTGCTGGCGGATGCCCCGGGCGTGGCGCTCTCCGACGTGCCGACGCCGCTCGAGGCGGCCGGCAACGACCCGTCCTACGTGGGTCGCATCCGTCAGGACCAGTCCGCGGTCGACGGCAAGGGCCTGCTGCTGTTCATCTCGAACGACAACCTGCGCAAGGGTGCGGCGCTGAACGCGGTGCAGATCGCGGAGCTCGTCGCGGCGCGACAGGCGGTTCCGGCGGGCGCCTGAGTCGCTGGGCCGGCCGGACGCCCGGCCTCAGTCGGCGTCGGGGTGGAGCATCCGCCCCGCGATCTCGTGGTGCGCGAGCCTGCGCAACGCGAGTACGACGGGTTCGTAGAGCGCGGTGCCGAGCACGGTGTACTCGACGGATGCCGCGGGGTCGTCGCCCGGCAGCCGGTCGAGGTCGTACCGGGCGATGTCGTGCAGCGAGCGCGCATACGCCTCGAGCCGCTCGTCGCTCATCGGCAGGCCGGCGTCGGATGCGGCGGCCAGCGCCTGCTCGAGCTGCGCCATGCCCGCGTAGGTCGGATGCACCCGCCAGCCGAGCCGCTCCATGGCCTCGCGTGCGAGCGGGTACGGGTCCGGGTCGTCGGGGTCGGGTTCGGTCGTCGCCGGGGGGAGCGCCGACACGGCGCATCCGAGTGTCTCGTAGAGGTCGTCGCCCGGGTCGTCGACGAGCTGGAGGATGGTGCGGGCCTGCTGGAGGCTGAGTCCGACCGTGCCGGTGAGCGCGCGCACCAGCCGCACCCGGCGCACGTGCGTCGCGTCGTAGTCGGCCTGCGTCGCCCCGCGCGCCTCGCCCGCGTGGAGCAGTCCCTCGCGCAGGTAGTACTTGAGCGTTGCGACGGGCACGCCCGTGGTCGCGCCGAGCTCGGAAATACGCATGCATCCCCTTGTGTTGGGTAGTAGAAGTATCCAATACTGGATAACACCACTATCCAATCACGTCGGGAGTCGCCATGTCCTCCGAAACGCTGCTGCTCGCGGGAATCCTCCTGCTCGCACTCGTCACCGTCGAGTCCGGCGGGTACCTCCTCACCAGGGTCGTGCGAGGCCACGCGCCCGCGAACGACCTCCAGAAGGGGTTCTTCCGCGCGGGCCACGCGCACGCGGCGGTACTGCTCGTACTGTCGCTCGCCATCCTCGCCATGATCGACGCCGCGCCCTACGAGGGCCTCCTCGCGTGGTTCGCCCGCACCGCGGTGCCGATCGCGGCCATCCTCATGCCCGCCGGGTTCTTCCTCTCGGTGACCGGGCGCGACCCGGTGAAGCCGAACGGCCTCATCTGGCTGCTGTGGATCGGGGCCATCGTGCTGACGGCGGGACTCATCACCGCGGGGGTCGGGTTGATCCTCGCCGCGGTCGCCGCGTGAGTGGGTCGGGTGCCGCCGACGGGCGCAGCTCGGGTGGCATCCGCTCGATTCGGGCCGTGAGCCGCCGCTCACTAGACTGTCCGTCGTGCAATCCGAGGAGACCGTCGACGTCGTGCTGATCGGCGGGGGCATCATGAGTGCCACCCTCGCCACCCTCATCCGGGAGCTGCAGCCCGACTGGTCGATCCTCGTGCTCGAGCGCCTCGGCGAGGTCGCGCAGGAGAGCTCGAACCCGTGGAACAACGCGGGCACCGGCCACGCCGCCCTCTGCGAGCTGAACTACATGCCCGAGCAGGCCGACGGCACCGTCGACCCGGCCAAGGCGATCAGCATCAACGAGCAGTTCCAGGTCAGCCGCCAGCTCTGGGCGCACCTGGTCGGAACGGGTGCGCTGCCCGAGCCGTCGAAGTTCATCAACCCGACCCCGCACATGACCTTCGTGCACGGCGCAGCGAACGTCGAGTACCTGCGCCGGCGCTACGAGGTGCTGAAGGACGAGCCGCTGTTCGCGGGCATGGAGTTCACCGACGACATCGATGTCATCGCCGAGTGGGCGCCGCTCATGGCCAAGAAGCGCAACCGCCGCCAGAAGGTCGCCGCCACGCGCATCGCGTCTGGCACCGACGTCGACTTCGGCGAGCTGACGAAGCTGCTGTTCGCCCACGTCGAGTCGCACGGCGCAACCGTGCGCCTGAACCACGAGGTGCAGGGCATCAAGCGCCGCAAGGACGGCACGTGGCGTCTCAAGGTGCGCCACGTGGTCGGCAACGCCCCGCACGTCGTGAACGCGAAGTTCGTCTTCGTCGGCGCCGGCGGCGGCGCGCTGCCGCTCCTGCAGCAGTCGGGCATCCCCGAGATCCGCGGCTACGGCGGCTTCCCCATCTCGGGGCAGTTCCTCCGCACGCGCAATCCGAAGATCGTCGCCCAGCACCACGCCAAGGTGTACGGCAAGGCCGCGGTCGGCGCCCCGCCGATGTCGGTGCCGCATCTCGACACGCGCGTGGTCGACGGCGAGGCATCCGTCATGTTCGGCCCGTTCGCCGGATTCACGCCCAAGTTCCTCAAGCGCTCCACCTGGTTCGACCTGCCGTTCTCGGTGCGCTGGCACAACCTCGGCACCATGCTCCAGGTCGCGTTCCGCAACTTCGACCTCATGAAGTACCTCGTCGGCGAGCTGCTGGCGAACCGCGAGCAGAAGATGGACGCGCTGCGAGCCTTCATGCCGACCGCGAAGTCGCGCGACTGGGAGCTCATCACGGCCGGCCAGCGCGTGCAGGTCATGAAGCACGACCCCGAGCAGGGCGGTGTGCTCCAGTTCGGCACCGAGGTGATCACGGGCGCCGACGGCACGATCGCCGGCCTGCTGGGTGCGTCGCCGGGTGCATCGACCGCCGCGCCGATCATGTTCGACGTGCTCAAGAAGTGCTTCCCCGAGCGG
This sequence comes from uncultured Agromyces sp., assembly GCA_913053875.1. Taxonomy (GTDB): domain Bacteria; phylum Actinomycetota; class Actinomycetes; order Actinomycetales; family Microbacteriaceae; genus Agromyces. The sequence continues at coordinate 467,231 of CAJXGN010000001.1, read as the reverse complement.
TGGGATGCCTGGGAGCCGATGATCCTCGTCATGGTGCCGAGCTTCGGTTCCCGCCTCTCCGACGACCCGAAGAAGGCCAAGGCCTCGCTCGCGCGCACCGCGAAGGCGCTGCAGCTCCCCGCGTAACCGGTCGTCGCGGCGGGCGTGCTACAGTCGCCTCCGTCATGAAGTGAGCACGCCACGACCGTCCCGCGCCCGAGGCGCCGTCGACGCGTGGTGTGCGCCCCATTCGCTGATCGCTGATCACGGTCGACGGTCGCGCGCCACCCTCGACGGCACGTGCCCGGCGGGAATCCCCGCTCCCGGACCCACGTTCCGGGACCTCGCCGGAGGGGTCTCGCATGACCGTACGCATCCACCGTTCCGACCACCTGCGCGCCGACGGACTGTCGGTCGCCTTCGCCGACCGGCGGGTGTTCGCCGACGTCTCGTTCTCGGTCTCGCCGGGCGCCAGCACCGGCCTCATCGGCGAGAACGGAGCAGGCAAGTCGACCTTGCTGCGACTGCTGCACGGCGGGGCGGATGCCTCGGGCGGCGGTGTCGCCGATGGCATCCTCACCCGACCGGCCCGCACCGGGCTGCTGCTCCAGGAGGTGCCGTTCGCGCCCGACCAGCCGGTCGACGCGGTGCTCGAGGACGCGCTCGCCGAGGTGCGCGCCATCGAGCACGAGCTGGAGGCGGCGGCCGCGGCGCTCGCCGACGGGCCGGCCGCCCCTGCGGGCTCCGGTGCCTCCGACCCGGCACTCCGCTACGCCGACGCCCTCGCCGCAGCGGAGCGAGCCGACGTCTGGGGTGCCGAGTCCCGCCGCGACGCGCTGCTCGACGGGCTCGGGCTCGCCGGAGTCCCGCTCGACCGGCCGCTCGGGCGCATCTCGGGCGGCCAGCGCAGCCGGCTCGCGCTCGCCGCACTGCTGCTCTCACGGCCCGACGCCCTGCTCCTCGACGAGCCCACGAACCACCTCGACGACGATGCGGCCGGGTTCCTCGCCGCGCAGCTCCGCGCGTGGCGCGGACCGGTGCTGTTCGCCAGCCACGATCGCGCGTTCCTCGACGAGGTCGCGACGGGTCTGGTCGACCTCGACCCGACGGCCGGGCCCGTCGGCAGCGACGGGGCCCGAGCCTTCGGCGACGGGTTCAGCGCGTACCTGGCCGTGCGCGCGGACGACCGCGCACGCTGGGAGCGGCGGTACTCCGAGGAGCAGAACGAGCGCCGCCGCCTGGGTGCCGTCGTCGCCGAGACGTCCGGGCGGATGCATCGCGACCGACCGCGTCGCGACAACGACAAGTTCGTGGCGCACTTCCTCGGGGCGAGGCAGGACGTCGCCGTCGCTCGGCGCATCCGTGACGCGGAGGGGCGGCTCCGCGACCTGGAGCGTGACGGCGTGCGCCGTCCGCCGTCGCCGCTCGCGTTCGCGGGCATTCCCGGCGGGGCGCAGGCGCCGGCGGCCTCGGGGCCGCTGCTCCAGGCAGACGAGATCGTCGTCGACGCGCGGCTCGACGCCACGTCGCTGTCACTCGCGCCCGACGCGCGCCTGCTCCTGACGGGCGGCAACGGCGCGGGCAAGTCGACGCTCCTCGGGGTGCTCGCCGGTCGGGTCGCGCCCGACCGGGGCGCGGTGCAGCGCCGTCGCGGGCTCCGCGTCGGGCTGCTGGAGCAGGACGTGCGGTTCGCCGACCCGTCGGCATCGCCGCGTGCGATCTACGACGACGCGATCGGGGAGCGGCGCGCCGAGCAGGTGCCGCTCGCCTCGCTCGGCCTGCTGCGTCCGCACGACGAGTCGCGCCCGATCGGCGCGCTCTCGGTCGGCCAACAGCGTCGGCTCGCACTGGCGCTCGTGCTCGCCCGGCCGCCGCACGCGCTCCTGCTCGACGAGCCCACGAACCACCTCTCGCTCGCCCTCGCGACCGAGCTCGAGGACGCGCTCGGCGCGTTCCCGGGCGCGGTGGTGGTCGCGAGCCACGACCGGTGGCTCCGGCGGCGCTGGGCGGGGGAGCGGCTCCATCTCGAGGGTGGGTGCGCGGCGGTGGCATCCGCCTGACCCCGGCTTCCGGCGGACGCGCGGCGCGCCCGACTGGCGAAGTGATCGAACATGTGTTCGAATGTCCGCATGCGCTGGAACGGGCAGGAACTCGGGGTCGAGGACGCCACGGCGCTGCCCGGCCTCGGCAGGCTCGACGGGTTCGTCCGCAGCGTGCAGACCCCCGAGTTCGCCGGCATCACCTTCCACGAGGTGCTCGCGAAGTCGGCCCTGAACAAGGTGCCGGGCCCGAGCCGCATGCCCTTCGGCTGGACGATCAACCCCTACCGCGGCTGCAGCCATGCCTGTAGATACTGCTTCGCCCGGCCCACGCACGAGTACCTCGACCTCGACGGCGGCGACGACTTCGACCGGCAGATCGTGGTGAAGGTCAACGTCGCCGACGTGCTGCGCAGGGAGCTCGGGCGGGCGAGCTGGCAGCGGCATCCGGTCGCCCTGGGCACCAACACCGACCCGTACCAGCGCGCGGAGGGTCGCTACGCGCTCATGCCGCGCATCATCGACGAGCTCACCGCGAGTCGTACGCCGTTCAGCATCCTCACCAAGGGCACGCTGCTGCGGCGCGACCTCGACCGGCTTGCGGATGCCTCGCGGCACGTGAGCGTCGACATCGCGATGTCGATCGCGATCTACGACGACGCGCTGCAGCAGTCGGTCGAGCACGGCACGCCGACGGCCCCCGCGCGGCTCGCGACCGTGCGCGCCGTGCGCGAGGCGGGACTCGACTGCGGGGTGTTCCTGATGCCGATCCTGCCGTACCTGACCGACACGCGGGCGCATCTCGACGAGGCGCTGCGTCGCGCGAGCGAGGCGGGTGCGACGAGCGTGGTACACACGGCGCTGCGCCTGAAGCCGGGCGTGAAGGAGTGGTACTTCCAGTGGCTCGCGCGCGATCACCCCGAGCTGCTGCCGAAGTACCGTGCGATGTATCCGGGCCGGGTCGCGGACGCACCCAAGGACTACCGTCGCTGGCTCGCGGCGCGTGTTCGGCCGCTCATGCGGGCGCACGGGCTCGCCCGCGGCGAGGAGAGCCCCGTCACCGGCGGCCCGGCGCACAGTGCGCCGCAGAGTAGCACCGCGACGAGCCTGTGGGAACCCGATGTGCGCGGGGGTTCGGTACCGCCTACGCTGTTCTGAACCCACCCGAATGCGGTCCGGATGCTCCCCCAGGGCAGACGCCGCGCAGATCCGACCGGAACACATGATCGATCGCGTCCCGGCCGCCGAACCCGTGTTCGCGCGCGCCGTCAGTTCGGCCTCCCTCGCCGCATCCGCCGCGTGCGTGGGCATCATGATCGTCATCGCCGTGCTGTCCGCCGCGTTCCGCTCCGGCGAGTGGGCGCAGGTCGCCGTCGCCGCCGTCGGGTGGTTCCTCGCGCTCGGCGTCGTGGTCGCGCTCGTCGCCGCGCGTCCGAGCACGGCGCACCGACTGGTGCTGCTCGTCGTCGGCGCCACGGTCGTGTTCGCGGCGACCGAGGCGGTCATGACCCTCGACACCCGGATGGCCGACACGAACACGCTGCGCACGGCGCTGCCGGGCATCGCAACGTTCCTCGCGCTCGGGGCGATGCGCCGACCGGCCGCATCGATCGCGTGGACCACGGCCGGATACCTGGTCACGGGCGGTGCGGTGCTCGCCGCGGCGCGCGTCGGCGGGCACGAGTTCGCGGTGAACGTGGGCACGGTCGCGGTCTTCGCGGTCGTCATCGCGCTCCGGGCGCTGCAGCTCGTCGTCGCCGTGCGGCGGCCGGAGGCGACCGACGCGTCGCGGCGCACGCGAGCCGAGCAGGCGGTCACACGACTGCACGAACGCTGCCTCGACGGCCTCGCGCTCGTCGCCGCGACCCCGCCCGGCAGCCTGCCGCGTCGCATCCGTTCCCGCGTCGCCGCGTCGGGCACGGGCCCGCACTGGCCGACGTCTGCACCGACCGCGGCGGCGGCGGACCCCGCCGGCGGCCGACTCGCGTGGGCGCTGCTCTGCGGAGGGGGGCTCCTGGCGCTCGTGATCGCCGCCGTGGTCACCGCGGGCCACGGCGACGAGATTCGCCTGCCGAGCGCAGCCGCGCTGGCGTTCGTGCTCCTCGCCGCCGCGTGGGCGGTCGCGATCGCCGGCGCCGCCCGCCGCGGGCGCATCGCCCCGGAACGCTACGCGCTCGCGGTGGCGCTCGCCATGGCCGCCGCGGTCGCCGAGAACGTGAGCACCCTCGGGGCGAACAGGCTCTTCTACGACGACTTCGGCACGGCGCTCGCCGGCCTGCTGATCGTGCTGCTCGCGCCGTTCGCATCCTGGCGCACGGCGACCGCGGTCGGCGTGGTCGCCGTCGTGGCGGCATCCGCGCTCGCGGTCGGCTCGGCCGCGTTCGTGGACATCGTGGCGCCGCTCCCGACGTTCTCGGTCGTCGCGGCGGCTCCGGTCGTCGTCGCCGTGGCGGCGGCCGTCGCGTTCTCCTCCACGTTCGCGCGCATGGTGCTGGAGCGCGACCGCGCGCTCCTCGCCACCGAGTTCGCCCGTCGGCGGGAGGCGCGCAGCCGCGAGCCGGGCGCACCCGCGCCGACCGGCGTCGCCGATTGCGCCGACCGCATCGACGTGCTCGAGGCCGAGGCGCTGCCGCTGCTGGGTCGCGTCGCCGCGACCGGTGAACTCACGACCGGTCAGGTCGAGGCCGCGCGCCGCCTCGCCGCACGCCTGCGCGTGGCATCCGCCTGTCGATCGGATGCCACCTGGCTCTCCGATCTCGCACGGCTCGCGAGCGGCGAGTCCGGGCGCATCCGCGTCGCCGACGACTGCGGCCTCGCCGACCGGCTCGACGAGACGCAGCGCGACAGCCTCGCCTCGCTCCTCGAGTCACTGGCCCGGCTCTCGCGCCGCGGGTCCGTGCGCGTGCACGTCGTCGCCCCGGAACCGGGGGAGTGGACGCTGACCGTGCAGGCGCCGCGACCGGTCGACCCGGAGGCGACGACGCGGGTCGTGGAGCCGATGGTGCAGGCCCTTCGCGGCGCGTACGATCGGGCCGCGCTGATCGCCGATCCAGACGGCCTGCGCGTGGTGCTGCGCCACTGCGAGATCGCGGAGCGCACGGGTCCGTTGCGGCAGGTGGCGCCGGCTGCGCCCCTCGCGCCGCCATTGGCGCGCGTGGCGCCCGAACTGCGATAATCGGGCCCACGCACCTGCCGGACCCGCCGGCGATCCACCCGATGCCGCGCCGGACCGTCGCGTGCGGCGCACACGGAGACATCCCATGTCCATCGGCATCCCGCGCGAGCAGGTCGCTGAGGTGTTCGGGCGGGCGCTGACGGTGAGCATGCGCTGGGGTGCGTACGCAGCCCTGGGTGCCGCGTGGACGATGGCGCTCCTGTCGGCGCTGCTCTCCGGCGAGCCGGGGGCCTGGGCCTCGGTCGGCGTGCTCACCGGCCTGGCCGCGACGCTCGCACTCGTGGTGGCGCGACCGTCGGTCTGGACGAGCGTGCTGCACCTGGTCGCGGGCGGCATCGCGACCTACGTGGTCGCCGTGCTCGTGCTCGCCGACTTCCCGCTGCCCGACTTCGCGAGCACCCTGATGGTCGCGGTGCCGTGGATCGTCATCATCCTCTCGGGCACGCCCCGCCCCCGCTCGGCGGTCGCGGCCTGGTGGGCGCTGCTGGCCTACCTCGTCGGGCTCGTGTCCCTCGCGACGGCGACCACGGCGGTCGGACTGCCCTGGAGTCTCAACGTGCCCGCGACGGTGGCGCTGGGCCTCGTGCTGACCGTGCGCGTCTACGACGCCCGCAACCTCCGCTCGGGTCGGCGCGAGGCGGCGGGCCTGCATCGCGCGCAGCGACGCGTCCGCGAGATCGAGATCCGCCGCGAGTTCGAGTCGCGCGCGACGGAGCGGCTCCACGACACCGCGCTCAACCACCTGCTCGCGTTGGGCGGCCGCGGTTCCGGGCCGCTCGATCCGGCGCTGCGATCCGCGATCCTGCACGACCTGGAGCTGATCGTCGGCCGCGACTGGAGCGAGGAGGCGCGAGAGCCCGGCCGCTCGGTGCTGCAGTCCGCGGTCTCGATCGCGCAGCGGCACGGGCTCGACGTGCGGGTCTCGGGCACACCGGAGGCGATCGACCGGCTGCACCCGGAGGCGATGGCGGCGCTGCGCGATGCGATCACCCAGTGTCTGGTCAACGTCGCCGACCACTCCGGCGCGCACGAGGCGGAGGTGTCGGTCGCGACCGACGGCGCCGAGCTGACGGTGGCCGTCGTCGACGACGGCAGCGGGTTCGACCCCGACGCCGTGCCCGAGGACCGCCTCGGCATCCGCGCGTCCGTTCGAGGGCGCATCGAGCGGGTCGGCGGCGAGGTGCAGCTCTGGTCGACCCCGGGCGTCGGCACCACGGTGCTGCTCGCCGTTCCGGAGCACGCACGATGAGGGGCGCGCGCCTGCGGCTCACCCAGCAGTCGGTCGACCCCGTCGCATCCGTCGCGACCTGGGGCATCGCGATCCTGCACGCGAGCCTCGCCGTCGTGGGGATCGTCGCGGTGGTCCTCATGCATCTCGACGAGATCGTCGCCCCGGTGCTGTCGGCGATGTCGATCGGGTTCACCGCCGCGGCGGCGGCCGGCGTGATCGTCTGGACCGCTCCGCGCATGGCGCCCATGTCGAACGAGCGGCTGTGGGTCGTCATGGCGCTCGCGATCGGCGCCGCGATCGCCGAGAGCGCGAGCACCGCCGGAGCGAACCGGCTGATCTCCGACGACGTCGGGCCCATGGTCGTCGGGCTCATGCTGATCGCGCTCGCGCCGTACTGCTCCTGGCAGTCGCTGCTGACCGCGTGCGGCGTGTCCGCCGGCATCCTCGGCATCCTCACCCTCGAGTCGGGACAGTACTCGAGCATCGAGGCGCCGCCGCCCGTCTTCATGGTCGTGGCCGCGCTGCCGGTGCTGGTGCTGGGCGCCGCCGCAGCCGGGTACTCGCGCGCGGTCGTGGCCGAGGTGCTCGCGTTCGACCGCAGCGCCGCGGTCGCGGTGCTCGCACGCGACCGGGAGGTGCGCGCCGGCATCGCGCGGTCGGTGCAGGAGGGTCGGGTCACGGTGCTCGGCCGCGACGTGCTGCCGCTGCTCGCCGAGGTGACCGCGACGGGCAACGTCACGCCCGCGCAGGCCGACCGGGCCCGCGAGCTTGCGCACCAGCTGCGCTCCGCGCTCGTCGCGGGGGCGGATGCGACGTGGCTCGACGACCTCGTCGGGTACGAGCTCAGCCGTGGATCGACGCGCATCAGCGTGGACGACCCGCACGGTGCCGCTTCCCGGCTTCCCGAGCCGCAGCGCGCGACGGTGGCCGCGGTGGTGGCCTGGCTCGCGGGCGGACAGGTGTCGAGCCACTCGCTCGAACTGCGGGTCCATGACGAGGACTCCGGATGCCTCATCGCGGCGACGGCGACCGGCCTGCCGGCCCGCGCCGGACTCCGGGCCGACGCCGACAACCTGCTCGCCGTCGCGCGCATGAACTTCGACCGCGCCCGGATGCAGGTGCGCGACGACTCGATCCACCTGGAGCTGGCGTATGCGGGCTGATCTCGGACGCGACGGCCGACCCGCTCCGCGGGCGACGATCGCGGTGCTCGACGACCACCGGATCGTGCTCGACGGGCTCGTCGCCTGGGTGGAGCGGAACGCGCCCGACCTCGAGGTGGCGGTGCGCGCGACGACCTGGCTCGAGCTCGTGCGCTCGCCGCGGTTCCCCGTCGACCTGGTCGTCATGGACTTCCAGCTCGCCGAGCCCGTATCCATCGAGTCGCGCGTACGCGCGTGCCGCGCGGCCGGAGCCGCCGTGATCGTCGTCAGCGCGCTCGACTCCCGCGACGCGCGCGACCGCGCGATCGCCGCCGGCGCGGCCGCGTTCGTCGCCAAGTCGGCGAGCGGCGCCCTCGTGCTCGATGTCGCGCGGCTCGTGCTCGCGCGCCGTACCACGGGCACGTCCCCCGCGGTCGCACCCGCGGCCGGCCGCGCCGGCGAGGTGACCTTCGCACCGTGGCTCGGCGTCGACGAGGCGCACGGCACGACGCCCGATCCACCGGCCCCGCCGCCCGCGCCGGCGCTCAGCAGCTCGGAGCTCACCGCCGTGCGCCTCTACGTCGGCGGGCGCTCCACCGCCGAGACCGCCGACGCGATGGGCGTGAGCTATGAGACGGTGAAGACGTACCTGCGGCGGGTGCGCGAGAAGTACGCGCGCCAGGGCCGCTCCGCGAGTCGCAAGAGCGACCTCACCCGCCGCGTGGCGGAGGACGGACTCCTCGAGTAGATGGCGAAGCTGTACTTCCGCTACGGCGCGATGAACTCCGGCAAGAGCACCGCGCTGCTCCAGGCCGCCTTCAACTACGAGGAGCGCGGGCACCGCGTGCTGCTGGCGAAGCCGGCCGTCGACACGAAGGGCGCGGAGCACATCGTCTCGCGCCTCGGCGTCACTCGCGAGGTCGACTTCGTGTTCGCGCCCGACGCCGACGCGTTCGCGTTGTTCGAGCACCACCGCGCCGCATCCGTGGCCCGCGACGGCCGCGACGTGAGCTGCCTCCTCGTCGACGAGGCGCAGTTCCTGTCGTCGCGCCAGGTCGACGACCTGCTGCGCGTGGCCCTGCTCGACGACGTGCCCGTGCTCGCCTACGGCATACGCACCGACTTCCAGACCGTCGCGTTCCCGGGCAGCCGACGCCTGCTCGAGGTCGCGCACAGCCTCGAGGAGCTCAAGACGATCTGCCGCTGCGGGCGGAAGGCCATCTTCAACGGCCGACTCGTCGACGGGCGCTACGTCTTCGACGGCGACCAGGTCGCGATCGACGGCGTCGAGGTGACGTACGAGTCGCTGTGCGGCGTCTGCTACCTGCAGGAGTCGGGCGGGGTGCTCGACGGCTCCTGACCGGCGGGACGGGGATGCCGGGCGGCATCCGCCTATCGCAGCGACGCGACCAGCTCGTCGCGTGCCGTCCGGTACTGCGGGGTCGGCAGGTAGTCGTTGTGCTTCGCGATGCCCCAGATGTACCGGTCGGGCGCGCTCTCGGTCGCGCCCCGGTCGACCGGGTTGCCGGCCGCGTTGTACCCGAACGCGGGGAACCCCAGGTAGTCGGTTCGGCGCCACAGGCTCCGCCAGCGCGGCGGCGTCGCCGGGTCGCCGTCGTAGCCGAGCACGCTCGCGAGGGTCTCGTCGGAGCGGTCGTCCGCGAACGGGTCGACGCCGCGGGCGGAGGGGCCCGGGAACAGGTCGGGCCACTCGAGATGGACCTGCGCGCGCCACGGGTCGGGCTCCCACAGCGACGGTGCCCGGCAGCCCGGCACGCCGAGCACCTGCGGCCCGAGCACCGAGGGGAAGAAGCGGCTGAAGTACGCGCGGAGCTGCGTGCCGTACGACAGCAGTGCGACGCGGTCCGCGGCGCAGGCACGGTCGTCCCCCGGTTCCCCACGGGGGAGCCCACGGGTCACGCGCTCGTTCGACAGCGCGAGGATCGACGCCGCCGCGATCACGGTGCCCATCGAGTGGGCCGCGATGATCGCCCCGGTCGGGCCGCGGCTCGTGTCCCGCAGCCACGCGCAGGTGCGGGCCGTGAGCTCGGGCACCGCGCGCTCGCCGTAGCAGGGCGGGGCGAACGGGTGGCCGGCGCGCGGGAAGAAGCACATGATGTCCCAGAGCAGCGCCAGCGGCCGCTCGGTGTGCGAGGCCGCTCGCGCGGCGACCGCGCCGACCGCCGCGATCGCGACGAGCGCGAGGATCGCGACCGCGGCGTCGCGGATGCCCGTCGCGATGGCGTCGGGAACGAGTTCGCGCGCGGTGTCGAACGCGAGGCTCGACGTGAGCGGAAGGAAGCCGATCGCCGCGAGCACCGCGACCACGCCCAGCACCCCCTCACCACGATGCACGATGGTCGCCGAGCCCCGCGCGCCCACGACGCGCCGGGCGCGGCCGACGAGGGCATCGCGCGACTCCCGGGCGGCGTAGTCGGGCGGGGGAGCGTCGGTGCCGAGCAGGGTCGCGTCCGAGTCGCCCGATCCGCTCGCCCCCGCGAGCGGCGGCACGGTGAACTGCGTGCTCCGGGTGAGCGCGCGCAGCACGGACGCGCCGGCGACCACGAGGGTGAGCAGGGCGATCGCCGCGATCACCACGCTGTACCGCTCGTATGCGTTGGGCACGTCGAGCGCGGTCGTGCCGGGCTCGGGCGGCGTGCGCCAGATGAACGAGGTCTCGCCCTGATCGGTCGACGTCCCCAACCACGAGCTCACGCCCAGCACCAGCAGGCTCGAGATGATCATCGACGTGAGCAGCGCGAGCAGCATGCCGACGGCCGGGCCCATGCCGGCCCACGCCACGAACCGGGTGTCGGTGAACCGCCGCCGCCCCCACACGACGAGGAAGTACGCGACCACGCACAGCACCGCGGCCACGAGGAGCACCCAGTCCAGCGCGAGCCCGGCGACCGCTGCATCCGGGTCGCCGAAGCGGTCGACCAGCTCGCTCGCGAGCAGCAGGAGCAGCGCGCCGGGCAGCAGCGTGAACGACACCGCGCGAGGAACGCCGCGCACCCATCCGGCTCCCGCGTAGGCGACGCCGAGCGCAGCGACGGCGAGCGCGTTCGGCAGCACCACGAGCCCGACGAACGGTGCTCCCGCGTCCGCCTCCGAATCTCGCGCCCAGGTCGTGCCGAGCGTGACCCCCAGGTAGGCGAGGTACGCGACCACGGCGATGACGAGCATGGCGGTGCCCTGTCGGCGCCCGCGAGCGGCCGTCCCGCCGTTCCGCGGGCTCGTCGCGGCGAGGATGCACCCCGCCGAGGCCAGGAGCACGCCGACTCCGACGGCGACGGCCAGCGCGGGTACCGGACCGGAGGCCACGAGCGTGCCGACGCAGCCTGCGGCGCACGCCTCGGGGTCGCCGTTCAGCGCCGCGTCCCAGCCCAGCAGGAGCAGGACGAGCCCGATGGATGCGGCGAAGTGGAGCTGTTCGCTCGTGGACGTCACGCGGGCCATCGACCAGAACCCGCGCGTCGCGAGCAGGGGGCGGGTGCGCCGCTCGGCCGACATGAACGCCGTGCTGAACTCGGCGATGTTCGACTCGAAGTCGACCCGGCCTCGGCGCGAGATGAGGTAGATGAGCGACATCGCCGCGATCGGAGCGAGGCTGAACACGGCGGCGCGGGCGTTGCGGTCGAGGCCGAGCAGCCCGTCGAGCATCGCGGGCAGTGCCGCGCAGACCTGTCCGTCGCGGAAGCACTGCACGCCCACGAGATCCACCGCCACTGACATGAACGCGGTCATGTAGACGAGCGTGAGGGTCAGCGCGAACAACCGCAGGGTGCGCGCGCCCCGCCCGGCGGTCCAGCCTGCCTCGTTCGCGTGCTTCGGCACCGGGATGCGGCGGGTCCAGTAGGCGATGTTGGTGAGCCCGAAGGGCAGTACGAACAGCCAGCCGAGGTGCACGAAGACGCGCCCGATCGCCGCGAGGGCGGTGCCGCCGGTGCGGGCGAGCCTGCCCCACGAGTACGCCTCGGTCGATGCGATGCCGGACGCGGGGTCGACCGTCTCGTGGTCGTCGTCCTTCCTGCTCCAGAACGAGCCCAGGTCGTCGCCCAGTCGACGCGTGATCTCGTCGGGCTCCGACTCGAGCATGACCGCGGGCGGCGCATTGGCGATGCCGTGCACGCGGATCTCGAGCACCCGGGTCGGCTTCCGCGGTCGGGTGCGGCGCAGCCCCCGACGCGCGGCACGTTCGGAGCGGGTCGATTCGCTCATTCCGGAACACCCCCAATGTCCGGCAGGGCGTCGAGGCGCCCTCGCGCCCAGTGTGGCCAGTCGCCCGCCGCCGCGGCAACCGTGTCGACACCGACGCACCGCTCCGCGCTGGCGCGGAGAGCTGTGCGACCATGGCTGCCATGCGCGATGCCCCGGTCCGGCACGAGAGCGTCCCGGCGCGCTTCGCCGAGGGACGCCGAATCGACGGCGTCGACGCGGCGCGGGGCATCGCCCTGGTGGGCATGTTCATCGCGCACCTCGCCCCTGCAGCCGCCACGGGGTCGCTCGAGGCGACCCTGCTGAGCGTCGCGGACGAACGGCCCCGGCTGCTGTTCGCGCTCGCCGCGGGCATCGGACTGGGCCTGCTGACGGGCGGCATACGCCCGACCGACCCGTCCGGCCGCGCGGAGCAGCGCCGCCAGCTGGCCGTGCGGGCAGCGCTCCTGCTGCTGCTCGGCCTGCTCCTCACGTTCGTACTGCAACCGCTGGCGTCGGTGATCCTCGACGAGTACGGCATCGCGTTCCTGCTGCTGCTTCCGCTCCTCTTCCTGCCCCGGCCCGCCCTGCTGGGGCTGGGCGCGGGGCTGCTGGTGATCGCCCCCGGTCTCGCGGTCGCGCTCAGCGCGACCGATGCGGTGCAGGATGCGCGGCGCGGCCGCACCTTCCTGCTCACCGACTGGTTCATCGCAGGGTCGTACCCGGTGATCGTCTGGGTGCCGGTGATGCTGGTCGGGCTCGCGGTCGCCCGCTACGGGCTGCAGCGTCCGGCCACGGTTGCGATCACCGGGCTGGTCGCGCTGGCGGCGGTGGTCGCCTACCTCCCGGGCAACGCACTGCTCGACGCCGGCGCGGGAACTGCTGCCGACGCGGTCGGCACGTCCCTCGTGAGCCTCGCGAACGTGGGTGCGGGCCTCGCGCTCACCGCGGCGCTCGTCTCCGTCACGCAGTGGGGCACGGATGCCACGACGCGCGTGGCCCGCATCCTGCTGTCCCCGCTGTCGGCGATGGGTGCGATGCCGTTGACCATCTACACGGCGCACATCGTCGTCATCTCGCAGGCGATCCGCATCGAGGACGGCGTGCCCGAGGACGACTCCTGGGTACTGCTCGCGGCGACCGTCGCCGGCTCGATGGCGTTCGCGCTCGCGTGGCGAGCGTGGGTCGGTCGGGGCCCGCTCGAAGCCCTCTTCCGCTGGATCAGCGGCCGCGATCGCGCGGCCGCGTGAGCGATGTGCGCGCGGCCCGCGCGTAGGAGAGAATTGAAGCCGCTCTAGAGGAGGAACATTGAGAATCTCGGTGATCGGCTGCGGCTACCTGGGCGCGGTGCACGCGTCCGCGATGGCGGAGCTCGGACACGATGTGATCGGCATCGACGTCGACGAGGCGAAGATCGCCAGGCTCGCCGCCGGGGCCCCGCCGTTCTACGAGCCCGGGCTCCCCGAGATCCTGACCTCCGCGACGGCGAGCGGCCGGCTGCGCTTCAGCACCGACTCCGCCGCGGCGGCCGATGCCGACGTGCACTTCATCGCCGTCGGCACGCCCCAGGTCCAGGGCGGCCACGCCGCGGACCTCACCTACGTCGACGCAGCCGTCGACGGGCTCATCCCGCACCTGAAGCCGGGCAGCCTCGTGGTCGGCAAGAGCACGGTGCCGGTCGGAACGGCCGCGCGGCTCGCCGAGAAGGTCGCCGCGGGCAGCGAGGCGAGCCTCGCGTGGAACCCCGAGTTCCTGCGCGAGGGCTTCGCGGTGGAGGACACCATCCGTCCCGACCGGCTGGTCTACGGCGTGGCCGACCAGCGCGCAGCGGACCTCCTCGACGAGGTCTACGCACAGGCGCTCGAGGCGGGCACGCCCCGCATCACGACCGACTTCGCCACGGCGGAGCTCGTCAAGGTGTCCGCCAACGCCTTCCTCGCCACCAAGATCAGCTTCATCAACGCGATGGCCGAGATCGCCGAGTCGACCGGGGCCGACGTCACTGCGCTGGCCGACGCGATCGGCCACGACGCGCGCATCGGCCGTCGCTTCCTGAACGCCGGCGTCGGGTTCGGGGGCGGATGCCTCCCGAAGGACATCCGCGCATTCAGCGCGCGCGCCGAGGAGCTCGGCCGCGGCGAGTCGGTGGCGTTCCTCAAGGAGGTCGACGCGATCAACCTGCGTCGCCGCCAGCGCGTCGTCGACCTCGCGGTCGAGGCGCTCGACGGTCGCATCCACACCGCGAAGATCGCGGTGCTCGGGGTCACGTTCAAGCCCGACTCCGACGACGTGCGCGACTCGCCCGCGCTCGACGTCGCGGTGCAGCTGAAGGGGCTCGGCGCCGACGTCGTCGCGACCGACCCGCAGGGCATCGAGAACGCCCGCGCGAGGCATCCGCAGCTCGAGTACGCGGAGTCGACCGACGACGCGCTGCGCGACGCCGACCTGGTCGTGCTCGTCACGGAATGGCGCGAGTACCGCGACCTCGATCCCGCGGCGGTCGCCGGGCTCGTGGCCTCGCCCGTGATCATCGACGGACGCAACGTGCTCTCCCCGGCCGACTGGCGCGACGCCGGCTTCTCGTACCACGGCATGGGTCGCCCCTGAGCCGCCCCACCGCTCCGTAACGGTTCGGACTACACTGGCCCCAGAACTGGGGGCATTTCCGTGCGCCCGCGACGCGTGCGTGCGACGATTGCAGAACCCGCGCGCACGAGCCGAGCCCCGAATCTCGGCGACGTCCGAGATCCCGCGCGCGGTCCTGGCCGAGAGCGGGAGGGAGTCGGTCGCGTGACGACGACGAACCAGCGACTGGGGGCGGCGAGCCGCCTCGAGCGCTGGCAGCGCGACTACGCGGCGCGGCTCTTCGCGACCGACCTCGTCGTCATCGTCGCCGCCGTGTTCGGCTCCCAGTTCCTGCGCTTCGGTGAGAACGCGGCTGCCCAGCGCATCGCCGAGCAGTCGATCAGCTACACGCTCGTGTCGCTGGTGCTCATCACGGTCTGGATGGTGGCGCTCGACCTGTTCGCGACCCGCGACCATACGATCATCGGGGCCGGTTCCACCGAGTACCGTCGGCTGGTCGACGCGACCATCCGCGTCTTCGGCATCCTGGCGATCGTCGCCTTCCTCGCGCAGTCGCAGATCGGTCGCGGGTACGTGCTGATCGCGCTGCCGGGTGGCCTGCTCCTCCTGCTCGCGAGCCGCTGGGCCTGGCGCCAGTGGCTCGTGCGACGCCGGGCCGCGGGCCGCTACAGCCGGCGGGTGCTGCTCGTGGGGGAGCGGGCGAAGGCCGCGCACGTGGCCCAGCAGATGGGCCGCGCTCCCACCGGCGGGTTCCGCATCGTCGGCGCGGTCACCGACCACGGCTCGGTCGACCACGACCTGGGCGAGGGCATCCCGGTGCTCGGCGGCTTCGCGAACGTGCTCGACGCGTTGGAGGAATCCGATGCGGACACCGTCATCTACGCCGGGTCGGACCTCGTGCATCCCGAGCAGCTGCGCGAGCTCGGCTGGGACCTCGAGGAGCGGCAGATCAGCCTGGTCATGGCTCCTGCGCTGGTCGACGTCGCGGGTCCGCGCATCCATGCCACGCCGGTCGCAGGGCTCCCGCTCATCCACGTCGACTACCCGCGCTTCGTCGGCCGGAAGTACGCGACGAAGCGCGTCTTCGACCTCGTCGTCGCGTCGCTCGCGCTGCTCCTGCTGAGCCCGGTCTTCCTCGTGCTCACCGTGCTGGTGCGACGCGACAGCGCCGGCCCGGCCTTCTTCGCGCAGGAGCGCGTCGGCCTCAACGGCACGACCTTCCGCATGCTCAAGTTCCGCTCGATGGTCGACGACGCCGAGGGGCAGCTGCCGGGGCTGCTCGACAAGTCCGACGGAAACGACGTGCTGTTCAAGCTGCGCTCCGACCCGCGGGTCACGCGCGTCGGCGCCGTGCTGCGGCGGTACAGCCTCGACGAGCTCCCGCAGCTCGTGAACGTCATCCGCGGCGAGATGTCGCTCGTCGGGCCGCGCCCCCCGCTCCCGCGCGAGGTCGAACGCTACGGGCGTGCCGCCGAACGGCGCCTGCTCGTGCGCCCCGGCATCACCGGGCTCTGGCAGGTGAGCGGTCGTTCCGACCTGTCGTGGTCGGACAGCCTGCGGCTCGACCTGTTCTACGTCGAGAACTGGTCGCTGACCGGTGACGTCATCGTGCTCGCCCGCACCGTCCGGGCGGTGCTGAGCTCGCGCGGCGCGTACTGAGCAGCATCCGCTCCGTCCCCCGAACAGGGGAGGCGTTGCCCGGTGGATACTCGGCCGAAGCGCAGCCATCAGGGCTACGATTGCGCTCGTGTCACTGAATCTCGACGAGGCGGAGGTTCCTCCTCGCAAGCGCACCGGCCTGCGCGCCACGCTCATCACGCTGGGGGCGATCCTCGGCGTGATCGCCATCGGCGTCGCCGTCGTCGCGATCTACCTCGGCACCATCGCCCGCACCTGGGACGAGCAGACCGCGAAGCTCGCGGAGGAGGACACGTTCCCCGAGGAGACGCTGCGTCCTCCGATCATCGAGGACGGCGACGCGGCGAACGCGGTCAACATCCTGCTGCTCGGCTCCGACACCCGTGAGGCGGTCGGCGATGACATCTCCGACCTCCCGGGTGGCCAGCGTTCCGACACCATCATGGTCGTCAACATCTCGGGCGACCGGGAGAACGTCACCGTCATGTCGATCCTGCGCGACAGCTGGGTGGAGGTTCCCGGCCACGGGGCTGCGAAGATCAACGCGGCGCTCTCCTGGGGCGGTGTGCCGCTCACCGTGCAGGTGGTCGAGGGGCTCATCGGAGCGCGCATCGACGACGTCGCGATCGTCGACGCGGAGAGCTTCAAGGGGCTCACCGACGCACTCGGCGGCGTCGACATCAACAACCCCATCGCGTTCCAGTCCACGCACGTCGATCACTTCTTCCCGCAGGGCATGCAGCACCTCGACGGCGAGCTCGCGATGGCGTACGCCCGCGAGCGCAAGGCCTACGCCGACGGCGACTACCAGCGCGTGCGCAACCAGCAGCTGTTCATCAGCTCGGTCATGGACACGGCCCTCAGCGCCGACACCGCCCTCAACCCGGGCCGCGTCGCCGACATCGTGGGTGCCGTCTCCCCGTTCGTCACGGTGAGCGAGGGGTTGAACGCGGTCGCCGTGGGCGGGCTGGCGCTCGAGATGACGTCGATCCGCAAGGACGACATCGCCTTCTTCACCATGCCGACGTCGGGCATCGGCGTCTCGGCCGACGGCCAGTCGATCGTGCTGGTCGACGAGGCGCGCATCCCGGAGATGCAGGAGGCGTGGACCGAGGACCAGGTGGCCGACTTCGCCGAGTTGGTGAAGTCGGGCGGCTGACGCGACTCAGTCGGGCTCCGGGCGGGCGGATGCCGCCTGGCGGGCCTCGACCCGGTCGAGCACGAGCCCGAGCACGCAGCCGATCGCGGCCCCGATCGAGTTCGAGACGACGTCGCGGACGTCGCCGGTGCGCTCGGGGAGGAACTCCCGCTGGAACAGCTCGGCGGAGATGCTCACGACCATGCCGCAGGCGAGGGCGACGACGAGGTGCACCCACGGGTTCCGCAGGATCCGCAGCCGGCCGAGCACCCACCAGAGGATGAGCCCGAGCGGCAGGAACAGCAGCACATTCGAGACGACCTCGATCGCGATGAGCGTCGTGCGCGAGCCGACCCCGACGCTGAGCATGGCGTCGAGCAGGAAGACGAAGCGGGTGCCGCGGTCGCCTTCCACCGGGTAGGGCCAGCCGAGGGTCGTCACGAGCAGCGCGAGGTAGGCCACGACCAGCACGGCCGTGAGCCACGGCCGCCGGCGGAACCACCCCACGCGCACAGCCTAGGCGCACCGGCGCGTCGGGGGAAACGACGAGACCCCCTCCGCGGAGGGGGTCTCACGATGGTCGGGGTGACAGGATTTGAACCTGCGACCTCTTCGTCCCGAACGAAGCGCGCTACCAAGCTGCGCCACACCCCGATTGGCCCTGAGGCCTCAACAAGGATAGCCGATAATCCGAGTGCTCCCGACCACCCGGCGGCTCCGCACTACGGCGCCGGCACCAGTGTCAACAGCGTCGCCTCCGGCGGGCACGCGAACCGCACCGGCGCGGTGATGGCGGTGCCGAGTCCCGCGGAGACGTTCAGGTACGCGGTGTGCAGTCCGTGGCCCCAGAGGCTCAGGCCGCGCGCCTGCGAGCGCGGGATGTCGCAGTTGGTCACGAGGGCACCGTAGCCCGGAACCCGCACCTGGCCGCCGTGCGTGTGACCGGCGAGGATCAGCTGCGCACCGTGGTTCACGAAGGAACCGAGCACGCGACGGTACGGTGCGTGAGTCACCCCGATGGTGACGGTGGGGCGCTCCGGGGTGTCGTCGTCGTCCGACCACGAGTCGTCGCCCCAGGGGTCGCCCTCGCGCAGCTCGTCGATCGCCGCGGTGATGAGGTCGAGCCGGTCGTAGCCCTTGTGCGCGTCGTCGACGCCGAAGAACTCGAGGTGGGTGCCCCGCAGCTCCATGGCGGCGGCGGCGTTGTCCAGGTCGATCCAGCCCAGCTCGTCGAAGAACGCGTGCAGGGCGTCGATGTCGAGCCGAGCGGCGCGGGGGCCGCCGACCTGCGACGGGCCGGCGAAGTACCGGAACGGGTTCTTGAGCGTCGGGCCGAAGTAGTCGTTCGATCCGTTGACGAAGACGCCGGGGATCCCTGCGAAGGGTTCGAAGGCTCGACGGATGCCCTCGAGGCCGCGCGCGTGCCCCAGGTTGTCGCCGGTGTCGACCACGAGGTCTGGCTGGAGCGCGGCGAGGCTGCGCACCCACTCCTGCTTCTCGCGCTGCCAGGGCGCCATGTGCAGGTCGGAGACGTGCAGCACGCGCAACGGCTCGGCTCCGGCGGGGAGCACGGGCACCGTGACCTCGCGCAGGGTCCACCTCGTGCGCTCGACGAGCGAACCGTACGCGAACGCGGCGAGGCCGGCCGCACCGACGAGGGTCAGTGCGGCCGGGACTCCGCTGCGTCGGGAAGCGGTCACCCGCCGCCGCCGCCGTTGGTGCCGCCGCCGTTGCCGTTTCCGCCGCCGTCGCCGTCTCCGTCGCCGTCGCCGGGTCCGGGGTCGACGTAGCGACCGATCACGATCGTCACGCGCGACCCCTGGCGGGCGTTCTCGCCTCCACCGGGGTTCTGCGAGATCACGACGCCGTCCTGCGAGGGATCGGACACGTCCTCCTCGCGCACGCGCACGTTGTAGTCGTCCAGCTGGTCGCGTGCCGCGTCCTCGGTCATGCCGACGACGTTCGGAACGGCGCTGACGTTGCCGTTCGACACGTTGACCGTGATCAACGTGCCGCGGCCGGCCTGGCCCTCGGGGCTGATGCTCGAGACGCGGCCCTTGGGCTCGCTCGAGTCCTCCTCGACGCCCGCCTGGTAGACGAAGCCCGCTTCCTCGAGCGCGGCCTGCGCCGCCTCGGGCGTGAGGCCGATCACCTGCGGGATGTCGATCAGCACCTGCTTGAAGAACTCCGCGTCGGCCTCGGGGAACGCCGCGCCGCCGTACTTGGCGTCGGCGACCGTCATGATGTCCTTCCACATGCGGTGACGCGCGGTCGAGGCGGGGCCGGACTCCCAGTAGATGTTGCGCAGGGCGACCTGGCGGCCCGCCGGAGCGGTCACGTGCCCGACCCAGACGGCCGTGGCGACCTCGGTGCTCGCGCCGTTCATCCAGGTGTCCTTGGAGTCGTCGGTCGTACCGGTCTTGCCGATGTGCGGCACGCCCGAGTACGTGTTCGACGCGACGGCCGTGCCGCCGCCCGCGAAGGTCTGCTGCATCGCGTACTGCATCGCGGCGGCGACCTCGGTCGTGACCGACTGCGTGCACTCGGTCTGCGGCGGCTCGATCTCCTCGCCCTCGGCGTTGGTGATGCGGTCGATGGCGACCGGGGTGCACGTGTTGCCGTTGTTCGCGATGCCCGCGTACGCAGCGGCCATCGTCATCGGCGCGATCTCCTGCGTGCCGAGCACGTCGGAGGGGTTCATCTGCAGCGGGTTGCCGTCGGCGCGGTGCACGCCGAACGCCTGCGCGGTCTCCTTGATGCCGCAGAGGTCGAGCTGCTGCGCCATGGCCACGAAGCTCGTGTTGACCGACCACTTGGTCGCGTCGACGGAGTTGCTCGCGACGCGGCCGTCGTCGTTCTTCGGGTCGAACGAGCCGACGAAGTTGCCGTCGCAGGTGTTCGTGAAGCTGGTGAACGCCCGGCGCGTGCCGTTGAACGACTCGAGCAGCGAGTGCCCCTCGTTCAGCCATTCGGCGAGCGTGAACACCTTGTACGTCGATCCGGGCTGGAAGCCGCTCGATCCACCGTACTCGTAGTCGGTGTTGTAGTTGACGGCCGAGTACTGCGCGCCCTTCGCGAGCACGTCCGGGTCGTTCGAGAAGGTCTTGTTCTGCGTCATCGCGAGCACGCGACCGGTGCCGGTCTCGACGCTCACCGCGGTCGAGCCGACGTCGAAGCGTGCGTCGGTCGACGGCACGTTGGCCTTCATCGTCGCCACCGCCGCGTCCTGCAGCTGGGTGTCGATCGTGGTGTAGATCTCCAGGCCACCCTTCTGCAGCAGCTGGAGGCCCTCGTTGACATCCTCCGTCTCGGGGTCGTCGAGCTTGTTCCGGATCTCCCAGGTGACGTAGTCGCAGAAGAACCCGAGGTCGCCGGCCGACTGGCAACCGGTGCTCGGCTCGGTGATGGTCGGCTCGACGGGCGACGCGATGGCCTCGTCGTACTCCTCCTGCGTGATCTTCGAGTACTCGAGCATCTCGCCGAGGATGTAGTTCCGGCGATCCATGTTGGCCGCGTACGGCACCGCCTCGCCGGCGGCGTTGACGGTCTCGGCACCGTTGGTCTCGCTGTCGGGGTAGTCGAGGCGGAACTTCTCGGGGTTGTTGACGATCGCGATGAGGCTCGCCGCCTCGGCGAGCGACAGGTCCTTCGAGGACTTGTCGAAGTAGTACTTCGCCGCCGACTCGATGCCGTAGACGCGGCCGCCGAAGTGCGCGATGTTCAGGTAGCCGAGCAGCACCTCGTCCTTCGAGAACTGCTTCTCGAGCGTGATCGCGTAGCGGATCTCCTTGAGCTTGCGCTCGGGGGTGGTCGCCGTCGCCTCCTGGTACGCGGCCTGCTCCTCCTCCGCGGTCGTCGCCTCGGCGATGCCCTGCTGGATGAGCACGTTCTTGACGTACTGCTGGGTGATCGAGGAGCCGCCCTGCACATCGCGGTTCAGCACGTAGGTGCTGACCGCACCACGGATCGTTCCCTGCAGGTCGACGCCGCCGTGCTCGTAGAAGCGCGGGTCCTCACCGGAGATCGCGGCGTCCTTGACGTACTGGCTGATGTCGTCCCAGGCGACCTCTTCGCGGTTCTGGTCGAAGAACGACGCGATCGGCTTCCACTCCTCGCCGTACTGCGCGTAGACGGTCGACTTCTGGGAGAGGTCGTCGATCTCGAGGTACCCGGGAAGGTTCTCGAACATGCTGATGGAGCTGTTCGCCGCCATGCCGGTCACGGCGAGGGCAGGGGTCACCGTGGCAGTCACGAGCACACCCGCGAGCGCGCTCAGGCCGAGGAGGCCGAGCACGCCTCCGGCGGCACCGCTCAGGGTACGTTTTTGGGCAGACATATAGTGGAGCCTAGCGGCGGAGGCTGGCAAACTGCTCCACCGACCCGCGCCTGCGGAAGACCCACGACGAAGGAGCGAGATGCCCGCCTGGGAGTACGTCACGACCCCCCTGCTCATCCACAACACAGCCGCGATCCTGAACAACTGGGGGCGCGACGGGTGGGAGCTCGTCCAGATCGTCTCGGGGCCCGAGGGCGGGCTCGTCGCCTACCTGAAGCGACCCGTGGGCGGAGGCGACTCGCAGGCCGCATCCGCCGGTGCCGCAGCTGCCGCAGAGGCCGCGAAGCAGTTCGAGGGCGAGCAGTGACCGGAACCGTCGCCACCCGGCTCGCCGAGCTCGGACTCGAGCTCCCCGCGGTCGCGGCGCCCGTCGCGGCGTACGTGCCCGCCGTCGTGAGCGGCAACCTCGCCTTCACGTCGGGTCAGCTGCCGTTCGTCGACGGTGCGCTCCCCGAGACCGGCAAGGTCGGCACGGGGGAGCGGCAGGTCGACGCGGATGCCGCGAAGGGCTACGCCCGCACCTGCATCCTCAACGCGCTCGCGGCGGCCGAGTCGGTCATCGGCTCGCTCGACCGGATCACGCGCGTCGTGAAGGTCACCGGCTTCGTGGCATCCGACCCGTCGTTCACCGGGCAGCCGGGCGTCATCAACGGGGCGTCCGAGCTGCTGGGCGAGGTCTTCGGCGAGGCCGGGCGCCACGCGCGCTCGGCCGTGGGCGTGCCCGTGCTGCCGCTCGACTCGCCGGTCGAGGTCGAGCTCGTCGTCGAGTTCGCGTAGCGGCGCCAAGCCGCGCGACGAGCTGGAGAGGGCGGACGCCGGCTCGCGGCATCCGCCCCCTCGGGTCAGCGCACCTGGGCGCTGATGATCTCCATGATCGAGGTGTCGGCGAGCGTCGTCGTGTCGCCGACCTCGCGCCCCTCGGCGAGATCGCGCAGCAGGCGCCGCATGATCTTGCCCGAGCGCGTCTTCGGCAGTTCGTTCACGATGAACACCTGGCGGGGCCGGGCGATCGCGCCGATCTCCTTGGCGACGTGCGCGCGCAGTTCCTGGCTCGTCGCCTCGGTGTCGCTCGCGGCCGAGACCTGGCGGTCCTTCAGGATCACGAACGCGACGACCGCCTGGCCGGTCGTCTCGTCGGACGCGCCGACGACCGCAGCCTCCGCGGTGAGCGGGTGCGCCACGAGCGACGACTCGATCTCGGCGGTCGAGAGGCGGTGGCCGGAGACGTTCATGACGTCGTCGACGCGGCCGAGCAGCCAGATGTCGCCGTCCTCGTCGCGGCGCGCGCCGTCGCCGGCGAAGTAGCGGTCGCCGAACTTGTCCCAGTAGGTCTCCTGGAAGCGCTGCGGGTCGCCCCAGATGCCGCGCAGCATGCTCGGCCACGGCTCGGTGACCGTGAGCAGGCCGCCGTTCGTGCCGTCGACGGGCTCGCCCTCGTCGGTGAGCACGTCGATCGAGATGCCCGGCACGGGCACCTGCGCGCTGCCGGGCTTCAGGTCGGTGATGCCGGGCAGCGCCGAGATCATGATCGCGCCGGTCTCGGTCTGCCACCAGGTGTCGACCACGGGGATCGATCCGCCGCCGATGACATGGCGGTACCAGATCCACGCCTCGGGGTTGATCGGCTCGCCCACCGAGCCGAGCACGCGGAGGCTTCGCAGGTTGAACGACTGCGGGATCTGGCGGCCGGCCTTCATGAACGAGCGGATTGCCGTGGGCGCCGTGTAGAAGATGGTGACGCCGTACTTCTCGATGATCTCCCACCATCGACCCGCGTGCGGGGTGTCGGGCGTGCCCTCGTAGATGACCTGCGTGGCGCCGTTCGCGAGCGGTCCGTAGACGACGTAGGAGTGGCCCGTGATCCAGCCGACGTCGGCGGTGCACCAGTACACGTCGGTCTCGGGATGCAGGTCGAACACGTTCTTGTGCGTGAAGGCCGCCTGGGTGAGGTACCCGCCCGACGTGTGCAGGATGCCCTTGGGCTTCCCGGTCGTGCCCGAGGTGTACAGGATGAACAGCGGATGCTCCGCATTGAACGCCGGCGCCACGTGCTCGTCCGACGCGTCGGCCGCCAGTTCGTGCCACCAGTGGTCGCGGCCCTCGAACCAGTCGACCTCGTTCTCGCCGCGGCGCACGACGAGCACGTGCCCGACCGACCCGGCCGACTTCGCGACGGCCTCGTCGACGGTGGGCTTCAGCGGGAAGACCTTGCCCTTTCGGTACCCGCCGTCGGCGGTGATGACGACGGATGCCTCGGCGTCGTCGATGCGCGAGGCGAGGCTGTCGGCGCTGAACCCGCCGAACACGACCGAGTGGATGGCGCCCACGCGTGCGATCGCGAGCATCGCGACGACGGCCTCGGGGATGAGCGGCATGTACACGGCGACGCGGTCGCCGGGCTTCACGCCGAGCCCGATGAGCACGTTCGCGGCGCGCTTCACCTCGGCGGTGAGCTCCGCGTAGGTGATGCTGCGGCTGTCGCCCGGCTCGCCCTCGAAGTGCAGCGCGACGCGGTCGCCGTTGCCGGCCTCGACGTGGCGGTCGAGGCAGTTGACGGCGACGTTCAGCTCGCCGTCGTCGAACCACTTCGCGAACGGCGGGTTCGTCCAGTCGAGCGTGCGGGTGAAGGGCGTGCTCCAGGTGAGGAGCGAGCGCGCCTGGTCGGCCCAGAAGGCGAGCCGGTCGGCGGATGCGGCTTCGGCGAGCTCGGGGCCCGCAACCGCTTGGGCGGCGAACTCGGGGCTCGGCCGGAATCGGCGGATCTCCTCGAGAGTGTGATCGATCTGGACGTTCATGTCGTTCGGTCGCTCCTTCGCGAACGGGGATCATCGGTGGGTTTCGCCTGCCCGGTACGACCCTATCCTCCGTGCCACCCGGCTGCGGAATCGTGGAATCTGTCCCCCGAGCACCCCCGAATGCTGTCCCCCATCTGTGCCTCAGCCCAGAGAAATCTGCACGTCCCCACAAATGAGGACAAAAGGTACTTGCGCATGGACTTCTGACCCCTAAACTGGGGCGTGCCTGAACGAGTTTCATGGCCTGCGATGTTGTGATTCCCCCCAATCGCGCATTGCCGAGGCGGCACCTGTTCCCCCCAATGGGTGCCGCCCCCTCCTTTTAACGGGTCGTGTCGCAGCGTGGCGAGCGGGCCCGACTCCTCCACAGGGCTCCCGAGCGATTCGCACCGGTAGAGCCCGGCGATCGGCCGATCGGGATCGCGGCCGACTGCCTACCGTCGTCGGCATGTCGGCACACCCACCCACTCCGTACGTCGCGCGGCCCTCGTGGTCGGCGCCGGTCGCCCCAGTGCCCGTACCCGACTCCGGCGGCGCGCTGATGGTGCGCCCCGGCAGGCACGACGGAGCGGATGCCACCCAGGCGACCTCGCCGGCCGAGCCGATCGACCTCACTGTGCTCGGCCCCCTCGCGCCCCACGCCGAGGGCGCGACCGACCTCTTCGTGAACGGCGACCGCGGGCTCTGGGTCGACCGCGGCCAGGGTCTCGTGCGCGACGGCTCGTGGGAGGCCGATGAGCGGATGGTGCGCGCGCTCGCCGTCTCGCTCGTCGCGCGCGGCGGACGCCACGTCGACGAGGCGACGCCCGCGGTCGATGCGCGCATCGGCGGGGGCATCCGAGTGCACGCCGTGCTGCCGCCGGTCGCCACCGCAGGCACGCTGATCTCGGTGCGCGTGCCCCGGCACGGCGCGCCGAGCCTCGACGACCTCGTGCGCGGCGGGCTGTGCGACGAGCCGGTGGCCGACCGGCTGCGCGCGGCCGTTGCCGAGCGCGCGAACCTGCTCGTCACGGGCGCCGCGGGCGCGGGCAAGACCACGCTGCTGGGCGCGCTGCTCGCCGAGGCCCCCGCGGACGAGCGCATCGTGCTCATCGAGGACGTCGCCGAGCTCCGCATACGGCACCCGCACGTCGTCGCACTGCAGGCGCGGCAGGCGAACCTCGAGGGCGCGGGTGGGGTGGGCCTCGACGCACTGCTGCGCGAGGCGCTGCGGATGCGCCCGGACCGCATCGTCGTCGGCGAGTGCCGCGGGGCGGAGCTGCGCGAGCTGCTGTCCGCGCTCAACACCGGCCACGACGGTGGGGCCGGCACGCTGCACGCCAACGCGCTCGCCGACGTGCCGGCGAGGCTCGAGGCGCTCGGCGCCGCAGCGGGCATGACGCCGGACGCCGTCGCACGGCAGGCCGCGAGCGCGTTCGACCTGGTCGTGCACGTGCAGCGCAGCGCGACGGGCCGTCGCATCGGCGGCGCGGGGCGACTGCGGTTCGAGGCGGGTCGCCTGGAGGTCGTACCGGTCACGCCGGAGGCGGAGTCGTGATCGGGGCGTCGTCGCTCGCGGGGCGGCGGAGGAGACGGGCGCCGGGCAGCGAGGTCGACGAGGTCGCGGGTGTCGCGCATCGGCTCGCGGTGCTGCTCGCGGCGGGCGTCGCTCCCGCCGCGGCGCTGGGCCACCTCGAGGGCGCCGTCCCGCTCGTGCTCCCGCGGGCCGCCGCCGCGGCTGGCTCCGGCGGCGACGTCACGGGCGCGCTCGTCTCGGCGACCGACGACCTGCCCCCGCACTCGCGGCTGGGCTGGCGGGCGGTCGCCGCCGGTTGGTCGGTCGCCGAACGCTCGGGCAGCCCACTCGCGCAGATGCTCCGCGATACGGCGGCGAGCCTGCGCGACGTCGCCGAGCTCCAGCGCGAACTCGATGCCGCGCTCGCCGGCCCGCGCGCGACCTCGCGCCTCGTCGCGCTGCTGCCGCCCGTCGGCATCGCCTTCGGCGCCGTGCTCGGCTTCGACACCGTCGGCGTGCTCCTCGGCTCCGCGCTCGGCATCGCGTGCGCGATCGCGGGCGTCGTGCTGCTCATCGTGGGGCACGCCTGGAGCCGAGCGCTCGTCGGGCGCGCCGGCCGGCCGGAACCGGCCCCCGGCCTCGCGCTCGACCTGCTCGCGGTCGCGCTCACGGGCGGCGCCAGCGTGCCGCGGGCGCGCGAGTCCGTCGCCTCGGCACTCGACTCCTGCCTGCCCGAGGCGCGCGCCGACGGCGACGCCGACGAGGTCGTCGCGCTCAGCCGCCGTGCGGGCGTGCCGGTCGCCGAGCTGCTGCGGGCCGAGGCCCACCGGCGACGGCTGGCCGCCCGCGGAGCGGGTCGCACGCGCGCGGCCGCGCTCGCCGTGCACCTGATGGTGCCCCTCGCGATCTGCACGCTCCCGGCGTTCGTGCTGCTCGGCGTGCTGCCGATGCTCGTGTCGGTGGTCGCCTCGACCGTGGCGGACCTCGCGTGAGCGCCACGGCCCCACGGACTGCTCGTGCCACCCGACCGGGCGCCAGCCCGACCAAGAGAGAGGAGAACGGATGGACGGACACGACGACGGAGGTGCGCCCGGCGGCGGCGCGCCCGACGAGAACGCCCGACACGAAGAGTCGAGGGGCCGCGCCGCGGCCCTGCTGCGGCGACTCGCGGGGGAGCGCGGCGCCGCGACCGCCGAGTACGCGGTCGCGACCATGGCGGCGGTGGGCTTCGCGGGGCTGCTCGTCATCATCCTGCGCGGCGACGAGGTGCGCGGCATCCTCACCGACCTCGTGCGCAATGCGCTCACGGTGGGCTGAGCACGCCGGCCGCTCCGACCGGGGGAGCGTGACGGCGGAACTCGCCGCCGCGCTCCCCGCGGTCGCGCTCGTGCTGGCCATCTGCCTCGGCGGGGTCGCGCTGCTCACGCGGCAGGCGGTGCTCGCCGATGCGGCGGCCGACGCGTCGCGGGCGGTCGCGCGCGGCGAGGCCGACGCCCGCGCCGCCGCGATCGTCGCGCGAGTGGCGCCCGGCGCCGGCATCCGCCTGGAACGCTCGGACGGGTTCGTGTGCGTGCACGTGCGCGACCCCGCGCCGGTGGCCCTGCTGCCGCTCGACGCCTCGGCCCGTGCCTGCGCGCTCGAGGGCGGGTGGTGAGGATGGGCAGGGGTGAACGCGGCGCGGGCTCGGTGCTCGCGCTCGCCGTGGTCGCGGCGACCGTGGCGCTCACCGTGCCGGTGCTCGGCGCCTGCGCGCTGCTGCTCGGTGGTCAGCTCGCGGCGAACGCGGCCGACGCGGCGGCGCTCGCCGCGGCAGACGTCGCGTCGGGCGCATCGCCCGGCGAGCCGTGCGCACGCGCTGCCGACGCTGCAGAGCGCAACGGCGCCGTGCTCGAGGCGTGCGCCGTCGACGGTGCGATCGCCGACGTGCGCGCGAGCGTCACCGTCGCGGGCGTCGCCCAGGCCGCACGGGCCCGGGCCGGGCCGCCCGATGCGCGACCCGTGCCGTGAGGCGCCTCAGGTCAGTCGAAGACCGTCTCGATGAAGCGGTACGAGACGGACGACGGGCGGTTGGCATGCTCGGCGTCGAACTCGACGCCGGAGCCTCTGGAGTAGACGTAGTGCTTGCCGCCCGACTCGGCCGGGATCTCCAGCCGGGGGTTCGGATCGCCGGAATCGAGGAACGAGACCGTGATGGTCTTGCCCTCCAGCGGCCCGTCGGTCAGCTTCGCCGTGTACGTGCCTGCGGTTGACGTGTCCATACCGCCATTGTCCTCCGCCCCCACGAGTCCGCAAGGGGTCGCTCTCGGCGTGTATGTGTATGGTGTGCGATGAACGGGAGGGGTGCTCCCGCGAAAGGAGTCCGGTGCCGGGCAAGAAGCTGGTCATCGTCGAGTCGCCGACCAAGATGAAGTCCATCGCCACCTATCTGGGCGAGGGATACGAGGTGCTGTCCTCGGTCGGTCACATCCGCGACCTCGTCGAGCCGAAGAACCTCCCCCCGGAGCTCAAGAAGGGCTCGATGGGCAAGTTCTCCGTGGACGTGGAGAACGGCTTCGAGCCCTACTACGTCGTCTCCGACTCCAAGAAGAAGACGGTCGCCGAGCTCAAGCGCGCACTGAAGGGCGCCGACGAACTCCTGCTCGCCACTGATGAGGACCGCGAGGGCGAGGCCATCGCGTGGCACCTCCTCCAGGAGCTGAAGCCCAAGGTGCCGGTGCGCCGCATGGTCTTCCACGAGATCACGAAGGACGCGATCCTCGCCGCGAAGGATCACACCCGCGAGCTCGACACCGCACTCGTCGACGCGCAGGAGACCCGCCGCATCCTCGACCGCCTCTACGGGTACGAGGTGTCGCCGGTGCTCTGGCGCAAGGTCGGCCCCGGCCTCTCCGCCGGTCGCGTGCAGTCCGCCGCGACCCGGCTCGTCGTGGAGCGCGAGCGCGAGCGCCTGGCGTTCGTCGCAGCGTCGTACTGGGACCTGACCGCCACGTTCGCCGAGTCGGATGCCGCCGACGCGACCGCGTTCGAGGCGCGCCTGGTGCGCCTCGACGGCGCCCGCGTGGCGACCGGCCGCGACTTCGACGACGCCGGCCGGCTGAAGAACGACGCGGTCGTCCTCGACGAGGCATCCGCTCGTGCCCTCGCCTCGGCCCTGCGCGCCGACACCGTGCCCTCGACGGTCGCGAAGGTCGAGTCGAAGCCCTACTCGCGCAAGCCCGCGGCGCCGTTCACGACGTCGACGCTGCAGCAGGAGGCCGCGCGCAAGCTGCGGTTCTCGGCCCGCCAGACCATGTCGGTCGCCCAGTCGCTCTACGAGAACGGCTACATCACCTATATGCGCACCGACTCGCCGTCGCTCTCGAAGCAGGCGACGGATGCCGCGCGGGCGCAGGCCGTCGCCCTCTACGGCGCCGACTCCATCCCGTCGTCGCCGCGCGTCTACAAGGGCAAGAGCAAGAACGCGCAGGAGGCGCACGAGGCGATCCGCCCGTCGGGCGACACCTTCCGCACGCCGGCCTCGCTCCAGTCGACGCTGCGCGGCAACGACTTCAAGCTGTACGACCTCATCTGGAAGCGCACGGTCGCCTCGCAGATGGCCGACGCGAAGGGCAAGACGGCGTCGCTCACGATCGCGGTCGGCCCGACGCCGGCCGACACGCCGGTGGCGGCGGATGCCCCGGAGACGACCACCGCCCGCCCCGACATCGCGAACGCGACGGCCGAGTTCAGCGCGAGCGGCACGGTCATCACGTTCCGCGGCTTCCTCGCCGCCTACGAGGAGGGCAAGGACGAGGAGCGCAACGCCGACGAGGGCGGCAAGAACGCCAAGCTCCCGCCGCTCGAGGAGGGCCAGGTCATCGCCCTGGCGAACCTCGAGTCGAAGGACCACGAGACCAGCCCGCCGCCGCGCTACACCGAGGCGAGCCTCGTGAAGCGGCTGGAGGAGCTCGGCATCGGCCGCCCGTCGACCTTCGCGTCGATCATCTCGACCATCGTCGACCGCGGCTACGTGACGCCGCGCGGCCAGGCGCTCGTGCCGAACTGGATCGCCTTCTCGGTCGTGCGCCTGCTCGAGGAGCACTTCACCGACCTCGTACAGTACGACTTCACCGCCGAGATGGAGGAGGACCTCGACCGCATCGCGGGCGGCGACGCCGACCGCGTCGACTGGCTGAAGGGGTTCTACTTCGGCACCGACGACTACCTGGGGCTGCGCCAGATCATCGACAACCTGGGCGACATCGACGCGCGCAGCATCAACTCGATCCCGATCGCCGACGACATCACGTTGCGCATCGGGCGCTACGGCCCGTACCTCGAGACGCCCGACACCGAGGGCGGGCCGGATGCCACGCCCAGGCGCGTCAACATCCCCGCCGAGCTCGCGCCCGACGAGCTCACCGAGGCGAAGGCGCGCGAACTCGTCGACGCGCCCGTGCAGGGCGACCTCGTGCTGGGCGTGAACCCGGAGAACGGCAAGCAGGTCGTGGCGAAGGACGGCCGGTTCGGCCCGTACGTCACGGAGCTCGAGCCGGAGCCCGAGTCCGAGGCATCCGTCGACCCGAAGACCGGCGAGGTCACCGAGGCGCCGAAGAAGAAGCCGGCGAAGAAGGCCGCGGCGCCGAAGCCCCGTACGGCCTCGCTGTTCAAGTCCATGGACCTCGCGACGATCGACCTCGACACCGCGCTGCGCCTGCTCGACCTGCCGCGCACGGTCGGCGAGGACCCGGAGTCGGGCGATGCGATCACCGCGCAGAACGGCCGCTACGGGCCGTACCTGAAGAAGGGCACCGACACGCGCTCCCTGCCGAGCGAGGACGCGATCTTCGACATCGACCTCGCGGGTGCGCTCGAACTGTACGCCCAGCCGAAGTACGGCGCGCGGCGCGCGTCGAGTTCGCTCAAGGAGTTCGACGCCGACCCCGTGAGCGGCAAGCCGATCAAGGTGAAGGACGGCCGGTTCGGGCCGTACGTGACCGACGGCACGACCAACGCCACGATCCCGCGCGGCGACACCGTGGAGGACATCACGTTCGAGCGCGCCGCCGAGCTGCTCCAGATCAAGCGCGACAAGGGCCCGGCGAAGCCGCGCACCTCGCGCGCGAGCACCGCGAAGAAGGCGCCGGCGAAGAAGAAGGCGCCGGCCAAGAAGCCCGCGGCCAAGAAGACCTCGTCGTGACGACGGCCGCCCGCGGCCTGTTCGTCACGCTCGAGGGCGGCGACGGGACGGGCAAGTCCACGCAGGCCGAGCTGCTCGCCGAGTGGCTGCGCGCATCGGGTCGCGAGGTCGTGCGCACGCGCGAGCCGGGCGGCACCGACGTGGGGCTCGAGATTCGCGAACTCGTGCTGCACCACCGCGGCGACATCGCGCCGCGCGCCGAGGCGCTGCTCTACGCGGCCGATCGCGCGCACCACATCGCGACGCTCGTGCGCCCCGCGCTCGAGCGCGGCGCGGTCGTGCTGCAGGACCGCTACCTCGACTCCTCCGTCGCCTACCAGGGCGCCGGGCGCGTGCTCGACGCCGACGAGGTGCGGCGGCTGTCGCTGTGGGCGACCGACGACCTGCTGCCCGACCTGACGATCCTGCTCGACCTCGACGAGGCGGCCGCGCGTGCGCGCCTCGACGGGGCGCGCACGCGCTACGACCGGCTCGAGGCGGAAGGGGCGTCCTTCCACGCACGCGTGCGGGCGGCGTACCTCGACCTCGCCGCTGCCGAGCCCGAGCGGTTCCTCGTGCTCGACGCGACGCTGCCGGTCGAGGAGCTTGCGACGGCGATCCGCGACGCGATGGCGGGCCGGCTCGTCGGCGGCGACGGGTAGCGTGAACGGCGTGAGCGTGTGGACCGAGCTGACCGGGCAGGATGCCGCGATCGACGTGTTCCGTGCGGCAGCCGGCGCAGCTCCCGCGGGCGACGACGGCATGACCCACGCCTGGCTCATCACGGGGCCGCCCGGCTCCGGCCGTTCGAACCTCGCCCTCGCGTTCGCGACGGCGCTGCTCTCCGGCGACGCCGACGGCGAGCCGACGACGATCGCGCAGGTCGACGCCGGGTCGCACCCCGACCTGCACGTCGTCTCGACGCAGGGCGTGATCATCTCGATCGACACGCTGCGCACGGTGGTCGAACGCTCGCACTACTCGCCGTCGGTCGCGCCGTACCGCGTGGTCGTCATCGAGGACGCCGATCGCATGACCGAGCGCTCGTCGAACGTGTTGCTGAAGGAGCTCGAGGAGCCGCCGCCGCGCACGGTGTGGATCCTCTGCGCGCCCAGCGAGGCCGACCTGCTGCCGACCATCCGCTCGCGCGTGCGCACCGTGCGGCTGCGCGTGCCGAGCGTCGCCGACGTCGCAGCCCTGCTCGTGCGGCGCGACGGCGTCGACCCGGCGCTCGCCGAGCGCTGCGCGCGCGAGGCGCAGAGCCACATCGGCATGGCGCTCCGGCTCGCGACGAGCGAGGAGGCGCGCGCCCGCCGCGAGGAGACGCTGCGCGCGGCGCTCGGGGTTCGTTCGACGCGCGATGCCGTGCTCGGCGCGGCGCGCATGCTCGAGATCGCCGGCGACGACGCGAAGGCCATCACCGCCGAGCGCGACGCCGAGGAGCGCGAGCACGCACTGCGCTCGCTGGGCGTCGCTCCGGGCCAGGCCGTGCCGGCGGCGCTGCGTTCGCAGATCAAGGCACTCGAGGACGACCAGAAGCGGCGCGCCACGCGGAGCCTGCGCGACGGCATCGACCGCATCCTCGTCGACCTGTCGTCGCTGTACCGCGACGTGCTGCTGCTGCAGGTCGGCGCCGAGATCGACCTGGTGAACGTCGAGTTGCGGCCCGAGCTCGACCGGGCGGCCGAGGCGGCGAGCCCCGCGCAGACCCTCGCCACGCTCGACGCCATCGCCCTGGCGCGCGAGCGCATCGAGGGCAACGTCGCCCCCGCGCTCGCCCTCGAGTCGATGCTCGTGTCCGCCGCGCGCGGCCGCGCGGAGGCGAGGCGATGAGCGCGCGCCGGCTGACGGGCGCGGTCGCCCTCGCGGCATCCGTCGCCCTGCTGCTCTCGGGCTGCATCGCCTGGCCGTTCGGCGGCCAGACGGGCAGCCCGGCACCGGTGCCCGATGACGTGGCGAGCGACCTCGAGTCGTTCTACTCGCAGGAGCTCGAGTGGAATCGCTGCGGCGACGGCATGTGGTGCGCGACGGCCCGGGCGCCGCTCGACTGGGACGAGCCCGAGGCCGGGAGCGTCGAGCTCGCTCTCGTGCGCCATCCGGCGACGGGGGAGAAGGTCGGGTCGCTGCTCGTGAACCCGGGCGGGCCCGGAGCATCGGGGGTCGACTTCATCGCCGACTCGATCGACTACGCCGTCGGCGACTCCGTGCAGGCGGCCTACGACGTCGTCGGGTTCGACCCGCGCGGTGTCGGGCAGTCGACCGCGGTCGAGTGCTTCGCCGACGCGGAGGACAAGGATGCGTACCTCTACAGCGTCGCCGAGAACGAGCGCGGCACCGACGCGTGGATCGCCGAGGCCCGCGCGGAGCAGGAGGACTACTCGGCGGCGTGCGCCGAACGCAGCGGCGAGCTGCTCGCGAACATCGACACCGGCTCGGCCGCGCGCGACCTCGACCTGCTGCGCGCGCTGCTCGGCGACGAGGAACTGCACTACCTCGGCTACTCGTACGGGTCGACGCTCGGCGTGACCTACGCGGGCCTGTACCCCGAGCGCATCGGGCGCATGGTGCTCGACGCGGTGCTCGACCCGAGCACGCCGGCGTTCGAGATCACGAAGACGCAGGCGATCGGGTTCGAACGGGCGCTCTCGTCGTACCTCGCGTGGTGCCTGTCCGGTGCGGAGTGCCCGTTCACGGGCTCGGTCGACGAGGCTGCCGCCACCGTTCGCGCGCTGCTCGACTCGGTCGAGGCGAGTCCGCTCCGCGCCGACGACGGGCGGATGCTGGGCGCGAACACGCTCGTGACCGCGATCATCTACCCGCTCTACGACGAGGCATCCTGGCCGTTCCTCGACATCCTCTTCGAGCAGGTGATGTTCGGCGGCACCGAGGCCGCGTTCCTCTCGGCCGACGCGTACAACGGCCGCGACGAGGACGGCAACTACGTCGACAACTCGAGCGAGGCGTTCCACGCCATCAACTGCATCGACCACGCGGGAGACCCCGACGACGTCGACGGCATGCGCGCGCGGGTCGCCGAACTGGAGGAGCTGGCGCCGGTGTTCGGCACGTACTTCGGGTACGGCGACCTCTCGTGCGCCGGGTGGCCCGCGCCCCCGATCGAGTCGGACGAGATCGTGACCGCGCCGGGGGCGCCGCCGATCCTCGTCGTGGGTACCACGAACGACCCGGCGACGCCGTACGAGTGGGCCGTGGCGCTCGCCGAGCAGCTCGACACCGGCGTGCTCGTGACGTACGAGGGAGAGGGGCACGCGGCCTACCCGTCGCGCGACCCGTGCATCGTCGACGCGGTCGAGGGGTACCTCGTCGACGGGGTCGCGCCCGCCGACGACACGCGTTGCTGACGCTCGGCGACCCTGCATGACGCTCGGCCTCGCTGCAATGTTGCAGCAGGTGCAATACTGGCGGGATGGCTGGCGACACGACCGAACCCGGGCTGCGGGAGCGCAAGCGGCGAGCGACGCGGCATGCGATCCAGCTGGCGGCACTGCGGCTCACGCGCGAGCGTGGCTTCGACCACGTCACCGTCGAGGAGATCACGCGGGCGGCCGATGTCTCGCCCCGCACGTTCTTCAACTACTTCCCGTCGAAGACGGCCGCGCTCACGGGCGACGTGCCCACCTTCCCGGATGGCGCCGCGGAGCTGTTCGCGAGCGCGGGCCCCACCGGCCGGCTCGCGGACGACCTCGGCGAGCTCTTCGCCGCAGTGGTCGCGGAGCAGGCAGACGACCTGGAGGTCGTCGCGCTGCGTCGTGAGGTCATGCAGGAGCATCCGCAGCTCATGGAGGGCCAGTTCGCCGGCCTGATGGCATTCGAGGACCGCCTGCGTGCGCTCGTCGCACGCCGGCTCGAGGTCACCGATCCCGAGGTCGCAGCCGACCCGGCTGCGCGGGACGACCGCACCATGCTCGTGGCGATGACGGCGGTCGGCGTGATCACGTACGCGTGGCGCAGCTGGGCCGAGCAGCTCGACCCGCGGCGACCGCTCGAGGCCCGCATGCAGGAGGCGTTCCGTCGCGTGTACGAAGTACTCGCGGAAACCCGCTAACATGGTCTCTCGTGCCCGTCGCATCTCGCGCCGGAAGCACGCCGCCTTAGCTCAGTCGGCAGAGCGATTCACTCGTAATGAATAGGTCGTGGGTTCGATTCCCACAGGCGGCTCCACTGCCCCCGTCCGGTTCGCCGGGCGGGGGCTTCGTCGTCGTCACGCCGTGACGACATCCCACTCGGCGAAGCGCGCGAAGCCGGCCGAACGGGCGAGCGCGGCGGAGGCCTCGTTGCCCGTCTGGTGGCGGTACTGCGGCTCGTGCCCGCGAGCGAGTGCTTCGGCAGCGATCGCCTGCACGAGCCGCCTGCCCAGCCCGCGGCCTCGGTACGCGGGCAGCGTGATGACCCCGATGTCGGCGACGGTCGAATCCCTCCACGGGTACATGCTCGCGGCGGCGACCAGGCGGTCGTCCAGGAACGTGCCGAGGGCGACCCAGTGGTCGAGCTCGACGTACGCCTCGTCGAGGTCGTCCTCGGGGGCGTCGGCGGAGAAGCGGGCGAACTCCGAGGCATCCGCTGCCGTCAGCACCTGCGTGGCGGGCGCCGGGGGCAGTGCGGCGACGGCACGCTGCGCCTCCAGAGGGAGGTAGGAGACGAGGTCGGCGCCGTTGAGTTCGAGGCCGGCGCCGTCGAGTCGCGAGCGGAGCTCGGAGCGACCCACGACCTCGCCGTCGGCGGCGCCGAGACGCTCAGCCGTGGCCGGCGAGACGGTCGCGACGAGCGGCCCGTCGACCACGTCGAGCAGGGTCAGCAGCAGGTCGCTGCGCAGCCCTGCGTCGACGACGACGAGGGAGGAGTCGGATGGCCCCGGCGAGACGCCCGTGAGGCCCCAGAAGTCGGTCACGGTGGTGGAGAACGCGGATGTCACGTCTCCACCCTGCCGCACGCGCTGCCGACGCGCCGCGATCCGAACCGAGACGCCGTCAGACCAGGCTGCAGCGCACTGCGACCGCGACCGCCTCGATCGTCGTCCGCGTGCCCAGGACGCGGCCGGCGTTCTCGATACGTCGACGCACCGTCCGCTCCGAGAGGCCGGCGCGTGAGGCGACCTGGCCGAAGGTGAGCCCGTCGGCGAGGAGGGCGAGGATCGTGCGCTCCTCGTCGGAGAGATCGTGCGCGGAGCTGCTCCGGTCGCGATGGTGGCCTCGCCGGTCGGGCACCGCCGACCGGCGGTCTCGCGCGAGCCACTCTCGTCCTGGCATCTCTGAATGCAACGGGAACCCCCTCGCGTCGCGTCGTCACGGCCTCCGGATGGACTGGGTGAACACCACCTGAATGGATTCAACCAGTAGGTCGAAACTACTACATCCGAGTCGATTCCGGACCCCCGGTTGACATCTCGGGATTCGTCGCGGCGACCGCTCGACGACGCGACCCGACCCGATCGGTCGCCCACGGCGCGCGACTGCGGTGCAGCGCCCGGAACCCGGACGCTGCACCGCAGGTGCGTTGCGGATCAGCCGAGCGTGCTCGTCACCGAGTAGCTGCCCGAGCCGAGCGTGAACTCGGCGACGCCGTCCATGAACGCCACCTCCACGTCGGCGTCGACGCTCACGACGTCGGCCGATGCGGCCGGCACGCGGACCGTCGCGGTGGTGCCCACGGGGATGTCGAACTCGTACGAGAACGCATCGCCCTCGACGCTCCACGCGCTGGTGATCATGCCGTAGGGGCTCCGGTACTCGCCCTCGACCTCCGTGATCGCCCCGGTCGGGTCGATGTGCGGCTGGAGGAAGAAGTGCTTGAACCCGGGGTTGTCCGTGTCCTTCGCGATGCCGGCCATGTCCTCGTACATCCACTCCACGATCGCGCCGTAGGCGTAGTGGTTGAACGAGTTCATGCTGGCCGGGCCGAAGCCGTCCTCGATCGAGTACGAGTTCCAGCGCTCCCAGATCGTGGTCGCCCCGTTCTTGACCGAGTACAGCCACGACGGCATCTCGTCCTGGTGCAGCAGGGTGTAGGCGAGGTCGCCGCGCCCGACGTCCGTCAGCACCGGGTTGATGATGTTCGCGCCCAGGAAGCCCACCGAGATCGTGTCGGGGGCGTAGTCGGCCCGCGTCGTCTCGATGGTCTGCGTGCCCTGGGGGCCGTGGTTGGCCACGAACTCATCGGTGGCGTTGATGTTGTCGGCCAGCAGCTGGATCATCTGGTCGCGCTGCTCGTCGTCCTCGTGGAACCCGAGCTTGAGCGCCCAGAGCAGTGCCGTCTGGGTGTCGTCCTCCGGGATGCCGCCGTTGGTGAGCGCGAAGCCGCTCGTGGGCAGCGAGGAGAGGATCCGCACGCCCGCGTTCGGGTCGTCGACCACGTACTTGTCGAGGAACGCCTGCTTCTGGTTGGCGAACCACTCGTCGTACATCGCGGCCTCGGCGGTGCGCCCGGTGGCGGTGGCCATCTGGCTCATCAGCGAGGTGGAGTACGCGTAGTAGTAGTCGCTCGTCAGCTGGTTGGTGGTGTGCTGGAACGACAGCCAGTCGCCGAAGACCGCGCCCTGGCCGGCCCAGGTCTCGCCGGTCTGGTCGTAGATCCAGTCGAGGTACTTCTCCATCGCGTCCCAGCTGTCGTCGATGACCGTGTCGTCACCGGTCATCTGCCAGAGCGTCCAGGGGATCACCACGCCCGCATCGGACCATCCGCTGATGCCCCGCTGCGACAGGAACGAGAACGCCGCTCCCGGCGACACCGAGGGGAACTGCGCGCCGTCGGGGCCGTACAGCTCGGTGGTGTCGATGAAGCTGTCCATGAAGTGGCTCAGGAACCACGACGAGTCGCCGTTGTAGAGGGCGGTGTTGGCGAAGACCTGGGTGTCGGCCGTCCAGCCCTGGCGCTCGTTGCGCTGCGGGCAGTCGGTCGGGATCCACAGGTAGTTGCCGCGCTGGCCCCACCGGGTGTTCTCGAACAGCTTGTTGATGTACTGGTCGTCGGTCGAGACACGGCCGATGTCCGTGATCGCCGAGGTGCCGACCTTGCCCTGCACGTCGTGGAGCGTGACCTCCGCACCCTCGGTCATCACGGTCACCTCGACGTACTGGAAGCCGTAGAAGCTGAGGCTGTCCTGGTGCGTCTCCATGCCGTCGCCCGAGAGGATGTAGTTCGTCGTCGCCCGCGCCCCGCGCAGGTTCTCGAGGTAGACCGAGCCCTTCGGCCCGTCCGCGCCCTCGGAGTCGTCGTTCAGGAACTCGCTGAAGCGCAGCCGGATGGCCGTGCCCTCGTCGCCGCTCACGGTGAACTTCGGCACGCCGACCATGTTCTGGCCGAGGTCGTAGACCGCGGTCTCGCCGTGGGCAAGCGTCACCTCGGCGTCTGCCGCCGCGTCACCCGAGACGGAGCGCGACTCGTCCACGACGACCTCGCCGCGGCCGTTGGGGCTCGAGTCCTCGTTCGTCACGCCGGTGTGCACCGAGAGCGACACGGGCTCGGGCGACATCTCGTCCATGATGCGTGCCGTCTCGCCGGGGTAGGCGGTCAGCACGGCGTCCGGGAACGTCGACTCGTACGGGCTCTCGACGGTGCCGGCCCAGCCGGAGTCGTCGAAGTCCGCGTCGTTCCAGCCCGGGATCTCCATGGTCGCGTCGTAGTCCTGGCCGTCGTACACGCCGTCGAAGCGGTACGGTCCGGTGTCGGTGGCGCGCCACTCGTCGCCCGCCTCGGTCACGATCGACTCGGTCTTCCCGTTGGCGTACTCGACGAGGAGCTTGGCCTTCAGCGCCAGCGGGTTCCCCTCCTGCGAGTAGTAGTTCGCGCCGTTGGAGATGCTGCTGTTGAACCAGCCGTTGCCGAGCACGGCACCGACGGCGAGCTCGCCGCCGTCCTGCTTGGCAGCCCGGACCATGTCGGTCACGTCGTAGGTCATGTAGTTGACCT
This sequence comes from uncultured Agromyces sp., assembly GCA_913053875.1. Taxonomy (GTDB): domain Bacteria; phylum Actinomycetota; class Actinomycetes; order Actinomycetales; family Microbacteriaceae; genus Agromyces. The sequence continues at coordinate 428,396 of CAJXGN010000001.1, read as the reverse complement.
TGACGTCGTAGTTGGTCCAGCCGGGCGTCAGCAGTTCGACCGTCTCGCCGTCGCCCTGCGGGACGGAGACGCGCTCGCCGTTGATGTACGCGTCGTAGACACCCAGCGAGCTGATGTACAGGCGTGCGTCCTGCACGGCCGGCTTGGCCAGGTCGACATCCGTGCGGAACATCGGCATGCCGGGGGAGTTCGGCTCCTTGTCGGCCATCGAGATCCACTCGGCGCCGTCCCAGTTGGTCTCGCCGTCGTCGCTGAGCAGGGCGGTCTCGAACGAGGCGACCTCCGAACCCGGGCGGACGAGGCGGTCGTTCGCATCCCAGACGTCGACCTTCCAGAAGTACTCGGTCGACGGCTCGAGGGCGTCTCCCTCGTACTCCACGGCGATCTGTCGGTCGGATGCCACCTTGCCGGTGTCCCAGACCACGCCCCGGCCGCTGTTCAGGCCGGCCTCCGACGTGGCGACGATGATCCGGTACGCGGACTGCCCCTGGTTCCGCTCGGTCGAGGTGATGTTCCAGCCGAAGCGAGGCGATTCGACGTCGATGTTGATCGGAGCGACTCGGTGCTCCGTGGTCAGGTGGGTGACCTCGGCTCGTGGGGCTGCCAGGGCCACCGCCGGGCTGAGCGTCATCAACCCCAGCGCGACGGCCGAGGCCAGAGCGATGGTTCTGGCGGGTGTGTGGGTGGACACGAAGTACTCCTCGTCATTGAGTGGTTTTCGGCTAGTCCAGTCCCAGGTCGGAGACGCTGGCAAGGCCCCGACGGCATCTTGTCCGCTTCCGGTCACGTGGCCGAGCTGCGCCGCGACGTGGCATCCGCCCGCTCCAGTCGCACTCGACCGGGGGCGCAGCGATACGCTCGACCAATGACCGATCGACTCCGCTGGGGCATCCTCGCAACGGGCGGCATCGCCCGACTCATGACCTCCGACCTCGTGGCCAACGGCTTCGACGTGCGGGCCGTCGCCTCACGCCGGCTCGACTCCGCCGAGGCGTTCGCCGCCGAGTTCGGCATCCCGACGGCGCACGTCGGCTACGACGCGCTCGCCGCCGATCCCGAGGTCGACATCGTGTACGTCGCGACCCCGCACCCGATGCACGTCGCGAACGCACTGCAGATGCTCGAGGCGGGCAAGCACGTGATCGTCGAGAAGCCGTTCACGCTCAATGCGCGCGAGGCGCAGGCCATCGCCGGCCTGGCGAAGGCGCGCGGGCTGCTCGCCATGGAGGCGATGTGGACCCGGTACCTGCCGCACATGGCGCGCATCCGCGAGCTGGTCGCCCAGGGTGCGCTGGGCGAGGTGCGCACCCTCATCGCCGACCACACCCAGGACCTGCCCGATGATCCCGAACACCGACTCAACGCGATCGAGCTGGGCGGCGGGGCGCTGCTCGACCTCGGCATCTACCCCGTCTCCTTCGCCTGGGACCTCTTCGGCGAGCCCGAGACGATCCAGGCGACCGCGACGTTCAAGCCGACCGGCGTCGACGCGCAGATCGCGACGATCTTCGGCTACACCGGCGGGCGCATCGCGACCCTGCTCTCGGCCAGCGACACCCGCGGCCCGAACGTCGCCAGCGTGCTCGGCACCGAGGGGCGCATCGACATCGACCCGGTCTGGTACACGCCCACGACCTTCCGCCTCATCGATGCCGCGGGCGACGTCGTCGAGGAGTTCTCGCAGGAGGTGAACGGGCGCGGCATGCACTTCCAGGCGGAGGCCGCGGAGCGACTGGTGGCCTCGGGCGACCTCCACGGCGACGTGCTGCCGCTCGATGAGACGGTCGCGATCATGGGCACCCTCGACCGGGTGCGCGAGCTGATCGGGCTGCGCTACCCGGGCGAGTAGGCGCCGGCCGCGTCCACCCGGCTCACGGGCGCGGCTGCGTACAATGCCGGGGTGTCGACCGACCCCGAGACCCCCGACGCCGCAGACGGCGCGGCCGAGCCGACCCCGCACGCCGCGGGCGGCGAGGCGCAGGCGACGGATGCACCGGGCGGCACCCGACCGAAGCGCACGCGCCTCGCGCTCTGGGTGACCGCGGGCGTCGTCGCGTTCGCGCTCGCGGGCTGGGGAGCGGTCGCCGCGGGCTCCGCGGTCGCGAGCGGGGCTCCCGCGCCGACACCGACGCCCACCGCGACTTCCACCCCCACACCGACCGCCGATCCCGGTCGCCCCGCGCCCACCGCTGAGGCGACGACCGCGAAGATCCGCACCTGCATGGTCGGTGCGGCGGCGACCGACGCCCGCCTCGGCGCGATGCAGGCGCACGTGCGCAACTCGAACACCGGTGAGGTGCTCTACGACCGCGGTGGGCAGACCGCGTCGCGCACCGCGAGCGTCATGAAGGTGCTGACCGCTGCGGCGGCGCTCGACGTGCTCGGCCCCGACTACCGGGCGACCACCACGGTGGTGCGCGGCAGCGAGCCCGGCTCGGTCGTGCTCGTCGGCGGCGGCGACCTCACCCTCTCGGCCACGCCCAGCGGCACGCAGACCGTCTACCCGGGGGCGGCGCACCTCGACGACCTGGCCGCCCAGGTACGCGCGGCGTGGGACGCCGACCCGGCGAACCCGCCGCTCACGAAGCTCGTGCTCGACGCGTCGTTCTTCGGCGGCGACGAGTGGCACCCGACCTGGAACCCGCTCGAGCGCGAGCAGGGCTACATGTCGCAGATCACGGCCCTGCAGGTCGACGGCGACCGCGCCAGTCCGTTCGCCGAGACGTCGTGGCGCAGCCCCGATCCGATCGGACGTGCGGGCGACGCCTTCGCCGGCGCGCTCGGCGGCATCGGAACGATCGAGCGCGGCACCGCGCCCGCCGACGCGCAGACGCTCGGCACGGTGTCGTCGCCGACCGTCGCGGAGCTCGTGAACAAGTCGCTCATCGTCTCCGACAACTCGGTCGCCGAGATGCTCGCCCGGCACGTCGCGATCCGCACCGGCACGGGCAACGACTTCGCGGCGATCGACGCGGGCGTGCGCGAGGGACTCGACGCGTACGGCATCGACACCGACGGCATCACCGTGACCGACGGCTCGGGCCTCAGCGACGACAACGCGGTGCCGCCGGCGTACCTCACCGAGCTGTTCCGCAAGATCGAGGCGCGCGAGCAGGGGCTCGGCGTCATCCGCGACGGCCTCCCGGTCGCGGGCGTGCAGGGCTCGCTCGCCTACGGCGACCGCTTCTTCGGCGACAACGCGGTCGCTCGCGGCGCGGTCTGGGCGAAGACCGGCTGGATCGAGACGGGCTACACCCTCTCCGGCATCATCCACGCGCAGGACGGTACGCCGCTCACGTTCGCGATCTATGCCCTCGGCGACGCTCCGGGCGCGATCCCGCCGTCGTCGCGCGAGGCGATCGACACCCTCACGACGGCCTTCTTCCGCTGCGGCGACAACCTCTCCAACGGATGAGGGGCGGGCGAGCGGATGCCGCGGGCGGGCGCGCGCCCGCCACCCGCGCGCACGACCCGGAACTCGTCGACCTCGCCGCACGGCTCGTCGCGATCGACTCGGCGAACCCCGACCTCGACCCCGCCGGCGCGGGCGAGGTCGCGCTGGCGCACGCGCTGCGCGACCGGCTCATCGCATCCGGCTTCAAGACCACCCTGATGGGTCCGGGAGCGCGCCCGAGCCTCGTCGCCCGCAAGCCGGGCCGCGGCGGCGGCCGCACGCTGCTGCTGAGCGGCCACCTCGACACGGTCGGCGTGCGCACCTACGCCGACGGGCCGTTCAGCCCGCGCATGGACGGCGACCAGCTCTGGGGTCGCGGTGCGTACGACATGAAGGGCGGTCTCGCCGCGGGCGTGCTGGCCGCCGAGCGGGCGACGGCGGGCGACGGGCTCGCCGGCGACGTGGTGCTCGCGTTCGCCGCCGACGAGGAGTTCGGCTCGATGGGCACGGAGGCCGTGCTCGCGTCGCTCGACGCGGCCGAGATCGACGGCGCGCTCGTCCTGGAGCCGACGGGGCTCCAACTCGGCGTCGCGCACCGCGGGTTCGCCTGGTTCGCGCTCGAGGTGCACGGGCGCGCCGCGCACGGCTCGCAGCCCGAGCAGGGCGTCGACGCGATCGCTGGAATGCTGCGACTCGTCGCCGCGCTGGACGCAGACCCCGCGCCGTGCGCGCCGGAGCAGGGGCATCCGCTGCTCGGCCCCTCGACCCTGCGCGTCGCGACCCTCGAGGGCGGCGTCGACCCCGCGACCGTCGCGCCGCACTGCCGTGCGACCATCGAGCGGCGCACGCTGCCCGGCGAGACCCCGGCGGTCGTGCGCGCCGCGCTCGAGGCGACGCTCGCCCGCGCGGCCGGGTCCGACGTGTCGTTCCAACTGACCGAACTCGTCTCGCGCCCCGCGTTCGAGGCGCCCGACGGGTCGGCCGTCGTCGCGGCCGTCGACCGCGCGGCGCTCGCCGAGGCCGGCGCCCTGCCCGACCGTCGTGGCGACCCGTGGTGGACCGAGGCGGCGCTGTTCGCCGACGCGGGCATCGACGTCGCGCTCTACGGGCCCGCCGGGGGTGGCGCGCACGCCGACGCCGAGTGGCTCGACCTGCCGTCGGCCGCGACCCACGCGCGGGTGCTCGAACGCGTGCTGCGCGAGTTCTGCGGCTGAACCCTCCGGTCCGCGCCGACCCGGCCAGACCGCCCGCGACGGTGGGATGATCGAACCAGGAGGTTCGACATGACGCGAGCGCTACTCATCATCGACGTGCAGAACGACTTCACCGAGGGCGGGGCTCTCGGAGTGGACGGCGGGGCCGCCGTGGCATCCGGCATCACGCGGTTCCTCGCCGAGCACGGCGACGACTACGACCTGGTCGTCGCGTCGCGCGACTGGCACGACGGCGACAACGACAACGGCGGGCACTTCGCGGGCGACGCCGAGCCCGACTTCGTCGACACCTGGCCCGTGCACTGCGTCTCGGGCACGACGGGCGCCGAGTACCACCCCGACCTCGACGTCTCGCGCGTCGACGTGCACATCCGCAAGGGGCAGGGCGTGCCCGCGTACTCGATCTTCGAGGGCACGGACGACGACGGCACGCCGTTCCCCGAGCTGCTCACCCGCCACGGGGTGACCGAGGTCGACGTCGTCGGCATCGCCACCGACTACTGCGTGCGCGCGAGCACGCTCGACGCGCTCGAGCACGGGCAGCACGCGCGCGTGCTCACGGGGCTCGTCGCGGGCGTGGCCGCCGAGTCGAGCGAGGCCGCGATCGCCGAGATGGGGCATGCGGGTGCCGAGATCGCCGGCGGCGAGGCATCCGGCACCACCTGATCTCCGTTCGGCGGGCGGCGCGCGACCCGCCAGAATGGACGCATGACTCGCACCGTCCAGCTCCGCCGCTACACCCTCGTCGAGGGCGAGTACGACGCCTTCGTGGCGTGGTGGCACGGCAGCATGCCGAAGGTCCGCCCCGCCGCCGGGTTCCGCATCGAGTTCGCCTACGGGCTGCCCGAGCGCAATCAGTTCGTGTGGGCGGTCAGCGCCGAGGGCGATCGCGACGCGTTCCTCGCGCTCGAGCAGGCGTACATGGCCTCGGAGGCGCGCGCCGAGGTGTTCGCGGGCGTGCCGCAGCGCGTCGCGGTCTACGACATCGAGTTCGTCGACGTCGAGGCCTGAGCCCGGCCGTCGCTCGCACCCCCGGGCTACGCTGGTCGCGTCACGCAGACGGGGAGGTCGCGACATGGATGAGCGGGCACTGCTGGAGGGCACGCCGGATCGGCTGTTCATCGCGGGGGAGTGGGTGGCCGCCGACGGCGGGCGCACGCTCGACGTGCACGATCCGTCGACCGGCCGGGTGATCCGGTCGATCGCGGATGCCTCGCCGGCCGACGCCGTGCGCGCCCTCGACGCGGCGGTCGACGCCCAGGACGCGTGGGCCGCGACGGCGCCGCGGCAGCGCGGCGAGCTGCTGCGGCGGGCGTGGGAGCTCGTGACCGAGCGCGCCGACGACCTCGCACTGCTCATGACGCTCGAGATGGGCAAGACCCTGCAGGAGTCGCGCGGCGAGGTGACCTACGGCGGCGAGTTCCTGCGCTGGTTCAGCGAGGAGGCCGTGCGCATCCACGGCCGGTACGGGCTGAACCCCGAGGGCACCGGTCGCACGATCGTCTCGCAGCGCCCGGTCGGCCCGTCGTACTTCATCACCCCGTGGAACTTCCCGCTCGCGATGGCGACCCGCAAGATCGCCCCCGCGCTGGCGGCCGGATGCACGGTGGTCGTGAAGCCCGCGCAGCTCACGCCGCTCACGACGCTCGCGTTCACGGCCATCCTCGAGAAGGCGGGGCTGCCCGCGGGCGTCGTGAACGTCATCACCTCGTCGAGCTCGTCGGCGGTGACCGAACCCATCCTCGCCGACCGGCGCCTGCGGAAGCTCTCGTTCACGGGTTCGACCGAGGTCGGCCGGAAGCTCATCGCGCAGGCCGCCGACGGCGTGCTGCGGGTCTCGATGGAACTCGGCGGCAACGCGCCGTTCGTGGTGTTCGAGGACGCCGACCTCGAGAAGGCCGTCGACGGCGCGATGCTCGCGAAGTTCCGCAACATCGGCCAGGCGTGCACGGCCGCGAACCGGTTCATCGTGCACGAGGCGGTCGCCGACGAGTTCGCCCGGCGCGTGACCGAGCGGGTCTCGGCCATGCGGGTCGGCCGCGGCACCGAGGAGGGCGTGCAGATCGGCCCGCTGATCGACGAGGACGCGGTCGGCAAGGCCGAGGCGCTCGTGCAGGACGCGGTCGGGCGCGGAGCATCCGTCACCACGGGCGGCAGCCGCATCGAGGGCGAGGGCACGTACTTCGAGCCCACCGTCGTGACCGGCGTCGTCGCGGGCAGCGAGATCCTCCGCAACGAGATCTTCGGGCCGGTGCTCTCCATCACGACGTTCGCCGACGAGGACGAGGCCGTGCGGCTCGCGAACGACACCGAGTTCGGGCTCGTCTCGTACGTCTACACGACCGACCTCGCGCGCGGGCACCGCATGATCGACCGGCTCGACACCGGCATGATGGGGCTCAACGCGGGCGTCATCTCGAACGCCGCCGCGCCGTTCGGCGGGGTCAAGGTGTCGGGCATCGGCCGCGAGGGCGGGTTCGAGGGCATCCACGAGTACCTGTCGACCAAGTACACGATGCTCCCCGCCTGACGTCCTTCCCGAGACCCGTCAAGAACCTGCGCTCTGGCCGCTGAGAGTGCAGGGAATCGACGGGTCTCGGGGACGCACCGAGCGGCGCGCGTAGGGTGGGGACATGGGCACCGAGGCCGTGATCGTCGACGTGATCCGCACCGCCAGCGGGCGTGGCAAGCCGGGCGGGCAGCTCTCGGGGGTGCATCCGGTCGACCTGCTCGCGGGCGTGCTCGACCATCTCGTCGCCCGCAACGACCTCGACCCGGCGCTCGTCGACGACGTGATCGGCGGCTGCGTCAGCCAGGTCGGCGAGCAGTCGTACAACGTCACGCGCAACGCGCTGCTCGCGGCGGGGTTCCCCGAGCACGTGCCCGGCACCACGGTCGACCGGCAGTGCGGGTCGAGCCAGCAGGCGGCGACCTTCGCCGCGCAGGCCGTCATCGCGGGTGCCGCCGACATCGTGATCGCGTGCGGCGTCGAGTCGATGAGCCGGGTGCCGCTCGGCTCGTCGACCACCGGTCAGGACCCGTTCGGCACCCGCATGCACGCCCGCTACCCCGAGGGGCTCGTCGGCCAGGGCGTGTCGGCCGACCTCATCGCCCAGCGGTGGGGGTTCGGCCGCGGCGAACTCGACGCGTTAGCGGCCGAGAGCCATCGCAGGGCGGCGGATGCCGCGGGGCGGGGCGACTTCGACCACGAGATCGTCCCCGTGCGCGGCGTCGACGCGCTCGTCGACGAGACCGTGCGCCCCGGCACGACGCCCGAGGGGCTCGCCGGCCTCGCGCCCGCGTTCCGCACCGACCGGCTCGCCGAGCGCTTCCCCGACCTCGACTGGCGCATCACGGCCGGCAATTCGTCGCCGCTCACCGACGGGGCATCCGCCGCCCTCATCATGAGCGCCGAGCGCGCCGAGGCGCTCGGGCTGACGCCCCGGGCCCGCTTCCGCGCGTTCAGCGTGACCGGCAGCGACCCGCTGCTCATGCTCACGGGCGTGATCCCCGCGACCGAGCGGGTGCTCGAGCGCGCCGGCCTCACCCACGACGACATCGACGTGTACGAGGTGAACGAGGCGTTCGCGTCGGTGCCGCTCGCCTGGCTCGCCGACACGGGCGCCGACCCGGCGAAGCTCAACCCGAACGGCGGGGCGATCGCCCTGGGCCACGCGCTCGGCTCGTCGGGCACGCGGCTGCTCGCCACCCTGGTCTGCGAACTCGAACGGCGCGACGCGACGCTCGGCCTGCAGACCATGTGCGAGGGCGGCGGCATGGCGAACGCGTACGTCGTCGAACGGACCTGAACGGTACGATCGGCACCGACGCAGTACTGCCGCGGCACCGGAGCCACGGCCGACGCCGACGCGACCGGGTCGGCGCACCCATGAACCACGAGAGGACAGCGCATGGAGCTGAGCGGAGCATCCGCCATCGTCACGGGAGGTGCGTCCGGCCTGGGGCGCGCCACGGCCGAGGCGCTCATCGACGCCGGGGCTTCCGTCGTCATCGTCGACCTGCCCGGCGGACGCGGCGAGGAGGCCGCCGCCGAGCTGGGGGAGCGCGCGACGTTCGCGCCCGCCGACGTCGCCGACGAGGCGCAGGTCGCCGCCGCGGTCGATGCCGCCGTCGCACTCGGCCCGCTGCGGGTCGCCGTGAACTGCGCGGGCATCGCGACCGCCGGCCGCACGGTCGGCCGCGACGGGCCACTGGCGCTCGCCGGCTTCGAGCGCACGATCCGCGTGAACCTCATCGGCACGTTCAACGTCACGCGCCTCGCCGCCGCGGCGATGGCCGCCACCGAGCCCGTGGCCGCCCAGCCGCTGCCGGGCGTGCCCGAGACCGCCGAGCGCGGCGTGATCGTGAGCACGGCGTCGGTCGCCGCGTTCGACGGCCAGATCGGCCAGGTCGCCTATTCGGCCTCGAAGGGCGGGGTCGCGGCGATGACCCTGCCGCTCGCGCGCGACCTGTCGAAGCTGCTCATCCGCGTGGTCACGATCGCCCCGGGCATCATGCAGACGCCCATGATGGCCGGCATGCCCGACGACGTGCAGGCCTCGCTCGCTGCGCAGATCCCGCACCCGTCGCGGCTCGGCACGCCCGCCGAGTACGCGGCCCTCGCGATGCACGTGGTCGCCAACCCGCTGCTCAACGGCGAGGTGATCCGGCTCGACGGCGCGATCCGCATGCAGCCGAAGTAGGCGAGCGGATGCCCCGGGGCGGCGCGCGCCCCGAGGCATCCGCTCGGCTCTCGGCCCGTCGTCAGGCGATCGCCCGTTCGCGCCCGGCGCGGTACGCCTTGACGGCGCCGTCGACGACGTCCCACGCGGTCACGCCCACGATGGCCACCGTGATCACGGTCACGGTGACGTCGCCCGCGTCGCCCCACGGCCAGCCGATCGCGGCGAGGAACTCGGGGTCGAACAGCCGCTCGGAGAGCAGCAGCCAGAGCGCCGGCACGGTGAAGGCGATGTTGAGCAGCAGGTTCGCGAACGCGAGCCACCAGTTCCAGCCCCAGGCGTAGACCGCCCCGGCGAACGCCATCTCGAGCACGAGGAGTCCGAGGAACCACGGGATCCAGAAGGTCCACAGGTCGGGGTCGAGCACCGGGAACGACTCGCCGTCGATCGTCACGCCGAGCTGCCCCCAGACGATGAACCCGGCGAAGATCGCGAGGAACACGACCGAGGCGATCAGGTCGGGCAGGCGCTTCGCGCGGTGCTCGTCGCGCACCTGGGGGAGGTTCGCGAGGCTCCACTCCATGCCGCGTGCCTGGTCGGGGGAGCGCTCGAGGATGGCGAACACGAGCGTGGTCCAGAACACGAGGTGCAGTGCCGTGCTCAGCAGGACCCCGATCGTCGCGGCGAAGACCTCGCCGACCGCAGCGCCCGCGAGCAGCTGCGCGAGCACGCTCGCGGCGGCCACGAAGGGGAGCACGATCGCGAGCAGTACCTTCACGAGCCGCAGCCAGGTCAGGTAGTAGCGCGGCCCGATGAGCTGCAGCGGCCGGTCGAGGTAGTCGGCGGCCAGCGCGCTGGGGTCGCCGAGCTCGAGCAGGGTGCGCCGCTCGGCGTCGGCGGGGTCGACGCCCTCCTCGAGGAACGCGTCGCGTCGATCGCCGATGCGCTCGCGCAGCTCCCGGTCGAGGTCGTGGCGCTGGCGCTGGGGCACGTTGCGCACGGTCGCCCACACGTAGCGGTCGGTCAGGGTCGTGGTGGTCATGGTGCGTCTCCCTCGGTCAGGCGCGCGAGCGCCTCGTCGATGCGGTGCCAGTCGCCCGCGAGCACCGCTGCCAGGCGCTCGCCGGCGGGGCTCGTGCGGTAGAACTTGCGCGGGCGGGTCTCGTCGGTGTTCCACTCGCTCGTCAGCAGCCCCTGCTTCTCGAGCCGGCGCAGCAGCGGGTAGAGCGTGTTCGCGTCGACCGCGAGGTCGAGGCCCGCGAGCGACTCGAGCAGTGCGTAGCCGTAGTCGGGCGTGCGCAGGCGCAGCAGGCACGCGAGCACGGTCGTGCCACGGCGCAGCTCCTGCAGGTGCGTGGCGGTGGCGTCATCCGGTGTCATGGCACACACCATACTGTGTGACACACACTATTGCAACAGCACCCGAGCGGATGCCCCGCTACTGGCCCGCGTGCGCCTCCAGGAACGCGTACACCTCGGCGTCGTCGACGCCCGGGAACCGGCCCGACGGCAGCGGCGACAGCACGTGCGCGTGCAGGCGGGCGCTCGGCCACGCCTTGCCGTCCCACCGGTCGGACAGCTCGGCCGGCGCGCGACGACAGCACGTCACGTCGGGGCAGCGCGACTCGACGCGCACCGTCGTCTCGCGACCGCGGAACCACTTCGCGTCCTGGAACGGCACGCCGATCGTGATCGAGAACTCCGCGGCATCCGTTCGCCCCGTCTGCGTGGCGCACCAGTACGTGCCCGCCGGGGTGTCGGTGTACTGGTAGTTCTCGGTCGTGCGGTTGGTGCGGTCGAACGCGCTGCGCGCGCTCCACTGCTTGCACACCCACTGGCCCTCGATCGAGCCCGTCACGTCGGCGGGCAGCGGGATGCCGTCGTTCTCGTACCCCTTCTGCAGCGCACCGTCGCCGTTCACCCGCAGGAAGTGCAGCGTCATGTCGAGGTGCGACGTACCGAGATTCGTCAGGCGCAGTGCCGCCGCCTCGTGGGTCACGCCGAATGCGTCGCGGAAGTCCTCCACTGCGAGGCGCTTCTCGCGCTTGGCCTCGGTGAGGAACTTGACGGATGCCTCGCGCGGCATGAGGCAGCACGCCGCGAAGTAGTTGATCTCGAGCCGCTGCCAGAGGAACTCGGCGTAGCTGCCCGGGCGCTCGTGCCCGAGCAGGCGATGCGCCATCGCCTGGAGCGCCATCGAGCGCAGGCCGTGACCGCCGGGAATCGAGGCGGGCGGCAGGTAGATGCGGCCGTTGGCCAGGTCGGTGATCGACCTCGTGGCATCCGGCAGGTCGTCGACGTAGATCAGCCGGAAGCCGAGCTGCTCGGCCATGACGCTCACCTCGCGGTGCGTGAGCGCCCCCTGGCGGTGGCCCGAGGCGGCGACCCGCTGCTCGGCGAGCTCCTCGATGTCGGGCAGGTAGTTGTCGCGCTCGCGCATGCGGGTGCGCAGCTCGGTGTTCGCCCGACGCGCCTCCTCGGGCGTCGCGATCGCCTCGCTCGCGCGCCGCTGCAGCTCGCGGTGCAGGCCCACGATCGACTCGAGCGCCTCGTCGCTGATGCCCTTGCCGGGGCGCACCGAGGGCAGGCCGAGCATGGCGTAGAGCGGGCTGGCCTGCGCACGGGCGAGCTCGATCTCGAGAGCGGCACGGGGGTTGGGCGGTTCGGGCGAGAGCAGCTCGGCGAGCTCGACGCCGAGCGCCGCCGAGAGGGCGTGCAGCACTGAGAGCTTCGGTTCGCGCTTGCCGTTCTCGATGAGCGAGAGCTGGCTGCCGGCGATGCCGACCTGCTCGCCGAGCTGGTCGAGGGTGAGCCCGCGCTCGCCGCGGAAGTGGCGGATGCGCTGTCCGAGGGTGGTGAGGTCCGTTCCTGCCTGCATGCGTTAACCATACGGAAAGAAGTGCGATTCTTTCATGCGGATTCGCGGCTCGTCGCGCGGGTTCTTCGCGCATTCTGGACTCACGCCACCACCCGCCAGACCATCGGAGGCTCGCGATGACCATGGAACTCTCCCTCGAGAACGCGGCGGCAGGCCGCGCGCACCGCACCGGCACCACCGATCGCGCGCTGCGCGAGTGGGTCGCGGAGATCGCCGGCCTCACCCAGCCCGACGAGGTCGTCTGGTGCGACGGGTCGCTGCAGGAGGCCGACCGGCTCACCAAGCAGCTCGTGAACGAGGGAAAGCTCATCCGCCTGAACCCCGAGTGGCGCCCCAACAGCTACCTCGCGCGCACCGACCCCGGCGACGTCGCCCGGGTCGAGGACCGCACGTTCATCTGCTCCGAGCTCGAGGAGGACGCGGGGCCGACGAACAACTGGCGCGAACCGGCCGGAATGCGCGCCGAGCTGGCCGGTGTGTTCGCCGGGTCGATGCGCGGCCGCACCATGTACGTCGTGCCGTTCTCGATGGGTCCGCTCGGCGGACCGATCTCGCAGCTCGGCGTCGAGATCACCGACTCGCCCTACGTCGTGCTGTCGATGGGCGTCATGACCCGCATGGGCGAGCGCGTCTTCGAGATGATCGAGCAGGGCACGCCGTGGGTGCGCACGGTGCACTCGGTCGGCTACCCCCTGGTCGACTCCAAGGGCTTCCGCCGGGCCGACGCCGACTGGCCGAGCAACCCCGAGAAGTACATCGTGCAGTTCCCCGACACCCGCGAGATCTGGTCGTTCGGATCGGGCTACGGCGGCAACGCGCTGCTGGCCAAGAAGTGCTTCGCGCTGCGCATCGCGAGCGTCATGGCGCGCGACGACGACTGGCTCGCCGAGCACATGCTGCTCATCAAGATCACCTCGCCCGAGGGGCGGACGTACCATGTGGCGGCCGCGTTCCCGTCGGCGTGCGGCAAGACCAACCTCGCCATGCTCCGCCCGACCATCCCGGGCTGGAAGGTCGAGACGGTCGGCGACGACATCGCCTGGATGCGTCCCGGGCCCGACGGCCGGCTCTACGCCATCAACCCCGAGGCGGGCTTCTTCGGCGTCGCGCCGGGCACGGGCGAGACCACGAACCCCACCGCGGTGCAGACGCTCTGGGGCAACACGATCTTCACGAACGTCGCCCTCCGCGACGACGGCGACGTCTGGTGGGAGGGCCTGACCGACGAGGCGCCCGACCACCTCGTCGACTGGCAGGGCAACGACTGGACGCCCGACTCGGGCCGCCCGGCGGCGCACCCGAACTCGCGCTTCACGGTGGGCGCCGCGCAGTGCCCGTCGATCGCCGACGACTGGGAGGCGCACGAGGGCGTTCCCGTCGACGCCATCCTCTTCGGCGGTCGCCGGGCGACGAACGTGCCGCTCGTGGCCGAGGCCCGGTCGTGGAAGCACGGCGTGTTCATGGGCTCGACCATCTCGTCGGAGAAGACCGCGGCCGCCGAGGGCACCGTCGGCGAGCTCCGCCGCGACCCGTTCGCGATGCTGCCGTTCTGCGGCTACAACATGGCCGACTACTGGGGCCACTGGGTCAAGATGGGCCGCATCCTCGGCGACCAGGCGCCGAGGATCTTCCAGGTGAACTGGTTCCGCAAGGACGCCGACGGCTCGTTCCTCTGGCCCGGATTCGGCGAGAACGCCCGCGTGCTCGAGTGGATCGTGGGCCGCATCGAGGGCGACGCCGAGGCGGAGGACACCCCGATCGGGCGCATCCCCGCCGAGGGCGCGCTGAACGTCGACGGGCTCGACCTCGACGAGGGCGTGCTCGACCATCTCTTCGAGGTCGACCGCGACTCGTGGCTCGCCGAGTGCGACCTCACCGAGGAGTACTACGCGAAGTTCGGCGACCGCGTGCCCGCAGCCCTGAACGCCGAGCTGGCGAGCCTGCGCTACCACCTCAAGCAGGCGTAGCCGACCCGAGACCCGTCGGAAGTCTGCGTTCTCAGGCCTGAGAGCGCAGCCTTTTGACGGGTCTCGTCGCGCACGCACGCGAGACCCGTCAGAAACCTGCGTTCTCGCGGCCGAGAGCGCAGGAAATCGACGGGTCTCGTGGAAGGCCGGGGTCAGGCCGAGAGGCGGGCGAGCTCCTGCTCGATGACGGATGCCGCGTCGTCGACGAGCTCCTCGGAAATGACCACGCTCGGCAGGAACCGCAGCACGCTGTCCCACGAGCCCGCGTCGAGCGGGATGACCCCGTTCGTCGTCGCGTGGCGGAGCACCGACGTGAGCGCCGCCGCGTTCGGTTCCCGCGTGCCGGGCACGACGAGCTCGACTCCCCACATGGCGCCCTTGCCCCGCACCTCGCCGACCACCGAGTACCGCGACGCCCAGTCGCCGATGCGCGCCGCGAAGGCGCGCTCCACGCGCTGCGCCTCGGCGATCAGCCCGTCGCGCTCGATCACCTCGAGCGTCGCGAGCGCGGCGGCGGTCGACACCGGGTTGCCGCCGAACGTGCCGCCGATGCCGCCGGGCTGCACCGCGTCCATGATCTCGGCGCGACCCGTGACCGCGGCGAGCGGGAAGCCGCCGGCGATGCCCTTCGCGGTCGTGACGAGGTCGGGCACGACGCCGAAGTGCTCGATCGAGTACCACGCGCCGCTGCGCGCGATGCCGGCCTGGATCTCGTCGGAGACGAACACGATGCCGTGCTCGGCGCAGTACGCCGCGAGCGCCTCGAGGTAGCCCTCGGCCGGGATCACGATGCCGCCGTCGCCCTGGATCGGCTCGACGAACAGCGCGGCGAGTTCGGTCGGCCCGATGTGCGTGTCGATGTAGTCGATCGTGCGCGCCGCGGCATCCGGGCCGCTGAGGCCGTCCTTGAACGGGTAGCTCGACGGCACCGAGTACACCTCGCCGGGGAACGGGCCCATGCCGGCGCGCTCGGGCCAGGGGCGGTAGGTCATCGCCATGGTGAGGTTGGTGCGGCCGTGGAAGGCGTGCGCGAGTGACGCGATCGCCCGGCGGCCCGTGTACCTGCGCGCGATCTTCACCGCGTTCTCGACCGCCTCGGCGCCCGAGTTCACGAGGATCGAGTGCTTCTCGAAGTCGCCCGGCGTGAGCTCGGCGAGCTTCTCGGCGACGAGCACGTAGTTCTCGTACGGGGTCACCGTGAACAGGGTGTGGGTGAGCTTCGACGCCTGCGCGGCCGCGGCGGCGGCGACGTCGGGGTGCGCGTGCCCGATGGTCGTCACGCCGATGCCGCAGCCGAGGTCGATCAGGCGGTTGCCGTCGACGTCGACCAGGATCGCACCCGACCCGTGGTCCATGAAGATGTCGGCGAGGGTGCCCGCGCCGCGGGAGACGCTGCGCCGGCGGCGCTCGAGGAGCTCGCGCGAGCGCGGCCCGGGCAGCTCGGTGACGACGCTGCGCTGCTGGGGAACGGTGAAGTCCATGACACGAGGGTACGTGCTGCGGGTGACCGCCGTGTGCAGGTGCGCGCGGCCGATGGCACGGCGAGCGGATGCCCCGTGCAGGCGCGTCACACGAGCAGCTGGTGCTTCGCGAGCTCGCGGTACAGCGGGGTGGACTCGACGAGCTCGGAGTGCGTGCCCTCGCCGACGACCTCGCCGCCGTCGAGCACGACGATGCGGTCGGAGTCGACGACGGTCGACAGCCGGTGCGCGATCACGATGAGCGTGCGGCCCTCGGCCACCGCGTCGATCGCCTCGCGCATCATGCGCTCGTTCACGCCGTCGAGCGAGGAGGTCGACTCGTCCAGCAGCAGGATCGGCGGGGCCGCGAGCAGTGCCCGCGCGATCGCGAGGCGCTGGCGCTCGCCGCCGGAGAGCATGATGCCGTCCTCGCCGACGGGCGCCGCGAGCCCGGCCGGGTCGCGCTCGAGCACGGCACCGAGGTTCACCGCGCGCAGCACGTCGACGCACTCGTCGTCGGTCGCGTCGGGGCGGCCGAGCGTGAGGTTGTCGCGGATCGTCCCGGCGAGCACGGGGGCGTCCTGCTCGACGTAGCCGATCTGCGCGCGCAGGTCGGCGCGGTCGATCGCGCGCAGGTCGAGCCCGCCCATGCGCACGACGCCGGCGGTGGGGTCGTAGAAGCGCTCGATGAGCGCGAACGTCGTCGACTTGCCCGCGCCCGACGGGCCGACGAGCGCGACGCGTCGCCCGCGCGGCACCTGGAACGAGACCCCGCGCAGCACGTCGCGCGCCTCGCCGGAGCCCGCGGAACCGTCGGCCGGGCCGGGCACCGAGCCGTCGGGGGCCGCGTCGCCCTCGGGGGCATCCGCCTCGCCCTCTGCCGCCCGTGACGTGTACGCGAACCGAACACCCTCGAACGCGATGGCCGGTGCGTCGGGCGCCGCCGAGGCGTTCGCCGCGCCGACCACGACCGCCGCCGCCCCGCCGTCGCGGTCGTGCGCGTCCTCGTCGGGCAGGTCGAGCACCTCGCGGATGCGGCCGAGCGCGCCGAGCGCCTGGTTGACCGAGGTGACCGCGCCGAACGCCTGCCCGAGCGGGAGGATCAGCATGAACAGGAAGATGATGAACATCACGAGGTTCGCGACGCTGGTCGCGCCCGACGCCACGCGGATGCCGCCGACGCCGATCACGACGAGCAGCGACAGCTGCATCGCGATGCCCGCGATCGGCACGATGAGCGCCGAGATCTTCGCGACCTTCACGCCCTCGCGGTAGGCGCCGTCGGTCTCGGCCTCGATGGCCGCGGTCTCGCGCTCGGTGGCGCCCGCGGCCCGGATGGTGCGCACGGCGCCGATCGCGCGCTCGACGGCTGCGGCGACGTCGCCGATCTTGTCCTGCGCCCGCCGCGAGGCGTCGCGCACGCGCAGCGACAGCAGCGAGACGGTCGCGATCGCGATGCCGATGACGATCACCGTGAGCCCGAGCAGCACCGGGTCGAGCACGATCATCGCGATGAGCGCGCCGACGAACGTGACGGCGCCGCCGACGGCCTCGACGAGCCCCTGGGTGAGCACCGCGCGCAGCAGCGTCGTGTCGCTGCCCACGCGCGAGACGAGGTCGCCGGTGCGGCGCGTGTCGAACTCGGAGATGCGCAGGCGCAGGATCTTGCGCGTCAGGTGCATGCGGCTCGAGCGCACCACGCCCTCGCCCGTGCGCTGCAGCAGGTAGTGCTGGTAGCCGCTGAGCAGCGCGCTCACGACGACGAGCACGACGAGCACCCAGACGAGCGGCCCGACGGGCACTCCCTCCTCGACCACCGTGATGACCTGGCCGACGAGCAACGGCTGCGCGAGCGTGGTGAGCGCGCCGAGCACGCTCAGCACGAGGATGAAGCTGAGGATGCCGCGGTGCTCGAAGAGGTACGGCAGCAGCTGCGAGAACGTGGCGCGCGGGCCGGCGGTCTCGCGGCCGCGGCCACGTCCTCTGCCGCGGCCGCTCGCCGACGATCGGGTGCGGCGCGCGGGCGCATCGGTGGGGGAAGCCATGACTACCTTTCTAGGGGACGGTTGCCGCGAGGCCGCTGGGAGGGCTAGTCGGGGGCGGCGGATGCCCCGGGGCTGCCGAGCACCGAGGCGGCGAGCGCGTGCCCGGCGACGCAGGCGGCACGCGGGTCGGCGCCCGCCATCGCCTGGACGAGGAATCCGGCGGCGAACGCGTCGCCCGCCCCGGTCGCGTCGCGCACGTCGGCGACCACGGTCGCGGGCACGTGCAGGGCGGGGCGGCCCGGGCGCAGCACGTCGGCGGGGTCGGCGCCCCGCTTCACGATGGTGAGCGGAGCCGGCGGAGCCGCAGCGCCGGTCTCGTCCGACACCGAGCCGATGCCGAGCAGGGCAGCCTCGTCCGCGTTCGCGAACGCGATGTCGGGTGCGAGCCGCGCGACGAGGGCGCGGAAGTGGTCGAGTCCGAGCGTCTCGATGAGTCCCGTCGACGACACGTCGAGCGAGACGCCCGCGCCCGCCTCGCGCGCCGCGTCTGCCAGCGTGACCACGGCCGAGCGGGCCGGCTCGCGCTCGAGTCCGTAGGCCGGGAGATGCAGCCAGCCGGCGCCGTCGAGCCACGACGGGTCGACCGGGCGGCGCAACTCGGCGGCGGCGCCGCGGTCGGGGTACATGGTGCGCTCGCCGTCGGGGTCGACGAGCAGCACGACGGTGCCGGTCGTGCCCGCGTGCTGGAGGCGCACGTCGACCCCGGTCGACGCGAGCTCCTGTGCGAGCCCGTCGCCCGCGGCATCCGCCCCGACGCACCCGATGAAGCGCGCCGCGGCGCCGGCGCCCGCGGCGAATGCGGCGACGTTGGCCGCGCTGCCGCCGCGCGAGCGCACGATGCGCGCGGCCGTGTCGGTTGCGTGCCGGGTCGGTTCGGCGAGCCAGACCACGACGTCCTCGACGAGGTCGCCTGCGACGACCAGCACGCCCTGCGTGTGCGGCGTGCCCGGCTCAGCCGGCGACGGCACGCGCGATCTCCCCGCCGAGCGCGACGTTGCCGCG
Organism: uncultured Agromyces sp.; assembly: GCA_913053875.1. Lineage (GTDB taxonomy): Bacteria > Actinomycetota > Actinomycetes > Actinomycetales > Microbacteriaceae > Agromyces. Next base: position 409,754 of record CAJXGN010000001.1, on the reverse strand, counting down.
GTACACGGCGAGGTTCGCCTCGAGGCTCGCCCCGCCGGTCGCGCGCTGCACGAAGTCGAGCAGGAACGGCGTCGTGTCGTGGCCGGTGACGCCCGCCGCATTCGCCGCCGCCAGCGCCTCGGCGAGCACGCGATCGTGCAGCGCCGGGTCGAGCTGGTCGTCCTCGGCCACCGGGTTCGCGACGAGCACTGCCGCATCCAGCCCCAGCGCGTCGCGCGCCGCCGCGACTGCCGCGACCTCCTCGGGCGACTCGACCCGGTGCTCGAGCGTGTAGCCCGAGTCGGCGACGTAGAAGCCCGGGTAGGCGTGCGTCCGGTAGCCCACGACGGGAATGTTCAGCGTCTCGAGCCGCTCGAGCGTCGCGGCCACGTCGAGGATCGACTTCACGCCCGCGCTCACGAGCGTGATCGGGGTGCGCGCGAGCGTCGGCAGGTCGGCCGACTCGTCGAAGGTCTCGCTCGCCCCGCGGTGCACGCCGCCGAGCCCGCCGGTCGACATGACCCGGATGCCCGCCGAGTGCGCGAGCCACGCGGTCGCGGCCACGGTCGTGCCGCCGCTCAGCCCGCGGGCGGCGGCGATGGGCAGGTCGCGCACGCTGAGCTTCACGACCCACTCGTCGGCGCAGAGCCGCTCCATGGTCGGCCGGTCGATGCCGACGTGCGCCACGCCGTCGACCACGCCGATCGTCGCCGGCACGACCCCCGCGGCCCGGAGCTGCTCCTCGGCGGCGAGCCCGACCTCCAGGTTCCGCGGCCGCGGCAGCCCGTGGGTGAGGATCGTGGTCTCGAGGGCGAGCACCGGGGCACCGGATGCCACGGCCTCGCGCACCTCGTCGGACAGGACGACGGCGGGGCTGGTCTGGGTCACTCCGTCATCGTACGCAGAGCCGCCCCGAGGCATCCGATGTCGCCCGCCTCGACTACAGTTCTCCCGTGCCCGCACCCGTCATCACCGCCCGCGACCTCCGCAAGCAGTACGAGGACGTCGCCGCCGTCGACGGCATCTCGTTCGAGGTGTCGCCCGGCGAGTCGTTCGGCCTGCTCGGCCCGAACGGCGCCGGCAAGTCGACCACCATGCGCATGGTCGGCGCCGTCTCCACCCGCACGAGCGGCGACCTCGAGATCCTCGGCCTCGACCCGAACGCGCACGGCCCCGACATCCGCTCGCAGCTCGGCGTGGTGCCGCAGGCCGACAACCTCGACACCGAGCTGCGCGTGCGCGAGAACCTGCTCGTGTACGGCCGATACTTCGGCCTGCCCCGGCGCACGATCGCCGAGCGCGCCGACGAGCTGCTCGCGTTCGCCCAGCTGGAGGAGAAGTCGAAGGCGAAGGTCGACGCGCTCTCCGGCGGCATGAAGCGACGGCTCACGATCGCCCGCGCGCTCATCAACGACCCGCGCATCCTGCTGCTCGACGAGCCGACCACGGGCCTCGACCCGCAGGCGCGGCACATCCTGTGGGACCGCCTGTTCCGCCTCAAGGAGCAGGGCACGACGCTCGTGCTCACGACCCACTACATGGACGAGGCCGAGCAGCTCTGCGACCGCCTGATCGTGGTCGACCACGGCCGCATCATGGCCGAGGGCACCCCGGCCGAGCTCATCCGCGCCCACTCGTCGCGCGAGGTGCTCGAGGTGCGCTTCGGCGCCGACCGCAACGCCGAGGTCGCGAAGCGCCTCGAGGGCGTCGGCGATCGCATCGAGGTGCTGCCCGACCGCATCCTCGTCTACAGCGCGAACGGCGAGGCCGAGCTCGTGCGCATCACCGAGGCCGGCCTGCACCCGATCACGAGCCTGGTGCGCCGCTCGAGCCTCGAGGACGTGTTCCTGCGCCTCACGGGCCGGAGCCTCATCGAATGAGCGCCGAGTCCCCCCGGCAGCAGGCGACGGATGCCCCTGGGGCACCCCGTCCCGAGACCGCACGCGCGCTCGCCGCGGGCACGCGTCCCCGACGCTTCGGCGCCTGGTACGTCGCCGAGCACCGGTTCCGCGTCATGCGGTCGTACCTCCAGACCATGCTCGCGACGGGCATCGGCAGCCCGATCATCTACCTGTACGGGCTCGGGGCCGGCCTCGCGTCGCTGATCGACGCCCCGGTCGCCTCGCAGCCGGGCGCCGAGGGCGTGCCCTACCTCGTGTTCGTCGCGCCCGCGCTGCTGGCGTCCGCCGCCATCACGGTCGCGACCGAGGAGTTCTCGTACCCGATCATGCTCGGGTACAAGTGGAACCCCACGTTCACCGGCATGCACGCGTCGCCCATCCGGCCCGGCCAGATCGTCGACGGCATCGTCATCTCGGTGACCGTGCGCATCCTCGCCACGAGCGCCGTGTACTACCTGTTCATGCTGCTGTTCGGCGCGGTGCCGTCGCCGCTCGGGTACCTCGCGGTGCTCGCGGCGACGCTCGGCGGGCTCGCGTTCGGCCACCTGCTGATGGCGTACGTCTCGACGCTGGAGCAGGACACGGGCCAGATCGCGCTCGTCATGCGCTTCCTGGTGCTGCCGATGACGCTGTTCTCGGGCACGTTCTTCCCGCTCAGCCAGCTGCCCTGGTTCCTCCAGCCGATCGGCTGGGTGTCGCCGCTGTGGCACGCCACCGAGCTCAGCCGCGTCTTCGCGTACGGCTACCCGGAGCCGCTCTGGCTCACGGTCGTGCACGTCGTCGTGCTCGTCGCGATGGCGGCGGTCGGCTGGATCGCATCGCGGCGCATCGCCGCACGGAGGCTGGGACGATGACCGCACCCGCGACCACGACCGACCGCACCGCCCCGACCGGCGGGCGCGGCGTCGCCTCGCTGTACGCGGGCAACTCCCGCGCCGTCATGGCGCGCGGCTGGCGCGCGACCCGCAGCTCGAACTGGATGATCGTCGTCTCGGGGTTCTTCGAGCCGATCTTCTACCTGCTGTCGATGGGCATCGGCCTCGGCGCCCTCGTCGGCGAGGTCGCGACCGCGGACGGCGACGTCTCCTACGCGGCGTACATCGCACCGGCGCTGCTCGCGGTCGCAGCGATGAACGGCGCGATCTACGACTCGACCTGGAACGTCTTCTTCAAGATGAACTTCGCGAAGCTGTACGAGGGCATGCTCGCGACCTCGCTCGGCCCGCTCGACGTGGCGCTCGGCGAGATCTCGCTCGCGCTGCTGCGCGGGGCGTTCTACGCGTCGGGGTTCCTGCTCGTCATGCAGGCGCTCGGGTTGAACCTGTCGTGGTGGGCGCTGCTCGCGCTGCCCGCCGTGCTGCTCATCGCATTCGGCTTCGCGAGCCTCGGCATGGCGATCACGAGCTACATGAAGACGTTCCAGCAGATGGACTGGATCAACTTCGTGCTGCTGCCGATGTTCCTGCTGTCGGCCACGTTCTTCCCGATCACCGTCTACCCACAGGCCGTGCAGTGGATCATCCAGGCCATGCCGCTCTGGCACGGCGTCGAGCTCGTGCGCGGCCTCACGACCGGTGCCGTGCACTGGGGCCTGCTCTGGCACGTGCTCTACTACGCCGTGATGATCGTGGTCGGCGTCGTGTTCACGACGAAGCGGTTGCGCGCGCTGTTCCTCGACTGAGGTCGCGCCCGAGCGATCGGGTGCGGCGAGCGGATGCGCCGGGGCATCCGCTCGCCCTGTCTCAGCCCCTGACCGCGCGCAGCGCGCGCACCGTGGCGACCGCAGCCTCGGCCGCCTCGGCGCCCTTGTCCTCCTTCGAGCCGGGGAGCCCGGCGCGGTCGAGGCCCTGCTGCTCGTCGTCGAGGGTGAGCACGCCGAAGCCGACGGGCTTGCCGGTGTCGAGCGCGACGCGGGTCAGCCCGTCGGTCGCCGCCGACGAGACGTACTCGAAGTGCGGGGTGCCGCCGCGGATGATCACGCCGAGCGCGACCGCCGCGTCGGCGCCGGCCTCGAGGGCCGCCTTCGCGACGACCGGCAGCTCGAAGCTGCCCGGCACCCGCACGAGCGTGTGCGACGCGCCGGATGCCTCGAGCGAGCGCACCGCGCCGGCGATGAGCCCGTCGGTGATCTCGTCGTGCCAGCTGCCCGCGACGATGACGACCGACAGGCCGGTGCCGTCGGCGTCGAGGGTGGGGGAGCCTGCTCCGCTCATGATGCGCGTCCTTCCAGGAGGTGGTGTGCCGCCGGCTCGGTGAGGTCGGCGGTGTCGATCGCGTGACCCATGCGGTCGCGCTTGGTCTCGAGGTACGCCTCGTTGAGGGCACCGATTCCGACGAGGAGCGGCACGCGCTCGAGCACGGCGATGCCCTGCGTCTCGAGCTGGCGCACCTTCTCGGGGTTGTTCGTGAGCAGCCGCACGGCGTCGAGGCCGAGGTCGCGCAGGATCGCGGTCGCCGCGCCGTAGTCGCGGGCGTCGGCGGGCAGGCCCAGTGCGAGGTTCGCGTCGAGCGTGTCGAGGCCGTCCTCCTGCAACCGGTAGGCGCGCAGCTTGTTGATCAGGCCGATGCCGCGGCCCTCGTGGCCGCGCAGGTAGACGACCACGCCGCCGTGCTCCTGCACGGCCGCGAGCGCGGCGTCGAGCTGCGGGCCGCACTCGCACTTCAGCGAGCCGAGCGCCTCTCCGGTCAGACACTCCGAGTGCACGCGCACGAGCGCGCCGGGCGACGACGGGTCGCCCGCGATGATCGCGACGTGGTCGGCGCCCGTGTTGCGGTCGCGGTACGCGCGGATGCGGAACGGGCCGTGCTCGGTCGGCACGGTCGTCTCGACCTCGAAGCGCACGCGCGGCGACTCGGGCGGGTCGATGACCGAGCCGTCCTCCGCGGCGTCGCAGATCGCGGCCGCGTCCGGCTCCTCCTGGAGGAACCGGATGAGCGCCGCCACGGTCGTGACCGGCAGCCTCTCCCGCTCGCCCAGCTCGATGAGACCGGGCAGGCGCATCATCTCGCCGTCGTCGGCGACGATCTCGCCGATCGCCGCGACGGGCGCGAGGCCCGCGAGCCGCATGAGGTCGACCGCCGCCTCCGTGTGGCCGGCGCGCTCGCGCACGCCGCCCCCGACCGCGCGCAGCGGCACGATGTGCCCGGGGCGGATGAGCGAGGCCGGAGTGGCGTCCGGGTCGGCCAGCGTGCGCAGCGTGTGCGCGCGATCGGACGCGCTGATGCCCGTCGTAACGCCGTCGGCGGCGTCGACGGTGATCGTGTACGCCGTGCGCCGGGGGTCCTGGCTGGACGTCGTCATGAGCGGCAGCTCGAGCCGGTCGGCGAGGTCGTTCGGCATCGGGGCGCAGAGGTACCCGCTGGTGTGCCGCACCATCCAGGCGATCCACTCACGGCTCGCGAGCTGGGCGGAGATGATCGCGTCGCCCTCGTTCTCGCGGCCCTCGTCGTCGGCGACGAGCACCGGCTTGCCGGCGCGCAGCGCGGCCAGCACCTCGGGCAGCTCGGCGAGGCTCATGCGGCACCCCCCATTGGGGCGGGCGCCGCGGGCGTCGCCACCGACGACGGCAGGTCGTCGTGGGCGCCGAGGCGGAGCATCCGCTCGACCTGCCTCGCGAGGATGTCGGTCTCGAGGTTCACGCGATCGCCCACGACCCGGTCGCCGAGGGTGGTCGCCGCGAGCGTCTCGGGGATCAGCGAGACCTCGAACCAGTCGTCGCCGACCGCGCTGACGGTGAGCGAGACGCCGTCGAGCGCGACCGAGCCCTTGTCGACCACCAGCCGGGCGTGCTGCGGGTCGATCGCGAATCGCAGCACGCGCCACGCCTCGCCGGGCCGCACCTCGACGACCTCGGCCGTGCCGTCGATGTGGCCCTGCACGATGTGACCGCCGATGCGGTCGCCCACCTTCGCGGCGCGTTCGAGGTCGATCCGGTCGCCCTCGCGCACGTCGGCGAGCGTCGACATCGCGAGCGTCTGCGCCATGACGTCGGCCGTGAACGACTCGTCGTCGTGGTCGACGACGGTGAGGCACACGCCGTTCACCGAGATAGAGTCGCCGTGGCGCGCGTCGGAGACCGCGAGCGGTCCGTGCACGGTGAGCCGTGCGGCGTCGGCGGTGCGCTCGACGCGCGTGATGCGGCCGATCTCCTCGATGATGCCCGTGAACATGTCAGGTCCTTCCGATCGGGCCGTCCGCGTCGGCGCTCGGCCGCGCGGAGGTGGGGCGGGCGACGACGAGCACGTCGTCGCCGAGTCGTGCGACGTGGGTGGGGGCGAGGCGTCGGGCGTCGGCGATGGTGCCGATGCCGAGGTCGCCGACGGCGAGGCGCGGCCCGCCGAGCAGGGCGGGTGCCAGGTAGACGACGACCTCGTCGACGAGTCCGGCCGCGATGAACGCGCTCGCCAGCGTCGGCCCGCCCTCGACGAAGAGCGAGCGGATGCCGCTGCGCTGGAGCGCACCCAGGTCGGCGACGAGGTCCGCGCCGTCGTGGCGGACCGCGGCGTGCGGGCCGTGCAGCACCGCCGCATCGGCCGGCAGCTCGCGGCGGCCGAAGACGACCGGCACCGGCTGGTCGGCGCGCAGTCCGCCGTCGGCGTCGCGTGCGGTGAGTGCGGGGTCGTCGGCGAGTACCGTGCCGGTGCCGACCGCGATCGCGTCGGCCGCGGCCCGGCGGGCGTGCACGTCGGCACGGGCCTCGGGGCCGGTGATCCAGCGGCTCGTGCCGTCGGCGGCCGCGATGCGACCGTCGAGGGTCGACGCCCACTTGACCGTGACGAACGGGCGGCCGTGCCGCTCGGCGAACAGCCAGTCGGCGATGAGCGCCTCGGCGTCGTCGGCGAGCAGGCCCGAGGCGACATCGACGCCCGCGGCGGCCAGGCGGGCTCCTCCGCCGGAGGAGTGCAGGCCCGGGTCGTCGACGGCGTACACCACGCGGGCGACCCCGGCGGCGATGAGTGCCTCGGCGCAGGGCCCGGTGCGCCCGGTGTGGTTGCAGGGCTCGAGCGTCACGACGGCGGTCGCACCGCGGGCGGCGCCGGGAGCGAGTCGTGCCAGCGCGTCTGCCTCGGCGTGCGGCGTGCCCGCGCCGCGGTGCCAGCCCTCGGCCAGCACGTCGCCCGCGGGGGAGAGCAGCACGCAGCCGACCCGGGGGTTCACGCCACGGGCGGGGCCTCGGGTCGCGAGCTCGAGCGCGCGCCGCATCGCGGCGGTCTCGGCAGAGTCCCGCGAGATGGCGTCGGCGCGCGACGGCACGGCCGCGTTCGCCGGTGCGCGGTGCGCTGCGCTCGTGCTGCCCATGTCCCGTTCCCGTCCTCGCGGACTCCGGGGCTCGGCAACGCCGATCAGGCCGCCGGCGCGGGCGCCTGCGGCACGTGCTGCCTCCCATCCGGACTTTCACCGTCGGTACCGGAGTTCCACCGGTTCGGCCTCGCACCCGATCCAGTGGAGATCGAGCGCTCGGTTCGCGGACTCTCACCGCCGGCTCGGACTTTCACCGACCCCGGAGCACGTTTCTTGCTTCGAGTGTAGATCAACGCACGCGGACGCGTGCTATTCCCGGGCCGGGGCTGGTGCACCGCGCGGCTCAGGCGTCCACGACGAGACCCGGCAGCGCGGCCAGCCCGGTGATGCGCCGCACGCCGAGCGCGGCCGCTTCGGCGGCATCCGCCTCACCTGGTTCGACGCCGAGCCGGTCGAGCCAGACGCCCGCGAGCCCGGCCCGCGCGGCACCGATCGCGTCGGTGCGCAGCCGGTCGCCGACGTACAGCACCTGCTCCGGCGCCGTGCCGAACCGCTCGCAGGCGTGGGCGAAGATCGCCGCGTCGGGCTTCGTGACACCGAGGGCGCCCGACGCGACGAGGTGCTCCATGCGCGCGTCGAGCCCCACGGCGGCGAGCTTGGTCGCCTGGAAGTCGGCCTCGCCGTTGGTGATGATGCCGAAGCGGATGCCCGGCGCCAGCGCCTCGAGCGCATCGAGCGCCGGAACCGCGTCCTCGTGCAACGTCCACGCGGCGCGGTATCGCGCGAAGTACGCCGTGAACCAGTCATCGGCCCCGCCGTCGTCGAGGTCGTGCCCGTGCGCCGCCGCGAAGGCGCGGGCCCGCGCCCGCCGCTGGCCGGCGAAGTCCGTCTCGCCCGCGAGGTAGCGGTGGTAGTGCTCCTCCTCGAGGTCGCGCCACAGGCGCTGCGCGCCGACGTCGTCGAGCAGGTCGTACGCGTGGGAGCGCGCGTGCGCGAGGATGCCCGCGTCGACCGCCGCGCGATGGTCGAGCAGCGTGTCGTCGAGGTCGAACAGCACGACCTCGATCGCAGCGCCTCCGCTCATCGGCCATCCAGCTCGACGGGCCAGCCGCTCGGAACCGGCTCGGAGGCGCCGCGGCGCGCCACCGCGTGCCACGCGGGGAACGACCTGCCGTCCCGCAGTTGCACCGGCCGGCGGTCGGCGGCGTCGAACGCGAACCCCGCGGCACGTGCGACCCGCGCAGAGGCTACGTTGCCCGCCACCGCCTCCCACGACACCCGGTCGGCGTCGAGTCCGTCCGGCGCGAACGCGAAGCCGACCACGCGGCGCACGGCCTCGGCCATGATGCCGCCGCCGCGGTGCTCGCTGCCGAGCCAGTAGCCGACGCTCGTGCGCGCCGTGCGCAGGCCCACGACCCCCAGCAGCTGCGGTCGGTCGTGCCGGCGGATCGCCCAGGTGCGCTCGGTGCGCCCGGCCCAGCCGCTCGGCACGAACTCCTCGACGAACGAGACGGCGTGCCGGCGCTCGTACGGCCACGGCGTGGTCACCGTGTGCTCGAACACCGGATCGGTGCAGTACCGCGCGATGTCGTCCACGTCGTCCGCGGTCGGCTGGTCGAGCACCAGGCGCTCGGTGCGCAGCACCACCGGGCCGGCGGGACTCATCGGCGTCGGATGAAGCCGACCGCCTCGTACACGCGGTCGAGCGTGTCGCGGGCCACGGCCTCGGCCTTGTCCGCGCCGACGGCGAGCAGCCGGTCGAGCTCGGCCGGGTCGGCCATGAGCTCGAGCGTTCGGGCGCGCACGGGCGCGAGCCGCTCGACCACGAGGTCTGCCAGCTCGACCTTCAGGTCGCCGTAGCCGCGCCCGGCGTACTCGGCCTCGAGGTCGGCGATCGACGTCCCGCTCACGGCCGAGTGGATGTCGAGCAGGTTCGAGATGCCGGGCTTCGCGGCGCGGTCGAACCGGATCTCGCGCTCGGTGTCGGTCACCGCGGATCGGATCTTCTTCGCCGTGCGCTTCGGGTCGTCGAGCAGGTTCACCAGGCCGGCATCCGACGCGGCCGACTTCGACATCTTCGACGTCGGGTCCTGCAGGTCGTAGATGCGCGCGGTCACCTCGGGGATGTACGCCTCCGGCACTCGGAACGTCTCGCCGAAGCGGCTGTTGAAGCGGCCCGCGAGGTCGCGCGTCAGCTCGAGGTGCTGCCGCTGGTCGTCGCCCACGGGCACGAGCGCCGTGTCGTAGAGCAGGATGTCGGCGGCCATGAGCACCGGGTAGGTGAAGAGGCCGACCGTCGTGGCATCCGTGCCCTGCTTGGCGGACTTGTCCTTGAACTGGGTCATGCGGCTCGCCTCGCCGAAGCCCGTGATGGTCGAGAGCACCCAGGCCAGCTCGGCGTGGGCGGACACGTGCGACTGCACGAACAGCGTCGACTGCTCGGGGTCGATGCCTGCGGCGATGTACTGGGCGGCGGTGCGGCGCGCGCTCTCGCGCAGTGCGGCCGGGTCCTGCGCCACGGTGATGGCGTGCAGGTCGACGACGCAGTAGTAGGCGTCGTAGCGCTCCTGCAGCGCGACCCAGTTGACGAGGGCGCCGAGGTAGTTGCCGAGGTGCAGCGAGTCGCCCGAGGGCTGCATCCCGGAGAAGAGCACGGGGGTGGTGTCGGTGGTCATGGTTTCGTCCTTGCGGGTCAGATGGCGTAGTCGACGACGACGGGAGCGTGGTCGGACCATCGCTCGTCGTAGGCCGCGGCGCGGTCCACCGAGTAGTCGACGACGGATGCCGCGAGCGGGCCGGTCGCGAGGTGGTAGTCGATGCGCCACCCCGAGTCGTTGTCGAACGCCTTGCCGCGCCACGACCACCAGGTGTACGGCCCCTCGACCTCGCCGTGGTGGCGACGGCCGACGTCGACCCAGCCGAGCCCGGCGCCCGCGTTGTAGTCGTCGTCCTCCTCGGACCCGACGAAGCGGTCGAAGTAGGCGCGCTCCTCGGGGAGGAACCCCGCCTTCTTCCGGTTGCCCTTCCAGTTGCGGATGTCGAGCGTGCGGTGGCCGACGTTCAGGTCACCGACGACGACGGCGTGCTCCGCGTGCGCCGTGAGCCGGGGAAGACGCTCCTCCATCGCGTCGAGGAAGCGGAACTTCTCGACCTGCTTGGGGGTGTCCGCCTCGCCGGAGTGCACGTACGTGCTGACGACCGTGATCGACGAGCCGTCGAAGTCGTAGTCGGCCTCGAGCCAGCGCCCGGCCGAGTCGAACTCGTCGGGGCCGAGGGCGACGCGGTGGATGCGGGCGGGCCGACGGCTCGCGAGGGCGACGCCCGCGCGGCCCTTCGCGCTCGCGGGGTCGTGCAGCACGTCCCACTCGTCGCCGAGCAGGCCGGTGAGGTCGTCGGTCGAGGCGCGCACCTCCTGGAGCGCGAGGATGTCGACGTCGCGCTCGGCGAGCCAGTCGCCCATGCCCCGGCGGAACGCCGCCCGGATGCCGTTGACGTTGACGCTGGCGACGCGGACGGGCTTCGTGGGCATGCCGAGAATTCTATGGGAGGCGGGCGACATCCTCGGCGTCGAAGCGGGCCTGCAGGTCCTGCAGGCGCAGCTCCGCCTTCGCGAGCCGACGCCGGGCACGGGGCCTGCGGAAGAAGCTCGCCGCCTGCACCTCCTGCTCGGCCTCGCGGATCGAGATGCGCGCCGCGAGCAGCCGGGCGTTGCGCTCGCGCTCGCGGCGCTCCCGCTCGAGCTGCTCCGGGGTGACGCGCCGGAGGGTCTCGTTGCGGTCGGCCGCGGAGACCGAGATCCACGACGCCGCGACCAGCGTGATGATGCTCGTCAGGTTGAACCAGAGCAGCAGCGCGATGAACACCGTGAAGGTCGCCAGCAACGGGTTGCGCGTCGCCGCGCCGAGCACGGTTCCACCGAGCGACTGGATGACGCCGAGGGCGATCGCACCCAGGATCGAGCCCGGCCAGAGCCGGTGCCACGGCACCGCCGCACCGGAGAGGAAGCGGAACATCGTGGCGAGCACGCCCGTGTTCAGCACCAGGATCGCGACGATGCCGCCGAGTCGCACGACCAGGCTCGTCCAGCTCGACGCGAGCTGGAGTCCGAGCGCGTCGCGCACCCACTCGAACGCCGTCGTGGTCGCGACGCTGAGGCCGGCGGTCAGCACGAGCACCGCACCGAAGAGGATCGCCATGACGAAGTCGCGCGCCTTCAGCAGGAGGTAGGCGCGCGAGTCGCGCGACAGCCCGAACATCGACCGCACGGCGATGCGCGAGTAGGTGATCCAGCTGACCGCGGTCCAGAGCAGACCGCCGAGGGCGATCGCACCCGCGATGGTGAACAGGTTGAGGCTGCTGGAGGCGAGGTTCGCGAGCTCGTCCGCGTCGATCACGCCGGTGACGTCGTCGGCCGAGATCAGCCCCGGCACGTACGCGTTGATGAGCTCCACGAGCGCGGTGAACAGCTCGGGGTTGGAGGTGAGCCAGAGGCCCGCGACCGAGAACGCGACGAAGACGGCGGCGAAGACCGCGAACAGGGCCATGTAGCTCATGCCCGCCGACATGAGGAAGCCGTTGCGCCACAGGAAGTTGCGCCAGACGCGCACCGGGAAGATCTCCATGGTGCGGCGGGTCAGGGTGGTGACCGCGCTCACCGGCTCCTCGAACCGGTCGCGGAGGGCGACCGTGACCGCCTCGAGCCGGCCGCGGGTCTCGCCGACGCCCTCCTCGAACTCCTCGCGAGGGTCGCCCGACCCGCGCGAGGCGATGGCGGCACGCCCATCGCGGTTCGCGCGCTCGCTCACCTGCCGGCCCCCTGTCGGTCGCGCCGGGCGGCTAGGGCTTGCCCCGCATGATCGCCTGCTTGACCTCGGAGATCGCCTTGGTGACCTCGATGCCGCGCGGGCAGGCGTCGGAGCAGTTGAAGGTGGTCCGGCAGCGCCAGACGCCCTCCTTGTCGTTCAGGATGTCGAGGCGCACCTGGGCGGCGTCGTCGCGCGAGTCGAAGATGAAACGGTGCGCGTTCACGATCGCGGCGGGGCCGAAGTACTGCCCGTCGGTCCAGAACACGGGGCACGAGGTGGTGCAGGCGGCGCAGAGGATGCACTTGGTCGTGTCGTCGAACCGCTCGCGGGCGACGACGTCCTGGATGCGCTCCTTGCCCGGCTCGGGCGCCGTGCTCGCCTGGAGGAACGGCTGCACCTCGCGGAAGGAGGCGAAGAACGGCTCCATGTCGACCACGAGGTCCTTCTCGAGCGGCAGGCCCTTGATCGCCTCGACGTAGATCGGCTTCGAGATGTCGAGGTCCTTGATCAGCGTCTTGCAGGCGAGGCGGTTGCGGCCGTTGATGCGCATCGCGTCGGACCCGCAGATGCCGTGGGCGCACGAGCGGCGGAAGGTGAGCGAGCCGTCCTGCTCCCACTTGATCTTGTGCAGCGCGTCGAGCACCCGGTCGGTCGGGAACATCTCGACGTCGAAGTCCTGCCAGCGGGGCTCCGCGTCGGCGTCCGGGTCGAACCGGCGGATGATGAAGGTGACGGTGAAGGACGGAACGGCGGTCTCGGTCGCCTCGGGCGCGTCCGTGGTGGCGGTCGACACGATCAGTACTTCCTCTCCATCGGCTGGTAGCGGGTGATGGTCACGGGTTTCCAGTCGAGCGAGATGTGGTCGTCCGCCTTCGACGAGTGCGGGTCGCCCGTGAGGTACGCCATGGTGTGCTGCATGTAGTGCTCGTCGTCGCGATCGGGGAAGTCGTCGCGCATGTGGCCGCCGCGGCTCTCCTTGCGGTTGCGGGCCGAGTAGACGACGACCTCGGCGAGGTCGAGGAGGAAGCCGAGCTCGACGGCCTCGAGCAGGTCGGTGTTGAAGCGCGTGCCCTTGTCGTGGACCGCGATCTTCGTGTACCGCTCGCGCAGGTCGGCGATCACGTTCGTGACGTGCTCGAGCGACTCGTCGGTGCGGAACACCTGCGCCGAGCGGTCCATCTCGTCCTGCAGCTCCTTGCGGATCGCGGCGATCCGCTCGGTGCCGGTCGAGGCGCGCAGCTGGTCGAGCATGCCGCGCACGGCGCCGGCCGGGTCGTCGGGCAGCGGCGTGAACTCGGCGGTCTGGACGTACTCGACCGCGTTGCGGCCGGCGCGCTTGCCGAAGACGTTGATGTCGAGCAGCGAGTTGGTGCCGAGGCGGTTCGAGCCGTGCACCGAGACGCACGCGCACTCGCCGGCCGCGTAGAGGCCGGGGACGACGGTCTCGTTGTCGCGCAGCACCTCGGCGCTGACGTTGGTGGGGATGCCGCCCATCGCGTAGTGCGCGGTCGGCATGACCGGCACGGGCTCGTACACCGGGTCGACGCCCAGGTAGGTGCGCGCGAACTCCGTGATGTCGGGGAGCTTCGTCTCGAGCACCTCGGCACCCAGGTGCGTGCAGTCGAGCAGCACGTAGTCCTTGTGCGGGCCGGCGCCGCGCCCCTCCGCGACCTCCTGCACCATGCAGCGGGCGACGATGTCGCGAGGGGCGAGGTCCTTGATGGTCGGCGCGTAGCGCTCCATGAAGCGCTCGCCCGAGGCGTTGCGGAGGATCGCGCCCTCGCCGCGGGCGCCCTCGGTGAGCAGGATGCCGAGCCCGGCGAGGCCGGTCGGGTGGAACTGGAAGAACTCCATGTCCTCCAGCGGCAGCCCCTTGCGCCAGATGATGCCGACGCCGTCGCCGGTCAGCGTGTGCGCGTTCGAGGTGGTCTTGTAGATCTTGCCGAAGCCGCCGGTGGCGAAGATGATCGCCTTGGCCTGGAAGACGTGCAGTTCGCCCGACGCGAGGTCGTAGGCGACGACGCCCGAGGGCTGCTCCACGCCGTCGACCTCGGTCATGACGACGTCGAGCGCGTAGTACTCGTTGTAGAACTCGATGCCGTGCTTGACGCAATTCTGGTAGAGCGTCTGCAGGATCATGTGGCCGGTGCGGTCGGCGGCGTAGCAGGCGCGACGCACGGGCGCCTTGCCGTGGTCGCGGGTGTGGCCGCCGAAACGGCGCTGGTCGATCTTGCCCTCGGCCGTGCGGTTGAACGGCAGGCCCATGTTCTCGAGGTCGATGACCGCGTCGATGGCCTCCTTCGCGAGGATCTCGGCCGCGTCCTGGTCGACGAGGTAGTCGCCGCCCTTGACCGTGTCGAAGGTGTGCCACTCCCAGCTGTCCTCCTCGACGTTCGCGAGGGCGGCGGCCATGCCACCCTGCGCGGCGCCCGTGTGCGAGCGCGTCGGGTAGAGCTTGGAGATCACCGCGGTCTTGGCGTTCGGCCCGGCCTCGATGGCCGCGCGCATGCCGGCGCCGCCGGCGCCGACGATCACGATGTCGTACTGGTGGTAGTGGACGCCGTCGACCACGGTCGAGTCGGCGGTGGCGTTCGCGGGGTTCACAGGTCTCCTAGGCCGCGGGGCAGAACGAGGGGAGCAGCTCGGCGGGCGAACCGGCCGGGCAGGCGTCGAAGGTGAAGATCACGAGGGTGCCGAGCGTGAGCAGCACGACGACGGCCGCGCCGAGGGCGACCTTCAGCGTCGTCTGCACCTTGCCGGGGTTCGTGTAGTCGTTGACGAGCGTGCGCATGCCGTTTGCGCCGTGGATGAGCGCGAACCACAGCAGGAAGAAGTCGTACCACTGCCAGAACGGGCTCGCCCACTTGCCGGCGACGAAGCCGAAGTCGATGGCCTTGACGCCCTCGCCGACCAGCAGGTTCACGAACAGGTGGCCGAAGATCAGCACGACGAGGAGGACCCCCGACACGCGCATGTAGATCCAGCCCCACTTCTCGAGGTTGACGCCTCGGCGTGCGGGCCGGCTGGGGGAGCGGGGGGCTTCGATCGTGGTCATGGTCGTGCCCCTCCTAGTGGCTGAAGACGTTGATCAGGTGGCGCGGGGTGAACCCGAGCATCGTGATCACCCAGAGTGCGATGACGATGTAGAACAGCAGGCGCTGGTGGCGGGTCGCCCAGCTCCAGAAGTCGACGAGGATGATGCGCAGGCCGTTGTACGCGTGGAAGACGATCGCCCCCACGAGGGCGACCTCGCCGAGCCCCATGATCGGGGTCTGGTACGCGCCGATCACGACGTTGTACGCCTCGGGGCTCACCCGAACGAGGGCGGTGTCGAGGATGTGCACGAGCAGGAAGAAGAAGATCGCCACGCCGGTGATGCGATGCAGCACCCACGACCACATTCCCTCGTTGCCCCGGTACAGCGTTCCGCCGGGCCGGGAACGCTTCGCCGGCTGCTCGGGTGCTGTCAGGGTTCCTGTCGCGGATTCCGACATGAAACGACCCTCCCTGGCTGTGGTGGATGCCCGGAACACGGGCGTCGAGCGCACGCGGCGCTCAGGGCCGAGTCTAGTCCCGCCGCGGAGCCGGACGCCGGTTAGGTGACCCTAACCCTGTGCAGACGGCAACGTCGCCGCGCGGCGGGCGATGACCGCGTCGTATTGCGCGAACAGCTGGGCGCAGACGTGCTCCCACGACCGTTCGCGCACCGCGCGACGCCCGGCTTCACCGATGCGTGCACGTCGTGCAGGGTCGGCGACGAGGCTCGCGACCGCGCGGGCGAGCGCGACGTCGTCCTCGGGCGCGTAGAGGAGGCCGGTGTGCCCGTGCTCGACGAGGTCGATCGGGCCGCCGGCGCGCGGCGCGACCACGGGGCATCCGCTCGCCTGCGCCTCCTGGATGGTCTGCCCGAAGGTCTCCTCGGTGCCGGTGTGCACGAACAGGTCGAGCGCCGCGTAGGCGGTGCGCAGGTCGTCGCCCGTGAGCTGGCCGAGGAACGTGGTGGGCACGCCGTGCAGCGCGCGACGCGCATCCGCCGCTGCCGGGCCGTCCCCGACGATGACGACGCGGATGCCTCGCATGCCGCGCAGCGCGCGCAGCCGCTCGACGCGCTTCTCCGGTGCCAGCCGGCCGACGTAGCCCACGAGCACCTGTCCGTCGGGCGCGAGTGCCCGGCGCAGCGCGCGGGTGCGCTCGTCCGAGCGCAGGTTCGGGTGGAAGCCGTCGAGGTCGACGCCCCGGCCCCAGCGCGCCAGGCGGGGGACGCCGAGGTCGGTCAGCTCGGCGAGTGCGGCGCTCGACGGTGCGAGGGTGAGGTCGGCCTGCTCGTGCATGCGCCGCACCCAGGCGCGCGCGAGACGTGCGGCGCCGCGACCCCAGCGGTGGCGGAGCGCGTAGCCCGCGACATCCGTCTGGTAGACCGCGACAGTCGGCACGCCGAGCCGGCGCGCGGCGGCGATGCCCTCGGCGCCGAGCAGGAACGGGGACGCCGCGTGCACGAGGTCGGGGCCGAACGCCTCGAGCGTGCGCTGCACGCTGGGCCCGGGCAGCCCGACGGGGAACCTCCGGTACGCGACCGCGGGCACTCCCACGACCGGGAAGCCGGCGTAGCTGCCGTCGCCGTCGGTGGGGGCGATGACCACCGCCTCGTCGCCGCGGTCCCGCAGGGACTCGAGCACCCGGCAGACGCTCGTCGTCACGCCGTTGACCGTGGGAAGGAAGCTCTCGCTGACCACCGCGACTCTCACGTTCGCGACGCTACGGAGCCACGGTGGCGACCGGTCGAACACGTCATGAACGCGAAACGGCGACGGGGTAGCCTGACCGGCATGACGGAGACCACAGCGCTCGAGCGCTTCTACAGCGTGATCCCCGCCGGCGGCATCGGCTCCCGCCTGTGGCCGCTCTCACGGGCCGACGCCCCCAAGTTCCTGCACGACCTGACGGGCTCGGGCCAGACGCTCCTCCGCGACACCTGGGACCGGCTCGCACCCATCGCCGGCGACCAGCGGATCATGGTGGTCACGGGGCGCGCGCACCGCGCCGCGGTCGAGGGCCAGCTGCCCGCACTGACCGACGAGAACATCGTGCTCGAGAGCGAGCCCCGCGACTCCTCGGCGGCGATCGGCCTGGCCGCCGCCATCCTCGAGCGCCGGGAACCGGGCGTGATCATCGGCTCGTTCGCGGCCGACCACGTGATCGGCCAGCGCGACGGCTTCCGGGCGGCGGTGCGCGAGGCCATCGCCGCCGCCGACGCCGGATTCATCGCGACGATCGGCATCCGTCCCACCGAGCCGGCGGTCGGCTTCGGCTACATCCACGCCGGTGACGCGCTCGACGTGCCCGAGGCGCCGCACGCGCTCGCCGTGAGGGAGTTCGTCGAGAAGCCCGACCTCGAGACCGCGAAGGCGTACGTCGATGGCGGAGCGCACCTCTGGAACGCGGGCATGTTCATCGCGCGGGCCGACCGGCTGCTGGAGGAGCTGCGCCGGTCGCAGCCCGAGCTGCACGACGGGCTCGTCGAGCTCGCCGCGGCATGGGACGACCCCGTCACCCGCGGGCCCGCCGTCGACCGCATCTGGCCGACGCTGACGAAGATCGCGATCGACTACTCGGTCGCCGAGCCGGCGGCGGATGCCGGGAGGCTGGCGGTCATCCCCGGCTCGTTCGACTGGGACGACGTGGGCGACTTCGCCTCGCTCGCGAAGCTCAACACCGCGGGTCGCGCGAGCGACCTGGCCATCCTCGGCGAGCACGCCCGCGTGCTGGCCGATGCGTCGAGCGGCATCGTGGTGAGCCGCTCGAAGCGCGTGATCAGCCTGATCGGCGTGCAGGACATCGTGGTCGTCGACACCCCCGACGCCCTGCTGGTCACGACGAGCGAGCACGCGCAGCGGGTCAAGTCGGTCGTGGACGCGCTGCGCATGGGCGGTTCGGGCGACGTGCTCTGACCCCCGATCAGGGGCCTGATCGGGTCGTGCACGCGTGCTCATCTGAGCACAATGTCGCGGCTTCATAACCTTTCACGCGCGGGCCATGCGCGACACAGAGCCGTAACGCAACATTGAGTAACGTGACAGCCACGAGCCCCGCGTGCGTCGGGGCGTACCCCCGCACTTGGAGGACACAGTGACCATCTCGATCCGGAAGGCCGCCACGGGCGGCTTCGCGACGCTCGGCGCCGTCGTGCTGCTGGCCGGCTGCGCTTCTGCTCCCGAGGAGGAGACCGGCGGCGAGGCCGCCGAGACCGTCGACTACCTGCCCTGCATCGTCTCCGATTCGGGCGGCTTCGACGACAAGTCGTTCAACCAGCTCTCCTACGAGGGCGTCGAGGAGGCCGCCGGCGAGCTCGGCGCCGACTTCATCGACGTCGAGTCGAACGCCGAGACCGACTACGAGCCCAACCTCGAGAACCTCGTCGCCCAGGGCTGCGACACGATCGTCAGCGTCGGCTTCGCCCTCTCGGCCCCGACCGTCGACTCGGCCACCGCCAACCCTGACATCGAGTACGTGCTGGTCGACGACGCGGCCGACAACGACTTCGACGGCACCAAGGACGCCGAGAACGTCAAGCCGCTGCTGTACGACACCGCCCAGGCCGCGTTCCTCGCGGGCTACCTGGCCGCGGGGTACTCGGAGGCCGGCAAGGTCGGCACCTTCGGCGGCATGGAGTTCCCGACCGTGACGATCTTCATGGACGGCTTCAAGCAGGGCGTCGACTACTACAACGACGAGAAGGGCGCCGACGTCGAGGTCGTCGGCTGGGACGGCTCGACCGGCTCCTTCACCGGTGGCTTCGAGGCCAACCAGGACGCCAAGAACGTCGCGCAGAACATCATCGACCAGGGTGTCGACGTGCTGCTGCCCGTCGGTGGCCCGATCTACCAGTCGGCCATCGCCGCGATCGACGACTCCGGTCAGGACATCGCCCTGATCGGCGTGGACGCCGACTTCTACGAGACCGACCCGACGACCCAGCCGTACGTGCTGACGTCGATCCTCAAGGGCATGAAGGTCTCGACCTACGAGGCCGTGCTCGCCGCAGGCCAGGACTCCTGGGACCCGGAGACCTACATCGGCACGCTCGAGAACGAGGGCGTCGGCATCGCGCCGTACCACGACTTCGAGGACGCCGTGTCCGACGAGCTCAAGCAGGAGGTCGAGGACATCAAGGCCGGCATCATCGACGGCTCGATCGAGGTCACCTCGTACCTCGCGGGCTGACCCGAGGAGCATCACGACGGGGAGGACGGCCATGCGGCCGGCCTCCCCGTCGTGTCTCCGGCGCCGGCCCCAATCGTGCGCATCCGAGCAGGTCGACCTGCATCTGCGCGCATCCGTGCGAATCCCCGCGACCCCCTGCCGCCCGAGGCGGCACCGTCAATAGGATCGGAACATGAAGCTCGAACTCCGAGGCATCACCAAGCGCTTCGGCTCGCTCGTCGCCAACGATCACATCTCGCTCACCGTCGAGCCGGGAGAGATCCACTGCCTCCTCGGGGAGAACGGCGCGGGCAAGTCCACCCTCATGAACGTGCTCTACGGGTTGTACCGGGCCGACGAGGGGGAGATCCTCCTCGACGACCGGCTGCAGCACTTCGAGGGGCCCGGAGACGCGATGACGGCCGGCATCGGCATGGTGCACCAGCACTTCATGCTCATCCCGGTGTTCACCGTCGCGGAGAACGTCATGCTCGGCCACGAGGAGACCGGGTTCGCCGGACAGCTCGACCTCCCGGCGGCACGCGCGAAGGTGCGCGAGATCTCCGAGCGGTTCGGGTTCCACGTCGACCCCGACGCGGTGGTGGAAGACCTGCCGGTCGGCGTCCAGCAGCGGGTCGAGATCATCAAGGCCCTCTCCCGCGACGCGCGCGTGCTCGTGTTCGACGAGCCGACCGCGGTGCTCACCCCGCAGGAGACGGACGAGCTGATGGGCATCATGCGCCAGCTCAAGGAGACCGGCGCCTCCATCGTCTTCATCACCCACAAGCTGCGCGAGGTGCGCGAGGTCGCCGACCGCATCACCGTCATCCGCCTCGGCAAGGTGGTCGGCGAGGCCGAGCCGACTGCGTCGAACGCCGAGCTCGCGTCCCTCATGGTCGGCCGCGCCGTCGAGCTGACGGTGCAGAAGGACGCGCCGAAGCTGGGCGACGAGGCACTGGTGGTGAAGGACCTCACCGTCAGCGACCCGTCCGGCCTGGTGCTCGTCGACGACGTGTCGTTCGAGGTGCGCGCGGGGGAGATCCTGGCGGTCGCCGGCGTGCAGGGCAACGGGCAGACCGAGCTCGCCGAGGCGCTGCTCGGCCTGCAGGAGCACGTGACCGGGTCGATCATGCTCGACGGCAAGCAGCTGGTCGACGCGTCCGTGCGCGACACGCTCGACGCCGGCATCGGGTTCGTGCCCGAGGACCGCAAGGTCGACGGCCTGGTCGGCGAGTTCACGATCGCCGAGAACCTCATGCTCGACCGCAGCTTCGGCGAGCCGTTCGTCAAGGCCGGCACGCTCCAGCTCAAGCACCGCGACGAGTTCGCCCGCGAGAAGCTCGCCGAGTTCGATGTGCGCGCACCGGGCATCGAGACCCCCGTCGGCCGACTCTCCGGCGGCAACCAGCAGAAGGTGGTCGTCGCCCGCGAGCTCTCCCGGGACCTGCGCCTGTTCGTCGCCGCCCAGCCCACGCGCGGCGTCGACGTCGGGTCGATCGAGTTCATCCACAAGCGCATCGTCGAGACGCGCGACGCGGGCGTCCCCGTCGTCGTCGTCTCCACCGAGCTCGACGAGATCGAGGCGCTGGCCGATCGCATCCTCGTGATGTACCGCGGCAAGGTCGTCGGCATCGTGCCGTCCGACACGTCGCGCGACGTGCTCGGCCTCATGATGGCCGGCGAGCACCCCGAAGGAGCTGCCGCATGAGCACGGCCAAGAGCCCCGAGACCGAGCTGCCGCCCCCCTCGGCGGACGACCCGCACGCGCCGCGCGGCGTCGACCGCTGGCAGAGCGCGTGGCGCAACGTCGTCACCGGCAACGCGCTCATCTCCGTGCTGTCGGTGCTGCTGGCGATCATCGCCGGCTCGATCATGATCGCGTTCACCGATGAGCAGGTGCAGGAGGCCGCCGGGTACTTCTTCTCCCGGCCGTCCGACACGTTCGAGGCGATCTGGAACGCCGTCTGGGGTGCATACACCGCGCTCTTCCAGGGCGCGGTCTACAACTTCCAGGCGGACAGCTTCGCAGCCGCCATCCGCCCGCTCACGCAGTCGCTGAACTTCGCGACGCCGCTCATCGTGGCCGGCCTCGGCGTCGGCCTCGCGTTCCGCGCGGGCATGTTCAACATCGGCGGGCAGGGGCAGATGCTCATGGCGGCGGCCGCCGCCGGATGGGTGGGCTTCAGCCTCGACTCACCATGGCCGATCCAGATGATCATCGCGGTGCTCGCGGGTCTCGCCGCCGGCGCGGTCTGGGGCGGCATCGTCGGCGTGCTCAAGGCGAAGACCGGCGCCCACGAGGTGATCGTGACGATCATGCTCAACTACGTCGCGTTCTACCTGCTGTCGTACATGCTGTCCACGCCGGGCCTGCTGCAGGCGCCGGGTTCCAGCAACCCGAAGACCCCGCCGATGGACCCGGGGGCGATCTTCCCCGAGATCCTCGGCCCGCGCTTCAACCTCCACCTCGGGTTCATCCTCTCGCTCGCCGCGGTCGCGTTCGTCTGGTGGCTGCTCAACCGCTCGAGCATGGGCTTCCGGTTCCGCGCGGTCGGCGAGAACCCCGCCGCGGCTCGCGTCGCGGGCATCAACGTCGGCGGCGTGTACATCACGGTCATGGCCATCGCGGGAGCGCTCGTCGGCCTCGCGGGCGTCGACCAGGTGCTCGGCACCACGACCAGCGGCTTCAGCGTCGGCATCGACGCGGGCATCGGCTTCGACGCCATCACCGTGGCGCTCCTCGGGCGATCGACGCCGCTCGGCATCCTCGCCGCGGGCATCCTCTTCGGCGCGTTCAAGGCCGGCGGCTTCGCGATGCAGGCGTCCGAGGGCGTGCCCGTCGAGATCGTGCTCGTCGTGCAGTCGCTCATCGTGCTGTTCATCGCAGCGCCGCCGCTGGTGCGTGCGATCTTCCGCCTGCCCCAGCCCGGCCAGCCCACGCGCAAGGAGCGCAAGGCCAAGCGGGCCCGCGCAGCCGCCGGCGCCGATACCGGCACCACGACGAAGGGGGTGGACCAGTGACCGCCACCGCACCCGCACCCGCCGCCGCGGCGCCCCAGGAACAGCACCGGGTCTCCGTCGTCAGCTGGAAGGTCCCGATCACGTTCGGCGTCTTCACGGTACTGCTCGCCGTCATCTACGCGTTCGCCCCGCGCGACGGGGAGACCACGTTCCGCCTCGCGGTCGGCACGGACTTCTTCGCGCTGCCCGACCTCGTGCTTCCCGCACAGGCCACGGCCTGGGCGACGATCGTGGTCATGGCCCTCGCGACCGGCGCCAGCGTGGGCATGACCCTGATGCGCCGGAAGACGCCGCTGTGGCTCGTGATCATCTACACGGTCGCGGTGCTCGTGGGCTTCCTCGCGTGGGCCGCCGCCGGCGGCACGGTGCCCATGGTGGGCCTCCTCGGCGGCGCACTCGGCCTCGCCGTGCCGATCATCTTCGGCGCCCTGGGCGGCGTGATCGGCGAGCGCGTCGGCGTCGTGAACATCGCGATCGAGGGCCAGCTGCTCGCCGGCGCGTTCTCGGCGGCGGTCGTGAGCTCGATCACGGGCGTGCCGATCGCCGGCATGGTCGCGGCCATGGTCGCGGGCATGCTCGTCGCACTCGTGCTGAGCGTCTTCGCCATCACCTACTACGTGAACCAGGTGATCGTCGGCGTCGTGCTCAACGTGCTGGTCATCGGCGTCACCAGCTTCCTGTTCTCGCAGGTGCTGGCACCCAACACGGCCCTGCTCAACTCGCCCACGCGGTTCCAGACGCTGCCGATCCCGCTCCTCGGGGACATCCCGCTGATCGGGCCGATCTTCTTCCGGCAGACCCTCGTCGTGTACATCATGTACATCGCCGTGTTCCTCGTCTGGTGGGGCATGTTCCGCACGAAGTGGGGCCTGCGCCTCCGCGCGGTCGGCGAGCACCCGCAGGCCGCCGACACGGTCGGCATCAAGGTCGCCGCCACCCGGTACTCGAACATGCTGCTCGCCGGCGCGATCGCCGGCATCGGCGGCAGCTTCTTCACCCTGGTCTCGGTGCCCGCGTTCAACCGCGAGATGACGGCCGGTGCCGGCTTCATCGCGCTGGCGGCGGTCATCTTCGGCAAGTGGGATCCGATCCGGGCGACGCTCGCCGCGCTGCTGTTCGGCTTCGCGTCGAACCTGCAGGGCATCCTCGGCGTGATCGGCTCGCCCGTGCCGAGCCAGTTCATGCTGATGCTGCCCTACCTGGTGACTATCTTCGCCGTGGCCGGCCTCGTCGGCCGCTCGCGTCCGCCCGCCGCATCCGGCATACCGTACGAGAAGCAGTGATGTCATGACCCTCCCCGATGCCTCGAACGTCGACTGGGCGGCGCTGCGGCAGGCCGCATCCGCCGCCATGTCGAAGGCGTACGTGCCCTACTCGAAGTTCCCGGTCGGTGCGGCTGCCATCGCCGACGACGGCCGCATCGTGAGCGGCTGCAACATCGAGAACGCCTCGTACGGCGTCACCCTCTGCGCCGAGTGCTCGCTCGTCTCCGAGCTGATCATGAGCGGCGGGGGGCGGCTCACGGCGTTCGCCTGCGTCGACGGCAACGGCGCAGTGCTCATGCCGTGCGGCCGGTGCCGGCAGCTGCTGTACGAGCACTCGGCCGAGGGGATGCTGCTCGACACCGTCTCGGGCATCCGCACGATCGACGAGGTGCTGCCCGACGCGTTCGGCCCGCGGCAGCTCGACGAGTACCGGTCGGCCGGCGAGGCGTAGCACGCCGCCGACGACACACCGGCGTCCGTCGCGACGCCAGCACCACCATACGAAGGAGCACCACCGTGGCATCCGTCGAGGCGTTCGACGCCGTCGATCTCATCCGGACCAAGCGCGACGGCGGCGAGCTGTCGGGCGACGCCATCGCCTGGCTCGTCGACGCGTACACGCGCGGCTACGTCGCCGACGAGCAGATGTCGGCCATGACCATGGCGATCTTCCTCAACGGCATGAGCCGCGCGGAGATCCGCGACCTCACGATGGCCATGATCGCCTCGGGAGAGCGCATGGACTTCTCGGGCCTCGGCAAGCCGACGACCGACAAGCACTCCACCGGCGGCGTCGGCGACAAGATCACGCTGCCGCTCATGCCGCTCGTCGCGACTTTCGGCGTCGCCGTGCCGCAGCTGTCGGGGCGGGGGCTCGGGCACACCGGCGGCACGCTCGACAAGCTCGAGTCGATCCCGGGCTGGCGCGCGACGCTGTCGAACGAGGAGATGTTCGCCCAGCTGCGCGACGAGGGCGGCGTCATCTGCGCGGCGGGCTCCGGACTCGCTCCGGCCGACCGCAAGCTGTACGCGCTGCGGGACATCACGGGCACGGTCGAGGCGATCCCGCTCATCGCGTCGTCGATCATGTCGAAGAAGATCGCCGAGGGCACCGGAGCGCTCGTGCTCGACGTGAAGTTCGGGTCGGGCGCGTTCATGCGCGAGACCGAGCGCGCCCGCGAGCTCGCGCAGACCATGGTCGAGTTGGGGGCGGATGCGGGTGTCGCGACGTCCGCGCTGCTGACGAACATGCACGTGCCGCTCGGCCGCACCATCGGCAACGCCAACGAGGTGCGCGAGTCGGTCGAGGTGCTGGCGGGCGGCGGCCCGGCCGACGTGCGGGAGCTCACGGTCGCGCTCGCGACGGAGATGCTCGCGCTGGCCGGGCAGGACGACGTCGACGTCGCGGCGGCGCTCGACGACGGGCGGGCGATGGACACCTGGCGCCGGGTCATCCGCGCGCAGGGCGGCGACCCCGACGCCCCGTTGCCCGAGGCGCGCGAGCAGCACGTCGTGACGGCCGATCGCGACGGCGTGCTCGTCGAGCAGCAGGCGCTGCCCTTCGGCGTCGCGGCGTGGCGGCTCGGCGCAGGACGTGCGCGCAAGGAGGACCCGGTGCAGCACGCCGCGGGCATCGAGCTGCACGCGAAGCCGGGCGACGCCGTGCGCGCCGGAGAGCCGCTGTTCACCCTCTCGGCCGACGAGCCCGAGCGGTTCGCTCGGGCGCTCGAATCGGTCGAGGGAGCGTGGCGCATCGGCGACCCCGGCGACCCGGTCGACGACGGAGGTCCGCTCGTGCTGGAGCGCATCACGGCCTGAGCCGCCGCGCGCGACGCGCCCGGGCGGCCGCGCCCGCTGCGAGATTGCCGAGACTTCGCGCGGGACGCGCCGCTAGATTGGGAGCGTGAACACGACATCGGCGGAGTACCGCCTCGAGGGCGGTGGCGCCGACATCCGCACGCTGCCGAAGGTCTCGCTGCACGACCACCTGGACGGCGGGCTGCGCCCGCAGACGATCATCGAGCTGGCCGATGACATCGAGTTCGACCTGCCGACCACGGACGCCGCCGCGCTCGGCGAGTGGTTCGCCGCGCAGGCGAACTCCGGCTCGCTCGTCGAGTACCTGAAGACGTTCGACGTCACGACCGCGGTGATGCAGACCCGCGACGGCCTCACGCGCGTCGCACGCGAGTTCGTCGAGGACCTCGCCGCCGACGGCGTGGTGCACGGCGAGATCCGCTGGGCGCCCGAACAGCACCTCGCCCGGGGGCTGACGCTGGACCAGGCCGTGGAAGCGGTGCAGGACGGCATCGACGAGGGCGTCGACGCCGCCGCGCGCGCCGGCCACGACCTCACCATCGGCCAGCTGGTGACCGCGATGCGGCACGCCGACCGGGCGCTCGAGATCGCGGAGCTCGCGGTGCGCCACCGCGACCGCGGCGTCATCGGCTTCGACATCGCCGGTGCGGAGGCGGGCTTCCCCGCCGGGCGCCACCGCACGGCCTTCGACTACCTGGCCGGGCAGTTCTTCCCCGTCACCGTGCACGCGGGCGAGGCGGACGGCCTCGAGTCGATCCGCGGGGCGCTCGTCGACGGCCGCGCGCTGCGCCTCGGTCACGGCGTGCGCCTGGCCGAGGACGTCACGATCGAGCGGCAGGACGACGAGAACACCTACGTCACCCTCGGCCGCCTCGCCCAGTGGGTGCGCGACCGCGAGATCCCGCTCGAGACGAGCCCGTCGTCGAACATCCAGACCGGTGCGATCGCCGCGTGGGGCGACGAGCTCGTCGACCACCCGTTCGACCTCCTCTACCAGCTCGGGTTCCGGGTCACCGTCAACACCGACAACCGCCTCATGAGCGCGACGACCCTCACGCGCGAGCTCGCCCTGCTCGCAGACGCGTTCGGCTACGACCTCGCCGACCTCGAGACCTTCCAGCTGCACGCCGCAGCGGGCGCCTTCCTGCCGGTCGACGAGCGCGAGGCACTGGCCGAGCGCATCGTCGCCGGATTCGCGGCCTGAGCGTGCGAGCCGACGACCGACCCGGAGCTGCACGGATGCCACTTCCGCCACTGCCCGACAGCGCGATCGCCATCGCGGTCGACGCCGACGACTGGCGCGCCGCGGTGCACGCGGCGGGATCGGCCCTCGCCGCGTCCGGCGCGACGACCGACGCCTACGCCGACCGCATGGTCGACGTGATCGAGGAGTACGGCGCCTACGTCGTGGTGGCGCCCGGTCTCGCCCTCGCGCACGCCCGGCCCGGGCCCGAGGTGCTCGCCGAGGGCATCAGCGTCGTGACCCTCGCGCACCCGGTCGCGTTCGGGCACGCGCACAACGACCCCGTGCAGGTCGTCGTGGGCCTCGCGGTGCGCACCGCCGAGGGGCACGTCGCATCGGTCGCCGAGCTCGCCAACGTGTTCAACGACGACGCCGTCGTCGCGTCAATCGCACGTGCCACCGCCCCGGGGGAGATCCGCGCACTGCTCGGCGCCCCGTCCGCGGGCGACGCCGGCGGGGGCGCGGCGTGAGGATCGTCACGGTCTGCGGTGTCGGCATCGGCACCTCGGCCATCCTGAAGACGAACGCCGAGCGTGCGCTCGATCGGCTCATGCTCGAGGCGGACGTGACGGCCAGCGACGTCGACGGCGTCGCCGCGGCCGCTCGGGACGCGCAGGTGGTCCTGACGTCGCCGGAACTCGTCGACCGCGTCCGCGCCGCGACGGCCGGCCTGCACGCCGAGATCGTCGTCGTGCAGAACTACTTCGACGTCGACGAGATCGCGTCGGTGCTCGAGTCGTCCATCGGCTGACCCGAGGTGCGCCGGGCGCGACGCGCCCACGCCAGCACGGCGAGCGCTGCGAACGGCGTCGCGAACGGCAGTGCCGGTGCGAGCAGCGCGCCGAACGCGGCGACCGCGAGGCCGGAGAGGGCGGCCACGGCGACGCGTGCGGCGCCCGCGACGGGCACGACGGTCCAGACGAGGCATCCGGTCGCCAGGCCCAGGGCGATCATGCCGGGCAGGATGTCCGCGGCCGTCCCGGAACGCGCGACCGGCCCCGCGAGCAGCAGGTGCACCGCCGGCGTCAGCAGCACGAACGCGAGCGCGGCGAGCGGCAGCAGGACGCTGCGCACGGGTGTGGCGGAGCGGCGCACGCCGACGATGAGCACCGCGACGATGACCGGCACCGCGGCCATGCCCGCGATCGCGAGGCCGACCGCCATCGACCCGGTGCCGTCCAGTCCGCCCGGCACCAGCGCGCCGGTGAGCGCCAGGAGGATGCCGGCGGCACCGCCGAGCAGCCCCGTCCAGGACAGCAGCGCCACCGGGAGCCACGCGCGCTCGGGCACCGGCCCCGGCGCGGGTCGGCTGCGGTGCTCGGCGTGCCGGAGGGTCTCCACGAGCAGGATCGCGGCCGGCGGGATGAGCGAGAACGCCGGGTTCGCGCCCGCGAGTCCCGCGAGGGGTGCGAGCACGAGGCCCACGAGCGCCGCGATGCCGACCCGCGGGCCGGTCCGCGGCATCCGCTCGCGACCCACGGCGTCGAGCAGGAGCGCGATCGCGACGGCGCCGAGGACCCAGCCGAACACCACGAGCGGCACGATGATGCGTGTGAGGGGTGGATCGGGCAGGCCCGCATCCGCCGCGTCGATGCCCTGCGAGAAGCCGATCGCGGCGAGCGTCGCGCAGACGTAGCCGGCCGAGCCGACCACCGCCACGGCGATCGCGCGCAGTCCGCCGAGCAGGCCCGCCGCTGCGAGCGCCGAACCGAACGCGCAGACGGTCAGGGTCGGCACGACCCACCAGAAGAGCACGGTCAGCGCGACGGCGAGCGACTCGGGCAGCGACGGCGTGAACACCTGCGCGACCCAGCCGATCGCGGCGACGGCGACCGCGGTCGCGGCGAGTGTCGCGGGGAGGCGGCTCGTACGGGGCATCCGCTCGCCTCTCAGCCGAGCAGGGCGCGCATGCCCTGCTCCAGCGCGGTGACCCGGGCCGCCGCGGTCGCACGCCGCTCGGCGGCGTCGCCGGACTCGGAGAAGGCGTCGAGGTACGCCTTCAGCTTCGGCTCGGTGCCGCTCGGGCGCACCATGACGCGCGAGCCGTCCTCGAGGCGGATGCGCAGCACGTCGCTCGGCGGCAGGTCGCCGAAGCCGTCGGAGAAGTCGTCGATCTGCTCGACACGCACCTCGCCGATGCGCGCGGGCGGATCGGCGCGCAGGCGCGCCATGAGCTCGCCGATGCGCGACAGGTCGGTGAAGCGCAGCGACACCTGACCCGACGCGAACGCGCCGAACCGGACGGCGAGCTCGTCGAGCCGATCCGCCACGGTGCGGCCATCGGCCGCGAGCTCGGCGGCGAGCGACAGGAACGCGACCGCCGCGGAGATGCCGTCCTTGTCGCGCACCGTGCCCGGGTTCACGAGGTAGCCGAGCGCCTCCTCGTAGCCGAAGACGAGGTCGGGCGCGCGGGAGATCCACTTGAAGCCCGTGAGCGTCTCGCGGAAGTCGAGCCCGTACTCGCGGGCGATGACGCCGAGCGCGGGGGAGGAGACGATCGAGCAGGCGAGCGTGCCGTCGGCGCCGCGGTCGCCCGTGGCATCCGCCGCCGCCAGCTCGGCCTGCCGCCAGCCGAGCAGCTGCCCGATCTCGTTGCCCGTCAGCTTGCGGTAGCCGGACGCGTCGGCCGGGTCGGGGATCGCGATCGCCAGCCGGTCGGCGTCGGGGTCGTTCGCGATGACCAGGTCGGCGCCGACCTCACGGCCGCGGGCGAGCGCGAGGTCCATCGCGCCCGGCTCCTCGGGATTGGGGAACGCCACGGTGGGAAACGCCGGATCGGGATCGATCTGCTCGGCGACGACCGCCGGCTCGTCGAAACCGGCGACCTGGAGCACGCGCCGGGTGACCTCCCAGCCCACGCCGTGCATGGCCGTGTAGACCGTGACCGGCTGCGCCCGCGGCGGCAGCGCGACGGCGGCGGTGGCCGCGACGTAGGCGTCGACGACCGATTCGTCGGCCGTCTCGAACTCGCCGCGGGGCAGCAGCGGCACCTGCGTGCCCGCCGCGACGTGGAGGATGCGGTCGGCGATCTCGCGGTCGACCGGCGAGACGATCTGCGAGCCGTGGTCGTCGCCGCCGAGGTAGACCTTGTACCCGTTGTCGTTCGGCGGGTTGTGCGACGCCGTCACCATGACGCCCGCGCTCGCGCCGAGGTGGCGCACGGCGAACGCGAGCACCGGCGTCGGCAGCAGCCGCGGCAGCAGGATCGCACGGACGCCCGCGCCCGCGAGGATCGCCGCCGAGTCCTCGGCGAACACGTGCGAGTTGCGGCGGCCGTCGTAGCCGATGACGGCGGACGGCGCCTCGCCCTCGGCCGCGCGCTCGGTCAGGAACGCGGCGAGTCCCGCGGCGGCCTGCGACACGAGCACGCGGTTCATGCGGTTCGGGCCGGCCGCGATCTCGCCGCGCAGGCCCGCGGTGCCGAAGTCGAGGCGCGAGTCGAAGCGGTCGTGCAGCTCGGTCTCGGCCCCGGCGTCGCCCTCGCGCGCGCCGGCGAGCAGGGCCTCGAGCTCGGCCCGCGTCTCGGGGTCGGGGTCCTGGTCGAGCCACGCCTCGGCGCGGGCGATGAGTCCCTCTGCGATGTCCGCCATGGCCTACAGCTCCGCGACGATCCGGGCCAGCAGCGACGAGATGACGGGCTCCGCCTCGCGGCCCGCCTCGATGACCTCCTCGTGGCTGAGCGGCGTGGTCTGGATGCCCGCGGCGAGGTTGGTGATGAGCGACATGCCGAGGATCTCCATGCCCGCCTGCCGCGCCGCGATCGCCTCGAGCGCCGTCGACATGCCGACGATGTCGCCGCCGATGGCCTTCGCCATCTGCACCTCGGCGGGCGTCTCGTAGTGCGGGCCGCGGAACTGCGTGTACACGCCCTCGTCGAGGCCCGGGTCGATCGAGTGGGCCACGTCGCGCAGGCGCTGCGAGTACAGGTCGGTGAGGTCGACGAACGTGGCCCCCTCGAGCGGCGAGTCGGCCGTGAGGTTGATGTGGTCGCGGATCAGCACCGGCATGCCGGGCGACCAGTGCTCGCGGATGCCGCCCGCACCGTTGGTGAGGATCATGACGGATGCCCCGGCCGCCGCCGCCGTGCGCACCGAATGCACCACGCGGCGCACGCCGTGCCCCTCGTAGTAGTGCGTGCGGGCGCCGATCACCAGCGCCCGCTTGCCGCTCGGCAGCAGCACCGAGCGCAGCGTGCCGACGTGCCCCTCGAGGGCCGGCTTGCCGAAGCCGGTGATGTCGGTCGCCGGGATGGTGTGGGTCGTCTCGCCGATGAGGTCGGCCGCCTTGCCCCAGCCGCTGCCGAGGGTCAGCGCGATGTCGTGGCGCTCGACCCCCGTGGCCTCCGCGAGCTCGGCCGCGGCGGTGCGGGCTACCTCGAACGGATCTGCGGACGGGTCGTCGAGCGGGTTCGGTGCGTGCATGCTGCCATGCTACTGAGCACCCCCGTTCGGGTGTCGCGCATCTGCTCGCATGAGCATCGGCGGTGACGGATGCTGCGCCCCGGGCGGCATCCGCCCGTTTGCCCGCGTTTCCGCGGCTGCGCCAGAATGGACCGCATGGCCTACGAGTTCGAGCGCACCCAGCGGATCGCAGTGCTCGGGGGTGGGCCCGGCGGGTACGAGGCCGCCCTCGCAGCAGCCCAGCTCGGGGCGGAGACGACGCTCGTCGAACGCGTGGGCGTCGGCGGCTCGGCCGTGCTCACCGACGTGGTGCCGTCGAAGTCGCTCATCGCGACCGCGGAGGCGTCGAACGCCGTCAAGGAGGCCGCCGACCTCGGCGTGCAGTTCTACGCGCGCGGCGAGTCGGGCAAGCCCATCCGGCCCGAGGTCGCGATCAACCTGTCGGCCGTGAACAAGCGGTTGCTCGGGCTGGCCAGGCAGCAGTCGGAGGACATGCGCGCGAACCTGCTCGACGCGGGCGTGCGCATCGTGCAGGGCGAGGGCCGGCTCGACGGCCGGGACGCGGTGACCGTCTCGACCGCCCCCGGCGACGAGGGCACCGACTTCGACCGCATCGAGGCCGACACCATCGTCGTATCGGTCGGTGCGAGCCCGCGCGTGCTGCCGACGGCGGTGCCCGACGGCGAGCGCATCCTGACCTGGACCCAGCTCTACCAGCTGCAGACCATCCCGAAGCACCTCATCGTGGTGGGTTCCGGTGTCACCGGCGCCGAGTTCGCCTCGGCGTACCGGGCGCTCGGCGCCGAGGTCACGCTCATCTCGAGCCGCGACCAGGTGCTGCCCGGCGAGGACGCCGACGCGGCCGCGGTGATCGAGAAGGTGTTCAAGCGCAACGGCATGCACGTGCTGAACAAGTCGCGTGCCGAGTCGGTCGTGCGCGACGGCGAGGGCGTCGTCGCGACCCTCACCGACGGGCGCACGGTCGAGGGGTCGCACTGCCTCATGGCGGTCGGATCGATCCCGAACACGAAGGACATCGGGCTCGCCGAGGCGGGCGTGCAGCTGACCACGAGCGGGCACATCCGGGTCAACCGCGTGGCGCGCACGTCGATCCCGAACATCTACGCCGCGGGCGACTGCACGACCTTCCCGCCCCTCGCGTCGGTCGCGTCGATGCAGGGACGCACCGCGATCTTCCACGCCATGGGCGACATCGTGAACCCGCCCGAGGAGCGCAACATCACCTCGAACATCTTCACGCAGCCCGAGATCGCGACCGTCGGCTGGAACCAGAAGCAGATCGACGACGGCATCGCCCAGGGCCTCATCTACAAGCTCCCGCTCGCATCGAACCCGCGGGCGAAGATGATGGGCATCCGCGACGGATTCGTGAAGCTGTTCGCGCGCACCGGCTCCGGCACCGTGATCGGCGGCGTCATCGTGGCGCCGAAAGCGTCGGAGCTCATCCTGCCGCTCACGATCGCCGTCGAGCAGCGGCTCACGGTCGACGAGGTCGCCGAGGCGTTCCCGGTCTACCCGTCGCTGTCGGGCTCGCTCACCGACGCCGCGCGCGCCCTGCACATCGTGCAGTAGTCGCCGGTCGCCGGTCGGCGGGCGCCGGCGGCGCGCGTCAGGAGTCGCCCCGGTGCGACCGGCACTTTTCAGGAGTGTCGGGCCAGGCTGTGGCGATGCGTTGTGCGCATCCGCAGATCTGCGACGAATTGTTGTGCAGACGGTCTCTCCGTAGCGTTCGGTTGCGCGTTGCACCGGCGCCCTCCTGAAAAGCGCAGGGTCGAGGGCGGATGCTGCGGAGGAAGTCCTCCACAGGGTGCCGACCGCCCTCCCGACGCGCGGAAGGGAGGCGGGTACCGGCCGGAGCGCGATAGGGGCGCGAGCCTGACGGCATGGAGCGGGTCGTGCGTACGGTGGACGGGTTCGGCGGCATCGCCACGCGCCGGCAACTGATCGCTGCAGGCCACTCGCCCGGGCTGCTCACCATGGCGGTGCGCACCGGAGTCCTGCGACGGGTCCGCCGGGGCCACTACGCGAGCCCGTCGGCCTCGCGTGCTGCCGTCGTCGCGGTGCGCGTCGGCGGGCGGTTGGGCTGCGTCAGCGCGGCGTCGAGCCTAGGGATCTGGGCCGGGTCGGACGCGGCCGTGCACGTGGCGCTGCCGGCCAATGCTGCCCGGCTGCGCACGCGGCATCCGCTGACCGCCCGCCCAGACGCGCCAGCGCGGCTCGATGGCGACGAGGGCCCCCGCTCCGACAGGCACGAAGAGCCGCTGGTGCTGCACTGGTGCGAGCGCCCGGTCGCAGAGCGTCGCGAGGATGCGAGTTGGTGGCGCACCGACATCCGGTCCGCGCTCGACCAGGTCGCGTCATGTCAGCCCCGGGCAGATGTGCTTGCAGCGTTCGAGTCGGCCGTCGCCGAGCGGCTGATCGGGCTGGACGATGCTCGGAGCATGCTCGCCCGACACGGCGGATGGCACCGGGAGTTGTCGGAACTGATGACGGATGCAGCCGGGTCCGGTGCGGAGTCGCACGTCGGACTGCTGTTCAGTGACGCCGGGCTCGAGTATCGGCAGCAGGTCTGGATCGATGGGGTCGGTCGCGTCGACTTCCTCGTGGCCCGCCTGCTCGTGGTCGAGGTCGACGGTCGCGCGTTCCACAGTTCTCTCGCCGCGTTCGAGGAAGATCGTCGCCGCGACGGGGAGTTGCTCGCTCGCGGCTACCCGACGCTGCGGGTGCCGGCACGCGAGGTGCTCGCCGACCCGGACGCCGTCCTCCAACGGGTCATCCGTGCCCTCGCGGCCGCGCGGTTGCGTCGCGCCGCCCCCTGACGCACCGCTGCCCCCGCAGACGTGCAGCCTTCGTAACTACTCAGGAGCGCCCGGGCGCTCCGCTCAACACTCCGCAGGAATCGTGCTCGAGCACGCATGCCAAGTGCGCGCGAGCGCAGGCTGCGCACGTTTCCACCGCCGCGCGCTGGTGCACTCCTGAAAAGTGCCTCACCGCCAGGGGACGGCCCCGGTCGTGAGCGGTGCCGGGCGGGCCCGGCCAGGGCGCCGGCGGCGCGCGTCAGGCGTCGCCGATGGCGAGCAGCAGGTGCCCGCTCGAGACGGTCACGCCCACCTCGGCGTTGACGACGCTGACCACGCCGTCCTTGTGCGCGGCGATCGGCTGCTCCATCTTCATGGCCTCGAGCACCAGGATAAGGTCGCCCTTGACGACGGCCTGGCCGGGCTCGACGGCGACCTTGACGACGGTGGCCTGCATGGGCGCCTTCACGGCGTCGCCGCCGCCCGTGTCGACCGCGTGGCCCGCGGTGCGTCGGCGCGGTGCGGGGCCGGCGGTCGGCTGCAGCGACGTGGCGGCGAAGCGCTTCGGGATCGACACCGCGATGCGGCGACCGTCGGCCTCGACCACGACCTCCTCGCGCGCGGCGGGGCCGGCGGGCTCGGCGAGCTCGCCCGACCACGGCTCGATGCGGTTGTCGTACTCGGTCTCGATCCAGCGCGTGTAGACCGAGAAGGGCTCGCCGTCGGCCGGGGCGAACGCCTCGTTGCGCACGATGTCGCGGTGGAACGGCAGCACGGTCGGCAGACCGGCGACCTCGAACTCGTCGAGGGCGCGGCGGGCGCGCTCGAGGGCGTGCTCGCGCGACGAGCCGGTCACGATGAGCTTCGCGAGCAGCGAGTCGAACGCGCCGGAGATCTCGTCGCCCGTGGTCACGCCCGAGTCGATGCGCACGCCGGGGCCGCCCGGGAAGCGGAGCTGGTGCACCGGGCCGGGGGCCGGCAGGAAGTTGCGGCCCGGGTCCTCGCCGTTGATGCGGAACTCGAACGAGTGGCCGTGCGCGACCGGGTCGTCGTAGTCGAGCAGGCCCCCCTCGGCGATGCGGAACTGCTCGCGCACGAGGTCGAGGCCGGTGACCTCCTCGGAGACCGGGTGCTCGACCTGCAGGCGCGTGTTCACCTCGAGGAACGACACGGTGCCGTCGGCGCCGATGAGGAACTCGCAGGTGCCGGCGCCGAGGTAGCCGACCTCGCGCAGGATCGCCTTCGACGACTCGTACAGCAGTCGCGTCTGCTCCTCGCTGAGCCAGGGCGCGGGTGCCTCCTCCACGAGCTTCTGGTGGCGCCGCTGGAGCGAGCAGTCGCGGGTGGAGACCACGACGACGTTGCCCTCGGCGTCGGCGAGGCACTGGGTCTCGACGTGGCGCGGCTGGTCGAGGTACTTCTCGACGAAGCACTCGCCGCGGCCGAACGCGGCGACGGCCTCGCGGGTGGCCGAGTCGAACAGCTCGGGCACCTCCTCGCGCGTGCGGGCGACCTTGAGGCCGCGCCCGCCGCCGCCGAACGCGGCCTTGATCGCCACGGGCAGTCCGTGTTGGTCGACGAAGTCGAGCACCTCGGCGGCGTCGGCCACGGGGTTCAGCGTGCCCGGCGCGAGCGGCGCGCCCACCTTCTCGGCGATGTGCCGCGCGGAGACCTTGTCGCCGAGCTGCTCGATCGCGTCGGGGGAGGGGCCGATCCAGACGAGGCCGGCGTCGATGACCGCGCGGGCGAAGTCGGAGTTCTCGGCGAGGAAGCCGTAGCCGGGGTGCACCGCGTCGGCGCCCGAGCGTCGTGCGACCGACAGGAGCTTGTCGATCACCAGGTAGGTCTCGGCGCTCGTCGCGCCCTCGAGCGCGTACGCCTCGTCGGCGAGCTTGACGTGGCGCGCGTCGCGGTCCTGGTCGGCGTAGACCGCGACCGAGGCGATGCCCGAATCGCGGGCGGCACGGATGACACGGACGGCGATCTCGCCCCGGTTGGCGATGAGGACCTTGGTGATGCGCGGCATGATTCCCCAGCCTATTGGCGAGAGACGCCGCATCTTTGGTGACGGCGCACAAGAAACCCGGCGAAGCGTGGGCGGCGGGCCACAACGCGTGCGGCCGACGGTGTCAGGGGCGAGCGGATGCCGCGTGCGGCATGTGTTGCGCCGTCAGCGCCGGTTCCAGAGCGAGGTCCACTCGACCCCGAGCTCGCGCACCAGCTCGCGCAACGTGGAGAGCGAGAGCCCCACGACCGTGCTCGGGTCGCCCTCGACGCGCGTGATGAACGGCCCGCCGAGCGAGTCGACCGTGAACGCGCCCGCCACCGCGAGCGGCTCCCCGGTGGCCACGTAGGCGTCGACCTCGTCGTCGGTGAGGTCGGCGAAGGCGACGGATGCCACGGACGGCCGCCCGACCGCTGCGCGCGCGACGCCGCCCCGGTGGTCGATCAGCCAGTGTCCCGACCAGAGGTCTCCCGAGCGGCCGCGCTGCGCACGCCAGCGCGCGGCCGCGACCTCGGGCCGGTGCGGCTTGCCGTGGATGACATCGTCGACGAGGAACGCGGAGTCGCCGCCGAGGATGAGCCCGTCGATCGGGGCGCCGTCGGGCCCCGTGGCATCCGCACCCTCACCGTCATCGCGCCGCGTGCCGACGAGCGCCTCGGCCTTCGCGCGAGCGAGCAGCTGCACCATGCGCTCGACCGGCAGCGGGCCCTCCTCGGCCTCGGTGCGGGCGACGAGCGCCTCCTCGTCGACCCCGGGCGGGATCGCGACCGGCTCGATGCCGGCCTGTCGCAGCAGCTGGAGCCGCGCGGGGGAGGTCGAGGCGAGGTAGAGGCGCATGGGTCCATCCTGCCGTCTCCGTGAGACGCTTGACGGATGGCACGCACCCTCGAGCTCGTTGTCGGACCGGTCGCACACGGAGGCGTGTTCGTGGCCCGTCACGAGGGCCGCGTCGTGTTCACGTCGGACGCGCTGCCGGGGGAGCGCGTGCGCGCGCAGGTGGTCGACGACCGGCACGACCGGTACTGGCGCGCCGAGACGGTCGAGGTGCTCGAGGCATCCGCCGACCGCCGCGACCACGTGTGGGATGCCGCCTCGATCGCGCGCGACCCCGCCGAGCGCGCGGGTGGTGCCGAGTTCGGGCACATCCGCCTGGCCCGCCAGCGCGAGCTCAAGGCCGACGTGCTGCGCGAGGCCTTCGAGCGCTTCGCCGGGCTCGAGCAGGCGCCCGAGGTCGAGGCCGTCGCGCCAGGCGCCGACGCGCCGACCGGAGCATCCGACGACGGCACCGCCTGGCGCACCCGGGTGCGCCTGCAGGTCGCGCCCGACGGCACGATCGGCCCGTTCGCGGCCCGCTCGCACGACGTCGTGCCGGTCGACGACCTGCCGCTCGCCGCACCGGCCGTCGCGGACGCGGCCCCGCTCGCCCAGCGCTTCCCGGGCGCCGCCCACGTCGACGTCGTGGCGCCGAGCAGCGGCGGTGCGCGCGTCCTGGTCGCGGAGCGCGATCGCCGGGGCAAGCCGAAGCGGCCGCCGCGCGGCGAAGTCGCCGAGGTCGTCGAGGGCCGCGAGTTCACGCTCGAGCAGGGCGGGTTCTGGCAGGTGCACGCCAACGCGGCCCGCACGCTCTACCGGGCGGTGCAGGACGCGATCGACGCGGCCGCGTTCGATCCCCGCGCGGCCAACCTGGACCTCTACGGCGGTGTCGGCCTCCTCGCCGCCGCCGTCGGCGACCGGTTCGGCGAGACCGTGCGCATCACGACCGTCGAGGCCGACGAGCGCGCCACCGACCACGCCGCCGCGAACCTCGCCGACTGGGTGGGGGCGTCGGCCGTGACCGCGCGCGTCGACCGGTTCGTGCAGGGCCTCGTCGCGACCGCCTCGCGTGCGGAGCGCGACGCGCTGGCGCGGTCCACCGTCGTGCTCGACCCGCCGCGCTCGGGCGCGGGTCGCGCGGTCATCGAGGCGCTCGGCGAGCTGCGCCCGCGCCAGCTCGTCTACGTCGCGTGCGATCCGGTCGCGCTCGCTCGCGACGTCGGCTACCTGCGGGAGGCGGGCTACGCGCTCGAGGAGCTGCGCGCATTCGACCTGTTCCCGAACACGCACCACGTCGAGGCGGTGGCGCGAGTCGGCAGTATCGTTGCCTAGGTGCGACGCGAGCGAGGGGTGGGCGTGGAAGCAGGCGAACGGGGCACTGACGTGACGGATGCGCCGCGCGTGGCGATCGTGGACGACCACGAGGCCGTGCGGCTCGGTCTGCGCGCGGCCTGCACCGAGGCCGGGTACGACGTCATCGCCACCGCGGCGACCGTGCCCCAGCTGGTCGAACGGCTCGGCGGCGAGTCGTGCGACGTCGTCGTGCTCGACCTGTCGCTCGGCGACGGCACGTCGGTGACCGACAACGTGCTGGCCGTGCGAGCGACGGGGTCCGCGGTGCTCGTGCACTCGATCGCCGACCGCGTGGCGAGCGTGCGCGAGTCGCTCGCCGCCGGTGCCGCGGGAGTCATCCCGAAGTCGTCGCCCATGGACGTCGTGATCCGCTCGATCGCCACCGTCGCGAGCGGCGACGTGCTCAACAACCTCGAGTGGGCGAGCGCGATCGAGGCGGACTCCGAGTTCGCCAAGGCGCAGCTCGGTCGCCGCGAGCGCGACGTGCTGCACCTGTACGCGTCGGGCCTGCCGCTGAAGATGGTCGCGCTGCAGCTCGGCATCGCGCACTCGACCGCGCGGGAGTACCTCGACCGCATCCGCGCGAAGTACGTCGAGGTCGGGCGTCCGGCGCCGACGAAGGTCGACCTGCTCCGCCGCGCGGTGGAGGACGGCATCCTGCCCGGCCTCGATCCCGAGGGCGGGGATGGCCGCGGCTGAGTCGCCCCTCGCGCGTCTGAGCCCGCGCCAGCGCACGGCCGTCACCCGTGCGCAGATCGAGACCGTCGCCGCGCGGGCCCTCGGGCTGTTCGGCCTGGTCTTCGCCGCGCAGACCGCCCCCCTCGCCCTCGCGCAGAACCCCGCCCTGTTCGTCGGCGCGGGCACCGTGCTCATGGCGGTGCTCTACGGCGGCGTCGCCTCGCTCGCCATCGCGAGCGTCACGAAGATCGCGGTGCATCGGGTCAGCCTGCTGTTCGCGGTCGCCTACGCCGCCTCGGTGCTCGCCTGGCAGCTGCTCGTGGCCGACCCCGCCGCGCTCGACGGCAGCGCGCCGTGGATCTACTACCTCTGCACGGTCGCCACCACCGCGGCGTGCATCGCGCTGCCGCTCTGGGGCGCCGTCGCGTACACCGTGCTCGTGCCGATCGCCTACGGCGTGGTGCGCGCGGGCCCGGCCGGCGGCGACGCGGGCATCCTGATCGCGGCGCTCGACGCGACCTACGCGATCATCCTGGGCCTCGTGGTGCTCATCATCATCACCATGCTCCGCCAGGCGTCGCGCGCGGTCGACACCGCGCAGGAGGGTGCGCTGCGCCGCTACGACATCGCCGTGCGCCAGCACGCGAACGAGGTCGAGCGCGTGCGCATCGACGCGCTCGTGCACGACAGCGTGCTCACGACGATGCTGACCGCCGCCGCCGCCGAGGACGCCCAGGAGCGGGCCCGCGCGGCGCGGATGGCCCGCGACGCGGTCGCGCGGCTCGCCGAGGCCGGCGCCCCCGGGGTGCCGAGCGCGGTCGAGCGCGTCGAGCTGACGGTGCTCGTGCGCCGGCTCCGCGCGGCGCTGTCGACGTTCGCCACTCCGTTCCAGATCCGGGTGGTGCACGCGACCGGCGTGCACCTGCCCGTCGAGGCGATCGAGGCGATCTACTCGGCCGCGGTGCAGGGCATGGTCAACAGCATCCAGCACGGCGACGGCGACGAGGAGCGGCCGATCCGACGGTCGCTGCGCGTGCGGGGCGTGGGCCGTGCGGGCGCGGTCGTCGAGATCGAGGACGACGGCGTCGGCTTCGAGCGGAGCCTCGTGCCGTCGGGTCGGCTCGGCATCCGCATGTCGATCGAGGAGCGCATGGCGAGCGCGGGCGGCACGGCCCGGGTGGCGAGTTGGCCGGGGGAGGGCACGCGCGTGGTGATCTGCTGGCCGGCCGAGCTCGACGAGACGGAGGGCGCACCGTGATCGCGGTTCCCCGCTGGCTGCTCGTGGCGCTCGGTGCGCTGTTCTCCGGCTACCACATCGTGCTCGGCGTGACCTCGCTGGACGTGCCCGCATCGCCCGTGCCGACGATCGTCGCGCTCGTGCTCTACGCGTTCGCGACCACGATCAGCCTCTGGCCGGCGAAGCAGATGCGGATGCCGCAGTGGATGGCAGTGTTCGACCTCGCCGTCGCGGTGGCCCTGCCGCTGCTCGTCACGAGCCAGCTCGATCCCGCGACTCCGAGCGGCTACGCGACATGGTACGTGGCCGCGGTCGGCACGCTCATGACCATCGTCGCCGCCCGACGCCGGCTCATCGCCGCGTGGGCGGGCGTCATCATCCTCGCCGTGCAGACCGTCGTCTGGGCCGGGCCGATGGCGCTCGGCACGCTCGGCGTCATCGGCAGCATCGTCTGGGTCGCGATCACGCACATGCTGACCTCGGCGCTCGCGAAGGCCGCGCGCGACACCCGGGCGTTCGCACGCGCCGAGCGCGAGGCGGCCGACTGGCAGGCGGCGCAGGACGCGCACCTGTTCGAGGGGCGGCTGCGCATCGCGCAGACCAGTCGCATCGCGGCGCCGATGCTGCGCCGCATCATCGAGCGGGGCGGCGACCTGACCGACGCGCAGCGCCGCGAGTGCCGCATGCTCGAGGCGGCGATCCGCGACGAGATACGCGGGCGGATGCTGCTCGACGACGATGTGCGCGACCGCGTGCGTGAAGCCCGCGAGCGGGGCGCGATGGTCTCGCTGCTCGACGAGGGCGGCATCGACGAGATGAACGACGAGGCGCGCGAGGCGGTGCTCGCGCAGCTCGCGGACGCGATCGGGTCTAGCCGCGCCGATCGCATCGTGGCGCGGACCGCTGCGGCGGGCGGTCCGACCGCGGTCACGGTCGTGGGCCTGCTCGCGGCGCCCGGTGGAGCGAGCGCCGACGAGGACGACGACGAGGTCGAGTTCTGGCTCGAGATCCCGCGGGAGCAGCCGCAGCGTGCGAGCGCCGGCGGCGAGGCGATCGGCGGCGACGCGGCAGCAGGGCAGTAGGAAGGGGGCCGGCCCCCAGCCGACCCCCTATCCAAATCCGAGTCGGGGAGACAACCCGAATATCTCCCGGACTCGCCCCCTGAAATTCGCCTCGATACCCTGGTCGGCGAATAGGTGGCGGTGTTCCTCGATGGGAATCACCTGTCGATACTCATC
The DNA here is from genome assembly GCA_913053875.1 of uncultured Agromyces sp. Classification (GTDB taxonomy): domain Bacteria; phylum Actinomycetota; class Actinomycetes; order Actinomycetales; family Microbacteriaceae; genus Agromyces. The sequence goes on along the minus strand of CAJXGN010000001.1, from coordinate 368,737 downwards.
CTGAGGGCTTGCGCGCACTCGGGAAAGTCAGCATTTAGGGGGACACGAGGGGGACATCTCGGGGACCGACAGGGAAATCGGGCTCGATCAGCCCCCGAACGACCGCCATCCGCCGGGCTCGGCGATCACCGGCTGCCGCAGGCGAGCGCGCGGATGCGACCAGCGATCGCGCACCGTGACCGGGCGCGCGTGCCGGTCGGCCTGCTCGGCGCGGATGGCGGACGCGACGACCGCGACCGCGGCCGCGGCCTCCTCGGCGGACACGTCCGGGGTGAGCACGCGCACGTCGGCCGCGTCGAACTCCTGGTCCGGCGGCGGGGTGATCTGGGCCATGGTCGCGTCCTTCCGGCCTACAGCGGGATGTTGCCGTGCTTCTTCGGCGGCAGGCTCGCACGCTTGGTGCGGAGGGCGCGCAGCGCCTTGGTCACCGTCACGCGGGTCGCCGCGGGCTCGATGACGCCGTCGAGCTCGCCGCGCTCGGCGGCGAGGAACGGCGAGGCCACGTTGTAGGTGTACTCGTTGGCGAGCTTCGTGCGCACCGCCGCGACATCCTCGCCCGCCTCCTCGGCGCGCTTGATCTCGCCCCGGTAGAGGATGTTCACGGCGCCCTGCCCGCCCATGACCGCGATCTCCGCGGTCGGCCAGGCGAAGTTCAGGTCGGCGCCGAGCTGCTTCGAGCCCATGACGATGTACGCACCGCCGTACGCCTTGCGCGTGATGACGGTGACGAGCGGCACGGTGGCCTCGGCGTACGCGTAGAGCAGCTTCGCGCCGCGGCGGATGACGCCGGTCCACTCCTGGTCGGTGCCGGGCAGGTAGCCGGGCACGTCGACGAGGGTGAGGATCGGGATCGAGAACGCGTCGCAGAAGCGCACGAAGCGGCTCGCCTTCTCGCCCGCCTCGATGTTCAGCGTGCCCGCCATCGCGCTCGGCTGGTTGGCGATGATGCTGACCGAGCGGCCCTCGACGCGCGCGAACCCGATCAGGATGTTCGGCGCGAACAGCGGCTGCACCTCGAGGAACTCGCCGTCGTCCACGATGCCGGCGATGACGTCGTGCATGTCGTACGGCTGGTTGGGCGAGTCGGGGATGAGCGTGTTGAGGCGACGGTCGCCGTCGGTGGTCTCGAGCTCGACCTCGCTGTCGTAGACCGGTGCCTCCGACTGGTTGTTGTCGGGGAGGTAGCCGAGCAGCGTGCGCACGTAGTCGAGCGCGTCGGACTCGTCGCTCGCGAGGTAGTGCGCGACGCCCGAGACCTTGTTGTGCGTCAGCGCGCCGCCGAGCTCCTCGAAGCCGACTTCCTCGCCCGTGACGGTCTTGATGACGTCGGGGCCGGTGACGAACATGTGGCTGGACTTGTCGACCATGACGACGAAGTCGGTGAGCGCGGGGGAGTAGACCGCGCCGCCGGCCGCGGGCCCCATGACGATCGAGATCTGCGGGATGACGCCCGATGCGGCCGTGTTGCGGCGGAAGATCTCGCCGTACTTGCCGAGCGCGACCACGCCCTCCTGGATGCGCGCGCCGCCCGAGTCGAGGATGCCGATGATCGGCACGCCCGTCTTGATGGCGAGCTCCATGACCTTGATGATCTTCTCGCCGGCGACCTCGCCGAGCGACCCGCCGAAGACGGTGAAGTCCTGCGAGTAGACCGCCACCTGGCGGCCGTGCACCGTGCCCGTGCCGGTCACCACGGCGTCGCCGTAGGGGCGCTTCGCGTCCATGCCGAAGGCGTGCGTGCGGTGGCGCACGAACTCGTCCAGCTCGACGAACGAGCCCGGGTCGAGGAGCTCCTCGATGCGCTCGCGCGCCGTCATCTTGCCCTTGGCGTGCTGCTTCTGCCGGGCGGTCTCGCCGGCGGCCGTGACGGCCTCGTGGAAGCGCTCCTTCAGGTCGGCGAGCTTGCCTTCGGTGGTGGAGAGATCGGGTGCGGCAGGGGTCTCGTCGGTCACGCGGTTCACTCTACCGGCCAGCCTCCGGGCGAAACCGTTGACGGAATCCCACAAAACCGGGGCGTGCGGCTGGTGGCATCCGCCTGTCGCGGGCGCGTCCGGGCGCTACCGTATGCGTCAGGAGGTCGCATGGAATTCCCGCTCGCACGCGCCGCGGTGCCGCGGTTCCTCGCACTCGACGAGGCCGGCTCGACGAACGACGAGCTGGCCGCGCGCGCCCGCTCCGAGGCATCCGACTGGCCCGACCTCTCGGTGCTCGTGACCGACCACCAGACACGTGGTCGCGGCCGCCTCGGTCGCACCTGGCTGGCGCCGTCGGGCAAGTCGCTCGCGATCTCGATCCTGCTGAGGCCCATGATGCCCGATGGCGGCGAGCTGCCCCCGGACGCGCTCGGGTGGCTGCCGCTCCTCGCCGGCGCCGCGATGACCCGCGCGGTACGCGCCGCGGTGCTGCCCGCGGGTGCGGCGACGACCGAGCCCGACGAGTCGGCCGTGATCGACGGCGACGGCACCGGCGGGGTGGACGTGTGGCTCAAGTGGCCGAACGACGTGCTCATCTCGGGCTACAAGGTCTGCGGCATCCTCTCCGAGCTGCTCGCCGACGAGCATGCGGTGCTCATCGGGTCGGGCCTGAACGTCGCGCTCGACGAGCACGACCTGCCGACGCTCACCTCGACGTCGCTCTCGCTCGTGACCCACGCGCCGGTCGACGCCGACGCGGTGCTCGCCGACTACCTCACCCGGTTCGCCGGCCTCTACCGCGGCTTGCTCGAGGCGGGGGCGGATGCCTCGGCCAGTGGCCTCGCGGACGAGGTGACCGAGCTCTGCGGCACGCTCGGCACGCGCGTGCGCGTGGAGCTCCCGGGCGGAGCCGAGCTCGTCGGCGTCGCCGCGTCGCTCGACGGGGCCGGGCGCTTGATCGTGCAGGACGAGGCCGACGAGGGTCGCGAGCGGGCCGTCGCGGCCGGCGACGTGACCCACCTGCGGTATTAATGGGCGTATGGCGATGACGGACCCGACGCACCCCGGGGGGCCCGCGGAGCCCCCGCCCGAGCGCGTGGTCGCGCGCGTGCGGCGCCACGCGCGCATCCTCACCGTGCCCGTGCTCGTGCTGCTCGCCGTGAGTGCGGCGACCGGATTCGCGATCGGCAACCTGCCCGAGGTCTGGATGGAGTTCGCGCTGGTCGGCATCGGCGTGGTCGTCGTGTTCGTCTTCGCCGTGCTGCCGTACCTGGCCTGGCTGACCCGCCGCTACACGATCACCACCCGGCGGCTCATCCTGCGCGGCGGGCTGTTCGTCGCCACCCGGCAGGAACTGCTGCACTCCCGCGGCTACGACGTGACCGTGCGGCGCAACTGGTTCCAGTCGATCTTCGGCTCGGGCGACGTGCGCATCAACACCGGCCACGACACCCCCGTCGTGCTCTCGGACGTGCCGAATCCCACCCTCGTGCAGCGCGTGCTGCACGACCTCCAGGAGCAGACGAACACGCTCGTCGCCGAGCGCCGCCGGCTCGAGCAGTCGGCGGCCACGGGGCCGCAGGTCGCCTGGGGCGGGCGCTAGCGGGGTTCCGGTCCGGGCGACGGCTCAGGGGCATCCGCTCCGCTCGGCTCCTCGAAGAGCGCGCGCTCGGCCTCCTCGACCCGTGCCAGCTCCGACAGTCCGTCCGAGCGGTGATGGCCGAAGACCCACCAGCGGTACAGCGCGAACCGGAACAGTGTGCCGAGGCCGAGGCCGATCACGTTCGACGCGATGTTGTCGGCCAGCAGGCTCGTGAACCCCAGCACGTGGTGGCTGACCCACAGGCAGATGAGCGCGATGGCCATGCCGCCGAGCGAGACCACGAGGTACTCCGCGAACTCCCGCAGGTAGTTCTTGCGGCGGTGCTTCCGGAACGTCCAGTAGCGGTTGCCGAGCCAGTTGAAGACGATGGCGATGCTCGTCGAGATCGTCTTCGCACCGAGCGCCGACTGGGCCCAGCCGTCGTCGCCGAGCAGCCCCAGTCGCAGCAGGTTGAACACCGCCACGTCGATCACGAGTCCGACCAGGCCGACGACGCCGAACTTCAGGGCGTACGTGATCACGCCGTGCCACAGACGCGAGAGCGCGGCACGGAGGGAGTCGGGCATACGCGTCATCGTAGGGCAGCGGGGCCGACGTAGACTGGGGTGCTTGCTGGCAGTCCGGAGGGAGCGACGTGAGAGTCGGAGTGATCGGTGGCGGGCAACTCGCCCGGATGATGATCCCCGCGGCGGTGGAGCTGGGGGTCGAGATCCGGGTCCTCGCGGAGGGCGAGGGCATGTCCGCCGCGCTCGCGGCGACCGCCGTCGGCGACTACCGCGACCGGGACACCGTGCTCGCATTCGCCCGAGACGTCGACGTGGTCACGTTCGACCACGAGCACGTGCCGCAGGACGTGCTGCACGCACTCGTGGATGCCGGCGCGTCCGTGCACCCCGGTCCGGAGGCGCTGGCCGTCGCGCAGGACAAGCTCGTCATGCGGGAGCGCGTGTCGGAGCTGGGCCTGCCGGTGCCGGACTGGGCCCGTGTCGAGACCACCGACGAGCTCGATGACTTCATCGCCGAGCATGGCGGCAGCGCGGTCGTGAAGACCGCGCGCGGCGGGTACGACGGCAAGGGCGTGCGGGTCGTGCGCGCCGCCGCCGAGGTGGCCGAGTGGTTCGCCACGCTCGCCGAGGACGGCAACGCGGGGGCCCTCCTGGTGGAGGAGCTCGTCGACTTCCGGCGCGAGCTCGCACAGCAGGTCGCGCGTCGCCCGAGTGGCGAGATCGTCGCCTGGCCGGTCGTCGAGACCGTACAGGTCGACGGCATCTGCTCGGAGGTCATCGCGCCCGCGCCGCATTCCGCAGGACGCATCGCCGACCTGGCGGAAGACATCGCCGTGCGCGTGGCCGAGGGCCTGGGCGTCACCGGCATGCTCGCGGTCGAGCTGTTCGAGACCGTCGACGGGCGCGTGCTCATCAACGAGCTCGCGATGCGGCCGCACAACAGCGGGCACTGGAGCATGGACGGCTCGACGACCGGCCAGTTCGAGCAGCACCTGCGCGCGGTGCTCGACCTGCCGCTCGGCGCCACCGGGTGCCGCGAGCCGTGGTCGGTCATGGTCAACGTGCTGGGCGGCCCCGCCGAGGGCGAGATGGTCGACCGGTACGCGGAGATGCTCGCGTCGCATCCGCTCGCCAAGGTGCACAACTACGGCAAGTCGCCTCGGCCCGGCCGCAAGATCGGCCACGTGACCGTGTCGGGTGACGACCTCGACGAGGTCGTGTACCAGGCGCGGGCGGCCGCGGCATTCTTCCAGGATTCCTGATGCCGCACGACGCGGTCGTCGTCGGGGCCGGGCCCAACGGCCTGGCGGCCGCCGTCACGCTCGCCCGTGCCGGGCTCGATGTCGTGGTGCTCGAACGCGCCTCCGAGGTCGGCGGCGGTGCTCGTACGGCCGAGGTGACGATCCCCGGCTACCAGCACGACATCTGCTCCGCGGTGCATCCGATGGCGCTCGCCTCCCCGTTCTTCCAGGCGTTCGGACTCGAAGAGCGGATCGAGTTCGCCGTCCCCGAGATCTCGTACGTCCAGCCGCTCGACGCGGGCCGCGCCGGCGTCGCGTACCGCGATCTGGAGCGCACCGCCGACGCGCTCGGTCGCGACGGAGCCGCGTGGAGGCGGTTGATGGCGCCGCTGGTCCGGCACATCGACGGCGTGCAGGACTTCACCGGGTCGCAGCTGCTCCGGATGCCGCGGGATCCCGTGACCGCGCTTCGGTTCGGGTTGCGAGTGCTCGAGCAGGGAAGCCCGGCCTGGAACGTGCGCTTCCGCGACGAGGTCGCACCCGCGATGCTCTCCGGCGTCAACGCGCATTCGATCGGCCGTATGCCGAGCCTTTCGACCGCCGGTGCCGGGCTCGTGCTCGGGGCGCACGCCCACGCGCGCGGCTGGCCGGTCCCGATCGGTGGCAGCGCGCGCATCGTCGAGGCGCTCGCGGACGACCTGATCGCACACGGTGGACGCATCGAGACCGAGTCGGAGGTGCGCGCGCTCTCCGACCTGCCGGAGGCGCGCGCGGTCCTCTTCGACGTCTCCGCACGCGCGTTCGCCCGGATCGGCGCGCCCGCCCTGCCCGATCGCTACCGGCGCGCGCTCGAGGGATTCCGCTACGGCGGCGGCGTCGCCAAGCTCGACTTCGCACTGTCGGAGCCCGTGCCCTGGGCCAACGCCGATGCGCGTGCCACGCCCACGCTGCACCTCGGTGGCACCCGTGCCGAGCTGGCCCATGCCGAGGACCAGGTCGCGCGGGGCGTGCACCCCGAGTCGCCCTACGTGCTCGCGAGCCAGCCGACAGTGGTGGACGCGAGCCGGGCGCCCGAGGGCGGCCACGTGCTCTGGGCGTACTGCCACGTGCCGAACGGCTCGACCGAGGACATGAGCGAGCGGGTCATCCGGCAGATCGAACGGTTCGCTCCCGGATTCCGGGACACGGTGCTCGCGACCCGGCACGTCTCGGCGGCAGAGCTTGGCGTCTACAACCCCAACTACGTCGGCGGCGACATCTCGGCGGGCGCGGTCACGCTGCCGCAACTGGTACGGCGTCCCGTGCTCACGACCGACCCGTGGCGGGCACCGGCCCCTGGGCTCTACCTCTGCTCGTCGTCGACGCCGCCCGGTACCGCGGTGCACGGCCTCAGCGGGTTCTACGCGGCGCGGTCGGCGTTGCGGCACGAGTTCGGATTGCCGGTCCCGTCGCTGGCTCCCTAGGCCCAGGCAGGGCGCCGGGAGGGTCAGACCCGGTCGTGCTCCGACGCAGTCGGCTCCTCGGCGGCGTCCGCAGGCACGGGCCCGAGGAACCAGGAGGCGACGGCTCCGCGCTCGGCGCGGAGCGGGCCGTCGAAGCCCGGCAGGATCGTACGCAGCCACGCGATGCCGAGCCAGCCGCGGCGACGGTACATCAGCTCGGTGACGGCTGCGCGGCCGCTCACCGAGCGGCCATCCGGGTCCGTGAACTCGATGCCGCCGGGGACGCTCGGGACCGCGCGGAACGACACCTCGGGGCTCTGTGCGGGCGCGCGCCGCGCGAGGAGCGCCGCGCGCGGGTTGCCGGGGTCGAACGTGGCCGCACCGGCTCCGGAGCGCCCGGCCCGCATCCGCCGCAACGGAGCATCGAGGTCGAAGAAGAGCACCAGCAGCGCGATGTTCTCCGGGAACGCGACGTTCATCATCAGGAAGATCGCCATGTGGAACACGGCGAAGCCGATCACGAAGCCGACCTTGATCCAGCCGGGTCGGAGGAACAGGAGCACGATCGACGCGAGTTCGAGGATCGTCCCGCCGAGGAAGAGCAGGTCGAGCGGAACCGCCCAGAACGGATCGAGGAAGTACGTGCCGATGTCGAAGCCGAACGGATTCGGTCGGAGGTTGCGATTCTCCACCCAGTTCTGCAGGGTGCCGTCGAGGAATACGCCGGGCGCGCCGATGAAGGTCCGTGCCGCGCCGATGAAGACGTACTGCACGATGACGACGAAGCTGAGCACCAGCAGCGACGCGCGGTAGATGCCGTCGCGTCGTACGCCGTTCGTCCGGTGCACCGCGAACGCGTCCCAGGCCGGCGTCAGGACGAGCGCCGCAGTCACGTAGACGAGGGTGAGCTCGCGGTGGTCCCAGTGGCCGCCGAAGCCCTTCCGCACCTGCAGGTAGACCATCCCGACGACGACGGCGAAGGCGGTCATCCAGCGGGCGCCGCGGAATCCGAGCAGGGCCCAGCCGAAGACGAGTATCGCGACCGCCTTGAGGCCGAGCAGCCCGGCGGGCGTGAGGATCGCCTGCCAGAAGGAATCGGGGACGAATTCGAACACGCCGTACGTGTGGAACAGCTCGAACGGCAGGAACACGAGGTCGTGGAGCGGGTCCTGCACCACGAAGACGATCCAGATCGCGAAGACCACCACGCGAGCCAGCGCGAGCGAACGGGCGGTGACGCCTTCGTGGAGTCGGATGCGAAGGCTCATCGTGCGCTCAGCTCCTCGGCGCTCCAGGTGAAGAGGACCTCGGCATCGACGTCGTCGGGGGTACCGGTGACGCGGGAGAACGACAGCTCCTCCACCTCGAGGCCATCGGCGGAGAGTGCGCCGTACAGGCCCTCGGCGTAGAGCTCCAGCTCGCGCGCGGCGTCCGCATGCTGCTGGTCGTCCTCCGGATCGTGCGCCCAGCCGAGCAGCACGCGCATGCGCGTGGACATCGGGGGCAGCCCGACAGATTCGAACTCCTTCGCGATGTTCACGTCGCGCTCGCTGCCGTCGGCGAGGGTCGCCTGCCACGCGTAGCTGGCCTCGACCGACGACTCGAGCTGCGCCTGGTACATGGCGAACCGCGTGAGGGGGATGAACGAGACGTCCTGCGGGTAGTCGTACTGCCAGCGGTCGACCATCTGCACGACCGACCAGCCGCCGATGAAGATGTAGAACACGGTGAGTGCCGCCGCGCCCAGCGCGAAGAGGCGCCGACGGAAGTCCGAGAGCGTCAGCAGGACGATGATCACGGCGAGCAGGAACAGCAGCTCCAGCACGGCGCGGATCACGAGTTCGGGGGTGACCGCCGTGCTTTCCACGAAGGGTGACTGTAGCACGCGCGACGGCAACGTCCGCGCGCCTGTCAACCGCCGTCGGCGGGAGCGATCGCGCCTTCGAGCGAAGCGGTGATCAGGGGCGCGAGGCTGAGCGCGAATGCGGGCGTGAGGTGGTGTTCGTCGTCGTAGACGCGGAGTCCGCCGATCGCGCCGAAGCAGCGCGTGTCGTCGCAGAACGCGTCGGTGAGGTCGAGGAGGGACGTTCCCGCCTGATCCGCCGCCACCGAGCGGCGCGCGGGATCGGCGGGCAGCGCGTCGGCACGTGCCGCCGAGCACTCCTCGTCCTGCACGGCGTGCGCGAGGCAGGTCGCAGGGAGCGCGACCGCTGAGAGCGGTGTATCGGCTGCGACCACGACGGCTGCACCCGACTCGCCGAGGCGCGCCCAGGTGCGCGAGAGCGCTTCCGCCATGTCGGAGACATCCGACTCGGCGCCGTCGCGACCGATGCGGTGGGTGAAGCTCGCCGCGACGATTGCGTCGATGTCGGGGTCCTGCCCCAGGCGTTCGATCGTCTCCTCCCGCCACTGGCGACAGGACTGCTCGTTCTGCGAGTAGTCGACGGCTTCGGACGCGACCCATTCCTCGACCACCATCGGGCAGGAGCGCTTCGTGATGCTCCGCACCTGCCAGTCGTGCGACTCGGTCTGATACGCGAGCGCCGGGGAGAGCTGTTCCGCGTGCGAGTCGCCGACGAGGACGATCACGTGCTCGGCGTCCGAGGACCCCCACGTGCACTCCCGAGAGCCGAACGGGCCGACGCTGCAGGGGTCGTCCGACAACGCGCGCCCGAGGGACGCGCTCGCGATCGACGTGTACGCAGCTTCCCGGGTCTCGACCTCGAAGTCGAACGCCGGATCCACCTCGAGCCGATGGCCGCACGCGCTGTCGGACTCGTCGAGGGCGACTGCGCCGAAGCACCCGTCGGCGGATTGCATATGCGCTTCGAGCGTCGCAGCGATCTCGCGGGCCTGCCGGTCGAGATCCTGGATCGGGACCGCGCAGAGCACGATGACCGACGCGGAGCCGAGCGCTGCGAATCCGAAGCTGTAGCGGCGGCCACGGAGGCTTCGAGACCGGATGATCGGCAGTTCGACGTGGTTCCGAGTCAGCCATGCGAGGACGACGGTCGCGCCGAGGATGATGACCTTGTCGACGGTGCCGAGTTCGCGCACGAGCAGCGCCGGCGCGAGCACGATCAACGGCCAATGCCAGAGGTACAGCGCGTACGACACATCCCCGACGAACTGGATGGGCCGCGCGCTCAGCGCGCGCGTGGGCGACCAAGCCACATCGGGGGTGCCGGCTGCGATCACCGCGATCGTCCCGAGCACGGGGACCAAGGCGAGAGCGCCGGGAAACGGGGTCGCGCCGTCGAAGAACAGCATCGAGCCGGCGATGGCGACGAGCCCGGCCCACGACATCGCAGCACGGAGTCGGTGCCGAGCGATCCAGCCGGCCGACTCCAGCCGCTTGGAGGTGAGCGCAAGGAGCCCACCGGCGGCGAACTCCCACGCGTGCGCTGGCGTCGCGAAGTACGCGAACGACGGCGATGCATGGGTGACGACGATGGAGTATGCGAGCGCAAGCACGAACAGCAGGAGGAACGCTGCGGCCACGACCGGACGCCCGTCGTGCCGTCTCCGCTGCCCGACCCAGAACGCACCGACCACGATCAGCGGCCACACCAGGTAGAACTGCTCCTCCACCGAGAGCGACCAGTAGTGCTGCACGGGCGATGCAGCGCTTTCGGCGGCGAAGTAGTCGACGGATTCGAAGGCGAGCAGCCAGTTCTCGACGTACAACGCGCTCGCAGCGACCTCGGTGAGGAATCCCCGTATCTCGCTCCGGGGGCTGAGCAGTACGACGCCGATTGCCGTGATCGCGAGCACGAGCAGCGCTGCGGGGAGCAACCGCCGGATGCGTCGGGCGTAGAACGACGACAGGACGATCCGGCCGTTCGCCTGTTGCTCTCGGATGAGGTGCTCCGAGATCAGGAACCCCGAGATGACGAAGAACACGTCGACGCCGACGTAGCCGCCCGTGAGACGGAGCGGCCAGAGATGGAAGAGCACGACGCCGAGCACTGCGAGCGCGCGGAGGCCCTGGACCTCCGGGCGGAACATCGGGTTCGCCGGCTTCGACACACGCCCTCCCTCGTATGACCAGGGTCACAATCATGCGTCACGCCTGCTGCAGAACCTATTCGGCGAGCACGGGCGCATCGCGCGCCGATACGGCCGGAGTGAAGCGTACGCACCTAGGATCGTCGCGTGGCAGAAGCAGCGAACGCGCCCGTCGTCGGCGTGGTGATGGGATCCGACTCCGACTGGCGCGTCATGCAGGCGGCCTCGGAGGTGCTCGACGAACTCGGCATCGCGCACGAGGTCGAGGTCGTCTCCGCGCATCGCACGCCGGAGAAGATGATCGCCTACGGCAAGGAGGCGTACGCCCGGGGCATCCGCGTCATCATCGCCGGCGCCGGTGGCGCCGCCCACCTGCCCGGCATGCTCGCGAGTGTCACCACCCTGCCCGTGGTGGGCGTACCGGTGCCGCTGTCGACGCTCGACGGCCTCGACTCGCTGCTCTCGATCGTGCAGATGCCGGCGGGCGTGCCGGTCGCGACCGTCTCGATCGGCGGGGCGAAGAACGCCGGGCTGATCGCCGCGAAGATCCTCGCGACGGCGGACCCCGAACTGACCGAGCGCCTCGCCGACTACGCGGCGGCGCTGGCTGCGCTCGTCGAGGAGAAGAACGAGCGCCTCAAGCAGGCGCGATGAGCCTCACCGCCAGCCCGATCCGGTTCCCCGACCCGTCGTCGCGGCCGCTCATGACGCGGCGCGGCTGGTGGCTCGTCGGGCTCAACGTGCTGATTCCCGGGTCCGCCCAGGTGCTCGCGGGCAATCGCCGGCTGGGCCGTTTCGGACTCGGTGCGACGCTCGCGCTCTGGACGCTGGTCGCGGCGACCCTAATGGCCTGGTGGCTCTGGCCCACGGTCGTCTACACGATCGCGAGCAACTCGTTCGCGCTCTGGGGCATCGCGGCGATCCTCGCCTTCTACGCGGTCGTCTGGGTGGTGCTGACGTTCGACACCCTGCGCCTGGTGCGACTCGTCAAGACCGCGCCGATCGCCCGCCCCGCGATCGCGGTGCTCGGCATCGCGGTCATGGTCGGACTCTCGGGCACCGCCGCCTACGGGGCGTACGTCGCGACGACCGCGAGCGGCTTCCTCTCCACGGTGTTCGTCGCCGGGCCGCCCGAGCCCGCGATCGACGGCAAGTACAACTTCCTGCTGCTGGGCGGCGACGCCGGCCCCGACCGCGACGGGCTCCGTCCCGACAGCATCTCGGTCGTGAGCGTCGACGCCGAGACCGGCCAGGCCGTCACGATCGGCCTGCCGCGCGACCTGCAGTACGCGCCGTTCTCCGAGGGATCGCCGATGGCAGCCGCCTACCCGGATGGCTACGGCGCGAACGGCTGCGACGTCGACGTCTGCCAGCTCAACTCCATCTACACCGAGGTCGAGCTGAAGAGCCCGGAGATGTACCCGAACGCGGTGGCCGAGGGCAGCGAGCCGGGCATCGAGGCGATGCGCGACGCGGCAGAGGGCATCACCGGCCTGCCGATCCAGTACTACGTGCTGATCGACATGCAGGGCTTCGCCGAGCTCATCGACGCACTCGGCGGCGTGACGGTCGACGTGCCGCAGGACATCCCGATCCACGCCGACGAGACGTTCACGACCGTCGCCGAGTGGATTCCGGCGGGGGAGCAGCACCTCGACGGCAACTACGCGCTCTGGTACGCGCGCTCCCGCCACGGCACGAGCGACTACGACCGGATGCTCCGCCAGCGGCAGATCCAGGAGGCGATGCTGCGCCAGTTCACTCCCGCGAATGTGCTGACGAAGTTCCAGGACGTTGCGGCGGCCGGCTCGCGGGTCGTGAAGACCGACGTGCCGCAGAGCATGCTCGGCTACTTCGTCGACCTCGCGTCGAAGACGCAGGAGCTGCCCATCGTCGACCTCGAGATGGTGCCCGCGAGCGGGATCGATCCGGAGGACCCCGACTACGAGTACATCCGACAGCTCGTCGACGAGGCGGTGTTCCCGCCCGAGCCCGAGGAGGGCGAGGGCTGAGGGATGCCGCGCCCCGGCGCGTCGGCTACAGGTCGGCGTGCAGCTGCCAGACGCGCTCGCCGACGTCCTGCCAGGTGAACATGCGTGCGCGGTCGGTGCCGGCGATGGCGAGCGACTGCCGGCGCGCGGTATCGCTCGCGAGGCGTGCGATCGCGTCTGCGGCGGCGACCCGGGAGGTCGCGTCCACCGGAACACCCGCGTCGGCGGCGGCCTCGTGGTGCACGGGAGCGCCGGCGTGCACGACCGGGACGCCGAGGCTCAGCGCCTCGATGACGGCGGTCGCATCGTGGGCGTCGACGCGCAGGTCGACGAACGCGACGGCTCCGGCGAGCAGCGCAGCGAGCTCTGCGGGGCCCGGCTCGGCGATGGTACGCGTGCGGACGGAGGTCCCGTTTCGTACGGCGTCGGCTCCGTCGCGTGGCACGTCCTCCGGTGTCACCAGCACGAGGTCGATGCCCCGCGCCTCAGGAAGGTCCAGCGCGTCATGCAGCGACGCGACCGTGTCGTCGTCCGGCGATGCGCACGCGACGACGTACGTGCCCGGCTGCAGACCGAGCGAGGCACGGATCCGATCGGCATCCGACGGGACGACCAGCCCGGCACGGGGTGCGCTGCCGATCACGCGCACGCGGTCGCCGAGGTCGGCGAACTCGGAGAGTCGCTCCGCGAGGGCGTGCGAGGGCACGACCACTGCGTCGGCGTGCTTCGTCGCGCGACGCAGCGCGGCACGCTGCCACGCGACGGTGACGGAGCCGAGCCGCTGCGGATCCGTCCAGGCGAAGAGGTCGTGCACCGTCACCACGACCTGGGTGCCGTCGAGAGCCCGATCGTGCCGCTTCAGCGGCGCGAGCAGGCTGGGCGAGTGCAGCATCCCGCCCGGGCCGCCGATGCCGAGCTGCCAGGCCGCGGCCAGCTCCCGACGCTGCAGGGTCGTGGTCGTGAGCTCGCCCAGGTCGGGGACGGCGGTGCGCACCCGGCGGAGGTCGCGTCCGGGTACCGAGGACACGATGCCCTCGATGCTGCACCCGGGCGGCGTCGAGGCGACGAGCGCGCGTGCGAGGTCGGTCGTGTACCGGACCAGCGGTCCGGCTGTCGCAGCGGCGATCGGGTCGACGACGAGTTGCAGCCGCGTCGTCATGCGCGCCTGAGGTATCGGCCGAGCCGAGGGGGGACGGGGCCGCGGATGCGAAGGAACCCGTGCACGCCGCCCGCGGCGATCGCGACCGCATGTCGGAGGCGCTCGGGTCCGCTGAGTACCGCATCGATGCCCGGCCCCGTCTGGCGCTTGACGACCGCGAGGGTCCACCGACGATGGGTGCGGAAGTAGCGGAAGATCAGGTCGATGTTGTTGCGGGTGATGTAGTACTGGCGGAACGGCGAGTGGTACTGGTACTCGTAGGTGCCGTTGCGGTTGCGTCGGCGCACGCCGAACGGCCGGTACGGCACCATCTCGCCGAGCTCGTGCGCGATGTCGGTGCCGTCGGCGACGGCGATGCGGAAGCCGCGCGCGCGCACCCGCATGCAGAACTCCGTGTCCACGCAGTCGATCACGAGGCGCTCGTCGAACAGGCCGGATTTCGCGAGGCACTCGCGCGAGATGACGAATCCCGACTGGATCGCCTCGGGCACGAGCCCGAGCCCTTCGGGCGAACGCCAGGTCGGGATGGACGGCGCGCCGTTGACCGCGTCGGCGCAGACGATGCCGAGCCGTGTCACCGCGTTGGCCCGCGTGAACGTGTCGATGCAGGCGGCGACGTAGCCGGTGGGCAGCAGCGTGTCCTGGTCCGTGTTGACCACGAAGTCGGCTCCGTCGTCGAGGGCGCGGCGCACCCCGGCGTTGAGCGCGGCGGCGATGCCGGAGTTGCGTTCGAGCCGGGTGACCCGGACCCCGGCATCGCCGAGTTCGGCGACGACGCCGTCTGCGACCTCGCCCGACCCATCGTCCACGGCGTACACGGCGTCGACCTGGGCGGCGAGGGCGGTGATGTTGCCGACGACGCGGTCGTCCGGGCGGAACAGCGGTACGACCGCGACGACGCGCGGAATGCGGGGGCTCCCGGTCGTCCGGCTCTCGCGGGTCGTCTTCGGCTCTGGCACTACGCTAGTTTAGGTCGGTCGTCGAGAGGATCGGTGCGAACCACGTGAACGAAGCCGCTGGCCCAGGCTGGGCAGATGACGCCGCCGGCGTCGAGTTGAGCCCCGAGGAACGGGCCGCCGAGGAGCGGCTCGCGCTCGTGGACCGGATCACCGGGCTCGAGGCGCAGGTAGCGGAGTTGCAGAGCGCGCCGCTGCTGTCGCCGACCGAGACCGTGGCACTCGAACGCAACGTCGTGGCCATCCAGGGGTCGACGACATGGCGCGTCGGCCGGGCCGTCATGTTCCCGGTCCGGGCGCTGCGCTACGCGAAGCGGCGGTTCCTGAGTTGAACGACGCTCCGAGCCGGATCGAGGCCTGGATCGACGCGGCGGGGCACGCCACCGAGGACCTCGACGAGATGATCGCCTCCGTGCTCGCAGCCGGCGTGCCGGCGGACGCGGTGCGGGTCGTCGTCACGGAGGACGAGCCGTCCACCCGCGAGGACGGCGTACGCGTCGTCCCAGCCGACGTCGATGTGCTGAACCGTGAGTGGCGTGCATCCGATGCCGAGTTCCTCATGCTCATCCGCCGCGGGCGTGTCGAGCCGGAGGCCGTCGATCGTGTGACGGGCTTCCTCGACCGGTTCCCGGAGGTGCAGGTCGCCTACGGCGACTCGGTCACCGTCCGAGGCTCGCGGGCACTCAACCGCCCCCGCTTCTCGCCCATCCGGCTGCGCAGCAACGACTACCTCGGCCCCCTCGTGGTCGCGCGGCGGACCGTGCTCGAGCAGGTCGGCGGATTCCGCCCGGACGCACGTCGGGCCCAGGTGCTCGATCTCGTGCTGCGGGCCGACGAAGTGGGACTCGCGGTCGCGCTCGTTCCCGCGGTGCTCGCACGGGAAGACCTGAGTGACGTCGACTTCGCCTCGAGCGCCGACGCGCAGGAGCGCGTGGTGCGCGAGCACCTGGGGCGTTGTGGAGTGACCGCGGAGATCGAGCGGGTACGCCCGTTCACCCGGCGCCTGCGCTACCGCATCGAGGGCGACCCGAAGGTGTCGATCGTCATCCCGACCCGAGGCGGCTCGGCCCACGTGGCGGGCTCCGATCGCGTGCTCGTCGCGGAGGCGATCCGCGGCATCGTCGAGCGGTCGACCTATCGCAACCTCGAGTTCGTGGTCGTGTGCGACAGGGAGACGCCCGACGCGGTCGTCGCCGACCTGCGCGATCTCTGCGGCGACGACCTCCGCATCGTGCTCTGGGACGCCCCGTTCAACTTCAGCGCGAAGATGAACCGCGGTGCCGCTGCGGCGACGGGCGAGTACCTGCTGCTGCTGAACGACGACGTCGAGGTCGTCACCGACGACTGGATCGAGTCGATGCTCGGGCTCGCGCAGCAGCGCGGCGTCGGCATGGTCGGCGCGATGCTGTACTTCGAGGACTCGACCATCCAGCACGCGGGGCAGGTGTACACCGGCGGCGTCGCGGGACATGCCGCGTTCGGCCTGCCCGGGGGGCACGACGACCCGCTCGGGTCGTTGGTCACCGACCACGAGGTCTCCGGAGTCACCGCCGCGTGCGCGCTCGTCTCCCGCGGCGTCTTCGAGGAGGTCGGCGGGTTCACGCTCGCGCTCCCGGGCAACTACAACGACGTCGACCTCAACATGAAGATCCGGCAGACCGGCCGGTCGATCGTGTTCACCCCGTGGGCACGGCTGTACCACTTCGAATCCAAGTCGCGCGACCCGCGCATCCTGCCCACCGACATCGAGACGCTCCAGTCGCGATGGCTGCGGCGGATGCAGGTGGAGATGTACTCCCGGATGCTCTGACGCGCTACTCCGCGGCGTCCTCGACGAGGGCCTGCCGCAGGAGCGGCGCCAGGTATCGGCTGTAGCTCGTCGTCAGGTGCCCCTCGTCCCACTTGATGAGGATGCCGTTGGCGTATGTGGGACATCGCGTGTCGCAGAACCAGCCGCGGGTGTCCACGACCTCCGCGCCCGCCACCTCGGCGGCGGCCGTGTCGGCGCGCCACGTCGAGTACCAACTCGCCGGGATCGGCCGGGAGCAGTCGGCCGGCGACTCGTCACCGGCCGGGCACTTGGTCGGTGAGACCGTGAGGGGCGGGCCCTCGATGACGACCACGCGGTCGGCCGACTCGGAGATCGAGTCGATCGTGCGGATTCGCGCTTGGGTCCACTCCTCCGAGGTCGGACCCGAGTCGCGGTCGAGGCCGTGCTCGGCATTCGCGAGCACGACGAGATCGGGTTGCAGGATCGCAAGCTGTTCGAGCACCTCCTCGTAGGCCTCGGCGCAGCGCTCCGTGAACTCGGGTCGGTTCGGGATCGTGAGCGGGTGGTCGAGGTACGGGCACTGGCTGAAGCCGATGCTGCGCACGGCGTAGCCCTCGGGCAGGAGTGCGTCCTCGATGCCCGGCGAGTAGCTCATCGCGAAGGAGTCGCCGATGACGACCGCCAGCTTGTCCGCGTCCTCGGCGCCGTGGGTGCACTGCGACGGCTCGTCGATGGAGTCGGCGTTGAAGCACTCGTCGTCGGTGAGCAGTGGCGACTTGTCCTGCGGGGCCTGCGCGATGGGCGGCGTGAGCTCGGGCCAGGCTGCAGCGGTCTCCGCTTCGATCAGCTGCTGCCGCAGCGTCTCCTCCAGGCTCGTGCCGCCGACCGCCGTGAGCTCCGATTGCCCGCCGGGCGAGAACTCCTGCGGCGGGCGGGCGGCGGCGGTGGCCACGGCGCCGACGAGGGTCGCCGTGATGACGGAGAGCGCGACGGCGCGGATGCGCCGGATACGACGCCGCTGCCGCTCGGGACGGGAGCTCGACCGCTCGTGGATGGGACGCTCCACCAGGAAGTAGCTGAGCGACGCGAGGAGGAAGGCGAGCAGGAGCAGGCCGATGAGGTACCGGATCCGCATGCCGGGGATCAGCCAGGTCGCGACGATGAGCACCGGCCAGTGCCAGAGGTAGAGCGAGTACGAGATGTCTCCGATGTAGCGGCTCACGCGGTTCTCGAGCAGCGGGTTCCGCCCCGCGTGCACGCTCGTGCCGCCCGCGATGAGCGCGGCGGCCGAGAGTACGGGGAGGGCCGCGATCGCCCCCGGGAAGGCGGACCCCGCGTGGATGGCCACCACCGAGGCCGCGATGCCCGCGAGCCCGGCGACCTGCAGCGCGAGGCTCGGGATCCGCGGCAGCCGCGCGAGCATCGGGACCGCCCACGCGAGCAGGCCGCCGATCGCGAGTTCCCACGCACGGGTGAACGTCGAGTAGTAGGCGGTGGTCGGAGCGCCGGCGGTCTGCAGGATCGACCACGCGAACGACGCCACGATCACGACGGCGATGAGCCCGAGCACGACCGTCGAGAAACGCTTGCGGATGAGTGCCGCGACCGCGCCCGCGGCCACGATCAGCGCGGGCCAGACGAGGTAGAACTGCTCCTCGACCGAGAGCGACCAGTAGTGCCGGAGCGGGGAGACCGGACCGTCGGCGAGGAGGTAGTCGTTCCCGATCGCGGCGAAGTGCCAGTTGGCGAGCGACAGCGTGGACCAGGCACCGTCGACCGCGACGTTGCGGCCGTTGTTGCTGTTCGTGAGCAGGTAGGCCGCGATGACGGTGACGGCGATCACGAGCATGGCGGCGGGCAGGATGCGCCGCACGCGTCGCCAGTAGAAGTGCCGGAACGAGATCCGGCCGGTGCGCTGGTGCTCGCGCAGCAGCAGCCCGGTGATCAGGAAGCCGCTGATGACGAAGAAGATGTCGACGCCGATGAAGCCGCCACGGGGGAGGCCGAAGAAGTGGTCGCCGATCACGAGCAGCACGGCGAGCGCACGCAGGCCCTGGATGTCGGGTCGGAAGCGGCGCGCGGCCTTGGCAGGGGCGTCGTCGCCGGCCGTCCGGCGGGCACGGCGATCGGCGGTGGGCAGGTTCAACGTCACGGGCTCCGGGTGCAGGGGGCTGGGGGGCGAGGCAGGGCTCGGCCGACCACCCTAACCCGAACGGACCTGTGCGTTCGCATCACGTCCGATGGGCTGTGGACGCGAGGCGACGGTCAGGTGGAGAGCGCCCCGGCGGTTGCAGCTGCGTGCAGGGCATCGCGCCACGGGCGCATGGGTCGCAGTCCGGCCGCCTCCCACGCGCCGTGGCCGAGCACCGAGAACGCGGGTCGCGGTGCGGGCCGCACGAACGCCGTACTGTCCGTCGGCGTGATCCGCTCCGGGTCGATCCCGGCCTCCTCGAGCACGGCGCGCGCGAACCCGAACCACGAGGTGCGACCCTCGTTGGTGCCGTGGTAGACGCCGCCCGGAGCATCCGAGTCGAGCAGTTCGACGGTCTTCGCCGCGAGGTCCGCGGTCCAGGTGGGCTGGCCGACCTGGTCGTCGACGACGCTCCAGGTGTCCTTCGACTCCGCGAGGCGCAGCATCGTCTTGGCGAAGTTCGGCCCGTGCGCCCCGTACAGCCACGCCGTGCGGATGACGAACGCGGCGTCGCCGGCGTGCTCGAGGACGAGACGCTCGCCCGCCGCCTTGGTGCGTCCGTAGGCCGAGATCGGTGCGTGCGGGGTCGCCTCGGCGTAGGGCTCGGTGGCGGAGCCGTCGAAGACGTAGTCGGTCGAGTACTGCACGATGCGGGCGCCATGGCGAGCGGCGGCGGCGGCGAGGTTGCCGGCCCCGGTCGCGTTCACCGCGTACGCGACGTCCTCGTGCTCCTCGGCGTCATCGACCTTGGTGTACGCCGCCGCGTTGACGACGACGTCGTGACCGGCCACGACGTCGAGCACGGCCGCTGCGTCGGTGACGTCGAGGTCGCCGCGTCCCAGTGCGGTCACCTCACGGCCGGCCAGGGCCGCCTGCAGGTCGGTCCCCAGCATCCCGGTGGCGCCGGTGACGAGGTAGCGGCTCACGTCACTGCCCCTGGGCGGTGTAGCGGGCCTCCGTGGCATCCTTCTGCGGTGCCCACCAGGCCTCGTTGTCGCGATACCAGTCGATGGTCGCGGCGAGGCCGGCCTCGAAGTCGGAGTACCGCGGAGTCCAGCCGAGCTCGCTGCGCAACTTCGTCGAGTCGATCGCATAGCGCAGGTCGTGCCCGGGGCGGTCCTTGACGTGGTCGTAGGCATCCGCCGACTGGCCGAGCTGGGTCAGGATGAGCTCGACGACGTCCTTGTTGTTGCGCTCGCCGTCGGCGCCGATGAGGTAGGTCTCGCCGATCTCGCCGCGCTCCAGAATCGCCAGCACGGCCGACGAGTGGTCGTCTGCGTGGATCCAGTCGCGCACGTTCTCGCCCGTGCCGTAGAGCTTCGGTCGCTGCCCGCGGAGCACGTTCGTGATCTGGCGGGGGATGAACTTCTCGACGTGCTGGTACGGCCCGTAGTTGTTCGAGCAGTTCGAGATCGTCGCCTGCACGCCGAACGAGCGCACCCAGGCTCGCACCAGCAGGTCGCTGCCGGCCTTGGTCGACGAGTACGGGCTCGACGGGTTGTACGGGGTCTGCTCCGTGAACCGAGCGGGGTCGTCGAGCTCCAGGTCGCCGTAGACCTCGTCGGTGGAGATGTGGTGGTAGCGGGTGCCGTGACGGCGCGCGGCCTCGAGCAGCGTGTAGGTGCCGATGATGTTGGTGTCGAGGAATGGACGCGGATCGTCGAGCGAGTTGTCGTTGTGGCTCTCGGCCGCGTAGTGCACGACGGCGTCGTGCTCGGCGAAGAGGCGATCGACGAGCTGTGCGTCGACGATGTCGCCGCGGATGAACCGGAACCGGTCCTCGGGGAGCCCGTCGAGTGACGCGAGGTTGCCCGCGTAGGTCAGGACGTCGAGCACCGTCACGTCGTGGTCGGTGTGCTCGATCAGGTGGTGGACGAAGTTGGAGCCGATGAAGCCGGCACCGCCGGTCACGAGGATCTTCATGTGCGTGGGACAACCGTTCTGTCGCGGACCGTGCGATTCTACTCGCCGAGGACGACCGATCGCGTCGACGGGAAGTCGGCGCGATCCGGTTAGTATCGGGGCCGTGACGACGATGCTGCCGGAGCCCGCGGCGGCAGGCCCGACGGGATGGGGTCGACTCCGTTCCGCGATCCGGCAGCGGGCCGAGCAGGGGCGTGGGCCGTGGATGCTCCTGCGGCCGGTGCCGGCCCGTCTGGCGCGTCGGCGCATGACCCGAGCGATCGTCGACCTGTTCCGTGCCAGGAACGGGTACGAGCCGAACCTCCGCTCGCCGGTCACGTTCAACGAGAAGATCCAGTGGCTGAAGCTCAACTACCACGATCCGCTCCAGACGCTGTGCTCCGACAAGCTGCGGATGCGGGAGTACGTCTCGCCACTCATCGGCGAGCAGCACACCGTGCGGATCCTGGGGTCGTACCTCCGTGGGTCGGACATCGACTTCGATGCGCTCCCCGAGCGGTTCGCGCTCAAGGTCAACGACGGCTACGCGATGAACATCGTGAACGACGGATCCGGAGACTTCGATCGCGAGGCTGCTCGAACGCGACTCGATGAGTGGATGCAGGCCGCCGATCGGCACTACATGTTCTCCTACGAGTGGGCGTACCGTGACATCGAGCCACGGGTGATCTGCGAGGAGTACCTGGAGTCGGACGACCCTCTCGGGCTGGTCGACTACAAGGTCTGGTGCTTCAACGGGCGGCCGGAGGTGGTCCTCCATGCTGCGGGTCGTGACACCTGGTACACGCGCGACTACTTCGACACCGACTGGAACCGGCTCTACGGCGTCCGGGGCGCGCAGTCGGACGTGGTCCCGCCGCGGCCCGTGCAGCTCGAGCGGATGCTCGAGCTCGCCGCCACCCTCTCCGCGCCGTTCCCGTTCGTGCGCGTCGACTTCTACGTCGTGCAAGGGCGGATCCTCGTCGGCGAACTCAGCTTCTACCCGAGCGCCGGCCTGGAGCCGTTCAACGACATCGATTGGGACACGCGGTTCGGTCGGATGCTGCAGCTGCCGAAGCCGTGGCGCTGATCGGGCGCGTGGAGACCTGCGCACCGGGACGCCTGGCGGTGGACGTCACCGGGAGGCCGCGTTGGTAGGATGCATCGGTGCAGATCCGCGAACTCGAGATCCCCGACAGCTACGAGATCACCCCGAAGCAGTTCGGCGACGACCGGGGGGTGTTCCTCGAGTGGTACCGGTTCGACCGGCTCGAGGAGTCAGTGGGGCACTCGCTCTCGCTGGCGCAGGGCAACACGTCGGTCTCGAAGCGCGGCGTCGTCCGCGGCATCCACTTCGCCGATGTGCCGCCCAGCCAGGCGAAGTACGTCACCGCGACGCATGGCGCGGTACTCGACTTCGTCATCGACATCCGCGTGGGTTCGCCGACGTTCGGGAATTGGGACTCGGTGCTGCTCGACGACGTCGATCGCCGCGCCATCTACATCGCCGAGGGTCTCGGCCACTGCTTCGTTGCGCTGACCGACGACGCGACCGTGAGCTACCTCGTGAGCTCGACCTTCAACGCCGAGCGCGAGCATGGGATCGACCCGCTCGACCCCGACGTCGGCCTGGTGTTCCCAGATGCCGCGGGAGAGCCGCTGCTGTCGCCGAAGGACACGTCCGCACCGAGCCTCGCCGATGCAGCGGCATCCGGCCTGCTTCCCACCTGGGAGGCCGCACGGGCCTACTACGACGCACTCAACAAGGGAGCCTGAGCACATGCGCGGCATCATCCTGGCGGGAGGTTCGGGCACCCGACTCTGGCCGATCACCAAGGGCATCTCGAAGCAGCTGATGCCGATCTACGACAAGCCGATGATCTACTACCCGCTGTCGACGCTCATGATGGCGGGCATCCGGGACATCCTCATCATCACCACCCCGGAGTACAACGAGCAGTTCCGCGCCCTGCTGGGCGACGGGTCCGACCTCGGCATCACCCTCGAGTACGCAGTCCAGCCGTCCCCAGATGGCCTCGCGCAGGCGTTCGTCATCGGCGAGGAGTTCATCGGCGACGACAGCGTCGCGCTCGTGCTCGGCGACAACATCTTCCACGGGTCGGGGCTCGGCACCGCACTCCAGACGCACACCGAGGTCGAGGGCGCGGTCATCTTCGCGTATCAGGTCAGCGATCCGACCGCGTACGGCGTCGTCGAGTTCGATGACGAGTTCCGCGCGGTCTCGATCGAGGAGAAGCCCGCCCAGCCGAAGAGCACCTATGCGGTGCCCGGACTCTACTTCTACGACAACGAGGTCGTCGAGATCGCCAAGACGATCGAGCCGAGCGCGCGCGGCGAGCTCGAGATCTCCACCGTGAACGAGCGCTACCTCGACGCCGGCAACCTCAAGGTGCAGGTGCTCGACCGCGGTACCGCATGGCTCGACACCGGCACCTTCGAGTCGATGATGCAGGCGTCGGAGTACGTCCGCGTGATCGAGGACCGCCAGGGGTTCAAGATCGGGTGCATCGAGGAGATCGCCTGGCGCGCCGGCTGGATCGACGACGCGCAGCTTGCGGCGCTCGCCGCACCGCTCGTGAAGAGCGGCTACGGCGCGTACCTCCAGCGACTGCCGGAGTTGTCCGCGTGACGGCCCGGCCGGACCCGGCCACATGAGCAGGACCGATTCCGCCGCGGCGACGTTCCGCTCGCGCGCGCTCGCGTTCCTCGGGCGCCGGGGCATGCTCGGTGCGCGCGGGCTCGTGAACATCGCGTCCTGGGGCGCGCTGATCGCGTTCACCGTGATCGGCATCGGTGCGCCGCTGTTCGGCATCGGGACCTTCCAGCACACCGAGATCTTCACCGGGACCGCTCCGTGGTCGTCGGTGCTGGCCGACCCGACGCCGATCGCGAACATCCTCGTCGGCGACACGATCGACGCGAAGGCCCCTCAGTCGATGCTGATCGTGGAGTCGGTGCGCAACGGGGCGCTCGGCACGTGGACGCCTTACAGCGCCGGTGGATTCGAACTCGGCTCGCTGCCGACCTCGAGCGTGTTCTCGCCGCTCTCGCTCCCGTGGTGGGTGCTGCCGTTCTACGCTGCGCCAGCGGCCGTCAAGTTCCTCGAGATCGTCGCGATCACGGTCGGCATGAGCCTGCTCCTGCGTCGCCTCCGCCTGCCGTCGGCCTCGTGGGCGATCGCCAGCCTGGTCTACGCCTCGAGCGGCTTCATGGTCGCGTGGACCGGCTGGTCGCAGACCCGGGTGGCCGCACTGATCCCGCTGCTGGTCTGGGCGATCGACGGCGCGGTCAGCACGGGGCGCATCCGCTGGATCGTCCCGATCGGCCTCGTCCTCGCGGGCATGCTGCAGGGCGGGTTCCCCGCGGTCGTCGCGTACGCGCTCTACCTGGGCGGCGCGTACGCGCTCGCGCGGGCCATCGTCGTCCATCGCAGGCTCATGCCGGTGCTCCGCGCCGGCCTCGTCGCGCTCGGGGGCGTGATCCTCGGTTTCCTGCTCTCGGCCTGGCTGCTCCTCCCGTTCGCGGTCAACGCGTCGACCGTGATCGACTTCTCGATCCGCCAGCAGACGCCCGACAACCACCTCCCCCTTCGCATCCTCGCGTCCGCCATCGTCCCGTCGATCAACGGCGGACCGGGCGAGGTCGGTGCCTGGGACGGGCACCCCGTCGAGCGATACTCGTTCATCGGTGTGGTCGCCGTCGTGCTGTTGCTCGCCGCTGTGCTGTTCCGCGACGCGCGCCACCGTCGGCAGATGGTGATCTTCTTCGGCGTCGCGTTCGCGCTGTGCATCACGCTCGTGTACCTCGGCGGGCCGGTGCTCGCCGCGGCGCAGGAACTGCCTGTCATGTCGTCGAACCTGGTCAATCGCGTCCGAGTGCTCGTCGGATTCCTCGCCGCGATCCTCGCCGCGTACGGGTTCGCGGCGGTGATCCGACCCCGGGACGCCGAACTGCACTCGGCGCTCCCGGATCGGGTGGACCGTGCCGTGCGGTGGGCGATCGCCGCCGTGATCGTGCTGGGAAGCGCGTACCTCGTCGCAACCACCTATCGACTGGTGCCGGGAGCATCGCGCGAGATCGTCCTCCCGGAGGTCGTCTGGGCACTCGTGCTCGGCATGATCGCGTTCGCTGCGGCCGTGGCGGTGGTGCGGTGGCCGGCCTTCCTGGCCGTGGCCGCGGTCATCCCGATCGCCCTCTCCGTCCAGGCGACCGCGAGCGTCAGCGCATGGTGGGCGCCGTCCACCCACGAGTCGTACTACGCCGACACCCCGACGCACCGATTCCTCGCGAACGAGCTGGGCGGGGACCGCTTCGTGTCGGTCGGCCGGGCGATGACGCCGGGCACCGAGACCGCATACCGGATCCGGTCGTTCGGCGGGCACAACTTCCTCACGCAGGAGTGGAAGGACCTTGTGACGGCGGTGGACCCTGTCGGGCTCGCCTCGCCCACCTACATCCGCCTGCATCCCGAGGGCCTCTCGGAGTCGATCTCCTCGCCCGTGCTCGACCGCTACGGGGTTCGATTCGTCGTCGCCGAGCCGAACCTCGCACCGCTGGGGACGGTCGAGGAGGTGCCCGCACCGGGGAGCGTCGAGGTGCGGTCGGGTGCCGTCCTGCGGTCGGCCGAGCAGGCGGGTCCGGTGACGGGCCTGCGCATCGACTTCGACCCGGGTGCCGCGACCGCCGAGGAGGGTGTGCGGCTCCTGGTGCGCCTGGTCGCCCCCGACGGCGAGGAGCTTGCGTCGACCGAGACCTGGTACCGGAACGTGCCGGCCTCCTCTCGCTGGGTCGCACTGCAGGCCGATGCCCTGCCGGCCGACCAGGCCTGGGTCGCGGAGGCGACCCTCATCGGCGCATCGGAGCCCATCGCGGCGACGGCGACCGACGGCGGCGACCTCGCGATCGCCCTGATGCGGCCGCCGGCCGACGGCGACGTCCGCGTCGCGCACACCGGCGACGCCACCGTCTACGAGCGGCTGACCGCGGGAGGGCGCGTGCACTGGGCCTCGGACGAGACCGTCGTCGCGGACGCGGGCGAGCGCATCGACGCGATGGCGTCGGGCGACGTCGACGTCGACACGGTGATCCTCGAGGACCCGGCCGATACGATCGGCGCGTCCGGTTCGTCGGCGACCGTCGTCGACCTCGCGCCCGACGCGCTCGACAGCCAGCGGTACTCGATCGAGGCGGACGGAACCGGCTGGCTCGTGGTGGAGGACTCGTTCCGCCGACCGGGCTGGACGGCGACCGTCGACGGCGAGCCGGCCGAGCTCGTGCCCGCGGACCATGCCGCCGCGGCGATCGCGGTGCCGGCAGGGGTCCACGAGGTCGAGCTGACCTACACCGCCCCGGGCCGCGCCCTCGGCCTGGCCACGACCGGCGGTACCGTCCTGCTCCTGCTCGCGTGGGGCGTGATCGCCGCGGTCCGACGCCGGCCGGCGGCGGACCAGGGTCCCGGCGAGCGCACCGGGTAGGCGCCGGCACCCCGCTGCGCATGACGAAGGGCCCCGCCGATCGGCGGGGCCCTTCGTGCTCGGCTGCGGCGGGTCAGGCCGCGGTCGTGGACTGCGTCGTCGGCGCGGTGCGGGCGAGCGGGATGCGCGGCTCACCGTATCGAGCCGCCTTGGTGTGCTCGAGGCTCTCCTCGAGCAGCACGCGGTTCGTGCGGAGGAGATCGGCGAGCACCCCGAGTGCGAACGCGAGCAGGGCCCCGACCAGCAGGGCGACGCCGAGGAGCAGGGACTGGATGTGCTGTCCGGCGTCCTCGGCGAACGCGGTGATGAGCACGAGGTACCGCAGGAAGGGGATCAGGGCGCCCACGAACATGATCGCGGCGATCCACGCGAAGAACACGAACGGCTTGAACATGAGGTAGCTGCGCAGGATGGCCTGCGCAGACTTGACCACGTGCTCGCCCATCGACGAGAAGAGCCGCGACTCCCGGGTCTTCGCATTGGTGTCGACCGCGACGCTCTCGATCTTCAGGCGCTTGTTGCCCGCCTGGATGATGGTCTCCATGCAGTAGCTGAACTGCGTGACGATGTTCAGGCGGAGCAGCGACGCCTTCGAGTACGCGCGGAAGCCGCTCGCCGCGTCGGGGAGCCTTGTCCCGGCCGCCTGGTTGACCACCCAGCTGCCGAGCGCCTGCAGCTGCTTCTTGAACCACGAGAAGTGCTCGATCGTGTGGGTCTGGCGGTCGCCGATGACGATGTCCGCACGCCCATCGAGGATCGGCGCGACCAGGTCGGGGATCCGGTCCTGCGGGTACTGGTTGTCACCGTCCGTGTTGACCACGATGTCGGCGCCGTGCATGAGGGCGTAGTCGATGCCGTCGCGGAACGACCGGGCCAGTCCCATGTTGCGATTGTGGTGCACGAAGTGCCGCACGCCGTGTGCGCGCGCGACCTCGACGGTGCGGTCGGTCGAGCCGTCGTCGATGATGAGGATCTCGAGCTCGTCGACGCCGGGGATCTGCTTCGGGATGCTCTCGAGAACGAGCGGGAGGGTCTCCTCCTCGTTGAGGCAGGGGATCTGGACGAATACCTTCACGTTGGTCTTTCCGTTTCGGTGCCGCCGGCGGGGACCGGACGGCGTTCAGTGTAGTGCGGCTCAGGCGTCGGAGGGTGAGTCGGCGCCGCGCACGAGGTCGGCGATGAGGTCGGCCTGCTGCAACGAGCGGGCCTTGACCTCGGGCAGATGCACCGCAAGGCGCTCGCGCACCTCGGCCTCGTGCGCCACGAGGGCCTCGAACCGCTCCCGGAGGTGGGCGGGCGAGAGCTTGTCGTGACCGAACGCCCACTCCTCCAGATCGAACATCTCGAGCACCTCGGCGTACTTGTGGCTCCAGCCGATCACGAGGGTCGGCACCTGCATGGCGAGCGAGGAGACCATCGCGTGGAAGCGGCTCGCCACGAAGAGGTCGCAGCGACCGATCAGGTAGCGGAGCTGCTGCGAGGTCATCTCCCGCTCGAGCACGAGCAGGTCCTCGCCCGGCGTCAGGCGCTCGGCGATCGATCGGCACAGCGGCAGGTCGTTGTTGTGCGTCTTCTCGGTGCCGGTCCGGACGCTGTGCGGGACGAGCACGACGCGGCGGCCGGTCGAGCGCACCCACTCGATGAACTCGACGAGCTGGCCGGCGTAGTCGCCGCCCGTCGCGTCGACCTTCTTCTGCAGCACGACGCTGGGGGAGATGCCCACGACCTCGCCGTGCTCGAAGAAGTCGAGGTCGACGTGCTCGGCGACGGCGGCCGGCTCGGAGCCGTCGAGCTCCAGCGAGAAGGCGTAATCGGCGCCCGCGACCAGGTTGCGGAGGCCGAGGCCCTCGGCGAACTCGTGCGTGATCCGCCCGCGGGTGACGAGCGTGCGGACCTTCGGCAGGAACGTCTTCGACGCCCAGCGGTTGACCGGGTTGCGGAACGGCCCGACCGCCTGGGCGCACTTGAACACGGGTGTGTGCGTATTGAGTGCCGGCAGGATCGACGCCACGTTGTAGAGGAGGAACTTCTCACGGCCGTCGGTGAAGGTGATTCCGCCCTGGTCGAGCAACACGGAGGAGCGCGTGAGTGCGCCGATCGCCCGTGAGCGCCGCCGCATGAGCGGACGCACCGGCGGCAGCAGCCGATAGGTGAGCGCGAGGAGGTTGATGGTCACGCCGAGCTGGCGGGGCGCGGCGGCGACGACCTCGAGGTTGGGGTAGGGGTTCTGCGCGGCATCCTCCTCCGGGTACATGCTGAGCAGCGTGAAGTCGACCTCGCCCAGGCGGTCGCCGAGTGTCTGCACCGCGCTCTCGAGCATCGCGGCGGCGCCCTTGTTCCCCGACAGGGCGGATCCGATGATCGTGACGTGATGGCTCATGGGCGGGTCTCCTTCGGGATGGTGCGACGCAGCGCGATGTACACGAGCGCGACGACCGCGTCACCCAGCGTGCTGAGCAGGCGGGCGAGCAGCGCGATGATGATCGCCTGCGCGGTGGTCGTGTACTGGCTGAGGATGAGGACGATGACGGCTTCGCGGACGCCGATGCCGCTCGGCACGAAGAGGGCGAGCAGCCCGACGCCGCCGGCGAGCACGTACGCGGCGCCGAACGGCAGCCACTCGGCCGGGGTCACCTCGGTGACCGTCGCGGCGAGCATCACGAAGCCGACGGCGTTGACGAGGCGGGGCAGCAGGAACTCGGCGATGCTCGCGAGGGTCTGCGGTGTCGAGAGGAAGTACTCCTCGGGCACCTCGGACTTGAGCGTGCGCCGAGCAGCGAGGTTCACCATCCGATGGAAGAACGGCTTCCACATCACCAGCCCGAGCGGGATCAGCGCGAGCAGCGGCACCAGCAGCGTGACGGGGTTCTCACCGAACAGGTCGACGCCGAGCACGAGCAGCAGGATGAGGGTCGAGGGGACCAGCGAGGCGATCAGGAGCAGCACGTTCTCGTAGACGAACGAGATGATCACCACCGTGCGGCTGATGCCGCGCTTGCCGGCCCAGAGCACCTTGTTGACGACCGATCCGACCTGCCCGGGAACATACTTCAGCAGCCAGGAGAGGGTCTGCACGGCCATCGCCTCGGTGGCCGCGATCCGCGTCCCGTCGAGGCGCCGCAGGAGCCGGCCCCAGAGCAGTCCGGTGACGAGCACTGCCCCCGCGAAGAGGAGCGTGGACAGCACCCAGGTCCAGTCGAACCCGATGTCGGCCGCCGCGACGTCGTCCCAGTTCCGAGCGAGCGTCACCGCGAAGAAGTAGCCGACCATGGCGACCACCGCGATCGTCACCAGCCAGCGGAGCGCCCGCTTGAGCAGCTTCCGCCGGGGATCGGCCGCCGTCACGCGAGCTCCTCGCGGTCGGTGGCGTCGGCGACGGAACCGTTCGCGGTCCGCGTGGGTGAGTTCGGCAACGAAGGCTCCGGGATCAGGTGGGGGAACGAGTCGGCGGGCGATGCGCCCCGCAAATCCTAGTCGACCCGGTGCTGGGCGATTGCCGAGGGCGGCGCGTCGCGGGTCGCTCAGCCGTCGACGCGACGGAGCGCTCGGGCGCGTACGCCGAGGCCCGCCCGGAGCGCCAGGCGGAGCGGCGCGTGGTACCAGCGGCGGTAGACGCGGGAGAGGTAGCGATAGGCGCTGGCGTGATGCGCGCGATCCATCTGGCCGGCCACGAGCGAGGTCGACCGGGCCCCGAAGTGCACGACCACGGCATCCGGCACGTAGATGCTGTGCCAGCCGGCGTCCGCGAGGCGCTGGCCCAGGTCGACGTCCTCGAAGTACATGAAGTAGTCGTGGTCGAAGCCGCCGACCGCGTCGTAGGCGGAGCGGCGCAGGAGCAGGCAGGCGCCGGAGAGCCAATCGGTCTCGCGACGGTGGCTGCCGTGGTCGTCCTCGGCGCGATAGGCGCGTGACCACGGGTTGCCCGGAGCGATGCGTCCCAGGAGGGCGTGACCGACCCCGGTGCCGATGCGCGGGAACCGACGAGCGGACGGGTACACGACGCCGTGCTCGTCGACGATACGCGGTCCGAAGGCCGCGCCCTCGGGCACCGCGTCGGCGGCCTCGAGCAGCGCCCGGATCGCCCCGTCGGTGAACTCCACGTCGGGGTTGGCGATCACCACGTAGTCCGGTCGCGTGCGCAGCGCCGCGACTCCGGCGTCGGCACCCGCGCCGTAGCCGAGGTTCTCGTCGAGACCGACGAAGGCGGCACCGCCACGGCGGGCCCGCTCGGCCGAGCCGTCGCGGTCGGCTGACGCGTTGTCGACCACCACCACCTCGGCGGCCACGCCGTCGAGCGCGCCCGGAAGCGTGCGGAAGAACCCCTCGAGGGCATCCTCGGAGTGGTAGGCGACCGTGACGACCGCGACCGCGGGTGCGGCGACCGCGTCAGCGCTCGACATCGCCCGAGAACTCCGTCTCCGCGTGGACGACGCCGGTCAGCCGCTCGTCGTACGGCACGGTGAACGAGGCTGCCTGCGCGACATCGAACAGGTGCACGCCCGCTGTCGTCATGAGCGATGCGTGGATGAAGTACCTGCCGCCGGCGAACGGGCTGTCCTTGACGATGAACTCGACCGTGCGCTCGCCGCGCAGGGTGCCGAGGTCGTCGGTGAGCCGTGCGGAGGTCGTGCCCCAGATCGCAGGACCGAGGGGGGTCGCGACCTGGATCGCGCAGACCCAGTCGTCGAGGCCGGTCGGATGCTCCATGGTGACCGCGATCCGCAGGTCGTCGCCCGGGGCGACGGGGTCGCCGGGCTCGCGGCCGACCGCGTGCACCACGGTCTCGACGACGCTCCCCGTGGGCGCCGGCTCGGCGTCGGACTCGGCCTCCTCGGCGACGCGCGCCTCCTCGAGGAGGTCGCGGAAGCGCTCCACGGCGGTGGTGGTCGCTCCGTCGTGCACCACTCGGCCGTGGTCGAGCAGGACGGCACGGTCGCAGAGCTCGGTGACCTGGTTGAGGTTGTGGGTGACCAGGACGATCGTGCGGCCCTCGGTCTGGAACTGGCGGATCTTGTCGAGGCACTTGCGCTGGAACGCCTCGTCGCCGACGGCGAGCACCTCGTCGACGAGGAGCAGGTCGGGGTCGGTGTGCACGGCCACCGCGAACGCGAGCCGCACGTACATGCCCGAGGAGTAGAACTTGACCTGCGTGTCGATGAAGTCCCCGATGCCGGAGAACCGGAGGATCTCGTCGAACCGCTCTGTCGTCTCCTCCTGGCTGAGCCCGAGGATCGAGGCGTTGAGGAACACGTTCTCGCGCCCCGTGAGGTCGGGGTGGAAGCCGGCGCCGAGCTCGAGGAGGGCGGCGATGCGGCCCCGGCGCGCGACCGAGCCCGACGTGGGGTCGATGATGCCGCCGATCACCTTGAGCAGGGTCGACTTGCCCGATCCGTTGTGGCCGATGAGACCGATCGTGGTGCCGGCGCGGAGGTCGATCGACACGTCGCGAAGCGCCCAGAACTCCTCGCGGTGGCGACGGCCGGCGCGGCCGAACGTGACGAGGCGCTCCTTGAGCGAGTTGTCCTTGCGGATGACGAAGCGCTTGCTGACGTCCGAGACGTGGACGATGGTGGGACGCTCGCGGTTCGGCGTGAGGTCGGGACTGGTCACCGGCGGTTCAGAGCTCCTGCGCGAAGTTGCCCTGCAGGCGCGCGAACACCCGCTGGAAGACGACGATGAGCACGACGCTCACCCCGACGGTGATCCACAGGCGCAGCATCAGGTCGTCGGGGTACGGAGCGCCGACCTCGGCGCCGGCCAGCCAGAACGCCTTCTGGAAGCCGAGCACCGCGAGGGTGACCGGATTGCTCGTGTAGACGTCGAGCGCGACCCCGGCGCCCAGGAAGTCGCGCACCATGCCCCACGAGTACACGATCGGCGATGCCCAGAGCGAGATCATGAGCAGCACCTCGACCAGGTACTGGAGGTCGCGCAGGTACACGTTCGTCGCGGCGAGGAGCAGCCCGAGCGCGGTGCCGAAGCAGACGAGCAGGAGTGCGGCCGGGATGAAGTAGACCAGGTCGACCGTGAGCGGAGGGCTCCCGAGCACGATCGTCGCCGCGGTGAGGATGATCAGCTGGATGCCGAAGTTGAACAGCGCCGAGCCCACGCTCGCGAGCGGGAAGATCTCCCGCGGCAGGTAGACCTTCTTCACGAGCCCGCTGTTGGAGACGATCGACGAGGTGCCGCCGGAGACGATCTCGCTGAAGAGCCCGTACGCGGTGAGCCCGGTGAACACGTAGATCGCGAACTCCGGGATGCCCCGCTCCGCCCCGAGGAACTTGCCGATGACGATGTAGTAGATGAGCAGCTGCGTCAGCGGCCGCACCAGCGTCCACACCACGCCGAGTGCGCTGTCCTTGTAGCGCGCCTTCAGGTCGCGACGGACCAGCAGTGCCAAGAGGTCGCGGCGGTGCAGGATCTCCCGCAGCGAGCGGGCCGGCGTGGCGTTCCCCGCCACCTCCACCATGGGTTCGCGCGCAAGGCGTGCGTAGCGTTCCTGCGCGCTCATGTGTCTGTGTCAATCCTCCGGTCGGGCGTCAACAGTATAGATCGCGCCGGTCGACGATCCGGTCGCCGAGCGAAGGCGTCCGACAGGTGCCCGCCACGCCGACCGTCCCCGCTTCCGAAGTGATCCATGCACGGGCAACTAACATGACGACCGTTCGACTTCGGAGGGGGACCGAGTGCGTCAGGCGGTGCCGTACGTGGGCCGGATGCGCGCGCGATGGCGGGCCGTGCTGGCAACGGCGGCCGCGTTCGCGGTCGCCTGTGCGGCGGTGGTCCTCGCGCCCGTTCCGGCGCTCGCCGCGAACGCCTCCGATTTCAACGCCGGCTACCTGGTGAGTGACGCGACCTTCTACGACGCCGACGCGATGGACTCGGGCGCGGTCCAGCGATTCCTCGAAGCCCGCGTCCCGGTCTGCCGCACGACCGGCCCGCCGTGCCTGAAGGACTACTCCACGTCGACGCCGACCCGCGCGGCCGAAGCGGGCCGGTGTGATCGTTACGAAGGTCGGAGCTCCGAGACGGCAGCGCAGATCATCGTTCGAGTCGGGCGTGCGTGCGGCATCAACCCGCGCGCGCTGCTCGTGCTCATCGAGAAGGAGCAGAGCCTGGTCTCCGACGCGACTCCTTCGTCACGCCAGTACCGCAGCGCGACCGGCTACGGGTGCCCGGACACCGCGGACTGCGATGCCAACTTCTACGGCTTCTTCAACCAGGTGTACACGGCGGCACTGCAGTTCAAGCGCTATGCCGCCGCACCCGACGGCCGTGCCTACGTCGCCGGCCGGAACAACCAGATCCTCTACCACCCGAACTCCGCGTGCGGCACGAAGACCGTGTACATCCGCAACCAGGCGACGGCCGGCCTCTACCTGTACACGCCGTACACCCCCAACCAGGCTGCCCTCGCCAATCTCTACGGCGCCGGGGACTCGTGCTCGTCGTACGGCAACCGGAACTTCTGGCGCATCTTCACCGACTGGTTCGGGTCGCCGACCGGTGGCGACTCGCCGACGGGGGACCTCACGAGGGTGCGCGGCGGCTACCAGGCAGCACGGGTGACAGGCTGGGCCACCGACGCGAACACGACCGACCCGATCCGGGTCCACATCTACGTCGACGGGGTCGGGAAGGCGAGCGTGCTCGCCGACGAGCCCGAGTCGAGCGGCCGTGATCGGGGGTTCGACGTGGTCGTCGATGGGCTCACGCCCGGTTCGCACCGGGTCTGCGCGTATGGAATCGACGTCGGCCCTGGCTCGAACCGGCTCCTCGGCTGCGAGCTCGTCACGGTTCCGTCCGGCTCCCCCTTCGGGGTCATCGACTCGGCGTGGTCGGCACCTGGCGAGATCGGCCTGCGCGGCTGGGCGATCGACCCCGACACGACGGATCCCATCCGGGTGCACGTGTACGTCGACGGCGTCGGGCGGGCCTCGATCGCGGCCGACGGAGTGAAGGAGGGGCTCGATCGTGCGAAGCCCGGGTTCGGTGACGAGCACGCCTATGAGCGCGTCATCACGGGCGTCGGGCCGGGTACGCACCGCGTCTGCGCGTACGCGATCAACGTCGAGGGCGGCGGGAACCGGTCGATCGGGTGTCGCACGGTCGCGATGCCGAGCGGCTCGCCGGTCGGCGCGCTCGACATCGCCGCGTCGCCGGACATCGGCGAGATCGAGGTCGGCGGCTGGGCCTATGATCCCGACACGACGGATCCGATCCGGGTGCACGTGTACGTCGACGGTCGCGGTGCGGCATCCATCGCCGCTGACGAGCCGAACCCGTCGACGGCGTCGGTGCCGCCCGGCTACGGCGACGCGCACGGCTTCAGCAGGGTGGTCAGCGGGTTCTCGCCCGGTTCGCATCGCGTCTGCGCCTACGGCATCGACGTCGGCGCCGGGTCGAACGTGCTCCTGGGCTGCGCCACCGTGGAGATGCCGTCTGGATCGCCGATCGGCCTCATCGACGAGGCGTGGGCGCCCGGTGGCGGGGGGGAGTTGAGTATCCGGGGCTGGGCGTTCGACCCGGACACGATCGACCCCATCCGCGTGCACGTCTACGTGGACGGCATCGGCAAGGCGTCCGTCGAGGCGGGACTCGAGAAGACCGGGCTGTCGAACTCGTTCCCCGGGATCGGCGACTTCCACGGGTACCGCGCCGAGCTCACTGGCATCGAACCGGGAGAGCGACGCATCTGCGCGTACGGCATCGACCTGGTCGATCCGGGATCCACGCGGTCACTCGGATGTCGAACGGTGACCGTTCCCTAGCGAGGAGAAGGTGCTGCGGAGCGCCAGCACGCTCCGCCTGAGGGCACGGAGGACGCGGAACGGGAGCATCGACCGGATCTGCGCCAAGTGCGCCCGGGCCGTCTCGACTTCTCGCTCCTTCGCCACGAGCTGCCCCCGCAGCCCGGCGATCTCCTCTTGCAGCCGGTTGCGCTCGGCACCGACCGCGCTCGCATCCTCGAAGAACAGGTCCCGTTCGCGTGTGACCTCCTGCAGCCGGAACTGCTGGGAGGTCGCCCAGCGAAGGAGTGCCGAGCGATCTCGGCGGGGGGCCGCATCGCGCAGCACGCCGAGCGGACCGTCGACGACGTCGGCACGATGCCCGAACGTGTGATGGTCCAGCACGGTGGAGCGCAGCTCCCGCGCGATGTCTCGGCCGCGCGGGGACCGCGCGAACGCGATGGCTTCGTCGAGCGTCGCGGCGTCGCGCCAGGTCGGGATGCGGCCGAGGCCGAGCTCGTCCAGCCCCGCGGTCGAATTCACGATCGGCAGGGCGCCCGACGCGAGCGACTCGAACAGGCGGGAGTTCTGGGTCCCGAAGCGACGCGCGGGCGGGATGAGATCGTCGATCACGGCGACCGCCGAGGCGTACACGCGCGGCACGCCGAAGTAGTCCACCGGGCCGTGGTGGCGTACGTTGCGCGATTCGGGGAGCAGCTCGCCGTTCACGCCGTACCAGTCGATCGGCTGGTCGTCGGGAAGGCCGTCGATCGCGGCGATCAGGTCGCGCTCGGCGCCCCAGAAGTTCGCGGTGGTGACGACCAGGTCGGCCGACGGTTCGCGCGCGTCGACGAAGAGCTCGGGATCGACGGCGATCGGCAGTAGGCGCACCTCGCCGGCGAACTCCGCACCGAGGCGCTCCGCCGACGATCGCGATGACGCCCAGATCTCATCGAATTCCGCGAGGTACGGCAGAGCCGCCCACGACTCGGTCCAGTTGCGCACCCACGCGACGAGTGCCGTGGATGCCGGAACGTGACCCGGCACGAACGACTCGAGCATCGACACTGCCACGTCGACCGGGGGGAACTCGTCGTCCCAGCGATCCGCCGGCCACAGGCGCACGCCCCAGCCGAGGCGTTGGAGGTACTTGCCGAGACCGAGGGCGACGAAGACGTCGCCCTTGCCCTCCGAGAGGTCGCTCGTGGAGACGCAGAACGCCAGCGTTCCGCGGTCACCCACCGCATGGACTCCATCGGCGAGTTCCCGGTACAGCTGCGACTCCGCCGAGTTGATGGGGATCTCTCGGGTGTTCACTCGCGGTGTGCTCTCTGTTCTCGGATCCACGGGTTCGGGTGATCCGGGTGCCTCCGATCCTGTCATGATTCCGAGGCATCCTCGCGCACTGTCCACATCGGCGTTGCTAGAATCGCGCGATGCAGCGCGTCTCCACGGCAGTGTGCACGCACAACGGCGCTCGGTTCCTCCCCTCGCAACTGGACAGCATCCTCGCGCAATCTCCGGCCCCCGCCGAGATCGTGGTCTCGGACGACGCCTCCTCCGACGGCACGGTCGACCTCGCGCGAACCTACGCGGATGCCGGCTCCGCCGTCCGCATCCTCCGCAACGACCCGCCGCTCGGCGTCACCGCGAACTTCGAGCAGGCGCTCGCGGCGACCACCGGCGACCTCATCGCGCTGAGTGACCAGGACGACGTGTGGCATCCGGAGAAGCTGGCGCGCATGGTCGCCGAGTTCGACGCGCGTCCCGCCCTGCTGCTGCTCGCGAGCGATGCGCGTCTCGTCGACGGCGAGGGCGAGCCGACGGGGGAGCTGCTGCTCGACACGCTGTACGTGAGCGCGGGCGAGCGCGCCCGCATCCACGACGGGGACGCGTGGGGCGTGCAGCTGCGCCGCAACGTGCTGACCGGCGCGACGATGCTGCTACGTCGCGAGCTGCTCGAGCTCGCCCGGCCGTTCCCCGCGTCGTGGGTGCACGACGAATGGCTCGCGACCATCGCCGCGGCGGTCGGCGAGATCGACGTGCTCGAGGAGCCGCTGATCGACTATCGGCAGCACGGCGGCAACCAGATCGGCGCCGAGTCGCTGGGCTGGGCGGGGCGGATGCGACGCCTGCGCGAGCCGCGCGACGCGAGGAACGCGCGGCTGCTCGCCCGCGCCGAGGCGCTCGCCGAGCGGCTGCCCGAGCTGCCCGGCATCGCCCCCGAGCGGGTCGGCGAGGTGCGCGAGAAGCTCGCGCACGAGCGCGTGCGCTCCGCGCTCCCCGCCGCCCGGTGGCGCCGCGTCGGGCCGGTCCTGCGGGAGTGGCGCACGGGTCGGTACGTGCGGTTCGGCCTGGGTGCGCAGGACATCCTGCGCGACCTGGTGCAACCGGTCGGCTGAGGCGCCGACCGGGGGAGCGCCCCCAGGGCACGGCGCCGTCTCAGGGGCATCCGTTAGACTCAGGCGACCCGCGCGACGACGCTCGATCGGGCGCACGTGATCGTGCGTCGGACGGAACCCACGCCCCCCGCCGCCCCGCGGCGCTCGACCGAACCGGAGCCACATGCACCCGACTCCCCGACTCGTCGCCTTCGACCTCGACGACACGCTCGCGCCGTCGAAGTCGCCGATGGACCCGCGCATGGCCGGCCTCCTCGTCGAACTGCTCGGCGTGGCCGAGGTGTGCATCATCTCGGGCGGCCAGATCGCGCAGTTCACCGCGCAGGTCGTGGAGCGGCTGCCCGAGGCGGATGCGGCGACCCTCGCCCGGCTGCACCTGATGCCGACCTGCGGCACGCAGTACTACCGCCACGAGGCGGGCGACTGGCGGCGCCAGTACGCGGAGGAGCTCACCGACGACGAGCGACGTCGCGCGCTCGACGCGGTCGAGGCCGCAGCGCGCGAGCTCGGCTGCTGGGAGACCGAGACGTGGGGTCCGATCCTGGAGGACCGCGGCTCGCAGGTGACGTTCTCGGCGCTCGGGCAGGCCGCCCCGGTCGCGGCGAAGGCGGCCTGGGACCCGACGAACGTCAAGAAGAACACCCTGCGCGACGCCGTGCAGCTGCTGCTGCCCGATCTCGAGGTCCGCAGCGGCGGCTCGACGTCGGTCGACATCACGCGTCGCGGCATCGACAAGGCGTTCGGCATGCGGCGCCTCGTGGAGGTGTCGGGCATCGCACTCGACGAGATGCTCTTCGTGGGCGACCGGCTCGACGAGGACGGCAACGACTACCCGGTCAAGGCCATGGGCGTCGCCTGCGTGGCGGTCGAGGGCTGGGAGGACACGATCGACGTCGTCGAGGGCATCCTCGCCCGGGCTCGGGACGCGGCCGCGCCCGTCGCCTGACCGCCGCACCGCGGCACGCGGCCTCGGTCGCGATCAGAAGGCAGGCGTGAGCGCCGGCTTCCACGCGTCGCGCCAGCTCATGTCGCGCGCGGCCTTCACGGCGCAGATCACGATGAGCATCCAGCCGCCCTCGACGAGGGCGTAGCTCTCGGCGAACGAGGTGACCGCGATCACGACGAGCACGAGCGCGGGCCAGACGTAGACGACGGCGCGGCGGGCGGATGCGAGCAGCCACGCGCGCACGAGCGCGAGGCCGAGCATGCCGACGAAGAGCACGGCACCGATCACGCCGAGCTGGAAGTAGACGTCGATGTAGGCGCTCAGGCCGCTCGCATGCGGCCGGCCGGTCGCCAGCGTGATCCAGCTGTACGGGGGCGAGGTCGGCCAGATGCCGGCCCAGCCCCAGCCCTGCATGGGGTTCATGTCGAGGTAGCGGCTCATCTCGCGCCAGGTCGCGAGCCGCACGTCGAACTCGCCTCGTGCGTCGAGCAGCTCGATGATGCGCACGCGCGCCGCGAAGCCGATGGCGAGGGCGACGACGCCTCCGGTGACCAGTGCGACCTGCCACCGCCAGCGGGCCTGCGCGTCGGCCCGCCGCAGGCCGAACAGCGCGAGCGTTGCGACCAGCAGCACGATCAGCGAGACGAACGTCGTGGGTGAGCCCGACAGCAGCACCATGACCCCCGCGAGCACCATCGAGGCGATCGCCGTCGGTCTCGACACCGAGCGGGTGCGCCACTCCACGACGAACGTCAGCGCGGCGATCAGGGCCACGAACCCGAGCAGGTTGCGGGTGCCGAAGAGGCCCTGCACGGGCCCGCCGGACGCGAGGTCGCCCTCGATGCCGAGGAACGCGATCGGGAGGTCGAGCAGGATGCCGGAGAGGACCTCGAGCGCGAGGGAGGTGCCGAGCAGCACGCGGAGCACGTCGCCGGCGGCGCGCACGACCTGGATCGTGTCGCGCGCGAGCGCCACGTACACGCCGAGCAACCCGAACGCGACGAGGTAGCCGACACGGACGACGGTGGTCGCCGGGTACTCGCTCCAGAGCACGGATGCCGCGGCCCAGCCGACGAACACGAGCAGCGAGAGCGGCAGCACGCCGTACCAGTCCACGGCCTGCCAGCGCGCCACCAGGGAGACGCCCGCGAGCACGACCAGCGCGATGATGACGGCGATGAGGCCGGGCCAGCCGATCAGGCTGCGCAGCGCGTGCGTGGAGAACCCCGTGCCGAGGATCGCGAGCGTCAGCGCCTGGGCGAACCGGGCCGAGCCCAGGAAGCGTCGCAGCGCCGGCGCGATCGGGTCGGGCATCGGCTACGGCATCGGCTCGCCGGCGAAGCGGCGACGCTTGGTCAGGAAGGCGAGCGCGATCAGCAGCATCCAGCCGCCCTCGATGAGGATGCGGCTCTCGCCGATGCTCTGCGCGATGAGTGCGGCCGCGAGCAGGAGGGGCATCAGCGCGCTGGCCCGGTACCCGGTGCCGTTGCCGAAGTCGACCGCCGGGCGATCGACGGCGGCGAACCAGGAGCGGGAGAGCGTGCCCAGCACGAGTGCCGCGAAGACCACGAGCCCGACGACGCCGAGTTGCATCCACACGTCGAGCCACGCGTTGTGCGCCTGCAGGTACTCGACCCCGTTGCGCACTGCAAGCCCCGCGTACGGCTCCGTCCACGGGGCCCAGTAGCCCGTCCAGCCCCAGCCGAGCACGGGACGCTCGGCGATGAGCCCCTGCACCGACGCCCAGATGTCGAGGCGGCCGGTCGCGTCCTCGCTGCGGCCGAGCAGGTCGAGCAGCGGGCCCCACGCCGCGATGACCGCCGCGATCGCGGCGGCGAGCGAACCGGCCGCCGCGAGGTAGACCGGGAGGCGGCCGTGCGGGCGCCGCCGGGCCCAGAGTGCGAACACGAGCACCACGGCGACGACCACCGCCGCGAGGAGCACGGTCGCCGATCGGGTGAGCGCGAGCGTCACCACCGCGACGACGATCCAGCCGATGGCGCGATCGCGACGGTAGCCCATCGTGCGTGCCTGGATCGCGAAGACGATGAGGCCGAGCAGCGCGATCATGCCGAGCAGGTTGCGGTTGGCGACGATGCCCTCGATCGGCCCGCCGGCGAAGAGCAGGTCGCGCGACCAGTAGAACGCGGCCGGCACGTCGGCATCCCCGTAGTCGGCGAAGTTCGGCAGCAGGGGCTCGCCGACGAACAGCGCGACCCACAGCTCGAACACGAGCGAGAGCGCGAGGATCCACGCCAGCGCCGTCGCGAGCGAGCGCAGGAACCCGCCCCAGGTGAGGCAGAGGCCGAGCGCGACCCCGGCGGCGGCCGTGCCGGCGAGGATCCCGACCGCCAGCACGCTGGTCGGCGGGTAGGCCGACCAAGCGATCGACAGCGCGGCGAAGCCGACGAACGCGATCGCCGACTTGGGCACGAGCCGCCAGTTCCAGGTCGGCCGCACCAGCACGAGGAGCAAGACGGCGCCCACGATGACGGCGCCGGCGATGATGCCGAAGCCCCACCAGCCCAGCAGGTTGCGCCAGAACTGCCCGGCGAACGCGGTGAAGAACGCGAATCCCGCCCAAGCGCGGACCGCCTGGCCGAGCCACGGCGGTGAGCCGGCGCGCGCGGAGATGCGGGCGCGCACGTCGGTCATGTGCTCAAGGGTACCGCCCGCGCCGCCGGCGTCGCGGTCAGGCGAACGCGGCGCTGCCCGTGATCGCCCGGCCGACGATGAGCGTGTTCATCTCGCGCGTGCCCTCGTAGGAGTAGAGTGCCTCGGCGTCGGCGAAGAACCGTGCGGCGCCGTGCTCGAGCACGATGCCGTTGCCGCCCATCGCCTCGCGCGCCCAGGCCACGGTCTCGCGCATGCGGGCGGTGGCATACGACTTCGCGAGGGCCGAGTGCTCGTCGCGCTGCTCGCCGCGGTCGAGCATCTCCGAGACGCGCACGACCATGCCGAGCGACGCGGTGATGTTGCCGAGGCACTTCACCAGGAGGTCCTGCACGAGCTGGTGCGACGCGATCGGCTTGCCGAACTGCTCGCGCGTCTTGGCGTAGTCGAGCGCGGCCTCGTAGGCGCCGATCGCGACG
This sequence comes from uncultured Agromyces sp., assembly GCA_913053875.1. Lineage (GTDB taxonomy): Bacteria > Actinomycetota > Actinomycetes > Actinomycetales > Microbacteriaceae > Agromyces. Next base: position 327,390 of record CAJXGN010000001.1, on the reverse strand, counting down.
CCGACGGCGCTCCAGGCGACCTCGGCACGGGTGAGGCGCAGCACCGAGGCCGTCGCACGGAACGAGTCGGCCCGCTGCAGGCGGAGCCGCTCCGGCACGCGCACGTCCTCGAGCACGATGTCGGCGTTCTGCACGGGGCGGAGGCTGATCTTGCCCTCGATCTTCGACGCGCGGTAGCCGGGGGTGTCGGTCGGCACGATGAAGCCCTTGACCTGGCCGTCGGCGACGTCCTTCGCCCAGATGATCGTGATGTCCGAGAAGGTCGCGTTGCCGATCCAGCGCTTCTCGCCGTTCAGCACCCACTCGTCGCCCTCGCGGCGCGCGGTCGTGCGCAGGCCGCGCGCGGAGTCGGAGCCCGACAGCGGCTCGGTCAGGCCGAATGCGCCGATCACCTCGCCGGATGCGAGCTTCGGAATCCACTCCTGCCGCTGCTCGGGCGACCCGGCCACCGCGAGCGCCCCGGTGGCGAGGCCGTTCTGCACGCCGACGAAGGTGCAGATCGAGGCGTCCACCCGGGCGAGTTCCAGGGCGACGAAGCCGCGGAAGACCGCGGAGTTCTCGAACGGCGCCGTCTCGTCCCAGGAGAACGACAGCGCGCCGGTGTCGGCGAGCGGCTTGACGAGCTGCATCGGGAACTCGCCGCGCTCCCAGTAGTCGTCCATGATCGGCCGCACGTCGGCCTCGAGCCACGCCCGCAGCTTCGCGAGAGCCTCGCGCTCGGGCTCCGAGAGCAGGCTCTCGTACGCGTAGAAGTCGCTGGCGAGGGGCTCGAGGGTCATGGTCGCTCCAGTGCGTGGTCGTCGGGGCGTCGGGGTGCCGCAGGGGGCTCGCGCCGATCCGGCGCGTCGACGCCGGAAAGCCTAGGTCGGCGCCCGAAGCCGCCCAAGACGGTTGGTAGGTTGATGCAGTCGAACGAGCGAGAGGGCGTCCATGTTTGTGCCGATCGGCAATACTCCCCGTGACTACGCGTGGGGTTCCCACACGGCGATCGCCGGGTTGCTGGGTTCCGAGCCGTCCGGGGGTCCGGAGGCCGAGCTGTGGCTCGGCGCGCACGCGGGCTCGCCGTCGCGCATCGTCACCGACGCGCCGGAGGGCGTGGACGACCTCCGCGCCTGGATCCACTCCGCTCCCGAGCAGGCCCTCGGCCCCGACCTCGCACGACGCGGTGCCCGACTGCCGTTCCTGCTGAAGGTGCTGGCGGCGGATGCCCCGCTGTCGCTGCAGGCCCACCCGGACCTCGACCGCGCCCGGCTCGGCTTCGACCGCGAGGAGGAGGCGGGCATCGCGGTCGACGCGTTCGACCGCAACTACCGCGACGCGTTCCACAAGCCCGAGCTGATCGTCGCGGTGAGCGAGACCTTCGACGCCCTGTGCGGGTTCCGGCCGGTCGCCGAGGCGCTGGCGATCGTCGACGAGCTGGGGGCGGCGGATGCGGCGGGCGACGACCCGCAGCCGGCGGCGCTCGACCTGCTGCGCGACCGCCTCTCCGGCGACGACGGCCTCCGCGAGGCGGTCGAGTGGCTGCTGCGCGACGGCCGCGGCGAGGACACGGGGGAGGTCTCCTGGCTCGTCGAGCGCGTGGTCGCCCTCGCGGCGGTGCGCGCGGCCGACGCGGCCTCGCCGTTCCGCGCGGCGTTCGAGACCGTCGGCATCCTCGCCGCGCACTACCCCGGTGACCCGGGCATCGTCATCTCGCTGCTGCTGAACCACGTCACGCTCCGTCGCGGCGAGGCCCTGTACCTGCCCGCGGGCAACATGCACGCGTACCTGCGCGGCCTCGGCATCGAGCTCATGGCCGAGAGCGACAACGTGCTGCGCGGCGGCCTCACCCCGAAGCACATCGACATCGAGGAGCTCGTCGACGTGCTCGACTTCTCGCCGCTGCCGGTGCCGTACCTGCGGCCCGAGCAGCCGGGCGCGGGCGTGCAGACGTTCCGGCCCGACGTGCCCGACTTCGTGCTGCACCAGGTGCGGGCGGCGGATGCCTCGGAGACGCCGATCCCGCTCGACGGACCCGCGATCGCGCTCTGCACGAGCGGCGACGTCGCGATCTCCGGCGCGCACGGCGAGACGACGTTCGGTCGCGGCGCGAGCGTCTACATCACGCCCGACGAGGGCGCGGTGACGGTGTCGGGCGACGGCGAGGTGTTCATCGCGACCGTGGGCGACGGCTACGCCTGAGGCATCCGCCGGCCCCGATCAGGAGGCGATGCGCTGGCTGAAGGTGCGTCGGTAGGCGGTGGGCGTGGTCTGCAGCACCTTCACGAAGTGGTGCCGCATGACGGCCGCGGCGCCGAAGCCGGTGTCGCGCGCGATCTCCTCGAGCGTGAGGCCGGTGGTCTCGAGCAGCTGCTGCGCGCGCAGCAGGCGCTGACGGTTCAGCCAGGCGGTGGGCGTGGTGCCGGTCGCCGCGCGGAAGCGGCGGGCGAACGTACGCGGCGACATGAGGGCGCGCCGGGCGAGCGCGTCGACGGTGAGGTCCTCGTCGAGGTGCTCGAGCATCCAGTCGGTGACCTCGGCGAGCGAGTCGGCGCGCACCTCGGGCACGGGGCGCTGCACGAACTGCGACTGGCCGCCGTCGCGCTGCGGCGGCACGACCATGCGCCGCGCGACGATGTTGGCGGCCTCGGCGCCGAGCTCGGTGCGCACGATGTGCAGGGCGGCGTCGATGCCGGCCGCGGTCCCGGCGCCGGTCACGACGCGATCGTCCTGCACGAAGAGCACGTCGGGGTCGACCTCGGAGCGGGGGAACCGGCGCTGGAGGGCGTCGGTGTACATCCAGTGGGTCGTGCAGCGGCGGCCGTCGAGCACGCCGGCCTGGCCGAGCGTGAAGGCGCCGCTGCAGACCGAGAGCACCCACGCGCCACGCTCGACCGCCTCGCGGATGACCCGCAGCACCTCGGGGTGGGTCGGTGAGTCGACGATGGAGGCGGGGACGGCGACAAGGTCGGCGGTCTCGGCGAACGACAGGTCCTCCTTCACGACGAGGTCGAAGCCGAGCTTCGAGGGGACGGTGCCGGTCTCGGCGGCGACGACGTGGAAGTCGAAGGTGGGCCCGCCCTGCTCGGTGCGGTCGATGCCGAAGACCTCGCAGATGACGCCGAACTCGAACGGCGCGAGCTGGGGGAGGGCGATGCAGGCGACGGTGGTGAGCATGTGCGGGCCCTCTCCTCGAGCGTGGCAGGAATGTGCCGATGTGTGTCAATCCTGCCACTGGTGGCACGATCTGGCAATCCGTAGATTTCCTGCCATGACCATTCTCCTCATCCTCGTCCTCGTCGCGGTGGCCGCGTGGGGCGTCGTCGAGACGCTCCGGAGGATCGACGGCGACGGCTACGGCCGCCCCGAGATCCGCGACCGCATCCGTCACGTCGAGCGCCGCATCACGCCCCGGATCTGACTCCGGCCCGGCCGGCCCCGCCGGTCGTCCCCGTCCGCCTGCCGCGAGCCCGGCCCGTCGATAGAGTGTCGACGGGCCGGCTCCACTCGGCCCGCGAGGAGGACACGTGAACTGGTTGGTCACCGGCGGCGCCGGCTACATCGGGGCGCACGTCGTGCGCGCGCTCGTCGCGGAGGGGCTCGGCACCGTGGTGCTCGACGACCTGTCGTCGGGGCGGCGCGGGTTCGTACCGGAGGGCGTACCGCTGGTGCACGGGTCGATCCTCGACGGCCCGCTCGTCGACCGCACGCTCCACGAGTACGAGATCGCCGGGGTCATCCACGTCGCGGGCTTCAAGTACGCGGGCGTCTCGGTGCAGCAGCCCCTGCACACCTACCGCCAGAACGTCACGGGCACCGCGACGCTGCTGGCCGCGATGCAGGAGCGCGGGGTCGAGCGGATCGTGTTCTCGTCGAGCGCGGCCGTCTACGGCACGCCCGACGTCGACCTCGTCACCGAGGACACGCCCAAGTCGCCCGAGTCGCCCTACGGCGAATCGAAGCTGATCGGCGAGTGGATGCTGCGCGACCAGGGCGTCGCCACGGGCCTGCGCCACACCTCGCTGCGCTACTTCAACGTGGTCGGCTCGGGCACGTCCGAGGTCTACGACGTCAGCCCGCACAACCTCTTCCCGCTCGTCTTCGACGCCCTCATCGAGGGACGCACGCCGCGCATCAACGGCGACGACTACCCGACGCCAGACGGCACCTGCGTGCGCGACTACCTGCACGTCGCCGACCTCGCGGCGGCCCATGTCGTGGCGGCGAAGCGACTCGCCGGCGACCAGCCGATCGAGCCCGTCTACAACCTCGGCTCCGGAGACGGGGTCTCGGTCGGCGAGATCATGCGCGCGGTCGCCGAGGTCACGGGCATCGACTTCACGCCCGAGATCGCGCCTCGGCGCGCGGGCGACCCGGCCCGCATCGTCGCGTCCGGCGACCTCGCCGCGCGCGACCTCGACTGGCGCATGCGGCACTCGCTCGCGGACATGGTCTCGAGTGCGTGGGAGGCCCGCAGGGCGGCATCCGACCAGTCCCGCTGATCACGTCTTCGCTACGCATCGGCGTGTCGGAGTGCCCGCCTAACCCTCGACGATGCCTTGAGGGTTTAACATCCGCGACTTGACGCACGCGAACTACACGAGTGTAATTACACGTGACGCGGCGACACGCCGAGTCGGTACGAATGGGTGGGAGACGATATGGCTATTCCCGAGTATCGTTCTGGCGTACCGGACGACTGGTTCATCGACCCCGTGAAGCTCGGGGTCCCGGGGGTTCGCGCACAGACCGACGACGACAATCCGCTCTCCTGGCAGACGGATGCGCTCTGCGCGCAGACCGACCCCGAGGCGTTCTTCCCCGAGAAGGGCGGCTCGACGCGCGACGCGAAGAAGATCTGCACCACGTGCGAGGTGCGCTCGCAGTGCCTCGAGTACGCGCTGGCGAACGACGAGCGCTTCGGCATCTGGGGCGGCCTCTCCGAGCGCGAGCGCCGCAAGCTGCGCCGACGGGCGGTCTGACCGTCGCTCGGCCCCCGATCGGGGCACGCCGCGCGGCTGAACGGCGCGCGGGAGGACCCGACCTAGGCTGAGCGCGATGATCCCGAGTGTCGCCGCCGTCCTCGTCGTCCGCGGCGAGGCTCCGCACCTCGAGCGAGCGCTCGAGGCGGTCCGCGGGCAGCACCGTGCCGTCGACTCGCTGACCGTCGTCGCCTGCCGGGTGCCGGATGCCGCGCTGTCGCGGATCGAGCGGGCCGAGCCCGACCACATCGTGACCAGCGCGCAGGAGCTCGACTTCGGCGCCGCGGTGCGGGCAGGCGTCGCGGCGCACCCCGAGGGCGCCTCGGGCGAGCTCCTCTGGCTGCTCGACGCCGCCACGATCCCGTCGCCGGACGCGCTGCGGGTGCTCGCCGCCGAACTCGAGACCGCGCCGTCGGTCGTCGCGGCCGCGCCCAAGCTCATGCGCGACGACGAACCCGACCGCATCGCGTCGATGGGCGAGTCGATGACCCGGCTCGGCGCGTCGGTGGACCTGGTGGGGGGCGAGCTCGACCAGGGTCAGCACGACCGGCTGAGCGACGTGCTCGGGGCCTCGCCGCACGGCATGCTCGTGCGACGCTCGGCGTGGGACGACCTGGACGGACTCGATCCGGCGCTGCCGGTCGTCGACGACGGCCTCGACCTCGGCGTGCGCGCACGCCTCGCCGGTCACCGCGTCGTCGTCGTGCCGGCGGCGACCGTGCGCATCGCCGCCGACCGAGACGGCCGGCGCGCCGGAGCGGTCGCCCGGCGCCGGCACCGGGAGCGACGCTCGGCCCAGCTGCACCGGAGGTTCGCGTACGCCGCATGGCCGGCGCTGCCCGTGCATTGGCTGTCGCTGCTGCCGCTCGCCGTGCTGCGGTCGGCGTGGCACCTGCTGACCAAGGCGCCCGGGTCGATCCCCGGCGAGTGGGCGGCGTCCGTGCGGACGATGGTGCTGCTCGGACCGGTCGTCGCCGCACGTCGTCGCATCCGACGGAATCGCGGGGCCAAGTGGAGCGCCATCGCCCCGCTCCGGCTCCCGCCCGACGAGCTGCGCCGCCGACGCGCGCAGGAGCGCGACGCCCGGCGCGTGCGCGCGCGAGGCCAGCGCGAGGAGGTGCACTTCATCGCGGGCGGCGGTGGCTGGACGGTGCTCGCCGCGAGCGTCGCATCCGTGCTCCTGTTCCTCTTCCTGATCGGGTCGTCGGGCGTCTCCGGCGGCGGCCTGCAGCCGCTCGCCGCGCAGGTCGGCGACCTCTGGGGCTCCGCGGCCTACGGCTGGCGCGACATCGGCACCGGCTTCGTCGGCGCGGCCGACCCGTTCGCGGGCGTACTCGCCGTGCTCGGCACCGCGAGCTGGTGGTCGCCGTCGTTCGCGCTCGTGCTGCTCTGGATCGGCGCCGTCCCGCTGTCGGCGCTCGGCGGCTGGTACGCCGCCGCGCGCCTGACGGACCGCGCCGGCATCCGCGCGGTCACCGGACTGGCGTGGGCCGTCGCACCGCCGCTGCTGGTCGCCCTCGCCGACGGCCGGCCCGCCGCGGTGCTCGCCCACGTGCTGCTGCCCTGGCTGGTCTGGTCGACGATCGCCGCTGCGCGCTCGTGGCCGGCCGCGGCGGTCGCCGCGCTGCTGTTCGCCGCGGTCGTGGCCTGCGCGCCGGCGCTCGCACCGGCGCTCCTGCTGGGCTGGCTCGTCGCCGCGATCGTCAGCCGGCACCCGCTGCGCTACCTCGGCATCCCGGTGCCGGCCGCGGTGCTCGCCGCGCCCCTCGTCATCGACCAGGTGGTGCGCGGCACGCCGCTCGGCCTGCTCGCGGACCCCGGCCTGCCGACGGCGTCGGGCCCGACCGGTGGCACGGCGCTCGTGCTCGCCTTCCCGGCGGACGCGTACGCGGCGTGGGCCGAGCCGCTCGCGGCGCTCACGGGCGGCACCATCGCGCCGACGCTGCTCGTGGCGTCGATGCTGCTGCCCCTCGGGCTGCTCGCGGCCGCGGCCGTGTTCGTGCGCGGTGCACGCGCCGGCATCGGCGCGCTCGGCATCGCCCTGGCGGGGTTCGCGACCGCGGCCGCGGCGGCGCAGGTCTCCGTCGCCACCGCGGGCGAGGACACGGTGCGGGTGTGGACGGGGTCGGGCCTCAGCCTGTACTGGCTCGGGCTGCTCGGGGCCGCGCTCGTGACGCTGCGCGCGATCGGACGGCACTCCGCGGTGCCGGGCGCCGTCGCGCTGCTCGGGGTCGTCCTCGCGATCCTCCCGGTCGGGATCGCGATCGCGACCGGCTCCGCGGCGGTGCAGCCCGCCGGGCCGCGGACCGTCCCCGCGTTCGTCGAGGCCGCGGTCGCCGAGGACCCCCGCGTGGCCACGCTGCGGCTCGTGCCGCAAGGCGACGGCGGCCTGCGCGCCGTGCTTGAGCACGGTGCCGGCACGACCCTCGACGAGCAGTCTACGCTCGCGGCGACGGCCGAGGCGCTCGACGCCGACCAGCGCGAGCTCGCGGAGCTCGCGGGCAACCTCGCGAGCCGCACCGGCTTCGACACGGTGGCCGGGCTCGAGCGCTTCGGCATCCGGTTCGTGCTGCTCGGCACCGCGGCCGGCGACGAGCGGCGGGCGACGGCCACCGAGGCGCGCGCCGCCGTCGCCATGGACCAGAACGCGGCCCTGGTGCCCGTCGGCGACACCGAGTTCGGACGCCTGTACCGCACCGCTGACGAGGGCGACACGACGGCCGCGACCGCGATCCCCGTCGGTGCGGGCGGCGCATGGGGCGCCTGGGTCGTGGGCATCCAGCTCGCGGTCGTGATCGGCACGCTGCTGCTGGCGATGCCGATCGGGGCCGGGCGGGAGCGCGGGCGCCGCAGGCCGACCCCGCCGCCGCTCGTCGACACGGTCGTGCGCGCCGATGCCGCTGCCGAGCAGGATGCGGCCGAGCAGGATGCGGCCGAGCAGGACGCTGCCGAGCAGGATGCGGCCGAGCAGGACGCTGCCGAGCCGCTCGAGGAGGATGCCGCCGAGTCGCAGGAGCGCGAGCAGGACCCGCCGGCCCCGGACATCGCCGACGGCGAGCCGGGTGCCGACGCGGATGCCGCCGAGGCCGACGCCCGGCCGGACGAGCGGACGGACCGAGGGGGAGACGCATGATCGCCGCACGCACGGTCGCACTGGTGGGCGCTCGCATCGGTGCGGGCGTGCTCGCGCTCGGCGTCTGCGCGACCGTCGCCGTCGTCGCCGCCGTCGAGCCGCTGCCCGAGGTGTCGGTCGAGCCGCCGTCCGTGCGCGTGCTGCCGGCCGACTCGCAGGAGGTGCGCGCGTGCGCCGGACCGCTGCTGGCGCTCGCCGAGGACTCCGCGGAGGCGACCGGAGCGACGGCGCTCGGCGCCCCGTCGCTCGTCGACGGCGCGTTCCCCGACGGGGCCGCGATCGAGGAGCAGTCCGCGCTGGCCCTCGACGTGCCGGGCGCCGACGCGCTCGGCGGCGTGGCCTGGTACGCGACCGCTCCGGGCGAGGTCGAGCCGGGCCTGCTCGCCGCGGCGTCGTCGCAGGGCGTCGCGACCGAGCGCGTGGCGGGCTTCGCCGCGGCCGCGTGCACCGAGCCGGTCGCGGAGGCGTGGCTCGCCGGCGGCGCGGTCTCGGTCGGCCGCACGACCGTGCTGTCCCTGGTGAACCCGGGCGAGGTCGCCGCGACCGTGCGCGTCGAGGTCTTCTCCGAGCTCGGCCGCCTCGAGTCGGCCGGCGGGTCGCTGGTCGTGGCCCCGGGCACGCAGCGCGTCGTGGCGCTGTCGGGCATCGCCCCCGACGCGCGCTCGCCGGTCGTGCACGTCACGTCGACCGGCGGCCGGGTGGCGGCGACGATGCAGCAGAGCATCGTCCGCGGGCTCGACCCCGGCGGCGTGGCGATCGTCTCCGCCGGCGACGCGCCCGCGACCGACCTCGTGATCCCGGGCGTGCCCCGCGGCATCTCGGGCGACGGCGACGCCGACCACGTGGGCGACGACGACGCGGTGTCGGTCGTGCGACTGCTCGCCCCGGACGACGAGGACGCCGATGCGACGGTCTCCTTCCACGACGCCGCGGGCGCGACGCTCGGTTCGGTCGAGGTCGCGCTGCGCGCGGGCCTGGTCGCGGACGTGCCCGTGCCGACGCTGTCGGCGACGGTGGTCGACGTGCGCGTGCGCGCCGACGGGCCGGTCGTCGCGGCCGCGCGGGTCACGACCGGCGACCCCGACGACGACGCCGGCAGCGACTTCGCCTGGTACGCCGCCGCGCCGGAGCTGGTGGACGCGGTCGCGGTGGCGATCGCACCGGGGCCGTCGCCGCGCCTCGTGCTCGCGAGCGACGGGGAGGCGCGCGCCGTGCGCGTCACCGAGGGCTCGGGGGCGGAGCGCGTCGTCGAGGTGCCCGCGGGCGGCTCGACGAGCGTGACCGTGTCGGGCGGCGACGTGCTCCGCCTCGACGACGCGACCGGCGTGCACGCCTCCGTCACGTACGCGGATGCCACGGAGTCGGCCGCCTACGCAGTGCTGCCGCCGGGCGCGCTGGACGCGCCGATCCGCGTCTACCCGCGCTGACGCCGGGGGCCCGAGGGGCGCGAGCCCGAGGCATCCGCTCGCCGCCCTGCACCGCCGCGCGGCTCAGAACCCGCGATACCGGTTCGGCGCGAGGTCCCACGGGTCGGTGTCGAGCAGGTCGGCGACCGCACGGAACACGCAGCTCTCGATGAGCATGCGCTCGTGCAGCTCGTCGACGTCCTCCGCGTGCGCGAAGCGCACGATCGGCAGGCGGTAGAGCACGATGCGCCGCGAGTCGTGATGCACCTTCCAGCGGTCGACGTGGTCGTCGTGGATCGCCTCGGCGGGGGCCTGCGCCACCTCGAACCGCACGCCCGCGAGCTCGTCCGGCCAGAGCCCGCGCAGGTACGCCGCGGTGGTCGAGACGATGAGCTCGAAATCGCCCTCGCGCGTGCGCAGCATGGGCAGGTGCGGGCCGGCGACCGACGAGCGCAGCCCGCGGCCGTGGCGGTTGCGCGCCGACCGTCGCGGCGAGCGAACCGTGGCGGCGCGGCGGCGGGGTCGTGGCATGTCGCAATCCTACTGGCGCCCCAGGTGTCGCTACGCTGGATCCGCCATGGACCGCACCTGCTCGCGCATCGCCTGCACCGCCTCGGCGGTCGCGACGCTCACCTACGTCTACGCCGACCAGATGGCGGTGCTCGGTCCGCTCGCGGTCGCCGCCGAGCCGCACAGCTACGACCTGTGCGCCCGGCACGCGGAGCGCACCTCGGCGCCGCAGGGCTGGCAGGTCGTCCGGCACACGGTGCTCGGCGACGACCTCGTCGGCGGGCTCGGCGCCACCGGCTGACCCCCGCCCGCGCGACGTGACCCGCGCGGCTGCGAGAATGAGGGCATGAGCACCCTCCCCGCAACCTCCGCACTGCCGTTCAAGGTCGCCGACCTCTCCCTGGCGCCCGCCGGCCGCCACCAGATCCGGCTCGCCGAGAACGAGATGCCGGGCCTCATGGCCCTGCGCGAGGAGTTCGGCCCGTCGCAGCCGCTCGCCGGCGCGCGCATCGCCGGGAGCCTGCACATGACCGTGCAGACCGCGGTGCTCATCGAGACGCTCGTCGCGCTCGGCGCGCAGGTGCGGTGGGCGAGCTGCAACATCTTCTCCACGCAGGACGAGGCGGCCGCGGCCGTCGTGGTCGGCCCCGAGGGCACGGTCGAGGCGCCCGCGGGCGTGCCGGTGTTCGCCTGGAAGGGCGAGACGCTCGAGGAGTACTGGTGGTGCACCGATCGCATCTTCGACTGGACCGCCGAGGCGGCCGCGGCGAGCGACGGCTACACCGGCCCGAACCTGATCCTCGACGACGGCGGCGACGCGACGCTGCTCGTGCACAAGGGTCGCGAGTTCGAGGCTGCCGGCAGCGTGCCCGAGGCGACGGATGCCACGAGCGCCGAGTTCCGCGTCGTGCTCGACACGCTCCGGGCATCGCTCGAGCGCGACGCCTCCCGCTGGACGCGCGTCGCCGGCGACCTGCTCGGCGTCACCGAGGAGACCACGACCGGCGTGCACCGCCTGTACGAGTTGCACGCGGCGGGCGACCTGCTGTTCCCGGCGATCAACGTGAACGACTCGGTCACGAAGTCGAAGTTCGACAACAAGTACGGCATCCGGCACTCGCTGCCGGACGGCCTCAACCGCGCGACCGACGTGCTCATGGGCGGCAAGGTCGCGTTCGTGGCGGGCTACGGCGACGTCGGCAAGGGCGCCGCCGAGGCGCTGCGCGGCCAGGGCGCCCGGGTGATCGTGAGCGAGATCGACCCGATCAACGCGCTGCAGGCGGCCATGGACGGGTACGAGGTCAAGCGCCTCGAGACGGTGGTCGGCGAGATCGACATCCTCGTCACGGGCACCGGGAACAAGGACGTCGTGCGCGTCGAGCACCTGCTCGGGCTCAAGCACCTCGCGGTGGTCGCCAACGTCGGCCACTTCGACAACGAGATCGACATGGCGGCGCTCGAGTCGCTGCCCGGTGCCGAGCGGGTCGAGATCAAGCCGCAGGTGCACGAGTGGCGCCTGCCGAGCGGGCGCAGCGTGCTCGTGCTCTCCGAGGGGCGCCTGATGAACCTCGGCAACGCCACGGGGCATCCGTCGTTCGTGATGAGCAACTCGTTCACCAACCAGGTGCTCGCGCAGCTCGAGCTCTACACGCGCACCGACGCGTACCCGACCGGCGTGTACGTGCTGCCCAAGCACCTCGACGAGAAGGTCGCGCGCCTGCACCTCGACGCGCTCGGGGTCGAGCTCACCGAGCTCACGCCCGACCAGGCCGCGTACATCGGCGTGCCGGTCGAGGGCCCGTACAAGGTGGACCACTACCGGTACTGAGCGACCGGCGCCCGCGGGTCAGCGGATCGGGAACCCCGCGGGACGCGCGCCCAGCACGGGCTCGAGCGCCCGCATCCGCTCGGATTCGAGCGCGAGCGCCGTGGCGTCGCGGTGGCGGCGCACGGCCACGATGCCCGCGAGCAGCGCCTCGGGTGCGACGGCGGGCACCGGCGACACGTACGGGGCCGCGTCGCGCGCGAGGGACTCGGCGAGCCGGGACCGGCTGGCGGGCGCGAGGTGCGGGGCCTGGGCGAGGAACTGCGCGATGCGCCGGGCGAGCGGGGCGGGCAGGCGCACCACGTCGGCCGTGTGCGCCCACTCGGCGAGCTCGATCGGCACGCCGGTCTCGACCCGCGGCACGTGCGGCACGCGCTCGGCCTGCGCGTGCGTGCCGGCGAGGATGTCGCCGAGGCGCTTGCCGTGCGGGTTGAGGAAGCCGACCGCGAGCGCGACCCCGCCGAACGTCAGGTAGATCTCGAGCACGCCCACGAGCGCGCGCACGAACGCGTGCCGCGCCTGGATGGCGCCGCCGTCGTCGCGCACGACGCGCGCGCCGATGGCGAGCTTGCCGAGCGAGCGCCCGGAGCTCGCGGTCTCCACGACCGTCGGCACGATGACGAGGAACGTCACGAGGATCGCCACGGCGACCGCCCGGCCGAGCGCCGAGTCGAGCTCGAGCGGGGCGATGTTGACCGCGATCAGGACGGTCAGCGCGATCGCGAGGAGCGTGGCGAGCACGTCGATCGCAGCACCCGCCGCGCGCAGGAACACGCTCGCGGTGCGGACGTCGAGTGCGACCGCCTCGCCGACGACGAACGCTCCGCCCGGGGCATCCGATTCGGGCTGCGCGGCCATGGGTAGTATTCAAGCAGATGGACCTCGACGCCCTCGCCGCCGCCCGCCGCTCCGAGTGGGAGCGGCTCGACGAGCTCGCGCGCACGAGACGCCTCGACGGCGCGGAGGCCGACGAGCTGATCGCCCGCTACCAGGCCGGTGCGGCCGACCTGTCGACCCTGCAGACGACGGCCGGCTCGACCGCGATCGGCGACCGGCTCTCCGTGTCGCTGTCGCGCGCGCGCATCCGCTTCACGGGCGCCGGCACGAACCTCCTGGCGCGCATCCCGCAGTTCGCGGTCGTGCAGCTCCCCGCGGCGCTGTACCGGGTGCGCTGGCTGACCCTGGCGGTGGCGCTCGCGACGCTCGCGGTCGCGGGCCTCGTCGCGGGCTGGGCGCTGGCCGACCCGCGCGTGCTCGCCTCGCTCGGCAGCGACGAGCAGTTCGAGCAGTTGGCCCGCGAGGACTTCGTCGACTACTACTCCGAGAACCCGGCGGCGTCGTTCACGGGCCTCGTCTGGACCAACAACGCCTGGATCGCCGCGCAGTGCATCGCCTTCGGCATCACGGGCGTGTTCGTGCCGTACGTGATCCTGCAGAACGCGCAGAACCTCGGCGTGACGGGTGCGGTCATGTTCGCGTACGGCGAGGGCGACACGTTCTTCGCGTACATCGCTCCGCACGGGCTGCTCGAGCTCACCGCGGTGTTCGTGGCCGCGGCGGCGGGGCTGCGCATCTTCTGGTCGTGGGTCGCGCCGGGCCGTCGCACGCGCGGGCAGGCGCTCGCCGAGGACGGCCGGGCGCTGTTCTCGATCGCGTTGGGCCTCGTGGTCGTGCTGTTGGTGTCGGGCGTGATCGAGGGGTACGTGACGCCGGCACCGTGGCCGTGGCCGGTGAAGGTCGGCATCGGGGTGGTCGCGCTGGGCGCGTTCCTCGCGTACATGCTCGTGCTCGGCGGCCGCGCGGTGCGCGCGGGGGAGACCGGCGACCTCGACGAGTCCGAGGCGGGCGCGCGCACGATCGTCGCGGGCTGACTCCGCGCACCGTGGGCGCAGGGCCGAGCGGATGCCTCGGGCCGGCCGTCAGCCCTGGTTCGCGTGGTCCGGGTGCACCGCGACGAAGACCGACACCGCCTCGCCGCCGTCCGCGCTCGGCCGCGCCGCGAACTCCTGCAGCAGGTCGTTCATGCGCCGCTGGAACTCCTCGACCTCGGCCGGCGCCAGTCGCAGTCCCAGGCGCGCCAGGTCGAGGTCGTCGTCGTCGAGCCCGGCGATCTCCTCGAGGAACGCCTCGACGAGCACGCGTGCGCCGCCGGGCAGCGGCTGCCGCCAGCTCAGCCGGGTCGCGAGGTACGGCACCTCGCGTGCCGGGCGGCCGTCGTCCGCCGCATCCGCCCGCCGCAGGAACCCGGTCGCGACGAGCGTGCGCACGTGGTGCAGGCAGGTGCCGGGGTTCAGCCCGAGCCGCTCGGCGATCTCGCGGTTGGTGTGCGGTTCGTGCAGGCAGATGCGCAGGATGCGCAGGCGCAGGGGCGAGGCGAGCGCCTTGGCGCGCGCGTGCGCCAGCGTCTCGTCGTCGGCCGGCCCGCCGGCGGCGACCGAGTCGGGCCCCGCGGCCTCGGGGGCATCCGCACATTGACTTTTCTCAATCACACGCCTCAGGATAGTCGACGTGACGAGCGACACCACCACCGACACGACCGAGGATGCCCCGAAGGCCGGCCCCTCCCTCTGGCGCGACCGCGCGTTCCTCCAGCTCTGGGCCGCGCAGACCGTCAGCCAGTTCGGCGCGCAGCTCGCGACCGTGGCGGTGCCCGTGCTCGCGATCGTGGTGCTCGGCGCGAGCGAGTTCGAGGTGGGCCTGCTGAACGCCGCCACGACCGCCGCGTTCCTCGTGGTCGGCCTGCCCGCGGGCGCCTGGATCGACCGCATGCGCAAGCGCCGGGTCATGATCGTCGCCGACCTCGTGCGCGCCGTCGCGCTCGCCACGATCCCGCTGCTCTGGATGCTCGACCGGCTCGAGATGTGGCACGCCTACCTCGTCGCGCTGATCATCGGCACCGCGACCGTGTTCTTCGACGTCTCGTACCAGTCGGTGATCCCGGTGCTCGTGCACCGCGCGCGCATCGGCGAGGCGAACGCGAAGCTCGAGGCCACCGCCCAGGTCGCTCGCATCGGCGGGCCGGCGATCGGCGGCGGCCTGCTCGCGATCGTCTCCGCACCGTTCGTGATCGCCGCAACGGCCGTCACCTACCTCGTGTCGTTCCTCTTCCTGCTCGGCATCCGCGAGCACGAGACGCCCAGGGCCCGCACGCCCGGCGTCGGCCTCGTCGGCGAGATCCGCGAGGGGCTCTCGTTCGTCTGGCACCACCGGCTGATCCGCCGCATCACGCTGAACACCGCCCTCGCGAACCTGTTCGGCACCATCTCGATGACGCTCATGAGCCTGCTCGTGCTGCGCGAGCTCGGCCTCACGCCCGCGGTGCTCGGGCTCGTGCTCTCGGTCGGCTCGGTCGGCGGGCTGCTCGGCGCGGTCGCCACCCCGTGGATCACGCGGCTCGTCGGCGAGGGCACCGTCATCCCGCTGTCCACCGTGCTGTTCGGCCTCTCGGCCTGCCTCGTGCCGCTCTCGGCGGCCGTGCCGGCGTTCGCGGTGCCGCTGCTGATCGTCGCCGAGTTCGGCTTCTCGTTCTCGGTGCTGGTCTACAACATCGCCCAGGTGAGCTTCCGCCAGCGGGTCACGCCGCACCACCTGCTCGGGCGCATGAACGCGTCGATCCGGTTCGTGGTGTGGGGCGTCATGCCGCTGTCGGCCCTGCTCGCGGGCGCGCTCGCCGAGGTCATCGGGGTCGTGCCGACCATGTGGGTCGGCGCCGTCTGCCAGCTGCTCGCGGGCGCGGTCGTGGTCTTCTCGCCGTTCCTCGGCATGCGCACGCTGCCCGACGCCGACGAGGAGTCGTAGCGTAGGAACGTGGACTGGCTCGCGCTGCTCGACGGGAGCGGCTTCGAGTTCGCCCGCCAGGTGCTGCAGCGCGGCACCGCGGCGGTCGCGCTGGTCGCGTTCGTCTCGTCGTGGTCGCAGTTCCCCGCGCTCCTCGGCGAGCGGGGGCTGCTGCCCGTGCGCCGCTTCCTCGAACGGGGCTACGCGCGCCGGCAGCCGACGATCTTCCGGGTGCACTACAGCGATCGGATGCTCCGGGGCTGCTGCGCCCTCGGCGCGCTCGTGTCCGCATCCCTGGTCGCCGGGTTCCCGCAGCTCGGGCCGCCGTGGCTGCCGATGCTCGCCTTCGGCGTGCTCTGGGTGCTCTACCTGTCGATCGTGAACGTGGGGCAGACGTTCTACGGGTTCGGCTGGGAGAGCCTGCTGCTCGAGTCGCTGTTCGTGGTCGCCTTCCTCGGCTCGAACGAGGTGGCGCCGCCGATCCTGGAGCTCGGCTTCGTCTGGTGGCTCGTGTTCCGCCTCGAGTTCGGCGCGGGCATGATCAAGTGGCGCGGCGGGCGCGAGTGGCGCGACCTCACGGCGCTCGCGTACCACCACGAGACGCAGCCGATGCCGAATCCGCTCAGCCGCTGGGCGCACCTGCTGCCGGCCTGGTTCCACCGGTCGGAGGTCGTGGCCAACTTCGTCGCCCAGCTCGGCGTGCCGTTCCTGCTGTTCGCGCCGCAGCCCGTGGCATCCGTCGCCGCCCTCGTGATCGTCGGCACCCAGGCCTGGCTCGTGCTCACCGGCAACTTCGCGTGGCTGAACTGGCTCACCATGGTGCTCGCCTGCGCCGCGATCGGCGACGGGTTCGTGCACGCGGTCGTGCCCGCGTGGCCCGCCCAGACCGCGTACGCGCCCACTCCCGTGTGGTTCGCCGTGCTCACGACGCTCGTGTTCGCCGGCCTCGTCGCGCTCAGCTGGCAGCCGCTGCGCAACCTGTTCGCCCGGCACCAGCTCATGAACGCGAGCTTCAACCGGTTCCACCTCGTGAACGCGTACGGGGCGTTCGGCACCGTGACGAAGCGCCGCGAGGAGGTCGTCGTCGAGGGCACCGAGTCGGCCGATCCCGCGCCGGGCGACTGGGTCGCCTACGAGTTCCACGGCAAGCCGGGCGACCCGGCGCGGATGCCCCGGCAGTTCGCGCCGTACCACCTGCGGCTCGACTGGCTGATGTGGTTCCTCGCGCTCGGCGCGCCCGACCACGGCTGGTTCCGCGCGTTCCTCGTGCGGCTGCTGGAAGCCGATCCGGCGACCCTGCGGCTGCTGCGGGTCGACCCGTTCGACGGCCGTCGGCCCGTGGCGGTGCGGGCGCGCGTGTACCGCTACCGCTTCGCCACACCCCCGGAGCGGCGCGCGACGGGGCTGTGGTGGATGCGGGAGGATGCCGGTGTGCTGGTCGCTCCCGTCACGCTCGGGGCGCGCCCGTGATCGACGCCAACGTCGTCGGTGCGGGGCCCAACGGGCTCGCGGCCGCGGTGACGCTCGCCGCGGCCGGGCTGCGCGTGCGCCTCACCGAGCGCGCGGAGACGATCGGCGGGGGACTGCGCACCGAGGAGCTCACGCTGCCCGGATTCCGGCACGACCTGTGCTCCGCGGTGCACCCGGCGGCGCTCGCCTCGCCCTTCTTCCGTGCGTTCCGGCTCACCGAACGCGTGTCGTTCGTCGTGCCCGACGCCTCCTACGCCCACCCGCTCGACGACGCGCCCGCCGGCATCGCCTGGCGCGACCTCGATCGCACAGCCGCTGAGCTGGGCGACGACGGCGGGGCGTGGCGCGCGTTCTTCGCCCCGCTCGTGCACCGCATCGACGGCGTGGTCGACTTCACCGGGTCGCAGCTGCTGCGGGTGCCCCGCCGTCCCGTCTCCGCGGGGCTGATGGGGCTCCGAGTGCTCGAGCAGGGCACGGCGGTCGCCGGGGCGCGGTTCCGCGGGCCCGTCGCGCCCGCGATGCTCGCCGGGGTCGCGGCGCACGGCATCGGCCGGCATCCGTCCCTCGCCACCGCCGGACCCGGCGTGCTGCTCGGCGCGCACGCCCACGCCGCCGGCTGGGGGCTGCCCGTCGGCGGATCGCAGGCGATCGCCGACGCGCTGGCCGCCGAGCTCGTCGCCCGCGGCGGCGAGATCGTCACCGGCCACGAGGTGCGCTCGCCCGCCGACCTCGAGCGCAGCCGCATCACGCTGCTCGACACCTCGGTCGAGCAGCTCGTCGCGATCGCCGGGCACCGCCTGCCCACGCACTACCGGCGCGCGCTCGCCCGGTTCCGCCACGGCGACGCGGTCGCGAAGGTCGACTTCGCACTGTCGGCACCCGTGCCGTGGGCCGACCCGCGCGTCGCGAACGCGCCCACCGTGCACGTCGGCGGCACCGCGGCCGAGATCGCCGCGAGCGAGCACGCCGTCATGCGCCGACGCGTGAGCGACCGGCCCTACGTGCTCGTCGTGCAGCCGACCGTGGTCGATCCGTCGCGGGCGCCCGCGGGCAGGCACACGCTGTGGGCGTACATCCACGTGCCGCGCGGCTCGCGCGTCGACGCGACCGAGCGCGTGACGGCGCAGCTCGAGCGGTTCGCGCCGGGCTTCCGCGACACCGTGCTCGCGAGCGTCGCGACCGACGCGGCCGAGCTCGAACGACGCAACCCGAACGACGTCGGCGGCGACATCCTCGGCGGCGCGCTCACCGTGCCGCAGCTGGTCAAGCGCCCCGTGGTCTCGCCCGTGCCGTGGCGCACGCCCGTGCGCGGGCTCTACCTGTGCTCGGCATCGACGCCGCCCGGGCCGAGCGTGCAGGGCATGAACGGCTGGTACGCCGCGCGGCTCGCGCTGCGCGAGCACTTCGGCGTGCGGGGGGTGCCCTACGACGGCACGGTCGGCTTCGGCATCTGAGAGCCGGCGCGGCCCCGGGGCATCCAGAGCCGGCGCGGCCCCGGGGCATCCGACCTCAGAGCCTGCCGGCGGCCTTGAGCGCGAGGTAGCGGTCGGCGAGGGCGGGCGGCAGTTCCTCGGGCGGCGCCTGCACGACGTCGCCGCCGAGCCGGCGTATCGCCGCCGCCACCCGGTCGGCGTCGCGTAGCGCGCGCTCGGCCGAACCCGCCAGGTACGCGGCCTCGCGGTCGCCGCGATCGCGTCGCGCCTCGCCGAGCGAGGGGTCGGTGACGGATGCGACGAGCACCGTGTGCGCCGAGGTCAGCGCCGGCAGCACCCCGAGCATGCCGCGCGCGGCAGCGGGGGTGTCGATGCCGGTGCACAGCACCACGAGCGACCGCTGGCTCGTGACCTGCCGCACGAGCGCGGGAACGGCGCTCCAGTCGGTGTCGATGAGCTCGGCCTCGACCGGGGCGAGCGCGTCGACCATGCGCGAGAGCAGCGTCGGGCCGGTGACCGACTGCACGCGTGCGCGCACCCGGCGATCCCACGCGACGAGGTCGACCCGGTCGCCGGCGCGGCTCGCGAGCGCCGCGAGCAGCAGGCTCGACTCGATCGAGGTGTCGAGCCGGGGCTCGTCGCCCACGCGCGCCGCGGCGGTGCGCCCCGTGTCGACGACGACCACCACGCGCCGGTCGCGCTCGGGCCGCCAGGTGCGCACCATGAGGCGCTGCCCGCCGCCGGTCATCGCCGCGTCGCGCCGGGCGGTCGCCCGCCAGTCGATCGAGCGCACGTCGTCGCCGCGCACGTACTCGCGCAGCGAGTCGAACTCGGTGCCCGCACCGCGCACCATGACGGGCGTGTTGCCCTCGAGCTCGCGCAGCCGCGCGACCCGCGACGCGAGGTGGCGCCGCGAGCGGAACGGCGGCAGCACCCGCAGCCGGCCCTCGTGGCGCATCGTCGACTGCCGCGCCCACAGCCCGAGCGGCCCCCACGAGCGCACCGTGACCGACCGGGCCCGGCGCTCGCCGCGGCGCGTCGGCACGAACGCGAGCGGCACGGCGCGGCGCTCGCCGGCGGGCACGACGAGTCGCGCGCGGTTGTCGCCGGCGAGCCCGGCCGACGGCTCCCAGCCGTCGCGCACGACGCCGCGGATGCGCCGGGCACCCAGGTTGGTCACGAGCAGCCGGCCGGCCGCCGGCTCGCCCAGCCGCACCCGTGCGGGCACCTCGCGCGCGAGCGACACCTGTCGCGGGCTCCCGGCGAGCACGAGGTCCACGACGCCGGCGACGAGCGAGAGCGCCAGCCAACCGGCGAACACCGCCCAGGCCGCGCCGGGCGTGCCGCCGAGCAGCACGAGCGGCACGACGCCGGCGGCGACGAGGAGCGCGAAGCGACCCGACCAGGCCATGTCAGAGCGGCACCCGCACCTGCTGCACGACCGAGCCGAGGATCGCGTCGACGTCGACGCCCTCGAGCTCCGCCTCGGGGCGCAGCACCACCCGGTGGCGCCAGGTCGACGGCAGCATGGCCTGCACGTGGTCGGGCGTGACCGCCGCGTCGCCGCGCAGCCAGGCCCACGCCTTCGACGCCGCCAGCAGGGCCGTCGCGCCGCGCGGGCTCGCCCCGAGCGCCACCGACGGGCTGCGACGCGTGGCCTGCGCGAGGTCGACGACGTAGCCGAGCACCTCGTCGGTCACCGTGACGCGGGCCGCGGCGGCGCGCGCGGCCGCGAGCGCATCGGCGTCGAGCACGGGGCGCACGCCCGCCGCGTCGAGGTCGCGCGGGTCGAAGCCGTCGGCGTGACGGCGCAGCACCTCCACCTCGGTCTCGCGCGGCGGCAGGTCGAGCACGAGCTTCAGCAGGAACCGGTCGAGCTGCGCCTCGGGCAGCGCGTAGGTGCCCTCGTACTCGACCGGGTTCTGCGTCGCGGCGACGAGGAACGGGTCGGGCAGCGGCCGGGTCGTGCCGTCGGTCGAGACCTGGCGCTCCTCCATCGCCTCGAGCAGTGCCGACTGCGTCTTCGGCGGCGTGCGGTTGATCTCGTCGGCGACCAGGATGTTCGTGAACACGGGCCCCTCGCGGAACTCGAACGCCGCGTCGCGCGGGTCGTACACCACCGAGCCGGTCACGTCGCCGGGCATGAGGTCGGGCGTGAACTGGATGCGCCGGGTGTCGAGGTCGAGCGCGCGGCTGAGCGCCCGCACGAGCAGCGTCTTCGCGACGCCGGGCACGCCCTCGAGCAGCACGTGGCCGCGCGCGAGCAGGGCGATGATGAGCCCGGTGACGGCGCCGTCCTGCCCGACGACGGCCCGGCCGACCTCCGTGCGCACGCGGGCGAGCCGCTCGCGCAGCTCGGCGTCCGTCGGCGCCTGGGCGGTCGGGTCGGTCGGAGCGGCGGGAGCGGCCGCGGCGGTGGGATCGGTCATGGTCACCTGTTCCTGGGTCGGTCGGTCGGGTCGGCGGATGCCCCGGGGGCCCGCACCGCGTCGGCGATGCGCTGCTCGAGGGCGTCCAGCTCTCGTGCGCGCCGGACGAACTCGCCGTCGTCGGCGGGCGGGTCGCCGACGAGCAGCGCGCGCACGGCGGCGGGGTCCGCGCCGAGCAGCGCTGCGGCGGCGTCGGCGATGTCGCCCGCGGGCGCGTGGCCCGGCAGGCCGACGAGCGCGGCGATGCGCCCGAGCGCGCCGATGCGCATCGCGTCCAGCGATCGGCCGCGGGCGTCGCTGCGCGCGTAGAGGCGGCCGCGGCCCTCGGTCGTCTCGCAGGCGCGCACCACGACCGGCAGCCGCTCCACGACGAGCGGCCCGAAGCGGCGTCCGCGCCAGACGGCGGCCGCCACGGTCGTGACGACGAGCAGCAGCAGCACGGGCGAGACCCACGGCGGCGTGAGCTCGCCGATCGTGGGGCCGGCGTCCGATGCATCGGCGGCGCCCGGCTGGTACCAGACGAGCCGCTCCGTCGAGCCGAGCACGCCCAGCGCGAGCGCCGCGTTGCCGGCCTCCGCGACCGTGTCGTTCGCAAACACCTCGGTGCCGGCGACGACGACGACCTCGGGGCCGCCGTCGGCCGGGCCGAACGCGACGCGCACGGCGCCGGTCTCGTCGGGGAAGCAGCCGCGCCAGCCGGCCGCCAGGGCGTCGTCGTCGACCGTCAGCACGTCGCCCACGCCGCCCAGCGAGCCTGCGCGCTCGGCCACGGGCACGTCGCAGGCCGGGGCATCCGTCGGGCCGGCGGCGAGTCCGCCGAACCGCACGCCGGGCGCCAGCGCCTCGAGCGCGGCGAACGTGGGCGCCACGACGACGATGCGCCGCGCGGCGTCTGCCAGCTCGTCGACCCGGTCGCTCCCGAGCAGCCCGAGGTCGTCGACGAGCAGCACCGTCGCGCCGTCGGCGCGGGTCACGGCCGCGTCGAGCGAGTCGACGGGCACGACCTGCACGCCCTGCGCCGAGAGCACGTTCGCGACGGCGGCGCCGCCCGCGGGCGCCGCGTTGTCGGCGCCCAGCGGGCGCCCGCCGCCCGTGCCAGCGCCCTGCAGCACGGCCACGCCGACCGACACCACGAGCACGATCGCCGCGACCACGATCCAGCCGCGCCGGTCGACGAGCGCGCGCCGAAGGGTCGGGGTCTCGGCCGGGGCGACCCCGGCGACCGGCGCGGTCACGAGCCCGCCTCCGCGAGGCCCGCGGGGGTGCGGCGCACGAGCTCGGCGTCGAGGTCGCGCACGGCGGCGTAGTCGGCCGGGTCGGCGTGCCCGCCGCCGTAGCGCACGCGCTCGAACGCGTCGGCCGCGGCGACGAGGCGATCCGCGAGCCCGGGGAACGCCGGCGCCGCGCCGTCCGCGACGCGATGCGCGGTCGTGCCGGGCAGGAGCGTCAGCACGGTGCGCTCATCGAGCCCGCGCGCGAGGCCGCGGAACGCCTCGATCACCGCGGTGTCCCAGTCGCCGCGACCGGCCGCATCGGCCGCGGCGCGGCGCAGCCGGGCCGCCGACCGGCGATCGTCGGCGCCCAGCACGCCCGAACCGCCGTCGGTGGCGCGGCGGCGCAGCCGGGGCATCCCGTAGACGAGGAGCAGGGCGATGACGACACCCGCGACGATCACGGCTCCGACGAGCAGCAGGGTCGGCGCCGGCAGGCCGGCGCCGCCCGAGAACAGGTCGGCGAGCCACTCGCGCACCGCGTCGGCCGCGCGGTCGAACGCCGTCGGGCTCGCCGCGGCGTACTCGGGGGAGCGCAGCTCCTCCTCGAGCAGTCGCCGCGCCTCGTCGGCGTCGGGTTCGAGCGGCACGTCCAGGCGCATGCGGGTCAGGCGGCGAACGGGTCGGCGACGTCGCGGCCGGCGTGACGCTGCTCCACGACGCGCTGGAGCTCGAGGTCGAGACCCTCCCGCCGCATCCGCAGGTCGAGGTACAGCAGCGCGACCACCGCCGACTGGGCGACCGCCGCGACGGCCCCCACCACCAGCGAGAGTCCGATCGCGACCACGTACGTGACGACGAGCACCGTGAGTCCGGCGCCGGTGCCCGTGGGGTCGACCAGCACCGACGCGATGCCGCCGACGAAGCTCACGGGCTGCACGACCACCTGGGCGGCCACGTTCACGATGACCGCGACGAGCACCTCGACGCCGAAGACGCGCCAGAAGTGCCCGTCGGTGAGGCGCCACGAGCGGGCCATGGCGCTGCCGAGCCCGCGCCCCTCGAGCACGATCGCGCTCGGGGTGAGCGAGAGCTTCGTGTACAGCCACGCCGCCAGCACCGCGGCGCCGAGCCCCACGAGCACGGCGATCGCGACCCCGGCGAACACCAGCACGGGCTCGATCAGTGCGAACGCGAGCACGATGCCCACGAGCATCACGACGACGACGGTCGCCGCGCTCGCCAGCAGGAGCACCCAGCCGATGAGCGGCCAGATGCGCTTCGCCGCGCGGCGCCACACCGTTCCGAAGCCCGCCTTGTCGCCGAGCGCGCCAGCGGCGACGTCGACGACCATGATGCCCTGCAGGAACGCCGAGCCGACGACCGAGACGGCCAGCGGCACGAGCATGAGCAGCAGCAGCCCGGCGACGCCGCCGCTCGCGATCGCGTCGACGTCGCCCGCCGAGGCACGCTCGAGGCGGTCGGCGAGGCCGAACGCGAACGGCAGCAGGATCGCCGCCGTGCCGACCGTCACGACGACCTGCACGAGCAGGCCGCTGCCGAAGGTGGGGCCGGGGTTGCGGCGGATGGTCTGGAAGGGGGCGCCGAGGAGCGTGGCGAAGCCGAGCGGTCGCAGCGGCATCAGCCCGGGCTTCGGCGGCGGCGTCCAGCCTTGGTCGGGACCGGTCGGTCCCGGGGCGGGAGGCGGCGGTGCGCCCGCGCCCGCCTGCGGTACGGGCCCGTACCCGGCGGGTGCCGGGGGCCCGTACCCGGGCTGCGCGCCGGTGCCGGACGACCCTCCGGGGCCGGTCGGCGGATGCCACGTCTGATCGGTCACCGGTGCCTCCTCACGCGTGCACCCATCGTGCCATGCCGGCACGCGCCCGGGCACCTCGTCGCGGCCCCGAGCGCGCCTCGAGGAACCGCTCTCCCGCGGCTCGACTACGCTGGGAGGGGCGCCCGCACCGGCTGCGGGCGCGCGGACGGACGGAACGGGAACGGATGAACGCACGCGTACTCGTGGTCGACGACGACCAGGCACTCGCCGAGATGATCGGCATCGTGCTGCGCACGGAGGGATTCGAGCCGTTCTTCTGCGCCGACGGCACCTCGGCGCTCGAGGAGTTCCGCGCGGCCAAGCCCGACCTGGTGCTGCTCGACCTCATGCTCCCGGGCATCGACGGCATCGAGGTGTGCTCGCGCATCCGCGCCGAGTCGGGCACGCCCATCATCATGCTCACCGCGAAGTCCGACACCGCCGACGTCGTCAAGGGCCTCGAGTCGGGCGCCGACGACTACATGGTCAAGCCCTTCAACCCGAAGGAGCTCATCGCCCGCATCCGCACCAGGCTCCGGCCGGCCGGCGACGGCGAGTCCGACCTGCTGCGCGTGGGCGACCTGACCGTCGACGCGGCCGCGCACGAGGTGCGGCGCGGCGACGAGCTCATCGCGCTCACGCCGCTCGAGTTCGACCTGCTGCTCACGCTCGCCTCGAAGCCGCAGCAGGTCTTCACGCGCGAGATGCTGCTCGAGCAGGTCTGGGGCTACCACTACAAGGCCGACACGCGGCTCGTGAACGTGCACGTGCAGCGACTCCGGGCGAAGGTCGAGTTCGACCCCGACAACCCCAGCATCGTCATGACCGTGCGCGGGGTGGGGTACCGGGCCGGGGCCACCGTCTAGGGCCCCCGTGCGCGGCGACGGCGAGCTGCTCCCGATCACCTGGCGCTCGTGGCGGAGCTGGCCCAGGCAGTTCGCCGCGCTGTTCCGCCGCTCGCTCCAGTTCCGCACGGTGCTCATCACGATCACCCTGTCGGGGCTCGCGATCCTCGTGATCGGGCTCTACATCTCGTTCAGCATCGCGTCGAACCTGTTCCAGACGCGACTCGACCAGGTGCTCGACGCGTCGACCAACGCCGAGTCTGCCGCGCAGGCCGTGCTCGACTCGTCGGATGCCACGGACCGAGCCGCACTCCAGAGCGTGCTCCGGTCGGCCATCGAGCGTGCGAGCGTCACGGCGTCGAGCCCGCTGGTCGCCGTCTACCGGGCGCCCGGGCAGGAGCCGTCCGCGGTCGCGCCGCAGGACCAGGGCACGAACCAGCTCACCAACGCCATCACCGACCAGCTCCGCGCCACGGTGCAGGAGAACCCCGGCAGCCAGTTCTGGCAGTCGGTCGAGTTCGTCGAGCTCGACGGTGCAGGAGTCCCCGGCGTCGTGGTCGGCAGCGACGTGGAGCTCCCCACCGCGGGGCGGTACGAGCTGTACATCGGCTACAACCTCGCCGACGCCGATGCGACGCTCGCGTTCATGCAGTTCACGGGCGTGGTCGGCGCCATCGCCCTGCTCGTGCTGCTCGCGGTCATCACGCTCCTCGTCGTGCGCTGGGTGATCGAGCCGATCCAGGCGGTGTCGGCGACGAGCCGCCGGTTCGCGGGCGGCGACCTGGGCGTGCGCATGGAGGCCAAGGGCGAGGACGAGCTCGCCACCCTGGCCGAGTCGTTCAACGGCATGGCCGACAGCCTGCAGCAGCGCATCCACGAGCTCGCCGAGCTCTCGGTCATGCAGCAGCGCTTCGTGTCCGACGTCTCGCACGAGCTGCGCACGCCGCTCACGACCATCCGGCTCGCCGGCGACGTGCTGTACCAGCAGCGCGAGGACTTCCGCCAGTCGACCTCGCGCACGGTCGAGCTCCTGCACACCCAGACCGAGCGCTTCGAGACCCTGCTGGCCGACCTGCTCGAGATCAGCCGGTACGACGCAGGTTCGGTCGAGCTCCAGACGGAGCCGACCAACCTGGTGCACCTGGCGACGGATGCCGTCGAGGGCATGCGCTCCCTCGCCGAGGAGCGGGGTTCCGACGTGCGGGTCGTCGCCCCGGGCGGGCACCTCGACGCGGAGGTCGACCCGCGCCGCATCCGTCGCGTGGTGCGGAACCTCCTCGGCAACGCGATCGAGCACGGCGAGGGCCGGCCGATCGTGGTCTCGGTCGACAGCGACGAGCACGCGGTGGCCCTCGCGGTGCGCGACTACGGGCTCGGCATGACCGCCGAGGACGCCGATCGCGTCTTCGACCGCTTCTGGCGCGCCGACCCGAGCCGCAAGCGCTCCATCGGGGGCACCGGGCTCGGCCTGGCGATCTCCCTCGAGGACGCCCACGTGCACGGCGGGTGGCTCGAGGTGTGGTCCGAGCCGGGAGGCGGCTCCTGCTTCCGCCTCACCCTGCCGCGCCGCGCGGGCGGGGTGATCGAGTCCTCGCCGCTGCACCTGCCCCCCGACGATGCCGCCGGCGCGGACCCCGAGGTCGCTCGGCTCGTCGAGTCGGTGGGCTCGACGGGACCGGTCCCCACGGCGCAGGACGCAGACCTCGAACGATCGGAGGCCGACCGTGCGTAGGACCTTCCGGCAGGCGGCATCCGTCGCCGTGTTCGCGGCGCTCGTCGCCCTCACCGGGTGCGCGAGCATCCCGACCTCGGGTGGCGTGAACGCCGGCCAGGTGGGTACCGGCGAGGAGACCGTCGAGGTCGACGTCGTCGCCTCCGGTCCCGTCGCGGGCAGCTCGCCCGAGCAGATCGTGAGCGGCTTCGTCGACGCCGCCGCGAGCCCCCGGAACAACTACCAGACGGCCCGCCTCTTCCTCACGCCCGCGTTCGCCGAGGAGTGGACGCCCGACGCGGGCGCGACCGTGGACGACATCGCCGCCCGCCAGTACGTCGAGCTCGACGAGAACAGCTGGCGCATCCAGGCGGAGCCGGTCGCGGGCCTCACGGAGACCGGCGAGTACGACGACACGGTGTCGGCCTCGCGCGTCACCCTCGACTACGAGCTCACCCAGGTCGCGGGGGAGTGGCGCATCTCGCGCGCCCCGCAGGGCGTGCTCGTCGACGACGCCATCTTCGACACCGCGTTCGCGCAGTACCCGCTGTACTTCTACGATCCGACGTTCAGCTACCTGGTGCCCGACGTCCGCTGGTTCGCCCGGCGCGAGTCGACCCAGACCAGCATCGTGCGCGAGCTCCTGCGCGGTCCCGCCGAGTGGCTCGCGCCCGGCGTGACGAGCGCGATCCCCGACGGGCTGCGCCTCGACCCGGGCGCCGTCCCGGTGGAGGCGCGCGTCGCCGAGATCGCGCTCACCGGCGACGTCACCGACGACCTGCGCACGCTGCAGCTCATCGAGCTGCAGTTCCAGGAGAGCCTGGGCGCCGTGCGCGGCATCGAGGACGTGCACCTGCGCATCAACGGCGCAGACGACGAGATCCCCGACCTCGCGCTCGACGTGCCGCTGCTGAACCCGCGCGTCGACCCGCGCACCGTCGTGTACCGCGACGGCGAGTTCGGCTACCTGTCCACCTCGGCGCAGCAGGTCACGCGCATCGACGGCGTCTCGGCCGCCGTCGAGTCGCTCCAGCCGCTCGACGCCGCGGTGGGTCGCGACGGCGAGGAGGTCGCGGTGCTCGCCGAGTCGGGCGCCTGGATCGTGCGTTCCGGCGACGAGGCGGAGCTGCTCGACGAGCGCGACGGCCTGGCGACCCCGGCGATCGACGTGTTCGGCATCGTCTGGACCGCCACCGACCGGCGGGCGGACGAGATCGCCTGGTACGCCCCCGACGGGTCGCGGGGCATCGTGTCGACGCCGTGGCCCGAGGATGCCGGCATCGCCGCGCTGTCCGTCTCGCGCGACGGCACCCGGCTGCTCGTGCTGATCCAGACCGACGACGGCACCCAGCTCGAGGTGGCCTCGATCGCGCGCGCCAGCCAGGCCGACCTGCCGGACGCGCTCGGTGGCCGGCTCGCGCTCACCGCCGTGGACGGCACGGCGCGCGACGTCGCCTGGCTCGGCCCCAGCACCGTCGCGTCGCTCACGACGGCGCCCGACGGCGACACGATCGTCGTCACGCAGGACGTCGGCGGCACGAGCACGACCCGCGCCGGCCCCGAGGACGGCCGCGAGATCGTCGGCGGCAACACGGTGCGTGAGGCGCGCATCCTCACCGAGGGCGGCGACCTCGACCAGCAGAGCGGCGTGGCCTGGCAGGTGCGGTCCACCGGCATCGACTTCGTCGCGTCGCAGCAGGGCTGACCCGCCCTCCACAGGCCGTTGCGGGGGCGACGGCGAGCGGATGCCCCCGGGCCCGCGCCGCGCCCCGGGGGGCCACGGGCGAGGCTCTGGCCATGGCGTCCGACCCCTCCGCACTCCCGTCCCGGCTCGCCGGCGCGCTCCACGACGCGGCCGCCGTGCTGCTCCCGGTGCGCTGCGCGGGGTGCGGCGTCGGCGGTCGCGTCGTGTGCGCCCCGTGCGCCGAGACGCTGCGACCGGCGCCCGCGCCCGGCACGCGCGGCGACCTGCGGTTCACGGCCGCCCTCGAGTACGGCGGCGCCGCGCGCCGGGTGCTGGCCGCCTACAAGGACGGCGGGCGCACCGACGCCGCTTCCGCGCTCGCCCCGGCGCTCGCCGCGTCCGTCGTCGCCGTCGCGCGCGCCCGCACCGGGCCTGCACGGCCCGAGCTCGTCTGCGTACCCTCGTCGGCCGCGGCGCGGCGTCGCCGCGGGTACCACCCGGTCGCGCTGCTGCTGCGGCACGCGGGCCTGCGCGACCGGCGCCTGCTCGCCCGCACGGGGGAGCGCGACGACCAGGCCGGCCTCGACCTCGCCGCCCGCGCGCGCAACGCGTCGGGCGCGCTCCGCGCACTGCCGGCCGCCCGCGGCCGCACCGTCATCCTGGTCGACGACATCGTCACGACGGGCGCGACCGCGCGGGAGGCGGTGCGCGCCCTGGCGGCCGGCGGGGCGACCGTCGTGGGGGTTGCGGCGCTCGCGCAGACGCCTCGTCGCGGCGTGCCGGGCGGCGTCGCGCGGGAGGCATCCGCACCGCCCTCCCACGCGTAGCGCACGCCGATGACGCCCTCATGGAACGTTCGGGAAAGATTCCGTGACAATGCCGTGGCGCCGGGTTAGCGTGTCAGCAAGGCGTGGAGCACTCGCCCTCCGCCGGGCGGCACGCCGGATCTGGGAGGTCGTCATGGAACTGAACATCGTCGGACGCAACTTGGGTATCACCGACCGTTTCCGCGACTACGCCGCCGAGAAGGCCGAGAAGGTCTCGCACCTGGCGGATCGTGCACTCGCCCTCGACATCAAGGTGAGCCGGCACCACGAGACCAACGGGAACAGCGGGCCCGACCGGGTGGAGCTCACCCTGATCGGGAAGGGACCCGTCGTCCGGGCCGAGGCAGACGGCCAGGACAAGTACGCAGCGTTCGACGTCGCCCTGGGGCGCCTCCTGGAACGGATCCGCAGGGCGAAGGACCGCAGGAAGGTCCATCGCGGACAGCATCGCCCGAAGTCGCTCCGCGAGGCCAGCACCGACGGGTTCTTCGGGCACGGCGTGCAGCCGGCCGACCCGGCCCTGCTCGAGCGGGTCCGCGACGGCAGCCCCGCCCCCGAGGCCGCCGCGACCGAGGAGGCGGAGGACGAGTACTGCCCCGTCGTGATCCGGCGCAAGGTCTTCGCCTCGACGCCCATGACGGTCGACGACGCGCTCTACTTCATGGAGCTCGTGGGCCACGACTTCTACCTGTTCATCGACTCGGAGAACGGCCGCCCGAGCGTCGTATACCGCCGCAAAGGCTGGGACTACGGCCTCATCGGCCTCGACGAGCAGGCCGACGCGGCGAGCCCCGAGGGGCTCGAGGAGCAGCTCGTCCAGGCGGGCGCCGCTCGCGGCTGACGCGCGCGGGGCGGCGGCCGTCGCGCCGTCGCCCCGCGGCAGCGCCGCATCCGTCCACGGCTCGGTCCGCGCACAGCCTGCACGCCGGTACGATTGCTATGATCGACCGCTGCGGGCCGACGCGACCTCGATCGTGCGCCCGCGAGCGGTGCGGATCACGCGCCGTACGACGAGTGGAGAGCATCCGTGGCCTCAATTCTGGAAAGGGTTCTTCGCGTCGGCGAAGGACGCACGCTCAAGCGACTGGAGCACTACGCGAAGGCGGTCAACGCCCTCGAGGAGGACTTCACCTCTCTGAGCGACGAGGAACTGAAGCACGAGACGGTCGAGCTGCGCGAGCGCTACGCCGGCGGCGAGTCGCTCGACGACCTGCTGCCCGAGGCGTTCGCCGCGATCCGCGAGGCCGCCAAGCGCACGCTCGGCATGCGCCCCTACGACGTGCAGCTCATGGGCGGCGCGGCGCTGCACCTCGGCAACATCGCCGAGATGAAGACCGGTGAGGGCAAGACGCTCGTCGCCACCACGGCCGCGTACCTCAATGCGCTCGCGGGCCGCGGCGTGCACATCATCACGGTCAACGACTTCCTCGCGAGCTACCAGTCCGAGCTCATGGGCCGCGTGTTCCGCGCGCTGGGCATGACGACCGGATGCATCGTGGCCGGCCAGACCCCGGCCGAGCGCCGCGAGCAGTACCAGGCCGACATCACCTACGGCACGAACAACGAGTTCGGCTTCGACTACCTGCGCGACAACATGGCGTGGCAGTCGGCCGACATGGTGCAGCGCGGCCACTTCTTCGCGATCGTCGACGAGGTCGACTCGATCCTCATCGACGAGGCCCGCACCCCGCTGATCATCTCCGGACCCGCCTCGGGCGAGGCGAACCGCTGGTTCGGCGAGTTCGCGCGGCTCGCGCAGCGGCTGGTGCCGGGGGAGGACTTCGAGGTCGACGAGAAGAAGCGCACGGTCGGCGTGCTCGAGCCCGGCATCGAGAAGGTCGAGGACTACCTCGGCATCGACAACCTCTACGAGTCGGCCAACACGCCGCTCATCTCGTTCCTCAACAACGCCATCAAGGCGGCCGCGCTGTTCAAGCGCGACAAGGACTACGTGGTCATGAACGGCGAGGTGCTCATCGTCGACGAGCACACCGGCCGCATCCTCGTGGGCCGCCGCTACAACGAGGGCATCCACCAGGCCATCGAGGCCAAGGAGGGCGTGCAGGTCAAGGCCGAGAACCAGACCCTCGCGACCGTGACCCTGCAGAACTACTTCCGCCTCTACAAGAAGCTCGCCGGGATGACCGGTACGGCCGAGACCGAAGCCGCCGAGTTCATGGCGACCTACAAGCTCGGCGTGGTGGCGATCCCGACGAACAAGCCCATGGTCCGCATCGACCAGCCCGACCTCGTGTACAAGAACGAGGAGGCGAAGTTCGCGCAGGTCGTCGACGACATCGTCGAGCGCCACGCGAAGGGCCAGCCCGTGCTGGTCGGCACGACGAGCGTCGAGAAGAGCGAGTACCTCTCGCGCCTGCTCGCCAAGAAGGGCGTGCGCCACGAGGTGCTGAACGCCAAGAACCACGCTCGCGAGGCCGCGATCATCGCGCAGGCCGGTCGGCTCGGCGCGGTCACCGTCGCCACGAACATGGCCGGTCGCGGCACCGACATCATGCTCGGCGGCAACGCCGAGTTCCTCGCGGTGCAGGAGATGCACGAGAAGGGCCTGAGCCCGGCGGAGACGCCCGAGGAGTACGAGGCCGAGTGGGACGGCGTGTTCGACCGCGTCAAGGCCACGGTCGCGACCGAGGCCGAGAAGGTCCTCGCCGCAGGCGGTCTGTACGTGCTCGGCACCGAGCGGCACGAGTCGCGCCGCATCGACAACCAGCTGCGCGGCCGCTCGGGCCGCCAGGGCGACCCGGGCGAGAGCCGGTTCTACCTGTCCCTCACCGACGACCTCATGCGCCTGTTCAACTCCGGCGCGGCCGAGTCGCTCATGTCGCGCGGGGTGCCCGACGACGTGGCGATCGAGTCGAAGGTCGTGACCCGGGCCATCCGCTCGGCGCAGTCGCAGGTCGAGACCCGCAACGCGGAGATCCGCAAGAACGTGCTGAAGTACGACGACGTGCTGAACCGCCAGCGCGAGGCGATCTACGGCGACCGCCGGCACATCCTGCAGGGCGACGACCTGCACGAGCGCACGCAGCACTTCCTCGAGGACGTCATCGACGAGGTGCTCGACCAGCACATCGGCGAGGGCAACCCCGACGAGTGGGACTTCGACGCCCTCTGGGCCGAGCTCAAGACGCTCTACCCGATCGGCATCACGATCGACGAGGTCGTGGCCGAGGCGGGCGAGAAGGGCCGCATCAACCGCGAGTTCGTGCGCAGCGAGATCCTCTCCGACGCGCAGCTCGCCTACGGGCGTCGCGAGGAGCAGCTCGGCTCGCCGGCGATGCGCGAGCTCGAGCGTCGCGTGGTGCTGTCGGTCATCGACCGCCGCTGGCGCGACCACCTCTACGAGATGGACTACCTGAAGGACGGCATCGGCCTGCGCGCCATGGCGCAGCGCGACCCGCTGGTCGAGTACCAGCGCGAGGGATACGCGATGTTCCAGCAGATGATGGGGTCGATCCGCGAGGAGTCGGTCGGCTTCCTGTTCAACCTCGAGGTCGAGGTGAATCCCGCGGGTGCCGCGGGGCCCACCATCGCGGCGCGCGGGCTCACCCGCAACCAGGCCCCCGAGGACAAGCTGAGCTACTCGGCCCCGAGCGACTCGGGCGGCGTGGAGGTGCGCAACCAGCGCGGCCAGGTGCAGCAGGCGGCCACGCAGCGGGCTCGTCGCGCGGTGGCCGCGCAGCAGGCGCAGGCGACACCCCGTCCGTCGGGGCAGGAGGTCGCGCGCGGGGCGTTCGGGCAGCCGACGTCGGGCGACCAGGCGCCGGAGCAGGCGCCGCAGAACCGGGCGCAGCGGCGCGCGCAGGAGCGCCGGGGGCGCTGAGCGCGCCGCGGGCCGACGCGGGTCCCGAGCGACCGCGTCAGCCGGTGGTTGGTGCGAGCGGGCGAGCGCTCAGAGGACGCTGATCGCGCTCGCGCGCCAGCGGGCGTCGAGGCCCTCCAGGCGGATGGCGACCGCGCGCGAGCGTGCCTTGCTGTGCACCATCACGACGGCTTCGATGATGCCGTCGCGGGGTTCGCACTGGTGGATGCGCCCGATGCTGAACGCCGGGCGCGATGGTGCCTGGCCCTTGACCCGACGCGCCCGCGCGCCGAGCACGACGCGCTTCAGCAGGTGCCGGTACACGTCGTCGTTCACCCACCTGGCCATCTGCTCGAGTTCCCTCGCCCCCGCGAGTACCTCGATCACGCAGCGGGTCAGGTTGGTGAGCAGCGGCTCCGGATCTGGGAGCTCGCTGCGCACCGACGGCTGCCGTGCGAAGAAATCGTCATCGAATGCGGTGCCGGAACCCCTTGCGGCCCCCCTGGTTCCGACATCCCTCCTTACTGCTGCGGTCATTTCTGCTCCACATGGGACGCGTCGCCCGCCGGCCGCGGCGGGCGACGTGACGGCCCCCGTCGCCGGGGGCCGAGTCGGTTGTTGCTGAGCAAATTACGTGCGTGTCATGCGCGGTGTCAATAAGGAACCCTCATTGTGGATAAATCGTTTCCGCACTGTAACCGGACGGTAGTTTTCGCCCATGCCGGGCGACGGATTCCTCGACGATCTGGAGGCCGAGCTCGCTGATCCGGGCCGCGCCGCCGACCTCGAGCTGCGCGCCGAGGAGGAGCGGCTGCGCGTCGCGCGGCTCGACCTGCGCGAGCGGGTGGTCGCGATGGCGCGCGGCGAGGCCGGGTCGCGAGGCGTGCGCCTCGACCTCCGCGACGGCACCACGATCGTGCTCGAGGTCGAGCTCTCGGGTCGCGACTGGGTGTCCGGCGCCGCAGTGCCGCCCGACGGCGGCCGCGTCTCGCCGTGCCTGGTTCCCCTGCACGCCGTCCGTGCGGTCGTGCCGTCGCGCGCGCAGCTGTCCGCGAGCCTCGTCCCCGCGGCCTCCGCCGGCGTCGCCGAGCGCATCGGCATCGGCGCGGTGCTGCGCGACCTGTGCCGGCGGCGGTCGCCGGTCACGATCGCCTGCGACGGCGTGCGCGTGCACGGCACGGTCGATCGCGTGGGGCGCGACCACCTCGACCTCGCGGTGCACGAACCGGGCGTCGCGCGCCGCGACGGCGACGTGCGCCAGGTGCGGCTCATCCCGTTCGAGTCCGTGCTGCTGGTGCGCTGGTGACCGGATGCCCCGCGGCGGGCGTGCGCCGCACGGAGAGCGGCGGCGTGGCGGTCCGGGTCAGCCGCGGTGCGGTTCGCGGATGACGCGGCCGCCCGAGAGCTCGGGGATGTTCGCGAAGTCCGACTGGAGCCACAGGTTGAGGCGCCGCGCCTCCTCGTACTTGGCCTCGATGTAGGACTCGAGCACGTCGCGTTCGACGCGCCAGACCCCGGCGCTCGTGATGCGGATGGCGGGCAGTTCGCCCGAGCGGACCAGGTCGGACGCCTCGGACAGCGAGATCCGGAGGATCTCCGCGACATCGCCGAGCGTCAGGAAGCGCCCGACGGGTTCCGCACCCGAGCTGGTCATGTGTCGATTATGGCGGGACGCCCTCGGAGCGTGTTCTCGTGTGGATAACTTCACGGGTACCTCACATGTTCGTATCACGATGGGTGCGCCCCGCCCGGGGCGAGACGGAGAGGCGGGGCGATGGACGGGTCGGATGCATCGGCCGCGCGGCGGGCGGTCGACGTGCGGCTGGTCGTGGGCGTGGTGCTCGTGCTCGCATCGATGGTCGGCACCTGGCTGCTCGTCGACTCGCTCGATCGCACGTCTCGTGTCTACGTCGCCCCGCAGACGCTCGCGCCGGGCGCGACCGTGCGGCTCGACGAGCTCGCGACCGCCGACGTGCGCCTCGGCGCGAGCGAGGGGCGCTACCTCCGGGCGGACGACGCCGCGGGAGCCGACGAGCGCGTCGTGCTGCGCACCGTCGCGGCGGGCGAGCTCGTGCCAGCCGGGGCGCTCGGCGACCTCGCGGCGGAGACCCTGACCACGGTGGTGGTCACGCCCGCTGCCGCGCTGCCCGCCGCCCTCGGCGTCGGCAGCCCGGTCGACCTCTGGTCCGCGGAGGCCGTCGAACGGGGCGAGTGGGGGCCTCCGACCGTGCTCGTCGCGGGCGCCGTGGTCCGCGGCATCGAATCGGACGACGGCGGCGTCGGGGGCCTCGACCGGGTGCCGGCCGTGGAGCTCTCGATCCCGCGCGACGCGGTGCCCGCCGTGCTCGCGGCCATCGCCGCCGGCGACGCCATGCACCTCGTCGGTGCGCGCGCGGGCGGGGCCGGCTGAGGTGGCGCGCATCGCGCTCGTCCTCGGGCACGAGCTCGAGGACCGGCTGCTCGCCGACATCGTGGAGCACGGCCACGTCGTGGTCGCTCGCCTCGTCAGCGCCCGCGAGCTGCTCGGCTCGATCGATGCGCTCGCGCCGGAGGTGGTGCTGGTCGGTGCGGGGCGCGCGACGCTCGGCCGCGACCTCCTGGCGGCCTGCGACGAGCGGGGCGTGCGCGTGGTCGCGCTCGCCGCCAACGACCTGGATCGCCACCACGCCCGCCACGTCGGCCTGCTCGAGGTCGTCGACGCGACCGCCGGGTGGGACGAGGTCGAGCCGCTGGTGCAGGGCGGCGCCGCCGTCGCGGAGGCGCCGCGCGGGCCCGCGACGCGGCGCGGCACCGTGCTCGCGGTCTGGGGCCCGACGGGCGCGCCCGGGCGCACCACGCTCGCGGTGAACCTCGCGGCGGCGTACGCGCACGCGGGTCGTTCGGTCGCACTGGTCGACGCCGACGCGTACGGGGGAGCGGTCGCGCCCCAGCTCGGGCTGCTCGACGCCGCGCCGGGCTTCGCGGCGGCCTGCCGCCTGGCCGGATCGGACGCGCTCGACCAGGGCGAGCTCGACCGCCTCGCGCAGCACCACACCGCGCCCGGCGGCTCGTTCCGGGTGCTCAGCGGGCTCGCCGGCACCCGTCGCTGGCCCGAGCTCGCGGCCGATCGCGTCGCCGCGGTGCTCGAGGCGCTCCGCGGGTGGGTCGACGTCGTGGTCGTCGACACGGGGTTCTGCCTCGAGCGCGACGAGGAGCTCTCGACCGACGTGTTCGCGCCGCGCCGGAACGCGGCGACGGTCGCGGCGGTCGAGGTCGCCGACCGCACGGTCGCCGTGGGGCAGGCCGACGCGGTCGGCCTCGCCCGGCTCGTGCGCGGCTACGCCGACCTGCTCGAGTTCACGGAAGCCTCGCGGGTGCGCCCCGTGGTGAACCGCGTGCGCGCGTCCGTGCTCGGCCTCGACCCGGGCGGACAGGCCCGGCACGCCCTGCAGCGCCTCGCCGGCATCTCGGATGCGACGCTGCTGCCCGACGACCGCCGCGGGGCGGATGCGGCGCTGCTCGCCGCCCGCCCGCTCCTCGAGGTCGCCCCCCGCTCGCCGCTCGCGACCGGCGTGCGCGGGCTCGCCGAACGACTCTCGCCCTCGGCCGCGGCGCCGCCGCGCCGCCGTCGCGGACTGCTCGCGCGCGCCTGACCGGGCACGCGCGCCCCGCGCCGCGCGTCGGGCACGACGCGCGGAAGTACGCTGGGACTCGTGTCGACGCTCAGTGATCTCGTTCTCGCCCAGGGTCGCAGCAGCAGGGAGGACCTCGACTGGCTGCACATGCTCGTGGGCGACCTCCAACTCCTGGCGGACCTCGCGTTCGCCGACATCGTGCTCTGGACGCCGGGAGCGGACGCCCCGTTCGTCGCCGTCGCGCACGCGCGCCCGTCGGGTGCGGCGACGCTGTTCTACCGCGACTTCGTCGGCCAGCAGGTCAAGGAGGACTGGCGCGACCTCGTGACCCGCGCCTACGACACCGGCGAGGTCGTCGACTCCTCGGCCCTCGACTGGTACGAGGAGATGCCCACCCGCATGCGCGCCGTGCCCGTGAAGCGGCGCCTGCAGACGAGCGGCCCCGAGGTCTCCGAGCGGCCCATCGCGGTGCTCACGCGTCACTCGAACCTCAGCCAGTCGCGCACGCCCAGTCGCCAGGAGCTCACGTTCAACGACTGCGCGGACGAGCTGTTCGCGATGATCGCGTCGGGCGACTTCCCCGACCTCGGCGCGCCCTCGGGCCCGCGTCGCGGCGCACCCCGGGCATCCGACGGCCTGATCAGGCTCGACATGGACGGCGTCACGACCTTCGCGAGCCCCAACGCGCTGTCGGCGTTCTACCGCATGGGCTTCGCCGAGGAGCTCGAGTCGGAGTCGCTGGCCGAGGTGACCACGCGCCTGCTCGCGGGGCGGCTCGAGGTCGACGAGTCGCTGCCGCTCGTGGTGACCGGTCGCGCGCCGTGGCGCACCGACATCGAGTCGAAGGGGGTCACGGTCACGCTCCGGGCGATCCCGCTGCGGCACCGGGGCGAACGGGTCGGCGCGATCGTGCTCTGCCGCGACGTGACCGAGATGCGCCACCAGGAGCAGGAGCTCATCACCAAGGACGCGACGATCCGCGAGATCCACCACCGGGTGAAGAACAACCTGCAGACCGTCGCATCACTGCTGCGCATCCAGGCGCGGCGCACGCACTCCGAGGAGGCGCGCACGGCGCTCACCCAGGCGATGCGGCGCGTCGGCGCGATCGCGGTCGTCCACGACACCCTCTCGGAGGGGCTCAGCCAGAACGTCGACTTCGACCAGGTGTTCGACCGGGCGCTGCTGCTCGTCGCCGAGGTCGCGGCGGCGCACAACACGACCGCGCACCCGAAGCGCACCGGCACGTTCGGCGTGCTGCCGAGCGCCTACGCGACGCCGCTCGCGCTCGCGCTGACGGAGCTCGTCACGAACGCCGTCGAGCACGGACTCGACGGCCAGGAGGGCGACGTCGAGATCACCGCCGAGCGCACGACCGACACGCTTACCGTCGAGGTGCGCGACACCGGCTCGGGCCTGCCCGAGGGCAAGGTGGGCGAGGGGCTCGGCACGCAGATCGTCCGCACGCTCATCCAGGGCGAGCTCGGCGGCACGATCGACTGGCACACGGTCGTCGGGGCGGGCACCGAGGTGACGATCTCGGTGCCGATGCGCTGGATCACCCAGGCATGACGACGCCCGCCGCGATTCGCGGCGGGCGGGCGTCGTGCGCGCGGTGCGCGGAGGCTAGGAGGCGCGGCGGGCGCGGGCGGCGCGGCGCTTCAGGGCGCGGCGCTCGTCTTCGCTGAGGCCGCCCCAGACACCCGAGTCCTGGCCGGTCTCGAGGGCGTACTGGAGGCAGAGCTCGGTCACGGTGCAGCGGCCGCAGACGGCCTTCGCCTTCTCGATCTGGTCGATCGCGGGACCGGTGTTGCCGACCGGGAAGAACAGTTCGGGGTCTGCGGTCAGGCAGGCGGCCTTGTCGCGCCAATCCATGGGGGTGCTCCTTGCGTGTGTGCGTGCGCAGCAACTCGCGTGGGACGCGGCCGTGTCGGCGGTACTGCTTGTGGGGGAAGGCCGAGTCGCAGGAAGGTAGGATCGAATGCGACCGGCTCACGTCCCTGTGAGCGTCAACTCGGCCCTGTAAATGCTCGCATAGTGTGTGACGCAGATCAATAGTCGTGCATGGGATATCGCTGTGAATGCTGAAGAGGATTCGGGGTCCGGAACCGTCCGGGTGAGCCCGGGCGTGCGCGCCGCGCTGGTCGTCGTGACGGTGCTGCTGTTCGCCGAGGCCGCCCTCATGGTCGGCGTGACCGCGTGGCTCGTGCTCGAGCTCCTGGTCGACGAGCCGTCGTCGCTGGCCAGCGGGCTCGCCCTGACCGCGGTCTCCGCGATCGGCGCGACGTGGGTCGTCGCGGTCGCCGTCGCGGCCGCTCGGCGCGCGCCGTGGTCGCGGGGCGGCGCCATCACGTGGCAGCTGCTGCAGCTCGCCGTCGCGGTGGGCTCGTTCCAGGGCCTGTTCGCACGCCCCGACGTGGGCTGGGCGCTGCTGGCGCCCGCGATCGTCGTGATCGTGCTGCTGCTGCTCCCGCCGGTCGCGGCGTGCTTCGCGCGCCCGGTCGTGACGGCCGAGGACTGAGCGCGCGGTCGGCGACTACGCGGCGTCGACGCCCAACTCGCGGCGCACGCGCGCCACGTGCCCGGTGGCCTTGACGTTGTACATGGCCTGCTCGATGCGCCCGTCGGCGTCGATCACGAACGTCGAGCGGATCGAGCCCACGACGGTGCGCCCGTAGTTCTGCTTCTCGCCCCAGGCGCCGTACGCCTCCTGCACCGCGTGGTCGGGGTCGCTCAGCAGCGGGAACGTGAGCCCGTCGCGCTCGGCGAACTCCGCGAGCGCGGGGATCTCGTCCTTCGAGACGCCGACGACGCGCACGCCTGCGGCCGATAGCGACTCCAGGCTGTCGCGGAAGTCGCACGCCTCGGTGGTGCAGCCGGGGGTCATGGCCGCCGGGTAAAAGTACAGCACGACCCGCTCGCCGCGGAGATCGGAGAGTGTGACCGGCGAGCCGGTCTGGTCGTCGAGGGTGAAGTCGGGGGCGGCATCCCCGGGGGCGAGTCGGACGGCGTCGGTCATGCGTCCATCGTAGGTGAGGCGGAGGCGGCCTCCCGGCCGAGCGCGAGCACCGGGTGCTCGATCGAGAACCGTGCGGCCTCGGGCCGGTAGCGTTCGTCGGCGAACTCGACGGCGACGCCGCGGTCGTCGCGCACGACCCGGCGCTCGCGGAGGATCGGGGAGCCCGTCTCGACCCCGAGGGTCTCTGCCTCCAGTCCGCTCGCGGCGACCGCGTCGATGAGGTGCCGCGCGGTGACCAGGCGCACGCCGGCGGCGATGAGCCGGTCGTGCACCGAGCCCTGGTCGAGGTCGGCGTGCAGCAGGGTGCGCCCGGACTCGACCGGGAAGCACGAGCGCTCGAGCATCGCGGGCCGGTCGTCGAGCGACCGCACCCGGGTGACCGCCACGACGGGGGTCTCGACCGCGATGCCCAGCATGCGCGCCTCGCCCTCCTGGGCCGGGCGCCGCACGACCTCGAGCGTGCGCTGCCCGGGCACCTGGCCGATCGACTCGGCCCAGCGGGAGAACGGCACGAAGGTCTCGAACGCGCGCACCGGCACGGTGCTGCGCACCACGGGCGGCCGTCCGCGTCCGCCCGCGACGATGCCGTCGGCGCGCAGCCCGGCGAGCACGCGACGCAGCTGCCCCCGGTTCGCGTCGAGGGTCGCGCAGAGCTCCGATTCGCTCGGCAGGCGGGTGCCCACCTCCCAGGTGCCGCGACGGATGCCCCGGAGCAGCGCCGTGCGCACGCGTGCGTCGTCCGTCTGCTCATCCACCACGCTGCGACGGTAGCGAGGCCGGGCGAACGGACGCCGACTCAGGCTGAACGCGCGGTGAACGCCCCGTGAACGTGCGGCGGCTCAGGCGAAGGTCGCGAGCAGCCGCCGGAGCGAGTCCAGGCGGGCCCGGCCGATGTCCCCGAGACGGCCGGCGGCGACCGCGTCGTCGAGCGCGCAGTCGGGGGCGTCGGGCAGGTGCGTGCAGCCGCGGGGGCAGCCCTCGGCGATCTCCGAGAGGTCGGTGAAGGACCGGAGGATGTTGTCGGGGTCGACGTGCCCGAGCCCGAACGAGCGGATGCCCGGGGTGTCGATCACCCACCCGCGACCCGGTTCGCCCCCGAGCGCGGTGCCCGGTCCGGTCTCGACGCGCAGCGACACCGTCGACGAGGACGTGTGGCGCCCTCGCCCGGTGACGACGTTCACGTGGCCGGTGGCCCGGTCGGCGCTCGGCACGAGCGCGTTCACGAGCGTGGACTTGCCGACGCCCGAGTGCCCGACGAGCACGGTGCGGTGCCCGACGAGCGCCGCGGCGATCTCGCCGAGCGGCATCGCGCCGCGGCGGCTCGTGAACGTCGGGATGTCGAGCCCGGCGAAGTTCGCGAGGAACGGCGCCGGGTCGGCGAGGTCGGCCTTGGTGACGCACAGCAGTGGACGGATGCCGGCGTCGTACGCGGCGACCAGGTACCGGTCGACGAGGCGCGTGCGCGGTTCGGGGTCGGCCGCGGCGACGACGATGAGCAGCTGGTCGGCGTTGGCCACGATGACCCGCTCGACGCGGTCGGTGTCGTCGGCCGACCGACGCAGCAGGGTGCTCCGCCCGCGCACGCGCACGATGCGTGCGAGCGTGCCCTCGTCGCCGGTCGTGTCGCCGACGACGTCGACGGCGTCGCCGGTCGCGATGGCGTTGCGGCGCAGCTCGCGGGCGCGGGTCGCGGTGACCTCGTGCTCGTCGTCGGCGTCCGCGTCGACGAGCACCGCGTACCGGCCGCGGTCGACGCCCAGCACGCGCCCGATCACCGCGTCGGCGTGCTCGGGTCGCACCTTGGTGCGGGGCCGGTTGGCCTTCGGGTTGGGTCGGACGCGGACATCCGACTCGTCGAGGTCGTACTCGTCGTCCTCGTCGTCGTCCGTGTCCCACCAGCTCATGCCGACGCGTCGCCCCGCGGGGTCGTGCCGGCGAGCATCGTCGCCCACAGCTCGGGGAACTGGGGCAGCGTCTTCGCGGTCGAGCCGATGTCGTCCACCCGCACGCCGGGCACGCGCAGGCCGACGATCGCGCCGGTCGTGGCCATGCGGTGGTCCTCGTACGCGCGCCACGGTCCGCCGGCGAGGTCGCCGGGCTCGAAGCGCAGCCCGTCGTCGAGCTCGGTCACGCGTCCGCCGAGCGCCTGGAACTCGGCCGCGAGCGCCGCGATGCGGTCGGTCTCGTGGTGGCGGATGTGGCCGATGCCGGTGAACTCGCTCGGCTCGTCGGCGAGCGCGGCGAGTGCGGCGAGGTTCGGCACGAGCTCGCCCGCCTCGCCGAGGTCGAGTCGCACGCCGCGGATGCTCCCGTCGCCGGAGACGGTCACCCGGTCGCCGTCGCGCCGCACGGTCGCACCGAACCGGGGGATGAGGTCGACGAGGCGGGCGCCGACCTGGGTCGTGGTCTCCGGCCAGCCCGTGATCGAGACGCTGCCGCCGGCCGCGACCGCGGCGCACAGGAACGGGGCGGCGTTGGAGAGGTCGGGTTCGATCGCCACGTCGCGTGCCGCGATGGGGCCGGGGGCGACCCGCCAGGTGCCGGTCTCGGGCTGCTCGACGGGCACCCCGCGCGCGGCGAGCGCGTCGACGGTCATCTCGATGTGGGGCAGGCTGGGCAGCCGCTCGCCCGTGTGGCGGAGCACGAGGCCGTCGTCGAAGCGCGCGGCAGCGAGCAGCAGTCCCGAGACGAACTGGCTCGACGCGGACGCGTCGATCGACAGCACGCCGCCGCCCACGCGGCCGGTGCCGTGCACGGTGAACGGGAGCGCCCCGCGGCGGTCGTCGTCGAGGTCGACGCCGAGCCCGCGGAGCCCGTCGATGATGCCGCCCATGGGGCGGCGGCGGGCGGCCGCGTCGCCGTCGAACGTCGTCGGGCCGAGCGCGAGGGCCGCGACGGGCGGCAGGAAGCGCATGACGGTGCCGGCCAGTCCGCAGTCGATCGTGGTGGAGCCGAAGAGCTCGTCGGGCGGGGTCACCCGAAGGTCGTCGCCGAACGCGCCGTCGCCGGGTACGTGCTCGATGCTCGCGCCGAGCGCGCGCAGCCCCTCGACCATGAGGTCGGTGTCGCGCGAGGCCAGCGGCGCCCGCAGCAGCCCGGGCCCGTCGGCGAGCGCCGCGAGCACGAGTTCGCGGTTGGTGAGCGACTTCGACCCGGGCACCTGCAGGCTCGCGTCGAGCGGCCCGGCGGCGACCGGCGCGGCCCACGAGCCGTCGCCCGGGGCGAGCGGGTCGTCGTCGCCGTACGGGTCGAACTCGGGCGCGGAATACGGGGTGATCTGCATCGGTTATCAGGGTAGTCGGTGGTGGTGTCCGGAAAGGGGAGTGCATGGTGCCCGTGCTCGTGGAGCCGCGTTCCGTGGACGCTCAGGCGGACGCCCTAGGATGGCGCGCGATGGCAACCGACACCAGCGGTGGCGCACGCGGCGCCGAGCCGGCCGAGGCGGACCTGGGGGCGCTCTTCGAGGAGCAGGCCCTCCCGTTCCTCGACCAGCTCTACGGCGCGGCCCTGCGCATGACCAAGAACCCGGCGGACGCGCAGGACCTCGTGCAGGAGACGTTCGCGAAGGCCTATGCGGCGTTCGCGCAGTTCACCCAGGGCACGAACCTGAAGGCGTGGCTGTACCGCATCCTCACCAACACCTACATCAACACGTACCGCAAGAAGCAGCGCGAGCCGTTCCAGTCGGCGATCGACGACCTCGAGGACTGGCAGCTCGGGGGCGCCGAGTCGACGACCGCACGCTCGAGCCGGTCGGCGGAGGCCGAGGCGATCGACCACCTGCCCGACAGCGCGGTCAAGGACGCCCTGCAGTCCCTGCCCGAGGACTTCCGCCTCGCCGTCTACTTCGCCGACGTGGAGGGGTTCTCGTACCAGGAGATCGCCGACATGATGCACACACCGATCGGGACCGTGATGAGCCGCCTGCACCGTGGCAGGCGCCTGCTCCGCGAGCTCCTGGCCGACTACGCGGGCGAGCGCGGCTTCGCCGTGCAGCCGTCGGCACCGCGCACGGGGAGGAAGCGATGAGCGACTGCGGCTGCGAGAAGGCCAAGGCGGAGCTCGAGGAGTACCTGCACGACGAGCTGTGCAAGGAGGACGCCGCCGACATCCGCGAGCACATGGCCCACTGCGAGGACTGCTCGAGCGAGCTGCGGGTCGGGCAGGTGCTGACGGATGCCGTCAAGCGCGCGTGTCGCGAACAGGCACCCGAGCACATCCGCGACCAGGTCCTCGCCCGGATCCGCGACGTGCAGGCCGGCCACGGCGCACCCGTCGGCGGCGCCTGAGCCGAAGCCTGCGGTCGCAGGACCGGTGCACGAGATGCGATCGTGCACAGGGTGAAGCGTCCCGTCCGAAAATTCGCTAACCT
Organism: uncultured Agromyces sp.; assembly: GCA_913053875.1. Classification (GTDB taxonomy): domain Bacteria; phylum Actinomycetota; class Actinomycetes; order Actinomycetales; family Microbacteriaceae; genus Agromyces. The sequence goes on along the minus strand of CAJXGN010000001.1, from coordinate 283,527 downwards.
AGTTAGCGATGAGCGAGCAGACCCCCTCCGCGACCGGTTCGAAGTCCCGCGTGCCCACCTGGCTGCGCGTCCTGATCCCGGGTGTGCTCGTGCTGGGGTGGTTCGCCGCGTTCGGCCTGGGCGGCGCGTCCTTCGGACAGCTGTCGGACGTGTCCACCAACGACCAGACGCAGTTCCTGCCCGCGAGCGCCGAGGCGACCGAGGTCAACGAGCTGCAGGCGGAGTTCCGCGACGACGACCTCATCCCGGCCGTCGTGGTCTACGCCGCCGACGACGGCGAGCTGACCGACGCGCAGCTCGCCGACATCGACGACCAGCGCGACGGGTTCGCGTCGGTCGAGGGGGTCGACGCCGACGGTGCGTCCCCGGTGATCGTCTCCGACGACGGCGAGGCCGCGCAGGTCGTCGTGCCCGTGGTCTCGGGCGAGCCGGGCACCGAGGCCGTCGAGGAGCTCCGGGCGCTGATCGCGGAGGAGCCCGTCGACGGCGTCACCGCGGCCGTCACCGGCCCGGCCGGGTTCACCGCCGACCTCACCGGCGCGTTCGCGGGCATCGACGGTCTGCTGATCGCCGTCGCGTTCGCCGCGGTCCTCGTGATCCTGGTCATCGTCTACCGCTCGCCGCTGCTGCCGATCATCGTGCTCTTCACGAGCCTCACCGCGCTGTGCACCGCGGTGCTGGTCGTCGTGACGCTCGCGGCCGCCGACATCCTGCTGCTCACCGGCCAGACCCAGGGCATCCTGTTCATCCTCGTGATCGGGGCCGCGACCGACTACGCGCTGCTCTACATCGCGCGCTATCGGGAGACGCTCGCGACCGAACCGACGAAGTGGGCCGCGACCTGGGCGGCGCTCAAGGGGTCGTGGGAGCCCATCCTCGCGTCGGGCGGCACCGTCATCGCGGGCCTGCTGATCCTGCTCGTGAGCGAGCTGAACTCCAACAAGTCGCTCGGCCCCGTCGCGGCGATCGGCATCGTCTGCGCGCTGCTGGCGGCGCTCACCCTGCTGCCGGCGCTGCTGCTCTGGGCGGGGCGCGTCGCGTTCTGGCCGCGGCGTCCGCGCGCGGCATCCGACGACCCCGACCAGGTCGGCAGCGGCGCCCGCGGGTTCTGGGGCTCCGTGAGCCGGCTCGTCTCCCGTCGCCCCCGCTGGGTGTGGATCGTCTCGACCGTGCTGCTCGGCGTGATGTCGATCGGACTCGTCCAACTGGAGGCCGACGGCGTGCCGTCGAGCGAGTTCGTGCTCGGCGAGTCGCAGGCCCGCGACGGACAGGAGCTGCTCGGCGAGCACTTCCCCGCCGGCTCCGGCACGCCCGCCGTCATCATCGGCCCGGAGGACGACCTGCAGGCGCTCGCCGACGTGGCGCTCGCCACCGACGGCATCGCCTCGGTCGCCGTGCTCGCGTCGGACTCGCCGTCGGGCCAGGCCGAGGTCACCGCCGACGGCATCCAGGCGCTCGGCCCGCCCGGCACCCCCGCGCCCGAGCCCGACGTGGTCGGCGGCGACGTGCTGCTGCAGGCGACGCTCGAGGACCCGGCCGACTCGCTCGAGGCGGAGGCGACGGTGAAGGAGCTGCGCGTCGCGCTCGACGAGGTCTCCCAGGACGCCCTCGTCGGCGGCACGACCGCCGTGGCGCTCGACACCAACGAGGCGGCGATCGCCGACCGCACGCTGATCATCCCGCTCGTGCTCGCCGCGATCCTGCTGATCCTGATGCTGCTGCTGCGTTCGATCCTGGCACCCGTGCTGCTCATCGCGAGCGTCGTGCTCTCGTTCGGCGCCGCGCTCGGCGTGTCGGCCGTGGTCTTCCAGACCGTGTTCGGCTGGGACGGCGCCGACCCGTCGGTGCCGCTGTTCGGGTTCGTGTTCCTCGTGGCGCTGGGCGTGGACTACAACATCTTCCTCATGACCCGCGTGCGCGAGGAGTCCCTCGTGCACGGCACGCGCCCGGGGATCCTGCGCGGGCTCGCGCTCACCGCGGGGGTCATCACCTCGGCCGGTCTCGTGCTCGCCGCGACGTTCGCCGCGCTCGGGGTCATCCCGATCCTGTTCCTCGCGCAGATCGCGTTCATTGTCGCGTTCGGCGTGCTGCTCGACACCTTCCTCGTGCGGACGCTGCTGGTGCCCGCGCTCGCGTACGACATCGGCCCGGCGGTCTGGTGGCCGTCGAAGCTCGCGCGCCCGCACGACGGACGACACGTGGGGGGTCACGACGGCGGCGACGCTCCTCCCGCGGGCGATGGGGACGCGCCCGCGCGGGTGGAGGCGACGGCGGTGCGCTGAGCCGCCGCACCGGCGCCGCAGTTCCGGGGGGACCGACGAGCCGGGTCCGACCACGAGGTCGGACCCGGCTCGTCGCGTCGGGCGGGTGTCCCGCTACAGCGACAGCGCGCGCGAGACGAGCTCGGTCTGCTCCTGCGCGTGCACCTTCGCAGAGCCGGTGGCGGGCGAGGCGGATGCCGCGCGCGAGACGACGCTCACCGGGCGATCCCAGATCTTGCCGGTCTCGATGGCGAAGAACGGCCAGGCGCCCTGGTTCTCGGGCTCGTCCTGCGCCCAGACCAGCTCGGCGTTCGGGTACGAGGCCGCGACCTCGGCGAGGCGCTCGGCAGGCAGCGGGTAGTACTGCTCGAGGCGCACCAGCGCGATCTCGGGATTCGGGTGCTTGGCCAGCTCTGCAGCGAGGTCGTAGTACAGCTTGCCCGCCATGAACACGACCCGGCGCACCGCCTGGCGATCGGTGATGCGCGCGTCATCGATCACCGGCTCGAACTTCCCGCTCGTGAAGTCGGCGACCTCGCTCGTCGCGCCGCGCAGGCGCAGCATCGCCTTCGGCGTGAACACGACGAGCGGACGGCGCGGGCGCTGGTACGCCTGGCGGCGCAGCAGGTGGAAGTACGACGCCGGGGTCGACGGGCGCGCAACGGTCATGTTCTGCTCGGCGCACATCTGCAGGTAGCGCTCGATGCGGGCCGACGAGTGGTCGGGACCCTGGCCCTCGTAGCCGTGCGGCAGCAGGAGCACGACGCTCGAGCGCTGGCCCCACTTCTGCTCGGCCGACGAGATGAACTCGTCGATGACGGTCTGGGCGCCGTTGGCGAAGTCGCCGAACTGGGCCTCCCAGAGCACGAGGGCGTCCTTGCGCTCGACCGAGTACCCGTACTCGAACGCCATGGCTGCGTACTCGGAGAGCAGCGAGTCGTAGATCCAGAACCGCGCCTGGTTGTCGCTGAGGTTCAGCAGCGGCAGCCACTCCTGGCCGTTCACGCGGTCGTGGAACACCGAGTGCCGCTGCACGAACGTGCCGCGGCGGGCGTCCTGCCCGGCGAAGCGCACCGGTGTGCCCTCGACCAGGAGCGACCCGAGCGCGAGCAGCTCGCCGAACGCCCAGTCGATCTTGCCGTTGCGGCTCATGTCGAGGCGCTTCTGCAGCAGCTGCTGCAGCTTCGCGTGCACCGTGAAGCCGTCGGGCTTGTTGTTGAACGCATCGCCGATCATGTGCACGACCTGGTCGGACACGCCCGTGGTCTCGAGCTCGCCCGTGGGCGGCGCCTCCTTGGTCAGCGGTGCGCTGGTGGCCGGCTCGATGTCGGCCGCGCCGCCGGGCGCCGACGACGCGGTCTGTGCGGCGTGGGTCTCCTGGAAGGCGTGCTCGAGGCGCTCCTGGAAGTCGCGGTGCGCCGCCTGGTACTCCTCCTCGGTGATGTCGCCGCGACCGACGAGCGCCTCGGTGTAGAGCTTGCGGACCGAGCGCTTCGCCTCGATGAGGTTGTACATGAGCGGCTGGGTCATCGACGGGTCGTCGCCCTCGTTGTGGCCGCGGCGGCGGTAGCAGACGAGGTCGATCACGACGTCGCGGTGGAACTGCTGCCGGTACTCGAACGCCAGCTCGGCCACGCGCACGACGGCCTCGGGGTCGTCGCCGTTCACGTGGAAGATCGGGGCCTGGATGGTCTTCGCGACATCCGTGGAGTAGATCGACGAGCGCGCATCGCCCGGCACGGTGGTGAAGCCGACCTGGTTGTTCGCGACGACGTGGATCGTTCCGCCCGTGCGGTAGCCGCGCAGCTGCGACATCTGCAGGGTCTCGAACACGACGCCCTGGCCGGCCATCGCCGCGTCGCCGTGCACGAGGATCGGGAGGGTGCCGTAGCTGCCGGCGGGGCGGCGGTCCTGCTTGGCGCGGACGATGCCCTCGAGCACGCCGTTGACGGCCTCGAGGTGCGACGGGTTCGCCGCGAGGTACACCGGGACCTCCTCGCCGGTGTCGGCGGTGAACACGCCCTCGGTGCCGAGGTGGTACTTCACGTCGCCCGAGCCGGAGACGGTGCGCGGGTCGGGCGCGCCCTCGAACTCGCGGAAGATCTGGCCGTAGGTCTTGCCCGCGATGTTGGTGAGCACGTTCAGCCGGCCGCGGTGGGCCATGCCGATCGCGACCTCGTCGAGGCCCTCCTTGGCGGCGCCCTGGAGCACCTCGTCGAGCAGGGCGATCATCGACTCGCCGCCCTCGAGGCTGAACCGCTTCTGGCCGACGTACTTGGTCTGCAGGAACGTCTCGAACGCCTCGGCCTCGTTGAGCTTGCCGAGGATGCGCATCTGCTCGTCGTGGGTCGGCTTCTCGTACTTGCGCTCGACCTTGCCCTGGATCCACTTGCGCTGCTCGGGGTCCTGGATGTGCATGTACTCGATGCCGATGGTGCGGCAGTACGAGTCGCGCAGCACGCCGAGGATGTCGCGCAGCAGGGAGGTGCGGGACTCGCCGAACTCGCCCGTGACGAACTCGCGGTCGAGGTCCCAGAACGTGAGCCCGTGGCTCGCGATGTCGAGGTCGGGGTGCGAGCGCTGCACGTACTCGAGCGGGTCGATGTCGGCCATCATGTGGCCGCGCACGCGGAACGAGTTGATGAGCTCCTGCACGCGAGCGGTCTTGTCGATCGCGCTGGCGATGTCGACCGAGATGTCGGGGGCCCAGTGGATCGGGTCGTAGGGCAGGCGGAGCGCGGCGAAGATGTCCTCGTAGAACCGGCGCTGGCCGATGAGCAGCTCGTGCACGGTCTTCAGGAACTCGCCCGAGCCCGCGCCCTGGATGACGCGGTGGTCGTAGGTCGAGGTGAGCGTGATCGTCTTGCCGATCGCGAGGTTCGCGAGGGTGCGGTCGCTGGAGCCCTGGAACTCGGCCGGGTACTCGAGCGCGCCGGCGCCGATGATGCAGCCCTGGCCCTTCATGAGGCGGGGCACGGAGTGCACGGTGCCGATGCCGCCCGGGTTGGTCAGCGAGATCGTCGCGCCCTTGAAGTCGTCGGCCGTGAGCTTGTTCTTGCGGGCGCGCTGCACCAGGTCCTCGTAGGCCGCGAGGTACTCGTTGAACGTCATCGTCTCGGCGCGCTTGATCGCGGGCACGAGCAGGGCCCGTGAGCCGTCGGGCTTCGGCAGGTCGATCGCGATGCCGAGGCCGATGTGCGCGGGCTTGACGAGGCTCGGCTTGCCGTCGCGCTCGTCGTAGTAGACGTTCTGGCTCGGGAACTCCTTGAGCGCCTGGATCAGCGCCCAGCCGATGAGGTGCGTGAACGAGACCTTGCCGCCTCGGGCGCGGCGGAGGTGGTTGTTGATGACGATGCGGTTGTCGATCATCAGCTTCGCGGGCACCGTGCGCACGCTGGTCGCGGTCGGGACCGTGAGGCTCTGGTCCATGTTCGCCGCGAGGGTCTTCGGCAGGCCGCGGAGCGGAACGACCTCGTCGACCTTCTCGGTCTCGCCCTCGACGACCGGCTGCGGGCTCGTGACCGGCACGTCGGCGGGCACCGGCTCCGGGCGCGGTGCGCGGGCCGTGGTGCGCGCCTGCGGCTGGGCGCCGATCACGGGCGTGGGCGCCGTGACGGGGTGGGCCGAGGGCGCGGGCACGGCGGGCGAGGCGGCCGCGGGCGGAGCCGGGTCCGCCACGGGAGCCTGCGCGGGCGTGTCGGGCGTCGCGGGCGCGTCGCCCGACGCGGGACGGTAGTTCTCGAGGATCGGCCACCACGTCTTGTCGACCGAGTCCCGGTCTGCGCGGAACTGCTCGTACAATTCGTCGACGAGCCACTCGTTCGCGCCGAACTCGTTCGACGTGGCCTGGTCGGATCCACCGGTCAACTGCCTCGACACAGCCTCTTCGCCCACTCTCTTCGCTGCTGCTGGGGGATGCACTCGCTCCGGAGCGCTCGATCTGGCGGACGTCGCGCTCGCGCGCAGGCGTGAAACCCGCCGCGACAAGCCTAAACCCGTTCCCGTGGAGGAGGCTGCATGCCGTGGGGAACCTGAAGATGCAGCATCTGCAGCCACTAGCGTTGCGCACATGGAGTTCTACCGAACGACCCCGAGCCACGACCTGACCTACTCGGACGTCTTCCTCGTGCCGAGCCGGTCGGACGTCGCGAGCCGGCTCGACGTCTCCCTCGCACCCGAGGACGGCACGGGCGCGACCCTGCCGATCGTCTCGGCGAACATGAACTCGGTCACCGGCCCTCGGCTCGCGGCGACCCTCGCGCGGCGCGGCGGGCTCGGCGTGCTGCCGCAGGACATGCACCTGCAGGACCTCGACCGGGCGATCCGCTGGGTCAAGGCGCAGTCGCCGCGCTTCGACACCCCCTACGACTTCGACGCGGATGCCACGGTCGCCGACGCGCTCGAGGCGATCGCGCCCGTGGAGGGCCACGGCCTCGTGCTCCACGACGGCGACGGCGCCTACGCGGGCTGCATCCCGGCGACGCGGCTGGCGACGGCGCTGCAGGACGCGCGCCTCGGCGACCTCGTGCACGGCGCGCTCCCCGCGCTCGACGCCGACGACGTGTCCACGCCGCGCGCCGCGTTCGACCTGATGGTCGACGCCGACCTCGAGTTCGCGCCCGTGATGGCGCACGGGAAGGTGGTCGGCACGCTCAGCCGCCGCAGCGCGCTGCGCGGCACCATCTACACGCCGGCGCTCGACGCCCACGGCCGGCTGCGGGTCGCCGCGGCCGTCGGCATCAACGGCGACGTGGCCGGCAAGGCGACGGCGCTCGTGGCCGCGGGCGTCGACGTGCTCGTGGTCGACACGGCGCACGGCCACCAGGACGGCATGGTGCGCGCCATCCGCGCCGTGCGCGAGGCGGGCATCGAGGTGCCGATCGCCGCCGGCAACGTCGTGACCGAGCAGGCGGTGGCCGACCTCGTCGAGGCGGGTGCCGACATCGTGAAGGTCGGCGTCGGCCCCGGCGCCATGTGCACGACGCGCATGATGACCGCGGTCGGGCGGCCGCAGTTCTCCGCGGTGCTCGAGACGGCGGAGGCGGCCCGCGAGGCCGGTGCACGCGTCTGGGCGGACGGGGGAGTGCGCTACCCGAGGGACGTCGCGCTGGCACTGGCCGCCGGCGCGGCATCCGTCATGATCGGCTCGTGGTTCGCCGGCACGCTCGAGGCGCCCGGGCGGCTGCGCACCGCACCCGACGGCGGCTGGTACAAGGAGAGCTGGGGCATGGCGTCGACCAAGGCCGTGCGCGAGCGCTTCGACCGGCTCTCTCCCTACGAGCTCGCGCGCAAGGAACTCTTCGCCGAGGGCATCTCGTCGTCGCGCATCTCGCTCGATCCGCTCCGGCCGTCGCTCGAGGACCTGCTCGACATGATCACGACGGGCGTGCGCAGCTCGTTCACCTATGCGGGCGCGCACTCGGTGCCCGAGTTCCACGAGCGCGCGCTCGTCGGCATCCAGTCGGCGGCCGGGTACGAGGAGGGCAAGGCGCTGCCGGTCAGCTGGTAGCGCCGGTCGGCCGGCGGCGGCGGTCGGATGCCGCGTGCCGGCGCGGTGACGATCCGCGCGCGACATCCGTGCAGATCCGCAGCCGCGCGCGGCTATACTTGCGTCCACGATGGACGACCCTCCCAGTTCCAGTCCCAGTCCCAGTTCCCCTGGTCATAGACCCCTGCCCGTGATCGATCGGTCGGGTGCGAATGCCTGAGTGGCTCCTGCTCACGTTCGGACTCCTGCTCACGATCGGCACGGGCTTGTTCGTCGCCAGCGAGTTCGCGCTGGTCAACCTCGATCGCTCCGACCTCGAGGCGCGACGCGACCGCGGCGAGTCCCGGCTGGGCCTCACGATCGCGGCGCTGAAGATCACGTCGACGCACCTGTCGAGCGCCCAGCTCGGCATCACGATCACGACGCTGCTCACGGGCTACACCATGGAGCCCGCGATCAGCTCGCTGCTGGCGGGCCCGCTCGAGGCGATCGGCGTGCCCGAGTCCCTCGTTCGACCCGTGGGCGCGACGACCGCGATCATCGTGGCGACGCTGCTGTCGATGATCATCGGCGAGCTCGTGCCGAAGAACTTCGCCCTCGCGCTGCCGCGCCAGACGGCCGTGCTGGTGATGCCGTTCCAGACGGCGTTCACCACCGTGTTCGCTCCGGCGATCCGCCTGCTGAACGGCAGCGCGAACGCGCTGCTGCGCCTCATGGGCGTGGAGCCCAAGGAGGAGCTGTCGGGCGCCCGCTCGGCGGAGGAGCTGTCGTCGCTCGTGCGCCGGTCGGCGAGCGCGGGCATGCTCGAGAAGGACACGGCCACGCTGCTCAGCCGCACGCTGAGCTTCTCGCGGCTGAGCGCCGCCGACGTCATGACGCCGCGCCCGCGGGTCGCGAGCGTCTCGCGCGACGACACGGCCGCGACCGTGATCGAGCTGGCCTCGCAGACCGGGTACTCCCGCTTCCCGGTGCACGAGGAGAACCTCGACGACGTGGTCGGCCTCGTGCACGTCAAGCAGGCCGTCGCCGTGCCGCGCGAGCGCCGCGCCGACGTGCCCGTGTCGGCGCTCCAGTCGGACGGGCTCCGCGTGCCCGAGACGATGCGCCTCGACGCGCTGCTCGGCGAGCTGCGCGGCCGCGGCTACCAGATGGCCGTCGTGGTCGACGAGTACGGCGGCACCGCTGGCGTCGCCACGCTCGAGGACCTGGTCGAGGAGATCGTCGGCGAGGTCTCCGACGAGCACGACCGCTCGCGCGCGGGCATCGTGCGCCGGGCGGACTCGATCACGTTCCCCGGGCTGCTCCGGCCCGACGAACTGCTCGAGCGCGCCGGCATCCGCGTGCCAGACGAGGGCCCCTACGAGACGGTCGGCGGCTACGTCATGAGCGAGCTCGGCCGCCTGCCCGCGGTCGGCGACGAGATCGAGACCGAGGACGGCACGCTCCGCGTGGTGCGCCTCGAGGGCCGTCGCATCGACCGCCTGCGCTACGTGCGCACCGCCCCCGTGGAGGAGGCCGCCGATGTCTGATTGGGCCGGAATCGCCTGGCTGGTCGTGCTGCTGGCCGGCAACGCCTTCTTCGTCGGCGCGGAGTTCGCCGTGATCTCCGCACGACGCTCGCAGATCGAGCCGCTCGCCGAGGCGGGCCATCGCCGCGCCCGCACCGCGCTCTGGGCGATGGAGCACGCGACGCTCATGCTCGCGATGAGCCAGCTCGGCATCACCATCTGCTCGCTGCTCATCCTGAACGTCTCCGAGCCGGCGATCCACCACCTGCTCGAGGTCCCGCTCGCACTCACCGGCTGGTCGGAGGAGGTCATCGGCGTCATCGCGTTCGTGATCGCGCTCGTGCTGGTCTCCTACCTGCACGTCGTGCTCGGCGAGATGGTGCCGAAGAACCTGTCGTTCTCGATGCCCGACAAGGCCGTGCTGCTGCTCGCGCCCCCGCTCGTGTTCACGGCGCGCGTGTTCCGCCCGGTGATCGTGACGCTGAACGCGGCGGCGAACGGCATCGTGCGCCTCTGCCGCGTCGAGCCGAAGGACGAGGCGACCAGCACGTTCACGCTCGAGGAGGTGCAGACGATCGTCGACCAGTCGCGCCGCGAGGGCGTGCTGGAGGACTCGAGCGGCACGCTGAGCGCCGCGTTCGAGTTCACGACGAAGGTTGTGCGCGACGTGGCCCTGCCGCTCGACGAGCTGGTCAGCCTCGGGCCGGATGGCACGCCGGGCGACGTCGAGCGCGCGGTCGCACGGCGCGGCTTCTCGCGCTACGTGATCTGCGACGCCGCGGGCGAGCCGGCCGGCTACGTGCACCTGAAGGACGTCATCGACCTGCACGACCACGAGTTCGACGAGCCCATCCCGCAGAAGTTCGTGCGGCAGCTGGTGTCGATCTACGCCGAGACCGACCTCGAGGACGCGCTCGCGACGATGCGTCGCACCGGTTCGCACCTGGCGCGCGCGTTCGACGCCGAGGGCACGACGACGGGCGTGCTGTTCCTCGAGGACATCATCGAGGAGCTCGTGGGCGAGGTGCAGGATGCCACCCGACGCGTCTAGGGGCGCACTGCCCTGGCGCGCGCTCGAGTCCCGGGTCGCGTACGAGAACCGGTGGATCCGGGTGCGCGAGGACCAGGTCGAGGGCCCGCACGGCCGCGGCGTGTACGGCGTGGTCGAGATGCGCCACCCGGCGGTGTTCGTCGTGGCGCTGGACGACGACGAACGGGTGTGCCTCGTGTCGCTCGCCCGCTACCCGGGCGGCAAGTGGTCGTGGGAGGTGCCCGCGGGCGGGTCGGACGGCGAGGAGCCGCTCGTCGCCGCGCAGCGGGAGCTGGCCGAGGAGACCGGGCTCGCCGCGGCGGAGTGGGTCCGCCTGGGCGGCATGGACGCGCTGAACGGCATCGCGGATGCCCCGGAGCACGTGTTCCTCGCCCGCGGCCTCGCGCCCGACTCCGACGCGCGGGCCACGCAGGGCGAGGAGGGCATCGACGAGGTGCGCTGGGTGCCCTTCGGCGAGGCGCTGGCGATGGTCGCCGCGGGCGAGATCAGCGACGGCGAGACGATCGCCGCGCTCGCGTTCGCCGGCATCCACCTCGGCCGCTTCCGCTGACGCGCGCGCACCGGCGGGGTGTCGCGCGCCGGAGCCCGGCGCACCTATCGTGGGGCGCATGGGCGCGGAGGACGGCTGGCGCGACTGGACCGCGGCGGATGCGGCGGAGTGGATCGCCATGCCCGAGGCATCCGATGACAAGTACCGGCGGGGCGTGCTCGGCATCCGCACCGGCTCCGTGGAGTATCCGGGTGCGGCGGTGCTCGGCGTCGAGGGGGCGGCGCGCACCGGCGTCGGGATGATCCGCTACCTCGGCCCGCCCGCCGTGCGCGATGCCGTGCTCGCACGCCGCCCCGAGGTCGTGGGGCAGGCGGGGCGCGTGCAGGCGTGGCTGCTCGGCTCGGGCATGGATCCGTCGGTGCGGTCGGGGGTGCTCGCCGGCGAGCTGCGCGAGGCGCTCGCATCCGGCCTGCCCGCGGTCGTCGACGCCGGCGCGCTCGACCTCGCGTCGGCCGGCACGGGGCCGGTCGTGGTCACGCCCCACCACCGGGAGCTGGTCGGCCTGCTCGACGGGCGCGGCGTCGAGGCCTCGGTCGACGACGTCGCCGCACGGCCGGGGGAGTGGGCGGTGCGAGCGGCCGAGGTCGCGGGCGTCGCGGTGCTGCTGAAGGGCGCCGTCACGCACGTGGCCGCGCCCGGCGGGGAACGCCTGCGCGTCGAGCTGGCGACCCCGTGGCTCGCGACCGCCGGGTCGGGCGACGTGCTCGGCGGCATCCTCGGTGCCCTGCTCGCGACCCACCACCGGGAGCTGGCAGCGGATGCCTCGACGCTGGGGCCGCTCGCGGCGACGGCCGCTGCCGTGCACGGCCTGGCCGCGCGGCGCGCGTCGGGCGGCGGTCCGATCGCAGCGCTCGACGTGGCCGAGGCGGTGCCCGCCGTGATCGCGGAGCTCGTCGCCGGCCGTCGCTAGGCTGGCCGCCATGGTCGAGGAGGGCGCCCGGACCCCGCGGGGGCGCCCGGCGACCGCCCGTGGCCGACTCGAACGGGTGCTCGGCGGGCGCGCCGCGCTCTGGGCGGGCTTCGCCCTCGTCCACACCGTCGTCATCGCGATCGGACTGCGGGTGCGCGGCAGCGTCTTCCACGACGTGTCCTCCGCCTACCTCGACTGGGTGCAGCGGGCGATCGACGGTGCCGGCGTGGTCGGCATCGACCTGCCGTGGGTGTACCCGGTCCTGGCGATCGTCCCGATGGCCATCGCCTACGCGTTCGGGCCCGATCACTACCTCGCGACGTGGTTCGCCCTCGTCGTCGTGCTCGATGCGGTCGCGTTCGCCGTGCTGCTCGGCCGCCGTCGTCTCGCCCCGACCCGACGGCTCGCGGCGTGGTGGTGGCTCGCGTTCCTCGGGCTCCTCGGTCCGGTCGCGCTCGGGCGGATCGATGCGATCACCGCACCGATCGCGATCGTCGCCCTCCTGCTGGCCGCGCGGCATGCGCGCGTGGCGGCACTGCTGCTGACGATCGGCGCCTGGATCAAGGTCTGGCCGGCGGCGCTGGGCATCGCGCTGGTCACGGCCTCCCGGCGCCGGCTCGACGTTGCGCTGGTGGCGCTCGTCGTGTCCGGGGCGGTGATCGCCGTGAGCCTGGTCGCGGGGGGCGCCGGCGCCGTGTTCGGCTTCCTCGGGGAGCAGGACTCGCGCGGCCTCCAGGTGGAGGCGCCCGCGGCCGTGCCCTGGCTGTGGGCGATCGCCCTCGGCTCGACCGGGGCGGAGGTCTCGTTCGACCGAGAGCTCGTCACGTTCCAGGTGTCGGGGCCGCACGTCGACGCCGTCGCGGGCCTGCTCACCCCGCTCATGGCGGTCGCGCTCGCGGGCGTGGCCGCGCTCGGCGTCGTGTCGGTGCGCCGCGGGGCGGCGTACGGCGCGCTGCTGCCGCCGCTGTCGCTCGCGCTGGTGAGCGTGCTGCTCGTGTGCAACAAGGTCGGCTCGCCGCAGTTCGCCACGTGGCTCGCCGCGCCGGTCGTGCTCGGCCTGTGCCTGCGTCCGGGGCGCTTCGTGCCGCCGGCGCTGCTCGTCGCCGCGATCGCGGGGTGCACGCAGGTGCTCTACCCGGTGCTGTACGACCGGCTGCTCGTCGCCGACCCGGCGCTCGTGCTCGTGCTGAGCGTCAAGGTGCTGCTCGAGCTGGCGGTGCTGGGCTGGTCGGTGCGCGCCGTGTGGAAGAGTGGGATGCCAGGACGGGAGGTCGCCTGATGCTGGTCGCATTCTCGGTCGCGCCGAGCGGGACGGGGCGCGCAGACGGGTCGGTGCACGATGCGGTCGCCGCCGCGGTGCGGGTCGTTCGCGAGTCGGGACTGCCGAATCGCACGTCGTCGATGTTCACCGAGGTCGAGGGGGACTGGGACGAGGTGTTCGAGGTGGTCAAGCGCGCCACCGAGGCGGTCGCGCCGTTCGGGTCGCGCGTCTCGCTCGTGCTGAAGGCCGACATCCGCCCCGGCTATGCCGGCGAGCTCGACGGCAAGGTCGAGCGCCTGGAGCAGGCGATCTCGGACGCCGGGTAGGACGCCGGCGCGTCGGGGCCCGACGCCGCGCACGCGTTTGTCGAATCGATTCGATCCGTCGTAGACTCGCGCAGGTGACCCCCGTTGCGCCGGGGCCCGCGACGTGGTCGCCGGCCCGCATCCGACTCGCCCTGCTCGCCCTCGCGATGGGCGGCTTCGGCATCGGCGCGACCGAGTTCGTCGCCATGGGCCTGCTGCCCGAACTCGCCGCCGACCTCCTGCCCGCACTGACCGCGAGCGCACCGGAGGAGGCCATCGCCCGGGCCGGCTGGCTGATCTCGGCGTACGCGCTGGGCGTGGTGGTGGGCGCCCCGACGATCGCCGCGGCGGCCGCCCGCTGGCCGCGCAAGCAGCTGCTGCTCTGGCTCGTCACCGCGTTCACGCTGGGCACGGTCGCCTCCGCGCTGCTGCCCACGTTCGAGCTCGTGCTCGTCGCCCGGTTCGTCTCCGCCGTGCCGCACGGCGCGTACTTCGGCATCGCCTCGCTCGTGGCCGCGAGCCTCATGGGCCCCGGCAAGCGGGCGCGGGGCGTCGCGCTCGTGCTCTCCGGCCTCACGATCGCGAACGTGGTCGGGGTGCCCGCCATCACCTGGCTCGGCCAGCAGACCACGTGGCGCGTCGCGTACCTCGCCGTCGCTGCGATCTTCGCGCTCACGTTCGTCGCGATCGCGCTGGTCGTGCCGTGGCAGCCCGGCGACGCCACGGCGTCGATCCGCCGCGAGCTCGGCGCATTCCGTCGCGTGCAGGTCTGGCTGGCGCTCGGCATCGGCTCGATCGGCTTCGGCGGGTTCTTCGCGGTGTACACGTACATCGCGCCGCTGGCCACCGACGTCGCGGGGCTGCCCGCGGCATCCGTGCCCATCGTGCTCATGGTCGTCGGCGTCGGCATGACGATCGGCAACCTGCTCGGCGGCTGGAGCGCCGACCGCAGCGTGCGGCGCTCGCTGCGCGGCTACTTCGTCGCACTCGCCGTGGCGCTCGCGGCCCTGGGGCTCGTCGCGTCGTGGCCGCCCGGGCTGATCGTCGGCGCCCTCGTCGTCGGTGCGGCCGCGGCCGCGCTCTCGCCGGTCATCCAGGCGCGGCTCATGGACGTCGCGGGCGACAGCCAGTCGATCGCGGCGGCGCTCAACCACTCCGCGCTGAACCTCGGCAACAGCCTCGGCGCGGCGGCGGGCGGCGCCGCGATCGCCGCCGGGCTCGGCTTCGTCGCGCCGATCTGGATCGGCCTGGGCTTCACGATCGTCGGGCTCGGGCTCACCGCGGCGACCATCGCGGTCGACCGCTCCCGGCAGCGCAACGGGCAGGTGCTGACGTACGCGACCGGCGCGGTCGCGGTCGCGAACGACGCCTGACCGCGGCCGGAACCGGCCCTCGACGGGTCGAGCGGCTCAGTCGCCCTGGAGCAGGATGCCGTCGGCGATCGCGCGCTTGCGCAGCGCGACCTTCGTGCCCACGTCGTAGCCCGCGAGCCGGTACTTCTCGCGGATGCGCTTGAGGTAGCTCTTGGCGGTCTCCTCCGAGATGCCGAGCTTGAACGCGACGGCCTTGACCGGCTCGCCGGCGCCGTACAGCGCCATGACGCGTCGCTCCTGGGCCGACAGGCGCGGGCCCTCCTGGTCGTCGGTCAACGCGGGCTCGAGCTCGGCCGAGATGAACGACTGGCCCGCCTGCGCGGCGCGGATCGCGTCGACGATCGTCTCGACCGGCTCGTTCTTCACGATGTAGCCCAGCGCGCCCGCGTGCAGCGCCTCGCGGACGACCGCCGGGTCGGAGTAGGCGCTCATGAGCACGGTGCGCACGCCTGCCGTGTTGAGCGTCGAGATCTTCAGCGAGATCGGCAGGTTGTCCTTGAGGTCGAGGTCGAGCAGCACGACGTCGACGGGGAACTCGTGGTGCGCGAGCAGCTCGGGCCAGGAGGCGACGGCCGCGCACAGGTCGACGTCGTCGGCGGCACCAGGGATCCAGTCGCTCAGTGCGCCGAGCAGCATCCGGTGGTCGTCGACGACGGCCAGGCGGATCGTCTCGGCTTCAGGCATCGGTGCTCCTCTCGTGGAGATTCATCGTACGAGACCGACGTCGCCCGTATCGGCCCGATTCTCCACCGCGCAGTCGATCGTGATCGTTCTGACACCGTTCGCGACGCTCGACTCGAACGGCCCGACGATACCCGCAGCCTCCCACGTCGACGGGTCGGTGCGCCCGCGGGGCACGCCGTGCGCGGCGATCGAGACGGGGAATGCGGTGCGGCGCGGATGCATCGGATCGTGCGGCGTCGCGGGCCCGAGCCGTACCGTGACCGGGATCGCCGCCGCCCGCGAACGGTCGCTCACGAGCAGCCAGAGGACGAGCAGGAGCGCATCGCGCTGGCCCTGCGCGAGCGCGCCCGCGAGCCCGTCGGGGTCGTGCACGTCGACCGCGTCGGCGAGGTACTCCGACTCGGCGACCGCGTGCTTCAGCCACGTGTCGGAGCGGCCCTCCATGAGCCGCATCCGCAGCCGGGTCGCGAGCGAGCCCGCGGTGGCCGCGAGGTCGCGGGTCAGCGGCAGCGGCACGCGGCCGGCGCCCACGTCGGCCAGCAGGCGCTCGGCGTCGTCGTCGAGGCGCGCGAGCTCCTCGGAGGCGAACATGCCGACCGCGCGCGTCGACGTGCCGACGGTGCTCTGCACGAGCACCAGGTCGAGTTCGAACCGCACGATGCGGCGCAGCCCCGACGACGCGAGCGCGGTCACCACGACCGGGAGCACGGCCGTGCCCGCGTTCGCGACGCCCACCACCGCCTGCACGCCGGCCTGCTCGGCCTGCGCGAGCGCGCAGACGGCGAGGATCGCGCCGACCGTGCTGCCGAGGGCGACGGCGAAGCGCGGGTCGCGGAGCACGGCGACGGGCATCAGCAGGGCCCCGATCGCGGGCGCCGCGGTCGGCGTCACCCCGAGGTACAGCGCGCCCTGCGTGCCCACCACGTCGAGCACGACCACCGCGAGGGCGATGGCGAGCATGACCGACGGTGCGATCCACCGTGTGCGCACCAGCGCGAGGATCGCCCACGACGCGGCCGTGCCCGCGAAGAGCACCACCCACGCCCATGCCGAGGCCGTCGCGTCGGGGTAGAACGGCACGAGCACCGCGAAGTGCAGCACGTGCATGGTCACGAGCAGCAGCGCGGCGACGAGGAGGCCGCCGGCGAGCCGGCCGCCGCCGATGCCCTCGAGCGCGGCGTCGGCGGCGCGCGCGGAGCGCGACGGTCGGCGGAACCCGCGCCCGGTCGGGCGTGCTCGGTCGGCGACGGCGGCGTGTCGGCTCACGGCTTCGGCACCTCCAGCATGACGGTCGTGCCCGACCCGGGAGAGGAGAACAGGCGCACGCGTCCGCCGACGGCGTGCAGGCGGCCGACGACCGACTCGGCGAAGCCCAGGCGTTCCGAGTCGACCGCGGCGACGTCGAACCCGACCCCGGCGTCGGTGACCATCGCACGCACGGTCGTGGCGTCGTCGGTGACCGTCACGTCGGCCTCGACGACGCCCGAGTGCCGTCGCACGTTCTCGAGGCACTCGGCCATGGCACCGAGCAGCGCGTCGAGCGTCTCGCGCGGCAGCAGCACCTGCCCGGTGCCGTGCCAGTGCACGTCGAGCCCCATGCGCCCGAACCGCTGCTTGACCGACTCGAGCGTCGCGCCGAGCGCCTCGTCGTCGTCGGGCGGCTCCGGGGTGAAGAACGTGCTCGCAGCCTGGCTGGACGCGGTCGCGTCGAGCCGCAGCTGGCGCAGCAGCCGGGCATCCTCCCTCGCCTGCCCCCGCAGCGTCTCGGGAGCGACGCCGACGCCCGCGTGCGCGAGCAGGCTGAGCGTGGCGAGCACGGTGTCGTGCAGCAGCCGCGCGTCCTGCCGCTGCCGCGCCTCGAGCTCGCTCGCGAGCCGTTCGGCTCGGTGCGCGCCGCCGACCTCGTCGATGCGCGAGACCGCGACCGCCACGGCGCGCTCGATCCAGAGCGCGATCGCGATCGTGCCGAGCCAGGTGAGCGACATCGACAGCATGGCGAGTCCCGGCATGCCGCCCGGCCGGAACGACGCGGCCGTGCCCAGGCTGATCGAGACCGCTGCGAGCAGCGCGAGCGGGATGCGCAGGCGGGGACGGACCACCAGGATGAACGAGACGGATGCCGCCGAGATGCCGGACAGCAGCACGATCGCCGTCGCCGTCGACGGGTGCAGGCGGCCCGAGACGAGGGCGATCGCGACCACGGCGGCACCGGCGGATGCCACGACGGCCACGCTCGAGCCCACCGCGTCGCGGCCCGTGGCGAGGCCCACGGCCGCCGCGACGGCGAGGCAGCCGAGCATGCCCCACGCGAGCGACCCGGGGGTGCTGCCGGTCGGCACCATCAGGCAGAGCAGTGCGCCGAGTGCACCGGTCATGCCGGTCACGCGCGCCAGTCGCCGCAGCAGCCGGTCGCGCTCCTTGAGGATGCGTTTCATCCGCCCTCCGCAGCTCCCGCAGGTGCAACGATAGCGCGCGGCCGGTGCCGCATCCGGTCAGGCCGCGAGCAGGTCCCGGATCGCCCGGCCCACGGCGGCCGACTCGATCAGGAACGCGTCGTGGCCGAACTCGGAGTCGAGCACCACGAGCTCCGCGTCGTCGCCGGCGAGGCCGGCGGCGATCTCCTCCTGACCGTCGAGGGGGAAGTAGCGGTCGCTGCGGATGCCGAGGACGAGCGATCGGGCCTGCACGCGCTCGAGCGCGCGAGCCGTGCCGCCGCGGCCGCGGCCGATGTCGTGCGAGTTCATCGCCTCGGTGAGGGCGATGTAGCTGTTCGCGTCGAACCGGCGGGTGAACTTGTTGCCGTGGAAGTCGAGGTACGACTCCACGGCGAAGCGGCCGCCGTCGCCCATGGGGCTGCGCCCGCTCTGCCACGAGCGCTGGAAGCGATCGTTCAGCTCGGTCGCCGAGCGGTAGTTGAGCAGCGCCATGCGCCGCGCGAGCGCGAGGCCCCGCGTCGGCCCGTCGCCGTCGGCGGCGTCGTAGTAGTCGCCGGCCCGGAACTGCGCGTCGGTGCGGATCGCCTCGATCTGCACCGTGTTCAGCGCGATCTGGTCGGCGGTCGCGACCGGCGGCGCCGCGAGCACGCCGACCGCGGCCACGCGCTCGGGCAGCTCGATCGCCCACTCGAGGGCGTGCATGCCGCCCATCGAGCCGCCGAGCGCGGCGGCCCAGCGGTCGATGCCGATCGCGTCGGCGAACGCGGCCTGGGCGCGCACCTGGTCGCGGATCGTCAGGTACGGGAAGCGCGCGCCCCACTCGGCGCCGTCGGGAGCGAACGACGCCGGGCCGGTCGAGCCCTGGCAGCCGCCGAGCACGTTGGGCGCGACGACGAACCAGCGGTCGGTGTCGATCGGCTTGCCCGGGCCCACGATGTCGGGCCACCAGCCGGCGCTGGCGTGGCCGGGGCCGGCGGTGCCGACGACGTGGCTGTCGCCCGTGAGCGCGTGCAGCACGAGCACGGCGTTGTCGCGCGCGGGCGACAGCGTGCCCCACGTCTCGTAGGCGATGCGCACCGACGGCAGTTCGCCACCCGACTCGAGCGGCAGCGCACCGATCGCGGCGAACGACCGCTCGCCCACGGGGTCGCCCTCGCGCCAGGCGCCGGTCGCGGGCGGCTTGCCGAGCAGCGAGCGGGCCTGGGCCTCGGTGACGAAGCTCGAGGGCACCACGTCCGCGGTCGTCTGCCAGTCCATGGGTCCATTCTCGCCCGCGCCGACGACCGCGCCGGCACTGTTACGCGCCGGTGAGGGCACGGATGCCCCGGGGCCGGCGCGCGGCCCCGGGGCATCCGCTCCTGTGCACCCCTGCTCAGGCTCGGAGCGACTCCGTGACGCGCTTCGCCGCGGCGAGGCCCGCCTCGAGGTCGGCCTTCAGATCCTCGACGTTCTCGATGCCCACCGAGAGGCGCACGAGGCCCGGCGTGACGCCGGTCGTGAGCTGCTGCTCGGGGGTCAGCTGCGAGTGCGTGGTCGACGCGGGGTGGATCACGAGCGACCGCACGTCGCCGATGTTGGCGAGGTGGCTGAACAGCTGGAGTTCGTCGACGAGGGTGCGGCCGGCGTCGACGCCGCCCTTGAGCTCGAACGACAGCACCGCGCCGACGCCCTTGGGCGAGTACTTGTTGGCCGCGGCGTACCACGGGCTGGACGGCAGGCCGGCGTAGCTGACCGTCGCCACGTCGGGGTGGTTGTCGAGCCACTCGGCGATCTCCTGCGCGTTCTGCACGTGCCGCTCGATGCGCAGGCTCAGCGTCTCGATGCCCTGGATGAGCTGGAACGCGTTGTTCGGCGAGATCGCCGAACCGAGGTCGCGCAGCAGCTGCACCCGCGCCTTGATGACGAACGCGAGCGCGTCGCCCACCGCCGCGGTGTAGCTCGCGCCGTGGTACGACGGGTCGGGCTCGGTGAGTCCGGGGAACTTGTCGACGTGCTCCGACCACGCGAACGAGCCGCCGTCGACGATGATGCCGCCGACGACCGTGCCGTGGCCGCCGAGGAACTTCGTCGCCGAGTGGATGACGATGTCGGCGCCGTGCTCGAACGGGCGGATGAGGTACGGCGTGGCGATCGTGTTGTCGACGATCAGCGGTACGTTCGCGGCGTGCGCGACGTCCGCGACGAGTGCGATGTCGAGCACGTTGATCTTCGGGTTGCCGATGGTCTCGGCGAAGAAGAGCTTCGTGTTCGGGCGCACGGCGCGGCGCCACTCCTCGGGGTCGTCCTGGTTCTCGACGAACGTGGTCTCGATGCCGAGCTTCGCGAGCGTGTACTTGAACAGGTTGTAGGTGCCGCCGTAGATCGAGCTCGACGACACGATGTGGTCGCCCGCCTGGGCGATGTTCAGCACCGCGAACGTCTCCGCCGCCTGGCCGGAGGCGACGAGGAGGGCGCCGGTGCCCCCTTCGAGCGCGGCGACGCGCTCCTCGACGACGGCCTGGGTCGGGTTCATGATGCGCGTGTAGATGTTGCCGAACTCGGCCAGCGCGAACAGGTTCTGCGCGTGCTGGGCGCTGTCGAACACGTACGACGTGGTCTGGTAGATCGGCGTCGCGCGCGCGTTCGTGGTGGGGTCGGGCGCCGCGCCCGAGTGCACCTGCTTGGTCTCGAACCGCCAGTCCGCGGGCTGCTCGCTCATGATGGTCTCCTGTGGTCGCGTTCGGGGCGCGAGTCGATCCCGGCCCCCGCTCGGCAGCCTAGGCACGCGGTCGGGCACCCACAACGGATGCCGCAACACGCCGTAACCGCGAATCGCTCAGGTCCGTGCGGGCGGGCCCTGGCCGCGTGGTGCGTCGTCGATGTCGGGCAGCACGATCGTGCCGGTCGCGGTCTGCGGCTCGGGGCGGAACAGCCAGCGGGCCCGCGGCTGCACGAGCGGCCGGAACAGGCGCACGACGAGCGGCTGCGACAGCAGGATCGACACTCCCACGCAGAAGACGATCATCACCGCCAGCGCCCACCACGGCTGCTCTCCCGCGAGCATGTCCGACTCGCGGATGGGATAGAGCACGAAGCTGTGCAGCAGGTAGATGGTCATGGTCGCCTGCCCGTAGGGTGTGAACCAGTGCGCGCCCCGCGGCATGAGCGTGAGGAACGCCACCGCCATGAGCATCGCCGAACCGAGCAGCACGAGCCGGATCAGGCCCGACCAGGGCTCGTCGTAGCCGATCGCCATGTACGAGTCGTCGTAGAGCATGAAGCGGCGCAGGCCGATGTCGCGCCAGGTGTCGATGGCCAGCGGCATGACGGCGAGCACCGCGGCGAGGAGCGCGATCGCGCCGGCGCGCCAGCGCCAGACGACGCCGGGCCGCAGGTCGAGCCAGCGATCGGTGATCTGCCACTGCCGCAGCTTCCAGCCGAAGACGAAGAACGGCAGCATGCCGAAGGTGCGGGTGAGGGCGAGCGTGGAGTCGATCGCCTCGGTGTAGCCCGCGCCGATCGAGATGACGATCGCGATCAGGAGCGGGTACCGCAGCAGCACCAGGTAGGGCAGGGCGATGCGCCACATCGCGAGCGCGAGCAGGAACCACAGCGTCCACGACGCGGTCGTGTAGTCGAGCGAGAACGATCCGGTGGTGAGCCAGCGGATCACGGTCCAGATGGTCTCGAAGATCAGGTACGGGAACACCACGTCGGTGAGGATCACCCGCAGCGCCCGGGCGTTCGGCGGGCCCGACTTGGTGAAGTACCCGGAGACGACGACGAAGACCGCGACGTGGAACGAGTAGATGAACAGGTAGACGCTGTACGCGGCGTCGTCCTCGGCGATGAGCGGCAGGATGCCGTGGCCGACGACCACGAGCGTGACCGCGATCCAGCGCGCGTTGTCCCAGAGCGGCACCCGGCGCTTGCCGCGCGGGCGGGGCGGCGCCGGGTCGGCGGGACCGTGCGTCGACGACGGGTCGGGTGCGGGCATGGAGACATTCTGCCCCTCGAACGGGGGACGTGACAGCACCGGGGCGGCTCCTTCGGCAGAATGTCGGGCATGGATGCGCGACGGACGACGACCCCGCGGCGAGGCGACTCGTGAGCCCGATGAAGGCGCCGCGGCCCGAGGACATCGCGCGCAGGCTCCGCTGGGAGCGGGTGATGACCTGGCCGCTGCTCGTGCTGGGTGCCGCGTTCATCGTCGCGTACTCGGTGCTGGTCCTGGACGAGGGCGAGCTCGATCCGGCATGGCGGAACACGATGCTCCTCACCGCGGCGGTCACGTGGCTCGTGTTCGGCATCGACTACCTGGTGCGCCTGGTCGTCACCCCGATGCGCTGGCGCTGGCACTTCGTCACGCACAGCCTCATCGACCTGCTCTCCGTGCTGATCCCGCTCTTCCGCGCGTTCCGCGTGATGCACCTGCTGCGGGAGGTGCCCTACCTCCGGCTGAAGACCGGCAACGCCGTGCGCACACGGATCATCGCGTACATGGTCGGGTACGCGGTGCTCTTCGTCTACTTCATCGCCCTGGCCACGCTGCAGGCCGAGCGGAACGCGCCGGGTGCGACGATCACCGACTTCGGACTGGCGATCTGGTGGGCGATCGTGACGATCGCGACGGTCGGGTACGGGGACACCTACCCGGTCACCGTGGTCGGCCGGCTGTACGCGACCGGTCTCATGATCGGGGGGATCGCGATCGTCGGCGCGGCCTCGGCCACGATGATCTCGTTCATCTCCGACAAGATCGGCGTCACGCTGCACCGCGACATCCGCGACGAGGACGTCGACGACTAGCCTGAACGGCATGGGAATCGACCACGACGCAGGAACCGACGACATCCGCCGCGAGATCCTCGAGTGGGACGACTTCGCGACCGCCTCCCGCGACCTCGCCTCCGACGTGCTGGGCAGCGGGTTCCGCCCCGACGTCGTGATCGCGATCGCACGCGGCGGGCTGCTGCTCGCGGGTGCCATCGCCTACGCGCTCGGCACCAAGAACTGCGGCTCGATCAACGTCGAGTTCTACACGGGCGTCGACGCACGCCTGCCCGAGCCGATCGTGAGCGGGCCGATGCTCGACGCCCCGGCGCTGTCGGGCAAGCGCGTGCTGCTGGTCGACGACGTCTCCGACTCGGGTCGCACCCTGAAGAAGGTCGTCGGCATGATCACGGATGCGGGTGCCGACGTGCGCACCGCGACCCTCTACGTCAAGTCGCAGACCGTGCTCGTGCCCGACTACACGTACCGCTCGACCGACGACTGGATCGTCTTCCCGTGGTCGGCGCTCCCGCCCGTCGCGGCGGCGACCGCGGAGGTCGCCTCGTGAGCGTCCACCTCGTCGGCGGCGGCTGGACGCCCGCGCACCAGCCCGACGTGTTCCGCGGCTTCATCGCGGAGGCCGCCGAGCGCGCCGCCGCCGACGGGGCGTCGGATCCGGTCGTGGCGCTGCTGCTGCTCGACCCGCACGGTCGAGCGGAGAACCCCTACCTCGACTACTACCGGGGCGCGATCGCCGCGGGCGGCGGCGCCGACGTGCGCGTGACCGGCGTCTCCATGGTCGACGGCGAGTTCGCGCCGACCGCGCTCGCAGGCGCCCACGGCGTGTTCATCGGCGGCGGTCCGACGCCCGCGTACCGCCGCGCGGTGGAGCCGATCGCCGGCGAGCTGCGCCGGCTCGTGGCATCCGGGTCGCCCTACCTCGGCTTCTCGGCGGGCGCGGCGATCGCGGCCGACACCGCACTGCTCGGCGGCTGGCGCATCGGCGGCGTGCCGGTGTGCCACGAGGACGCGGGGGAGGGCCTCGACGACGTGACCGTCGAGCCCGGCATCGGCCTGGTCGACCTCACCGTCGAGGTGCACGCGGCGCAGTACGGCACGCTCGCACGGCTGATCGCGGCGACCGAGGCGGGACTCGTGCCCGGCGGCGTCGCGATCGACGAGGACACGGCGCTCATCGTCGGCGAGACGGTGCGCGTCGCGGGCGGCGGCAGCGTCTGGCGCACCGAGGCGACCGACCGCGGAGTGCTCGTCACGACGCTGGGCGCCTGAGGTGGCGCGCACGCTCGACGAGCTCGCCGCCGACGGGCTGATCGACCCGGGCTGGGCGAGTGCGCTGCAGCCGGTCGCCGGTCGCATCGCCGCGATGGGCGACTTCCTGCGCGCCGAGGTCGCCGACGGCCGGGGCTACCTGCCCGCGGGCGATCGCGTGCTGCGCGCGTTCCAGCGGCCGCTCGACGACGTGCGCGTGCTCATCGTCGGCCAGGACCCGTACCCCACCCCGGGGCATCCGATCGGCCTGTCCTTCGCGGTCGAGCAGCACGTGCGACCGGTGCCGCGCAGCCTGCAGAACATCTACCGCGAGCTGCGCGACGACCTCGGCGTCGCGACCCCCGACCACGGCGACCTCACCGCCTGGGCCGACGCGGGGGTCATGCTGCTGAACCGCGTGCTCACGGTGCGTCCCGGCACTCCCGCGTCGCACCGCGGGAAGGGCTGGGAGGAGGTCACCGAGCACGCCATCCGCACGCTCGCGGCGCGCGGAACTCCACTGGTGGCGATCCTCTGGGGGCGCGACGCGGCGAGCCTTGCGCCCATGCTCGGCGACGTGCCGTCGATCGAGTCCGCCCACCCGAGCCCGCTGTCGGCGTCGCGCGGGTTCTTCGGCTCGCGGCCGTTCAGCCGCGCGAACGCGTCGCTCGTCGAGCAGGGCGGCGCGGGGGTCGACTGGGCGCTGGTGTGAACAGTCCGCGCCCGGGCGGTGCCCGCGACTAGTCTGGCGTCATGCTCGAGGAGGAATACCAGCAGCGCCGCCGGTTGCCGCGGCACCTGCGCAAGCCGCCCGCGCGGGAGGCGCCCTTCGAGTACACGATCCGCGAGGCGCGCCCGGAGGACCTGCCCGCCGTGCGCGAGATCTACAACTACTACGTCACGAACTCCACGGTCACCTTCGACGAGGACCGCATGACGATGCGCGAGTGGAAGCAGAAGTTCGACTACCTGCAGAAGCTCGACATGCCGTTCATCGTGGCCCAGTCGCCGTCGGGCCAGCTGCTCGGCTACGCGCTCGTGTCGCCGTGGAAGCAGAAGCGCGCCTACCGGTACACGGTGGAGAACTCGATCTACCTGGGCCCCGCGGCGACCGGCAAGGGCCTCGGCAGGGCGCTGCTCGGGGAGCTGATCGACCGGTCGAAGGCGGCCGGGCTGAAGGAGATGCTCGCGGTCATCGCCGACCAGGGCGCCGCCGCGTCGATCCGACTGCACCGGAGCTTCGGCTTCCGCGAGATCGGCCGCATGGGCCGGGTCGGCTTCAAGTTCGACCGTTGGCTCGGCACGGTGCTACTGCAGCTGTCGCTGAAGTGAGCGGATGCCCCGGGGCGCACGTCGCCCCCGGGGCATCCGCCCGCCCTCAGTTCTTCGGCGTCGCGCGCCGCAGCGCCAGCCAGGCGAGCCCCGCGAACACCGCGGACGGCACGAGCGACCACGCCGCGACCCCGACCGGGCCGAGGCCGACGAACCACGTGCCGAGCGCCGGCCAGCTCTGCGTCCAGGTGAGCAGGGCGACCGCGCCGACGGTGAGCACGCCGATCGCGATCCAGAGCACGACCAGGCCGTTCATGCGCCACCGCATGTAGAACGTGCCGAAGAGCGCGCCCGTGAACATGAAGTAGGCCTGCACGGCGAAGAAGACGAACCACGTGCCGAGCCAGCTCCCGGCGTCGAACCAGACCGCCGTGAACATGTGCGCGCCGAAGCCCCACCCGTTCGTCCAGGTCTCGATCGCGGCGAGCAGCGTCAGCACCACGGCGTTGCCCGCCGAGAGGGCGAGGAAGAGCACGGACGTGCCGATCCAGAAGTCGCGGCGGGTCACGCCGAACCCGAGCTGGAACGGGAACGAGGCGCTGATCGCGGTCACGCCCGCGACGAGCATGTAGACGAGGATCGAGAGCACGCCGCCGTTGAACTGGGTGCCGTCGCCGGCCGCGAGGCCGTCCTCGGGCGGCAGGCTCGCGGTGAGGATGGCCCAGATCGCGAGGGTGATCGCGAACGCGGAGCCGAGGATGATCCAGGGCAGCACCAACAGCCCCCACGTGCTGGTGAGGTGCAGGCGCACGACCTTGCTGATGCGGTCCACGGTGGTGGTCCCTTCCGTTGGCGTGACGGCCGGTGCCGTCGGTGTCGTGGTCAGTACGGTGCTCATGCGTCCGTCTCCGTTCCGAGGGCGGGCCCGCCGGTCGTGCGCACGACCAGCTGCTGCAGCGAGACGGGCGCGAGCTCGAGCCCGTCGGCGCGGGCAGCGGCGCGGTCCTCCGGCGTGAGCCGGCCCGCGATCGTCGCGCTCGCCGTGCCGCCGAGGCGCTCGCGGTGCAGCACCTCGCGGCCGGCGACGAACGCCTCCACCCGCTCGGCGGGACCGATCACGGTGGCGCCCCGCTCGCGCAGTTCGTCGGCGGGCTCGTCGATGACGATGCGCCCGTCGTCGATCACGATGACGTGCTCGAGCAGGTTGGCGACCTCGTCGATCAGGTGGGTCGAGAGCACCACGGTGCGCGGGTGCTCCGCGTAGTCGGCGAGGAGGCGGTCGTAGAACAGCTGGCGGGCGACCGCGTCGAGGCCGAGGTACGGCTCGTCGAAGAACGTCAGCGGCGCGCGCGAGGCGAGCCCGACGATCACGCCGACCGCGGACTGCTGGCCGCGCGACATCTTCTTGATCGGCCGGTCGACGGGCACGCGGAACTCCTCGACCAGCTCGGCGGCGAACGCGGCGTCCCAGTCGGGGAAGCACAGCGACGCGGCCTTCAGCGCGTGGCGGCCCTTGAACTCGTCGGGGTAGCGCTGGCTCTCCTTCACGAAGCAGACGTTCGAGAGCACGCGCGCGTTCTCGAGCGGGCGCTCGCCGAACACGGTCGCGGTGCCGCCGGTCGGGAAGTCCTGGCCGGTGAGCAGCTGCATGAGGGTGGTCTTGCCGGCGCCGTTGCGGCCGAGGAGGCCGACGATGCCGTGCTCGGCGACGGAGATGCTCACGTCGTCGACGGCGTGCACGTCGCCGTAGCGACGGCTCAGTCGATCGGTGTCGATGACTGCGGTCATGGGGTGGTGTCCTTCCGGGATTCGCGGATGAGTGCGGCGACCTCGTCCGGGCCGATGCCCAGCGCGTCGGCCTCCGAGAGCAGGGGGGCGACGAAGTCGGCGACGAACGACGCCCGGCGGCGGGCGAGCAGTCGCTCGCGTGCGCCGTCGGCGACGAACATGCCGATGCCCCGTCGCTTGACGAGGATGCCGTCGTCGACGAGGCGATTGACGCCCTTGCCGGCGGTGGCGGGGTTGATGCGGTAGAACGCGGCGATCTCGTTCGTCGACGGCGCTTGGCCCCCGTCGGGGAGGGCGCCGTCGACGATGTCGTCCTCGATGCGCTCGGCGATCTGCACGAAGATCGGCTTGCCGTCCTCGATCACGTCGACCCCATCGGTTCATTAGTCATGTAACTAACCAACCATGTAACGAACCGCATGTCAACCTCCGCGTACGCTCGGAGGGTGACCGCGCTGCACGAGCTCTCCGCCGTCGCCCAGCGCGACCTGCTCCAACGGGGCGACGTGTCCCCGACGGAGCTGGTCGCGCACTACCTCGCACGCATCGAGCGGCTGGGCCCGCAGTACGGGGCGTTCACGACGGTGCAGGCGGATGCCGCGCTGACGCGGGCCGCGCTCGTTGAGGCGTCGACCAGTCCCGCCGCACCGCTGTGTGGCATGCCGCTCGCCGACAAGGACCTCGTGCGCCGCGCCGGCGTGCCGACGGGCTTCGGTTCGCGCGCGTTCGCGGGGTTCGTGCCCGACGAGTCGGACCCGCTCGCCTCCGACCTCGACGCCGCGGGCGCCGTGAGCGTCGGCAAGACCGCGACGCCCGAGTTCGGGCTCACCTCGTCGGCGCAGTCGCTCGCGTCGCCGCCCGTGCGCCACCCGCTCGACCCGTCGCTCGACCCCGGCGGCTCGAGCGGGGGAGCGGCCGTCGCGGTCGCGGCCGGACTCCTGCCGTTCGCGCCCGGGTCCGACGGCGGCGGCTCGATCCGCATCCCCGCCGCCGCGTGCGGACTGGTCGGCATCAAGCCCTCGCGCGGCCGCGTGCCGGAGGGGTCGGGCCTCGCCATGCTCGGCGGACTGCCCGTCGCGGGCGCCATCGGGCGCGACGTCGCGGACGCGGCGCTGCTGCTCGACGGCATGATCGCGCCGCGCGGGCTGCCGGCGCGGCATCCGTTCGCCCTGCGCGCCCCGGGCGACGACGGGCCGCTGCTGTCGGCCGCCATGCGCGCCTCGGGCCGGTTCCAGGTCGGCGTGCTGCGCGACACCCCGTGGGACGAGGCGTTCGACGTGCGCGTGTCGCCCGAGGCGCAGGCCGCGCTCGGCGTCACACTCCACGCGCTCGACGCGATGGGCCAGGGGCTCGAGGAGGTCGCCGCCGCGCCCGAGCCCGGGTACCCGGACGCGTTCCGCACGCTCTGGCAGGTCGGCGCGGCGTCGGTGCCGCTCGAGCCCGCGCAGGAGGACGACCTCGAGCCGCTCACCCGGTGGCTGCGCGGCGTCGGGCGCACGCGCACGGGGCCCGAGCTCGCGGCCGCGCTGCTCGAGCTCACGATGTTCGAGCGACGCACCATCGCGCGGTTCGCACCGTTCGACGCCGTGCTCTCGCCCGCGCTCGCCATGACGCCCCGGCCGATCGGCTGGTACGACGCCGACGATGGCGAGGAGAACTTCGCCCAGCAGGTGCGCTACACGCCGTTCACGAGCTTCGTGAACGTGGCCGGCCTGCCTGCCGTGACCGTGCCGACCCATCGCACCGACTCGGGGCTCCCGATGGGGGTGCAGCTCATCGGCCGGCCGGGTGGCGAGGCGGCGATCCTCACCCTCGCGACCATGCTCCAGCGGCGCATGCGGGTCGCGAGCCCATCGCTGCCGGAGTGACGCGGGGATTTGACCAGCCGCCCCGCCGTGGCACACTTAGGTAATGCTTACCTCACCTGCGGTGGCCACACGAGCGCTCGACGACCGCCCCGCCTTCCGCGCGTTCCGTGCGAGCGTCGGCGCCGTGCGGCGGCTCTCGCCCGGGTTCCTGCGCGTCACGTTCACGGGTGAGGAGCTCGCCGGGTTCGGCACCGCGGGCCTCGACCAGCGCGTGAAGGTCGTGCTGCCGCTGCCCGAGACGGGCTACGACGCGTTCCCCGCGGGCGAGGACTGGTACGGCGAGTGGCGCCTGCTGCCCGAGCGGCTGCGCAACCCCATCCGCACCTACACGATCCGCGCGGTGCGGCAGGAGCTCCGCGAGGTCGACATCGACTTCGCCCTGCACGGCGACGGCGGCCCCGCCTCGCGCTGGGCTCGGCACGCCCGCGTGGGCGACCCGATGCTGCTCGTCGGGCCCGACGACCTGAGCACCGGCCGCGCGCTCGGCATCGACTGGCGCCCGGGCGACGTCGACACCGTGCTGCTCGCGGGCGACGAGACCGCGGCTCCCGCCATCTGCGCGATCCTCGAGTCGCTGCCCGCCGAGGCTCGCGGGTGCGCGCTCATCGAGGTGCCGACCCCCGAGGACGCGCTCGCCGTCGAGGCGCCCGCCGGCGTCGACGTGCGCTGGCTGCCGCGCGCCGCCGGCGCGGCGCACGGCTCGCGCCTCGTGCCGTCGGTGCGCGACGCGGCCGCCCGCATCATGATCTCCCGCAGCGGCGGTGCCGCGGTCGTCGCCGACGTCGACGTCGACCGCGAACTGCTCTGGGACGTGCCCGAGGGGCGCAGCCTCGACGGCGGCATCTACGCCTGGCTCGCGGGGGAGGCGTCCGCGATCAAGGCGCTGCGCCGCTACCTCGTGGGCGAGGCGGGCCTCGACCGTCGCCGGGTCGCCTTCATGGGCTACTGGCGGCTCGGCCGCGCCGAGCTGGGCTGAGGTGACTCCGACGTCCGCGGTCGCGACAGCGTCGGGCGCCGGCACGAGCGGTGCGGATGCCCCTGCGAGGGCGCCGGGCCGCAGCAGGCGCGTGCTCGCCGTCGTCGTCTCCGTCGCGGTGCTGGCACTCGTCGTCGGCGCGAGCCTCGCACTGGGCGTGCGCCAGATCGACCTCGGCGTCGTCTGGCAGTCGCTCGTCGCCCCCGTCGACGGCGACGCCGACCACCGCGTGGTGCTCGAGCTGCGCGTGCCCCGCACCGTGGTGGGCCTGCTCGCGGGCGCCGCGCTCGGCCTCGCGGGCACGCTCATCCAGGGCGTCACGCGCAACCCGATCGCCGACCCCGGCCTGCTGGGCGTGAACTCCGGCGCCTCGCTCGCCGTGGTCGTCGCGATCGCGGCGTTCGGCGTGGTCGATCCGCTCGGCTACATCTGGTTCGCGTTCGCGGGCGCCGCGGCGGCCGCGACGATCGTGTTCGCGATCGGGCACGGCCAGCCGGTGCGGCTCGCACTCGTGGGTGCCGCGCTGACGTCGCTGCTCACGCCGCTCATCACGGTCGTGCTGCTGCGCGACGCCGACACGTTCAACCAGTACCGGTTCTGGGCGGTGGGCTCGCTCACCGGCCGCGGGCTCGACACCGTGCAGGTGCTCTGGCCGTTCCTGCTGGTCGGCGGCGTGCTGGCCGTGCTGCTCGCGCACCGCATGAACCTGCTCGCGCTCGGCGACGACGTGGCGCGCGGGCTCGGCCAGCGGGTCGGCACGACCCGGGCGCTCTCGGGCGTCGCGATCGTGCTGCTCTGCGGCACGGCGACCGCGCTCGTCGGGCCGATCGCACTCGTGGGCCTCGTCGTACCGCACGCGGCCCGGCGCCTGGTCGGCAGCGACTACCGCTGGATCATCGGCATCTCGCTCGTGCTCGGTCCGGCGCTGCTGCTGGCCGCCGACGTGATCGGCCGGCTCGTGGTGAGCCCGGGCGAACTGGAGGCCGGGGTCGTCGCCGCGTTCATCGGTGCGCCCGTGCTGATCGCGGTCGCGCGCGGCCGTCGCGTGGCGGGGGTGTGAGCCCCGTGGCATCCGATCGGCCCATCGTGCCCGCCGCGACCGGCGACGCGCTGCGCGCCGAGCGCACCCGTCGTGCCCGCCGCCGCGCGCTCGTGCTCGCCGGCACCACGCTCGTCGTGCTCGTCGCCGCGGTCGTCGCGCTCCTGCTCGGCGCCGCCGACCTCGACCCGGCCGCGGTGCTGCTGGCGCTGTTCGGCGCGGGGGAGCCGGGCGACGTGTTCGTCGTGCACCGCCTGCGCCTGCCCCGCATCCTCGCAGGCGTCGTGGCGGGCGTCGCGTTCGCGCTGGCCGGGGCGATCTTCCAGTCGGTGCTGCGCAACCCGCTCGCGAGCCCCGACATCCTCGGCATCGCGAGCGGCGCGAGCCTCGGCGCCGTGTGGGCCATCCTCGGCCTCGGCATCACCGGTGCGGCGGTCGCGCCGTTCGCGTTCGGCGGCGCGCTCGCGGTCGCGGTGGCGATCTGGCTGCTCGCCTGGCGGCAGGGCCTGCACGGCATCCGCTTCGTGCTCGTCGGCATCGGCATGGCGTACCTGTGCGGGTCGACCCTCGCCTGGCTGCTCGCGCGCGCCGACGTGCGCGATGCCCAGTCGGCGCTGGTCTGGACCGTCGGCAGCCTCGCCGACGTGCGGGGCGATGCGCTCACGACGCTCGTCGTGGGCGTCGGCCTCCTCTCGGCGCTCGTCGTGCTCGCGGGCCGCTCGGTCGAGGTGCTCGCGCTCGGCGACGACCACGCCCGCGCGCTCGGGGTCGCCGCCGACCGCTCGCGCGCGGTGTTGCTGCTGCTCGCCGTGGGCCTCGTCGCGGTCGCCACCTCGGTCGCCGGCCCGATCGCGTTCGTCGCGCTCGTCGCCCCGGCGATCGCCCGCAGCCTGCTGCGCGACGGCACGGCGGCGCTCGCCGCGTCGGCCGCGTGCGGCGCGGCACTGACCCTCGCGGCCGACGTCGTCGGCCAGCACGCGCTGCCCGGCGGGAGCGCCCCCGTCGGCATCGTCACCGGCATCGTCGGCGCGCCGTACCTGCTGTGGCTGCTCGCCACCGGAAGGAGGACCCGGGCATGACCGCGTCACTCGCCTCGCCCCCCGCTCCCTCGACCGGGCACGCGCTCGTCGCCGAGGGCGTCAGCCTCGGCTACGACGGTCGCCGCGTGATCGACTCGCTCGACCTCGCGCTGCCGGCGGGCGTCATCACGACCATCGTCGGCCCCAACGCGTGCGGCAAGTCGACCCTGCTGCGCGGCATGGCCCGGCTGCATCCGCTCGAGTCGGGCACCGTGCGCCTCGGCGACCGCGACCTGCGGCGCATGACCAGGCGCGACGTCGCCCGGCTCGTGGGCGTGCTGCCGCAGACCTCGATCGCCCCCGAGGGCGTGCGCGTCGCCGACCTCGTCGGCCGCGGTCGGCACCCGCACCAGGGCTGGTTCGGGCGGCACACGAGCGACGACGCGTCGGCGGTCGCGCGCGCGCTCGACGCCACCGGCATCGCCGACCTCGCCGACCGCCCGCTCGAGGAGCTCTCGGGCGGGCAGCGCCAGCGCGCCTGGATCGCGATGGTGCTGGCGCAGGAGACCGACGTCGTGCTGCTCGACGAGCCGACCACGTTCCTCGACGTGACGCACCAGCTCGAGCTGCTCGACCTGCTCACCGAGCTGAATCGGGAGCGCGGCACGACCGTGGTCATGGTGCTGCACGACCTGAACCTCGCGGCGCGCTACGCCGACCACCTGGTGGTGATGAGCGCCGGGCGGGTGATCGCGGAGGGGGCGCCCGCCGAGGTGCTGACCGCGGAGACCGTGCGCACGGCGTTCGGGCTCGACTCGCGCGTGATCGCGGACCCGGTCGCGGGCAGTCCGATGGTCGTGCCGGTCGGGCGCTTCCACGGTGCCGCGGCCGCGGATGACGGCGTGTGACGCCATCGCGGCGCGGGCGACGCGACGAGGTGGCATCCGTCACCGACTTAGGTTAGCCTCGCCTTACATTCCCCTTCCATCCTGCAAGGAGCACCAGTGCGTCTTCGACGTTCCCTCGCGGTCGCGGCCATCGCCGCCACCGCCCTCGCCCTCACCGCCTGCGCGACGAACCCGGGCGACGACACCGAAGCGGCCGACGTCGCCGCCACCGGCGAGTTCCCCGTCACCCTCACCCACGCGCTCGGCGAGACCGAGATCACCGAGGCGCCCGAGCGGGTCGCCACCTGGGGCTGGGGCTCGACCGAGGCCGCGATCGCGCTGGGCGTGTACCCGGTCGCCGTCGCCGAGCAGCCCTGGACCGTCGGCGAGGACGCGCTGCTGCCGTGGGTCGAGGAGGCCTACGACGAGGCGGGCATCGAGCACCCGGCGATCCTCGACGACTCCGAGGGCGGCGCGACCGTGCCCTACGAGGAGTTCGTCGACGCTGCCCCCGACCTGATCCTCGCCCCCTACTCGGGCCTCACCCAGGAGCAGTACGACCTGCTCTCGGAGATCGCGCCGACGGTCGCCTACCCCGACGCGCCGTGGACCACTCCGTGGGACGACGAGATCCGCATCGTCGCCGAGGCGCTCGGCCGCCCCGCCGACGGCGACGCGGTGCTCGCCGACATCGACGCGTACTTCGCGACGACGGCCGAGGAGCACCCCGACTTCGCCGGCACCACGGTCGCGAACATCTGGGACGGCGACGGCTTCGTCTACGTCTACACGGCCGCCGACGCGCGCGTCGACGTGCTCACCGACATCGGGTTCGAGATCGCCCCGAGCGTGACCGAGCTCGACACCTCCGACGGCGGATTCTTCTACGAGCTGAGCTACGAGGAGCTCGACAAGCTCGACGCCGACGTCATCGTCAGCTACCACAGCACCGAGGACGAGGCCGCCGCGTTCCTCGAGAAGTCCGAGCTCCAGGCGATCCCAGCCGTCGCCGCGGGCCGCGTCGCGCAGGTCTACGACCCGGTGAAGGTGTCGGCCGTGTCGCCGCCCACCGCGCTCAGCGTCACCTGGTCGGGCGGCATGCCCGAGCTGGTCGAGTCGCTGCAGGCCGCGCTCGACTGACCTCCCGCGACCCGGTGCACGGCCGGGCGGATGCCTCCCGCAGGCGCCGCCCGGCCGTCGCCGTTCCCGCCGGCAGCCTCAGCCCGTCGTGCGGCGCGGCGTCGTGCGGCGCGTCCGCTTCACGTACCCGCCGTCCTCCAGCCCGGCCTCGATCTCGAACCGGTTCCGCAGCGGGTTCCGGCCCGACAGCAGGTACAGGAACGGGAAGAGCATGCCGTACCGCCGCCACTGCGCCACGTGCACGCGCTCGTGCCGCAGCACGGGCTCGGAGACGTTCTCGTTCGTGAGATAGCAGGCTCCGACGCACGAGCCGCCGCGACCGAAGGTCCACTTCGGCATGCCGCGGAAGACGACCAGCCCGCCCTCCTTCTCGACCCGGCCGGTGCTCCAGAGGAAGCCCCAGGCGAGCCCGACCAGGTGCGCGTACCAGAACCCGGCCCGGCTCACGGGGGAGTCGAGCAGCACCCGCCGGATCATGCGTCGCCCTCGTGGCCCGGGCGGCCGTAGGCCTCGAGCAGTCGCAGCCACACCTCGCTGAGCGTGGGGAACGACGGCACGGCGTGCCAGAGCCGGTCGATCGGCACCTCGCCGACGACGGCGATCGTCGCGGCGTGCAGGAGCTCGGCGACGTCCTGCCCGACGAAGGTCGCCCCGACGACGACGCGACGGTCCTCGTCGACGACGAGGTTCGCGCGGCCCTCGTAGCCGTCGGCGCGGTCGGTGGCGCCGGCCACCCAACCCAGGTCGTACTCGACGACACGGGTGCGGATGCCCCGCTGCTCCGCGTCGGCGGCGGTGAGGCCGACCGTGGCGGCCTCGGGCTCGGTGAACGCGACCTGCGGCACCGCGGCGTGGTCGGCCGTGGCGACGTGCGCGCCCCAGGCGGCGTCGTCGACCTCGGCGCCGGCAGCGCGGGCCGCGATCGCGTCGCCCGCCGCCCGCGCCTGGTACTTGCCCTGGTGGGTGAGCAGCGCGCGGCCCGTCACGTCGCCCGCGGCGTACAGCCAGTCGAGCCCGCCGGCGCGCACGCGCAGGGTGTCGTCGACCTCGATCCAGCCCTCGGTGTCGAGACCGACGGTCTCGAGCCCGACGTCCTCGACCCGCGCCCGGCGACCGGTCGCGACGAGCACCTCGTCGGCCACCAGCTCCTCGCCGTCCGGCAGGGCGAGCACGACCCGGTCGTCGGCGTCGCGGTGCACCGCGGTGGGCGTGCAGCCGGTGCGCACGTCGACCCGGAGCGAGCGGATGCCGGCGGTCACCGCATCGCCCGCGAACGGCTCGAACTTCGACAGCAGGCCGCTGCGCGAGAGCAGGGTGACCTCCGAGCCGAGCGACGCCCATGCGGTGGCCATCTCGCAGCCGACGACGCCGCCGCCGATGATCGCGAGTCGCCCCGGCACCTGCTGGGCGCTGGTGGCCTCGCGGCTCGTCCACGGTCGCACCAGCGCGAGGCCGTCGATGTCGGGCAGCTTCGGCGCCGACCCCGTGGCGACGACCACCGCATGCCGGGCCTCGAGCAGGCGCTCCTCGCCGTCGGCGCCGGCCACCCGCACACGGCGCTCGCCGTCGAGGCGGGCGTGGCCGCGCACGAGCGTGGCGCCGACGCCCTCGAGCCAGCGCACCTGGCCGGAGTCGTCCCAGTCGCCCACGCGCGCGTTGCGCCGGGCGAGCACGGCGTCCGCATCGAGCGGGCCGGTGACGGCCTCGGCCGCACCGGGCACGCGCTGCGCGGCCCGCAGCGCCGCGCCCGAGCGCAGCAGCGTCTTCGAGGGCTCGCACGCCCAGTACGAGCACTCCCCGCCGACGAGCTCGTGCTCGACGACGATCGCCTCGAGGCCTCCCGCGATCACGCGGTCGACGACGTTCTCGCCGACGGCGCCCGCGCCGATCACGATGACGTCGGTGGTCGTGGTCTCCATCCGGCTCCTCCCGGTCGGGCCCGACGGCGTTTCGGCGACCGTCAGGACGTGAGCGCGCCGATGAGGCGCAGGATCGTCGGCAGGTCGTCGCCCGCCGTCACGGCGTCGGCGGGCGCGAAGCCCGCGATGGTCGCGCCCGCGAGCCCGTGGCGGGCGAGCACCGCGCGCAGCAGGTCCGCCACGTCGGCGGGCGACGCGCCGAACGGCACCGCGTCGGCCACGCCCGCGAACGTTGCCGGGTCGAGCACGTCGAGGTCGATGTGCACGTAGACCTGTTCGACGCCCGCGCGGGCGAACGCGTCGAGCACGTGCTCGACGCGGGCGAGCCCGTCGACGTCGACGACGGTGACGTCGGATGCCTCGAGCAGCTCCGCCTCCGCGTCGTCGAGGTCGCGCGCGCCGCCCAGCACGACGTTCGCCGCCGGCACCGCCCGCCCCTCGTCCAGGGCGAGTCCGTCGGCGCCGTGACCGAGCACGGCGCCGAGCGCCATGCCGCCGAACGCGCCCGATGGGGAGGTGTCCGGCGTGTGCAGGTCGGCGTGGGCGTCGAGCCAGAGCATCCCGAGGCGCGGACCGTGCACCCGGGCGGCGTGCGCGACGGCGCCGAGGCTCGCGCCGCAGTCGCCGCCGACGACGATCGCCGGGCCGGCGACCTCGCGCAGCTCGCGCTCGATGCGCTCGCGCACCGTGCGCACCGCGGTGAGTCGCTTGACGCCGCTGCCGAGGGCGTCGCCGGCCCCCGGCGGCACCTCGATCGTGCGGGTCGCGGACGCGGGCAGGTCGCCCCGGATCGCCTCCGCGCCGTCGACGAGCTGCAGCGCACGGGCGCTGTTCGAGCCCTGCCAGACGGGCACCACCAGGAAGGTCGCGGGCACGTGCGCCTACCGCGTCCGCACCGGTGCCGGCACCGGTGCCGATCGCTCTCGGGACATCGTCGCCACCCTCCTGCAGTCGTCTGAGCCGAGTCTAGGCACGGCCGTTCGCAGCGTCCACCGTGCCGGGTTCAGTCGTCGCCGACCGCCGCGATCTCGTCGAGCAGGGCACGCCGCACGCGACGCTGCGCGAGCACCGAGGCACCCGCGAGCACGGGCGCGTCGCCGACCGCGCTCGCCGTCACCTCGGGATACCAACGGCTCGTGGCGCGGACGCGCTCCTGCACGGCCGCGGCCAGCGCGTCGCCGCCGGCCGCCGCCGTGGGCCCGGCGAGCACGAGCGCCGCCGGGTCGAGCACTGCGAGCACCGGCAGCGCCGCGAGCGCCACGCGGTCGGCCAGCTCGGCGAGGATCGCGTCGCGCGCGGGGGAGTCGTCGAGCCCGGCGAGCGGTTCCGTGCCGGGTGCGAGGCCGTGGCGGGAGGCGAGCGTCGCCACGGCGCGCGCGCCGACGAGGTCCTGCAGGGTGCCGGCCCCGGGGTCGATCGCCGCCGCGGTCGCGGGCGCCGGCAGGAAGCCGATCTCACCCGCGCCGCCGAAGCTGCCGCGGTGCAGCTCCCCGGCGGCGTCGAACGCCGCGCCGACGCCGTTGCCGAACCAGAGCAGGGCGAACGCGTCCTCGCGTTCGCCGAGCGCACGCTCGGCGAGCGCGGCGAGGTCGACGTCGTTCTCGATGAGCACGTCGCGTCCGAGCGCGTCCTCGAGCACCCCGTGCAGCCCGCGGGTCGGCCAGCCGGGCAGCGTCTCGCTGAACAGCTCGCCGTCGCGGCCCGGATCGACGTAGCCGGGGATGCCGAGGCACACGGTCCGCACCGAGGCCGCGTCCGCGCCGGCCGCCGCGCACGCCTCGTCGATCGCGTCCCGGAGCTCGGCGACCGCGTCGCGGGCTCCGGGGTCCGCGGGCAGGGCACGGCGCACGACGGGGTGGTCCGTGCCGGCGGCGTCCACGACGCGCGCCCGCAGCTCGGCGGCGTCGAGGTCGACCGCGACGCCGAGCCGGCGGTCGAGCCGGGCGGCGTACACCACGGCGCTCGGGCCGGCCGAGCGTGCGAGGCGGCCGCGCTCCTCGATGAAGCCGCCCGTGATGAGGCGCTGCATGATGAGCGACGCGGTGGGCTTGGAGACGCCGACCAGCTCGCAGATGCGCTGCCGGGTCAGCGGTCCGTGCTCGAGCAGCACCGACAGGCCCGCGCGGTCGTTGACGGCGCCGAGCCAGGCCGGCGTGCCCTTGGCCGTGGCATCCGTCATCCGCGCCTCCCCCGAGTGTGCGCCGCGGTCCGGCGCATGCTCAGTGGAGCATATCGAGCCCGGGCGTCAGTCGACGCGCACCGGCTCGGCCGCGCCGTCGGCGCGCAGCGGCTCGCTCCCGTCGTCCGGCTGCACGGTCGCCACCGCGCGCACCGCGGCGGCCGCGGTGATCGGCCCGTCGCCGCACGGCACCGGCGCCGCGACCAGGTCGAACTCCGCGGACGCGCCGGCCGCCAGGTCGATCCGCACGGTGCCGCCGTCGCCCGCCGCGAGCAGCGTGCCGTCGCGCGCGAGCAGCTCGACCCGCAGGTCGACGGCGCCCGCCAGCGCCTCGTCCGAGTCGTTGCGCACCTCGACCCGGCCCGCGACGGGCGCGTCGGCGGCGAGCACGTCGGGGAGCGCGCTCGTCACCACGAGTCCCGGCGCCGGTGCGGCGGAGTCGACCGCGCATGCGCCCGCCGCCTCCTCGACGGCCGCCGCGTCCCCGTCGGCGAGGCCCGACCCGGCCGCGTCGTCCGCCGACTCCTCCTCGGCGCGCTCGTCGGGCGCGCTCGCGGCGATCGTGTCGCCACCCGAACCGGGCAGCGTGGCCCACACGACGCCGCCCAGCGCCGCGACGGCGAACACGCCCGCCGCGACCGCGACGACACCCTGCCGCCGCGCCCGGCGGATGCGCGCGCCCCGCGCGGCGATCGCGTCGACGTCGAGCGCCGGCTCCGCGGCATCCGCCCGCCCCCGCAGCGCCTCGCGCAGCTCGTCCTCGCGGCGCCCGCCGCCCGTCGTGGTGCTCATGCCCCCGCCCCCCGTCGTTCGCGCACGTCGCCCGCCCCGATCGCCCCCGACGCGCCGCGCAGGTCGGCGCGGCGCACCCCGGCTGCCGCCGCGGCCGGGTCCAGCGCGGCGAACAGCGCGTCCAGCCCGTCCGACAGGTAGCGCTTGACGGACCCCGGCCGGATGCCCAGCAGGCGCGCGATCTCGTCGACCGTGCGGTCCTCGTAGTAGCGCAGCACCAGGCAGGCGCGCTGCCGCGGCGGCAGGTCGCCCAGGCGTCGCAGCAGTTCGAGGCGCTCGTCCGAGGCATCCGTGTCGGCCTCGTGCACCACCGGCTCGGCGATCAGGTGGCGGATGCGCCGCCAGCGCCCGCCGCGCCGCTGCCCGTCGATCACCGCGTTCGCGATCGTCCGTCGCACGTAGGCCTCGGCGCGCTGCGGGTCGACGGCGCGGCCCGGCCTCGCCCAGGCGCGCGCGAGCGACTCCTGCACGATGTCGGCCGCGTCGTCCTCGTTCCCGCACACGAGCACCGCGAAGCGGGTCAGCGCGGCGCCGCGGCGCGCGACGAGGTCCTCGACGGCTTCCTGCCATCCGCCCGCCATCGTCACCTCCGTCGCGTCCGCCCGGCGACGGGCACGCTGCCCGTCACTGTACGAGACGAACGGGGGCGCCGGAACGTTGCGTCGCGGTCACGATCGGGCGTCGCGATGCCAGCCGTGCTCGCCCACGAGCGGCACGAAGCGCACCGACTCGAGCCGCTCGATCACCGGCTCGCCGTCGGTCGGGCGCGTGACGCGCACGAGGTGCTGGCCTCCGCCCTGCTCGAGCGGCATCACGATGCAGCCGCCGTCGGCGAGCTGGTCCAGCCAGGGGAGCGGCACGTCGGGCCCGGCCGCCGCTGCGACGATCGCGTCGAACGGCGCGTGGTCGGGGAGCCCGAGCGTCCCGTCGCCCGTGACGACGTGCACGTTGCGCACGCCGGCCGCGGCGAGCGCCTCGGCGGCTCCCGTCGCCAGCGACGGCATCCGCTCGACGGTCCACACCTCGCCGGCCAGTCGGGCGAGCACCGCCGCCGCGTAGCCCGACCCGGTGCCGACCTCGAGCACCCGGTCGCCGGGGCGGATGCGCGCCGCCTGCGCCGTCAGCGCGACGACGTACGGCTGCGAGATGGTCTGCCCGTCGCCGATCGGCAGCGGGTGGTCGGCGTACGCCTCGTCGCGCAGCCGGGCGGGCAGGAAGGCCTCCCGCGGCACGGCGCGCATGGCGTCGAGCACGGCGGGGTCGCGGATGCCGCGCGGCTCGAGGTGCCACGCGATCATGTCCTCGCGCTCAGCGCTGCGGTCCGTCACACCGATGTCCCCACGGGGCCGGGAATCACTCACCGGACGCCGTCGGCGACCCTCGTCGAAACGTGCCCCCGGAGGGATTCGAACCCCCGACCTACGGTACCGGAAACCGGCGCTCTATCCCCTGAGCTACGGAGGCGCACCGCAAGAGACTACCACCCCGCGACGGGCCTCCCGACCGGGTCAGCCGCCCGTCACGTTGGTCAGCATCGCCTCCACGAGGGGCTGCGCGTCGCCCGGCTCGAAGAAGGCGACGGATGCGGCGGTGACCCAGTAGCCGTCGGCGAACGCCTGCGCGGTGCCGACGCCCGCGATGCGCCCGTAGTACCCCTCCACCTCCGGCGGCGTGCCGTACGTGGGCACCGCCTGGCCGGAGAGCACGGCCTCGTTGAGGCGGTCCTCCATGGTGTCGCCGACGGGGCGCGCGACCGACACCTCGATGGTCTCCCCGCTGGACTGGTTCAGCCAGCCGCACGCGACGCCGTCGATCGACGCGGAGAACACGGCCGGCTCACCGGTCGGGGCGTAGCCGGGGTCCGTGCCGTAGTTCGGGTTGAAGGCGTACATCTGGTCGAGCGTGAGCAGCTCGTCGCAGGCGAGGCCGACCGGCGCGCCCGTGGGCGTCGGGGTGGGCGTCGGCGTGGCCGCATCCGTCTCCTCGGGCGCCTCGGTCTGCGCGGCCGTCTCCTCGGGTGTCGCGGTCGGCGTCGCGGTCGTCTCCTCCGGCGCGCACGCGGCCAGGCCCACGACGACGGCTGCCGCCACGAGCGGTACGACGAGCAGTCGGAGGGGGCGTTCGAGGCGTGTCGGGCGCGGTGGCATGGAGCGACTGTATCAACGGCGAGGGTAGGATTCCGCAGGTGACTCCCGCAGATCTCCAGACCTCCCTGCACGCCCTCGCGACGGCCCTCGTCGAGCGCCGACGCGAGCAGGGCGCGGAGGTCTCGCTGGAGCTCGCACCGGCCGACGTCGTGATCGAGCGCCCGAAGCTGCGCGAGCACGGCGACTGGGCCTCGAGCATCGCGCTGCGGCTCGCGAAGCCGCTCGGCATGCCGCCGCGGCAGATCGCCGACGAGCTCGCCGCGGGCCTCGCCGACGTGCCCGGCGTCGCGAGCGCCGAGGTCGCGGGCCCTGGGTTCATCAACGTGCGCCTCGAGGCGGGTGCGGCGGGCGCGCTCGCGCGCACCATCGTCGAGGCCGGTGGGGCCTTCGGCAGCGGCGACGCGCTGGCGGGCCGGGTCGTGAACCTCGAGTTCGTCTCGGCCAACCCCACGGGCCCGCTGCACATCGGCCACACCCGCTGGGCCGCGCTCGGCGACTCGCTGGGACGAGTGCTCCGCGCCGCGGGTGCCGAGGTCGCCACCGAGTTCTACATCAACGACGCCGGCAACCAGATGGACACGTTCGCGGCGTCCGTGCTCGCGGCGATCACCGGCGCGCCTGCTCCTGAGAACGGCTACCGGGGCGCGTACATCGACGACCTCGGCCGTCGGGTGCTCGAGCAGCGCCCCGACCTCCTGGAGCTGCCCGCCGACGAGCAGCTCGTCATCGTGCGCGAGGGTGCGTACCGCATCCAGCTCGACGAGATCCGCGCGTCGCTCGAGCGCTTCAACGTGCACTTCGACGTCTGGTTCTCCGAGCGCACGCTGCACGCGACGGGGGAGCAGGGCCGCAGCGCGATCGACCTGGCCGTCGATCGCCTGCGCGAGCAGGGGCACGTCTTCGATCGTGACGGCGCCGTCTGGGTGCGCACCACCGACTTCGGCGACGACAAGGACCGCGTCATCCGCCGTGCCAACGGCGTCTACACGTACTTCGCCGCCGACGCGGCCTATTACCTCGACAAGGGCGACCGCGGCTTCGAGCACAAGATCTACCTGCTCGGCGCCGACCACCACGGCTACGTGCACCGCCTGAAGGCGCTCGCGGGCGCGGCCGGTGACGACCCCGACCGCGACATCGAGGTGCTCATCGGCCAGCTCGTGAGCGTCGACGGCGCCCGGCTCTCCAAGCGCGCGGGCAACATCATCGAGCTCGACGACCTGCAGGCCTGGCTCGGCACCGATGCGCTCCGCTACACGCTCGCGCGCTACCCGGCCGACTCGCCGCTGGCGATCGACCCCGAGGTGCTGCAGCGGCGCACCAACGACAACCCCGTCTTCTACGTGCAGTACGCGCACGCCCGCACCGCGGCCGTGGCCCGCAACGCGGCATCCGTCGGCGTCGACCGCTCGACCTTCGTGCCCGAGCTGCTCGACCACGAGTCGGAGTCGGCGCTGCTCGGTGCGCTCCAGGAGTTCCCGCGCATCGTCGCGCAGGCCGCCGAGCTGCGCGAGCCGCACCGCATCGCGCGCTACATCGAGGAGCTCGCGGGCCTGTTCCACCGCTGGTACGACACCTGCCGCGTGCTGCCGCTCGGCGACGAGCCCGTCGGCGACCTCCAGCGCACGCGCCTCTGGCTGAACGACGCCACCGGCACCGTGCTCCGCAACGGCCTGGGCCTCATCGGCGTCTCGGCGCCCGAACGGATGTGACATGACCGACGATCGGCAGGGCGAGCACGGGCCGGGCGACACCCGCCCCTACGGCGACGAGGAGCTGCACGGGCGAGCGGATGCCTCGGACACGCAGCCGATCCCGCCGATGGAGCAGCAGGCGGATGCCCCGCCGGAGCGCCGTCCGCGCCGCGGACTGCTGGTCGGCGCGATCGTCGCCGCCTCGCTGCTGGTGCTCGCGATCGCGACCGTCGTGACGGACATCTGGCTGCGCGGTGCGAGCGAGCGGCAGGTCGCCGCACAGATCGAGCAGGAGCTGCCCGAGGGGGTCTCCGGCGACGTCGACGTGACGATCGGCGGCACGAGCATGCTCTGGCAGCTCTTCATCGGCCGGTTCGACCGGGTGCAGGTGAGCGCCCCGGAGCTCGACGTGAACGGCGCGATCCTCGACGTCGAGGTCGTGCTCGAGGGCACGCCCCGCGACCGCTCCCAGCCGACCGATCGCGCCACGGCGACCATCGCCCTGAGCGAGGCGGCCGTGTCGGAGCTCATCCCGATCCCGGGCGTGGGCGACGGCCTCCGCTTCGAGGACGGCCGGGTCGCGTTCACCGGCACGGTCGAGATCCTCGGGTTCCCGATCGAGTACCGCGCCGATGCGACCGTCGAGGCCGACGGCGACACCGTGCTGATCACCCCGGAGTCGGTGCGCATCGTCGGCGGCTCGGCCGAGTTCGAGCTCGGCGGCATCGCCGAGGACCTGCTGCGCATCGACCCCATCCCGGTCTGCGTGGCGCAGTTCCTGCCCGACGGCGCCCAGGTGGACGAGCTCGCGTGGGAGGGCGGCGTCGTGACCGTCGTGCTCGAGGGCGAGGACCTCGTGCTCGACGAGGCGCTGCTGGAGCGCACCGGCTCCTGCGACTGAGCGCTCCCGACGCCGTTCCGGGTCGTCCGTGACGGCCCGTGTCACGCGATTGGCCGCCGCTCGGGCGCCCCGATAGCATGGTCGGGCCTGCCCGGCCCCCGCCGGCGCACCCCCTTGCAGGCCGGCTTCAGGAACCAATCCGGGTTCGCTCGCCGCGCAGCGATCCACCGTTCCGCACCCCGTGAGGTTCCCATCGTGGCCACCGACGTCATCGCCCCGGCGTGGTTGCGCGTCCCGACCGACGCCGACGCGCTCGACGCGCGCGTCTGGCCGGCCTCGGCGCACCGCTCGGGTGCCGGCGTGCTCACGGTCGGGGGCGTGGCCGCGACCGAACTCGCGGCGCGCTTCGGCACCCCGCTCTACGTCCTCGACGAGGCCGACGTGCGCGCACGCGCCGC
Source organism: uncultured Agromyces sp. (assembly GCA_913053875.1). Classification (GTDB taxonomy): domain Bacteria; phylum Actinomycetota; class Actinomycetes; order Actinomycetales; family Microbacteriaceae; genus Agromyces. The sequence goes on along the minus strand of CAJXGN010000001.1, from coordinate 239,661 downwards.
CGCCGCGCGCGAGGCGTTCGGGTCAGAGGCCCGCGCCGTCGGGTCCGACGCGCACGTCTACTACGCGGGCAAGGCCTTCCTGTCGGCCGAGGTCGCGCGCTGGGTCGTCGAGGCCGGACTGCGCGTCGACGTCGCGAGCGGGGGAGAGCTCGCCGTCGCGCTGGCCGCGGGCGTTCCCGCCGCCTCGATCGGCTTCCACGGCAACAACAAGTCCGACGCCGAGATCGCGCGTGCGGTGGCCGCGGGCGTCGGCTCGATCGTGCTCGACAGCCGTGCCGAGGTCGACCGCGTCGCCGATGCGGCCGAGCGCGCGGGCATCGTGCAGGCGGTGCGCCTGCGCGTGAACAGCGGCGTGCACGCGCACACCCACGAGTTCCTCGCGACCGCGCACGACGACCAGAAGTTCGGCGTGCCCCTGGCCGACGCGGCCGGCGTCGTCGCCGCGATCCGCGAGCGCGGCTCGCTCCGGTTCCTCGGCCTGCACTGCCACATCGGCTCGCAGATCTTCGACGCCGGCGGGTTCGCCGAGTCGGCCGAGCGGCTCCTCGCCGTGCACGCCGAGCTGCTCGACGGTGGAGACGTGCCCGAGCTGAACCTCGGCGGCGGCTTCGGCATCGCGTACACGAGCGCCGACGACCCGACGCCCGTCGAGGTGCTCGCGCGCGGCATCGTCACCGCGGTCGCGGAGCGCTGCGACGCGCTCGGCATCCCCGTGCCGGTGCTCGCGTTCGAGCCCGGCCGCTCCATCGTCGGCCCGCCCGGCGTCACCCTGTACGAGGTCGGCGCCATCAAGGACGTGCCCGTCTCGGGGGGCATCCGCCGCTACGTCGCCGTCGACGGCGGCATGAGCGACAACGCCAGGCCGTCGCTCTACGGCGCCGACTACACGGTGCGCCTCGCCTCGCGCACGTCGGACGCGGACCCGGTGCTGGTGCGCCTCGCCGGCAAGCACTGCGAGTCGGGCGACATCCTCGTCGACGCCGACTACCTGCCCGGCGACGTGCGCCCGGGCGACCTGGTCGCGGTCGCCGCGACCGGCGCCTACTGCTGGGCGCTCTCCAGCAACTACAACCTGCTCGCGCGCCCGGCCGTGGTGGCCGTCGAGGGCGGCGAGGCACGGGTCATCGTGCGCGGCGAGACCGAGGCGGACCTCCTCGCGCGCGATGCCGGAATCACGTAAGGACGCTGACACGGATGAGGATCGCATGATCGAATACCGTTCCCTGCGCGTCGCCCTGCTGGGCGGCGGCACGGTGGGCTCGCAGGTCGCGAGGCTGCTGCTCGAACACGCCGACGAGCTCGCCGCGCGCGCGGGCGCACGCATCGAGCTCACGGGCATCGCCGTGCGCGACGTCGACGCCAAGCGCGACGTCGACCTGCCGCACGACCTGTTCACGACGGATGCCTCGTCGCTGATCCTCGGGGCCGACATCGTCGTCGAGCTCATCGGCGGCCTCGAGCCCGCGCGCACCCTGGTGCTGCAGGCGATCAACTCGGGCGCCGACGTGGTCACCGCGAACAAGGCGCTGCTGGCCACCCACGGCCCGGAGCTGTTCGAGGCGGCCGAGCAGGTCGGCGCGCAGCTCGCCTACGAGGCGGCCGTGGGCGGGGCGATCCCGATCATCCGGCCGCTCCGCGACAGCATGGCCGGCGACACCGTGGACCGCATCCTCGGCATCGTCAACGGCACGACCAACTACATCCTCGACCGCATGGACTCGACGGGCGACAGCCTCGAGTCGGCGCTCGCCGCGGCGACCGCGCTCGGCTACGCCGAAGCCGACCCGACCGCGGACATCGAGGGATACGACGCCGCGCAGAAGGCCGCGATCCTCGCGAGCCTCGCGTTCCACACCCTCGTGCCCGTCGAGCAGGTGCACCGCGAGGGCATCACGGGCGTCACCGCCGCGCAGGTCGAGTCGGCGAAGAAGGCCGGGTACGTCGTCAAGCTGCTCGCGATCTGCGAGCGACTGCGCGACCCCGACACGGGCGACGAGGCCGTCTCGGCCCGCGTCTACCCGGCGATGGTCGACCGGGGGCACCCGCTCGCGGCCGTGCACGGGGCGAACAACGCGGTCTTCGTCGAGGCATCCGCCGCCGGCGACCTCATGTTCTACGGCGCGGGCGCCGGCGGGGCCGAGACCGCGTCGGCCGTGCTGGGCGACCTCGTCGCCGTCGTGCGGCGTCACGTCGCGGGCGGCCCCGGCATCGCCGAGTCGACCCACGCCGAGCTGCCCGTGCTCGACATCGGCCAGGTCACGACCCGGTACGCGGTCACCATCGAGGTGCTCGACCAGCCCGGCGTGCTCGCCGCGATCGCGCAGATCTTCGCCGCCCACGGCGTCTCCGTCGAGCAGCTCGAGCAGACGCTCAGCGACGACGCCGGGCGGGCTACCCTTGTGATCGGCACCCACGAGGCACGCGAGTCCTCCCTGGCCGACACCGTCGCGGCGCTCGCCGCAGATCCCGTGGTCGACCAGGTCACGTCCGTCCTCCGAGTCGAAGGAGCATAGTGGAACACCCCACTCCGAAGCCGAACTCCCGCCAGTGGCGCGGGGTCATCCGCGAATACGCGGACCGGCTCGACGTCTCGGATGCCACCCCGATCGTGACCCTCGGCGAGGGCGGCACCCCGCTGATCCCCGCCCGGGCGCTCTCGGACCGCACCGGCGCGAACGTCTGGGTGAAGTTCGAGGGCATGAACCCGACCGGCTCGTTCAAGGACCGCGGCATGACCATGGCCGTGTCCAAGGCGGTCGAGCACGGCGCGAAGGTCGTCATCTGCGCGTCGACCGGCAACACCTCGGCCAGTGCCGCGGCGTACGCCACGCACGCGGGCATCCAGTCGGCGGTGCTCGTGCCCGAGGGCAAGATCGCCATGGGCAAGCTAGCGCAGGCGATCGCCCACGGCGCGGAGCTGCTGCAGGTGCAGGGCAACTTCGACGACTGCCTCGACATCGCGCGCGACCTCTCGGCGAACTACCCCGTGCACCTCGTGAACTCGGTGAACAACGACCGCATCGAGGGGCAGAAGACGGCGGCGTTCGAGGTCGTCGAGGCGCTCGGCGATGCACCCGACTTCCACCTGGTGCCGGTCGGCAACGCCGGCAACTACACCGCGTACCACCGCGGCTACCGCGAGGAGGTCGAGCGCGGCGAGGCGACGCGGCTGCCGCGCATGTTCGGCTTCCAGGCGGCGGGCTCGGCGCCGATCGTGCGCGGCGAGCCCGTGCGCGACCCCGACACGATCGCGAGCGCCATCCGCATCGGCAACCCCGCCTCGTGGGAGCTCGCCCTGTCGGCTCGCGACGACAGCGACGGCTACTTCGGCGCGATCACCGACGAGAAGATCCTCGAGGCGCACCGCATCCTCTCCGCGGAGGTCGGCGTGTTCGTCGAGCCGGCGTCGGCGATCAGCGTCGCCGGCCTGCTCGAGCGCTCCGAGGCCGGTGCGATCCCGGCGGGCTCGACCGTGGTGCTGACCGTGACCGGCCACGGCCTGAAGGACCCGCAGTGGGCGCTCCGCGCCGCCGACGGCTCCGACGTGAGCCCGACCGTCGTGCCGGTCGACACCGCCGCGATCGCCGACGTGCTCGGACTGGCGTCATGACGGAGGCCGTCGTGGGGAGCCTGCGCGCGCTCGACCTGGAGCCGGGCACGACCGTGCACGTCAAGGTCCCGGCGACCACCGCGAACCTCGGCCCCGGCTTCGATACCCTCGGCCTCGGGCTCGCGCTGTACGACGACCTCGACATCACGGTGCTCGACCACCCGGGCCTCGAGATCGTCGTCGAGGGCGTGGGCGAGGGCGAGGTGCCGCTCGACGAGTCGCACCTCGTGGTCCGCGCGATGGCGCACAGCCTCGCGGCGCAGGGCTACGCGCTCCCGCCGATCCGCCTCCACGCGCACAACACCATCCCGCACAGTCGTGGCCTCGGCTCGTCGGGCGCCGCGGTCGTCGCGGGCGTGATGGCCGCGAAGGGCCTGCTCGAGGGCACCGTCGAGCTCGACTCGGCGACCCTGCTCGCCCTCGCGACCGACCTCGAGGGCCACCCCGACAACGTCGCGCCGGCGCTGTTCGGCGGGCTCACGATCGCCTGGACCACCGACCAGGGGCCGCAGCACAAGAAGCTCATCGTGCACCGCGGCGTGTCCCCGCTCGTCCTGGTGCCCGAGCACGTCATGTCGACGGCGCTCGCCCGGTCGCTGCAGCCGAAGCACGTGCCGCACGAGGACGCGGTCTTCAACCTGTCGCGTTCGGCGCTGCTCGTCGCGGCCCTGACCCAGAGCCCCGAGCTGCTGCTCGCCGCCACCGAGGACAAGCTCCACCAGAGCTACCGGGCCTCGGCGATGCCCGAGACGGAGCGCCTCATCCGCGTGCTCCGCGACGCGGGCCATGCGGCGGTCGTGTCGGGTGCGGGCCCGTCGATCCTGGTGCTCGCGAGCAACCCCGCGGAGCGGCTCGACGCGGCGGAACTGGTGGAACGCGAGGCGGACTCGCCGTGGCAGGCGCTCATGCCGGCGGTCGACTTCCGGGGCGCGACGGCGGTCGCCGAGGACTGACACGCAGTCCACAGGTGCCGGGGCACCCCGTTCGCGGTGGTAAACTCGCAGGCAGCACCCGGCAGGCACGCGGGAACCGCGAACCGGCCGCATCGTGCGATTCTTCAGCAACTCATTGCTCACGCCCATGCGTGCATCCGCGCTCCAGCGCAGGACTCGGCGCGTGCGGGCGCATCAGCTCTCCCGGCCCATTCCCGAACGCCGGGGGAAAGGAAACATACCCAGTGACCAACGCAACCGACCACGCCTCGGGCGTGGCCAACGGCGCCCCCCTGTCCGGTCTCAAGGTCGCGGAGCTGCAGCAGCTCGCCACCGACCTCGGCATCGCGGGCGCGAACAAGCTCCGCAAGGGCGAGCTGGTCGAGGCGATCTCCGACCGCCGCGGCTCCGGCTCGTCCCCTGACTCCGGCTCCGCCTCCGGCGAGGGCGCCCCGCGCCGTGCGTCCCGACGTGCGACGAGCGCCGGCACCGCCGCCGGCGCCCACGTCAACTCGGGCGACACCGGCCTCGACAGCCTCATTCCGGCCGACGCATCCGCACCGGCCCCCGAGGCGGACGGGAAGCGGGCCGACGAGCAGCCTGCCGCCGAGCAGCGGTCCGCCGAGAAGCCGTCGGACGAGAAGCAGGCCGACCGGAAGCAGTCCGGCGAGTCGGGTGCCGAGCCGTCCGACGGCGACGACCGCTCGGGCAAGGACTCCGGCGACGGCCAGCAGCGTTCCGGCCGCAGCCGGAGCCGCAACCGTCGCAACCGCGGTGGTGGCGGTGGCGACCAGCAGGCGTCGTCCGGCGACCAGCGCGACGGCGAGTCCGGCGACGAGGGCGGCCAGGCGCAGAAGAACGACGGCGGCCGTCAGAAGGGCCAGCAGGGCCAGGGCGGCAAGGGCCAGGGCAACGGCCAGCGCCAGCAGAAGCAGGACGACGCGCAGGACGACGGCGGCCGCCAGAAGGGCCAGCAGGGCCAGGGCGGCCGCGGCGGCAACGCCGACCAGGGCGACGGCGAGGGCGGCGGCCGGCGCAGCCGGTACCGCGACCGCAAGCGCCGCGGCGGTGGCGGCGGCGACGAGGCCGAGCCCGAGATCCTCGACGACGACGTGCTGATCCCCGTCGCGGGCATCCTCGACGTCCTCGACAACTACGCGTTCGTGCGCACCACCGGCTACCTCCCCGGCCCGAGCGACGTGTACGTCTCGCTCGGCCAGGTGAAGAAGTACCACCTGCGCAAGGGCGACGCGGTCGTCGGCGCCATCAAGCAGCCGCGCGAGGGCGAGGGCAACAGCCGCCAGAAGTACAACGCCCTGGTGAAGGTCGACTCGATCAACGGCCAGGCACCGGATGCCTCGGGCGAGCGGGTCGACTTCCAGAAGCTGACCCCGCTCTACCCGCAGGACCGCCTGCGCCTCGAGACCGAGCCCACGAAGCTCACGCAGCGCATCATCGACCTCGTCGCGCCCATCGGCAAGGGCCAGCGCGGCCTGATCGTGGCGCCGCCGAAGGCGGGCAAGACGATCGTGCTGCAGCAGATCGCCAACGCGATCTCGCAGAACAACCCCGAGGTCCACCTCATGGTCGTGCTCGTCGACGAGCGTCCCGAGGAGGTCACCGACATGCAGCGCACGGTCAAGGGCGAGGTCATCGCCTCGACCTTCGACCGCCCCGCCGAGGACCACACGACGGTCGCCGAGCTCGCGATCGAGCGCGCCAAGCGCCTGGTCGAGCTGGGCCACGACGTGGTCGTGCTGCTCGACTCGATCACGCGCCTGGGGCGCGCGTACAACCTCGCGGCGCCGGCCTCCGGCCGCATCCTCTCGGGTGGCGTCGACGCGAGCGCGTTGTACCCGCCGAAGCGCTTCTTCGGTGCGGCCCGCAACATCGAGAACGGCGGCTCGCTCACCATCCTCGCCACTGCGCTCGTCGAGACCGGGTCGAAGATGGACGAGGTGATCTTCGAGGAGTTCAAGGGCACCGGCAACTCCGAGCTGCGCCTGTCGCGCCAGCTCGCCGACAAGCGCATCTTCCCGGCGGTCGACGTGAACGCGTCGTCCACCCGCCGGGAGGAGATGCTGCTGTCGAACGACGAGGTCAAGATCACCTGGAAGCTGCGTCGTGCGCTCGCCGGGCTCGAGCCGCAGCAGGCGCTCGAGGCGGTGCTCGGCCGGCTCAAGGAGACCCAGTCGAACACCGAGTTCCTGCTGCTCATGCAGAAGTCTGCCCCGGTCGCGGGCAACGGCCACGGCGAGGCCCACCGCCACGGCCACGAGAACGACCACCGCTGACGCCGGTGTTCGAGTCCGTCCAGGCGCTGCGCGCCGAGCACGGCCAGCTCCAGGAGGAGCTGGCCGACCCGGCGCTGCACGCCGACCCCGCGCGCTCGCGCAAGGTGAACCGCCGCTACGCCGAGCTCAGCCGCATCGTGGCCGCGCACGACGCGTGGAGCCAGGCGAACGACGACCTCGAGGCCGCGCGCGAGCTGGCCGCCGAGGACGAGGCGTTCGCCGAGGAGGTGCCGGGTCTCGAGGCGCAGCTCGCCGAGTCGCAGGAGCACCTGCGGCGCCTGCTCATCCCGCGCGACCCCGACGACGGCCGCGACGTGATCATGGAGATCAAGGGCGGCGAGGGCGGCGCCGAGAGTGCGCTGTTCGCGGCCGACCTGCTGCGCATGTACCTGCAGTACGCGGCGTCGAAGGGCTGGAAGACCGAGCTCCTCGAGTCCGACGAATCCGACCTCGGAGGCTACAAGAACGTGCAGGTCGCGATCAAGTCGAACGCCTCCGACCCGTCGGAGGGCGTCTGGGCGCACCTGAAGTACGAGGGCGGCGTGCACCGCGTGCAGCGCGTGCCGGTCACCGAGGCCCAGGGCCGCATCCACACCTCGACCACGGGCGTGCTCGTGTTCCCCGAGGTGGACGAGCCCGAGGAGGTCGACATCAACCAGAACGACCTCAAGGTCGACGTCTACCGCTCGTCGGGCCCGGGCGGGCAGTCGGTGAACACGACCGACTCGGCCGTGCGCATCACGCACCTGCCGACCGGCATCGTGGTGTCGATGCAGAACGAGAAGTCGCAGCTGCAGAACCGCGAGGCGGCGATGCGCGTGCTGCGCGCGCGCCTGCTCGCGCGCCAGCAGGAGGAGCTCGCGGCGGCGGCGTCGGACGCCCGCAAGTCGCAGATCCGGTCGATGGACCGCTCCGAGCGCATCCGCACCTACAACTTCCCCGAGAACCGCATCGCCGACCACCGCACGGGCTACAAGGCGTACAACCTCGACCACGTGATGAACGGCGCGCTCGACCCCGTCATCGAGTCAGCCGTGCAGGCCGACGAGGAGGCCAGGCTCGCCCAGATCGGCGACGAGTCCTAGACGCGAGTGCGGATGCCTCGCGGCGCATGCGTCGCGCGTCGGCGCGTCAGTCGTGCACGCCGCGTGCCGCGTCGGCCGTGGCATCCGCCAACGGCCGGAACTGCGCCGGGATGCCCACGACCAGCGAGTGCGGGGGAGCGTCGTGCGTCACGACCGCGTTGGCGCCGACCGTCGACCCCGCGCCGATGGTGATGTCGCCCAGCAGCTTCGCGCCGGCGCCGACCGTCACGCCGTCCTCGAGGGTCGGATGCCGCTTGGTGCCGCGTCCCGCGCCGCGCTTCGCCTTCCCGCCGAGCGTGACGCCGTGGTACAGCATGACGTCGTCGCCGAGCACCGCGGTCTCGCCGATCACGACGCCCATGCCGTGGTCGATGAAGAAGCGGCGGCCGATGGTCGCGCCGGGGTGGATCTCTATGCCGGTGAGGAAGCGGTTCAGCTGCGAGAGCACGCGCGCGAGCAGCCGGAACCCGCGACGCCAGAGCGCGTGCGCGACACGGTGCCCCCAGACGGCGTGCACGCCCGAGTAGGCGAGGAAGATCTCGAACGCGCTGCGCGACGCGGGGTCGTGGGCGCGTGCGGTGGCGAGGTCCTCGCGGACACGGGAGACGAGCTTCACCGGCCCATCCAATCAGACCGCTCCTGAGGGAACGCTCAGCCCTCGTCCAGCAGGCCCTCGTACAGCACGGTCGAGAGGTAGCGCTCGCCGTAGCTGGCGAGGATCACGACGATCGTCTTGCCGGCGTTCTCCGGGCGCTTGGCGATCTCCACGGCGGCGTGCACGGTCGCGCCCGAGCTGAGTCCGCCGAGGATCCCCTCCTCCATGCCGAGCCGGCGCGCCATGGCGACGGCCTGGTCGATGTCCACGTCGAAGATCTCGTCGTAGACCTCGCGGTCGAGGATCGGCGGGATGAAGTTCGGGCCGATGCCCTGGATCTTCTGCGGCGCGGGCGATCCGCCGTTCAGGATCGGCGACTCGGCCGGCTCGACGCCGATGACCTGCACGCCCGGCTTGCGCTCCTTGAGCACCTGGCCGACGCCCGTGATGGTGCCGCCCGTGCCGATGCCGGAGACGAAGATGTCGACGCCGCCGTCGGTGTCGTCCCAGACCTCCTCGGCGGTGGTGCGGCGGTGGATGGCCGGGTTCGCCTCGTTCTCGAACTGGCGCGCGAGTACCGCGCCCTCGATGCCGGCGGCGATCTCCTCCGACTTCTCGACCGCGCCCTTCACGCCGACGGGGCCGGGGGTCAGCACGAGCTCGGCGCCGTACGCCTTCAGCAGCTGGCGCCGCTCGATGCTCATGGTCTCGGGCATGGTGAGGATGACCCGGCAGCCGCGGGCCGCGCCGACCATCGCGAGCGCGATGCCGGTGTTGCCGCTGGTCGCCTCGACGATGGTGCCGCCGGGCTTCAGCTCGCCCGACGCCTCGGCGGCGTCGACGATGGCGATGCCGAGGCGGTCCTTGACGCTCGCCGAGGGGTTGTAGAACTCGAGCTTGCCGAGCACCTCGGCGGCCGCGCCGTCGGTGACCCGGTTCAGGCGCACGAGCGGGGTCTTCCCGAACGCCTCGGTGATGCTGCCGTAGACCTGTCCCATGGTGCCCGTCCTCTCGCTCGTGCGCGTCGTCGCGCGCCGCATCCGAGCATACGGTGGGGCGCGTTCCCGGGCGAGTGCGTTACATTCGTCCCTCGTGGATGCGACCCAGCCGAACGACGCCCGCGACCTGCGCGCGGCGCGCGACGACGTGGCGCAGCGCCTGCTGCTCGCCGGCATCGCGGATGCCGAGGTCGACGCCGACCTGCTGATCGGCCACGTGCTCGGCCTCGGCCGCGGCGAGGTGCAGGCCCGCATGGTGCTCGGCGGTGTGCTGGGCGAGGCGGATGCCGCTGCGCTGGAGTCCCTCGTCGCGCGGCGCGCGGCGCGCGAGCCGCTGCAGCACCTCACCGGCCGGGCCGCGTTCCGGTCCCTCGAGCTCGAGGTGGGCCCCGGCGTGTTCGTGCCGCGGCCCGAGACCGAGCAGGTGGCCCAGCACGCGATCGACGCGCTGCGCGCGGTCGCCGACCCCGAGCCGCGCGCGGTCGACCTCGGCACGGGCACCGGCGCGATCGCGCTCGCGATGGCCACCGAGGTGCCGCACGCGCGGGTCTGGGCCGTCGAGAAGTCCCCGGCCGCGTTCCGCTGGGCGCGCGCGAACGCCCGCCGCATCGGCGCCGCGAACCTCGAGCTCGTCTTCGGCGACCTCGCCGACGCGCTCACCCAGCTCGACGGCACCCTCTCGGTCGTCATCTCGAACCCGCCGTACATCCCCGACGACGCGCTGCCGCGCGACCCCGAGGTGCGCCTGCACGACCCCGAGGCGGCGCTCTACGGCGGTGCCGACGGGCTCGACGTCGTCCGCGACGTCTCGCGCACGGGGCTCCGACTGCTGCGGCCGGGCGGCCTGCTCGTGATCGAGCACGGCGAGCAGCAGTCCGCCGCGATCGGCACCCTGCTCGTCGCCGACGGCTGGCGGGCGATCGCGCACCACCGCGACCTCACCGGGCGCGACCGCGCCACGACCGCGCTGCGCTGACCGGGGGCATCCGCCCGCTCAGGCCGTCGCGAACGACTCGACCGCCTCGAGCAGGTGCGCGGTGTTGTAGCCGTGGCCGACGGGGAGGAACTCGAACGCCTCGAGCCCCGCGTCGGCGGCGCCGCGCACGTTCGCGCCCGAGTCGTCGACGAGGAACGCGCGTTCGGGCGGCACGCCGAAGCGGTCGCAGGCGCGCGTGTAGATGCGCCGCTCTGGCTTCCGGGCGCCGAGTGCCGCCGAGACGAGGTCGTTGCCGCCGAGGATCTCGTGCACCTCGGGCGCGAGCACGGGCAGCGCGTCGCGGAAGATGATCGGATTGTTCGACAGCAGTGACACGGTGCCGAGCTCCGCCGCGCGGCGCAGCACCGCGATCGATGCCGGGATCGGCGTCATCGCGGCCTGACGGGCCTGCACCCACTGCTCGAGCGTGAGGCGGGTGCCGGTGACCTCGCCGAACGCCTCGAGGTACTCGTCGGTCGTCGCGTACTCGCCGGCCTCGGCGGCGGCCTCGTGGCCCTCGGACCACCACGACTTGGCGAGGTGGTACTCGCTCGTGCCGGTCAGGCGCGCGAGGGCGGGGAGGCGCTCGCGGAAGTCGTACGCGTAGAGCGTCTTGTCGAAGTCGAACAGGTACAGCACCGTCGCCACGCGACCAGTATCCCAGCCCGGGGGCGCGCTGCGAAGGATCCCGGCCCGCTCCACTAGACTCGTGCGGTCATGACACGCATCCACGACACCTCGGTCGGCACCGGCCTGATGACCGGCATGCGGCTGGCCCGCCAGGCCCTCGGCCGGGGGCGGCTCGTCGTGCTGCCGACCGACACCGTGTACGGCCTCGCCGCCGACGCGTTCGACGCGAACGCGGTGCAGCGGCTGCTCGACGCGAAGGGGCGCGACCGCACCGCCCCGCCGCCCGTGCTGATCCCCGGCATCCCCACGCTCGATGCGCTCGCCGCCGACGTGCCCGACCCGGTGCGCGCACTCGTCGAGGCGTTCTGGCCGGGCGGACTCACGGTGATCCTCGAGGCCCAGCCGTCGCTGCGCTGGGACCTGGGGGAGACCCGAGGCACCGTCGCGCTCCGCATGCCCGACCACCCCATCGCGCTCGAGCTGCTCGCCGAGACCGGCCCGCTCGCGGTGTCGTCGGCGAACCTCTCGGGGCAGCCGGCCGCGACCACCGCGCAGGCTGCCGAGGAGATGCTGGGCGACTCGGTCGAGGTGTACCTCGACGGCGGCACCTCCGGCGCCGGGTACGAGGCGGTGGGGGAGCGGCCGGGCGACCTGTCGTCGACCATCGTCGACGCGACCGGACTGTCGCGCACCGACGGCCGGCTCCGCATCGTGCGCGCCGGCGTCATCACGCGCGAGCAGATCACGGAGGTCGTGAGCGAGGACCTCATGGAACCGGTCGCGGTCGTGTCCGCAGACGCCGCGGCACCCGGCGCGGACGCCGCTGCGACGGCCGAGGCGGATGCCGCCCCGGAGGCCGACACCGCATGAGGGCGTTCCTCGGGCTCGCGCTCGTCACCGCCGTGGTGACGCTCGTCCTGTCGATCGTCATCTGGAAGCTCAGCCTGCGGTACCGGCTCTACCCGAAGATCCGCGAGCGCGACGTGCACACGCGCCCCACGCCCCGACTCGGCGGCATTGCCATGTTCCTGGGCATCGTGACGGCGTTCGGCGTGGCATCCCTCGTCTCGTCCTCGATCGCACCGCTCGCCATCGTCTTCGCCGACCGCAGCCAGATCCTGGCGATCCTCGGCGCCGCGCTGCTCATCGTGCTGCTCGGGGTCGCCGACGACATCTGGGACCTCGACTGGCTGACCAAGCTCGCCGGCCAGTTCCTCGCTGCCGGGCTCGTCGCGTGGCAGGGCGTGTCGATCCTCTCGCTGCCGATCGGCGGCGTGACCGTCGGCTCGTCCTGGCTCTCGGCCACCGTCACGGTCTTCGCCATCGTGCTCGTGATGAACGCGGTCAACTTCATCGACGGACTCGACGGCCTGGTCGCGGGCGTGGCGCTCATCGCCAACGGCACCTTCTTCGTCTACACGTACCTGCTCGTGCAGCAGACCTCGCCCACCAACTACTTCAACCTCGCGTCACTCATCGCCGTCCTCATCGTGGGCGCGTGCGCCGGATTCCTGCCGCTGAACTGGCATCCCGCGAAACTCTTCATGGGCGACGCGGGTGCGTTGCTCATCGGGCTGCTCATGGCCACCTCGGCCATCGCCGTCACCGGCCAGATCAACCCCGGCTCCATCGGCGCCGGCGACCTCTTCCCGGCGTTCATCCCCGTGATCCTGCCGTTCGCGGTGCTCGTGATCCCGCTGCTCGACTTCACGCTCGCGGTGATCCGCCGGCTGCGCGCCGGCAAGTCGCCGTTCTCCGCCGACCGCGGGCACCTGCACCACCGGCTCCTCGACATGGGGCACACGCACCTGCACGCCGTCCTCATCCTGTACGCGTGGACCGGCGTCGCCTCGGTCGGCTTCCTGCTGAGCTTCGTGCTGCCGGCGTACACCGACCTCGACCGCGCCTGGGCGTTCGTCTTCCTCGGCGTCGGCTTCGTGGCCTGCGCGGCGCTCACCCTCGCGCCGCTCACGAGGCGACGCCGCGGGGCACTGCGCGCCGACCTCGCGGGCGACGACGAGCTCCCAGACGACGCCGATGCGAGCGGCGGTAGACTCTCGACGCACCCCACTGGAGACCGATGAACGACGCACGCCCGCCCGCCGACCGCCAGCCGACCTCGGGGCCCGTGCTCCGGGAGGCGCTGAAGTGGGGCGGCGTGTGCGCCCTCGCGATCGCCCTCGTGGGGGGCCTGCTCGGCTGGCTCGTCGCCGGCACGGTCGGACTGACGAGCGCGCTGCTCGGCACCGTGATCGCGATCGGGTTCATGGGCATCACCGCGGCGAGCATCCTGCTGGCCAACCGGTTCGCCGCGAGCGACCTGTTCGTCGGCGCCTTCTTCGGCATCGTGCTGGGCGGCTGGCTGTTGAAGTTCGTGCTGTTCATCGTGCTCGTGGTGCTGCTCCGGGAGCAGCCGTGGCTCGACCCCACCGTGCTCTTCCTCGCGATCGTCGCGGGCGTCATCGCCTCGCTCGTCGTCGACGTGGTCGTCGTGCTGCGCTCGCGGGTGCCGTACGCGAGCGACGTCGAACTGCCGAAGGCGCCGACCGACGACTGAGGCGCCGGGCGTCGGCGGGATACGTGCCGCTGGAGGCATCCGATCGGACCGGAGCGTCTCGGATTCGCTCCTGTCGCGGTTCTCTTGCTAGGATCATGACCGATCCCCCCGGTTCTCGATGCGCCACAGGTGTGCCGAGATTCCGCTGAATGTTCGTCGACGCGAGAGCACCTGCTCGACGCCCCGAAACAGGAGATAGCGCTGCTAGTACACGCTGTGAACCTGCTGGTTCCGACCGCTGCCGAAGATGGCGAGTTCCACGGTCCGTCGATCGCAGAGTTCTTCCCGCCCGGGTTCCTCTTCGAGGGAACGCCATTCGAGATCAACCGCATCATGCTGGTCCGCTTCATCGCGGTCGCGGCACTGATCCTGGTCTTCTGGCTCGGCACGCGACGCATGCGCGTCGTGCCCGGCCGCTTCCAGTCGGTCGTCGAGATGGGCCTCGACTTCGTGCGCGTCAACGTCGCCGAGGACCTGCTCGGCAAGACCGACGGCCGTCGCTTCCTGCCGCTGCTCACCACCATCTTCTTCATGGTGCTGTTCATGAACCTGACGGGCATCATCCCGTTCCTGAACATCGCCGGTACGTCCGTCATCGGCGTGCCGCTCGTGCTCGCGATCGTCTCCTACGTGACGTTCATCTACGCGGGCATCAAGAAGAGCCCGAAGAACTTCTTCAAGAATTCGCTGTTCCCGGCGGGCGTGCCGTGGCCGGTCTACATCATCGTCACGCCGATCGAGCTCATCTCGACGTTCGTGATCCGCCCGGTGACGCTCACGCTGCGACTGCTCATGAACATGGTCGTCGGGCACCTGCTGCTCGTGCTGTTCTTCGCCGCGACGCAGTTCTTCATCTTCACGCTCGGCGGCTGGTACACCGCACTCGGTGTCGGCACGCTCGCGTTCGGCTTCGTCTTCACGGTCTTCGAGATCCTCGTCGCCGTGCTGCAGGCCTACGTCTTCGCACTCCTCACGGCCGTCTACATCCAGCTGGCCGTCGCCGAAGAGCACTGACCCCGGGCGCCCCCGCCCGTACGGAACCCTAGGAAAGGAAACCCCAACGTGGACGCAACCACCGTTCTCGCCGAGATCAACGGAAACATCGCGACCGTCGGCTACGGCCTGGCCGCCATCGGCCCGGCGATCGGCGTCGGCATCGTCGTCGGCAAGACGATCGAGGGCGTCGCCCGCCAGCCCGAGCTGGCCGGTCGTCTCCAGGTGCTGATGTGGATCGGTATCGCCTTCACCGAGGCGCTCGCCTTCATCGGCATCGCGACGTACTTCATCTTCGTCTGATCCGACCCGCCGGCAATTAGGAGGCCACTGTGCTTCACGCACTAGTCAGGGCTGCGGAGGAGTCTGCCGAGACGCAGAACCCGCTGCTCCCGGCGACGTACGACATCGTCTGGTCGGCGGTCTGCTTCGTCATCATCCTCGTCTTCTTCTGGTTCAACGTGCTCCCGCGCATGCAGAAGCTGCTCGACGAGCGCGCCGAGGCCATCGAGGGCAACATCGCCAAGGCCGACGAGGCGCAGCGCAAGGCCGAGGCCGCGCTCGAGCAGTACACGGCCCAGCTCGCCGAGGCGCGCGCCGAGGCCGGCAGCATCCGCGAGTCCGCCCGTGAGGACGGCAAGAAGATCGTGGCCGAGGCAAAGGACCAGGCGACCGCCGAGGCCGCGCGCGTGACCGCGTCGGCGCAGGCGCAGATCGAGGCCGAGCGCCAGGCCGCGCTCGTGTCGCTCCGCAGCGATGTCGGCACCCTCGCGATCGACCTCGCGTCCGGCGTGATCGGCGAGAGCCTCTCCGACGACGCCAAGGCCAGCGCCCTCGTGGACCGCTTCCTCGCGGACCTCGAGGCGTCGGAAGCCGCAGGGGAGAAGAAGTAGCCCATGGGCAGTGCCACGAGGGAAGCGACCGCCGCCGCGAAGGCGGCGCTGGCCGCGCAGCGCTCCGTCGACCTCCAGGTCGCGGAGGACCTGTTCGCGGCGGGCCGCGTCGTCGGGCGCTCCGCGCAGCTGCGGTCGGCGCTGACCGACCCCGACGCAGACCCGGTCCGCACCCGCGGGCTCGTGAACGGCGTCTTCGGCGGCCGGATCGGCCCGGTCGCGCTCGAGCTGCTCGGCGGCATCGCCGCCAGCCGCTGGTCGAGCGCCGATGACCTGCTGCAGGGCATCGAGGAGCTCGGCCTGCGCGCCGCTGCGCGCTCGGCCGCTGCGAAGCCGGTCGAGTCGGAGCTCTTCGAGTTCGGGCGCATCGTCTCCTCGAACGCCGAGCTCGAGCTCGCGCTCGGCAGCAAGCTCAGCCCGACCGCATCGAAGGTCGCCCTCGCCGACCGGCTGCTCGCCGGCAACGCGTCGCCGCAGGCCGCGGCGATCGTGCGCCACCTGGTCGAGCAGCCGCGCGGCCGCCGCATCGGCGAGCTGCTGCGCGGCGCCGCCGCGATCGTGGCCGACGAGCGCGGCTACGCGGTCGCGACCGTCACCTCGGCCGGCCCGCTCACCGCCGCACAGCTGCAGCGACTCGAGCGCCAGCTCGCGAGCCAGTACGGCCGCGACGTCCGGTTCAACCTCGTGATCGACCCGTCCCTCGTCGGCGGTCTCCGCATCCAGATCGGTGACGACGTCATCGACGGCAGCGTGTCCGCCCGCCTCACCGACCTGAGGCAGAAGCTCGCCGGCTGAGGCCGGCACCACCCCGGCCGACTCGGCCCGACAGCGTCCCACCGGCACCGACCCGGTGCAGAAGAAGGAACAGACAAATGGCAGAACTCACCATCAGCCCAGATGAGATCCGTTCGGCTCTCTCCGAGTTCGTCTCGTCCTACGAGCCGAGCTCGGGCGAGAAGACCGAGGTCGGCTACGTCACGGATGCCGCGGACGGCATCGCCCACGTCGAGGGCCTGCCCTCGGCCATGGCGAACGAGCTCCTGCGCTTCGCCGACGGCACGCTCGGCCTCGCGCTGAACCTCGACGAGGACGAGATCGGCGTCGTCGTGCTCGGTGAGTTCGGCGGCATCGAGGAGGGCATGGAGGTGACCCGCACGGGCGAGGTACTCTCCGTGCCGGTCGGCGACGGCTACCTCGGTCGCGTGGTCGACCCGCTGGGCGCGCCCATCGACGGCCTCGGCGAGATCGCCACCGACGGGCGCCGCGCCCTCGAGCTCCAGGCGCCGGGCGTCATGCAGCGCAAGAGCGTGCACGAGCCCATGCAGACCGGCATCAAGGCGATCGACGCCATGATCCCGATCGGCCGCGGACAGCGCCAGCTGATCATCGGCGACCGCCAGACGGGCAAGACCGCCATCGCGATCGACACGATCATCAACCAGAAGGCGAACTGGGAGTCGGGCGACCCGACCAAGCAGGTGCGCTGCATCTACGTCGCGATCGGCCAGAAGGGCTCGACCATCGCCTCGGTGAAGGGCGCCCTCGAGGACGCCGGTGCGATGGAGTACACGACCATCGTCGCCGCTCCCGCATCCGACCCCGCCGGCTTCAAGTACCTCGCTCCGTACACCGGCTCGGCCATCGGCCAGCACTGGATGTACGGCGGCAAGCACGTGCTGATCATCTTCGACGACCTGTCGAAGCAGGCCGAGGCCTACCGCGCCGTGTCGCTGCTGCTGCGTCGCCCGCCGGGCCGCGAGGCGTACCCCGGTGACGTCTTCTACCTGCACTCGCGCCTGCTCGAGCGTTGCGCGAAGCTCTCGGACGAGCTCGGTGCAGGCTCGATGACCGGCCTGCCGATCATCGAGACCAAGGCGAACGACGTCTCGGCGTACATCCCGACCAACGTGATCTCGATCACCGACGGCCAGATCTTCCTCCAGTCGGACCTGTTCAACGCCAACCAGCGTCCTGCGGTCGACGTCGGCATCTCGGTCTCCCGAGTCGGCGGCGACGCCCAGGTCAAGTCGATCAAGAAGGTCTCGGGAACGCTGAAGCTCGAGCTCGCCCAGTACCGCTCGCTCGAGGCGTTCGCGATGTTCGCGTCCGACCTCGATGCGGCCAGCCGCCGCCAGCTCGCCCGCGGTGCGCGCCTGACCGAGCTGCTCAAGCAGCCGCAGTACTCGCCGTACCCGGTCGAGGAGCAGGTCGTCTCGATCTGGGCCGGCACCAACGGCAAGCTCGACGACGTTCCCGTCGAGGACGTGCTCCGCTTCGAGCGCGAGCTGCTCGACCACCTCGGTCGCAACACCGAGGTGCTCTCGACGCTCCGCGAGACCAACGTGCTCGACGACGACACCCTTGCGACCCTCGAGTCCGAGGTCGACAAGTTCAAGCTCGAGTTCCGCGCCGACGAGGGGCACTCGCTCGTCGAGCCGGGCAGCGAGTCGCACGAGGCCGCCGACAAGTCCGAGGTCAACCAGGAGGAGATCGTCCGCGGCAAGCGCTGACGCGCGCCTCGACGATCCGCACCACAGGACAGGACACACAGGAGACACATGGGAGCGCAACTCCGCGTCTACCGGCAGAAGATCAAGACGGCGCAGACGACGAAGAAGATCACCCGCGCCATGGAGCTGATCTCCGCCTCGCGCATCCAGAAGGCGCTCGGTCGCGTGAAGGCCTCGACGCCGTACGCGCACGCCATCGGTCGCGCGGTGGCGGCCGTGGCCACGCACTCCAACGTGGACCACGTGCTCACCACCGAGCCCGAGACGGTCAAGCGCGCCGCGGTCGTCATCTTCGCATCCGACCGCGGTCTCGCGGGCGCCTTCAACTCGCAGGTGCTCCGTGAGGCCGACCGCCTCTCCGAGCTGCTGCGCAGCGAGGGCAAGGAGGTCGCGTACTTCCTCGTGGGCCGCAAGGCGACCGGCTACTTCACGTTCCGGCGCCGCGCGTCGGAGCGGTCGTGGACCGGCAGTACGGACAACCCCGAGTACGAGCTCGCCAAGGAGATCTCCGACGCGGTGCTCGAGGCGTTCCTGCGCGACGCGGAGGACGGCGGCGTCGACGAGATCCACCTCGTCTTCAACCGATTCGTCAGCATGATCACCCAGTCGCCCGAGGTGCGGCGACTGCTGCCGATCCGGCTGGTGGACGAGGAGCCGGACGCCGGCCCGGCCACGGTGTACCCCCTGTACGAGTTCGAGCCGGACGCCGAGACGGTGCTCGACGCACTGCTGCCGGTGTACCTCGAGAGCCGCATCTACGCCACGCTGCTCGAGTCGGCCGCGGCCAAGCACGCCGCGACCCAGAAGGCGATGAAGTCGGCGAGCGACAATGCCGACAAGCTCATCCTCGACTACCAGCGACTCGCGAACAACGCTCGCCAGTCCGAGATCACCCAGCAGATCGCCGAGATCGTGGGCGGCGCAGACGCGCTGTCGTCGTCCAAGTAACAGCCACCAGAAGGAAGAGAAACCATGACTGACACCGCTACCGCACCGGCTGCGGCCGCGCCTGTGGCCGGCGCCGTCGGCCGCATCGCCCGGGTCACGGGCCCGGTCGTCGACATCGAGTTCCCGCACGACTCCATCCCCGACATCTACAACGCGCTGAAGACGGAGATCACCCTCGGCGGCGAGACCCTCGAGCTCACGCTCGAGGTCGCGCAGCACCTCGGCGACGACCTCGTCCGCGCGATCGCGCTGAAGCCGACCGACGGCCTCGTCCGCGGCCAGGAGGTCACCGACACCGGCGCGCCGATCTCGGTGCCCGTCGGCGACGTCACCAAGGGCAAGGTCTTCAACGTCACCGGCGACGTGCTGAACGGCGAGCCCGGCGAGACGATCGAGGTCACCGAGCGCTGGCCGATCCACCGCAAGCCCCCGGCCTTCGACCAGCTCGAGTCCAAGACGCAGCTGTTCGAGACCGGCATCAAGGTCATCGACCTGCTCACGCCGTACGTGCAGGGTGGCAAGATCGGCCTCTTCGGCGGTGCGGGCGTCGGCAAGACCGTCCTCATCCAGGAGATGATCCAGCGCGTCGCGCAGGACCACGGCGGTGTCTCGGTGTTCGCCGGCGTCGGCGAGCGCACCCGTGAGGGCAACGACCTCATCCACGAGATGGACGAGGCGGGCGTGTTCGACAAGACCGCGCTCGTGTTCGGCCAGATGGACGAGCCGCCGGGGACGCGCCTGCGCGTCGCCCTCTCCGCGCTCACGATGGCGGAGTACTTCCGCGACGTGCAGAAGCAGGACGTGCTGCTGTTCATCGACAACATCTTCCGCTTCACGCAGGCGGGTTCCGAGGTGTCGACGCTGCTCGGCCGCATGCCCTCCGCGGTGGGCTACCAGCCGAACCTCGCCGACGAGATGGGCATCCTGCAGGAGCGCATCACTTCGACGCGCGGCCACTCGATCACCTCGCTGCAGGCGATCTACGTGCCCGCAGACGACTACACCGACCCGGCGCCGGCGACGACGTTCGCCCACCTCGACGCGACGACGGAGCTCTCCCGTGAGATCGCCTCGAAGGGTCTCTACCCCGCGGTCGACCCGCTGACCTCGACCAGCCGCATCCTCGACCCGCGCTACCTGGGCGAGGACCACTACCGGGTGGCGACGAGCGTCAAGGCCATCCTGCAGAAGAACAAGGAGCTCCAGGAGATCATCGCCATCCTCGGTGTCGACGAGCTCTCGGAGGAGGACAAGGTCACGGTCGCCCGTGCGCGCCGCATCCAGCAGTTCCTCTCGCAGAACACCTACATGGCGAAGAAGTTCACCGGCGTCGAGGGCTCGACCGTCCCGCTGAAGGACACCATCGAGTCGTTCGACGCGATCGTCCGCGGCGACTTCGACCACGTGGCCGAGCAGGCGTTCTTCAACGTCGGCCCGATCTCGGACGTCGAGGAGAACTGGGCGCGCATCCAGAAGGAGAACGGCTAGTCATGGCCGAGCCGTTCCGAGTGCGCGTCGTCTCGGCCGACCGCGAGGTCTGGGCGAGCGACGACGCGACGATGGTGGTCGCGAAGACCGTCGAGGGCGAGATCGGCATCCTGCCGGGTCACGAGCCCATGCTCGCGATCCTCGCCAAGGGCGAGGTCCGGGTGACGGTCGAAGGCGGCGAGCGCGTCACCGCGCACGCCGACGAGGGCTTCCTCTCCGTCGAGGAGAACACGGTCCGCGTCGTCGCCTCGCGGGTCGAGCTCGCCTGACACGATGACGAATGCGGCCGAGGTGCCCGGGGAGCGCCAGTTCGACGAGCTCCGGGTGCCACGGCTGATCGCGATGGCGGGCCTGCCGGGCGCCGGCAAGTCCACGATCGCCGAGGTGCTCGGCGGACGGCTGGGCGCGCCGGTGGTGTCGGTCGACCCGATCGAGTCGGCGATCCTGCGCGCGGGCATCTCGTCCGAGCAGCCGACCGGCCTCGCCGCGTACCTCGTGGCCGAGACGATCGCCGAGGGGGTCCTCGCGTCGGGCCGCACGGTGATCGTGGACGCGGTGAACGCCGTGGAGGCGGCGCGCCTGCAGTGGCGCGACCTGGCCGCGCGGAGCGGTGTCGCGCTGCGCGTGATCGAGGTGGTCTGCTCCGACGCGGACCTGCACCGCGAGCGGCTCGCGAAGCGCACGAGGAACCTCCCGCACCTCGACGAGGTGACCTGGCGGGCGGTCGAGCAGAGCGTCGACGGCTACCAGCCCTGGGGCGGACCGGCCGCTGCGCTGCCGCGCGTGACGCTCGACACGGTCGACGCGCTCGGCGTGAACGTCGATCAGGCGTTCGCCTTCCTCGACGACTGATGCGCGTCGTCCTGCCGCCCTCCGAGACCAAGCGCGACGGGGGGCACGATCGGGCGCTCGACGTGTCGACGCTCGCCTTCCCGGAGCTGGGCGAGCGCCGCGACGCGGTGCTGGATGCACTCGTGGCCCTGTCGGCCGACGAGGATGCGTCGGTGCGGGCGCTCAAGCTCGGGCGCACCCAGCTCACCGAGATCGCGCGCAACGCCGCCCTGCGGTCGGCGCCGACCATGCCGGCGATCGATCGCTACACGGGCGTGCTCTACGACGCGCTCGCGGCCGACCGGTGGTCGGCGGGCGATCGCGCGTTCGCGCACGAGCACGTGCTGGTCCAGTCGGCGCTGTTCGGGCCGATCGCGGCGCTCGACGCCATTCCCGCGTATCGGCTGTCGCACGACTCCCGGCTCCCCGGGCTGCGGCTGCGTGCGCACTGGTCGTCGGCCGCGGGGGCCGCACTGGCGCGGCCGTCCGGGCTGCTGATCGACCTCCGGTCGGAGGGCTACGCGGCGCTCGGACCGATCGACGCGGGTGCGAACGCCGCGTACGTGCGCGTGGTCACGGAGGACGGCGACGGCACGCGGCGTGCCCTCGCGCACTTCAACAAGCAGGCGAAGGGGCACCTCGTGGCCGCGCTCGTGTCATCGCGCGCCCGGATCGACGACCTCGACGGACTGCTCGACTGGGGCGATGCGCACGGCCATCGCTTCGCGCGCACGGCGCACGTCGGGCCCGGCGGGATCGCGGAGGTCGAACTGCTGGTGTGAGCCGGCGGCCCGGAAGCAGTCCGCCACGTGGTCGTCGACCATGCCGGTCGACTGCATGAGGGCGTAGACGGTGGTCGGCCCGACGAAGCGGAAACCGCGACGGCGCAGCTCACGGCTGAGCGCGGTCGACTCCGCGGTCGTCGCGGGGACCTCCGACAGGCTCGACGGCCGGCGTCCGGGCTCCGGGGCGAAACGCCACATGAGCTCGTCGAGCGGCTCGTCGAGCTCGAGCAGCGCACGCGCGTTGCCGATGGTCGCCTCGATCTTCGCGCGATTGCGGATGATGCCGGTGTCCGCGAGCAGGCGCTCCACGTCGTCGTCGTCCATCCGGGCGACGCGCTCGGGCTCGAAGCCGTGGAAGGCGGCGCGGAACCCCTCTCGACGCCGCAGGATCGTGATCCACGACAGCCCGGCCTGGAAGCCCTCGAGGCACAGCTTCTCGTAGAGCGCGCCCGGATCGCGCTGCGGCACGCCCCACTCCTCGTCGTGGTAGCGCCGGTACTCCTCGTCGCCGGCCGCCCAACCGCAGCGGACGACCCCGTCGGCGTCGACGGGCGCCGCAGTCGGGCCCGGGACCCCCGAGGCATCCGCCCCGCTCACGCGGCGAAGCCGATGCGCTCGTGGCCGAGCAGCCACATCTTCGTCGGCACGCCCTGCCCGCCGCTGTAGCCCGTGATGCGACCATCGGAGGCGAGCACCCGGTGGCAGCCGACGATGATGGGCACCGGGTTCGCACCGACCGCGCCGCCGATGGCGCGCGCGGAGCCGGGCCGGCCGACGGCGGTCGCGAGTGCGCCGTAGGAGACGGCCTCCCCCCAGTCGAGACGTCGGAGCTCGCGCCACACGTCGCGCTGGAACGGCGTGCCCCGCAGTTCGAGGGGGAGATCGAACGCGGTGCGCGCACCGGAGAAGTACTCGTCGAGCTGCCGTCGTGCTTCGACGAGCACGGGCACCTCGGATTCGGGGAGCCCGTCGTGCGGGAGCGCGCCGTCGCATTCGATGGCGAGGGCGGTGATCGCGGAGTCGTTCGCGACGACCTCGATACGGCCGACGGGGGAGTCGACCCGGATGACGTGGGTGGTGGTCATGCTCCGAGGCTAGTCGCGGCGGCCGAGCCCGACCGGCGGGAATCGGACACGCCGTGCCGCGTGCTCGGCGCGGCGGCTGTGGAGGAGAGGAGCGTGCGCTGACCCTGCTCCCGGCCGCCCTAGGCTGGTGGCATGGAGTATCGCAGCCTCGGTGGATCAGGTCTTCGCGTCTCGGCGGTCGGCCTCGGCGGGAACAACTTCGGGCGGCCGGGCACGGCCACCGAGGACCAGGCGGGGACGGATGCGGTGATCGGCGCGGCGCTCGACGCGGGGGTCACGCTCGTGGACACGGCCGACATCTACGGCGGGGCACCGGGTCGGAGCGAGGAACTGCTCGGCCACGCCCTGCGCGACCGGCGCGACGAGGTCGTGCTCGCGACGAAGTTCGGGCACACGAAGGTCGACGTCGGTGTGCCGTCGTGGGGCGCGAAGGGGTCCCGCCGGTACGTGCGGCTCGCCGTCGAGGCATCCCTTCGCCGTCTGCAGACCGACTGGATCGACCTCTACCAGATCCACGAGCCCGACCCGCTGACGCCCATCGCCGAGACCCTCGCCGCGCTGGGCGAGCTCGTCGACGAGGGCAAGGTGCGCTACCTCGGCCACTCCAACCTGAGCGGCTGGCAGCTGGCGGAGGCCGAGCTCGTGGCGCGCCAGCTCGGCACCGAGCGGTTCGTGTCGGCGCAGAACGAGTACAGCCTGCTCGCCCGCGACGCGGAGCGCGAGCTGCTGCCCGCCGCGCGGCACTTCGGCGTCGGGCTGCTGCCGTTCTTCCCGCTCGCCAACGGGCTGCTCACGGGCAAGTTCACGCGCACGGGCGGTCCCGAGGACTCGCGGATCATGCGCCAGCGGCCGCACCTGGTGGAGCAGGCGCCGTGGGAGCGGCTCGACGCGTACGCCGCGTTCTGCGACGAGCGCGGGGTCTCGATGCTCGACGCGACGTTCGGCTGGCTGCTCGCCCAGCCGTCGATGGGCAGCGTGATCGCGGGCGCCACCCGCCCCGAGCAGGTGCGCCAGAACGCGGCCGCGGCGACCGCGTGGACGCCGACGGACGACGACGTGCGCACGGTGTCGGCCATCTTCGCCTGACGCGTCCTCCACAGCGCTCGGCGACCCCGCAGCGGGTGGGGCGGGCGGATGCCGCCGTCGACGCCCGTGCCGGAACCGCGACGCTGTCGGCATGACCGAGCCCGACTTCCGCATCCGCCAGCCCCAGGACCTCCTCGCCGTCGCCGCCGAGCTCGTCGGCTTCCGCCCCGAGCGCAGCGTCGTCTGCATCGCCACGCGTGGCGATCACCGCACCGCGGCGATGCGCCTCGACCTGCCCGCCGATCCCCGCCGACGGGCGGGGGAGCGCGCCGTGGTGCGGGCGCTCGACGCGATGCTGCAGCGCGTCGGCGAGGTCCGCGGGGTCGTGGTGGTCGTCTACGCGCCCGAGACCTTCGCGTCGGAGCACGGCATTCCTCGGCCGTCGCTCGGACGCTCGGTGCATGCGGCGCTCGAACGCGCCGGCCACCCGGTGCTCGACGTGCTGTGCGCGGCGGCCGACGGCTGGGGCAGCTACCTCGACGACGGATGCCCCCGGGAGGGCCGTCCGCTCACGGAGATCGACGCGTCCCCGCTCACCGAGCGGCAGACGGTGCGATCGGCGTACACGGCTGACACGCTCGCCATGCTCCCGCCCGTCGACGACGCCCTCGCGGCAGCGGTGCGCGCGGCGTGCGATCGTGCGCTCGATCCGCTGGGCTCCGCCCGCGGTGCCGCGTTCGGGCCAGCCGCGACGGTCGGCGCGTCGGCGATCGCGGCGGCGGACCGACTCGACCCGGTGGCGGTCACCGAGGAACTCCTGGGTGGTGCGCCCGACCGGCGCGATCCGGAGGCGCTCGGGCGGTTCCTCGCGGTGCTCCAGTTCCCCGTGCTCCGCGACGTCGTGCTGCTGCAGATCGCGTTCGGACTCGAGGTCGGGCTCCTGGCCGCCGAGCGTCAGGAGGTCCACCTGTTCCGGCAGCTCGTGAGCGGGCGTTCCATGGACGAGTACGTGGCCGACGAGCACGCGCAGGGCCAGCAGGCCGACGACCGTGCGCTGTCCGAGCTCCTGCTGGGGGTCGGGCCGCGCGTTCCCGATGCGGAGCGCATCGACGCCTCGATCGAGCTGCTGCGGTTGGTCGTCGCCTGCGCCGAACCCGAGGACCGCGTCGACCCGTACTGCGTGCTCGCCTGGCTGGCGTGGGCGCGTGGTCGTGGTTCGGTCGCGGGGGCCTACCTCGACCGCGCGGGCGAGATCGACCCGGCACACGGCATGACCGACCTGCTCGGCACGCTCATCGGATCGGGTCGCGTGCCCGACTGGTCGTACCTCGAGCCCGACGACGCCCTCGTGCGTTCGCCCTGAGCCGCGGCGTCGCGCGACCGGGTGGTCGTCAGGACCCGATCAGCGGCCCGAGCAGCCTGGCCGCCACCGACGGTCGCCCGGTGACCCGTTCCTCGACGTCGCCGAGCCCGATGCCGGTGAGCCCGAGGTTGGCGCCCAGGAAGCGCAGCGGTTCGGGCTCCCAGCGAGGCGAGCGGTGTCCGACCCAGGGCAACCGCGCCAGGTCGGTGTCGCGGCCGAGCACGAGGTCGGCGAGCGTGCGTCCGGCGAGGTTCGTCGTGCTGAGACCGTCGCCGACGTACCCGCCCGCGAAGCCGACCCCGTTGGCGGGGTTGTACGAGGCCGACGCGTGCCAGTCGCGGGGCACGCCGAGCGGCCCGCCCCAGCGGTGCGTGACGCGTGCGTCGGCGGCCGCGGGCATCAGGTCGGCGAGCGCCTCGGCGAGGTGCGCGAACACCCGGTCGTCGCGGTCGAACTCCGGCCTGACGGCGCTGCCCCAGTGGTAGCGGGCGCCGCGACCGCCGAACGCGATGCGGTCGTCGGCGGTGCGCTGCCCGTAGATCAGCAGGTGCCGGTAGTCGCTGAACGTCTCGCCGTGCGCGAGGCCGATCTCGTCCCAGACGTCCGCCGACAGCGGCTCCGTGGCGATCATGAGCGAGTACAGCGGCAGGATGCGGCGCCCGACG
Organism: uncultured Agromyces sp.; assembly: GCA_913053875.1. GTDB lineage: Bacteria > Actinomycetota > Actinomycetes > Actinomycetales > Microbacteriaceae > Agromyces. The sequence continues at coordinate 213,397 of CAJXGN010000001.1, read as the reverse complement.
TGCGGCAGCGCGGCTCCGTACCCCTCGGTCGCGACGAGCACGTGCCGCGCCCGGACGGTGCCGGTCGCCCCGTCGGCCGCCCGGAACCGCACGCGGCCGGGCTCCCAGTCGACGACCTCCGTGCGCTCGGCGATGCGCACGCCGCGCTCCTCGACGACGCGCGCGAGCCCGCGCACGAGCTTGGCGGGCTGCACTCGCGCACACGACGGGTCGAACACCGCCGCGTCCGCGCTGCCACCCGACAGGCCGCTCACGCCGAACCGGTCGAGGCGGTCGCCCTCCCAGAGCTCGACGGGGTCGGTGCCGAAGCGTGCGGCCTCGGCGGCGTCGGCTCGCGCGCTCCGCGCCTGCGCCTCGCCGCGGGCGAACACGACCGTGCCGCCGCGGACGAAGTCGCAGTCGATGCCCTCCGCGTCCGCGACGCGGCCGACCTCGTCGACCGTGTCGATCATCGCGTGGCGCATCGCGACCGCGGCCTCGCTGCCGTGCCGGCGCTCGAGCGCGGCGCTCGACTGCGGGAACAGCGCCGAGCACCAGCCGCCGTTGCGGCCGGAGGCCCCGAAGCCCGCGATCTCCCGCTCGACGACGACGATCGACAGCTCCGGCCGCAGCTGCGACAGGTAGTACGCCGACCAGAGCCCGGTGAGCCCGCCGCCGATCACGCAGACGTCGGCGTCGAGGTCGCCTCCGAGGCTCGGCCGCGGGGCCAGGTCGTCGAGGCCCTGCTCGACGAGGGCGTCGAGCCAGAAGCTCACGCCGCGGTACGGCGCACCGCCGACCGCCGCGAACGCGTCCGCCATCAGAGCCGGTTGCCGGCCTCGGTGAGCACGCCGCGCAGGATCTGCCCGATCTCCGCGAACTCGCTCGGCCCGATGGTCAGCGGCGGCGCGAGCTGGATCACGGGGTCGCCGCGGTCGTCGGCACGGCAGTAGAGCCCGGCGTCGAAGAGCGCCTTGGAGAGGAAGCCGCGCAGCAGGCGCTCCGACTCGTCCTCGTCGAAGGTCTCCTTGGTCGCCTTGTCCTTGACCAGTTCGATGCCGAAGAAGTACCCGTCGCCGCGCACGTCGCCGACGATCGGCAGGTCGAGCAGCTGCTCGAGCTCGGCGCGGAAGAGCGGGGAGTTCTCGCGCACGCGCTCGTTCAGGCCCTCCTCCTCGAAGATGTCGAGGTTCTCGAGCGCGACGGCCGCCGAGACCGGGTGTCCGGCGAACGTGTAGCCGTGGTAGAACGACGTGTCGCCGTGCGCGAAGGGCTCGTAGATCTCCTCGCTCACGATCGTGGCGCCGATGGGGGAGTAGCCGCTCGTCATCGCCTTGGCGCAGGTGATCATGTCGGGCTGATAGCCGTACTGCTCGCACGCGAACATCGAGCCCAGGCGGCCGAACGCGCAGATGACCTCGTCGGAGACGAGCAGCACGTCGTGCTTGTCGCAGATCTCGCGCACGCGCTGGAAGTACCCGGGCGGCGGCGGGAAGCATCCGCCCGAGTTCTGCACCGGCTCGAGGAAGACCGCGGCGACCGTCTCGGGGCCCTCGAACTCGATCATCTCCTCGATGCGGTTCGCGGCCCAGAGGCCGAACGCCTCGAGGTCGTCGCTCGGTCCGCCCATCTCGGCGGCGCGGTAGAAGTTGGTGTTCGGCACCCGGAAGCCGCCGGGGGTGACCGGCTCGAACATCTCCTTCATGGCGGGGATGCCCGTGATGGCGAGCGCGCCCTGGGGGGTGCCGTGGTACGCCACCGAGCGCGAGATGACCTTGTGCTTGGTGGGGCGCCCCTTCAGCTTCCAGTAGTACTTCGCGAGCTTGAACGCCGTCTCGACGGCCTCGCCGCCGCCGGTGGAGAAGAACACGCGGTTCAGCTCGCCCGGCGCGTAGTCGGCCAGCCGGTCGGCGAGCTCGATCGCCGACGGGTGCGCGTAGGACCAGATCGGGAAGAACGCGAGCTCCTCGGCCTGCTTGCGCGCGACCTCGGCGAGCCGGGCGCGGCCGTGCCCGGCGTTCACCACGAACAGGCCGGAGAGGCCGTCGATGTACTGCTTGCCCTGCGCGTCCCAGATGTGGTGGCCCTCACCGCGGGTGATGATCGGCACGCCCTGCTCCATGGTCGACTGGCGCGAGAAGTGCATCCAGAGGTGGTCCTTCGCCTTCTGCTGCAGCGCGGCGACGTCGACATCGGCGACGGTACGGGTCATGGTGCTCATTTCCTATCGTGTTCCCCAGTTGTAGAACTGCTTGCGGAGCTTCAGGTAGACGAACGTCTCGGTGGTGAGGACGCCGTCGAGGTTGCGGATGCTGGTGTTGAGCAGCTCGATCAGCTCGTCGTCGTCCTCGCAGACGACCTCGGCGAGCAGGTCGAAGCTGCCGGCGGTGAGGACGACGTAGTCGATCTCCGGGATCTCGGCGAGCCGGTCGGCGAGGTCGCGGGTGTCGCCGGAGGCGCGGATGCCGATCATGGCCTGCCGGGTGAACCCGAGCTGCATGGGGTCGGTCACCGCGACGATCTGCATGACGCCCGCCTCGGTGAGCTTCTGCACGCGCTGGCGCACCGCGGCCTCGGAGAGTCCGACGGCCTTGCCGATGTCGGCGTACGAGCGACGGCCGTCGGCCTGCAGCTGCTCGATGATCTTCTTGGAGACCTCGTCGAGCAGCACCGGCCGGCCGCCGTGGTTGCGCCCCGCGTTCGTCATGCGTCGATTCTGTCAGTGACGGATGCCTCCGGCAAGCGATTCCGTCGTGATTTCACGAATCTGCAACGGATTCAATGGTGGTTCCGGGTTTCGGATGCCGCGTTCGGCCGTTAGCATGGGCCGCACGCGATCCCGAGGAGGCCCTTCCATGTCCGTGCGTGAGCTGCGCAACTTCATCGGCGGCGAGTTCGTCGACGCCCGTGGCGACGGGGCGCTCGACCTCGTCGACCCCGCGACCGAGGACGTCTACGCGACGAGCCCGATCTCGGGTGCCGCCGACATCGACGCCGCCTACGACGCCGCCTCGACGGCATTCGCCACCTGGGGCCAGTCGACGCCGGCGGAGCGGCAGCTCGCGCTGTTCCGCATCGCCGACGCGATGGAGGCGCGCGCCGGGGAGTTCGCCGACCTCGAGTCGCAGGACACGGGCAAGCCCCGTGCGAGCCTCGTCGAGGACGAGATCCTGCTCTCGGTCGACCAGCTGCGCTTCTTCGCGGGTGCGGCGCGCAACCTCGAGGGGCGAGCGGGCGGCGAGTACATGCCCGACCACACGTCGTTCATCCGGCGCGAGCCGATCGGCGTCATCGGCCAGGTGACCCCGTGGAACTACCCGCTCAACATGGCGGTCTGGAAGGTCGCGCCCGCCATCGCCGCCGGCAACTCCATCGTGCTGAAGCCGTCCGACACCACGCCGCTCGCGACGCTCCTGCTGGCGGAGGTCGCGGCCGAGTTCCTCCCGGCGGGCGTGCTCAACGTCGTCACCGGCGACCGCGGAACGGGCGCTGCGCTGCTGCAGCATCCGACGCCCCAGATGGTCGCCATCACGGGTTCGGTGCGCGCCGGCATGGAGGTCGCCCGCGAAGCGGCATCCGACCTCAAGCGCGTGCACCTCGAGCTCGGCGGCAAGGCCCCCGTGGTGGTGTTCGACGACGCCGACATCCCCGCCGCGGTCGAGGGCATCGCCGCGGCCGGCTACTTCAACGCCGGCCAGGACTGCACGGCCGCGACCCGCGTGCTCGTGCAGGCGGGCATCCACGACGAGTTCGTCGCCGCGCTGGCCGAGCATGCCCGGGTCAACGCCCGCACCGGCGCGCCGCGCGAGGACGGCGTGTACTACGGCCCCGTCAACAACGCGAACCAGCTCGCCCAGGTCTCGGGCTTCATCGAGCGCCTGCCCGACCACGCCGACATCGCGCTCGGCGGGCGGCGCCAGGGCGACCGCGGCTACTTCTGGGAGGCCACCGTCGTCTCGGGCCTGCGCCAGGACGACGAGGCGATCCAGCGCGAGATCTTCGGCCCGGTCATCACCGTGCAGAAGTTCACCGACGAGGCGCAGGCGCTCGAGTGGGCGAACGGCGTGCAGTACGGGCTCGCCTCCAGCGTCTGGACGAAGGACCACGGTCGGGCGATGCGCTTCGCGAAGCACCTCGACTTCGGCTGCGTGTGGATCAACACGCACATCCCGATCGTCGCCGAGATGCCGCACGGCGGGTTCAAGCACTCCGGCTACGGCAAGGACCTCTCGCAGTACGGCTTCGAGGACTACACGCGCGTCAAGCACGTCATGAGCTACATCGGCGCCTGAGCCGTTCCGGCGCCCGTCGGTGACAGACTGGGGTGATGGGCGAGGCGCGGGTCTTCATCGGCACCGCCGACGGGCTCCCCGAGTGGGACGTCGTCGTCGGGCGCGTGTTCGTGGCCGCCGTCGCCGCGCCGGCGGACGATCGCACGCTCGCGGGCCTGCGGCGGCTCGCCGACGACCCGGGCGCGCTGGTCGAGGAACTGGTCGGCGCGCTGCCGACAGGTGCAGCGGATGCCGCGGGCTTCGCGCTCGTGCGCTTCGACGACGACGGTGCCGGTCCGCGCCGCGCGACCGTCGTCGTGCGCGGCGACGCGGCGGTCGACCTGCGCTCGCCCGGCGGCAGCCGCCGGTTCGACGACCGCGGCATCCGCCCGTTCCACCTCGCCGAGTTCGGCGACGTCACGAGCCTCCTGATCCGCTCGCCGTCGGCCGGCCTCGACGGACCGCACGACGGCGAGCCGGTGGGCGGACCGGGCGCGACGGCGCGCGCGTCGATCGTCGGCTGGGCCTGCGATGCCGCGCACGCGGCGGTCGACGTCGACGAGGAGACCCGTGCGCGCCGCGCGCCGACGACCGACACGCAGCTCGTCCTGCCGATCCCGGCGCCGCCGGCGCCCGACACCCCCGCGGGCGGCATCGAACCGGTCCTGCCCGCGCGCACGTCCGCCACGGCGTTCCGCATCGGCGACGGGGCATCCGAGCCCCTCGACGGCCCCGTCTACGTCGGCCGCCGTCCGAGTCCGCCGCGCATCCCGAGCGGGGACGCGCCCCGGCTCTACGCGGTGCCGGCCGCGCTGCCGGCCGTGTCGTCGACCCACGTGGAGCTCCGCCCCGTCGGCCGCACCGTCGTGGTCACCGACCTGCACTCGCGCAACGGCACCACCGTCATCGGCGCGGCGGGCGCCAGGCGGCGGCTCCGCGGCGGCGAGTCGGTCGTCGTGGGCGCCGGGTCGCGCCTCGACATCGGCGGTACAGTGGTCGAGATCCTCGCAGTCGCGGAGGACCGAGTCCGCGAGCCCCTCACCGACGAAGGACCAGGCACGTGACGCAGATCGGACACGGCAACCCCGGAACGACGGTGACCCTGCCGAACGGCACCGAGGTCACCCTCGCCTGGGCCGCGCTGACCGACACCGGCCTGCGCCGGGAGGTCAACGAGGACTCGTTCGTGGCCCGCCCGCCGGTCTTCGCCGTCGCGGACGGCATGGGCGGCCACGCGGCCGGCGACTTCGCGAGCGCGGCGGTCGTCACCCGGCTCGCCGAGCACGGCGGGCGCAGCACGGTGCGGCCCGCTGAGATCGGTCGTTCGCTGACCGCCGCGGTCGGCGACATGGAGCGCAGCATCGGCGTCACCGACGAGGGGAGCGGCACCACCGTCACCGGCGTCGCGCTGATGACCGACGAGGGCGCGCCCGCCTGGTCCGTGTTCAACATCGGGGACTCGCGGGTCTACCGCCTCCTCGAGGGCGAGCTCGAGCAGCTCACGGTCGACCACTCGATCGTGCAGGAACTCGTCGACGCCGGGCACATCACCCAGGAGGAGGCGGAGGTGCACCCGCACAGCAACGTGATCACGCGTGCGGTCGGCTTCCACGAGACGCCCGTGCCCGACTACCGCACGGTGCCGGTCGTCGAGGGCATGCGCCTGCTCGTCTGCTCCGACGGCCTCACGAAGGAGCTCACCCCGTACGGCATCCGGCACTTCCTGCTCGGCTCGCCGAAGCCGGAGGCGGCGGCGCGCGCGCTCATGGACGCGGCGCTCGGCAACGGCGGTCGCGACAACGTCACGGTCGTGGTGCTCGACGTGCTCCGCATCCGCGCCGGCGAGCCCGGCGACGAGTCCCCGGCCGCGGGCTGACCGAGGCATCCACCGGCCCGTCGTCGCGAGCGGTTCCGCGGCGGCGTCGACCCTAGAATGGGTGCGGAACCCGCCGGAGGCACGCCGGTGACGTCGGCGGCGGCGGGGACCGAGGGAGGTCGCGTGACCAGGCGCCTGCCCTCGACGCCGCCGACGATCCCGGGATTCGCGTTCGTCCGCGTGCTCGGCACGGGCGGCTTCGCCGACGTGTTCCTCTACGAGCAGCAGCTGCCGAAGCGCCCCGTCGCCGTGAAGGTGCTGCTCGCCGAGGTCGTGAACGAGCAGCTGCGGCGCATGTTCCGCGCCGAGGCCAACCTGATGGCCCGACTGAGCTCGCACCCCGCCGTGCTCACGGTCTACGCCGCGAGCGTCGCCGCCGACGGCCGGCCCTACCTCGTCATGGAGTACTGCTCGTCCGCGATGGCGCAGCGCTACCGCGCCGACCCGCTGCCCGTCGCCGAGGCGCTCGAGGTGGGCATCCGCATCGGCTCCGCGATCGAGAGCGCGCACCGCGAGGGCGTGCTGCATCGCGACATCAAGCCGTCGAACATCCTCATGACCGCCTTCGGGCACCCCGTGCTGAGCGACTTCGGCATCGCGGCGACGCGCGGGGAGGCCGACGACGACGAGTCGATCGGCGTGTCGGTGCCCTGGTCGGCGCCCGAGGTGCTCGCCGACGAGGACGGTGGCAGCGTCGCCTCCGAGGTGTGGTCGCTCGGTGCGACCGTGTACTCGCTGCTCGCCGGCCGTTCGCCGTTCGAGGTGCCGGGCGGCGACAACTCCGCCTACGAGCTCGTCCAGCGCATCTCCGCCGCGTCGCCCCCCGAGATCGGACGCGCCGACGTGCCCGACACCCTCGAGGCGGTGCTGCGCCGCTCGATGTCGCGCAGGCCCGCCGACCGGCAGGCGAGCATCGAGGAGCTGCTGCGCGAGCTGCAGGAGGTCGAGGCCGAGCTCGAGCTGCCGCAGACGCCCATCGAGGCGCGCATGGACGAGTGGGCGCAGGCCACCGCGATCGACGTCGACGACCGCACCGCGCTGCGCGCGCCGGGCGAGGCCGTGGCGGCCGCGACCGCAGCCGCCCGACGCGGGTCCCGGCGGCGGCGCGCCGCGTGGTGGACGGTCGGCGGCGTGCTCGCCGCGGGTGCCGCGGCGGCGATCGCGGCGGTGCTGCTCGTGCCCCGTCCGCCCGCCCAGACCGAGATCCCGCAGGTGACCGACGTGCGCGCATCGGTCGACGACGGCACCGTCGTGTTCCGCTGGGACGACCCGGGCGTGACCGACGACGACGCGTACGTCGTGACGGTCGACGGCCGGCCGTCGAGCATGCAGGTCGCGACCGAGTACCGCCTCGACGCGGGCGAGCAGTCGGTCGTGTGCGCCACCGTCACGGTCACGCGCGCGGGTCGCGTCGGCGACCCGAGCGCCGAGCGGTGCGTGGAGGTCCTCCCGGAGCCGACTCCGTGATCGCCGACTGGTTCCGCGCGCATCGCTCCGGCGTGCTCACGGCGGCGGCGAGCACGGCGACCGTCGCGCTCGTGGCGGGCGTCGCGGTCGCGAGCGGCGGCTACACGTCGCAGCGCGTCGACCTCGGCGACGCGTCCGTCTGGGTGGCGAACGCCGGCCTCGAGTCGGTCGGGCGCCTCAACACGGCCGTGCGCGAGCTCGACACCGCCGTCGAGACCGGGGTCGCGGCGCCCGAGCTCGTCCAGCGCGGCGCGACCGTGCTGGTCGTCGACGCCGAGCGCGCGAACCTCGACGTGCTCGACCCGGCGACCGCGACGATCGCCGGGAGCGTCGCGATCCCGCCCGTGCGACCCGAGGTGTCGCTCGCGGGCGAGCGGGTCGTCATCGCCTCGGACGGCGACGTCTGGTCGACGCCGATCGACGAGTTCGCCGAGTTCGACAGCCAGCGCGACCCCGATCTCACGTTCGGCGCCGGCACCGTCACCGCCACCGACGCCGACGGCATGCTGGTCGCGTTCACGCCGTCGACCGCCCGCGTCGCACGCATCGACGCGAGCGGCGGCACGGCGGTCGAGGGCACGTGGCAGGTGTCGGGAGACGTGCCTGCCGACGCGGACTGGTCGGTCACGACGGTCGGCGGGCACTGGGCGCTGCTCGACGCAACGAACGGGGTGCTGCACGTCGAGGGCGGCGCGGTCCCGCTCGGCGGGCTCGTGGCCGCGGGCGGCGGCGTCGTGCTCCAGGAGCCGTCCGTGTCGGGCGACGCGGTGCTCGTCGCCCACCGCGGCGGGCTGCTCTCGGTGCCGTTCGACGCCGGCGAACCCGTCGTGCTGGTCGAGGGGCGGTCGGGGGAGCCGGCCGCGCCCGTGGCATCCGACGACTGCAGCTTCGCGGCCTGGGCGGATGCCTCGGGCTGGACGTCGTGCGGACCGGCCGATGCCGTGCTCGAGGGCGGCGCGACGACCGGCCTCGCCTTCCGCAGCAACGGCGACGCCCTCGTGCTGAACGACGCGGGCTCGGGGCGCTCGTGGTCGGTGCGCGACGGCTGGGCGCTCGTCGACGACTGGGACGCGCTCGTGCGCGCGGAGACCGACGAGCGCGTGGTCGAGGAGAACGACCCGTCCACGCCGCCCACGCTCGAGCGCGTGCAGGTGCCGCCGGTCGCGGTCGACGACGAGTTCGGCGCCCGGCCGCTGCGCACGACGATCCTGCCGGTGCTGCTGAACGACTACGACGCCAACGGCGACGTGCTGGCGATCGCGTCGGTGGGCGCCGTGCCAGACGGCGTCGAGGTCGACCTGGTGAGCAACGACCAGCAGCTCCAGGTGACGCTGCCGGGCGACGCGGCGGGCACGATCGCGCTCGACTACACGATCGACGACGGCCGCGGCGGCAGCGCGTCCGCGGTCGTGCGCATCACCGTGCGCGGCGACGACGAGAATGCGCCGCCCGTGCAGGCGCGCGGCGCGTCGGCCGTCGTGGAGGCCAGCGGACGGGTCGCCACCGACGTGCTGGCCGACTGGTACGACCCCGACGGCGACCCGTTCTACCTGTCCGGCGCGTCGACGGCCGAGCCCGACGCGGCGACCTTCACGCCGGGCGGTGAGGTCGTGTTCACCGAGCGCGGGGGTCGCGGTCCGGTCCGCACCGTGGGCCTGTCGGTGTCCGACGGCCGGGCGATCGGCGCCGGCACCCTGTCGGTGGCGGTGCGTGCACCCGGCTCGGTGCCGCTCGTGGCCGAGCCGTTCGCAGTGCTCGCCGCGGCGGGGGAGGAGCGCACCATCTCGCCGCTCCAGCACGTTCGCGGCGGCAGCGGGTCGCCGCGGCTCACGGCCGTGCCCGCGAAGCCCGACGTGGAGCTGGTGCCCGACTTCGACCGCGGCACCTTCCGGTTCACGAGCGACGCGGTGGGCACGCACTACCTCGAGTACACGGTGGCCGACGGCGACCAGACCGCGGTCGGCGTGGTCCGGGTCGACGTGGCGGCTCCGCCCGACGCGGACACCACCCCGGTGACCGTGCCGCACACCGCGTTCCTGCGCGTCGGCAAGCCCGCCGACGTCGACGTGCTCGCGACCGACATCGACCCGACCGGCGGCGTGCTCGTCATCACGGGCGCGGACGACGACACCCCTGGCCTGCGGGTCGAGGTGATCGAGCACCGCGTACTGCGCGTGACCCTCACCGACCCGCTCGAGGACGGCACGGCCGACTTCGACTACACGGTGAGCAACGGCCGGGCGGAGGCGACCGGCACCGTGCGGGTCATCGGCATCCCCGATCCCGAGATCGTCCAGGCCCCCGTGGCGAACGACGACACGGTCTCCGTGCGCGTCGGCGACGTCATCGACATCCCGGTGCTCGTGAACGACCGGCACCCCGACGACGAGCCGATCGCGCTGGCGGCCGAGCTGGTCGAGCCGCCCGCCGACGACGAGGGGCTCCTCTTCGCGTCCGGCGACGTGCTGCGCTTCCTCGCGCCCGATCGGCCGGGCACGGTCAGCGCCGTCTACCGGGTCGAGGCGCCCGACGGGCAGTTCGATACCGCGACCGTGCGGATCGCCGTCAACGACGTCGACGCCGACGACAACGCGGCCCCCGTGCCGCGCGTGGTCGACTCCCGCGTGCTCGCGGGGGAGACGGTGCGCATCCGCATCCCGCTGCTCGGCATCGATCCCGACGGCGACTCGGTGCAGCTGATCGGACAGGAGACCCCGCCCGAGCGGGGCATCGTGGTGCGCACGGGCGTCGACTGGATCGAGTACCAGGCCGGCGAGTACTCGGCGGGTACCGACACGTTCCGCTACGCGGTGGTCGACGCGCTGGGCGCGCGGGCGACGGGGACCGTGCGCGTCGGCATCGCCCCCCGGCTCGACGGGGTGCGCGCGCCGATCGCGGTGGAGGACGAGGTGCGGGCGCGACCGGGCGGCGAGATCGCGGTGCGCGTGCTCGACAACGACTCCGATCCCGACGGTGGGCCGCTCACGATCGTGGACGTGGAGCTCACGAACGGGTCGGCCGAGGCGACCGTCGACGGCGACGTCGTGCGCGTCGCGGTGCCGAACGCCGAGGGGCAGCACACGTTCGTGTACACGATCCGCAACGAGGGCCAGGCGATCGACTCGAACTTCCTCGTCGTCGAGGTGAGCGCCGAGGCGCCGCTGGCACGGCCCGAGGCCGGCGATACGGTGCTCTCGCTCTCCGACATCCTCGACCGGTCCTGGGTCGACGTCGACGTGCGCGAGAACGTCTTCTTCGCCGACGGCCCCTCGGAGCTGCTCGGGGTGTCGCTCGTGCCCGGCTGGGAGTCGGGCGCCGCGGTGCGCAGCGACGGGACGATCCGCGTCACGCTCGCCGACCGGCAGCAGATCATTCCCTTCCGCGTGGTGCACCCAGACGACCCGGAGCTCGACGCGTACGCCTTCATCCGCGTGCCCGGCTTCGAGGACGCCCTCCCGCAGCTGCGCCTGGACGCCCCGCCGATCATCGTGCAGAGCGAGCAGGAGGTGCTCATCGAGATCAACGAGCACGTGGTCGCGGTCGGCGGGCGCCCCGTGCGGATCACCGACGAGGCGACCGTGCGCGCGTCCAACGGCGACGGCGGCGAGCTCGTGGTCGACGCCGACACCGTGCGCTTCCGCAGCGCGGACGAGTACTTCGGCCCGGCATCGGTCTCCTTCGTCGTGACCGACGGCTCCTCCGCCGACGATCCCGACGCGCGCACCGCGACCATCGTGCTGCCGATCACGGTGCTGCCGCGCGAGAACCAGCCGCCGTCGTTCACCGGCGGGCTCATCGAGTTCGAGCCCGGCCAGGAGCGCGAGATCGACCTGCTGCGCCTGACCAGCTACCCGTACCCGGCCGACCTCGACCAGCTCGGGTACCGGCTCGTCGAACCCCTGCCGGAGGGCTTCGACGTCTCGCTCGACGACACGCAGCTGCGCGTCTCGACTGCCGCGGGCACGCTCGCGGGCACCCGGGCCGCCGTCACGATCGCGGTGCAGGATGCCGCGGGCGACGGGCGCGCCGGGCGCATCGAGCTGCGGGTCGTGCCGTCCACCCGCCCGCTCGCGGTGCCGGCCGCCGACCAGGCGGTCGCGCCGCGCGGCTCCACGTCCGTGATCGACGTGCTCGCGAACGACGAGGCGACCAACCCGTTCCCCGAGGTGCCGCTGCGGGTCATCCGCGTGCGCGGAGCCGACGACGCGAGCCTGCCGGCGGGCGTGCGCGTCATGCCGAGCGCCGACCGGTCCTCGCTGCGCGTCACGGTCGACGAGGGTGCCGAGCCGGTGAACAGCACGATCCAGTACCAGGTGGCGGATGCCACCGGCGATGCCGGTCGGTACGCCTGGGGCGTCGTGACGATCTCGGTCCAGGACCGCCCCGAGCCCGTCGCGGAGGTGCGCGCGACCGGGTTCGGCGATCGCTCGATCAGCATCGGCTTCGTGCCGGGGGCGGCGAACAACTCGCCCATCACCGACTACGAGGTGCGCCTGCGCGCTCCCGGCAGCGGCGACGTGCTCGCGACCCACTCCTGCGCGGCCACCGACTGCACGGTCCCGACGCCCGGCAACGGCCGCACCAACCAGGTGGTCGTCGAGGTGCGCGCCCGCAACGGCGTCGGCCTCTCCGACGCGGCCCGGCTGCCCGAGCCGATCTGGTCCGACGTGGTGCCCGGCGCGCCGGGCGACCTGCGGGCGGCGCCCCTCGACGGCGGGCTGCGCGTCACGTGGACGCCGGTCGTGCCCGACGGGGGCGGGACCCCCGTGACTCGGTACGTGATCGCCGTCGCCGGCCAGATCGGCGAGGTCTCCGCCGCGTCCATCTGCTCCGCGACGGCATGCGTGCTCGACCGCGACGGCCTCGCCAACGGCAGTGCGGTGCCGGTGGCGATCAGCCCGCGCAACGATGCGTACCCCGCGCTGTCGACCTGGCGCGAGGCATCCGTCACCGGAACGCCCTTCGGCGCGCCCCGCGCCGCGAGCGCGGACGCGGTCGGCGACGCCAACGCGGGCGCCGTCACGGTCACCTGGAGCGGCTTCGACGGCAACGGCGACGCGATCCGGGGCTACTACGTGCAGCGGCTCGCGGTGGGCAGCCGCACGCTGCCGACCGGACCGCAGGCCTGCACCGTCAGTTCCCCGGCCCCGGGCACCGTGCAGGCGCCGACCAACGGCGCGGGCGTCGAGGAGACCCGTGCGCTCGGCCCCGACGCGCGCTCGACCCGGTTCGAGGGGCTCTCGGCCGAGAACACCGAGTACGCGTTCGTGGTCTGGGGCTACAACCGTGCGGGCTGCGCCTCGAGTCCCGTGCTCGTCGTCACCCCGCGCCCCTTCGATCGGGTCATCGACGAGGTGCGCGGCGAGATGCGATGGACCGGCGACGGGCTCGCCTGGGACTACCGGGTGAGCTCGGTGACCCCCCGCGCGAGCCGCTACGAGATCGTCGCGGTCGACGCCGCAGGCGTGCAGCTCGCCGGCACCGTGCAGTCGTTCGGCGGTTCCGGGTGGCCCCGCGAGATCCTCGACCGGCCGTTCGGCGAGGCCGTCCGGTTCCAGCTGCGGGCCTGCGCCCCGTGGGGCAGCTGCGGTCCGTGGAGCGAGGTGCAGCCGGCATCCGCCGAGCCGTCGCTCGACTTCGCCATGCCCAGCCGCCGCTGGGACGAGGGCGCACGGCGCTGGACCTGGACCAATGCGCCCGACAACGGATCGCTCGCGGCCACCTTCCGCTGCGGCAGCGGGAACGGCAACGGCACGGCCGCCGAGGCGGAGACCAGTTGCACCGTCACCGGCGGCGGTTCGGGCAGCGCCTGGCTCGACGTCACCGTCGGCGGCGTCACGAAACGATACGAGAGCGACTGATCATGCGAGGAGCACGCAGATGACGATGACACCCGAGCAGGCCACCGAGTTCGCCGACACCTTCGACCGCCTCGTCGCGGGCGTGGAGCAGGTGCTCCTCGGCAAGAGCCACGTCATCCGGCTGGCGTTCACCGCGCTGCTCACCGAGGGACACCTGCTGCTGGAGGACGTGCCCGGCACGGGCAAGACGTCGCTCGCACGGGCGATGGCCCAGTCGGTCGCCGGGTCGAGCAACCGCGTGCAGTTCACCCCCGACCTGCTGCCGGGCGACATCACCGGCATGAGCGTCTACGACCAGCGGTCGGGCGCGTTCGAGTTCCATGGCGGCCCCGTGTTCGCGAACATCGTGCTCGCCGACGAGATCAACCGCGCGAGCCCCAAGACGCAGTCCGCGCTGCTCGAGGTCATGGAGGAGCTGCAGGTCACCGTCGACGGCGTCACCCACCCGGTCCAGGCGCCGTTCATGGTCATCGCCACGCAGAACCCGATCGAGCAGGCCGGCACCTATCGGCTGCCCGAGGCGCAACTCGACCGCTTCCTGCTGCGCACCTCGATCGGGTACCCCGACCACGCGTCGACCATCCGCATCCTCGAGGGAGCGGACCACCGCGCGCACGAGCAGGCGGTGCGCGGCATCGTGCGCGCCGACGAGGTCATCGAGCTCGCCGCACAGGCGCGCCAGGTGTACGTCGACGCGACCATCCACGACTACGTCTCGCGACTCGTCGACGCGACCCGCTCGGCGGTCGAGGTGCGGCTCGGCGCGAGCGTGCGCGGCGCGCTGGGGCTCATCCGCGCGGCGAAGACCCACGCGGCGAGCCGGGGACGCCACTTCGTGGTGCCCGACGACGTCAAGGCCCTCGCCGAGCCGGTGCTCGCGCACCGCCTGATCCTCGAGCCCGAGGCCGAGTTCGACGGCGTGAACGCGTCGAGCGTCGTCGCGCAGGTGCTCCTGGAGACGCCGCCGCCGAACACGAGGCAGGCCGTGTGACGACCGAACCGGCTCCGACCGCCGAGGCCCGCGGGCGCGACGGCGCGCTCGCCGAGGCCGTCGGCGCGGTCGTCGGCGCGGGCCAGGCGACCCGATCGGGGCTGGCGCGCGCGGCCGCCGCGGTGCGGCAGGTCGTGACCACCACCGGCTGGTGCGTCGCGGCCGTTGCCGTCGGCGCGCTCGTCGCCGGCTACCTGCTCGGCTGGCTCGAGGCCGTCGTGATCGGCTGGGCCCTCGTCGTCGCGATGGCCGGCGCCTTCCTGTACCTCGTCGGCCGGAGCGCGTTCGTCGTCGGGCTCGAGCTGCCCGAGCCGCGGGTGGTCGTCGGCGATCCCGCCGAGGCCGCCGTGGTCGTGACCAACGCGGGCCGGCGCCGCGCGGTCGGCGTCGGCGTCGAGGTGCAGGTGGGCGCCGGCACCATCGCGCTCTCGGTCGCGCACCTCGCCGCGGGCGTCGCCGAGCGACGTGCGGTCGAGATCCCGACCGGCCGCCGCGGGGTCGTCGAGCTCGGCCCGGTGCGCACCGTGCGCGCCGACCCGATCGGGCTCGTGCGGCGCGAGGTCGTGTGGGCCGAGCAGTCGCGCCTCTACGTGCATCCGCGCACCATCCCCATCCCGGCCATCAGCACGGGATTCGTGCGCGACCTGGAGGGTTCGCCGACCCGTGACCTGACGGCGAGCGACGTGGCGTTCCACGCCCTCCGCGAGTACGTGCCGGGCGACGAACGGCGGCACATCCACTGGCGCAGCTCGGCCAAGACCGGCACCTTCATGGTGCGCCAGTTCGAGGAGACCCGGCGCAGCCACATGATGATCGTGCTCGATGCCGAGCCGACGCACTACGCCGACCCCGACGAGTTCGAGCTCGCGGTGAGCGCCGTCGGCTCGCTCGGCGTCCGCGCGATCCGCGACGCCCGCGGCGCATCGGTCATCGTGCCGACCTCCGCCCCGACCCCGGCGCGCGCGGGCATGCGCGGCCTGCTCGACCTCGCCACGGTCTCGCGCGATCGCCTGCTGGACGCGCTCTGCGCCGTCGAGCAGGACGCGCGCGCGCCGCAGCTGGTCGATGCGATGCGGATGACCGCGGAGGCCGTGCTCGGCATCTCGCTCGCCTTCGTCGTGACCGGGTCGGCCGCGGGCGTGGGCGCCCTCCGGGCCGCCGCGGCGCAGGCGCGTCCGGGCGTCGAGGTCGTCGGCGTCGTCTGCCATCGCGGCGCCGCGCCGGCGAACCGCCGGGTCGGCGGCCTGCAGGTGCTCTCGATCGGGCAGCTCGACGACCTGCGGGCGATCCTGGCACGGTCGGCGGCCGCATGAGCGACACGGCTGCGAGCAGGCGACCGCTGCGGTGGTGGGTGTTCCCGCTGCTGGCGTTCGCCGTCGCCGCGGCCGCGGTGCCGTGGTGGCCGATCCACGAGGCCCTGCACCTGCTCGTGGTCGTCGGGGTCGGCGCCGTCGTCGGCTTCGCCGTGGCCACGGCGGGCGCCGTGCGCGGCTGGCCCGCCTGGCTCGTGCTGCTGGCCTGCGTCGCGGCGTACCTGGTCGTCGGCGTTCCGCTCGCGGTGCCCGGAGCGGCGTTGTCGGGCGTGCTGCCGACCCCGGGCGGACTCGTCGAGCTCCTCGCCGGCACCGCCCTCTCCTGGCCGCGGCTCGTGACCATCGTGCTCCCGGTGGGCACCTACCAGGCGCTCCTCGTACCGGTGCTCGCCAGCACCCTCGCCGCGTCGGCCGGTGCCGCGAGCATCGCCCTGCGGACCCGTCGGCCCGCGCTCGCGGTGCTCCCGCCGGTCGGGATGTTCCTCGCCGGCATCCTGCTCGGTCCGCGCGAGTCGGCCTGGGGGATCGTCGGCGGCGTCGCGATGGTCGGTGCGACCCTCGCCTGGCTGGTCGCCGTGCGGCGCCTGCCGCGCACCCCGGACGCGCCGCGTCGCGCGGTCTCGGCGCGCCGGGTGCTGGGCGCGCTCGGGGTCGCGCTCGTCGCGGTGCTCGTCGGCGCGGGCGCCGCGGTCGCGCTCGCCCCGGGCACGGAGCGCGAGGTCGTGCGCGCCTACGTGCAGCAGCCGTTCGACCCGCGGGAGGCCGACAGCCCGCTCGCGGGCTTCCGCGCGTGGCATCGCATCGAGCGGTCGGAGGCGCCGATGCTCGCCGTGCGCGGCCTGGCGCCCGGCGAGCGGCTGCGCGTGGCCGTGCTCGACACCTACGACGGCATCGTCTACTCGGTGGGCGGGCCCGACGGCGCCGAGGCGTCCGGCTCGTTCACCCGGCTGCCGTACCGGCTCGACCAGGACGCGCCGCCCGAGCTCGAGCGCGAGATCCGGGTGCGCGTGCTCGGCTACGAGGGCATCTGGCTGCCCGGCGTGGGCCGGATCGAGTCGATCGCGTTCGGCGGCGAGCGCGCCGAGGCCCTCGGCGCGTCGTTCTTCTACAACGACGCCACGGGCACCGCGGCGGTCGCGGAGGGCCTGCGCGACGACGACGAGTACGTCGCCGTCGCGGTCGCCGTGCCCGATGCCGACGACGTGGCGGAGCTGCGCCCGGGCCAGGCGGTGCTGCCGGCGACGGCAGCCCTGCCCGAGGGGCTCGACCGGCTGCTCGATCGCTGGGCCCCCGCGTCGGAGACGCCGGGTGCGCGCCTCGCCGGCGTCGTCGAGGGGCTCCGCGCCGACGGCTACGTCAGCCACGGCGTGAGCGACGACGAGCCCCCGAGCCGCTCGGGGCACTCGGCCGACCGCATGACGCAGCTCGCGACCGACCGCCCCATGCTCGGCGACGCCGAGCAGTACGCGGTCGCGGCGGCGCTCCTCGCGCGCGAGATCGGCTTCCCCGCCCGCGTCGTCATAGGGTTCGACCCGGGCGACGACGCACGCGGGGCCGACGGCGCGGTGGTCGTGACCGGCGGCGACATGTCGGCGTGGATCGAGGTGCAGGACGCCGACGGCACGTGGTTCGCGATCGACCCGAACCCCGAGCCGCGACCGGTTCCCGAGGCCGAGCCCGACGAGCCGACCGTCGTCTCGCGGCCGCAGTCGGTGCTGCCGCCGCCTGCCGAGCGCACCCCGGTCGAGCGCACGGTCCCCGAGCCCGAGGCGGCCGACGACACGTCCGACGACGCGCTGTCGCCGTTCGTGGAGGCGCTGCTCGCCGTGCTCCGCGGGGCCGGGTGGGTGCTGCTCGCGCTCGCCCTGCTGGTGAGCCCGTTCCTCGCGGTGATCGCGGCGAAGCTGCGTCGGCGCCGGCTGCGGCGATCGGCGTCGACACCCGAGGCGCGTATCGCGGGCGGCTGGAACGAGTTCGCCGACGCGGCGACCGACCACGGCTACGCCGTTCCCGCCGAGGCGACCCGCTCCGAGCAGGCTGCAGCGGTCGGCGGCATGCAGGCCCTGGTGCTGGCGTCCGCGGTGGAGCGTTCGCTGTTCGCGCCCGGCGGCCCGGACGACGACCAGGCGACGGCCGTCTGGGGCGTCGTCGACGAGGCGCGCGGGCGCATCTCGGCGCGCCGCGGCCGCTGGCGGCGACTGCGGGCGGCGGTCTCGCTGTCGAGCTTCACGCGCGAGGCGCGCGGCCGACGGGAGCAGTGACGCCGCTCCTCCACATCGTGTCGACGAGCGGTGCGGATGCGGCGGATCGTCGCGCGTCCGGCCGGACGGGTCGGGCCCGCGGTGCACTGAGGGTGTGACCGACCACGGACTGCGCCTGCCACCGCCCGTCAGCCCGCCCGCGCGGGCCCCGTTCCCCGTGCTCGCGACCGTCGCCCCCGTCGTCGGCTCGGTCGTGCTCTGGCTGGTCACGGGCTCGCCGTTCGCGCTCGTGTTCGCGCTGCTCGGCCCGCTCGTCGCGATCGCGGGCGTGCTCGATCGCCGCCGGGGCGCACGGCGCGCGTCGCGTCGCGCCGACGCCGGGCGAGCACGCGCGCTCGAGCGACTGCGGGCCGAGGTCGTCGCGGCGCACGACCTGGAGCGGGCCGCGGGGTGGCGCGCCGACCCGGGCCCGCGCGCGATCGTCGACGGCTCGGTGTCGCGGCTGCCGTGGACGGGCCCCGAGCCGATGCGGGTCGTGGTGGGCGTCGGCGAGGTGCGCAGCACGGTGCGGCTCGAGGGCGAGGCCGTCGACGACGCGGCGATCGCGATCGTCCGCGAGGCGGGGCGGCTGCCCCGCGCGCCCGTGGTGGTCGACGCCGCCCGGGGCATCGGCATCGTGGGGCCCGTGGCGCTCGGGCGGGCGCTCGCTCGCGGCATGCTGGTGCAGGCGTGCCACGCCGCCGCACCCGACGAACTCGCGGTCCACCTGCCGGGCGGGCCGGCGTGGTCGTGGGCCCGAGCGCTCCCGCACGTCGGGTCGGCCGCCGACCGGTCGCTCCGCGTGGTCGAGGGCGGGGCGGATGCCTCGGGGCCGGCCGCGGCCGCCGGCGCGACGCTCGTGCTCGCCGACCGCCGCGACCGGCTCGTCGCACGGGTCGGCGCGGTCGTGGAGCTCGACGGCCCCGGGGCGGCCCGCGTGTCCCACGCCGACGGCGAGGTCGCGACGTGCGCGCCCGTGCTGCTCGGCGAACCGGAGTCGCGGTCGTGGGCGCGCGAGGCGGCCGCTCGTGTCGCCGAACCGGCGGCCGCGGCTCCCGGACCGGTGCCGTTCGACGTCGGCCAGTCCGGCGGGCCCGGCCTGACCGCGTGCGTCGGCGTCTCCGGAGAGGGCCCCGCCCTGCTCGACCTGGCCGCGGGCCCGCACGCGCTGGTCGCCGGCACGACCGGCAGCGGCAAGAGCGGGTTCCTGGTCGCGTGGGCGGCCGCCATGGCCGCGTCGCGCACACCCGAGGAGCTCACGCTCGTGCTCGTCGACTTCAAGGGCGCCGCGGCGTTCGGCCCGCTCGAGCGGCTGCCCCACGTGGCGGGCGTCTTCACCGACCTCGACGAACCGGCCGCGCGGCGGCTCGTCCGCAGCCTGCCCGCGGAGGTGCGCCGGCGCGAGGCGCTGCTGCGCGACGCCGGGGTCCCGACCGTCGACGCGCTCCCGCCGCGGGCGCTCCCGCGACTCGTGGTGGTCGTCGACGAGTACCAGGAGTTCGCGCGCCGCATCCCCGAGGCCGCCGCCGTCTTCGCCGACCTGTCCTCGCGCGGCCGGTCGCTCGGCATGCACCTCGTGCTCGGCACCCAGCGCCCGAGCGCGGCGATCGGCGAGGCGATCCGCGCGAACGCGGGCGTGCGCGCGTGCCTCCGGGTGCTGCAGCCGTCGGAGAGCATCGCGATGCTCGGCACGCCCGAGGCGGCCCGCATCCCGGTGGGCGCACCCGGCAGCGGGCTCGTGGACGGCGGCGACGGCACGGTCGCGCCGTTCCGCAGCGCCCTGGTCGGCGAGGCCGACCTCGACGCGATCGGTCGCAGGCACGCGGATGCCCCGGTGCCGCCGCCGCCCTGGGCGCCACCGCTGCCGGGCGAGGTGACGCCCGCGCTCGTCTCGGCGGCGCTCGGCGCACCCGTCGGGCCCGACCGCATCCCGCTCGGCCTCGCCGACGACGTCGATCGCCAGCGGCACGTGGCCGCCTGCTGGCAGCCGTCGGCCGGGGCGCTGCTGGTCGCCGGCGGCGTCGGCAGCGGTCGGTCGACGTTGCTGGCGGCCGTGCGCGCCGGCCTGCGCGCCGGGCGCACGGTGGTCGAGCTGTCGCCCGCCGCGCCGCGCAGCCTCGTCTGGGACGTGCTGCGACGGCCGGGGGAGCGGGGGCCGCTGGGCGTGGTGATCGACGACCTCGACGACCTGTTCGACGGCTGGGGCGAGGAGTACCGGGCGGAGGCGCAGCCGGCGCTCGACCGCCTGCTGCGCACGCGCGGGGTCGCGGTGGCGGCGAGCACGCGCCGGCCCGTGTCGACGCTCGGCGCGTCGAGGCTCGGCGCCCTGTTCCGCGAGACGGTGCTGCTGCGCCAGCCGAGCGCGCAGGACGTGCGCGCGGCGGGCGGCGACCCCGAGCTCTGGGCGCACGACGACCCGCCGGGGACGGGCCAGTGGCACGGGCTGCGCTTCCACGCCCTGCGCACCGAGCCCGGGCCCACGGGCCGACATGTCCGGCTGCGCGGCGCCGGAGACCCGGCACGGGGCGTGGCGCCGGTGTCGCTCCCGCGCGGCGGCGTGGCGCTCGCGTGCAGCGCGTCGCCGCGCGCGTTCGCCGAGCGGTGGCGTGACGCGACCGGCGGTGAGGCGCTGCTGCTCGACCCCGCGGATCACGGCGCGCGGCAGGCCGTCGCCGCGCGCACCGCTGCGGGACCGCGCTCCGACACCGCCGGGCCCCTCCTCGTCGTGGGCGACGCGGGGGCGTGGGCCTCGAGCTGGGGCGTCGTGGCCGCGCAGCGCGAGTCGGCGACGCTGCTGGCCGACGGCGTCCCGGCGAACCTGCGCGCGCTCACCGGCGACCGCGAGCTGCCGCCGCTGCTCGACGTCGACTCCGACATGTGCTGGAGTCGCGAGCCCGGGCGGGAGACCCGCCGGTGCGCCTGGCCGGACTGAGCGGCGGCCCGTCAGACGGTCGCGCGGATGCCGCCGACGCGGACGCCGCCGCCGAGCACGCGCAGGTCGAGCTCCTCGACCACGTCGTCGACGGCCTGGGCGGCGAGTGCGCCCGCTGCCGCGAGCAGTCGCAGCGCGACGACGGCCGCCGCCCGGCCGCTGCCGTCGAGCACCTTGAGCGCGACGGTCGTGCCGTCGGGTGCGGTCATGACCATGACGCCCTCCGCGCCGTGCTTGGCGAACACGCCGAGCCGGTCGATCGCGATCGAGTCGGGCCGTCCGGGCCCCGCGACGACCCATCCGTTCGCCCGCACGGCCACGGTCAGTGCGCTCGCCTCGCGGTACAGCGCGAACGGCGACGAGGCCTGCGCGGTCGTGATGCGCTGCACGCCCCGCCCGAGCGCCTCGAGCGAGAGCGCGTGCACGGGTGCGCCGCAGCCGTCGATCGCCGTCGCCGCGGGCCGCTCGCCGGTGAGCCGCTCGACCACGTCGAGGATCCGTCGCTGCACGGGGTGCTCCGGGTCGAGGTAGCCCTCGAGCGGCCAGTCGTTCGCGGCGCACGCGAGCAGCATGGCCGCGTGCTTGCCCGAGCAGTTCATGGTGATGCGCTCCGCGCCGCCGCCGGCGCGTGCGAGGCGCTCCCTCGTGTCCCGGTCGGACGGCTTCTCGGGCGGGCAGGCGAGCATCGACGCGGGGATGCCCGCGCGGCCGAGCAGCCCGCGCACCAGTGCGACGTGGCCCGCGGTGCCGCTGTGGCTGGCGGTCGCGATCGCCGCGTCCTCGCCGCGCAGGCTCACCCCGGTCGACATGACCGCGACCGCCTGGAACGGCTTGAGGCTCGAGCGGGGCAGGATCGGCGTCGTGACGTCGCCGAGCGTGCGGACGACCTCGCCGTCGGGCGAGAGCACGAGCGCCGAACCCGCGTGGCGGGACTCGACGAATCCGTTGCGTTCGACCACGGCCAGCTCGACCGCGTCGGCGACGCCGAAGGTACCGGTCACGGCTCAGTCCAGCGACGCGAAGGCGTCGTCGAGCACCGACAGCGCGTCGGCGATGAGCTCGTCGGTGACGGCCAGGCTCGGCAGGAACCGCAGCACGTTGCCGAACGTGCCCGCTGAGAGGAACAGCACGCCCCGCTGCGCGGCGAAGGCGACGAGCGCCTGCACGGCCTCGGGGTTCGGCTCCTTCGTGGTCTCCGCGGTGCCCGGGCGCACGAGCTCGATGGCCTGCATCGCACCGCGGCCGCGCACGTCGCCGATGATGTCGTACCGCTCGCGCAACCGCTCGAGCCCGGCCGTGAGCGCGGCCTCGATGCGCTGCCCGGCGGCGAGCAGCTCGCCGCGGTCGATCGCCTCGAACACGGCGACGGCCGCCGCGCACGCGACGGGGTTGCCGCCGAAGGTGCCGCCGAGCCCGCCGGGCTGCGACGCGTCCATGACCTCGGCGCGACCCGTGACGGCCGCGAGGGGCAGCCCGCCCGCGATGCCCTTGGCCGAGAGCACGAGGTCGGGCACCCAGCCGAAGTGCTCGCTCGCGAAGACGCGACCCGTGCGCGCCATGCCGCTCTGGATCTCGTCGGCGATCATGACCACGTCGTTGGCCGTGCACCACTCCTGCAGCGCGGGGAGGTAGCCGTCGGCCGGCACCATGAAGCCGCCCTCGCCCTGGATGGGCTCCACCACGAGGCACGCGAGGTCGTCGGCCCCGACGGCCTTCTCGAGGTACGAGATCGTGCGCTTCGCGGCATCCGCCCCGCTCAGCCCGTCGCGGTACGGGTAGGAACCGGGCGCGTGGTAGACGTCGCCGGCGAGCGGGCCGTACCCGGTCGCGTACGGGTGCGCCTTGTAGTTCATGGCCATCGTGAGGTTGGTGCGGCCGTGGTACGCGTGGTCGAGCACCGCGACGGCCCACTTGCGCGTGAACCGCCGCGCGATCTTCACGCCGTTCTCGACCGCCTCTGCGCCCGAGTTCACGAGCACCGAGCGCTTGGCGAAGTCGCCGGGACTCAGCTTCGCGAGCCACTCGGCGACCCGCACGTACTCCTCGTAGGGCGTGATGGTGAAGAGGGTGTGGATGACGTCCTGCAGCTGGTCGGCCGCGGCGGCGACGACGGATGCCTCGGTGTGGCCGATCGTCGTCACGCCGATGCCCGCGCCGAAGTCGAGGAATCGATTGCCGTCGACGTCCTCGAGCACCGCGCCGTTGGCGCGCGCGATGTAGACGGGCAGCACCGAGGAGACGCCGGCCGAGACGACCTCGACGCGTCGGGCGTGCAGCTCCTGCGACTTCGGGCCGGGGATCGCGGTGACGATCCGCCGCTCCTGCGGGATGGTGAAGACGGGTGCCGCGGCCCCCGAGGCGGGCGCGTTGATCGTGTTGGTCATGGTGCGCCCAGCCTACCGCCGGGACCCACGCGCGCCGGCCACCGCCGCGGGCGTGCACGCGCGTGCGAGGATGGCCCGATGAGGGACGTGCACTCCTACGAGGTGGAGCTCGACTGGCTGGGGAACCGGGGCGAGGGCACCGCGAGCTACCGCGCCTACGGGCGCGCGCACCGGCTGGAGGCGGCGGGCAAGCTGCATCCGATCGAGGGCTCGTCCGACCGGGTCTTCCACGGCGATCGTGAGCGCTGGAACCCGGAGGAGCTCCTCGTCGGCGCGCTCAGCCAGTGCCACATGCTCTCGTACCTGCACGTCGCCACCAACCACGGCGTGGTGGTCGTCGGCTACACCGACCGCGCGACCGGCACCATGCGCGAAGACGGCCGCGGCGGGGGCGCCTTCACCGAGGTGACGCTGCACCCGCGCGTGGTCGTGCGCGACGCGGACATGGCCGAACGCGCTGCTGCGCTGCACGCCGAGGCCGCGGAGAAGTGCTTCATCGCGGCATCCGTCGCCTTCCCGGTGCGCCACGAGCCCGAGGTCGTCGTCGCGGACTGATCGCGGCCCGGCAGGAGCTCAGCCGCGCCCGGCGGTGCCCAGCGGCCAGGCCGGCTCGACGGGGCACGGCTGCCCGTCGGCGAGGTTCGCGCACGGCGGGAAGAACGCGTCGAAGCGCTCGGCGAGCGGGTCGCCGAACCACCGGTGCCAGATGCGCCAGAAGTTGAAGTTGCCCCAGGCGGAGCATCCGTCGCCCGACCCGGGATCGTCGAGCGTCGCCTCGTTCGGCTGGTACGGCGTGTAGTTGTAGAGCCCCGCGGTCGCCTGGTTGCGAATGACGACGGATGCCGCGCCGCAGCCGGGATCCGGATGGAACTGCACGTCGTTCGCACCGACCTCGTATCGCCGCTCGGTGTACTGCGTGTACTGCCGGAACTGCCAGGCGGCCGCGTAGACCTGGTTGAAGAATCCGAAGTACCGGGTGTCGCAGTCCGCCCCGTCGGGGCATGCGTAGCCCGTGGCGCGGTCGTAGCCGTACGCCGACGGATGCGTGACGAGCGACTGCTCCTTCTGCAGCAGCACGAGCAGCGCGCGCGGGCTGACCCCGCACGCCTGCGCGACCTTCGCGATGATCGTCGACGCGAGCTCGCGGCGGGTGCCCTCGTAGGCGTCGCAGTGGCCGTCCTCCTCGGCCGCCTTGTCGGTCGTGTCCTCGCGGTAGTCGGCGAGGCACGGCACGCCGTCGCTCGGCGTGCAGCGGCGCGACTCGAAGAAGTGCTGCACCTGGGTGGCCGTCATCGCGTCGGCGTTGTAGAAGCTGTCGTCGCTGACGATCAGGCCCGGGTCGAAGTCGTCCGGGTCGGGGTCGGGCAGCAGGCTCGCGTAGCGCGGCACCGGCGGCGGTTCGGGCTCCTCCGCGGTGCATCCGGCGGTCGCGAGCAGCACCACCACGGCGGCGGCTGCGACGGCGAGTGATCTGAGCGGCATCGTGCGAACCCTACGCGCGGGCACCGTGAGCCGGCCGTGAATCAGCCGTCGATGAGCGGGCGGTCGTTGTAGCGGCCCGCGAGCTCCTGCCCGGAGAGCGCGTGGATGCCCGCCATGACCGCCTCGGTGAGCTCGCGGCGGGCCCGACCCGAGGTCGCCGGCGCATCGGGGTCCGGCGCGATCGGCGGACCGAAGTGCACGGCGACCGGGCGCACGCGAGGCCAACGGGTGCCCACGGGCTGGATCGCCTCGGTGCCGATGAGCCCGACCGGCACGACCGGCGCGCCCGTGGCGAGCGACAGCCACGCGACGCCCGTGCGGCCGCGGTACAGCAGCCCGTCGGTGGAGCGGCTGCCCTCGGGGTAGATCGCGAACGCGCTGCCCGACTCGAGCACGTCGCGGCCGCGGTCGAGCGCCGCCTGCGCCTGGCTGCCCGCGCCGCGCTCGACCGCCACCGCGCCGATCGCCTCGAAGAACGTGCGCGAGACCCAGCCCGAGAACCCCGTGCCGGTGAAGTAGTCCGACTTCGTGAGGAACTGCACGGGCCGGGGCGCGACGAGGGGGATGACGATGCTGTCGATCAGCGAGAGGTGGTTGCTGGCGATGATCACCGGGCCGGTGCGGGGCACGTGCTCGCGACCCGTGATCGTGGGGCGGTACAGCAGCAGCGCCAGCGGTCGCAGGATGCCGCGCACCACGTAGTAGACGAGTCCGGGTCGGGTGGCGCGGCGCGCGCTCGGAGCGGTCACGCGACGACCCTACCCGCGGGTGCATGCGGTGCCCGCCATGCGGTGGAGAGCGGGGCGCACGGGTTCGGGCGCCGCGACACGGCATCATGGAGCGATGGATGCGACGCAGGACGGTGATCGGTTCGAGCTCGGCGAGCGCGGGCCGAGCGTCTTCGTGCATCGCACCGCGCGGCGGGCGCCCTCGGCCACGGCGGTGCTGCGCGCACTGCTCGCCGACCGCGCCGAGGTGCCGTCCGACGACATCGAGCTCGACTGGTCGTGCACGGCGTGCGGCGCGCGCCATGCGGCCCCCGTCGTCGGATACCCGACCACCGCGTCCGGCGGGCGCTGGTACGCCGACGCTGCGGCCGCACCGCGGCTGGGGGTCGCGGTCGTCGACCGACGTCGCACGGTGGGCCTCGCGATCGAGCCCGTCGACCTCGTCGACGCACCGGCGATCGACCTCGCCGCGTTCCATCCGACCGAGCGTACCGCGCTCGACGCGATGGGCGACGAGGAGCGGCGGGTCGCGCGCGCCGCACTCTGGGCGCGCAAGGCCGCGCTGCTGCGCGCGGTCGGGCACACGCGGTTCCTCGAGCCGGCGCGCATCGCGCTCTCGATGCCCGACGACGCGCCGGGGCGCATGGAGCGCTCGGTTCCCGAGTTCGACGCGCTCGGCGCCGCGCCCGAGTTCCACGGCGTGCCGGTCGGCGGCGGCTGGGTGGCCGCCGTCGCCGTGCTCGGTTGACGGCCGCGGCCGCGCCGCCCACGAGCATCCGAGCCCGACGCGACATACGGTGACCGAGGGGTGACCGACCCGTAGGGTGGGGTCGTGCGCAGCGTCCTCATCCTCGGTTCCACCGGCTCCATCGGCACGCAGGCGCTCGACGTCATCGCGGGCGCGCCCGATCGCTTCCGCGTGGTCGGCCTGGGCGTCGGCAGCGACGTCGACGGGCTCGCCGCGCAGGCCGAGCGGTTCGGCGTCGAGCACACCGCGGTCGGCGTCGACGAGGCCGTCGCGCTGGTGCGCGACGTCGAGGCCGACGTGGTGCTGAACGGCATCACGGGCTCGGTCGGGCTGGCGCCGACCCTCGCCGCGCTCGAGGAGGGCCGCACGCTCGCGCTCGCGAACAAGGAGTCGCTCATCGTCGGCGGCGAGCTCGTCACCGGCATCGCCGCTCCCGGCCAGATCGTGCCGGTCGACTCCGAGCACAGCGCGATCGCGCAGGCGCTGCACGCCGGCACGCACGACGAGATCCGCCGGCTCGTGCTCACCGCCTCGGGCGGGCCGTTCCGCGGGCGCACCCGCGCCGAGCTCGCCGACGTGACGCCGGCCGACGCACTCGCGCACCCCACCTGGGACATGGGGCTCGTCGTCACCACGAACTCCGCCACGCTCGTGAACAAGGGCCTCGAGGTCATCGAGGCGCACCTGCTGTTCGACGTGGACTACGACCGCATCGACGTGGTCGTGCACCCCCAGTCGATCGTGCACTCGATGGTCGAGTTCGTCGACGGTTCCACCATCGCGCAGGCCTCCCCGCCCGACATGCGGCTGCCCATCTCGCTCGGGCTGGACTGGCCGCACCGGGTCGCGGGGGTCGGGCGCCCGCTCGACTTCACGACCGCGCAGTCGTGGGCGTTCGAGCCGCTCGACGAGACCGCGTTCCCGGCGGTCGCGCTCGCCAAGGCGGTCGGGCGCGCGGGCGGCGCGTTCCCCGCGGTGTTCAACGCCGCCAACGAGCAGGCGGTCGCCGCGTTCCACGACGGGCGCATCGGCTTCACCGGCATCGTCGACACCGTGCAGGCCGTCGTCGACGCGTTCGAGCCGGGGCCGGGCGCGCTGACCGTCGAGTCGCTCGCCGCCGCGGAGGCGGAGGCCCGGCGCGCCGCCGACGTGCGCATCGCCGCCGCCTGACGACGCCCCGACCAGGGGCCGACGACCAGCCGGTTCACAGCGCAGCGGCGATACGCTGTGTCGGTGGACTCCGTGCTGGCCTTCATCCTGGGCGTCGTCATCATCGCCCTCGGGCTCGCCGTGTCCATCGGCCTGCACGAGATCGGGCACCTGCTGCCCGCGAAGCTGTTCAAGGTCAAGGTCACGCAGTACATGATCGGCTTCGGCCCGACCATGTGGTCGACGCGCCGCGGCGAGACCGAGTACGGCGTGAAGGCCATCCCGCTCGGCGGGTACATCTCGATGATCGGCATGTTCCCGCCCGAGAAGCATCGAGCGGCGGACGCCGCGACCGACGTCGGCCCGCTCGCCGACCTGGGCGAGTCGGATGCCCAGACGGCGGACGCGACCGCCGCTCCGCGACGCATGCCCGTCGGGGCATCCAGTGCCCGCAACGGCAGCACCGGGTTCTTCCAGTCGCTCGCGGAGGACGCCCGCAGCGCGAGCGCCGACACGATCGGCCCCGGTGAGGAGGACCGCGCGTTCTACAAGCTGCCGGTCTGGAAGCGCATCGTCATCATGCTCGGCGGGCCGTTCATGAACCTGCTGCTCGCGGTGGTGCTCTATGCCGTGCTGCTGATGGGCTTCGGGATCGCGCAGCCCAGCACGACGATCGGTTCGGTGTCGGAGTGCGTGGTGCCGGCGACGAGCGCCAGCCAGGAGTGCGAGCCGGGCGACGCGGCCGCCCCGGGCGCCGAGGCGGGCGTGCAGCCCGGCGACCGGTTGGTGTCGATCGCGGGGGAGCCGATCGAGAGCTGGGCCGGATTCACCGAGGTCGTGCGGGCGAACGCGGGCCAGCCGCTGGCGCTCGTGGTCGAGCGCGGCGGGGCCGAGACCACGCTCACCGTGACGTCGCGGCTCACCGAGCGCTACGTCTACGCCGACGACGGCTCGATCCGCGAGGACGCGAGCGGCGAGCCCCTCACCGAGGAGGTGGGCTTCGTGGGCGTCGGCCCGGCGTCGGAGACCGTGCAGCAGCCGGTCACCGCCGTGCTGCCCGCCGTCGGCGACAACGTGCAGGCGGTCGGCGGCATCATCCTCAACCTGCCCCAGCGCATGGTCGACGTGGCGCAGGCCGCGTTCGGCGCCGAGGAGCGCGACCCGAACGGGCCGATCAGCGTGGTCGGCGTCGGTCGCGTCGCGGGCGAGATCGCGAGCATCGACGAGATCCCGATCGCGAACAAGGCGGCCGGCCTCATCGGCATCCTCGCATCGCTGAACGTCGCCCTCTTCGTCTTCAACCTCATCCCGCTGCTGCCGCTCGACGGTGGCCACGTTGCCGGCGCGCTCTGGGAGGCGGTGCGGCGCGGATTCGCGAAGCTGTTCCGCCGGCCCGACCCCGGTCCCGTCGACATGGCCAAGTTCATGCCCGTGACCCTCGCGGTCGTGGTCGTGCTCGGCGCCATGAGCGCCCTGCTCATCTACGCCGACATCGTCAAGCCCATCTCGATCCTCTGACGTGCCGTACCGATCCACCGACGTGAGCGTCACGTCGCCACCGACCAGGGCCTCCTCCCACGAGCGGATGCCCCGGGGCGGCGCGGCCCGCGTCCTGCCGCCGGCACCGGCCGTCGATGCCGCCGGGCGACGCGGCGACCTGCTGGGCCTGCTCGCGCCGGTCGTGCTGAGCGCGCTCGTGCAGGTGCCCGCCGCGATCTGGGTCGCCCTGCGCGTCGCGGAGTCGCCGCTCGCCGGGGCGCTGGCGGTGCTGCTGGCGATCGCGGGCCCGACGGCGCTGCTGGCATCGCGGCGCCTGCCCGGTCCGACCGTCGCGGTGGTGGCCGCGCTGGCCGCGCTCGACCTGCTCCTCGCGCCCGACGCGGGGGTGCCGTACGTGGCACTGGCGGTGGCGATCGTGCTCGGTGCGGCCCGCGGCGCCCTCGGCTGGACGCTCGCGTCGGTGTCGACCGTGTGGGTGGCGTGCCTCGCCCTCGGGCCGGAACTGGGGCTGACGTGGCATCCGCTGCGCATCGCCCTCGTCACCGCGGTGCTCGGGGCGTGCGTCGCGCTGGGCGCGGTGCTCGGCCGCAGGCGTGCCCGCCTGGCGCAGCTGCGCGCAGAGCTCGAACGGCGGCAGCGCCGGGCCGAGCGCGCCGAGCGGGCCCGCATCGCCCGGCAGTTGCACGACGTGCTCGCGCGTTCGCTCGTGCGGATCAACGTCGACTCGGGTGCCGCGCTCGAATTGGTCGAGCAGGATCCCGAGCAGGCTCGCCTGACGCTCGCGCGCATCACCGCAACGAGCCGCACCGCACTCGACGAGGTGCGCGAGGCGCTCGGCGTGCTCGGCGGTGAGAGCCCCGTGGGAGCGCTCGACCCGCGGGCCGATCTCGCGGCGCTGCCCGACCTGATCGACGGCTTCGTGCGCGCCGGTCTCGACGCCGAGCTGCACGACCGGCTCGCGACGCCGCCCGCCGCGCCCGTGCAGCTCGCGGCGTACGCGATCGTGCAGGAGGCGCTCGCCGCCGCCGTGCGGAGCGCTGCAGGGTCGGCGTTCGTCTCACTCGCCCGCACCGGCGACGTGCTCGACCTGGTGATCGACGACGACGGTCCCGGCTTCGACGGCCGCCCGGACGACGCGTTGCTCGACGTGCGGGAGCGCACTGCCGATCTCGGCGGCACGCTCGAGTGCACCGTCTCACCGTTCGGCGGCGCGCGCGTGCGCGCCCGCCTCCCCTGGAGCGCCAACTCTGCGACGTAGTCGTCGCTTTTCAGGAACGCCCCAGGGTGCGCCGGTGGATTCCTGCGGCATCCGACCGCAAATTGCCGGATGCGTGCGCCTTCGCGCACGTTCCAGCGGAATCCACCGCCGGGTCGGCCGGGGCTCCTGAAAAGCGACGCACCCCGCGATCAGCGCGAGAGGAGCAGCGCATCGCCTTGGCCGCCGCCGCCGCAGAGCGCGACCGCCGCGCGGCCCGAACCGCGACGCGAGAGCGCCAGTGCCGCGTGCAGGGCGAGGCGGGCGCCGGATGCCCCGATCGGATGCCCGAGCGAGATGGCGCCGCCGTCGGGGTTCACGACCTCCGCGGAGACCCCGAGGTCGCGCGACGACTGCAGCGACACGGCCGCGAACGCCTCGTTGATCTCGATGTGGTCGAGGTCGGAGACCTCCCAGCCGTGTCGGGCGAGGGCCGCCGCGATGGCGTTGGCGGGCTGCGAGTGCAGCGAGTTGTCGGGGCCGGCGACGTGGCCCGAGGACTCGACGACGGCGAGCCACGACAGTCCGTGCTCCTCGGCCCACGTGCGCGACGCGACGACGAGCGCCGAGGCGCCGTCGCTCAGCGGCGACGAGTTGCCGGCGGTGATGGTGCCCTCGGCGGCGAACGCGGGGCGGAGGCGCCCGAGCACGTCGACCGTGGAGTCGCCGCGCACGCCCTCGTCGGCCGAGACCGTCACCGGGTCGCCCTTGCGCTGCGGCACGTCGACCGGCACGATCTCGTCGTCGAACAGGCCGGCGGCCTGCGCGGCGGCCGCGCGCTGGTGCGAGGCCGCGGCGATCTCGTCCTGCTCGGCGCGCTCGAGGCCGAGCCGCTCGTTCACGCGCTCGGTCGACGCGCCCATCGAGTCTCCGTCGAACGCGTCGGTGAGGCCGTCGTACGCGGCGTGGTCGAGCATGGTGACGCTGCCGTACGGCCAGCCGCGGCGCGAGCCGGGCAGCAGGTGGGGCGCGTTGGTCATCGACTCCTGGCCGCCGGCGACGACGACGGATGCCTCGCCGAGGCGGATCATGCGCGCGGCGTCGACGACCGCGGCGAGGCCGGACAGGCACACCTTGTTGAGCGTCATGGCGGGCACGCGCCAGGGGATGCCGGCGGCGTTCGCGCTCTGCTTCGCGGGGTTCTGGCCGGCGCCGGCCTGCAGCACCTGGCCCATCAGCACGGCGTCGACGTCGTCGGGGGAGACCCCGGTGCGCTCGAGGGCGCCGCGGATCGCGGCGGTGCCGAGCTCGACGGCCGACAGGCGGGCGAACGCGCCGTTGACGCGGCCCTGCGGGGTGCGTGCGCCGCCGATGATGACGACGTCGTTGGGGGTGCTGCTCATCGCGTTCGTGACTCCTTCGTCCGGGTTGTGGAGAGCGAGTTGCGCACTCGCCCACTGCGGCCTAGTGTACATTTCTGAAACCTGAACCACCTGTCAGGTTTCAACCGACACTGCAGTCACACCTTCCTTGAGAGGCATACCAATGCGGGTTACGAAGAAGTACCTTGCCGCCGGCGTTCTCGCCGCGTCGGCGTTCGCCCTGGTCGGCTGCGCGCCGACCGCCGCCGACGGCGGAGACGACGCAGGCGGCGAGACCGCCGCTCCGGTCAGCATCGGCATGATCACGTCCCAGACGGGACCGCTCGCCGCGTACGGCGAGGCCTACACGGCCGGCTTCGAGGCCGGTCTCGACTATGCGACCGACGGCACCGGCACCGTCGACGGCCGCGAGCTCGACATCACCTGGTCGGACGACCAGGGCAACCCCGACACGGCCGTCTCCCAGGCCAAGGACCTCATCGGCCAGGGCACCACCATCCTCGCCGGCACCGTCTCGTCGGGCATCGCCACCGCGCTCGCCGAGCAGGCCGCGCAGAACCAGGTGCTCTACATCTCGGGCCCGGCAGCGGCCGACGCGATCACCGGAGTGAACGAGTACACCTTCCGCTCGGGTCGCCAGACCTACCAGGACGTCGCGACCGCCGGCACCTTCATCGGCGACGCGGCGGGCAAGAGCGTCGTGGTCTTCGCGCAGGACACCGCGTTCGGCCAGGGCAACCTCGCCGGCGTCGAGGCCGTGCTCGGCGGCCAGGGCGCGACCGTCGACGGCGTGCTCGTCGCCGAGGACGCGACCGAGTTCACCCCGTTCGCGCAGCAGCTCATCGACGCGGAGCCCGACCTGATCTTCGTGGCCTGGGCGGGCGCGAGCTCGGGTGCGATGTGGACCGCGCTGCAGCAGCAGGGCGTGTTCGACGTGGCCCCGGTCGTCACCGGCCTCGGCGATGTCGCGACGTACGGCGCCTACGGCGACGCATCGGGCGACATCAGCTTCCTGAACCACTACTTCGCGGGCGCGAGCGGCAGCGACGCCGAGGCCGCGATGCTCGAGTACCTCGAGTCGGAGGGCATGGTCGGCGACCTGTTCTCGCCCGACGGCTTCCTCGCCGCGCAGATGATCGTCGAGGCCGTCCGCGCAGGCGACTCGGTCGACGACATGATCGCCGCGCTCGAGGGTGCCACGTTCGACTCCGTCAAGGGCGAGGTCACGGTCCGCGCCGAGGACCACGCGGTCGTCCAGGAGATGTACCAGGTCAGCCTGGTCGACGACGGCGGTGCCTGGGTGCCCGAGCTGATCGAGTCGGTCGACGCTGAGACCGTCGCACCTCCGGTCGCAGGCTAACTGCAACATGAGCGAACACGCGATGCTGTCCCTGAACGGGGTCGGCCTGACCATCGGCGGTGCCCGCATCCTGCACGAGGTGACGCTCAGCGTCCCCCACGGCGAGATGCTCGGCGTCATCGGCCCGAACG
This sequence comes from uncultured Agromyces sp., assembly GCA_913053875.1. Taxonomy (GTDB): domain Bacteria; phylum Actinomycetota; class Actinomycetes; order Actinomycetales; family Microbacteriaceae; genus Agromyces. The sequence continues at coordinate 180,408 of CAJXGN010000001.1, read as the reverse complement.
GCGCCGGCAAGACCACGCTCTTCAACGTGGTCTCCGGCCTGCTCGCGCCGACCGCCGGATCGGTCGAGCTCGACGGACAGGACGTCACGAAGGAACCCATCCATCGCCGCGCAGCAGTCGGGCTCGGCCGGACGTTCCAGACGTCCAGCGTGTTCGGAGCACTCAGCGTGCTCGAGAACGTGCGCCTGGCGGCGCAGGCCCGCGAGGGCCGGGCCGCGTCGGTGTTCCGCGTACCGCGGGCCACCGACGCGGCCACCCGCCGGGCCCGCGAGGCCCTCGAGGAGGTCGACCTGGGCCACCGCGCCGACGCCGAGGCGTCCGGTCTCGCGCACGGCGAGAAGCGCAAGCTCGAGATCGCGATGCTCATCGCGACCGAGCCGAAGCTGGTCCTCCTCGACGAACCCATGGCCGGGGTCGGCTCGGGCGACGTGCCCGCACTGTCCGAGGTCATCCGCCGCCTCCACCGGGGCGGGCGCACGGTGCTCATGGTCGAGCACCACATGGAGGTCGTGCTCGGCCTCGTCGACCGGGTCGCGGTCATGCACCACGGCGAGCTGCTCGCCTGCGACACCCCCGAGGCCGTCATGGCCGACCCCACCGTCCAGTCCGCCTACCTGGGAGAGACCGTATGAGCGAGCCGATCCTGGCCGTCTCGGGCCTCCACGCCCGCATCGCGGGCCAGCAGGTGGTCGAGGACGTCAGCTTCACCGTGCCGTCCTCCGGCGTCACCGCCCTCCTCGGGCGCAACGGCGTCGGCAAGACGAGCACCATCAAGGCCGTGCTCGGCCTCATCGACCGCACCGGCGACGTGCGCCTGGCGGGCGACCGGGTCGACCGGCTGCCCACGCACCGCATCGTGCAGCGCGGCGTCGGCTACGTGCCCGAGGACCGCGAGGTCTTCGCGGGCCTCACGGTCGCCGAGAACCTCCGCCTCGCCGAGCGCGACGCCGAGCCGCGGCGCGAGCTCGTCGAGCGGCTGTTCCCCGACCTCGTGCAGCGGAAGGCCCAGCGCGCCGGCACCCTCTCGGGCGGCCAGCAGCAGATGGTCTCGCTCGCGCGCGCCCTGCTGAACGACAACCGGGTGCTGCTCGTCGACGAGCCCACGAAGGGCCTCGCGCCCAAGATCGTGGGCGAGGTCGCCGAGGCGCTCGAGGCGGTGGCCGACACGGTGCCGATCCTGCTCGTGGAGCAGAACCTGCACGTCGTGCGCCAGCTCGCGACCGACGTCGTCGTGCTGAGCGGCGGCCGGGTCGTGCACACGGGCGGCGCCGCCGAGTTCCTCGACGACGACGACCTGGTGCACCGCCTGCTGGGCGTGCACGGCGACCACGCCGAGTCGGATGCCTCCGAGGGCGCGCCCGCGCCCGAGGCATCCGCCACCACCGACACCACGACCGAGGAGGGTCGCGCATGAGCACCGTCATCCTGCTGCTCGTCACGGGCCTCGGCCTCGGCGCGCTCTACTTCCTGGTCGCATCCGGCCTGTCGCTGATCTACGGCCTCATGCACGTGCTGAACTTCGCGCACGGCGTGTTCCTCACCATCGGCGCGTTCCTCGGCTGGGAGGTCGGTCGGCGCGTCTCCGACGGCACGTGGGGCGGCCTGCTGCTCTCGATGCTCGTCGGCGTCGTGGTCGGCGCGATCGTCGCGGCGCTCACCGAGTACCTGCTGATCCGCCGGCTCTACGAGCGGCACATCGAGCAGGTGCTGGTCACGGTGGGTCTCGCGCTCGCCGGGGTCGCCCTCATGGAGGGCATCTGGGGCACCGACCCGATCTACACCGCGAAGCCCGCGTGGCTCACCGAGACCACCGAGATCCTCGGCGCGCGCATTCCGAACGACCGGTTCCTGCTGATCGGCATCGCGGTGCTCGTGCTGCTGGGCATCGTGCTCTTCCTGCGCGGCACCCGGTACGGCCTCATCATCCGCGCCGGCGTCGAGAACCGGCACATGGTGACCGCGCTCGGCATCGACGTGCGGCGCTCGTTCACCCTCGTGTTCGCGATCGGCGGCGCGGCGGCCGGACTCGGCGGCGTGCTCGCATCGGTCTACTACGGCTACGTGTCGGCGCACCTCGGCAGCTCGCTGCTCATTTTCGCCTTCATCGTGACCGTCATCGGCGGGCTCGGCTCCCTCGCGGGCGCGGCCATCGCGTCGGTGCTCGTGGCGGTGCTGCAGCAGTTCGCCAACTTCTACCTCGGCGGCACGGGCGACCTCGCGGTCGTGCTCGCGCTCGCAGCGGTACTGCTCATCCGCCCGAGCGGACTCATGGGGAAGGCAGCAGCATGACCACCACGAACCGTCGCCGCATCGCCTGGATCGCCGGATCCGCCGCGATCATCGTGCTCGCGGCCATCCTGCCGCTGCTCGCCATCGAGATCCCCGGGGTGTTCCCCGGCCCCACCTACACGCCCGGCACGCTCCAGCTGCTCGCGTACGCCATGCTCATCGCGGCGCTCGCGCTCAGCTACCGGCTGCTGTTCGGCCTGGCCGGCATGCTCTCGTTCGGCCACGCGCTGTTCTTCGCGGCCGGTGCCTACGGGCTGGGCGTCGTGCTGGAGTGGTTCGCCCCGTCCGAGCTGCCGAGCGAGGTCGTCTTCATCGGCGCCATCCTCATCACGCTCGTATTCGGCATCGTGCTCTCGCTCACGGTCGGCTCGCTGGCCCTGCGCGTCGGCGGCATCTCGTTCGCCATGGTCACGCTCGCCTTCGCGCAGGCCGGGTCGGTGCTCATCCGCCGCAACCCGGGCGGCGCGACCGGCGGCGAGGAGGGCCTCGCGCTCGACATCACGCACGTGCCCGAGGGCTTCATCGGCGTGATGAACACGCGCAACCTCTACTGGTTCGCGCTCGGCGTGCTCGTCTTCGTGTACCTCGTGGTGCTGTGGGTCGAGCGCTCGCGCGCCGGCCACGTCGCCGCCGCGGGCCGCGAGAACGAGCTGCGCGTGCGCGTGCTCGGCGTGCGCCCCTACCCGGTGAAGCTGCTGGTGTTCACGGTGGCGGGCGCGCTCGCCGCGGTCGCCGGCATGGGCTACCTGCTGCTCCAGTCGGGTGCGGCCCCGCGCGTCGCGACCGCCGACTTCACGCTGACGCTGCTCGTCATCGTGGTGCTGGGCGGCGTCGGCTACCGCTGGGGCGCGATCATCGGCGGCCTCATCTACACGCTGCTCGACCAGCGACTCACCGCGTTGGCCGGCTCGGAGGCGATCGCCGCGCTGCCCGACGTGCTGCGCATCCCGCTCTCGGAGCCGCTGTTCATCCTCGGTACGCTCTTCATACTCGTCGTCATGTTCCTGCCGGGCGGCATCGCGGGCATCCCGCAGCGACTCCGCACGCACCGACGCTCGACGGCGCTCGAGTCGAAGGAGACCGTCGATGCCTGACGCAGGGCTGCACACGCTGGGGCGCTGGACCCGGGATCGCGCGATCGCGACGCCCGACCGCGTGGCCGTCGACGACCGGGGCGTGGCGATCACGTACCGGCAGCTCGACGAGCGCGCGGCGGGCCTCGCCGAGCGGCTGCTCGACGCCGGCTACGGCGTGGGCGACCGCATCGCGACGGTCACCGGCAACAGCGCCGACCAGGTCGTGCTGTTCTTCGCCTGCGCGAAGGCGGGCCTCGTGCTCGTGCCCCTGTCGTGGCGGCTCACGCCCCGTGAGCTCGCCGAGCAGCTCGCGGCGTCCGACCCGGCGCTGCTCGTGGTCGAGGAGGAGTTCCAGACCCTCGCCCGCGCCGCCCGCGACCGGCTCCCGGGCCGGCTGGCCGACGCGGCGCCCGGTGCGCACGGAGTCGAGGCCGACGTGCCCGCTCCGAGCGGAGAGCGGGCGGATGCGCCGGAGCGACGCCCGGTCGCCGACGACGACGCGCTGCTCATCATCTTCACGTCGGGGACGACCGGCAATGCCAAGGGCGCCGTGCTCACACACGCGAACTGCTTCTGGTCGAACCTCGCGCTCTCGCGCATCGCCGAGATCACGACCCACGACACCGTGCTCGCGGTCATGCCGCAGTACCACGTGGGCGGCTGGAACATCCAGCCGCTGCTCGCCTGGTGGGTGGGTGCGACGGTCGTGCTCGAGCGCACCTTCGACCCGGGTCGCGTGCTGCGGCTCATCGACGAGCGCGGCATCACGACGATGATGGGCGTGCCCGCGAACTACCTCTTCCTCGCGCAGCACCCGGGCTTCGCCGAGGCCGACCTGTCGAGCCTGTCGCACGCGATCGTGGGCGGCGCGCCCATGCCGCCGGCGCTGCTGCGCACCTGGCACGCGCGGGGCGTGGCCCTCTCGCAGGGCTACGGGCTCACCGAGGCCGCGCCGAACGTGCTCTGCCTGCCCGACGAGGACGCGCGCACGCACCTCGGCTCGGCCGGCAAGCCGTACCCGCACGTCGAGGTCGCGATCGCCGACCCCGTGACGGGCGAGCAGCTCGAGGGCGAGGCGTCGGGGGAGCTGCTCGTGCGCGGCCCGGCGGTGTTCCCCGGCTACTTCCGGGCCCCCGAGGAGACGGCGTTCGCGCTGCGCGGCGGCTGGCTGCACACGGGCGACCTCGTGCACCGCGACGACGAGGGGTACTTCACCATCGTCGACCGCATCAAGGACGTCTACATCTCCGGCGGCGAGCAGGTCGCCCCCGCCGAGGTCGAGGAGGCGCTGCGCTCGCACCCGGCCGTCGACGACGTCGCCGTGGTCGGCGTGCCCGACTCGCGCTGGGGCGAGACCGGCCAGGCCTGGGTGGTCATGCGCCGGGGTGCGGTGACGGATGCCACGGAGCTGGTCGCCCACGCTCGCGGCGTGCTCGCGGGCTTCAAGGTGCCCCGCGACATCCGCTTCATCGACGAGATCCCGCGCTCGATGAGCGGCAAGGTGCTGCGGCACGTGCTCGCCGAGCGCGCCCGCGCGGAACGCGAGACGGCGCGATGAGCGCGCAGCCGCGCACCGCCCGGGGCGCCGAGACGAGACGGCGCATCCTGCAGGCGGCGGAGGACGTGTTCGCCGAGCTGGGCTACACCGAGGCATCCGTCTCGCGCATCACCGACCGCGCGGGCGTGGGCCAGGGCACGTTCTACCTGTACTTCGACTCGAAGCTCGACCTGTTCAACGAGCTCGTGGAGGACCTGAACCGCCGCGTGCGGCACGCGATGGCCGAGGGTGCCGCGAGCGCGCCCGACCGCATCTCGGCCGAGCGCGAGGGCTTCGCGGCGTTCTTCCGCTTCACGGCCGAGCACCCGGCGCTGTACCGCGTGGTGCGCGAGGCCGAGCTGGTCTCGCCCGAGGCGCTGCGCCTGCACTACACGCGCATCGTCGAGGGCTACATCGAGGGTCTCGACCAGGCGCACGGCGCCGGCGAGATCGGCGACATCGACACGACCGTCGCCGCGTGGGCGCTCATGGGCATCGGCGAGATGATCGGCATGCGCTGGGTGCTCTGGGGCAGCAACGGCTCGGGGGAGGGCGGCGGCGCCGCCGATCCGACCGCGTCGGGCACCTCGGCCGTGCCCGAGCACGTGCTCGACGAGATGATGCGCTTCATCGGAGGCGCACTGGGCCGCCCCGCGGCGGCATCGACGACGAAGGAGGAATCGTGACCGACCTGACCGGACGACGCGCGCTCGTCACGGGCGGCGCCAGCGGCATCGGCGCCGCGTGCGCCCGTGCCTTCGCCGACCGCGGGGCCTCCGTCACGGTGGCCGACCTGAACGGCGAGGCCGCGACCGCCCTCGCCGACGAGATCGGCGGCACCGCCTGGCAGGTCGACCTGTCCGACACCGCGGCGCTCGCCGAGACGGTGCTCGACATCGACATCCTCGTGAACAATGCGGGCATCCAGTACGTGAGCCCGATCGAGGAGTTCCCGCCGGAGAAGTTCTCGCTCATCCTGCGGCTCATGCTGGAGGCGCCGTACCTGCTGGTGCGCGCCGCCCTGCCGGGCATGTACGAGCGCGGGTTCGGCCGCATCATCAACCTCTCGAGCGTGCACGGCCTCCGGGCATCCGCCTTCAAGTCGGCCTACGTCTCGGCCAAGCACGGGCTGGAGGGCTTCTCGAAGGTCACCGCCCTCGAGGGCGGCCCGCACGGCGTGACGAGCAACTGCGTCGACCCGGCGTACGTGCGCACGCCGCTCGTCGAGAAGCAGATCGCCGACCAGGCGCGCGTGCACGGCATCCCCGAGGAGGAGGTCGTGCCGAAGATCATGCTCACCGAGTCGGCCGTGAAGCGCCTCGTCGAGCCCGAGGAGGTCGCGTCGCTGGTCTGCTGGCTGGCCGGCCCCGACTCCGGCATGGTCACGGGCGCGAGCTACACCATGGACGGCGGATGGAGCGCCCGATGAGCGCCCCCGTACGCCGCACCGCACCCGTCGCCGGCGGCGAGCTGACCTACGGCGAGTGGCGGGCGGATGCCCCGGGCACGCCGGTCCTCGCGATCCACGGCATCACCTCGAGCCACCTGGCCTGGCCGTTCGTGGCCGACCGGCTCGAGGGCGTGCGCGTGGTCGCGCCCGACCTGCGCGGTCGCGCAGGCAGCAACGGCCTGCCCGGCCCGTTCGGCCTGCGCGTGCACGCCGACGACATGGCCGCGGTGCTCGACGCCGCAGGCATCGACCGTGCCGTGGTCGTGGGCCACTCGATGGGGGCGTTCGTCGCGGTTCGCTTCGCCGAGCTGCTCCCCGAGCGCGTCGAGTCGCTCGTGCTGGTCGACGGCGGCCTGCCGATCCCGCCGCCCGCGGGCATGACGCCCGAGGAGGCGGCCGCGGCCACGCTCGGCCCCGCGCTGGAGCGACTGTCGATGACGTTCGAGTCGGTCGAGGTGTATCGCGAGTTCTGGCGGAAGCACCCGGGCATCGGGCCCTACTGGAGCGACGAGATCGAGTCGTACGTCGACTACGACCTGGTCGGCGAGGCGCCCGAGCTGCGCGCGTCGGCGAACCCCGAGGCGATCGCCGAGAACTCGCTGCAACTCGACGGCACCGACGACTACGCGGCGGCGCTCATGGCGCTCGAGACGCCGATCGCGTTCGTGCGCGCACCGCGCGGGTTGTTCGACCAGCCGGAGGCGCTCTACGCGCCCGAGACGGTGGACGCGTGGCGCGATCAGCTGCACGACGCGACCTTCGTCGAGGCGGAGGGCGTCAACCACTACACCGTCATCATGGGCGACCATGGTGCTGAGCAGGTCGCTCCGGTCATCGCCGACCGGCTCGATGCGGCGCGAACGAAGGAGATCGCATGACACTCGACAAGGTGGTCGGCTCCGCGGCGGAGGCCGTGGCCGACATCCCCTCAGGGGCCAGTCTCGCCGTGGGCGGGTTCGGGCTCTGCGGCATCCCGATGGTGCTGATCGACGCGCTGCTCGAGCGCCGCGTGGGCGACCTGTCGGTCGTGTCGAACAACTGCGGCGTCGACGACTGGGGCCTGGGCGTCCTGCTCGCCGAGGGCCTGATCCGCAAGATGACATCGTCGTACGTGGGGGAGAACAAGGAGTTCGCCCGCCAGTACCTCTCGGGCGAGCTCGAGCTGGAGCTCACCCCGCAGGGCACGCTCGCCGAGAAGCTGCGCGCCGGTGGCAGCGGCATCGCCGCGTTCTACACCCAGACCGGCGTGGGCACGCAGGTCTCCGAGGGCGGCCTGCCGCAGCGGTACGCGGCCGACGGCTCGATCGCGCTGGCGAGCGAGGCGAAGCCGAAGCAGGTGTTCGAGTACCGCGGCGCCGATCGCGAGTTCGTGCTCGAGCAGGCGATCACGACCGACTTCGCGCTCGTGCACGCGCTGCGCGGCGACCGGCACGGCAATCTCGTGTTCGACAAGTCGGCGCGCAACTTCTCGCCGCTGGCCGCGATGGCGGGTGCCGTCTGCGTCGCCGAGGTCGAGGAGCTCGTCGAGCCCGGAGAGCTGGACCCGGACGCCGTGCACCTGCCCGGCATCTACGTCGACCGCCTCGTGGTGGTCGGCACCGACGTCGAGAAGCGCATCGAGAAGCGCACCGTGCGCCAGCTCGACGAGACAGCAGAGGGGAACTGAGATGGCGCTCACCCGCCTGGAGATGGCCGCCCGCGCGGCGCAGGAACTGCCCGACGGCGCCTACGTGAACCTCGGCATCGGCCTGCCGACGCTCGTGCCCAACTACGTGCCCGAGGGCGTCACGGTCGTGCTGCAGTCGGAGAACGGCATCCTCGGCGTCGGCCCGTACCCCACCGAGGACCAGGTCGACCCCGACCTCATCAACGCCGGCAAGGAGACCGTCACGGTGCTGCCCGGATCGGCGTATTTCGACTCGGCGATGAGCTTCGGCATGATCCGCGGCGGCAAGATCGACGCCGCCATCCTCGGCGCCATGCAGGTCTCGGCGACCGGCGACCTGGCCAACTGGATGATCCCGGGCAAGATGGTCAAGGGCCCCGGCGGCGCGATGGACCTCGTGCACGGCGCCAAGCAGGTCATCGTGCTGATGGAGCACGTCGCGAAGGACGGCTCGGCGAAGATCGTGAACGACTGCTCGCTGCCGCTCACGGGCATCGGCGTGGTCGACCGCATCATCACCGACCTCGCCGTGATCGACGTCACGCCCGACGGCCTCGTGCTCGTCGAGGTGGCGCCCGGCGTCACGGTCGACGAGGTCGTCGCCGCGACCGAGCCGCCGCTCAGGGTCGCCGTCCCGGCCTGATACCGCCGCCACGCGAGTCCCGCACGCCGACACCCCGTCGACGCACCACCGATCCAACCGTTCCGCACGTTCCACCGCACCACTCGACGAGGAGTCACCGTGACCGACACCCTGCTGCACGGCATCACCGCCCACGACGTCACCACGCCGCGCCTGACCGCGCGCGTGCTCGAGCGCCCGTCGGCGACCGCGGCGCGCACCGTGCTGTTCGTGCACGGCAACGTGTCGTCGTCGCTGTTCTGGCAGCCGACGATGCTCGGCCTGCCCGATCACGTGCGGGCGCTCGCGGTCGACCTGCGCGGCTTCGGCGAGTCGGAGACCCTGCCGGTCGACGCGACGCGCGGCCTCGGGGACTTCGCCGACGACGTGGCATCCGTCATCGCAGCTCTCGGGCTCTCCGACGTCCACCTCGTCGGCTGGAGCATGGGCGGCGGCGTCGTGATGCAGTTCCTGCTCGAGCACCATGACGTCTCCGTGGCATCCGTCACCCTCGTCGACCCCGTGTCGCCCTACGGGTTCGGGGCGACGGATGCCTCGGGCGCGCTCGTGACCCCGGATGCGGCCGGCGCGGGCGGCGGCGGCGCCAACCCCGAGTTCGTGCAGCGCCTCGCCGACGGCGACCGGTCGTCGGACTCGGCGGCCTCGCCGCTCTCGGTGTACCTCGGCACCTACGTCAAGCCCGGGTTCACGAGCGAGTACGACGCGATCTGGGTCGAGTCGATGCTCACCACGAAGACCGGCACGGGCAACTACCCGGGCGATGCGGCGGGCTCGGACAACTGGCCCGGCTTCGCGCCCGGCACGTCTGGTGTGCTCAACACCATGGCGCCGACCGTCTTCAACGTGTCGGGCATCGCCGACCTGGCGACCAAGCCGCCGATCCTCTGGATCCACGGCGCCGACGACGTGATCGTCTCCGACACCTCGCTGTTCGACCTGAACCAGCTCGGCGCACTCGGCGTGATCCCCGGCTGGCCGGGGGCGGATGCCGCGCCGCCGCAGCCCATGGTCTCGCAGACGCGCGCCGTGCTCGGCCGCTACGTCGACAACGGCGGCACGGCCCGAGAGGTCGAGGTGCCCGACTGCGGCCACTCGCCGCACCTCGAGCACCCCGACGTGTTCCTCGGCGCGCTGCTCGACCAGCTCGGCGGCTGACCCGCCGCGTGCGGGCCGCGGCGTGTTCGCGGATGCGGACCCGCCCGCGCGCCACGCCGCCCACAGCCGCCTCCCGTCGGCGTGTCGCCCCAGATCTCCGCATCCGCGTACGGCTCGACGTCGTGGCGGCCGCCCCGATCGTGCTGCGCGCCGACCGACTTGAGCTGCGTGCCGAGACGAAAGTCGACGGCGTGGTGAGCGCGCTGCGGGCGCCGATCGTCGCGGGCGCCTGCGGGTAGCCGGGCGTCGCCCCGGGTCATCCGCCCCACACGTAGACTGGCAGACGTGCCTGCAGTGAATCTCGGAATGCCGAAGGTCCCCGAAACCCTCGCCCCGCGACGCAAGTCCCGCCAGATCAAGGTCGGCAAGGTGCTCGTTGGCGGAGACGCGCCGGTGAGCGTGCAGTCGATGACGACCACGCCGACGCCGAACATCAACGCCACGCTCCAGCAGATCGCCGAGCTCACCGCGTCGGGCTGCGAGATCGTGCGCGTCGCCGTGCCGAGCCGCGACGACGCCGAGGCGCTGCCGATCATCGCGAAGAAGAGCCAGATCCCGGTCATCGCCGACATCCACTTCCAGCCGAACTACGTGTTCGCCGCGATCGACGCGGGCTGCGCCGCGGTGCGCGTGAACCCGGGCAACATCCGCAAGTTCGACGATCGCGTGGGCGAGATCGCCAAGCGCGCCAAGGAGGCCGGCGTCTCGCTGCGCATCGGCGTGAACGCCGGCTCGCTCGACCCGCGCCTGCTGCAGAAGTACGGCAAGGCGACGCCCGAGGCGCTCGTCGAGTCGGCCGTGTGGGAGGCGAGCCTCTTCGAGGAGCACGACTTCCACGACTTCAAGATCTCGGTCAAGCACAACGACCCCATCGTCATGGTGAAGGCGTACCGCATGCTCGCCGAGCGCGGCGACTGGCCGCTGCACCTCGGCGTGACCGAGGCCGGCCCCGCATTCCAGGGCACGATCAAGTCGGCGACGGCGTTCGGCATCCTGCTCGCCGAGGGCATCGGCGACACGATCCGCGTATCCCTGTCGGCACCGCCGGCCGAGGAGGTCAAGGTCGGCCTGCAGATCCTCCAGTCGCTGAACCTGCGCGAGCGCAAGCTCGAGATCGTCTCGTGCCCGTCGTGCGGTCGCGCCCAGGTCGACGTCTACAAGCTCGCCGACGACGTGACCGCCGGCCTCGAGGGCATGAGCGTGCCGCTGCGCGTCGCCGTGATGGGCTGCGTCGTGAACGGGCCCGGCGAGGCGCGCGAGGCCGACCTCGGCGTGGCCTCCGGCAACGGCAAGGGCCAGATCTTCGTCAAGGGCGAGGTCATCAAGACCGTGCCTGAAGCCGAGATCGTCGAGACCCTCATCGCCGAGGCGAACCGCATCGCCGACGAGATGGGGGCGGATGCCCCGGTCGGCAGCCCGCAGGTCCTGACGAGCTGACCCCGGCCATCGCGATCCTGTAACGGGTCGCGGCCCCCGTTGTGGACAACCGTGGGCGTCCGGGCCTGGTTCCTAGGCTCAAGGTCATGCGCTTCCGCCTGCTCGCTCCGATCGCCCTGCTCGCGCTCACGCTGAGCGGCTGTGCGGCAGCGGATGCCTCCGACATCGAGCCCACCGAGCCGGCACCCGCGACCGAGCCGGCCGTCGTCGAGCCGACGCCCGAGCCGGACCCCGTCCCCACGGCGCCCGCCGAGGCGTTCGACGGCGACTGCGGTGTGCTCGCAACTGACGATGAGTTGGCCATGGCGGCGGGCGCTGCGCTCCGGCCGGACCCGGCATCCACGAGTTGGACCGCGATCGCGGTCCGGGCGGTGGGCGGGCTCTCCTGCTCGTGGTCGGGTGGCGAGCCGGGGTGGGCGCCGCGCGTCTCGCTCACCGTGCTGCCCGCCGACGTCGAGGTCTCCGACCCGGAGACGTACTGCTACGGCGTCGCGTGCCGATTCACCAGCAGGATCGGTACTTGGTGGTTCACCGGCACGGTCGAGCCCGTTGCCGGTATGGACCCCGAGATGGCCGTGATGTCGCTCGAGTCGGCGTTCGGGGTGCGCGCGAGCCAGTACGTGCCGGTCGACCGCGAGCAGCCGGCCGGAACATGGACCGAGGTACCGGACTGCGACCCGCTCGCCGCGTCGGCGGACACGTCCGTGGTCACCGACGTCGCGCTGACGGCGAATCCCACCAACCTTCCCGGCGAGGCCGACCCGGGCCTGTACGCGGCCGTGACTGCCTCGGGCGCGATCGGATGCCTCTGGGACGGCGCCCGAGCCGGCTTCGAGACCGTCCTCGTCCCTGGCGCAGGATGGGCGGTCGGCGAGGCGCCGGCCGATGCGGAACCGGTCGAGCTCGCCGGTGCGGTGGCAGCGGCGTTCGTTCCCGAGGTCGCCCAGCAGCGTCGACCGACGGTGCTCGCGACCGACGGTGCGAACCTGATGATCGTCGCGAACCAACTCCCGGACGGCACCGACCCGGCGGAGCCCACGGCCGCGCTCGCGTCGGCGCTCCTCGCGGCGATGAACTGACGTCCGCCGCCCGCGGCTCAGTGCAGCGAGCCGCCTGCGACCGCGAGGTCGGCCGGGGTGTCGAGGCTGACGCGGCACGCGACAGCGAGCGCGTCGGCGATGATCGCGGCGGGCAGCGACGGCGCCCCGTCGGGCGCGCTCTCGGCCGCGTACGGCACGTGGATGAAGCCCGCGCGCAGGCCCGGCCGCGCCGCCGCCAGATGGGTCGCTCGGTAGAAGACGGCGTTGCACACGTAGGTGCCCGCCGTGGTCGAGAGCGACGAGCGGATGCCGCGTGCCGCCAGTTCCGCGACGATCGCCTTCACCGGCAGGCCCGTGAAGCGCGCATCGGGTCCGCCGGCGACGACCGGCGCGTCGAGCGGCTGGTCGCCGTCGTTGTCGGGGATGCGCGCGTCGGCCAGGTTCAGTGCGACGCGCTCGGGCGTGATGCCGTCGCGCCCGCCCGCGAGCCCCGTGGCGATGAGCACGTCGGGGGAGTGCGCCTCGACGAGACGCTCGACCTCATCGGCCGCAGCGGCGAACGACACCGGCAGCACGGCGGTGACCAGCCGCTCCGGCCCTGCCCAGCTCGCGGCGACCGCGCGCACCGCGTCGCCGGAGGGATTGACGGCGTCGCCGCCGAACGGCTCGAAGCCGGTGAGGAGCACGCTGGTCACGGCATCCGAGCCTATGCCGACGCCCAGCGCCGCGCACATCACGAGATCGCCCCATGCGGGAAACACGGGTGAAACCCTCCGCTTCTAACGTTCGGGTCACGGCGGGAATCCGCCGGAGCGAGGGGGACGCCATGTCGAAGCAGAGCACCACCACGAAGCCCGAGAAGCACCCGGTCGACCAGGTCCCGCCGCTCGCGCGGCTGTTCCCGCTCGGCCTCCAGCACGTGCTGGCGATGTATGCGGGCGCGGTCGCCGTGCCGCTCATCGTCGGCGGGGCGCTCGACTACTCGCCCGAGGACCTGGCATTCCTCATCAGTGCCGACCTGTTCGTGGCGGGCATCGCCACGCTCATCCAGACCATCGGGTTCTGGCGGTTCGGCGTGCGGTTGCCGATGATCCAGGGCGTCACGTTCGCCGCGGTCGGTCCGATGATCTCGATCGGCCTCACCTACGACATCACCGCCGTCTTCGGCGCGACGATCGCCTGCGGGCTGTTCATGGTGCTGCTCGCACCGGTGTTCTCGAGCCTGCTGCGCTTCTTCCCGCCCATCGTGACCGGCACGGTCATCCTCATCATCGGCCTGTCGCTGATGCGCGTCGCGGCGGGCTGGATCACGCACAACGAGGAGTCCGCACGGCCCGTCGACGTCGCGTTCGCCTTCGGCACGTTGCTGCTCATCGTGCTGATCGAGCGGTTCGCGCCGCTGGCCCTCGCTCGCGTCTCGGTGCTGCTCGGGCTCGTGATCGGCACGGCGGCGGCGATCCCGTTCGGGCTCGTCGACTGGACCGGGGTGGGGGATGCCGCCTGGTTCGCGTTCATCACCCCGTTCCACTTCGGGCTCCCGACCTTCCCGCCCGCCGCGATCATCTCCATGCTCATCGTCGGGCTCGTGATCATGACCGAGACGACGGGGGACATGATCGCGATCGGCGAGATCGTCGAGCGTCCGGTGCAGAAGCGCCAGCTCGCCGACGGCCTGCGCGCCGACGGGCTCTCCACGCTGCTCGGCGGCATCTTCAACACGTTCCCCTACACCGCGTTCGCGCAGAACGTCGGGCTCGTCAGCCTCACCCGGGTGAAGTCCCGCTACGTGGTGACGGTCGCCGGCGGCATCCTCGTACTGCTCGGCCTGATCCCGAAGGTCGGGGCGATCGTCGAGGGGGTGCCGACCGCCGTGCTCGGCGGAGCGGGCATCGCCCTGTTCGGCATGGTCGCCGCGTCGGGCGTGCGCTCGCTGTCGAAGGTGCACTTCAACAACTCGAACGTGCTCGTGGTGGCGATCTCGGTCGGGGTCGCGCTGCTGCCCACGGTCGCCCCCGGCATCTACGAGGAGTTCCCCGATTGGTTCCAGCTCATCTTCGACTCGGGCATCTCGGCGGGTGCGATCTGCGCCATCCTGCTCAACCTGCTGTTGAACGGCGAGCAGATGCGGGCCGAACGCGCCGGGGACGCCCAACTCAGCTCCCACGACGCCGTGCGCGGGCCGGCTGCGGCGGTGCTCACCCACCCGGATGCCACGGGCACGGGGCTCATCGCCACCGTGCGCCTGCCCCGTGGCGAGGCGGAGCGGGTGACCGAGACCGTCGTCGAGCCCGTCGACGCGGACGACGAGCCCGCGCCGGAGCGCTGAGCGCCGCTACCGGGTGACCTTGCCCGTGAGCTGCGCGAGCCCGCGCAGGTACACCGGTCGGGCGAGGATCCACCCGGCGACCATCACGACGACCGACCCGGCGAACACCGCCGCGCCGATCCAGTTCACCTCGTCGGACCCGGCGTACATGTGGTTGAGGTTGCGGAGTGCGCCGGTCGCGAGCACGAGCCCCACGTGGGCGATCACGAATCCGACGAAGAAGAGCATCACGGGCAGGTGCACCGCGCGCGCCAGGCCGATCGGGTAGGCGCGGTTCAGGCGTGGCGCGTCGACCGGCCACGCGGGTGACATGCGCAGCCCGGTGACGATCGCGAGCGGCGCCGCGATGAACACGATCGCGAAGTAGGCCAGCAGCTGCAGGCTGTTGTAGACCACCCAGCCGTCCTCGGCGGGCCAGTCGAGCGACACGTACTGGAGCAGCACCGAGAGCGCGTTCGGCACGACCTCCCACGAGGTCGGCACGATGCGTGCCCAGTGCCCGGTGGCGAACAGCAGCACGACGAACACGATGCCGTTCAGCACCCAGAGGGCGTCGAGCGAGAGGTGCAGCCACAGGTCGAAGCTGATGCGCTTGGGAGCTCGCTTCGTGCGGAACCGGCCGGTGTTGTTTCGGGTCCAGTGCGCTTCGGGACGCTGCACGGTGCGCACGCGCCAGCCCGTGCGCACGATCAGCAGCAGGAAGAACGCGTTCAGGAAGTGCTGCCAGCTGAGCCAGGCGGGGAAGCCCTCGGGCGTGCCCGGCGGCGGCGGTACCGTGCCGGGGTAGGCGTCGACGAACGCCTCGACCCCCGCGAGGGTGCGCAGCCAGCGGGCGAGCAGCACGAGCGCGACGAGTGCCACGAGCGCGGCGGGGATCGCCCAGCCGAGGACCTTCCAGCGATTGGGCGACGCCGTGCGGGTGGCGGTCGTCATCGCCGAGCCTCGACCGCGTCGATGAGCTTCGGCACCACCTGGAACAGGTCGCCGACGACCGCGAGGTCGGCGATCTCGAAGATCGGCGCGTCGGGGTCGCGGTCGATCGCCACGATCGTCTTCGACGTGCGCATGCCCGCGAGGTGCTGGATCGCCCCGGAGATTCCGAGCGACAGGTACAGGTCGGGCGCGACGGTCGTGCCGGTCTGGCCGACCTGCAGGGCCTGCGGGGCGTAGCCCGCATCCACCGCCGCACGCGAGGCGCCGACGGCCGCGCCGAGGGAGTCGGCGAGCCGGTCGACCAGCGCGAACTGCTCGCGCGAGCCGAGTGCGCGGCCGCCGGAGACGACCTTGGCGGCGCCCCGGAGATCGGGCCGGCTGGAGGACCCGCCGAGCTCACGGGCATCCGTCGCCCGCACGCCGTCGACCGGGTCGAGCGCGACCTCCTCGACGTCGATCGCGTCGGCGGCAGCGGTGGGGGCCGTCGCGCCCGGGCGCACCGTCACGACGGGCACCCCGCCCTCGACGCCCGAGCGCACGATCCACGAGCCGCCGAACACCGAGTGCGTGACCCGCACGGCACCGTCGTCGAGCGCGATGCCGATGGCGTCGGTCGCGACGGCGGAGTCCGTGCGCGCGGCGAACCGGCCGGCCACCTCGCGGCCCTCGACCGTGTGGCCGACGACGACCGCGACGGGCTCCACCAGGGTGACGGCCGCCTGCAGCAGGTCGACCTGCGGGGCCGACACGAGCACGCCCGCGTCCGCGACCTCGGCGACCACCGCGCGAGAGGCGCCCGCGGCGCGCAGCCGCTCGGCGATCGCGTCGCGGTGCCCCGGGGGCGCGACCGCGACGGCGACCGGGTCGCCCACCGCGCCGGCGGCGCCCACGAGGGAGTCGATGGTGGCGCGCACGGTTCCGTCTGCGGCGACCTCGGCGAGTACGAGCACGCTCGTCATGGTTCGTCTCCTAGATCAGGTTGCGGTCGGCGAGGAAGTCGGCGATCGCGTCGGCGGCCGTGCCGTCGTCGACGATGCGTGCGCCGGCGGCGCGCTCGGGTGCCGCCGCGGCGTCGACCACGACCGACGCAGCCGGGGCCGGCGCGAGGGCGAGGTCGGCGAGGCTCAGCCGGTCGACCGGCTTCTTCTTGGCCTGCCGGATGCCTCGGAAGGAGCCGATCCGCGCCTCCGGGAACCGCTCGGTGACCGTGACGATCGCGGGCAGCGGCGCCTCGACGCCCATGGCCTGGAACTCCGTGGCCCGCTCGGCGCGGAGCGTGCCGCCCGAGACCTCGAGCGACGTCGCCGCCGAGACGAGCGGGAGGCCGAGGCGCTCGGCGAGCATGGCCGGCAGTACGCCGCCGCGTCCGTCGGTCGACTCCACGCCGGTGAGCACGAGGTCGAACGCCTCGCGGGAGAGCGCGGCCGCGAGCGTGCGGCCGGTCTGGAGCAGGTCGGCGCCCGCGAGCGCGTCGTCCACGACGTGCACCGCCCGGTCTGCGCCGAGCGCGAGGCCGGCCCGCAGCGCCTGCTCGGCGGCATCCGGCCCCATGATCACGAGCACGATCTCGGCATCGCCGAGCTCCTCGCGCAGGTGCAGCGCGAGCTCGAGCGCCCGGTCGTCGATCTCGTCGGCCACGGCGTCGGAGGCGTCGCGATCGGCGCGGCCCGTCGTCGGGTCCATGCGTCGTTCGCCCCACGTGTCGGGCACCTGCTTGCGCAATACGGCGATCCTCATCGATCCACTCCTCGCACCGTCGTCGGCATCGGATGCATCGATCATACAGTACTGCAAGCCGCACGCAAGTACTGTTTGGCGTATCGTTCAGTCGCGCGTGCGCAGTCCGTCCAGCAGGAGGTCGGCGAGGGCGGTGAACGACTCCGACTCGGCCATGCCGGTGTTGCGGCGCACCTCGCGCTGCTGGATGCGCACGATCGCCGAGGTTGCCAGGTCGGCCGCGAACGCGGCGCGTACCGGACGGATCGCACCCGCGTCGACGCCCGCCTCGATGAGCTCGCGGATGCGGCGCGCAGCGCCGGCGGCATTGACCTCGTACACCTCGCGCGTGGGGGCGAACTCCACGACGTCCTCCATGAAGATCTCCGAAGCATCGCGCACCGCGTCCGACACGCCGGTCAGGTACGCCTCGAGCCGGTCGACCGGCTCGACCTGCTCGGCGACGCGCGCCTCGATCATCTCGGCTGCGCGACGGAAGTAGTCGAGCACGACCTGGCGGAGCAGCTCCTCCCGCGTCGGGGCGAGCGCGTAGATCGTGGACTTGGAGCAACGCAGCTCGGCGGCGGTCTCGTCGACCGTGAGGGCGACGAACCCGCGCCGCAGGTACAGTTCGCCGAGCCGTCGATAGAGGTCGTCCTGGCGACTCGTGCGGCGGGCCGACTGCGGTGTCGGCACCGGGAAGCGGGTGGGGTCGGCGGCAGCGCTCATGGGCCCATTCTGGCCGGACTCGTCCGTCGGGCGGGTCAGGCGGGGCCCTCGGACTCGAGCACGAACCAGAAGTGCCGCCCTCGATGCAGCACGTCCTTGCCGTTCATGACGCCGAGCAGCAGCCCGTCGCCGGCTCGCTTGAAGTGGTCGAACGTGGCCATGCCGTCGTACACCATCGTCGCGGTCACCTCGTCGCGGAATGCGACCATCCAGAGGGAGGCGCCCCCGCGTGCGAGCTCGACGTTGTCGACGAGCGAGCCGTCCTCCTGCCGGCACACGATCGGGCTCACGTCGTTCGCCGACCGCATGTGCTTGCCGTGCCAGCGCACGCCGTCGAGCACGCGGCCGAGTCCGTGGCCGGTCGGCACCGGGGTGCCACGCCAGTGACCGATGAGGTCGTCGATGGACGTGGTCGGCAGCGCCGCCCACAGCTCGTCGAGCTCGTCGGGGTCGACCGAGTCGCGCGCGAGCAGGCCGCGCACGCGCGCCTCGAGGCCGGGGGAGACCTCGAGGCGCGCGTCGGCCGTCGCGGCCTCGGTCACCCGTTCGCCAGCTCGGCGAGACGGTCGCGGAGCACGGTCTTCAAGACCTTGCCGCCGGCGTTGCGGGGGAGCGCGTCGATGATTACGAGGTCCTTCGGCAGCTTGTAGCGCGCGAGGGTCGCGCCGAGGAAGTCGGTGAACTCCTCGAGCGTGAGCTCCTGCTCCGGCTTCAGTGCCACGAACGCCACCGGCACCTCGCCCCACTTCTCGTTCTCGCGGCCGACGATCGCGGCCTCGAGCACCTTGGGGTGGGCGAACATGGCGTTCTCGACCTCGGCGCAGTAGATGTTCTCGCCGCCAGAGATGATCATGTCCTTCTTGCGGTCCACGACCCAGACGAAGCCCTCGTCGTCCTGGCGGACGAGGTCGCCCGAGTGGAACCAACCGCCCTCGAACGCCTTCGCGGTCTCCTCGGGCTTGTTCCAGTAGGCCGACATCATGGTCGGCCCGCGGTAGACGATCTCGCCGATCTCGCCGACCTCGACGTCGTTCATCTCGTCGTCGACGACGCGGTACTGGATGGTCGGGATCGGCTTGCCCACCGAGCCGAGCTTGCGGCGGGAGTCCTCGCCGCTCAGCACGCAGGTGATCGGCGACATCTCGGTCTGGCCGAACACCGCGACGTTGGTCGCGTCGGGGAAGGTCTCCTCCATCGCGCGGAGCACGGTGTCCGAGGCCGGTGCGGCGCCCCAACTGATGATGCGGAGCTTCAGGTCGCGGTCCTTGATGCCGGGGAGCGCGCAGATCGCCTGCCACTGCTGCGGCACGTTGAAGACGATGGTCGCGCCCTCCTGCTCCCACGCGTCGACCACGGCTGCGGGGTCGAACGCACCGAGCGGGTGGATCACCGTCGGGATGCCGATGATGAAGTTCGCGGCGATCGAGCCGAGGCCGGCGATGTGGAAGAAGGGAGCCGTCAGGAACGCGACATCCGACTCGTCCCAGACCATGTTGCTGCGGATGCAGGTGACGGCCTGCAGGTACATGTTGCGGTGCGACAGCATCGCGCCCTTCGGGGCGCCGGTCGTGCCGGACGTGTACATGAGCAGTGCGGTGGCGTCCTCCGGCACGTCCTCGAGCTCGATCGGGTCGGCGTCGGCGAGCACCTGCTCGTACGACTCGAACCCGTCGGCCTCGCCCAGCACGATCTTCGACTCGAGTTGCGAGGTCATCCCCGCGACTGCGGCGCCGAGCGGAGCGAGCGGACCGTCGACGATCAGCACGCGCGAGCCGCTGTCCTCGATGAGGTAGAGGATCTCGGGCGGCGTGAGGCGGAAGTTCACCGGCACTGCGATCGCGCCGAGGCTGTTGATCGCGAACACCGACTCGACGAACTCGGGGCGGTTGAGGGTGAGCAGCAGGACGCGATCGCCGGTTCGCACCCCGCGCTCGCGCAGCGCGCCGGCGAGGGCCAGCGAGCGCTCGTGCAGCTGGCGCCAGGTCGTGTCCTGCCCCAGGTAGCGCAGCGCGACCTCGTCGGGCCGCGACACGGCGTGGCCGGCCGTCTGGGCCATCCAATGGTTGCGGAACGACCAGGTCGGCATCGCCTGAGCGACCGGCGTCTCCGCGACAGCTGTATTCGTCATCGAATCCCTTTCCCACTTCCTCGTGAAGGACTGCCCCCAGTATGCCCCAGATGCGCCCGCACGTCACCACTTTTGTTAATGACGGTTCTGCATTCGCGCGCCGTCGTGCGTGGCGGGTGCCGCGTACCGTAGGGTGCTGGTGGGGAGGTGCCCGTGTCCGAAGTCGTGACCGAGACCGTGCGGCGCCGGCCGAAGGATCGCAAGCAGCGCATCGAGGCGGCCGCAGCGGAGGCGTTCAGCGCGCACGGATTCCACGCGGTCGGCATGGAGGACATCGCCGCGGCGGTCGGAGTCTCCGCGCCCGCGCTCTACCGGCACTACCCGAGCAAGTACGCGCTCTTCGTCGCGTGCGCGAGGGGCCTGGCCGCCGGCCTCCTCGACGGGATCGACCAGGTCCCCGCATCCGACGACCCCGACGACCGGCTCGACGCGCTCGTCGCCGCGGTGCTCAAGGTGACGGTCGCGAACCGCAGCACGGGCGGGCTCTACCGCTGGGAGGGGCGCTACCTGGCGCCCGAGCACCGGGCCGAGATCGGCGAGCAGTTCGACCGGCTCACCGCGACGATCGCGGACGCGCTGCTCGAGGTGCGGGGCGACCTGCAGCCCGTGGTCGCGGACCGCGTCGCATCCGGTGCCCTCGCCGTGATCGCCTCGATCACCGCGCACCGCACCTCGCTCGGCGTGCGCCGGATGGACCGCGTGCTCGGCGGCGCGGCGCACCGCGTGCTCCGCGTCTCGATCGACGGCGTCGAGGCGCCGACGATCGAGCGCACCGACCAGGAGCCGATCGGCGGCAGGCGCGAGCTGCTCCTCTCGAAGGCCATCACGCTGTTCAACCGGCGCGGCTACCACGACGTCGGCATCGACGAGATCGCGACGGCGGCCGGACTCACGCCGTCGGGCGTCTACCGCCACTTCTCCGGCAAGTCCGACATCCTCTACGCCGCGTGCATCCGCGCCGCCGAGCGGCTGACGCAGGTGACGGCGGATGCGACGGCCAGGGCCGGATCCGACCCCGCCGGCGCCCTCCAGTCGATGGGCCGCGCGTACATCCGCTTCGCGTTCGAGCAGCACGAGCTGCTGTCGGTGTACTCCGCCGACGCGACCAGCCTCCCCGAGCAGGACCTGGCCCGTCTGCTGGCGCTGCAGCGCGAGCACGTGGCCGAGTGGGTGAACCGCCTGCGCGCGGTGCATCCGTCGCTCGACCTGCCCTCGGCCCGCATCCTCGTGCACGCCGCGCTCGGCGTGGTCGTGGACGGGGGCCGTCGCTCCCACTGGAGCGACGACCCCGCGGTCGTGCGTTGCGTCGCGGCGATGGTCGATGCCGTGCTGGACCCGCCCGACACCGACCTCGGCCGCTGACCGGCCGCCGCCCCGCGGACGACCGGCCCGGCCGTCGGCCTACGCGCCGTGCTTGCTGCCGTGCAGCGAGTGCAGCATCGACTTGGCGATCTTCATGTCGCGCTCCGAGCGGTCGATGCGGAGCAGGTCGAGCGGCGCCTTGAACCGCTGCACGGTCATCGACTTCGCACGGCTGAACTCGCGCAGCCCGTCGGGGCCGTGCACGCGGCCGAAGCCGGATCCGCCCACGCCGCCGAACGGCAGCGCGGCGACGCCGGCGAAGCCGAGCACGGAGTCGATCGTGACCGCGCCCGCCTTGAGCCGAGCGGCGAGCCGCTCCCCGGCCCTGTGGTCGCGGGTGAAGATCGACGCGCCCAGTCCGTACTCGGTCGCGTTCGCGCGCTCGACCGCCTCGTCGAGGTCGGCGACGCCGTTGACCACGAGCGTCGGGCCGAAGGTCTCGACGCAGACGGCGTCGGCGTCCTCGGGAACGCCGGTGAGCACGATCGGCTCGACGTACGGCGCCTTGACCGAGTCGACCCCGCCGAGCACGGCAGTGCCGCCGCGGGTCAGGGCGTCCTGCACGTGCTCGCGCACGACGTCGCCACCCGCCGGGTGGGTCATCCGGCCGTACGACGCCGACTCGTCCGCGCCGGGGGTGAGCGTGCGCGCCTTCTGCACGAGCAGGTCGAGGAAGCGGTCGCGCACCGACTCGACCACGTAGACGCGCTCGACGCCGACGCAGGTCTGGCCGCTGTTGCCGAACCCGCCGAACACGGCGAAGTCGGTTGCGAGGTCGAGGTTCGCGTCGGCCGCGACGATCATCGCGTCCTTGCCGCCGCACTCCGCCACGAGGGGAGTGAGCTGCTCGGCGCACGCGGCCATCACGCGCTTGGCGGTGGCGGTGGAGCCGGTGAAGCCGACCTTGTCGACGCCCGCGCGGATCAGCGCGCCGCCGACCTCGCCGCCGCCGGTCACGACCTGCAGCACGGGCTGCTCGGGGTTGGCGCGCTTCCATGCCTCCGCGAGCCAGAGTGCCGTCTCGGGCGTGAGCTCGCTCGGCTTGAACACGACGGCGTTGCCGGCCGCGATCGCATAGCCGATCGAGCCCATCGGCGTGTAGAGGGGGTAGTTCCAGGGGCCGATCACGGCGACGACGCCGTACGGCTCGTAGCCGAGCGTGGCCTTCTGGTTGAACGCCACCGCGCCGGCCGGCACGCCGCGGCGCTTCAGCACCTTCTTGGCGTGCTTGGCCGCCCAGTCGAGGTGCCCGAGGGTGAGCATGATCTCGAGCGTCGCATCGCCCACGGGCTTGCCGGTCTCGCGCGAGATGATCTCGGCGAGCTCCTCGGCGCCGTTCGCGATGGCGTGCTTCCAGGCCAGCGTGCGGCGGCGCCGCTCCGCGTAGCCGAGGCCCGCCCACCAGGCCGCCGCGTCGCGTGCGGCCGCGACCGTCGCGGTGACGTCGGGCAGGGTCTGCTCGGGCTGCTCCTGCAGCTTCGGGGGGTCGGTCAGTGTCATGGGATTCTCCGCATCCTCGGGGAGTTGCCGATCAGAAGTGAATGATCATTCACAGTATCTCCGAACCGTCGATCCGGCACAAGATGTCCCGCCGCGGCTGGGGATGACATGAGAGAATCGAATCACGATTCGATTCCGTCCGATGTGGTGACGGGGAGGGGAGCCGGTGATGGCCCAGCGCAGTGCCGCGCAGCAGGTCGCGGTCCCGAGCAAGTCGGAGCGCACGCGGGAGCGCATCCTCGATGCCGCCGCCCACGTGCTGAGCCGCAAGGGGTACGCCGGCACCCGGCTCAGCGACGTCGCCGAGGTCGCCGAGGTGCAGGCGCCGGCGATCTACTACTACTTCCCGTCGCGCGACGACCTCATCGAGGAGGTCATGTGGGCCGGCGCCCACCGGGTGCGCCTGCACGTGCAGTCGGTACTCGACGAGCTGCCCGCCGAGACGGAACCGATCGATCGCATCCTCGTCGCGGTCGAAGCGCACCTGCGCTACGAGCTGAGCATCTCCGACTACACCACGGCCTCGGTGCGCAACGCCGGCCAGGTGCCCGAGCAGCTGCGCACGCGTCCCGCGGAGGAGGAGGCGGCGTACAGCCGCATCTGGCGCGACCTGTTCGACGAGGCCGCACGCGCCGGTCAACTGCGCGACGGGCTCGACGTCAACGTGTCACGGCTGCTGCTGCTCGGCTCGATGAACTGGGCGGCCGAGTGGTGGAACCCGCGGATGCGGTCGTTGGCCGACCTCGTCGCGGCGGCGCGCTCGCTCGTGCTGCACGGCATGGGTGCGCCCGACCTCGGCGAACGCGCCGGCCGCTGACGGTCAGACCGCGACAGGCTCGAACCGGCTGAGCCGCTCGCGCAGCACGGATTCGGCCTCGGCGACCGTGCGGCGCACGATCTCACCCGCGGTGGGGACGTCGTGGATGAGGCCCTGCACGAGCCCGACCGTCCAGATGCCGGCCTCGAGGTCGCCGTCCTCGAACACCTTCCGGCCACGGGCCCCGGCGACGAGCTCGCGGATGGCGGGGAAGTCGCCGCCCGCGTTCAGGATCTCGACGACCTCGCGGCTGACCGAGTTGCTGGCCACGCGTGCGGTGTTCGACAGCGTGCGGAAGATCAGCTCGGTGTCGTGCTCGGTCGCCTCGACGATCCGTTCCTTCACCTGCTGCGAGATCGGCGACTCCACCGAGCACATGAAGCGCGTGCCCATGTTGACGCCGTCGGCGCCCAGCGCGAGCGCCGCCGCGAGCCCGCGGCCGTCGGCGAACCCGCCGGAGGCGATGAAGGGGATCGACAGCGCGTCGGCGGCGGCGGGGATGAGCACGAGGCCCGGGATGTCGTCTTCGCCCGGGTGGCCCGCGCACTCGAAGCCGTCGATGCTCACGGCGTCGACGCCGACGGCCTGGGCCTTCACCGCGTGCCGCACGCTCGTGCACTTGTGCATGACACGGATGCCGTGGGCCTTGAACATCTCCATGTGCGGTTCGGGGTTCGATCCGGCGGTCTCGACGATCGTGATGCCCGCGTCGACGATCGCCCGCCGGTACTCGTCGTAGGGCGGCGGGTTGATCGACGGCAGGATCGTGAGGTTCACCCCGATCGGCTTGTCCGTCATCGTGCGGGCGCGCTCGACCTCCTTCACGAGGTCGGCCGGGGTCGGCTGCGTGAGCGCGGTGATGATGCCGAGCCCGCCCGCCTCGGAGACGGCGGCCGCGAGCTCGGCGCGGCCGACCCACATCATGCCGCCCTGGACGACCGGGTGCTCGATGCCGAGCAGGTCGGTGAATCGCGTGCGTACCATCGCGGTGCTCCCTCTCGTTCGCGTTCCGCCGGTCAGGCGTAGGTCTCGCCGGCCTCGGCCTTCGCGACGAGCGAGGCCGGGGGCTCGAAGTGGGGGCCGTAGGCGGCCGCGAGCTCGCGAGCGCGAGCCACGAACCCGGGCAGGCCGCCCTCGTACTGGTTGATGTACTGGATGACGCCGCCCGTCCAGGCCGGGAACCCGATGCCGTAGATCGACCCGATGTTCGCGTCGGCGACGCTCGTGAGCACGCCCTCGTCGAAGCACCGCACGGTGTCGATCGCCTCGGCGAAGAGCATCCGCTCCTTGAGGTCCTCGAACGGCACCTCGGTACCCGAGCCGAAGGCCTCGGCGAGCCCCGGCCAGAGGCCGATGCGCGTGCCGTCAGCGTCGTAGTCGTAGAACCCGCCGCCCGTCGACCGGCCCTTGCGGCCGAGCTCGTCGACCATGCGGTCGACGACCGCCTCGGCGCCGTGCTCGGTCCAGCCCCTGCCCTCGGCGATGGCCGCCTTCTTCGTCTCCTCGCGGATCTTCTGCGTGAGCGTGATGGTGAGTTCGTCGAGCAGTTGCAGCGCGCCCGCCGGGTACCCGGCCTGCAGCGACGCCTGCTCGACGGTCGCGGGGGAGACGCCCTCGCCGACGGCCGCGACGGCCTCGTCGATGTACCGGCCGATCACGCGCGAGGTGAAGAAGCCGCGGTTGTCGTTGACGACGATCGGGGTCTTGCGGATCTGCAGCACGTAGTCGAACGTCTTCGCGAGCACCTCGTCGCCGGTGTTGCGGCCGCGCACGATCTCGACGAGCGGCATCTTGTCGACGGGGGAGAAGAAATGGATGCCGATGAAGTCGTCGGGTCGCTTGACCCCGGCCGACAACTCGGTGATCGGCAGGGTCGAGGTGTTCGACCCGAGCACCGCGTCGGGCTCCACGACATCCTCGATCTCCTGGAAGACCGCCTGCTTCACGTCGGCGCTCTCGAACACCGCCTCGATGACGAGGTCGACACCGGCGAAGTCCGCCGGGTCGGCCGACGGCGTGATGCGGGCGAGCAGCGCCGCCGACTTCTCTGGCGTGGTCTTTCCGCGCTGCAGGGCCTTGGCCTCGATGCGCTCCGCGTAGCCCTTGCCGCGACGCGCCGCTTCGATCGACACGTCCTTCAGCACCACGTCGATGCCGGCCTTCGCCGACACGTAGGCGATGGCGGCGCCCATCATGCCGGCGCCGATCACGCCGACCTTGGTCGCCTGGAACTTCGGGTACCCGTCTGGGCGGCTCGCCCCGGCGTTGATCTTCTGGAGGTCGAAGAAGAACGCGTTGATCATGTTCTTCGCGACCTGGCCGATGGTGAGCGAGACCAGGTAGCGGGTCTCGATGGTGCTCGCGGTGTCGAAGTCGACGAGCGCTCCCTCGACGGCGGCGGCGAGCGCGGCGCGCGGAGCGGGCATCGGCGCGCCCTTGACCTGCCTGCGCACGTTCGCGGCCATGGCCGGCAGCAGCGAGGCGACCGACGGGCTGTTCGGACCGCCGCCGGGGATGCGGAAGCCCTTCTCGTCCCACGGCTTCACGGCGGTCGGGTGGGCGGCGATCCAGGCCTTCGCGGCCGGCACGAGCGCGTCGCCCGTGGGCACGACCTCGTCGACCAGGCCGACCTCGAGCGCGCCGGCGGGGGTGTACTTCGTGCCGGTCATGATCACCTTGGTCAACGCGTCCTGCAACCCGAGCATGCGTACGGTGCGCGTGATGCCGCCGCCGCCGGGCAGCAGCCCGAGCGTCACCTCGGGCAGGCCGATGCGGCTGCCCTTCGCGTCGGCCGCGATGCGGTGGTGCGCGGCGAGGGCGACCTCGAGCCCGCCGCCGAGGGCGGTGCCGTTGATCGCCGCGACGACCGGCTTGCCGAGCCGCTCGAGTCGGCGCAGGTCGGCCTTGACGCGCTCGATGTGCGCCGTCTGCTCGGCGGCCGTCTCGGGCGAGCCCTGCTTGAGCTGGTTGAGGTCGCCGCCGGCGAAGAAGCTCGACTTCGCGCTGGCGAGGATGACGCCCGTGACGTCGTCGAGCTCGGCCTCGAGCCGGTCGACGACGATGGTCATCGACTCGGTGTAGGCGTCGTTCATGGTGTTGACGGTCGCGTCGGGGTCGTCGAGGGTCAGGGTGACGACGCCGTCCTCGTCGCGATCCCAGTGGATCGCGGGCGCCTCGGTCACGATGGCTTCGATGGTCATGAGTGGTCCAGTCCTGTCGGTTCGTTCGGGTCAGAGTCGTTCGATGACGGTGGCGATGCCCATGCCGGCGCCGACGCAGAGCGTGGCGAGGCCGCGGCGGAGGTCGCGGCGCTCGAGCTCGTCGAGCATCGTGCCGAGGATCATCGCGCCGGTGGCGCCGAGCGGATGCCCCATGGCGATCGCGCCGCCGTTGACGTTGACCTTCTCGCGAGGGATGTCGAGGTCCTTCATCCACTTGAGCACGACGGAGGCGAACGCCTCGTTGAGCTCGAACAGGTCGATGTCGTCGACCGTGAGACCGGTCTTGTCGAGCACCCGCTGCGTGACGCTCGTCGGGCCGGTGAGCATGATGGTGGGCTCGCTGCCGAGCACGGCCGTGCCGACGATCCGCGCCCGCGGGGTGAGTCCCATGGCGCTGCCGGCCGCCTCGCTGCCGAGCACCACCAGGGCCGCCCCGTCGACGATGCCCGACGAGTTCGCGGCCGTGTGCACGTGCGAGATCCTCTCGACCGAGTGGTACTTCTGCAGCGCGACGGCGTCGAAGCCACCCATGTCGCCGATGGTCGCGAACGCCGAGGGGAGCTTGCCGAGCGAGTCGACGCTCGAGCCGGGGCGCCGGTGCTCGTCGTGGTCGAGCACGAGCACGCCGTTCATGTCGCGCACGGGCACGATGGACTTGTCGAAGTACCCGTTCGCCCACGCGGCATCCGCCTTGTCCTGGCTCCACACGGCGAATGCGTCGACGTCCTCGCGGTCGAAGCCCTCGATCGTCGCGATGAGGTCGGCCGAGATGCCCTGCGGCACGAAGTAGGCGTCGTAGGCCGTAGTCGGGTCCTGCGCGTACGCGCCGCCGTCGGAGCCGATCGGCACGCGCGACATGGCCTCGACGCCACCGGCGACGACCAGGTCCTCCCAGCCGGACGCGACCTTCTGCGCGGCGAGGTTCACGGCCTCGAGCCCCGAGGCGCAGAATCGGTTGACCTGCACGCCCGGCACGTGCTCGGGCAGGCCGGAGTTGAGGATCGCGGTGCGCGCGATGTCGCCGCCCTGCTCGCCGACCGGCGAGACGACGCCGAGCACGACGTCGTCGATGCGATCGAGGTCGAGCGAGGGGTTGCGCGGTGCGAGCTCGGCGAGCAGGCCGCTCGCGAGGTCGACCGGCTTCGTGCCGTGGAGCGAGCCGCCGCGGTTCTTGCCGCGCGGGGTTCGGAACGTGTCGTAGATGAACGCTTCGGTCATGGTTGTCGTCCTCTCGATGTCGTCAGAGCCCGAGGCTCCGGCCGACGATCTCCTTCATGATCTCGGTGGTGCCGCCGTAGATGGTCGTGATGCGTGCGTCCTCGTAGTCGCGCGCGATGCGGTACTCGCGCATGTAGCCGTAGCCGCCGTAGAGCTGCAGGCAGCGGTTCACGACCCGCTGCTGCAGTTCGGTGCACCAGAACTTCGCCGCCGCGGCCTCCTCGGCCGACAGCCGGCCGGCGACGTGCTGGCGCAGGCAGTCGTCGATGTAGGCGCGCGTCACGCGCACCTCGGTGGTCAGCTCGGCGAGCACGAACCGCGTGTTCTGGAAGCTGCCGATCGGCTGGCCGAACGCCTTCCGCTCCTTCACGTACGCGAGGGTGCGCTCCAGCACGCCCTCGCATGCCGCCACCGCCGCCGCGGCGATGGAGATGCGCTCCTGCGGCAGGTTCTTCATGAGTCCGAGGAACCCGTCTCCCTCTGCGCCGAGCAGGTTCTCGACCGGCACGCGCACATCGGTGAAGGCGAGCTCGCTCGTGTCCTGGGCGTGCAGGCCGATCTTGTCGAGGTTGCGGCCGCGCGAGAAGCCGGGGGAGTCGGCGGGGATCACCAGGAGGCTGAGTCCCTTGTGCCGGTCCTCCGAGGTGCGCACGGCGGTGACGACGAGGTCGGCGTTCTGCCCGTTCGAGATGAACGTCTTGGCGCCGTTCACGACGTACTCGTCGCCGTCGCGGACGGCCGAGGTGCGGATGCCGGCGAGGTCGGAGCCCGTGCCCGGCTCGGTCATCGCGATCGCGGTGACGAGCGTGCCCTCCGCCAGTCCGGGGAGCCACCTGGACTTCTGGTCGTCGTTCGTCAGGTCGAGGAAGTAGGGGTAGACGATGTCGTTCGACAGGGCGATGCAGGCCATGCCGTCGCAGACGGGATTGCGGGCGAGTTCCTCGCCCATGATCGCGTTGTAGCGGAAGTCGTCGATGCCCATGCCGCCGAACTCCTCCGGCACGGTGAAGCCGAGGATGCCCGCCTCCGCGGCCGCGGTGAACAGGGCGCGGTCGACCTTGCCCTCGCGTTCCCACCGCTCCGCGTTCGGCGCGGCCTCCGCTTCGACGAAGTCGGCGACGAGCGCGCCGAACTCGCGGTGCTCCGTGTCGTACACGGTGCGCGACGTTCCGAGGTCCTTGAACATCCGATCGATCCTCACTGATCTGCCCTGGCCGATCCGGCCCTGTGCGGCCAGTGTGACATCGATCCGCCGTTTTTACAACAGATTCAAAATTCTGATGCATCGCCCTTGACGGAACAAGGTTCGCGGGCGCACGATGTTCGGAGTGTTTTCTAATGCCGATTCAGTTCGGCACCTGAACTTCCAAGGCGAAGGAGCCGCGATGGCGATCGAGTTCGAGATCGACGACGAGGTCGCGGCGCTCGCGGCCAGGACGCGGGAGTTCGTGCGCGACGTCGTGATCCCCGTCGAGCTGGAGACGGGCGGATCGGTGCACGACGGCGACGAGTCCGTGCGTCGCGGCCTGCAGGACGCGGCGCGCGCCGCGGGCCTGCTGGCCCCGCAGCTCGGCCGCGAGTGGGGCGGCCTCGGTCTCGACATGCGCGGGCAGTCGGTGGTGTTCGAGGAGGCCGGCTACTCGCTGCTCGGACCGCTGGCGCTGCACTGCTCCGCCCCCGACGAGGGCAACATGCACCTCCTCGAGCGCATCGGCTCCCCGGAGCAGCAGGGACGCTGGCTGCCGGAGCTCGGCAGCGGCCGCGCGCGGAGCGCCTTCGCGATGACCGAGCCGGCGCCGGGCGCGGGCTCGGACCCGCGGGCGCTGCGCACGCGCGCACGCCGCGTCGAGGGCGGCTGGCGCATCGACGGCCGCAAGTGGTTCATCACCGGCGCCCGCGGCGCCTCGCTGTTCTTCGTGATGGCACGCACGTCGGGGGAGCCCGGCGACGCCGGCGGGGCGACCCTCTTCCTCGTCGACGGCGACAATCCCGGCATCACCGTGGTGCGCGACCTGGACACGCTCGACGTGGGGCTGTTCGGCGGGCACAGCGAGGTCGAGTTCCGCGACTGCGTCGTGCCCGACGACGCGGTGCTCGGCGAGGTCGACCGCGGCTTCGAGGCCGCGCAGGCCCGGCTCGCGCCCGCACGACTGACCCACTGCATGCGCTGGCTCGGGCTTGCGCGCCGCGCGCATGACATCGCCCTCGGGTACGTCGCGCAGCGCGACGCCTTCGGCGACCGGCTCGCGAACCTCGGCATGGTGCAGCAACAGGTCGCCGACAACGAGATCGACATGGCGGCCTCGCGGGCGCTCATCCGGCACGCGGGCTGGCTGCTGGACACGGGTCGCGAAGCGGGCAACGCCACCTCGATGACGAAGGTCTTCGTGGCCGAGGCGGTCGGGCGGATCACCGATCGCGCGGTGCAGCTCGCCGGTGCGACCGGCACCGCGGGCGACCTGCTGCTCAGCCGGTACTGGCGGGAGGTGCGGCCGTTCCGCATCTACGACGGATCGAGCGAGACGCATCGCTGGGCGATCGCCAAGCGCGCCGTCAAGGCGCGCCGCACCGCGGGGGAGGTGGCCTGATGCCCGTCGGCCTGGACGTCATCGCGCTGCACCGCTACTTCGCGCAGCACCTGCCCGGGTACAACGGCGGCCTGAACGCGCGGCTGATCGCGGGCGGCAAGTCGAACCTCACCTACCGCCTGAGCGACGGCGTGCACGACTGGGTGCTGCGCCGTCCACCGCTCGGCCCGCTGACGCCGAGCGCCCATGACATGGTGCGGGAGTACCGGGTCATGGACGCCCTGCAGGACACGCCCGTGCCGGTGCCCGGTACGCGCCTGCTCTGCCGCGATGAGCAGGTGCTCGGCGTGCCGTTCCTCGTCGTCGACTTCGTCGAGGGCCGCACGCTGCGCAGCCACGACGACCTCGCCGCGCTCTCGCCCGACGACCAGGCGGCGCTCGGCGACGAGCTCGCCGACCGCCTCGCAGCGCTGCACCGGGTCGACCCGATCGCCGCCGGTCTGGCCGACTTCGGTCGCCCCGCCGGATACCTCGGGCGGCAGCTGCGTCGCTGGTCCGACCAGTGGTCGCGCGTGAAGACACGCGAGTCGGCCGACTTCGACGCGCTCGCCGCACGCCTCGCCGACACGCTGCCCGCGGAGTCGGGCGCGACGATCGTGCACGGCGACTACCGCATCGACAACGTGCTCGTCGCCCCCGACGAGCCGCGCATCGCCGCCCTCGTCGACTGGGAGCTCTCCACGCTCGGCGACCCGCTCGCCGACCTCGCCATGACGCTCGTCTACTGGGAGCCGCTCACCGAGCCCGTGCTCGGCGTGCCGCACGTGCGCGGCGGGCCGAACGCGCTGCCCTCGCCCGACGCGTTCGTCGAGCGGTACGCCGCCGGCCGCGACCTGCCCGACCTCGCCCCGTACCTCGCGCTCGCCGCGCTGAAGCTCGCGGTCATCGCCGAGGGCATCCACTCCCGCTACCTGGCGGGCAGCACGGTCGGCGAGGGCTTCGCGACGGCGGGCGAGGCGGTCGAGCCCCTGCTCGCGTACGGGCTCGAACGGCTCGCACCGGTGGCGAAGGCGGTGCGCTGATGCGCGCGGCGATCGTGACCGGCGGCTCGCGCGGCATCGGCCTGGCGATCACGCGTCGGCTCGCGGCATCCGGCACCGCGGTCACCATCACGGGCCGGGACGCCGCCTCGCTCGACCGGGCCGCCGCCCAGGTGCGCGACGAGCTGGGCACGCCCGTGTTCGGGCTGCCCGCCGACCTGGCCGACGAGGCGGCGGTCGCCGGAGTCGTGCCCGCACACCTCGAGCGGTTCGGCCGCCTCGACCACCTCGTGCTGAACGCGGGCATGGGCAAGGGGAGCCCCATCGCCGAGACGCCGCTGCGGCGGCTCGACCTGCACTACGCCGTGAACCTGCGCAGCACGTTCGCCCTGGTCTCGCAGGCGATCCCCTCGCTGCGCGAGGCGGCGGCCGAGCACGGCAGCGCGCGCGTGGTCGCGATCGCGTCGATGACCGCGCTGGTCGCCGAGGCCGGGCTCGCCGCCTACGGCGCGACGAAGGCCGCGATCGTGTCGCTCTGCGAGGCGCTCACCCAGGAGGAGTACGCGGCCGGCGTGCTCGCGACGGCGATCTGCCCGGGCTACGTCGACACCGACATGGCCGCCTGGAAGCACGACGCGGTGCCCGCCGACGAGATGATCCGACCGGACGACGTGGCCGAGCTCGCGATGGCCGTGCTGGCGCTGTCGCGCACCGCCGTCGTGCCGACGCTCGCGGTGGCGCGGCCGGGGCCGGAGCTCTGGCGGGCCTGAGCTCCGGCCCGGCGCGTCAGACCGAGACCGCCTGCGGCACGTGCCGCTGCTCCGGCCCGTCGTAGGCCGAGAGCGGGCGGATGAGCGCGTTCGCCGCGGCCTGCTCCATGATGTGCGCGGTCCAGCCCATGACCCGGCTGGCGACGAACAGCGGCGTGAACGTCGGGGTGTCGAAGCCGAGCAGGTGGTAGGCGGGGCCGCTCGGGTAGTCGAGGTTCGGCAGGATGCCCTTGCGTTCGGCCATCGCGTCGCCGAGCGTGTCGTACAGCGCGAGCAGGTCGTCGCGTCCGCGCTCGGCGATGAGCCGGTCGAGCGCGGCCTTCATGGTCGGCACGCGCGAGTCGCCGTTCTTGTACACGCGGTGTCCGAAGCCCATGATCTTGCGCTTGCTCGCGAGCGCCTCGTCGAGCCAGGCCACGGCCGCCGAGGCGTCGCCGATCTCGTCGAACATGTGCATGACGGCCTCGTTGGCGCCGCCGTGCAGCGGGCCCTTGAGCGCGCCGACGGCCGCCACGACGGCCGAGTGCAGGTCGCTCATGGTCGAGGTGACCACGCGCGCGGTGAAGGTCGAGGCGTTGAACGAGTGCTCGGCGTAGAGCACCATCGACACCCGGAACACGTCGATCTCGGCCTCGGTGAGCTCGGTGCCGAAGGTCATCCAGAGCAGGTTCGCCGAGTAGTCGAGGTCCTCGCGCGGCGCGATCTCGTCGAGGCCGTGCCGGCGGCGCTGGTCGAGCGCGACCATGGCGGGCACCGCCGCGAACAGGCGCTTGGCCTTGCGCAGGTCGGCCTCGGGCGAGGCATCCGCCGTGTCGGGGTCGATCTCGCCGTGCACGCTGATCGCGGTGCGCACGACGTCCATCGGGTGGGCCGTCAACGGCGCTCGGGTGATCGCGTCGCGCACCTGCGGGGCAAGGGCGCGGCCGGCGCGCTCCTCGGCCTCGAACGTGGCGAGCTCGTCGGGGGTCGGCAGTTCGCCGGTCCAGAGCAGCAGCGCGACCTCCTCCACGGAGCAGTGCTCGGCGAGCTCCTGCACCGGGTAGCCCCGGTAGAGCAGCGAGTTGGTGGCGGGGTTCACCTTCGAGATGGCCGTCGTGTCGACGACGACTCCGGCGAGGCCCTTGCGGATCTCGGGGGTGGTGTCGGTCATGCGTGTTCCCTTCGTCGGGGCTCCGCGTCGTCGCGGGGCGTTCGGTCATCCGCTGCGCCCGGCACGTCGAAGGCGAAGACCTCCTCGTCGAACCGGGCGTAGTCGGCGTACTCGTTGAGTTCGTAGAGGCGTGTGCGGGTCTGCATGCGCGGCACCGCGTTCGCGAGGCTGCCCTCGGCGGCGAGCTGCCGCAGGCTCCGCTCGGCCTCGCCCATGGCCAGGCGCAGCAGCGAGACGGGATGGATCACGAGGTTCACGCCCACCGCCTCGAGCTCGGCGGCCGTGAACAGCGGGCTCTTGCCGAACTCGGTCATGTTGGCGAGGATCGGCACGTCGACCGCGGCGCGCATGGCCGCGAACTCGTCGAGGTCGGCCATGGCCTCGGGGAAGATCGCGTCCGCGCCCGCGTCGACCAGTGCCTTCGCCCGCTCGGTCGCCGCCCGCAGCCCGGCGACGCCGCGCACGTCGGTGCGGGCCATGATCACGAATTCGGGGTCGCGTCGGGCGTCGACGGCGGCACGGATGCGGCGGAGCGCCGTCGGCTCGTCGACGACGTCCTTGCCGTCGAGGTGTCCGCACCGCTTCGGGTTGACCTGGTCCTCGACGTGCATGGCCGAGATGCCGGCATCCTCCATCATCTGCACCGTGCGGGCGACGTTCATCGGTTCGCCCCAGCCGGTGTCGGCGTCGATGAGGGTCGGCAGGTCGGTGACCCGCGCGATCTGCGCGCCGCGCCCGGCGACCTCGGTGAGGGTGGTGAGCCCGATGTCGGGCAGCCCCAGGTCGGCCGAGAGCACGGCGCCCGAGATGTACACGCCCTCGAACCCGACGTCCTCGATGAGCCGGGCGCTCAGCGGGTTGAAGGCGCCGGGCATGCGCACGATCGCGGGGGCCGCGAGGGCCTCGCGGAAGCGCCGCCGCTTGTCGGTCGGCGTGACCGTCGAGTGCAGCACCATCTCAGAACAGTCCCTTCGGTGCCTCGGGCAGCGCGTCGGCGATCGGGTTGAGGTCGCCCAGCTCGCCGGGAGTGAGCTCGGGCAGGCGCACCGCGAGGTCGAGGAAGCGGTCGACCTCGGCGGCCGAGAGCACGCCGTCGGCGAGGGTCCGGAACTTCTGCACGTACTGCTCGCGACCGAACGGGCGGGCGCCGAGCGGGTGCGCGTCGGCCACGGCGATCTCCTCGACGATGCGGCTCCCGTCGGCCAGGGTGATCTCCACTCGGCCGCCGAACGCCTTCTCCGAGATGTCGAGCGAGTGGTAGCGGCGCGTCCACTCCGGGTCCTCGACCGTGGTGACCTTGCGCCAGAGTTCCACGGTGTCAGGCCGCTGCGCGCGCTCGGGCGCGTACGAGTCGACGTGGTGCCAGGCGCCGTCCTGCAGCGCGACCGTGAAGATGTACGGGATCGAGTGGTCGAGCGTCTCGCGCGACGCGGTCGGGTCGTACTTCTGCGGGTCGTTCGCGCCCGAGCCGATCACGTAGTGCGTGTGGTGGCTCGTCGCGATGAGGATCGACTCGACCGCGGCCGGGTCGCGCAGCTCCGGATGCTCCGTGCCGATGCGCCGCCCGAGGTCGATGAGCGCCTGCGCCTGGTACTCGGCCGAGTGCTCCTTGGTGTACGAGTCGAGGATGGCCCGCTTCGACTCGCCCGGGCCGGGCAGCGGCACCGTGTAGCGGCCCTCCGGGCCGTCGAGCAGCCAGGCGATCACGCCGTCCTCGCCCTCCCAGATCGGGGAGGGGCTGGTCTGGCCGCGGATCGCGCGATCGACCGCCTCGATGGCCATCTTCCCGGCGAACGCGGGGGCGGAGGCCTTCCAGGTGGAGATCTCGCCCTTGCGCGACTGGCGGGTGGCGGTGGTCGTGTGCAGCGCCTGGCCGATGGCCTGGAAGATCACGGTCGGGTCGAGGCCGAGCAGCGTGCCGATGCCGGCGGCGGCCGACGGCCCGAGGTGGGCGACGTGGTCGATCTTGTGCCGGTGCAGCGAGATGGCCTTCACCAGGTCGACCTGCACCTCGTAGCCCGTGGCGATGCCGCGCACGAGCGCCGCGCCGTCGCGCCCCGCGTGCTGGGCGACCGCGAGGATCGGCGGGATGTTGTCGCCCGGGTGCGAGTACTCGGCCGCGAGGAACGTGTCGTGGTAGTCGAGCTCGCGCACGGCGACGCCGTTCGCGTACGCCGCCCACTCGGGGCTGTAGCGACCGGCGACGCCGAACACGGTGGAGCCGGGGGAGTACGGATGCACCCGGGCCTGCCCGCGTGCCGCGACGACCGGTGCGCGGCCGAGCGACGCGACGGCGACCGACGCGTTGTCGATCACGCGGTTGATGATCATCTCGGTGACGTCGTCGTCGACGGCCACGGGGTCTGCGGCGACCTGGGCGATGCGCCAGGCGAGCTGCTCCTCGCGCGGCAGCAGCTCGTCGCTGCGGTAGGTGCGGACCTCGAGGTCGATCATGCGATGTGCTCCGTTCGTTGCGGGTGGTCGTGCGCCACGGCGGCGTCGCCGGCGAGGTGGTCGAGGATGCCCTGGAGGGCGTGGTGCAGGTGCAGGTGCGTCGCGTGGGCGGCGAGCTCTGGCTCGCCGTCGGCGATCGCGAGCGCGATGGCCTGGTGCTCGCGCGCGGCCTCGAGCAGGCGGGCGGCGTCGAAGCGCGCCATGCGGCGCACGCGGGCGAGGTGGGTGCGCACCGGGCGGAGCGCCGCGGCCAGGTAGCCGTTGGCCATGGCCGCATCGAGCGCCGCGTCGAACCGGCCGACCAGGTCGAAGTAGCGGTGCCGCAGCGGGTCGTCGTGCTCGAGCAGGTCGCGGACCTCCGCGAACTCGGCGGCGAGCGCACGGAACGGCTCGGGGTCGGCGCGGCGGGCGGCCAGGCGCGCGGCCTGCTCCTCGAGTGCGCGGCGCACCTCGAACAGCTCGCGCACGTCGTCGGCCGACAGGTCGGTGACGACGACGCCGCGCCCGCCGTGCGGGGCGACGAGCCCGTCGGCGGCGAGTCTCGAGAGGGCCTCGCGCAGCGGGGTGCGCGAAACGCCGAGCCTGGCGGCCTGCTCGACCTCGGCCAGCACGCTGCCGGGCGGGAGCTCCCACGCGATGATCTCGGCCCGGAGCGCCTCGTACGCCCGGTCGCTCGCGCGTCCTGTCGTGGTCATCGTCGCCCTCCTTGTGTATACACACGGTAGTCCATTCTCCGATGATGGGCCACGTTTTCCACCAACTGGTCACCAAATGTATACAGAACGGTGGCGAGACGGCGCCTTCAGAGGCATCCGTCGCCCGCCTCTAGACTGTTCGGGTGCCCGTACGCCTGACGAACTACTTCCTCCGCACGCTCCGCGAAGACCCCTCCGACGCCGAGGTCACGAGCCACAAGCTGCTCGTGCGCGCCGGCTACATCCGCCGCCAGGCCCCGGGCGTGTTCGCCTGGCTCCCGCTGGGCCTGAAGGTCAAGGAGAAGATCGAGCGCGTCATCCGCGAGGAGATGGCCGCCGCCGGGGCGCACGAGGTGCACTTCCCGGCCCTGCTGCCGAAGGAGCCCTACGAGGCGACCGGCCGCTGGGAGGAGTACGGCGACGGCATCTTCCGCCTGCAGGACCGCAAGGGCGCCGACTACCTGCTCGCGCCCACGCACGAGGAGGTCTTCACGCTCACGGTGAAGGACCTCTACTCGTCGTACAAGGACCTGCCGCTGACGATCTACCAGATCCAGGACAAGTACCGCGACGAGGCCCGTCCGCGCGCCGGCCTCCTGCGCGGACGCGAGTTCACCATGAAGGACGCGTACTCGTTCGACCACACGGATGCCGGCCTCGACGCCAGCTACCAGGCGCAGCGCGACGCCTACGAGCGCATCTTCGCGCGCCTGGGCCTCGAGTACGTGATCGTGCAGGCGGATGCCGGTGCGATGGGCGGCTCCCGCAGCGAGGAGTTCCTGCACCCCACGCCCGTCGGCGAGGACACGTTCGTGCGCTCCGGCGCCGGGTACGCCGCCAACGTCGAGGCCTTCACCACGGTCGTGCCCGACGCGCTGCCGATCGAGGGCCTGCCCGACGCGGTCGTGCTCGACTCGCCGAACACGCCGACCATCGCCACGCTCGTCGACCTCGCGAACACCGAGTACCCGCGCCCCGACGGTCGCGCCTGGACCGCGGCCGACACGCTGAAGAACGTCGTGCTCGCGCTGGTGCACCCCGACGGGTCGCGCGAACTCGTCATCATCGGCCTGCCCGGCGACCGCGACGTCGACGACAAGCGCGTCGAGGTGGCGTTCGCGCCGGCCGACGTCGAGCCCGCGACCGAGGCGGACTTCGCCGCGCACCCCGGCCTGGTCAAGGGCTACATCGGCCCCTGGTCGCCCGACGGCGCCGTGCTGGGCGAGGAGTCGGCCACCGGCATCCGCTACCTCGTCGACCCGCGCGTGGTCGACGGCACCGAGTGGATCACGGGCGCGAACCTCGACCAGAAGCACGTGTTCGGCCTCGTCGCCGGCCGCGACTTCACGGCCGACGGCACCATCGAGGCGGCGACCGTGCGCGAGGGCGACCCCGCGCCCGACGGCTCGGGCCCCGTGCACCTCGCGCGCGGCATGGAGATCGGCCACGTCTTCCAGCTCGGCCGCAAGTACGCCGACGCGCTCGGCCTCAAGGTCCTCGATGAGAACGGCAAGCTCGTGACCGTCACCATGGGCTCGTACGGCATCGGCGTGACCCGCATCCTCGCGATCATCGCGGAGGAGCACAACGACGAGAAGGGCCTCGCCTGGCCCGCGTCGATCGCCCCGTTCGACGTGCACGTGGTCGCCACCGGCAAGGACCCGGCCGTGTTCGAGGCCGCCGAGGGCGTCGTCGCAGAGCTCGAGGCGAGCGGATGCGACGTGCTGTTCGACGACCGCCCGAAGCTGTCGCCCGGGGTGAAGTTCGCCGACGCCGAGCTGATCGGCGTGCCGCGGATCGTGATCGTCGGCCGCGGCGTCGCCGACGGCGAGGTCGAGGTGTGGGACCGCGCCTCGGGGGAGCGCACGACGGTGCCGCTGGCGGACGTCGTCGCGGCCGTGCGCGGCTGACGCGGACCGCGATGGCCCGGCTCAGAGCCGGGCGTACTTCGCGCGCGCGACGGAGTACGCGCCGTACGCGATGATCCCGAGCCCGATCGCCCACAGCAGCACGACGCCGAAGGGCAGCTCGAGCAGGCTCTTCAGGGCGGAGTCGAGGCCGCCGGCCTGCTCGGGGTCGAGGGTGAACGCGGCGACGATGAACAGCACGCCGACGATCGCGACGCCGATGCCCTTGGCGACGTAGCCCGCGACGCCGAGCGCGACGAGCGCCGACCCGACGGCTCCCGACGGCACGTTCAGGCTCTCGGTGAACGAGACCCGCACGCCCCGCCAGACGAAGCCGGCGCCGATGCCGAACACGATGAGCCCGATCAGCGCGAGCACGAAGACGCCGCCGGGCGCCTGGATGAGCGTCGCAGCGAGTCCCTGGCTCGACTCGGACGAGTCGCTGCTGCCGCCGAGGGCGAACACGACCGCGGTGGCGCCCACGGCGATGTAGACGACGGCCTTGCCGCCCTCCTTCAGCCGCTCGCCCCACTTCTCCTTCGTATCCTTCCCCCGCGCGAGGAGGGCCTCGGCCACCGACCAGATCGCGAGCGCGAACAGGCCGATCGCGATCGCCCACAGCAGCACGCTGCCGAACGGGGTCTTCGCGACCTGCTCGAGCGCGCCCGACTCCTCGGCCTCCCCGCCGCCGTTGCCCGTCGCCACCGAGATGGCGATCACGCCGATGATGACGTGGATGATGCCGAGCACGACGTAGCCCGTTCGGGCGAGGATCTGGAACGTCTGCGAGCGCTCCGCGGTGCGCGCGGCGTCCTTGGGGGAATCGATGTCCATCCCGTCACAGTAGCGACGACACGTGTCGGGTACTCGGGCTTGACGCGGGCGTCCCGACGTGCCATCGAGCAGGCGACCCGACCGCCCGGATACCGAGTGGATATCGGCGCGCGCGAGCCTCGAGACATCCAGATATCGAGGGTCGGAGGCACCCATGTTCATCGCACGCAGGCACAACGGGTCCGCGCGACGCGCAGGTCTCGCCGGCGTCGCAGCGGTCATCGTCCTCGTCGGCGCCGGATGCACCGCCGGGAGCGCGACGGACGGCACCGCCGAGGTCGCCGACGACGAGACGGCCGAGGTCGCCGATCCGGGCACCGAGACGTCCGTCTGGGAGGAGGCGTTCATCGCGGTGTACGGATTCGACGAGGGAGAACTCGGCGAGGGCGTCGAGGAGCTCGACGGCGTCGCTGCGGACTTCCCGGCCGAGTTCCCGCTCCCGGAGGGCGAGGTCGTCTCGTCGCTCGCCGGCGACGGCGTCTGGGACCTGATCATCGAGACCGACGAGCCCGAGCAGGCCGAACAGCTCGCGGAGGCGTACGCCGAGATCGTCCCGCTCGACGAGGAGGGGACGCCCGGCGGCGGGGACGGCCACTACTGGCAGTTCCTCGACGACACCTACGCCGTGCAGCTCCAGATGCAGCCGGGACCGCACCCGCCGCCCATGGTCGCGGTCATGGTCTACGAGCGCTGAGCCCGCGTCGCATCCGCGAGCCCGTCAGTCCTCCTGGCGGTGCAGGTGGTCGCGGTGCTTCTCGGCCTCGTGCTGCTTGGTGTCGACGTCGATCGGGCCGGTGACCGAGAGCTCGTCCTCCCAGCACTCGATGCCGTCGAGGTCGGGCATCCTGTCCCTGGTGAAGACCGGGTTCCGCCCCTCGCGTCGTTGCCTCGTGTAGTCGCGGAGCAATCGGAACGCGACCCCCGAGAGCAGTCCGATGGCGATCAGGTTCACGAGCGCCATGAGGCCCATGACCGAGTCGGCCGTGTTCCAGACGACGTCGCTCGAGGCGATCGAGCCGACGAAGATCGCCGCGACCACCACGAGCCGGAACCCGGTCAGCACGCCGCGGTGGGTCGTGATGAAGTCGATGTTCGCCTCGCCGTAGTAGTAGTTGCCGAGGATGGAACTGAACGCGAGCAGGAAGATCACGACGCTGAGCAGCACGCCCGCCCAGGTGCCGAGGCTGCCGGTGATCGCGCCCTGGGTGAGGCCGATGCCGCGTTCCGCGTTCGCGAGGTCGGGGCTCGAGACCAGGATGATGAACGCCGTGATCGAGCAGATGAGGAACGTGTCGAAGTAGACGCCGAGGGTCTGCACGAGGCCCTGCTTGACCGGGTGCGTGACGGCCGCGCTCGCGCCCGCGTTCGGTGCCGAGCCGAGTCCCGCCTCGTTCGAGAACATGCCGCGTCGCACGCCGGTCAGGATGATCATGCCGAGCGTCGCGCCGACGACCTCGTTGAACCCGAACGCCTCGGTGAAGATCGACGCGAACACGGCGGGCAGTTCGCCGATGTTCAGCGCCACGACGACGAGGCCGACGAGCAGGTAGACGAGCGCCATGAGCGGCACGACCGCCTGGGTGACGCTGGCGATGCGACGGATGCCTCCGAAGACGACGAGCGCCGTGAGCACCGCCACGATCCCGCCGACGATCCACGCGATCCACCACGGCGCCTCCTCGCCGGCGACCGTCGTCGCCACGGTGGCGCTGATGGTGTTCGCCTGGAGGGCCGAGAACACGAACGGGAAGCAGATGATGAGCGTGATCGCGAAGACGATGCCCATCCAGCGCGCCTTCAGCCCCTTCTCCATGTAGTACGCAGGCCCGCCGCGGAACCCGTCGGCGTCGCGCACCTTGTAGAGCTGGCCGAGGGTCGACTCCACGAACGCGCTCGCCCCGCCGACGAACGCCATGAGCCACATCCAGAACACCGCGCCCGGCCCGCCGATGGCGATCGCCGTGCCGACGCCCGCGATGTTGCCGACGCCGACGCGGGAGGCCGCCGAGACCGTGAACGCCTGGAAGGCCGACACGGACTGCGGTTCGCCGTTCGCGTCGCGCGGCGTCTTGTCGGTGAGCGTGCGGAACATCTCCGGGATGAGCCGGAACTGCACCACCCCGCTGCGCACCGTGAAGTAGAGGCCGAGCAGCACCACCAGCGGCAGCACGAGCCAGGTCCAGAGCAGGTCCCCCGAGAAGAGGACGAAGTCGTTGAGCGCGTCCATCGCCACAGTATGGCGCTGCATGCGCCGCGGCCACCAGACCCCGTGGCATCCGGTACCGTAGTCTTCTGGCCCGTCGAGTGGTGGGGCGACGGCGAGAGTTGAATAGAGGAGGCCGGCTGTGGACATCGACCTCAGCGTCCTGAGAATGATGGAGCGCGAGAAGGAGATCCCCTTCGATGAGCTCGT
Source organism: uncultured Agromyces sp. (assembly GCA_913053875.1). Classification (GTDB taxonomy): domain Bacteria; phylum Actinomycetota; class Actinomycetes; order Actinomycetales; family Microbacteriaceae; genus Agromyces. The sequence continues at coordinate 138,374 of CAJXGN010000001.1, read as the reverse complement.
CACGATCATCGAGCAGGCGATCCTCATGGCGTACCTCAAGCACACCAACCCGGGCCAGCACGGGCACGCCAACCCGACGGGCGCCCGCGTCGAGCTCGACCGCAAGACCGGTCACGTCACCGTCTACGTGCCCGAGCACGACGAGGACGGCAACGTCATCGGCGAGGTCGTCGACAGCCCGAGCGACTTCGGCCGCATCGCCGCGTTCGCCGCGAAGCAGACCATCAACCAGCGCCTGCGCGACATCGCCGACGACGCCGTGCTCGGCGAGTTCCGCGGCCGCGAGGGCGACATCGTGGCCGGCATCATCCAGCAGGGCCCGAACCCCCGCATGATCCACATCGACCTCGGCACGGTCGAGGCGATCCTGCCGCCCGAGGAGCAGGTGCCGGGCGAGGAGTACCGCCACGGCTCGCGCATCCGCGTCTACGTCACGAGCGTGACGAAGGGGCTCAAGGGGCCGTCGATCACCGTGTCGCGCACGCACCCGGCCCTCGTGCGGAAGCTCTTCGCGCTCGAGGTGCCCGAGATCGCGTCGGGCGTGGTCGAGATCGTCTCCCTCGCGCGGGAGGCGGGCCACCGCACCAAGATCGCGGTGCGCGCGACGCAGCCGGGCGTGAACGCGAAGGGCGCGTGCATCGGCGAGCTCGGCCAGCGCGTGCGGTCGGTGACCGCCGAGCTGAACAACGAGAAGATCGACATCGTCGACTACTCGGACGACCTCGCCTCGTTCGTCGCGAGCGCGCTGTCGCCGGCGAAGGTGTCGAAGACCGTCGTGATCGACCCCGACCTGCGCGCCGTGCGCGCGCTGGTGCCCGACTACCAGCTCTCGCTCGCGATCGGCAAGGAGGGGCAGAACGCCCGCCTGGCGGCCAAGCTCACCGGCGCGAAGATCGACATCCAGCCGGACTCCCAGGCCGGAGCCGGGGCGTGAGCCGGAGCCCGCTCGCCGAGGTGTAGGATGGATCCGGTCAGAACGTGCATCGGATGCCGTTCGCGTGCCGGACGTTCCTCGCTTCTGAGGGTCGTCGTCCGAGAATCCCAGGTCGTGGTGGATACCGCAGCGAGCCTGCCCGGGCGTGGTGCGTGGCTGCATCCGGACCGTGAGTGCCTCCGGCTCGCACTGCGCCGCCGTGCCTTCGGGCGGGCGTTGCGCGTGACCGGCGAACTGGACACGAACGACTTAGAGAACAGGCTGAACGGCTGATGGACAACCGATGAACGGCTCGAAATGAGACCCGTCCGCTAGGTATGGTCTGCCCCTGTCCGGGCGCAGACCCGGAACAGGAGAAATGTGGCTGCCAAGCCCCGTGTACACGAGATCGCGAGTGAGCTCGGCGTCGACAGCAAGGTCGCGCTCGAGAAGCTCAAGGAGATGGGCGAGTACGTCAAGGGACCCTCGTCCAGCGTCGAGCCCCCCGTCGCGCGTCGCCTGAAGGCTGCGCTGGCGGATGCCGCGTCGTCGGCCGGCTCCGCAGGAAACGGCGCCCCGGCGTCGTCGAAGTCGGCACCCAAGCCCGGTGCCGCGAAGCCCGGCGCCGCCAAGCCCGGCCCGAAGCCGGCGCCCAAGGCCGCGCCGAAGGCGGAGCCCACGACCGAGGCGCCCGCGCCCGCCGACCAGCCGATGTCGGTCGCCGAGCGCCAGGCCCGCGCCGAGGCCGCCGCGAAGCCCGCGGCGGACGAGGCCGCCGCGAAGCCGGCAGCGGATGCCGCCAAGCCCGGCGGCGGCCCGAAGCCCGGCGGCGCCCCCAAGCCCGGTGCGCCCAAGCCCGGCGGCTCCGCGCCGCGTCCGGGCGGCACCCCGCGCCCCGGCAACAACCCGTTCGCGTCGTCGCAGGGCATGGGCAAGCGCCCGGCCCAGCCGCGCCCCGGCAACAACCCCTACTCGAGCTCGCAGGGCATGGGCCAGCGCCCGACCCCGGGCAACATCCCACGGCCCTCGATCCCGCGTCCCGGCGCGCCCCGTCCCGCGGGCCAGCGCCCCGGTGGCGGCGGTCGTCCCGGTGGCGGCGGTGGTCGTCAGGGCGGTCCCGGCGGCGGCCAGCGTCCCGGCGGCTTCGCCGGCGCGCCCGGGCGTCCCGGTGGGTTCGGCCCGCGTCCCGGCGGAGGCGGCGGCCGTGGCCGCGGCCCCGGCGGCGGCACCGCGGGTGCGTTCGGTCGCGGCGGCGGCAAGAGCCGCTCGCGCAAGTCGAAGCGGACGAAGCGGCAGGAATTCGAGATGCGGGAGGCGCCGTCGATCGGCGGCGTGCAGGTCCCGCGCGGCGACGGCAGCACCGTCGTCCGGCTGCGCCGCGGCGCATCCATCTCCGACTTCGCCGACAAGATCGACGCGAGCCCCGGCAACCTGGTGACCGTGCTGTTCCACCTCGGTGAGATGGCGACGGCGACCGAGTCGCTCGACGAGGCCACCTTCGAGGTGCTCGGCGAGGAGCTCGGCTACAAGATCCAGATCGTCTCGCCCGAGGACGAGGACAAGGAGCTCCTCGAGGGCTTCGACATCGACCTCGAGCAGGAGCTCGAGGACGAGTCCGACGAGGACCTCGAGTGGCGTCCGCCGGTCGTGACCGTCATGGGTCACGTCGACCACGGAAAGACGCGACTGCTCGACGCGATCCGCAACGCCAACGTGGTGGCGGGCGAGGCCGGCGGCATCACCCAGCACATCGGTGCCTACCAGGTGCACGCCCAGCACGAGGGCAAGGACCGCGCGATCACCTTCATCGACACCCCGGGTCACGAGGCGTTCACCGCCATGCGTGCCCGTGGTGCGCAGGTGACCGACATCGCGATCCTCGTGGTCGCCGCCGACGACGGCATCATGCCGCAGACGGTGGAGGCGCTGAACCACGCCCAGGCGGCCGACGTGCCGATCGTGGTCGCGGTGAACAAGATCGACAAGCCCGACGCGAACCCGCAGAAGGTGCGCCAGCAGCTGACCGAGTTCGGCCTCGTGGCCGAGGAGTACGGCGGCGAGGTCATGTTCGTCGACGTGTCGGCCCGCGAGGACATCGGCATCACCGACCTGCTCGACGCGGTGCTGCTCACCGCCGACGCCGGTCTCGACCTGCGCGCGAATCCCGACAAGGACGCGCGCGGCGTCGCGATCGAGGCCAAGCTCGACAAGGGCCGCGGTGCGGTCGCGACCGTGCTCATCCAGTCGGGCACGCTGCGCGTCGGCGACGCGATCGTCGCCGGCACGGCCTACGGCCGCGTGCGCGCGATGGTCGACGAGAACGGCGACGCGGTCGACGAGGCCACGCCGTCGCGGCCCGTGCAGGTGCAGGGCCTGTCGACCGTGCCCCGCGCGGGCGACACGTTCCTCGTGACCGGCGACGACCGCACCGCGCGTCAGATCGCCGAGAAGCGCGAGGCCGCCGAGCGCAACGCGCAGCTGGCGAAGGCCCGCAAGCGCATCTCGCTCGAGGACTTCACGCGTGCGCTCGAGGAGGGCAAGGTCGAGGCGCTCAACCTCATCATCAAGGGTGACGTGTCGGGTGCCGTCGAGGCGCTCGAGGAGTCGCTCATGAAGATCGAGGTCGACGACTCGGTGCAGCTGCGCATCCTGCACCGCGGCGTCGGTGCGATCACCGAGTCCGACGTGGACCTGGCGACCATCGACAACGCGATCGTCATCGGCTTCAACGTGCGACCCGACGTGAAGGCCCGCGAGCGGGCCGCGCGCGAGGGCGTCGACATCCGCTTCTACTCGGTCATCTACAACGCGATCGAGGACATCGAGAACTCGCTCAAGGGCATGCTCAAGCCCGAGTTCGAGGAGGTCCAGTCGGGTGTCGCCGAGATCCGCGAGGTGTTCCGCTCCTCGAAGTTCGGCAACATCGCCGGTTCGATCGTGCGGTCGGGCACCATCACGCGCAACGCGAAGGCGCGCGTCATCCGCGACGGCGTGGTCATCGCCGACGGCCTGGCGATCGAGTCGCTGCGCCGGTTCAAGGACGACGTCACCGAGGTCCGCACCGACTTCGAGTGCGGTATCGGCCTGGGCAAGTTCAACGACATCCAGGTCGGCGACGAGATCGAGACGACCGAGCTTCGCGAGAAGCCGCGGGTCTAGGTATCCCGTCCGGGGCGGCGCTCGCCGCCCCGGACGTTCTCGGAAGGGGACAGCATGGCTGATCCGGCACGGGCCAGGAAGATGGCCGACCGCATCAAGGAGATCGTCGCACGACGTCTCGACAAGGGCATCCGCGACCCCCGCCTCGGGTTCGTCACGATCACCGACGTCAAGGTGACGGGCGACCTGCAGCACGCGAGCGTGTTCTACACGGTGTACGGCACCGATGAGGAGCGCGCCGACTCGGCCGCGGCCCTGAAGGCGGCGACCGGCATGCTCCGCACCGAGGTGGGCCGCAACATCACGGCGCGGCTGACGCCGAGCCTCGAGTTCATCCTCGACGCGATTCCCGAGAACGCGCAGCACATCGAGGAGCTCCTCCGCGAGGCGCGCGAGCGCGACGCGGAGACCTCGAAGAGCGCGAGCACCGCGCAGTACGCCGGCGAGGCCGACCCGTACGTCAAGCCGCGCGAGGCCGACGAGCAGTAGTCCCGCCTCACTCCGCGAGCGTCAGCCCGTCGGCGCGCTCGGCCGCGAGCCCGTCGGCGACGAGCGTGTCGATCGCGCGGGCGAGCTGCGCGGCATCCGCCCACGCGGGCGCGAGTTCGTCGCGCGTCACGGGCCGGTGCGCCGCGCGCAGCTCGCGCATGACGATGCCGCGCACCTGCCGGTCGGAACCCTCGAACCGCGCCTGCGTGCGCCGGCGCGGCCCGTTGTACGCGGGGGAGCCGGCGGCGCGCCACGTGCAGCGGGACGCGATCGGGCAGGCGTCGCAGGCGGGCGTCCGCGCGGTGCAGACCACCGCGCCGAGCTCCATCATCCCCGCGTTGAACGACTGGGCGGCGGATGCCGCGTGCGGCAGCAGGTCCGCCATCGCGGCCAGGTCCGCGCGGGCGTCGGGCGGACCCGCCTCGCCGTGGCCGCGCACCGCTCGCGCGATCACGCGCCGGGTGTTCGTGTCGACGACGGGCTCGCGCAGCCCGAACGCGAACGCGGCGACGGCTCGCGCCGTGTACGGCCCGATTCCCCGCAGCGCGAGCAGCGCGTCGACGTCGGCGGGCACCTCGCCGTCGTGGCGCTCGACGATCTCGACGGCGGCGCGGTGCAGCCACATCGCGCGCCGCGGGTAGCCGAGCCCGCCCCACGCCCGCACCGCCTCCGACGCGGGCTCCGCGGCGAGCGCCGCAGGTGTCGGCCAGCGTCGCATCCACGCCTCGAACGCCGGCACGACGCGCGAGACCTGCGTCTGCTGCAGCATGAACTCGCTCACGAGCACGCCCCACGGCGTGCAGTCGGGTCGCCGCCAGGGCAGGTCGCGCGCGTTCCGCGCGAACCAGGCGACGACGGCGGGCGCCAGGGTTCCCGCCTCAGCCATCGAACGCCTCGAGCACCTCGTCGACCGGCACGTGCGCGTCCGTCTCCTCGACGCGGTGCACCAGCGCGGTGAGCGTGCGGTTCACGGGCGCGGGCACCCCAGCGGCATCCGCTCGCCGCACCACTGCGCCGTTCAGGTAGTCGACCTCGGTGCGCTGCCCGCGTCGGATGCTCTGCAGCGTCGAGCCGAGGTTCGGCACCGGCCCCATGCGTGCGCCCATGCCCCGCGGCAGCACCTGCCCGAGCGCGAGCGGCAGTCGTGCGAACAGTCGCAGCCGCCGGTCGCCGAGTCCCTGGAGCGCGCCGAAACGCACGCCGTTCGCGATGCCGACGCGCACGGTCTCGCGCATCGACGCGGTGAGCACCCGCCGCAGCCGGCGGTCGGCGATGACCTCCTGCACGCTGAGCCCGGTGATCGCGGGCAGCGCGTTCAGCATGTTGACCACGAGCTTGGTCCACTGCGCGCCCTCGAAACCGTCGATCGCGACGACGGGCGCGGCGTCCGAGAGCAGTGCGGCGACGCGGCGCGAGTCGTCGTCGGCGGGGCCGGAACCGCGGCCGAGGTAGCTCGCCGCGGTGGTGGTGATGCGCACGTGCCCGGGCTCGGTGTAGTTCGCGGCGATGATCGACAGCATGCCGTGGCAGTCGGCAGCGGGCAGCAGTTCGCGCGCGGTCGCGACGCCCTCGAGCCCGTTCTGCACGATCACGACGGTCGTGCCGTCGAGCGCGTCGCGGTTGTCGGCGATCGCCTGCCGGGCGTCCTGCGCCTTGGTGCAGACGAGTGCGAGGTCCGGCCGCTGCGACAGGCGGTCGGATGCCGCGACGCGCACGTGCGCCTCGCCGTACCCGCCGCTCAGCCGGATGCCGTCGCGTGCGATCGCCTCGAGCCCCGCGCCCCGCGCCGTCACCTCGACGTCGTGGCCCGCACGGGCGAGCAGCGCCGCGAACGCGCCGCCGAGCGCGCCCGCGCCGACGATCCCGATCCTCACCCGCGACAGCCTACGTGCCGTGCGGCCCGGTGCGGCCCGGCGCGGCCCGGCGCCCCGGGCGCTGGTAACCTTGACCCCCGTGACCAGCGGCATCCTCCTCGTCGACAAGCCGCAGCAGATCACCAGCCACGGCGTCGTCGCCCGGGTCCGCAGGCTCGCCGGCACCCGCAAGGTCGGCCACGCCGGCACGCTCGACCCGATGGCCACGGGGCTGCTCGTGATCGGCGTCGGCGCGTCCACGCGCCTGCTGCACCACATGGTCGGCCTCGACAAGCGCTACGAGGCGACGATCCGTCTCGGTGCCACGACCGTGACCGACGACGCGGAGGGCGAGATCGTCGAGACCGCCGACGCCGCAGCGGTGGCCGCCGTGTCGCGGGCGGTGATCGACAGCGGCATCCGCGCCCTCACCGGCGACATCGAGCAGGTGCCGAGCGCCGTGAGCGCCATCAAGGTCGACGGCCGCCGCGCCTACGACCGGGTGCGCGCGGGGGAGGAGGTGGAACTCGCCTCGCGGGCGGTGACCGTGCACGGCTTCGCGGTCGACGACGAGCGTCGCGGCGACGGCTGGATCGACCTCGCCGTCACCGTCGACTGCTCGTCGGGCACCTACATCCGTGCCCTCGCCCGCGACCTCGGCGCCGCGCTCGGGGTGGGGGGCCACCTGACGATGCTGCGCCGCACCCGCGTCGGCCCGTTCGACGTGGCGGACGCCGTCGTGCTCGCCGACGACACCGACGCGGCATCCGCCCTGCTGCCGCCCGCCGAGGCCGCTTCGCGCGTGCTGCCGCGCGTCGACGTCGACGCAGCCCAGGCGACCGACCTCGGCCACGGCAAGCGCGTCGCGCTCGACCCCGGCTCGCCCGGCCCGTTCGCCGCCGTCGACCCGGCCGGACGCCTCGTCGCGATCGTCGAGCGGCGGGGCGGCACCCTCGCCGTGGTCACCGGATTCCCCGCCGAGGAGGCATCGTGATCGACTGGTTCGCGTACGTGCAGGTGGGCGTCGCCACCGTCGCGGGGCTGCTCTGCGTGGTGCTGGGACTGGTCGGCCGCCGACCGAGCGACCTCACCATGGGCGCGCTCGCGCTCGTGGAGGTGCTGCTCGTCGCCCAGGTCGTCGTCGCCATCGCGGCGCCCGCGTTCGGCAACACGCCGACCGGCGACCCGCTGGAGTTCTGGACCTACCTCGTCTCGGCGGTGCTGCTGCCGGTCGGGGCGGGCTTCTGGGCACTGCTCGAGCGCAGCCGCTGGAGCACCGTGGTGCTCGGCGTCGCCGCGCTCGCGGTGGCCGTGATGGTGTACCGGATGCTCCAGATCTGGACCGTGCAGCAGGCCTGAGCGCCCGCCAGCGATAATCGAGGAACGATGACCGAAGTCGACCCCACCGTGGATGCCCCCGCGACCCGACCGCGCATGAGCGGCATCGGGCGCGTGCTCGTCGCCGTCTACGCGGTGCTCGCCCTCGCGGCCACCGGCCGCTCCTTCGTGCAGATCGCCACGAAGTTCGACGAGGCGCCCCTCGCGTACCTGCTCTCGGCGCTCGCCGCCGTCGTCTACGTGCTCGCCACGGTCGCGCTCATCGCGCGCGGCCGGACCTGGTACGTGGTCGCGTGGGCGACGATCGTGTTCGAGTTCACGGGCGTGCTCGTCGTCGGCACGCTCTCGCTGGTCGACCCCGCGCTGTTCCCGCACGACACCGTGTGGTCGGCGTTCGGCCGCGGCTACCTGTTCATCCCGCTCGTGCTGCCGCTGCTCGGCATGTGGTGGCTCGCCCGGCACCCGGTGCGTCGCGGGGAGGCGACCGCGTGAGGGTGTTCGACGGGCTGGCCGACGTGCCGGCCGACGCCGGGCCCTCGGTCGTCACGATCGGCAAGTTCGACGGCGTCCACACGGGCCATCGCGCGGTCATCGCCGAGCTGCGGGCGCGCGCGGAGGCCCTCGGCGTCGCGTCGGCCGTGGTCACCTTCGACCGGCATCCGCTCGCCCACCTCGCGCCCGAGAAGTGCCCGGAGCCGCTCGTGAGCGTGCGCCAGAAGCTCGACCTGCTCGCCGGCACCGGCGTCGACGAGACCCTGCTGCTGCACTTCGACGCGCGGCTCGCATCGCTCGAGCCCGACGAGTTCGTGCGCCGGGTGCTGGTCGACGCGCTCGGCGCGCGCGAGGTGCTCGTCGGCGGCGACTTCCGCTACGGGCACCGCGGCGCGGGCGACGTGGCGAGCCTCGCGGCGGCGGGCGAGCGGTACGGCTTCGCCGTGCGCGTCGTGGACGACGTCGTGCCCGAGGCCGACCGCCGGGTCTCGTCGACCTGGATCCGGGAGCTGCTCGACACGGGCGACGTGGCCGCCGCGGGCCGCCTGCTGGGCCATGAGCCGAGCGTGCGGGGCATCGTCGTGCACGGTGCGGCGCGCGGGCGGGAGCTCGGCTTCCCGACCGCGAACCTCGCCGCGGACTCGGAGGGGCTCATCCCGGCCGACGGCGTCTACGCCGGCTGGCTGGTGGACGGGGGCGAGCGGCTGCCCGCCGCGATCTCGGTCGGGAACAACCCGACGTTCGACGGCGTGCCGCAGCGCCAGGTCGAGGCGTACGTGCTCGATCGGGAGCTCGACCTCTACGACCACGTGGTCGACATCGCCTTCGCCGAGCGCCTGCGCGGCATGGTCGCCTTCGACGGGCTGGAACCGCTCATGGCGCAGATGCGCCAGGACGTCGCGGACGTCCGGGCGGCGCTGGGCTGACGCGCGCCGTCAGGCGAGGTCGCCCGGGCGGTGCACGAGCGACGCCGCCCCGATGAGCGGGCCGTCGCCCGAGAGCGCCGACGGCACGATCTGCAGGCGCGTCACGAACCCGAACCCCGTGCGCTCGGCCAGCGCGGCACGTGCGTGGTCGAAGAACGCCGGGGCGACGTGCGAGAAGCCGCCGCCGATCGCGACGAGGTCGAGGTCGAGCAGGTTGGTGGCGGATGCCGCGGCGCGACCGACCGCGGTGCCCGCGCGTCGTACGGCGGCGATGGCGACCTCGTCGCCCGCGGCGTGCGCGGCGGCCAGGTGTTCGCCCGTGCTGCCCGCGAACCCCTGCGACCTGGCCCACGCGACGGTGCGGGGGCCGGATGCCACGGCCTCGACGCAGCCCGTGCCGCCGCACGGGCACGGGTCGTCGAACCCGCCGACCTCGATGTGGCCGATGTGCCCGCCGTTGCCGGTGGGGCTCGCCACCGCGCGTCCGTCGAGGATGAACCCGCCGCCGACGCCGGTCGAGACGACCATGCCCATCATCGCGCCGACGCCGCGCCCGGCGCCCACCCAGTGCTCGGCGAGCGTGATGCAGAGCCCGTCGATGCGGAGGGTGACCGGTACGCCGGGGAGCGTCCGCTCGACGAGGTCCACGAGTGGGAATCCGCGCCAGACCGGCAGGTTCAGCGGCGAGACGAGCCCGTCGACCAGGTCGACCGGGCCGGCCGAGCCGATGCCGACGCCGACGAGGTCGGCGCCGTCGGGCAGCGACCCGGCGGTCGCGGTGACGACCGCGGCGACGTTCGCGGCGAGTTCGTCGGAGGTGGCGGCTGGGCCGGTGGGACGCCGGTGCCGAGTGCCGGGCACGACCGTGCCGGCGTCGTCGACGAGGGCGCCCTCGACCTTGGTGCCGCCGATGTCGAGGGCGAGTGCGAGGGGGCGCATGCGGCCAGCCTAGTGAGCCCGGGCGGGCTGCGATCGCGCTCGCGGAGGCATCCGCCCTGCTCATCTGAGCATGAACCGCAACACGTGTTGCCGGTGCGTGCGGGCAGGCGTACCGTGGAACGCGTCGGAAGGAGCGTGATGGTCGAGACCGACGAACTCCTCTCGATCCGGGCTGCGGAGCTCTACTACGAGGAGAACAAGACCCAGGACGAGATCGGCCAGGCGCTGCACCTGACCCGCTGGAAGGTGGGCCGCCTGCTCTCGCAGGCGAAGGCCAAGGGGTACATCCGCATCGAGATCGTGCACCCTCGTGCCCGGCGGCTGCCGATCGAGCGCCGCCTGCGCGAGGAGCGCGGGCTCGACGACGCCATCGTCGTCTCGTCGGCGGGCGTCGACTCGGCCGACGAGGTGCAGGTGCGCACCGCGCAGGCCGCGGCCGACTACCTCACCGCGCTCCGGCCCGTGCCGCGCACCCTCGGCGTCAGCTGGGGTCGCACGCTGCACCTGGTCGCGGGACACCTCCGCCAGGGCTGGGCCTCGGGCGTGGGCGTCGTGCAGATCAACGGCGGCGTGAGCCTCAACCGTCGCGCGGGCACCGCCGCGGCGACCGCGGTCGCCATCGCGCAGAAGGGCGCCGGCCACGCCACGCTCCTCCCGAGTCCCGCCATCCTCGAGCGCATCGAGACCAAGCGCGCCATCGAGTCCGACCGCGTCGTCGCCGGCGTGATCGAGCAGGCCCGCTCGGCGAGCGCGTACCTGTTCAGCGCGGGGGCCGCCGACCACGGGTCGGTGCACGTCGAGAGCGGGTACCTCGCGGCATCCGACGTCGACGAGCTCGTGCGCAAGGGCGCCGTCGGCGACGTCGTCGGGCGCTACATCGACCCCGACGGCAACATCGTCGACCCGGCCCTCGATGCGCGCACCGTCGGCCTCACGCTCGACGAGCTGCGCAACGCCGACCACGCCATCGCGGTCATCGCCGGCCGCAGCAAGCACGCGGTCGCCGACGCGGTCGTGCGCAGCGGCCTCTGCACCGTCCTCGTCACCGACGAGGAGACGGCACTCCACATCCTCGACGGCTGAGCCGTCCCCACGAAGGAAGTCACGCAATGTCCGGTTCCCAGCTCGTGCACCCCGCACGTGAGCGCGCGGTCGCCATCCTCGGCGGCGACCCCGACGACGCCACGCTCCGCAGGTACCTCCACGGCATCCCCGGGGTCGACGCGGTCGGTCTCGAGCAGCGCGCCGCGGGCCTCGGCTCGCGGTCGATCAAGACCACGTCGAAGCAGTGGGCGCTCGACAAGATCATCGAGCTCATCGACCTCACCACGCTCGAGGGCGCCGACACGCCCGGCAAGGTGCGCTCGCTCGTCGCCAAGGCGCTCCGTCCCGACCCGGCCGACGCCACGACCCCGCGGGTCGCCGCCGTCTGCGTCTACGGCGACATGGTGCCGCACGCGGTCGAGGCGCTCGGCGCCGCGCACGGCGACCCCGACGACGGTCTCGTCTCCGTCGCGGCCGTCGCCACCGCCTTCCCCAGCGGGCGCTCGTCGCTCGCGATCAAGCTGCAGGACACCGCCGACGCCGTCGCGGCGGGCGCCGACGAGATCGACATGGTCATCGACCGCGGGGCGTTCCTCGCCGGCCGGTACGGCCAGGTGTTCGACGAGATCGCGCAGGTCAAGGAGGCGTGCGCGAGGCCCGACGGAACGTCCGCGTCGCTCAAGGTGATCCTCGAGACCGGTGAGCTGAACACCTACGACAACGTGCGCCGCGCCTCGTGGCTCGCCATCCTCGCGGGCGGCGACTTCATCAAGACGTCCACCGGCAAGGTGCAGCCGGCCGCGACCCTGCCCGTGACGCTGCTCATGCTCGAGGTCGTGCGCGACTGGCACCGCCTCACCGGCCAGCGCATCGGCGTGAAGCCCGCCGGCGGCATCCGCTCGTCGAAGGACGCGATCAAGTACCTCGTGACCGTCGCCGAGACCGTGGGGGAGGAGTGGCTGCAGCCGCACCTGTTCCGCTACGGCGCCTCCAGCCTGCTGAACGACGTGCTCATGCAGCGCCGCAAGACGACCAGCGGGCACTACTCCGGACCCGACTACCTGACGATCGACTGAGGACACCGAACATGAGCTTCCTCGAGTACGCGCCGGCCCCCGAGTCGCGCGCCATCCTCAACCTCCGCGACGAGTACGGCCTGTTCATCGACGGCGAGTTCGTCGAGGGGCACGGCACGCCGTTCCAGACCATCTCGCCCGCGTCCGAGCAGCGGATCGCGATGATCTCGAGCGCCGATTCGACCGATGTCGACGCGGCCGTCGCGGCCGCCCGACGCGCCTACCAGCGCACGTGGTCGCGCATGTCGGGCCGCGACCGCGGCAAGTACCTGTTCCGCATCGCACGGCTGCTGCAGGAGCGGGCCCGCGAGCTCGCCGTCGCCGAGAGCCTCGACAACGGCAAGCCGATCAAGGAGAGCCGCGACGTCGACGTGCCGCTCGTGGCCGCGTGGTTCTTCTACTACGCGGGCTGGGCCGACAAGCTCGACCACGCCGGCCTCGGCGCCGACCCCCGCTCGCTCGGGGTCGCCGCGCAGGTGATCCCGTGGAACTTCCCGCTGCTCATGCTCGCGTGGAAGATCGCCCCGGCGCTCGCCGCGGGCAACACGGTCGTGCTGAAGCCCGCCGAGACGACGCCGCTCACCGCGCTGCTCTTCGCCGAGATCGTGCAGCAGGCCGACCTGCCGCCGGGCGTGGTGAACATCATCACGGGCGCTGGCGACACCGGTGCGGCACTCGTCGGGCACGGCGACGTCGACAAGGTCGCGTTCACCGGCTCGACCGCCGTGGGCCGCGCGATCGCGAAGACCGTCGCCGGCACCGACACGAAGCTCACGCTCGAGCTCGGCGGCAAGGCCGCGAACATCGTGTTCGACGATGCGCCGATCGACCAGGCGATCGAGGGCATCGTCAACGGCATCTTCTTCAACCAGGGCCACGTGTGCTGCGCGGGCAGCCGACTGCTGGTGCAGGAGAACGTGCACGACGAGGTCGTCGAGCGCCTCAAGGCACGGCTCTCGACGCTGCGCCTCGGCGACCCGCTCGACAAGAACACCGACATCGGCGCGATCAACTCGCGCGAGCAGCTCGAGCGCATCCGCGAGCTGAGCGACGCGGGCGTCGACGAGGGCGCCGAGCGCTGGACCGCCGAGTGCGAGATCCCCGACGACGGGTTCTGGTTCGCGCCGACGATCTTCACCAACGTGTCGACGAGCCACCGCATCGCGCGCGAGGAGATCTTCGGGCCGGTGCTCTCGGTGCTCCCGTTCCGCACCCCGGCCGAGGCCGTGGCGAAGGCGAACAACACGCCGTACGGGCTCTCCGCGGGCATCTGGACCGACAAGGGCAGCCGCATCCTCGCGGTGGCCGACCGGCTGCGCGCGGGCGTGATCTGGGCGAACACGTTCAACCGGTTCGACCCGTCGAGTCCGTTCGGCGGCTACAAGGAGTCGGGCTACGGACGCGAGGGCGGCCGGCACGGACTGGCTGCGTACCTCGCACCCGCCGGCGCCGCCCGCCCGGCGCGGACGCATGTCGCCGCGTCCGAGGCGGCCGCCGTCGAGGCGCCGAGGAAGTCCGCGCGAACGCCCAAGCGCCAGGCGAAGGGAACGAAGCGATGAGCCGGCTCGCCGTGCCGAAGACGTACAAGCTCGCGATCGGCGGGAAGTTCCCGCGCAGCGAGTCGGGTCGCACCTACGAGGTGCGCACCGCCGACGGGTCGTTCCTCGCGAACGCCGCGAAGGCCTCCCGCAAGGACGCCCGGGACGCGGTCGTCGCCGCGCGCGCCGCCGTGAAGGGCTGGTCGGGCGCCACCGCGTACAACCGCGGCCAGGTGCTGTACCGTATCGCCGAGCTGCTCGAGGGGCGCCGTGCGCAGTTCGCCGACGAGATCGTCGCGCTCGAGGGCGTCACGCGCGCCGCGGCGACCGCGCAGGTCGACGAAGCGATCGACCGCTGGGTCTGGTACGCCGGCTGGGCCGACAAGTTCGCCCAGGTCGCGGGCAACGCGAACCCGGTCGCGGGCCCGTTCTTCAACATCTCGGTGCCCGAGCCCACGGGCGTCGTGGCGATCATCGCCCCGCAGGACTCGTCGCTCGTCGGCCTCGTCTCGGCGGTCGCGCCCGCGCTCGTCGCGGGCAACGCGGTCGTCGTGGTCGCGAGCGAGGCGTACCCGCTGCCGGCGATCAGCCTCGCCGAGGTGCTCGCCACGAGCGACGTGCCGGGCGGCGTGGTCAACACGCTCACGGGGTCGCCGGCCGAGATCGCGCCGTGGCTCGCGAGCCACGAGGACGTCAACGCGCTCGACCTCGTCGGTGCGGGCGCGCTCGACTGGGTCGACCTCGAGATCGCGGCGGCCGACACGCTGAAGCGCGTGCTGCGTCCCGAGCAGGGGGCGGATGCCGCTGCACCGTCGCTCGACCGCATCACGGCGTTCACCGAGACGAAGACGGTCTGGCACACCAAGAGCATGATCTGAGTTCGCCGAGGATCCGCCTCGATCGACCCGGGCTCACGTAGCGTGGCACGCGGGGAGGATTCCATGACTCGACGCGTGCTCGTGACCGGCGCGACCGGGTACATCGGCGGGCGCCTCGCGCCGCGCCTCGCGGCTGCGGGGCACGACGTGCGCGTGCTGGTGCGCTCGCCGCAGCGCCTGCGCGACGTGCCCTGGGCCGACGACGTCGACATCGCCGAGGGAGACCTTCGCGACGAGGCATCCGTCGCCCGCGCCTGCGAGGGCATCGAGGTGCTGTACTACCTCGTGCACTCGATGGGCGCGCGCGGCGACTTCGCGGCCGACGAGCGCGCCATCGCGCGCAACGTCGCCCGGGCCGCGCGGGCCGCGGGCGTCCGGCGCATCGTCTACCTCGGCGGGCTGCACCCCGACGACGAGCATCTCTCGCGCCACCTCGCCTCGCGCGTCGAGGTCGGCGAGATCCTCCTGCACTCGGGCGTGCCGACGATGGTGCTCCAGGCGGGCGTCATCATCGGCTCCGGCTCGACCTCGTTCGAGATGATCCGCCACCTCACCGAGGTGCTGCCCTACATGCCCGCGCCGCGCTGGGTGCGCAACCGCATCCAGCCGATCGCGGTGCGCGACGTGCTGCACTACCTGGTCGAGGCGGCGTCGCTCGACGGCGACGTCAACCGCACCTTCGACATCGGCGGCCCGGACGTGCACCGGTACGGCCAGCTCATGAACGGCTACGCGGTCGAGGCGGGCCTGCGGCAACGCCCGATCGCCGCGCTGCCCGTGCTCACCCCGTACCTCGCGAGCCAGTGGGTGAACCTCGTCACCCCCATTCCGCGGCGCCTCGCCGTGCCGATCATCGAGTCGCTGCAGTTCGAGTGCGTCGCGCGCGAGCACGACATCGACGAGGTCATCCCGCCGCCCGAGGGCGGCCTGACCCCGTACCGGCGCGCCGTGCGGCTGGCGCTCGACCGCGAGCGCCACGGCGAGGTCGAGACGAGCTGGCGCAACACCGCCGTGCTCGGCGCCCCGAGCGATCCGTTGCCGAGCGACCCCGACTGGGCCGGCTCGACCGTGTACGTCGACGAGCGCGAGCGTCGTTCGCCCGCGCCGGTGGCAGGGCTCTGGTCGGTGATCGAGGGCGTCGGCGGCGAGAACGGCTGGTACTCGTTCCCGCTCGCCTGGGCGCTCCGGGGATGGATCGACAAGCTCGTCGGCGGCGTCGGCCTCCGGCGCGGCCGGCGCGACCCCGACGAGCTGCACCCCGGCGACGCGGTCGACTTCTGGCGCGTCGAGCGCATCGATCGCGGTCGGCTGCTCCGCCTGCGCGCCGAGATGCGACTGCCCGGGCGGGCGTGGCTCGAGATGGGCGCGGAGCCCGACGGGGAGGCATCCGTCTACCGCCAGCGTGCCGTGTTCTTCCCCCGGGGGCTGCTCGGCAGGCTCTACTGGTTCGCCATCCTGCCGTTCCACGGCGTCATCTTCTCGGGCATGGCGAACCGCATCACGGCGCGTGCGCAGGTCGTGGCTCAGGAGTCGGCGTCGACGCCGGCATCCGACGCCGCCTGAGCGAAGGCCGCGTGGGTCGACGCGCTGAACAGCACGAACCGCACGAGACCGGGCGAGTCGGATGCCCCTGAGACGGCCTCGATCGCGACCCGCGCCGCGTCGGCGAGCGGCCACCCGTACGTGCCGGCCGAGATCGCGGGGAATGCGATCGACTCCGCACCGAGCTCGGCGGCGAGGAACAGTGAGGAGCGGTACGCGCTGTTGAGCTGCGCGCGCCGCGCGTCGGCCTCGGCGCCCGGGCCCGGCCAGACCGGTCCGACGGTGTGGATGACCCACTGCGCGTCGAGCAGGCCCGCGGTGGTCGCCACGGCCTCGCCCGTGCCGAGGCCGCCGACGAGCACCGACTCGCGCAGGGCCCGGCACTCCTCGAGGATGCCCGGCCCGCCCGCGCGGTGGATCGCGCCGTCGACGCCGCCGCCGCCCAGCAGCGACGAGTTGGCCGCGTTCACGATCGCGTCGACCCGCTCGCGCGTGAGGTCCCCGGTCACGAGCTGCAGCCGGGGCATCGTCAGCTCCGGTTGTTGGAGAGCTCGAAGAGGCGCACGAGCTCGGCGACTGCGGCGTCGCGCTCCTCGCCGCCCGCCTCGTACATGTGGCTGACGTGCGTGCGCAGGTGGTTCTCGACGAGGAGCTTGTTGAGCGACGCGAGCGACTTCTGCACGGCGAGCGAGAGCGTGACGATGTCGACGCAGTACTCCTCGTTCTCGATCATCTTCTCGATGCCGCGCAGCTGGCCCTCGATGATGCGCGTGCGGTGCAGGGCGCGCTTCTTGATGTCCTCGATCACGCTCTCAGGGTAGCCCCACCGCGCGTCGTGGCACGGCGCGGCGCCGTGCGGCTACAATGGTGCCGCGCCGGTCGAGCCTGCTCGTTCGTTCCGACGGTGCGAGTTCACGTCCGCCACGGACGCTCGCATCTCGCTTCGGGCATCGGTCTCGGCGCATCCGTCGCGAACGGGTCGCATCACCACGATGCCTCCGCGAACGGGACGGAACGGGGCATCCGCCCGGTCGCGCACCGCACCGGGGGGCACGAGGTTTTGGAGGACCATGGCCAGCACGAGGCAGCGCACGCGCTCCCGCGACGATGACGCGCCCATCATCCCGATCCTCGCGCGCAAGGTGCGCGAGGTCGAGGCGAAGGCCCAGAAGGGCAAGGTCGGGCCGACGAACCGCACGAAGTTCCAGGTCATCGCGCTGCTCATGCGCGAGGAGCGTGCGCGGGTCAAGACCGACGGTGCCATCGAGGACGGCCCGCGTGCCGAGCTGCTGAAGCGACTCGACGGCATCGCGCAGATCCTCGCGAAGACCGCCGCGCGCGACACGAGCCTCATCTCGCTGCTCGAGCCGGATGCCTCGATCTCCACGGTCGCGCAGCGCTTCCGTCGCGACTGGCTGCTCGAGTCCGGCGCCGAGCTCAGCCCCGACGAGCTGATCATCTCGCGCGAGCCCGAGCCGGTCGTGGAGACGCTCAGCGAGAACCAGGTCGTTCCGGCGTCGGTGCGCGCGCGCCAGCTCGCCAACCCGTTCCTCGCCCCCGACCTCTCGGTGCCCCGCAAGGCGCAGGTGCCCGTGCGCCGTCTCGCGAACTGGGAGCTGCTGCAGCCGCTGTTCAAGGCGTTCGAGCAGGGCTCCGGTGGTCGCGCGGCCACGATGGACCTCCCCGAACTGCCCGCGATCGACCGACTGTCGCCGCGGAACCTCGAGCTCATGCACCACCAGGCGCGCTTCATCGAGGCGGCGCGTGAGGGGCACCGCACGTTCCTGCTCGCCGACGAGCCGGGCCTCGGCAAGACCGCGCAGAGCGTGCTCGCCGCATCCGTCGCCGACGCCTACCCCCTGCTCGCGGTCGTGCCGAACGTCGTGAAGATGAACTGGGCCCGCGAGGTGGAGCGCTGGACGCCGCACCGGCGCGCGACCGTCATCCACGGCGACGGCGACACGCTCGACGCGTTCGCCGACGTCGTCATCGTCAACTACGACGTGCTCGACCGGCACATGTCCTGGCTCTCGACGCTCGGCTTCCGCGGCATGGTCGTCGACGAGGCGCACTTCATCAAGAACCTCCAGTCGCAGCGCTCGCGCAACGTGCTCCAGCTCGCGGAGCGCATCCGCGAGCGCACGCCGGGCGGCGACCCGCTGCTGCTCGCCCTCACGGGCACGCCGCTCATCAACGACGTCGACGACTTCCGCGCCATCTGGCGCTTCCTCGGGTGGATCGACGGCGACAAGCCCGCCCCCGAGCTGCTCGCGAGGCTCGAGGAGACCGGGCTCACGCCGGCCGACCAGGGCTTCTATCCCGAGGCTCGCCAGGCCGTCGTCGACCTCGGCATCGTGCGCCGCCGCAAGGTCGACGTCGCTGCCGACCTGCCCGACAAGCGCGTCGCCGACCTGCCGGTCGAGCTCGACGACGAGCTGGGCCGCTCGATCCGCCAGGCCGAGCGCGAGCTCGCGCAGCGCCTCGCCGACCGGTTCCGCACGCTCGTCGCGAGCCGCGACCTGCGCGTCGGCGACCTCGACGACGACCAGCGCGACGCGTTCATCCGCGCCGTCGCGAGCGCCGAGCTCGAGGAGTCGCGCAGCGCGAAGTCGGGCGACAACGTGTTCACGATGGTGCGCCGCATCGGCCAGGCGAAGGCGGGCCTCGCGGCCGACTACGCCGCGCAGCTCGCGCGCTCGGCCGGCAAGGTCGTGTTCTTCGCCAAGCACATCGACGTCATGGACCAGGCCGAGGCGGCCTTCGCATCGCGCGAACTGCGGTCGGTGTCGATCCGCGGCGACCAGTCGGCGCTCGCGCGCCAGGCCGCGATCGACGCGTTTAACTCCGATCCCGAGGTGCACGTCGCGGTGTGCTCGCTGACCGCCGCGGGCGTCGGCGTCAACCTCCAGTCGGCGTCGAACGTCGTGCTCGCGGAGCTCAGCTGGACCGCGGCCGAGCAGACCCAGGCGATCGACCGTGTCCATCGCATCGGGCAGGACGAGCCGGTGACGGCGTGGCGCATCATCGCCGCGCACACGATCGACACCCGCATCGCGGAGCTGATCGACGCGAAGCAGGGCCTCGCGGCCCGCGCGCTCGACGGCAGCGACGTCGACCCGGGCTCGGCTGACTCGGTGCAGCTCGACGCGCTGCAGCACCTGCTCCGGCAGGCGCTCGACGGCACGCTCTGATCACCGGCTGTCGATAGACTGCGGCAGACCCGCCCCGGTGCGCCGGGACGGCACCACCACCCGCACTCGATGATCGACAAGGAGTCGTGCATCCCATGAAGATCGGTCTGCTCACCAGTGGCGGCGACTGCCCCGGCCTGAACGCCGTCATCCGAGGGGCCGTGCTCAACGGCGTCATCTCCCACGACGACGAGTTCGTCGGGTTCCGCAACGGCTGGCGCGGCGTCGTCGAGGGCGACTTCGACGAGATCGTCCGACACGACGTGCGGGGCCTCTCGAAGCAGGGCGGAACCATCCTCGGCTCGAGCCGCACCAACCCGTTCGAGGGCGAGGGCGGGGGTCCCGAGAACATCCAGCGCATGCTCGACGAGAACGGCATCGACGCGATCGTCGCGATCGGCGGCGAGGGCACCCTCACCGCGGCGCGCCGCCTCGTCGACGAGGGCGGCATCAACGTCGTCGGCGTGCCGAAGACCATCGACAACGACCTCGCCGCGACCGACTACTCGTTCGGCTTCGACACCGCGGTGCAGATCGCGACCGAGGCGATCGACCGCCTCCGCACCACCGCCGACTCGCACGGCCGCTGCATGGTCGTCGAGGTCATGGGTCGCCACGTCGGCTGGATCGCGCTGCACTCGGGCATGGCGGGCGGCGCGCACGCCATCCTCATCCCCGAGCAGCCCAAGACCATCGAGCAGATCTGCGAGTGGGTCGAGTCGGTCCGCGACCGCGGTCGCGCGCCGCTGGTCGTCGTCGCCGAGGGCTTCACGCTCGAGGGCATGTCGGAGGCGCACTCCCACAAGGGCCTCGACGCGTTCGGTCGTCCGCGCCTCGGCGGCATCGGCGAACTGCTCGCCCCCATGATCGAGGAGCGCACGGGCATCGAGTCGCGCGAGACGGTGCTCGGCCACATCCAGCGCGGCGGGGCGCCGTCGGCGTTCGACCGCGTGCTCGCGACCCGACTCGGCATGGCCGCGGTGTCGGCCGTGCACGATCGGGCCTGGGGGCAGATGGTGTCGCTGCGCGGCACCGACATCGAGGTCGTCAGCCTGCACGAGGCCACCGGCGCGCTCAACCACGTGCCCGCGTCGCGGTACGACGAGGCGAAGATCCTCTTCGGGTAGCCGTGCTGCCCCGGGTGTGCGTCTGCTACCTGCTGCGCGACGGCGACGGCGGGCGGCAGGTGCTGCTCGGGCGCAAGAAGGAGGGCCTGGGCGCCGGGCGCCTGGTCGGGCTCGGTGGCAAGCTCGAGCCGGGGGAGACGGCGGTGGCGGCCGCCGTGCGCGAGGTGCACGAGGAGTCGGGCGTCGTCGTCGCGGCATCCGACCTCGACCATCGCGGCCGGCTCACCTACCGGTTCCCGACCCGCTCCTCGTGGAGCCAGGAGTCCGACGTGTTCGTGGCCGAGCGATTCGACGGCGAGCCCGTCGAGTCGGACGAGCTCGTGCCGGCCTGGTACGAGGTCGACCGCCTGCCGCTCGACGAGATGTGGGACGACGCCAGGTTCTGGCTGCCGGGCGTGCTCGCGGGCGGCCGCGTGCGTCGCGCGTTCCGCTTCGCGGCCGACCTCGCGAGCGTCGACGCCGAGGAGCAGCCGCCCGCCGCGTGACGGCGCGCCACCGCCGGGATACGGGGGACAGCCGGATGTCGCGCGCCCCGGGGCATCCGTAGCGTGGATGCCATGACCACCACCGCACCGACCAGCACCGCACCGTCCGTCTCCTACGGCCCGAGCGCCGAGCGCGCCGAGCCCCGCGGTCTCGGCATCGCGAGCCTCGTGCTCGGCATCGTCTCCATCCTCACCGGCGGCGGCGCCGTCGTGGGGCCCATCGCCGGCCTCGCGCTCGGCATCGTCTCGCTCTCGCGCGAACCGGGCAACCGCACCATGGCGATCTGGGGCATCGTGCTGAACGCCGTCGTGCTCGGCTTCGCCGCGCTCGCTGCCCTCGGCACCATCGCGTTCGCGCTGCTCGCCCTGCCGTTCGCCCTCTTCTGATCCGCCCGCCATCGCGCGGATCGCGGGCCGCTCCGGTGCCACCGGGCGGCCCGCGGCGGTAGGCTCGGAGCATGCCGGCGACCCACCGGCGCACCACCACCGACGTCGATGGAGACCCCATGATCGTGCACCCCCTCGAGCAGCATTCCGAGACCGACGGGGAGGGACGATCACCCGACGACGGGCCGGTGCGCATCGAGTCGGATTCGCTCGGCCGGGTCGAGGTGCCGGCCGACGCCTACTGGGGCGTGCACACGCGCCGCGCGCTCGACAACTTCCCCATCTCGAAGCGACCGATCTCGGTCTATCCCGAGCTGATCGTGGCGCTCGCATCGGTCAAGCAGGCCGCCGCGCGCGCCAACAGGCAGGTCGGCGCGCTCCGCCCCGAGACCGCCGATCGCATCGACGCCGCCTGCCAGCGGATCATCGACGGCGAGTTCCACGAGCAGTTCGTGGTCGGCGTCATCCAGGGCGGTGCGGGCACCTCGACGAACATGAACGCCAACGAGGTGATCGCGAACGTCGCGCTCGAGCTCGCCGGCTACGAGAAGGGCCGCTACGACGTCATCCACCCGATCGACGACGTCAACCGAAGCCAGTCGACCAACGACACCTACCCGACGGCGCTGAAGATCGCGCTGTCGCTCTCGCTGCGCACGCTCCTCGACGAGCTCGAGGAGCTGCGACTGTCGTTCCACCGCAAGGCGATGGAGTTCCGCGAGATCCTCAAGGTCGGGCGCACGCAGCTTCAGGACGCCGTGCCGATGACGCTCGGCCAGGAGTTCCACGGCTACGCCACGACCCTCGGCGAGGACAAGGCACGTCTCGAGGAGACCTGCTGGCTGCTCGCCGAGATCAACCTCGGCGCGACGGCGATCGGCACCGGCATCACCGCCGACCCCGGCTACGCGTCCGCCGCGGTGCGGCACCTCAACGACATCACGGGGCTCGGCCTCGAGACCGCGCCCGACCTCATCGAGTCGACGAGCGACACGGGCGTGTTCATGTCGTTCTCGGGGTCGTTGAAGCGCAGCGCGATCAAGCTCTCGAAGATCTGCAACGACCTGCGCCTGCTCTCGTCGGGCCCGCAGACGGGCCTCGGCGAGATCAACCTCCCGCCGAAGCAGGCGGGCTCGTCGATCATGCCGGGCAAGGTGAACCCGGTGATCCCCGAGGCGGTCAGCCAGGTCGCGTTCCAGGTCGCCGGCACCGATGTGACGGTCACGATGGCGGCCGAGGCCGGCCAGCTGCAGCTGAACGCCTTCGAGCCGGTCATCGCGCACTCGCTGCTGCAGTCGATCACGTGGATGCGCCAGGCCTGCTGGACGCTGCGCGTGAACTGCGTCGACGGCATCACCGCGAACACCGAGCGCCTGGGCGACATGGTCGCCTCGAGCGTGGGCGTCATCACCGCGCTCATCCCGTTCATCGGCTACCAGCAGGCGGCCGAGCTCGCCAAGGAGGCGCTGCGCACGGGCCGTCCGGTGGCCGACCTCGTGGTCGAGGCCGGGCTCATGACCCGCGAGGCCGTGACCCACCAGCTCTCGCCGGACCGGCTGTCGGGCATGGAGCCGATCACGAGCGCGATCCCGGTGGTGCAGCTGCAGGCCGAGCCGTCGGACTGACGTGCGAGGCGCCGGGCGCGTGCCCGGCGCCGGTCAGACCACCCGGCAGTGCGTGGTGAGCGCGCCGATGCCCTCGATCGTGACCGTCACCGTCGACCCGTCGGCGAGGAACACCGGGGGCTTGCGCGAGTAGCCTGCGCCGCCGGGGCTGCCGGTCGAGATGAGCGTGCCGGGCGGGATGGTCGCCGAGCGCGAGAGGTAGGAGATGATCTCGGCGACCGAGCGCACCATCTCGTTGCTCGACGCGTCCTGCAGGATGTGCCCGTCGACGTTGGTCGTGAGCCACACGTCCTGCGGGTCGGGGATCTCGTCGGCGGTCACGACCACCGGTCCGGTCGGCGTGAAGCCGTCGAACGACTTGCAGCGCGACCACTGCGCCTCGGAGAACTGGATGTTCCGCGCCGTGATGTCGTTCACCACGGTGTAGCCCCAGACGTAGTCGAGCGCGTCCTGCACGCGCACGCCGCGCGCCGGACGACCGATGATGACGCCGAGCTCGGCCTCGTAGTCGACCTCGTTCGAGAGCTCGTCGGGCCAGGTCGTGGTGGCGCCGTGGCCGGCGAGGGAGTTCGGCCAGAGCGAGAACACGGTCATCGCGGTCTCGGAGCGCAGCTTGAGCTCCGACGCGTGGGCGGCGTAGTTCGCGCCGATCGCGAGGATGTGCGGCGGCCGCAGCACCGCGGAGGCGTGGCGCAGGTCGGCGACGGCGTGCGTCGGCGCATCCGCGGCGATGGCGGCGTCGACGAGGCCGCGCATGTGCGCGAGGCCCTCGGGGCCGCGCTCGATGAGGTCCTGCAGGTCGCGCGGCGGGTCGTCGACCACCTCGTCGAGGAAGAGCGCCCGTTCGCCGTGCACCACCGCGAGCCGGGGGGTCCGTTGGCCGTCGACCCTGAGGTGTGCGAATCTCACCCACTCAGGCTATCGAGCGGCAGCGGCCCGGACTTGTCGTGCGCCGACAACAGATCGTGCAGGATGTGCGACACTCCCCACGGCTGCCCGCCACAGGTGCATCGACGCGTAGCTGCGCCACGGCGCCCACGTCGCCCCGCGGCGCTCGAGCTCGCGCGCACCCGCGGGCAGGCCGAGCCGGGCCGCGCCCGCTCGCAGCGCCGCGTCGCCCGTGAGCAGCACGTCGGGGTCGCCGGTCACGCGCATCGCGACGTAGCCCGCCGTCCACGGCCCGATGCCGGGCCTCGCGAGCAGCGCCTGTCGCAGCTCGTCGCGGGGCACGTCGATGTCGACCCGCAGGTCGCCGGTCGCGAGCGCCTCGGCGGTGCCGATCGCGGCCGCGACGCGCGCGGCCGGCCCGCGGAGCACCTCGCCACCGCGCTCGGCGATCGCGGCGGCGGTCGGGAACAGCCGCCACGTCGTGCCGCCGAGCTCCGCGGGTTCGCCGAGCGCGGCGACGAGGCGGGTGAGCGCCGTCCGCGCCGAGGCGACGGAGACCTGCTGCCCGAGCATGGCGCGGATGAGCAGTTCGTGCGGATCGAGGCATCCGGGCACCCGCATGCCGGGCTCCGCGGCGACCGAGGGTGCGAGCGCGGGGTCGGCGCCGAGCGCGGCGGAGATCGCCTCGGCGTCGGCATCGAGGTCGAACAGCCGGCGCAC
The DNA here is from genome assembly GCA_913053875.1 of uncultured Agromyces sp. GTDB lineage: Bacteria > Actinomycetota > Actinomycetes > Actinomycetales > Microbacteriaceae > Agromyces. The sequence goes on along the minus strand of CAJXGN010000001.1, from coordinate 113,764 downwards.
GCGCGCGACGAGGGGCGGCAGGTCGGCGAGCGAGGCGAGGCGCGCGGTCACGCGCACGCCGGGGTCGTCGTGGTCGGCGTCGAGGCGCACGAGCGCGGGGCCGCCGGGCAGTCGCAGCGCGCGTGTGAACACGCCGTCGGCCGAGGTCTCCATGCCGGCGACGGCGCGCGCGTCGAGCCACTCGAGCACGCCGCCCGCGTCGAACGGCCCGCGTGCGGGCAGGCGCAGCACGAGCTGCCCGGCGTCGCCGTGCTCGGGCGCGCCTCGGCGTCGGCGTGCGAGCGCGCGCAGTTCGGTGGGCGTGCGCTCGTACACGGCGCGCACGGTGTCGTTGCACTGCCGCACGCTGCCGAAGCCGGCGGCGAACGCGATGTCGGCCACCGGCAGGTCGCTGCCCACGAGCAGCGCGCGGGCGGTCTGCGCGCGGTGCGCCCGGGCGAGGGCGAGCGGGCCCGCGCCGAGCTCGGCGGTGAGGATGCGCCCGAGGTGGCGCGGGGTGTAGCCGAGTCGCGCGGCGAGCCCGGGCACGCCCTCGCGTTCGACGACGCCGTCGCCGATGAGGCGCATCGCGCGCGACGCGAGCTCGTCGTCGAGGTCCCAGCGCGGCGAGCCGGGCACGGCGTCGGGCAGGCAGCGCTTGCAGGCGCGCAGGCCGGCCTCGTGCGCGGCCGCGGCCGTGAGGTAGAAGCGCACGTGCTCGGGCTTGGGCGTGGTGGCGGGGCAGCTCGGCCGGCAGTAGATGCCCGTCGAGTGCACGCCCGTGATGAACTGCCCGTCGAAGCGCGCATCGCGCGAGCTCATGGCGCGGTAGCGCTCGAGGAACTCGGGGTCGCGCAGCTCGGGGTCGCGCAGCCGGTCGGTGGTGGGCATGCCTCCACCATCGCATCCGGCGGGCGCAAGTGGTAGCGGGAATCGGACACGGCTGCGCGGTGCGCGTCGCCGGCCCGCCCTAAGGTGATCGCATGGCATCAGTGGTCATCGACGAACTGCGCCGCGCACTGGGGGACGCGGTCTCGCTCGACGCGGGCGTGCGCGATGCGGCACGCATCGACGCCTCCGGGTGGCGCACCGACAGCGCTCCGGATGCGGTCGTCCACGCGGCATCCGTCGCCGACGTGCAGGCCGTGCTGCGCATCGCGTCCGCGTCCGGCACTCCGGTGGTGACGCGAGGAGCGGGTACCGGCCTGGCCGGCGGGGCGAACGGATGCCGCGGGCAGATCGTCCTCGACACGACCCGCATGGACCGGGTGCTCGAGGTCGACCAGGCGAACGAGCTCGCGGTCGTCGAACCGGGCGTGATCAACGACGACCTGAACCGGGCGCTCGCGCCGCACGGCCTCTGGTACTCGCCCGACCCGGCGAGCAAGGCGATCTCGACCATCGGCGGCAACATCGCCACGGGCGCGGGCGGCCTGCTCTGCGCGAAATACGGCGTGACGCGCGAGGCGGTGCTCGGGCTCGTCGTGGTGCTCGCCGACGGTTCGCTGCTGCGCACCGGTCACCGCACCGTGAAGGGCGTCACCGGGTACGACCTGACGGCGCTGCTCACGGGGTCGGAGGGCACGCTCGGCGTGATCGTCGAGGCGACGCTGCGGTTGCGGCCGGCGCCGCGGCACGAGCCCGTGACCATCGCCGCCGCGTATCCCGACGTCGAGTCGGCCGCGGCGGGCGCCGCCGCCGTCGTGCGCGCCCACCTGCGCCCCGCGATGCTCGAGCTGCTCGAGCCGGGCGGGCTCCGTCGCATCCGCTCGTTCCTCGGCGACGAGGCGCTCGCAGGCACGCCCCTGGCCGCGGGGGCCGCGCCGCCGGACGCGGCCTTCCTGCTCGCCCAGTCCGATGGCCCGGCGGCGCCCGCGGAGGCCGCCGAGGTCGCCGCGGCGCTCGCGGGCGCGGGCGGCGGCGTGGCGATGGCGGCGGACGCCGCGGAAGGGGAGCGGCTGCTCGCCATCCGGCGCTCGTTCCACGGCGCGCTGGCGGCGTCGGGCGAGGTGCTCATCGAGGACGTGTCGGTGCCGCGCTCGCAGCTGCCGGCGATGTTCCGCGAGATCGCGCGCATCGGCGAGGCGCACGGCTTGGAGATCCCGACCGTCGCGCACGCGGGCGACGGCAACCTGCACCCGAACTTCGTGTACACGGGCGACGAGGTGCCCGAGCGGGTCTGGGCCGCCGCGGACGAGCTGTTCCGCGCGGCCGTCGCGCTCGGCGGCACGCTCACCGGCGAGCACGGCGTGGGCGTGCTGAAGCGCCGCTGGCTGCGCGACGAGCTCGGCGACGGGCAGCACGAGCTGCAACGGCGCATCAAGGCGGCGTTCGACCCCGCGGGCATCCTGAACCCCGCCGTCATGTTCGAGCCGGTCGCGTGAACGGGCCGTCGCCGGCCGGGCCCGCGGGCCCTCAGCCGCACCTGCAGGCGCCCGTGCCGCGCACCTCGCGATCGCGCGGCGCGGGGCTCGCCGCGGTCGGCATCGTGCTCGCCTCGCTCGTCGGGCTCGCGGTCGCCGCGTACCTCGTCTCCGCGCTCGGGACCGGTGCGGCCGCGGCCGGCGCGGTGCTCGCGCTGCTGCCGCTCGCGGCCGTGCTCTGGGCCGTGCGCTGGATCGACCGGTGGGAGCCCGAGCCGCGCGGGGCGCTCTGGTTCGCGTTCCTCTGGGGTGCGACCGTCTCGGTCGCGCTGGCGCTCGTCGTCGACCTCGCGATCGGCGTGCTCGGCGGCATCGACGACGACGTGTTCGGCGCGGTCGTGCAGGCGCCGATCGTCGAGGAGCTCGCGAAGGCGATCGGGCTCCTCATCCTCGCCGCGGCCGCTCGCGCCCACCTCGACGGGCCCGTGGACGGCCTCGTCTACGCGGCGACCATCGCTGCGGGGTTCGCCTTCACCGAGAACGTGCTCTACTTCGGCGTCGCCCTGCTCGAGGACGGCCCCGACGGCCTCGGCGCGGTGTTCTTCGTGCGGGGCGTCATGTCGCCGTTCGCGCACGTGATGTTCACCGCGTGCACGGGCATCGTGATCGGGCTGTTCGTTGCGCGCGGCCGCAGCGCCCTGCTCGGTGCGCTCGTCGGGCTGGTGCCCGCGATCGGCCTGCACGCACTCTGGAACGGCGCCCTGTTCGTCGTCGACGACTTCTTCGGCTACTACCTGCTGGTGCAGGTGCCGCTGTTCGTCTTCGCGATCGTCGTCACGGTGTGGCTGCGCCGGCTCGAGCGCCGCGTGCTGCGACGTCGACTGGCCGAGTACGCCGCCGTGGGCTGGTTCAGCGCGGGCGAGCTCGAGATGTTCACCACGCCCGCCGGCCGGCAGCGCGCGCGGGCGAACGCGTCGGCGCGCGGGGCGGCGGCGCGTCGCACGATGGACGCGCTGATCCGCGACACCACGCACCTCGCGTTCACGCGCGAGCGCATCGCGACCGGTCGCGCCGTCATCGGCGGGAAGGACGCCGCGCGGGCGGCCGCCGACGAGCGCGAGCTGCTCGCCTCGATCGTCGCTGCGCGGGCGTCGCTGCTGGCCTGACCCGGCACCGCGCAGCGTATGCTGGGCGCACCCGGACGACGTCGATCGGAGCCCACGCATGCCCGCACCCGACGACGCGATGCGCGAGGAGGCGCCGATCGCGTGGCGCGACGCCCTGCTCGCCGCGCGCGAGCGGGTCGCCGCGGGCGACGACCCGGGGCCGGGGCTGAGCCTGCGCCCGCTCGTGCACGAGGCGTGGCGCCGGGCACTGCAGCACGCGGTCGACCCGGAGCGCTCGCTGCCCGGCATCACGACCGGCGACGACGAGTTCCGCGCGTACCGCGACCGGCACGAACTGACCGGCGCGCTGCCGGTCATCCGTCGCCTGCTCGCCGACGACGCCGAGGAGAACGGGCTGCTCGTCGCGGTCGGCGACGCGCGCGGCCGGCTGCTCTGGGTGGAGGGCGACCGGCTCCTCCGTCGCCGCGCCGAGGACATGCGGTTCGTCGAGGGTGCGGACTGGTCCGAGGAGCGCATCGGCACGAGCGCGCCGGGCACCTCGCTCGCGCTCGACCGCGCCGTGCAGATCCGCGGCGCCGAGCACTTCCACTCGATCGTGCACCCGTGGAGCTGCACGGCCGCGCCGGTGCACGACCCGGTCTCGGGTGCGATCCTCGGCGTCATCGACATCACGGGCGACGACCAGGCGGTCGCCCCGCACACGCTCGCGCTCGTCTCCGCGACGGTCGCGGCGGTCGAGTCGGAGCTGCGCATCCAGCGGCTCCAGACCGACGTGCAGGCGACCATCCGCCGCTCGCGCATGCGCCGCGCGCTGCCCGACAGGTCGCTGCACGTGCTCGGCGGCGACCCGCCCCGCCTCGGTGGGCTGCGCCTCAGCCTGCGCCACGCCGAGATCCTGCTGCTGCTCGCCTGGCACCCCGAGGGCCTCACCGCGGAGCGCCTGGCGGGCCTCCTCTACGAGACGGATGCCTCCTCGGTGACGCTCCGCGCCGAGCTCGTGCGCCTGCGCCGCGTGCTCGAGGGCGCAGGTCTCCCCGTGCCGGCCTCGCGGCCGTACCGCCTGGCCGAGCCGCTCGAGACCGACGCCCGCGAAGTGCTCGACCTGCTCGACCGCGGCGCGCACCTGCGCGCACTCGAGCGCTGCACCGGCCCCGTACTGCCCGAATCCACCGCGCCGGGCGTCGTGCGCATCCGCGCCGAGGTCGCCTCGCGCCTCCGCGAGGCGATGCTCGCCGACGCCGCCGTGGAGCACCTGGCCCGCTACGCCGACACCGAGGCCGCGCGCGACGACCTCGAGGTGCAGCGCGCGTGCCTGCGCCTGCTGCCGTCGCGCTCGCCGAAGCGCGCCCGCGTCGTCGCCCGCATCGAGGCGATCGAGCGCGAACTGGGCTAGCACGGAGCATCCGCCCCGCCCCTGCAACGTTCCTGCAACCTCCCGCGTCCTACCGTGTCGACACGTGCCCAGCGAGGGCACCGACAACGGAGTCAGGAAACAGGAGGACCGATGACGGTCTACGCAGCGCCCGGCACCCAGGGCGCACTCATCGATTTCGCACCCCGGTACGAGCACTTCATCGGCGGGGAATGGGTCAAGCCGGTCAAGGGCGGCTACTTCGAGAACATCTCGCCGGTCAACGGCAAGGCGTTCACCGAGGTCGCGCGCGGCACGGCGGAGGACATCGAGCTCGCCCTCGACGCGGCGCACAAGGCGGCACCGGCGTGGGGGCGGAAGAGCGCGGCCGAGCGCGCGGCGGTGCTGAACCGCATCGCCGACATCATCGACGCCAACCTCGAGCTGCTCGCCGTGGCCGAGACGTGGGACAACGGCAAGTCGATCCGCGAGCCGCTGAACGCGGACCTGCCGCTCGCGAGCGACCACTTCCGGTACTACGCGAGCCTCATCCGCGCGCAGGAGGGCAGCTTCACGCAGCTCGACAACGACACGGTCGCGTACCACTTCCACGAGCCGCTCGGCGTGGTCGGGCAGATCATCCCGTGGAACTTCCCGCTGCTGATGGCGGTGTGGAAGCTCGCCCCGGCGCTCGCCGCGGGCAACTGCGTGGTGCTCAAGCCGGCCGAGCAGACGCCGTCGTCGATCCTCGTGCTCATGGGGCTCATCGCCGACGTGCTGCCGGCGGGCGTGGTGAACGTCGTGAACGGCTTCGGGGTCGAGGCCGGCAAGCCGCTCGCGTCCTCCAGCCGCATCCGCAAGATCGCCTTCACCGGCGAGACGACCACGGGCCGGCTGATCCTGCAGTACGCGGCGAACAACATCATCCCGACCACGGTCGAGCTGGGCGGCAAGAGCCCGAACATCGTGTTCGAGTCGGTCGCCGAGCGCGACGACGCGTTCTACTCGAAGGCGCTCGAGGGGTTCAGCCTGTTCGCGTTCAACCAGGGGGAGGTGTGCACCTGCCCGAGCCGCTCGCTCATCCAGCAGTCGATCTACGACTCGTTCCTGAACGACGCGATCGAGCGCACCAAGCAGGCGAAGCAGGGCAACCCGCTCGACACCGAGACGCAGGTCGGCGCGCAGGCGTCGAACGACCAGCTCGAGAAGATCCTCAGCTACATCGACATCGGGCAGCAGGAGGGCGCGAAGCTGCTGCTCGGCGGCGAGCGGGTCGACCTCGGCGGCGACCTCAGCGAGGGCTACTACGTCGCGCCGACCATCTTCGAGGGGCAGAACCGCATGCGGCTGTTCCAGGAGGAGATCTTCGGCCCGGTCGTCGCGGTCACGAGCTTCACCGACTACGACGACGCCATCTCGATCGCCAACGACACGCTCTACGGCCTCGGCGCGGGCGTCTGGTCGCGCAACGGCAACGAGGCGTACCGGGCCGGCCGCGACATCCAGGCCGGACGCGTGTGGGTGAACAACTACCACGCGTACCCGGCCGGGGCGGCGTTCGGCGGCTACAAGTCGTCGGGCATCGGCCGCGAGAACAACGTGCAGGCGCTCGACCACTACCAGCAGACCAAGAACCTGCTGGTGAGCTACGACGAGAGCCCGCTCGGGTTCTTCTAGGCCGATGACGCTCGAATCGCTCCGCACGATCGTCGGATCGATCACGGTCGAGGGCGACGCGTCGCCGCGGGTGGAGCTCACGCCCGCGGCGACGGAGCTCATCGACCGGCTCTGGTCGGCCCACGGCCCGCTCATGTTCCACCAGTCGGGCGGATGCTGCGACGGCAGTTCGCCCATGTGCTACCCGGCCGGGGAGTTCGTCACGGGGGAGGCCGACATGCTGCTCGGCGAACTCGTGCTCGACGAGGACCGCTCCGTGCCGTTCTGGATGTCGGCGGAGCAGTTCGCGCTCTGGCGGCACACCTACCTGTCGGTCGACGTCGTCCCGGGCCGGGGGAGCGGCTTCTCGCTCGAGGCCCCGGAGGGCGTGCGCTTCCTGATCCGCTCGCGGCTGATGCGCGCCTGACCGGCACCGAGACACCCCACCGGGCGACGAGTCGCCTGCCTGCGTGAAGCCCAGGGGAACGGCCCGCGCACAAAACTCGTCGCCCGGTGGTGTGGCACTGCCGACAACGCTGCTCGGGCGACGAGTTCGTGGATTTCAGGATGCATCCGGGGTGCCGCCCACGCAAGCAGATGAGGGACACGTGTCCCGCTTCCGCGTTGCCCGAGCAGGGGTCATCCGATTGGATGGAGGCATGACAGACACCAACAGCAAGCCCGAGGTCGACGCACCGGAGGGCCCCGCGCCCCTCGAGCTCGTCATCGAGGACATCGTCGTCGGTGACGGCGCCGAGGCGCAGCCCGGCTCGACCGTCGACGTGCACTACCTCGGCGTCGAGTACGACTCCGGTGCGGAGTTCGACTCGTCGTGGAGCCGCGGCCAGTCCATCAACTTCCCGCTCGCGGCGCTCATCGCCGGCTGGCAGGAGGGCATCCCCGGCATGAAGGTCGGCGGTCGTCGCAAGCTCGTGGTGCCGCCCCACCAGGCCTACGGTCCGGCCGGTGGCGGGCACCAGCTCTCGGGCAAGACGCTCATCTTCGTCATCGACCTGCTCGGCGTCAGCTGAGCGGATCCCAGAACCGAATCGAACGGTCCGGCGCATCGCGCCGGGCCGTTCGTCGTCTCACGCCCGCTCGCGGCGCCCTCGCGCCTGCACGCGGTCGACCAGCTCGCGCCACGGTCCGTCGAGCTGCCGGTCGGCGAGCCGCGCCTCGTGCGGCCGGCACTCGATGCGATAGGTGAACCGGTCGGGCTGCGCCTCGGTCTCCGGCACGTCGTCCCACGGGATCGACGCGATCAGCAGGTACCAGGTCTCCGCGTCGGGCTGGTCGTCGACGTGCACCCGCCAGCGCACGGACAGGCCGGCGAACCCGCCGCTGCGCGACACCGTGACGTCCATGACGCGATGGTACCGGCCCGCCCCGCGGGTCCGCGGAAGAGATTCGATGCGGATGCATCCGAATCCGGGGCTGCACCGGAAGACATGGGTGACAGCAGTTCTCCGCCCCGGACACCGGGGCCAGATGAGGAGGAAGATCCCATGCGCACCAGAACAGCCGCCGGAGCAGCAGCCGGCATCGTCGCAGGCGCGGCACTCGCACTCGGCGCAGTCGCACCCGCGTCGGCGGAGGAGGGCGACGTCGCCATGCTGAGCGTGCTCCACGGCGTGCCCGGCCTGACCGTCGACGTCTACGTGAACGACGACCTCACCCTGGAGGACTTCGAGCCCGGCGACCTGGCCGGCCCGCTCGAGCTCCCGGCCGGCACCTACAGCGTGCAGATCAACGCGGCCGACTCCGAGGACGCCGCGATCGGCCCGGTCGACCTCCCGCTCGAGGCCGGCATGAACTACACCGCCGCCGCGCACCTCGACGCCGACGGCGCGCCGACCGCGTCGCTCTTCACGAACGACACGTCCTCGTCGGCCGCCGGCGAGGGGCGCCTGACCGTGCGTCACATCGCCGCGGCTCCCGCGGTCGACGTGCTCGCGGGCGGTGACGCCGTGGTCACCGACCTCGCGAACCCCGACGAGGCATCGCTCGACCTGCCCGCGGGCACGATCTCCGCATCGGTCGCCGCAGCCGGCACGACCGACCCGGTGCTCGGGCCGGCCGACGTGACCGTCAACGAGGGCGAGCTCACCATCGCGTACGCGTGGGGCAGCCTCGAGGACGAGAACCTCGCGCTCGCCGTGCAGACCGTCGGCGGACTCCACTCGGCCCCGGGCGACGTGCCCGCGGGTGAGGCGGGTCTCGCCGCGACCAACGCGCCCGTCGATGCGACGGTGTGGTGGCTCGGTGCCTCCGCCGCCGTGCTGTTGCTGGGTGCGGCCGTGGCGATCGGCGTGGCCGACCGTCGCAGCCCGGTCCGGAGCAAGCGCTGAGCGCCATGAACCGGACGAGGGCGGCCTCCGTCGCAGCGGCCTGCTGCGCGGGGGCCGCTCTCGCGGCGCTGCTCGCAGCGGGCGCCGTGGCCGCGGGCTCGGTCGGCGCGGCAGGCTCGACGGATGTCGCGGGGCAGGCGCCGATCCCGGTGATCGACGCATCCGTGCCGGTGCCCTCCGCGGCATCCGTCGAGCCTGCCGAGGCCGCGAGCGCGAGCGTGCCGGCGGTGCCCGTGCGCAGTGCGGCACTCGACGACCAGCCCGCCGACCCCACCCAGGCGCCGGTGCGACTGCAGGCCCCGGGCATCGGGGTCGACGTGGAGGTCGTGCGGGTCGGCATCGTCGACGGCGACGTCATGGAGCTCCCCGAGAACCCGAACGTGGCGGGCTGGTACCGCTACGGTCCCGGCATCGGCGACGAGTCGGGCACCGTGGTCGTCGCCGCGCACGTGGACTCCCTCGAGTTCGGCCTGGGCCCGTTCGCCGCCTTCGCGGACGCGCCCGTCGGCACCGAGATCGTGCTGACCTCGGCCGAGGGGACGACGGAGCGGTTCGAGATCGCCTCCCGCGACGCCGCCCGCAAGGGATCGGTGGACTGGGACGCCGTGTTCGACCGCGACGGCGAACGACGGCTCGCCATCATCACGTGCGGGGGCGAGTTCGACTGGGAGCGACGCACCTACCTCGACTCGGTCGTGGTGTTGACGGAGCCCGTCGGGTGAGGCGGCGATCACTATGCTGGTGGACACGATCGCGGCGACGGCGCCCGGTGCGCCGGGCACGCTCGTGGTCGAGGACCCGATGGCCGCGAGGAGGCAACGGAGGCACGTGGAGGATCCCGCGAATGACGACCGACGGCTCGCCGAGGCGTTCCGCAACGGCGAGGAGTGGGCCGTCGCCGCGGCGTACGGGAGGTGGTCGAGACTCGTGTTCACCATCGCCGTGCGTTCGCTCGGCAACAGCCAGGACGCCGAGGACGTGACCCAGCAGGTCTTCGTGAAGGCGTGGCGGTCGCGCGATCGGTTCGATCCCGAGCGGTCGCTGTCGGCCTGGCTGACCGGCATCACGCGGTTCACCGTGGCCGACATGCACGAGGCGCGGTCGCGCGAGCGGCGGCTCGCCGAGGCGGCTGCGGGCGAGCTCGCGGTGACCGAGACGGTCGATCCCCGTCTCGAGGAGCGCGTGCTGGTCGCCGACGAGCTCTCGCACCTCCCGCCCGAGCCGCGCCGGATCATGCACCTGGCCTACTACGAGGGGCTCACCCACGGGCAGATCGCCGAACGGATCGGCATGCCGCTCGGCACCGTGAAGAGCCACGTCAGACGAAGTCTCACCCGCATGCGAGCCCGATTGGAGGTGGATGATGCCGCACTGTGACGACGACGAGCTCGCCGTGATCGCCCTGGGCGACCGCGAGCCGACGCGCGAGGAGCGCGACCACCTCGACGGGTGCCTCCGCTGCACGGGGGAGCTCGATGCGCTCCGCGCGGCATCCGACCTCGCCCGCGAGACGGTGGGCGCACCGCTCCAGGCCCCGCCCGCGTCGGTCTGGGCCGGCATCCACGCCGAGCTCGGCCTGGCCGACGAGCTGAGTGCGACACCGGCGGATGCCTCCGGGGCCGACGATGTTCCGGCTGCGCCGGCGGCGCCTGCCGCGCCCGCCGAGCCCGCGACGCCTGCCGCGACCGAGGCGTCCGCTGCGACCGCGCCGCCCGCCCCCGTCGACCTGGCCGAGCGCCGCCGCGCCCGCGGCTCCCGCTTCTGGGCGCCGCTGCTGGCCGCGGCCGCCGTGCTCGGGCTGGTGGTCGGCGTCGGCGCCGGCATCTGGTGGAACTCCCGCGAGCCCGACCCGACCGTGCTGGCCGAGGCGGAGCTCGCGGGCTTCCCCGACTGGCCGGGCGCGAGTGGCGTCGCGGTGGTCGAGGAGCTGCCCGACGGCACGCGCGAGGTCGTGGTCGACCTCGCCGGCGTCGACGACCCGGACGACCTGCTCGAGGTGTGGCTCATCCGCGGCGACGCGTCGGGCCTCGTGAGCATCGGGCTGCTCGACGGTGCGACCGGTCGCTTCACGGTGCCGGCCGGGCTCGACCTGGGGGAGTACCCGCTGGTCGACGTCTCCGCCGAGCCCGACGACGGCGACCCCGCGCACTCGGGCGACTCGATCGTGCGCGGCGACCTGCGGGGCGCCTGAGTCCGCCCGGTCGTCAGCCGGCGAGCACGCCGACCTCGGCCCACCCCTCGGCGACGGCGAGCGCCTCCGCCGAGGTGTCGCCGAAGCGGGCGCGGGCGGCGTCGAGCGTGGCCGCGGCGAACCCGGCGAAGTCGGTGTCGCGGCCGATGCGATCACTCGTGAGGGTGTCGTACCAGACCCGGCCCGCGCGTTCCCAGGCCGGCCCGCCGAGGCGCAGCGCGGCGACCACGAACGCCCGGTTCGGGATGCCCGAGTTGAGGTGCACGCCGCCGTTGTCGTCGGTCGTCACGATGTAGTCGCGCAGGTGCGCGGGCTGCGGATCGCGCCCGAGGACGTCGTCGTCGTAGGCCGTGCCCGGGGCGATCATCGAGCGGATCGCGTCGCCCTCGACCTGGTCGGTGAACAGGCCCTCGCCGATGAGCCAGCTCGCGTCGCGCGCCTCCTGGCGACGCACGTACTGCTCGAGCAGCGCACCGAACACGTCGGAGACGTGCTCGTTCAGCGCGCCCGACTGCCCCTGATAGCGCAGGTTCGCGGTGCGCTCGGTCACGCCGTGCGCGAGCTCGTGGCCGATCACGGAGAGCGAGTTGGTGAAGCCGACGAAGATCTCGCCGTCGCCGTCGCCGAACACCATGCGCTCGCCGTCCCAGAAGGCGTTGTCGTAGTCGCGGCCGTAGTGCACGGTGGCGTCGAGGGGCATGCCCGCCCCGTCGATCGAGTCGCGCCCGTAGGCCTCGAACAGGAACCCGAACATGTCACCGAGGCCGTCGTAGGCCTCGGTGACCGCCTCGTCGCCGGTGTCCGGCTCGCCCTCGCTGCGCACGAGGCGCCCGGGCAGCACCTCGGTGCGCCCCGCGTCGGAGATGCGGCGGTACGGGTGACCGGGTCGCCGGTCGGCGGGCGCAGTCTCCGTCCGCACGGTCGGCGGGCTCGGCGGATGCTCGTCGGTGCAGCGGAACTCGCGGAACGGGGCGTCGCGGTCGAGCGTGCGTCGCGCGGCGATCGCCGCGTGCCCGAGCTCGGGCTGCACGGCGATGCGGGCCAGGAGGTACGGCGGGACGATCCAGGAGCGGTGCGCTGCGGTTCGGGTGCGGGCATCGGCTCGAGGCATCCGTGTCGTCATGGCTCGATGCTCGCACGCGCCGCCGACGACTCGTCCACGAACGCGCCGACCGTCGGCGCGAGTCCGCATCCGGTATGCGATCCTGAGACGGTGACCGTCGCCACGCCCGCCACGACCGACACGCGCACCGCCCGCACGTGGGCGCTCCTGCCCGCCCTCATCGTCTGCGGCGCGGCCGTGCTGCTGTTCGGCGTGCAGCTCAAGTGGCCCGGCTACGCGATGCTCGCGGTTGGGCTCCTCGTCGCCTGGATCGTCGAGCGCGCGACCGGCGAGCACGCGCTGCTGCGCGACCTCGGGCTGATCGCGCTCGGCCAGGTGATCATCTCCACCATCTCGCTCGAGGCCGACATCAGCTACGCGAACATGGCGCTCATGGGCACGGTGCTGGCCCTCGCGGTCGCGGTGCCGTACGTGATCTCGCGATACGTGTTCGGCGATCGCGTCATCCGCTTCCCATGGCGCACGGGGCACCGCTGGACCCCCGTGCAGTGGTCGTACCTCGGCCTCGTGGTGCTGCTCGGCTGGCTGATCCTGCCGTTCTACTTCATCACCTCGGGCGTCTACACGAACTGGCCGACCGTGACCGAGCCCGACGAGATCGCACGCCTGTTCGTCGGCGTGAACGCGGTCGGCATCTGGGACGAGCTGTTCTTCATCGTCACGTGCTTCGCGCTGCTGCGCCGGCACTTCCCCGACTGGCTGGCGAACTGCCTGCAGGCGATCGTGTTCGTGTCGTTCCTGTGGGAGCTGGGCTACCAGTCGTGGGGCCCCCTGTTGACGATCCCGTTCGCGCTGCTCCAGGGCTGGACGTTCCGGCTCACCAAGTCGCTCACGTACGTGATCACGGTGCACCTGCTGTTCGACCTCGTGGTGTTCCTCGTGATCGTGTACGCGCACCTCGGCGTGCCGCCGATCTTCCTGCTCGCGCCGTAGCCGTACCGAGGGCGGGGCGCGGCCGCGGTTCAGGCGGCGGTGAGGTACTCGGCCAGCACGACCGCGTGGTTGTGCTCGCGATCCTTCGCGCCGTAGAGCAGCGTCACGTGCGGGTGCGTCCGCACGTAGTTGCGGAGGTACTCGGCGGCCGCGTTCGTCGCGAGTTCCGCTCGGTACTGCTCGGCGAACTCGTCCCAGCGCTCGAGGTGCGCATGCCACTCGGCCCGCAGCGCGGGTGAGGGGGCGACGTCCTTCGTCCACGAATCGACCACGGCCCGTTCCTGGGTCATGCCGCGCGGCCACAGTCGGTCGACGAGGATGCGCACCCCGTCATCTGGTTCGGGATCGTCGTAGACCCGTTTCAGCCTGACGTCCATACCTCGATCATCCTCCAATTGAACCGTTTCGGCTCGATTTCCGCGCGATCGCTGCGAATTCGTGTCATGGCCCGCCGTGGGCCCGAACTGTATAGACTCCCGCCTATGAATGACGCGGCGGATGCCACCGGGGCCGAACGGTCCCTGACGGTGCTCGCCGACCCCACCCGCGTGCGCATCCTCGGGCTCATCCGCGACGCCGACGGCGGCCGCGAACTCGTCGGGCGCCTGGCCGACGAGCTCGGGGTGTCGCAGCCGACGGTGAGCCACCACATGCGCGCGCTCCTCGAGGAGGGCGTCGTGCGGCGCGAGCCCGACGGGCGGCGTGCCTGGTACTCCATCGACCCGGCGAGCAGCGAACGCGTCGAGGCCGTCCTCGGTCGCCCCGTCGCGCCCGCGGTGCCGCCCGACCTCGCGCGCATCTCGGGTGACCTCGCCCTGCGCTTCCGCGGCGTGTTCAGCAAGGAGACCGTCGCCCACTACGTCGACGACAGCTACCGCCTGCTCGCCTCGACCGGGCCGGGTTCGCGTCTCGCGTCCCGCACCGCGGCGTTCAGCGCCTCCCGGCTCGAGGCGCTCGGCCGTGAGCGTGGCACCGGCGCGGCGACGCCCGAGGTGCTGTTCGTGTGCGTCGAGAACGCCGGCCGGTCGCAGATGGCCGCGGCGATCCTGCACCAGCTCGCGGGTGACCGCGTGGTCGTGCGCACCGCCGGCTCCGAGCCGGCGGGCGAGGTGCGCAGCACGGTGGTCGCGGCGCTCGACGAGATCGGCGTGCCGCTCGGCGGTGAGTTCCCGAAGCCGCTGACCGACGAGGCGGTGAAGGCGGCCGACGTGGTGATCACGATGGGCTGCGGCGACGCGTGCCCGGTCTTCCCCGGTCGCCGCTACCTCGACTGGGAGCTCGACGACCCGGCCGGGCGGCCCCTCGAGGCGGTGCGCCCGATCCGCGACGACATCGAGTCGCGGGTGCGGGGCCTGTTGGACGAACTTCACATTTCATAGATCACCATCTATGCTTTCTCGTGACACGAGAAAGTGAGACCACCATGGCCGACACGCCCACCGTCCTGTTCGTCTGCGTGCACAACGCGGGCCGCTCCCAGATGGCCGCAGGCTACCTGCGCGCCCTCGGTGGCGACCGCGTCGAGGTGCTCTCCGCGGGCTCGGCGCCGAAGGATGCGATCAACCCCGTCGCCGTCGAGGCCATGGCCGAGGAGGGCATCGACATCGCCGGCAACTCGCCCAAGGTGCTCACCACCGAGGCGGTGCTCGAGTCCGACGTCGTCATCACGATGGGCTGCGGCGACGCGTGCCCCGTCTTCCCGGGCAAGCGCTACGAGGACTGGGAGCTCGACGACCCGGCCGGCCAGGGCATCGACGCGGTCCGTCCGATCCGCGACGAGATCCGCCGCCGCATCGAGGGCCTGCTCGCCGAGCTGCTGCCCGTCGGCCGGAACTGAGCGTTCGCCATGCGCACCACAGGGGGGATCGCCGGCGCGGCGATGGCGCTCGTGGCGGCATTCGTGCTGAGCGGATGCGCCGGGCAGCAGTCGGGCAGCGCCGATGACCTGAGCGGCACGGTCGTCACCGACGGCTCGTCGACGGTCGGCCCGCTCACCAAGGCCGCGGCGATCGAGTTCGACGCGGTCGAGCCGGAAGTCGTCGTGACCGTCTCGATCACCGGCACCGGCGGCGGGTTCCGCTCGTTCTGCCGGGGTGAGACCGACCTCTCGAACGCCTCGCGCCCGATCTCGGACGACGAGATCGACGCGTGCGCCGAGGCCGGCGTCGAGTACACCGAGATCGTGATCGCGAACGACGGCCTGTCGGTCGTCGTGAACCCCGTGAACGACTGGGTCCAGTGCCTCACGGTCGAGCAGCTCCGGACGATCTGGGCGCCCGAGGCCGAGGGCGAGGTCACGAGCTGGAACCAGGTCGACCCCTCGTTCCCCGACGAACCGCTCGTGCTGCACGGCCCCGGCGGCGACTCGGGCACGTTCGATTACTTCACCGAGGCGATCAACGGCGAGGAGGGCGCGACGCGCGGGGACTACGAGGCCTCGGAGGACGACGAGGTGATCCTCTCCGGCGTCACCGCCGAGGCCGGTGGCCTGGGCTACTTCGGCCTGAGCTACGTCGAGGAGAATCCCGATCGGGTCCGCGCCCTCGAGGTCGACTCCGGCGACGGCTGCGTGGCGCCGTCCGTCGAGACGGTGCAGGACGGCTCGTACGCGCCGCTCGGTCGGCCGCTGTTCATCTACGTCAACAACGCGTCCTACGCCGAGCAGTCGCAGGTCGCGGCGTTCGTCGACTTCTTCGTCGACCACGCCGACGAGATCGCCGAGCGCGCCTCGATCGTGCCGCTCACCGACGAGCAGACCGAGCTCGCCGAGGAGGAGCTCGCGAGCGTCACGGGCTGACTGCACCCATCCATCCATCCATCGTCACCCTCGAATCCGAAGGACCCCCATGCACCTCGTCGCCATCGGCGGCAGCGATGCGGGCATCTCCGCCGCGCTGCGCGCACGCGAACTCGACCCGACCGCCGACGTGACCGTCGTCGTCGCCGACGCCTACCCGAACTACTCGATCTGCGGCATCCCGTACTACTTCTCGGGAGAC
Source organism: uncultured Agromyces sp. (assembly GCA_913053875.1). Taxonomy (GTDB): domain Bacteria; phylum Actinomycetota; class Actinomycetes; order Actinomycetales; family Microbacteriaceae; genus Agromyces. Next base: position 97,694 of record CAJXGN010000001.1, on the reverse strand, counting down.
GTGAGCCCGTGGCAGAGCCTTGCGCATCGCACGCACGCCGACCTCGAGGCCACGGGCATGCAGCTCCGCCTCGACACGCGGGCGACCGCGATCGACGTGTCCGGGCAGCGCCTGACGGTGCGCGATGCCGCCGGCGAAGCGTCGACGATCGCCTACGACGAGCTGGTGGTCGGCACCGGCGCGCTGCCGGCGTTCGCCGGCATCGCCGGGCTCGACCAGCTCGGCCCGGAGGACGGCGTGCACGTCATCCACTCGATGGGCGACACGTTCGCGCTCGACGAGCACCTGACGACCCGTGACCCGCGTTCGGCGATCATCATCGGCGCCGGCTACGTCGGCCTCGAGATGGCCGAGGGGTTCGCGGGCCGCGGCATGCACGTCACGCAATTGCAGCGCGGCCCCGAGGTGCTGTCGACGCTCGACCCCGAGCTGTCGGCGGTCGTGCACGGCGAGCTCGTCGCGCACGGCGTGGAGGTGCACACCGGAACCACCGTGCGCGGCGTCGAGCGGACCGACCGCGGCCTCGTCGTGCATGCGCTGCACGAGGGTCGCGAGGTGACGCACACCGCCGACCTCGTGCTGGCCGTCGTGGGCGTGCGACCCAACACGGCGCTGCTCGAGCAGGCGGGCGCCTCCCTCGGTGCGGGGCGCGCGGTCGTCGTCGACGAGCAGATGCGCACGGGGCTCCCGCACGTATTCGCCGCCGGCGACGGGGTCGTCACGCACCACCGGCTGCTCGGCACCACGTACCTGCCGCTCGGCACGACGGCGCACAAGCAGGGTCGTGTCGCGGGCGAGAACGCGCTCGGCGGCAGCGCCCGGTTCGCCGGGTCGGTCGGCACGCAGGTCGTGAAGGTGTTCGACACGGTCGCTGCACGCACGGGACTGCGCGAGCACGAGGCGCTCGCCGCGGGTTTCGCGCCGGGCACGGTGCAGTCGGCCGCCGACGACCACAAGCGCTACTACCCGGGTGCGCAGCCGATCAGCTTCCGCATCACGGGCGACCGCGAGACCGGCCGCCTGCTCGGTGCGCAGCTCGTGGGGCGCCTCGGTACCGAAACGGCCAAGCGCGTCGACACGTTCGCCACGGCCCTGTACGCGGGCCTCTCGGTCGAGCAGGTGAGCGAGCTCGACCTGTCGTACACGCCGCCGCTCGGTTCGCCGTGGGATGCGGTGCAGGCCGCGACCCAGGCATGGTCGCGCGAGCACCGGGCGGTGCCCCTCACGGTGTGACGCCGGGCGGTCAGCTCCAGAGCCGTTCGAACCACTCGAACAGCCAGAAGAGCCCCACGGCGCCGGCGGCGAGGCCGACCGTCGAGGTGGTCAGCGTGCGTCGCCGGCGCAGGCGGGCGCCGCGGGGTGCGACCCGGTTGTGGTCGAGTCGCGAGGTGATGGCGGATGCCTCCGGCATCGGCGCAGCAGCATCCGTCACCTGGGTCTGGGCCGGCGCGACCACCCGGTCGTCCGCGTATCGGCTCGACCGCCCCGCGAGGCGTTCGCCGACCACCGACCGGATGCGGTGCAGCCGGCGCCAGGTCTCCGGGTCGTTCGGGTCGAACGGCGTCACCGAGTAGACGTACAGCCAGTCGTCGACGACTTCGACGTCGTACGCGGACGTCTCGTCGATGAGCAGCGCCATCACGTCGGGCGTGAAGAGGTAGAGCGCGTCGGTCTCGTACTCGCGCGGGCAGTAGAGCGCGAAGTGCCGATCGAAGTCGCCCTCGAGCGACAGTCGCTGGTCCTTCGCGAACCCGATCGGCAGGTTCGAGACGCCGAACGCGCCGTCGTTGCGGGTCGCGTCGAGCAGGAGGTGCGGGAGTCGGCGGTCGAGCCGCACGGCGAGGTAGCCCCAGCGGTGCACGGTGGTGTCGCGGCGGCGAGACGACGACTTCACCTCGTAGACGCGAGTGCCGACCTCGACCTCCCGCTGCCCGGGCTCGTCGGGCACGAATCGGAACACGTCCTCGTCGCGTCTCGACGAGCCGACGTGGAACACGACGCCCTCGTGCCGGGTGCCCGTTCGCTTCGGCTCGTAGTCGAACCCGTTCGCGCTCGCGAACGATGCGAGCCGCGCGTATCGCTCCCGGTGACCGTGCTGCAGTTGCAGCCAGGAGAGCCAGGCGACGGTGATGACCGCCGCGAGCATCAGGAACACGACCACGCCCTGGGCCCGCTGGCCGAGCGCCGCCTCGACGAGTTCCGAGACGAGCCAGCCGAGCACGAGCACGCCGACGAGCCCGAGAATCGCGAACGGAACGATGCGCCTCGCCTGCGGACCCCTGAGCGACTCCGAGAGCGTCGGCGCGGGAGCGTACGCGTGCGCCTCCTGCATGGCTTCGGCGCTCACGGGCTCGATCAGCGGGCGGACGTCGGGCTCGTTCACGAGGTCGATGCTAGCGATGGCGGGTCGATCGATGCGTCTACGCCGCGGGGTCGATCGAGCGGCCGGCGGCCCAGGGCGGTTCGGGGCCGTCGTCGATGTCGGTGGCTGGGGTGCCCGGAGCGATGGGCGGGGCGGATGCCTCGGGCGGCGGTTTCTCGCGGAAGGGCGAGTCGGCGCTGGTGAGGTGTTCGCGGCCTGCGGGGGAGACCCAGCGGAGTCGCCCGCCGGCGTCCTGTGTGACGCGCCAGGTGGTCTGGTGCTTGAGGCGGTGATGCTTGCGGCAGAGGTGGGCGATGTTGTCGTGGCGGGTCTCGCCGCCGTGGGCCCAGTCGGCGGTGTGGTCGAGGTCGCAGCGTTCGGCGCGGCGGGAGCAGCCGGGGAAGCGGCAGCCGCCGTCGCGCACGCGGAGGTAGCCGGCGAGGTCGGCCGGTACCCGGTAGGTGGTGCGACCGTAGGAGAGGTAGGCACCGGTCTCGGGGTGGGTGAGGATGCGCTGGAACGACGGGGCGTGCGCGGCGAGGCGGCGTGCGGTGTGTGCGTCGATCGGGCCGTAGCCGTCGAGTTCGGCGGACTCGTCGCTTGCGCCGAGCAGGGTCATGACCGGGACGGTCACGTACACCTTCGGTGCGACGGCACCGAGCGGCGAGGTCGGGGGCGCGAGCGGGGACCCGGCGGGTGCGTCGTGCAGCCAGCCGCCGAGCAGCAGATCGGCTGCGGCGTCGGTGCGGCGCTGCATGGGGGTGCGCGGGTCGCCGCCCTCGTCGTCGGACCCGGAAACCTCGGCGAAGGCGTTGAGCCGCGACATGATCGCGACCCCTCGCTCGGCCTCGAGGTGGAGGCTCAGCCAGGCCATGCCGTCCGGGGCGGGGTCGAGCCCGACGCTGCGCTCGGCGCGTGCGACCTCGTGGCGCTCGACCGGCTCGACCGGATGCATCCGCTCGCGCAGCCGCCGCGCGCGACGACGGAACGCGGACGGGGTGTCGCCGGCACCGCGTTCGAGGGCCTCGCGCTCGAACGCGGGCTGCGCGTCGGCGGGTAGCTGGCTCGCGAACTCGAGCAGGGTGCGCACCCGCCCGAGGCACATCGACCCGTCGGAGAGGGTCTCCAGGGTCGACGCGAACCGGCCGGTGAGCTGCTCGGCCTCGCCGACCATGCGCCCCGCGGTGCGCTCGTGCACCGTCAGCGACGTTGCGAGCTCGGCGATGAACGCACGCGTGGCGAACTCCCGCTGCGTGAACGTGCTCAGCTCGTCGACCCCCGCTACCTCCGCGGCGAGCTCACGAGCCCGAACCACGCGCCGCAGCTGCTCGGCCTGTGCGGCCCGGATCGACCGGTCGAGTTCGGCGATCGCCGCCAGCTCGGCATCGAGTGCCGTGCGTGGGTCGGTGATCGCGGCGAGCTCCACGGGCCAGTGCTCCCAGGTCGAAGGCGAGGTTCGAACGTATGTTCGATTCTATCCGAGATACACAGGCCGATCAAGGGTTCGTGCGGGTGAATCCGGTACTCCACAGGATGGTCCCGGTGCGTGCGTGGCGCGTCGGCATCCGCCGCATCCGCTCGAGGGTCGGCAAGGGGGGAACCCCCAACCGGAATGCCGACCGTGCCCGCCGCGTTCGACGTGAACATGCAGGCGATCGTCTACTCGCATCCCGGTGACTCCTCGGTGCTCTCGCTCGTCGACCGGCCACTGCCGGTTCCCGCCGCGGGGGAGGTGCGCGTGCGCATCGCGGTCTCGGGCGTCAACCCCACGGACTGGAAGGCGCGCGCGAGCAACCCGACCGTGCCCGGCGAGATCGTGCCGAACCAGGACGGCGCGGGCGTGGTGGATGCCGTCGGCGCTGACGTCGCCGGGCTCGCGGTCGGGGACCGCGTGTGGATCCACCTGGCGGCGCACGGACGCCCGACCGGCACGGCCCAGGAGTACACCGTCGTTCCCGCGGCACGCGTCGTGCCCCTGCCCGACGACGCGAGCTTCGCGCTCGGCGCGAGCCTCGGCGTTCCCGCGATGACGGCGCACCGGGCGCTGACGGTGCACGAGTTCGGCCCCGCACGACTCGCGCCGGGCGCGCTCGCGGGCCGCGTGGTGCTCGTCGCGGGCGGCGCCGGTGCCGTGGGGCACGCCGCCATCCAGCTCGCGCACTGGGCGGGAGCACTCGTCATCGCGACGGTCAGCTCGCCCGAGAAGGCAGCGCTCGCGACCGTCGCCGGTGCCGACCACACGATCGAGTACACGACGGATGACGTCGCATCGCGCATCCGCGAGATCGTCCCCGACGGGGTCGACCAGATCGTCGAGGTCTCCCTCGCGGTGAATGCCGAACTGGACGCCGAGATCGCCGCCAACCACGCCTCGGTCGCGTACTACGCCGACGACGGCGGCTCGGGCTTCACGATGCCGATCCGCCCGAGCTTCGCGAAGAACGTCCGCGTCCAGGGGCTCCTGCTCTACACGGTCGGCCAGGCCGCGTTGGATGCCGCCGCCGAGGATGTCGCCGCCGCCGTCCGTGACGGCGCGCTGCCCGTCGGCGCGGACGCGGGCCTGCCGCTGCACGAGTACCCGCTCGCACAGACCGCTGCCGCCCACGATGCCGTCGAGCACGCCGCCGTCGGGAAGGTCCTCATCCGCGTCGCCGAACTCTGACACCGCCTCGAGCCGCCTCGAGCCGCCCGCCCCGCGCGTTCACCGCCGTACCCCGCCTCTGGTAGACTCTTCAGGTTGCCGTCACGACGGCCGCGGATACAGAGCGCCCGGGCATCCGGCCCGGAGCACCGCGCAACGAGTAGGAAGGGGATCCCTCTATGGCACTGGATGCAGAGACCAAGAAGGCGATCATCGACGAGTACGCGACCCACCCCGGTGACACTGGATCCCCCGAGGTCCAGATCGCGATTCTCAGCACCCGCATCAAGGACCTCACCGAGCACCTCAAGGAGCACAAGCACGACCACCACTCGCGTCGTGGCCTGCTCCTCCTGGTCGGTCAGCGTCGTCGTCTGCTCGGCTACCTCGCCGACGTCGACATCGACCGCTACCGTGCGCTCATCGGGCGTCTCGGGCTGCGCCGCTAGTCGTCGACGACACCGCGAACTTCTTCACGACGGCCTCCGCCCTTCGGCGGGGGCCGTCGTCGTCTCCCCGGATCCACGAAACCGACCCACACCAGTAAGGAGCACCGTGCGCGCATCACGCGGACTCGCCGGCATCGTCGTCGGCCTCGCCGCCGGCCTCGCGTTCGGCGCGGGCGGCGCCGTCGTCAAGCCGCTGCTCGAGGCCGGCTGGTCTCCGGGCGCCGCGGTCTTCGCGCGCATCGTCGTCGCGGCCGTCGCGCTCGCGATCCCCGGGCTCGCGGCGATGCAGTGGAGCATCCGCCCCCTCCTCGCAGCATGGCGCACCGTGCTCGCCTTCGCGATCCTCGGCGTCGTGCTCACCCAGGTCGCGTTCTACGCGGCCATCGAGCGCATCCCGGTGAGCCTCGGCCTGCTCATCGAGTACCTCGCGCCGGTCGCGCTCGTGCTGCTCGCGTGGATCCGCCTGCGCCGCGCCCCGCAGCGCGTCGTCATGGCCGGCTCCGTCGTCGCGATCGCGGGCCTCGTGCTCGTCATCGGCCCCGGCGGCGGCGAACTCGACCCCGTCGGGCTCCTGCTCGCGGGCCTCGCGATGGTCGGCATGTGCGTCTACTACGTGCTCGGTGATCGAGCGGATGCCTCGCTGCCGCCGCTCGCCCTCGCGGCATCCGGCTTCGGGGTCGGCGCGGTCGTGCTCGGGCTCGTCGGCCTCACCGGCATCCTCCCGTTCGAATTCGCCTTCGTCGATGACGTCGAGTTCCTCGGCGGCACCGCGCCCTGGTACGTGCCCGTGCTCGTCGTCGGCCTCGTCTCGACGGCGTTCGCGTATGCGGCCGGCATCACCGCGATCCGCATGCTCGGCACGCGCCTGGCGTCGTTCCTCGGGCTCTCCGAGGTGATCTTTGCCGCGATCGTCGCCTGGATGGTGCTCGGCGAGGTCATCACGCCCCTGCAGATGCTCGGCGGCGTGCTCATCCTCGCGGGCATCGTGCTCGTGCGCCAGGAGCGCGACGACCGCAGCGGGCTCGACGAGGTGCCGGGCGCGGAGCCGGTGCCGCTGCCGAGCGACGCGACGGCCGAGCCGCCCCGCGACGACGTCCGAGGCGACACCTAGACTCGGGCACATGCGCGTCGGCATCGTCATCCTCCCGCAGTTCGACTGGCCGGAGGCGGCCCGCTACTGGCGCGGCGCCGAGGAGCGCGGCTTCGACCACGCCTGGACCTACGACCACCTCTCCTGGCGTTCGCTCGCCGGCGAGCGCTGGCACGCGACGATCCCGACCCTGACGGCCGCCGCGATGGTGACCGAGCGCATCCGCCTCGGCACGTTCGTCGCGAGCCCGAACTACCGCCACCCCGTGCCGTTCGCGAAGGACGTCGCGACGCTCGACCAGATCTCGGGCGGCCGCGTGCTGCTCGGCCTCGGCTCGGGCGGCACGGGCTTCGACGCGCACGTGATGGGCCAGCCCGAGCTCACCCCGCGCGAGCGCGTCGACCGGTTCGCCGACTTCACGGCGACGCTCGACGAGCTGCTGCGGTTCGAGGGGGAGCAGGGCGAGGGGCGAGCGGATGCCTCGAGCGGCATCTCCCACGACGGCGACTGGTACACCGCGCGAGACGCCCGCATGGTCGGTCGGCCCGCCCAGTCGCCGCGCATGCCGTTCATCGTGGCCGCGAACGGACCGCGCGCCCTGCGCATCGCCGTGACGTACGGGCAGGGCTGGGTCACGACCGGGCCGTACGTCGGCGCGGGCGACGCGGAGTGGTGGCGCGCCGTCGGCGACCTCTCGTCGCGACTCGACGACGCCTGCGAGGCCGCCGGACGCGACCCGCGCAGCATCGAGCGCCACCTCAGCCTCGACCGCGACGAGTCGTACGCCATGCGCAGCGTCGACGCGTTCGAGGAGGCCGTCGGCCTCGCCCGCGAACGCGGGTTCACCGACGTGATCACGCACTGGCCGCGCACGTCCGGCATCCACACGGGCGACGAGCGCGTGCTCGACGAGGTCGCGTCACGACTCGACCGAATCCGCAGCTAACGTTGACCTCATGCCCTTCGACTCGCTCGACGACTACATCCGCATCCCGAGAGTCGAGGCACTCGCCCTCTCGCCCGACGGCGCCCGCGCGGTGCTCACCGTCGCGACACTGTCGAAGGACGGCACCTCGTACGAGAAGGCCCTCTGGAGCGTGCCCGCCGACGGTTCCGGCGCCCCGATCCGCCTGACCCGCTCGGCGAAGGGCGAGGCGGGCGCGAAGTTCACCGGCGCCGGCGACCTGCTGTTCGTCTCGGCCCGCCCCGACGCGGAGGCCGACGGCGAGGACGAGGCCGCGCAGCTCTGGTTGCTGCCCGCCGCGGGCGGCGACGCGCGGCCGATCACCCGCCTCGCGGGTGGGGTCGCGGGTGTCACGGCCGTCTCCGAGGCATCCGATCGCGTCATCGTCAACGCCGAACTGCTGCCGACGCCCGCAGATCTCGAGGCCGAAGCCGCCCTCCGCGGTCGCCGGAAGCAGACCAAGGTCGCCGCGATCCTGCACGAGTCGTACCCGGTGCGGTTCTGGGACCACGACCTCGGGCCCGCCGTGCCGCACCTGCTCGCGCTCGACCTCGGTGACCTCGCCGACGAGCTGCCGACGACGGATGCCCCGGGCGACGAGTCCGACGACGACGCGACGACCCCGTATCCGGCAGGCCTCCCGCGACCGTTCGACCTGACGCCGCGCCCCGGTCGTGAGGCCGACTCGGCGGACACCGCCGTGACCCCCGACGGGGCGACCGTGATCGCGTCGCTGCGCGTGCCCGGCCCGCAGGAGGGCCGCCGCGTCCTCGTCGCGATCGACGCCGCGACCGGCGAGCGCCGCACGCTCGTCGACCTGCCCGACATCGACGCGGCCGGCCCGGTGATCAGCCACGACGGCAGGACGCTCGTGCACGTGCGCCAGGCGAAGGCCTCGCCCGCCGGCCCGACCGACGTGGAGATCTGGGTCAGCGACCTCGACGGCGGCGGCGCCCGCCGCATCGCCGACGGCTGGGACCGCTGGGCCACCTCGCTCGCGTTTGCCGACGACGACGCGGCGCTCATCGCGACCGCCGACTCCAACGGCCGCGCGCCCGTCTTCCGAATCCCGCTCGACGGCTCGGCGCCCGAGCAGCTCACCCGTGACGACTTCGCGTACTCCGACGTGCGCGTCGTGCCGGGCACCGCCGACCTCGTCGCGCTGCGCTCGAGCTGGATCATCGCGCCCCACCCCGTGCGCATCGGCGCCGACGGCACCGTGACGCCGCTCGCGAGCCCGGCGCCGGCCACCGAGGCATCCGCCCGCATCGAAGACGTCGCGACCACGGCCGCCGACGGCACCCGCGTGCGCGGCTGGCTCGTGCTGCCCGAGGGCGCGTCGGAGTCCGAGCCCGCGCCGCTGCTGCTCTGGATCCACGGCGGCCCGGTCGCGAGCTTCAACGCGTGGAGCTGGCGCTGGAACCCGCTGCTCGCCGCCGCCCGCGGCTACGCCGTGCTGCTGCCCGACCCCGGCCTGTCGACCGGCTACGGACTCGACTTCGTCGGGCGAGGCTGGAACGCGTGGGGCGACGAGCCGTACACCGACCTCATCTCGATCACCGACGCCGTCGAGGCGCGTGCCGACATCGACCAGACCCGCACCGCGGCGATGGGCGGCTCGTTCGGCGGGTACATGGCGAACTGGGTCGCCGGTCACACCGATCGGTTCCGCGCGATCGTCACGCACGCGAGCCTCTGGGCGCTCGACCAGTTCGCCGGCACGACCGACATGACCGCGTACTGGACCCGCATCTTCACGCCCGAGGCGTTGGCGGAGCACTCGCCGCACCGGCATCTCGCGAACATCCGCACCCCGCTGCTCGTCATCCACGGCGACAAGGACTACCGCGTGCCGATCGGTGAGGGGCTGCGCCTCTGGTCCGACCTCGCCGCCGCGCACGCCGCCGACGACGGCACGACCGTGCACCGCTACCTGACCTTCCCCGACGAGAACCACTGGATCCTGAAGCCCCAGAACGCCGTCATCTGGTACGAGACGATCTTCGCGTTCCTCGACCAGCACGTGCACGGCGCCGACTTCCAGCGCCCGGAGCTGCTCGGATGAGCGCGCCCAAGCGCAAGCCGCTCGGCCAGTGGGAGCCGCTGCCGTACCTCGTGGTGCTCGTGCTCGCCGTGGCGATCAGCCTCGTCCGGCCCGAGAACGCGCCGTTCGCGTTCTGGCCGCTGCTCATCGCCGTCACGGCCGCGGCCGCCTGGCTCGTCGCGACGCTCGTGCGCGACAGCCGGTCCAGCCGCAATCCCGATCGCTGGGGGGACCTGCGCTCGCTCGACGGCATCCGCGTGATCGACGCGCCCGGCCTGCCGCGCGCGGTGAGCGGCGTCGTGCCCGTGCTCGACGCGCAGCGGCACCAGTCGACGATCGACCTCGCGCGCATCCACGGCGGCAGCGAGCAGCGCGCGGTGCTCGTGCCGCGGGCGAGCCGCTGGATGTCGTGGCGCTACCGCATCGGCGTACAGCTCGTGGGCGGAACGCGGCCGCACCTGGCCGGGTTCCTGCCCGAGGTGGCGGACGACCGGTGGCGCGAGGTGCTCGATCGGCTGCGCGGGCACGGCGCATACGTGCGCGTGCCCGCGACGATCGTCGGGGCGGAGCGCCCCTACCGGGTCGAGCTCGACCTCAGCGGGCTCGAGGCGGTGGCTGCCGAGGAGGGCTGATCAGCTCTCGGCGGGCGTGAGCTCGGACTCCTGCTGGGCGAGCTGCTCGCGCACCTGGTCCATGTCGAGGTCGCGCACCTGCGAGATGAGGTCGTCGAGCACGGGGCGGGGGAGCGCACCGGCCTGCGAGAAGACGCCGATGCCGTCCTTGAATGCCATGATCGTCGGGATCGACGTGATGCCCATCGCGGCGGCCAGCTGCTGCTGGTCCTCCGTGTCGACCTTCGCGAAGGTCAGGTCGGGGTTGTCCTCCGACGCGGCCTCGTAGTTCGGGCCGAACTGGAGGCAGGGGCCGCACCAGCTGGCCCAGAAGTCGACGAAGACGGTGCCGCCCTCGAGGATGGTCTTCTCGAAGGTGTCCAGGGTCAGCGCGACGGTAGCCATGCGCTCCACCATAGGTGAGCCGGCTGGACGGTACCTGCGTGCCATCCCCAAGCGGGGTGGGAGGCCCGGCCGCTTGGGAGACTGGCTGCATGCAGGTGGTGCGCAAGGAACGGGCGGATGCCCCTGAGGGCTTCTTTCAGGCGGAGGCGGCCGGTCTCGCCTGGCTCGCCGACGCGGGCGGCGTGGCGACGCCCCGCGTCATCGACGTCGGCCCGGGGCGGATCGTGTTGGAGCGCATCCGCACCGTGCGGCCGGACGCGGCGGCGGCGCGGGCGTTCGGACGCGCGCTCGCCGAGACGCACCACGCGGGCGCGGACGCCTTCGGTGCGCCGCCCGCGGGATGGGGCGGACCCCTCTACATCGGCCGCCGCGAGATGCCGCGGACGACCTCCGACTCGTGGGGGCGGTTCTACGCGACGGCGCGAGTGCTGCCGTTCGTCGACGTCGCGGTCGATGCGGGCAACCTCACCTCGGCGGAGGCGGACCTCGTGCGTCGCGCGTGCGACCCGGTCGCGGACGGCGCGTTCGACGACGATTCGCCGCCCGCGCGCATCCACGGCGACCTCTGGAACGGCAACGTGCTGTTCTCGCCCGACGGCGTCGTGGTGATCGACCCGGCCGCCCACGGCGGCCATGGCGAGACCGACCTGGCGATGCTCGACCTGTTCGGGTGTCCCGGGCTGGACGACGTGCTCGCCGGTTACGATGAGGTCGCGTCGCCCCGGGCGGGCCGGCGCGAGCGGGTGCCGCTGCACCAGTTGCATCCGCTCGCCGTGCACGCGGCCGGCCACGGCCGTGCCTACGGCGTCGCCCTGGCCGATGCCGCGCGGCGGGTGCTGCATCTGGCCGCCCGACGATGAGGAGGACCGCATGCCCCGTGCCGTGTTGATCGAACGTCGTGGATCCGTCGAGGGCCTCGCAGTGCGCGAGGTGGAACGGCCCGACCCGGGACCGGGGCAGGTGCGGGTGCGGGTCGAGGCCGCGGGCCTCAACCCGGTGGACTGGAAGATCATCGAGCGGGATGCCGCGTGGCAGGCGTACGCCGCCGACCTCGCGCTGCCGGTCGGCAACGGCAACGACCTCGCCGGCATCGTCGACGTGGTGGGGCCCGGCGTCACCCGGTGGGCGATCGACGACGAGGTGCTGGGCGGTGCGCGCTTCCACGCACAGGCCGACTTCGCGCTCGTCGCGGAGGATGCGCTCGTCGCCAAGCCCGACGCGCTCACCTGGGAGCAGGCGGGCGCGCTCGACATCGTCGCCCGCACGGCGGCGGCGAGCGTGCGCCAGGTCGCCCCGCAGCCGGGGGAGACGGTGCTGGTGAGTGCCGCTGCCGGCGGCGTCGGCGTGCTCGCCGCGCAGCTCGTCGCCCGCCACGGCGCGACCGCGATCGGCACCGCGAGCGACGACAACCACGAGTTCCTGCGCTCGATCGGCGTCGTGCCGGTCGCGTACGGCGACGGCATGGTCGAGCGCATCCGCTCGATCGCCCCCGGCGGTGTCGACGCGGTGCTCGACAACCACGGGCGCGCGACCCTGCAGGCCGGAATCGACCTCGGCGTCGACCCGGCGCGCATCAACACCATCGCCGACCGCCCGTTCGCCGCCGAGATCGGCGCGACCGGCGTCGGCGGCGCGAACGCCCAGGGCGGCGACCTGGCCGACATCGCGGCGCTCATCGCCGACGGCGAGCTCGCGTTCCCAGTCGACACGGTGTTCCCGATCGAGCGCGTCGTCGAGGCCTACCGGCACCTGCAGGCGGGCCACCTGCGGGGCAAGGTCGTGCTGGTCACCGAGTAGGGCGCCGCGAGCACGGGAATAGCCGCGGCGAGGCATCCGTTCACTCATTTACATGCACATGCATAGAATGGATCCCACGAGGAACGAGGGCCAGGAGGCCGCCATGCAATTCGGAATCTTCACCGTCTCCGACATCACCCAGGACCCGACGACCGGACACACCCCGTCCGAGGCCGAGCGGATCCGGGCGACGCTCACCATCGCCAAGCACGCGGAGGAGGTGGGCCTCGACGTCTTCGCGCTCGGCGAGCACCACAACCCGCCGTTCTGGTCGAGCTCGCCCACCACCACGCTCGCGGCGATCGCGGGCGCCACCTCGACGCTGCAGCTGTCGACCGCGACCACGCTCATCACCACGAACGACCCGGTCAAGCTCGCCGAGGACTACGCGATGCTGCAGCACGTGTCCGACGGCCGCGCCGACCTCATGCTCGGCCGCGGCAACACCGGCCCGGTCTACCCGTGGTTCGGCAAGGACATCCGCCAGGGCCTGCCCATCGCCATGGAGTCGTACGAGCTGCTGCGCCGCCTCTGGCGCGAGGACGTCGTCGACTGGGAGGGCAAGTTCCGCACTCCGCTGCAGGGCTTCACCTCGACTCCGCGCCCGCTCGACGGCGTGCCGCCGTTCGTGTGGCACGGCTCGATCCGCACGCCCGAGATCGCCGAGCAGGCCGCCTCGTACGGCGACGGGTTCTTCGCGAACCACATCTTCTGGCCCGCGTACCACACCCAGCGCATGGTGCAGCTGTACCGCCAGCGGTTCGAGCACCACGGGCACGGCACCGCCGCGCAGGCGATCGTCGGCCTCGGCGGCCAGGTGTTCATGCGCAAGAACTCGCAGGACGCGGTCGACGAGTTCCGCCCGTACTTCGACAACGCGCCGGTCTACGGCCACGGCCCGAGCCTCGAGGAGTTCACCCAGCAGACGCCGCTGACCGTCGGCAGCCCGCAGCAGGTCATCGACCGCACGCTCGGGTACCGCGACTACGTCGGCGACTACCAGCGCCAGCTGTGGCTCATCGACCACGCCGGCCTGCCGCTGAAGACCGTGCTCGAGCAGCTCGACCTGCTCGGCGAGGAGGTCGTGCCGGTGCTGCGCCGCGAGTTCGCGAAGAACCGCCCCGCAGAGGTTCCGGATGCCCCGACGCACGCGTCGCTCGTGCGCGCGACGTATGGCGACGCCGCTCCGCGCCAGGCCGTGCCGAACGCCAACCGCGGTGACAACCTCACCGTGGGGTCGCCGTACCAGGACGCCGCGCCCGCGGCGCCGACCGGCTCGGCCTTCGGGCTCGCGGCCACCCGGGGAGGTGCACGATGACCACGCGCATCGTCGTCGTCGCGGCGGGCCTGTCGACGCCGAGCTCGACCCGGCAGCTCGCCGACCGGCTCACCGCCGACGCGGTGTCCATGCTCCGCGAGCGCGGCGCCGACGTCGAGGTGCAGGTGTTCGAGCTGCGCGACCTCGCACACGACATCACCAACCACCTGCTGATGGGCTTCGCGCCGCCGAAGCTGCAGGCCGCGCTCGACGCGGTCGCTGCCGCCGACGGGCTCATCGCGGTGACGCCGATCTTCACCACGAGCTACTCGGGCCTCTTCAAGTCGTTCATCGACGTGATCGACCCGCAGGCGCTCACCGGGCTGCCGGTGCTGCTCGGCGCGACCGGCGGCACCCCGCGCCACTCGCTCGCGATCGACTACGCGATCCGTCCGCTCTTCACCTACCTGCACGCGGTGCCCGTGACCACGGGCGTGTTCGCCGCGACGAGCGACTGGGGCGACGGCGACGGCGACGGCGTGCGCTCGCTGCCCGACCGCGTCGCGCGCGCGGCCGGCGAGTTCGCCGACCTCGTCGGCCGCACCGACCGCAGCGGGCTCGTGAACGACCCGTTCGCGCTCGACCGGCCGGTCGGGCACCTGCTCGGCGGGCTCGCGGGGGAGTAGCGAACGATCCCGGCGCCGCACGTGCGGCGCCGGGATCGTTCTGCGCCCGGGTTAGTACGACGGGCGGTTGATGTCGGGCACCTCGATCGGGGTGGTCTGGGTCGACGAGCCCTTGTTCAGGAACGCCATGGCGAGGCCCTTCACGAACTTGTCGAACATCATGAACGTCGTCGGCATGATCGGGATGAGGCTCTCGCGGAACTTGATGTACAGCGGCCAGCCCTCCTCGATGATCTTCTTCGACGTCTCGTCGCGGAACAGGCCGAGCCAGTCGCCGATCTCGTCGCCGAGCATGTAGCGCACGAACTCGTTCAGGAAGCCACGGGTGACCCCGAGGTCGATCTGCGCCGTGAGGCCGAGCAGCACCTCGGCGAGGTCCTGGCCCTCCGGCGTCCACCCGAGGATCGGCGTGAGCGTCGCGTCGGCCTGCGCATGCGCCTCGTCCCACGTCGCCGGAATGTACTCGTCCTGCACGCCGAGGAAGTGCAGCGCGACCTGCCACGCGTGCAGGAACGACGCCTCGTCGTAGGACGACATCGGCACGCCCCACTGCTTCAGCATCTTGTGCGCGAACGTGCCGGTGCTGTGGAACGTGACCAGGATGTCGCCGTTGCTGATCGGGACCTGCTCGTCGGCGACCGCCTGCCAGTGCGGCGACTGCGGCAGCAGGTGGCGCACCGCGGCGTGCACGATGCGCGTCTTGTTCGCGGTCACCTTGAACTCGCCCGACCACTCGAACGCATCCTTGTCGGTCAGGTCGTAGCCGAAGGCGAACGTCTTCGCCGCGCGGTCCTGCATGTCGGCGCCGCCCTTCGACCAGTACACTGACTTGGCCTCGCGCGGGATGACAGTGCTCATGATGCCGCCGCCGACCCCGTAGATGAAGAACAGGTAGCTGTCCATCCGGCGGTGGAAGTCGCCTGCTCGGCGGAGCTTCCACCAGTCGACCCAGTCGGGCAGCTTCGTCGACTCCGTGAAGTAGTTCTCCAGGTCGTCCGGCAGGGCGCGGGGCACCGGCTGCCAGTTGTGCACCCAGTTGCGCATCGCGTCGTTCACCTGGGCGACCTGGCCGTTGTCGATGATGGACGCCATGATCTGGTCGATCTCCGGGTCCCAGACCTGCTGCGGGTCGAGGCCGGCGCCAGTGCCGGCGACGGATCCGGCGGGGGACCACGCCCAGGCCGCGCCTGGGACTGCTGCGCCCGCGAAGCCGAGCGCGGCTCCGAGGGTCAGGACGGAACGTCTGTTCATTTCGGGCACGAGGCCACCTGCTTCCCGAGAAGAGGATGGACCCCGTCCGCCCGATCAGCGTCGATCGCGCGCCACCACCAGCGCCCATCCTTGGACATGTGTGATTGGGCGTTAACATATTGACGGACGCGGCTCTCCACAACCCCTGATCGACGCGGGTTGCAGCGCGCACTCGATCGGGGCTTTCGGAGATTTGCGGTTCACACGGCATCCGCAATTTGCATCGCTCGCGGCGCGGTGGATGGAGTACGACGGACCGTCTGGGCCGTCGCACCGGGAGGAGTCGGGGTCAGCCGCTCTTGCGGCGGAACTCGCGCTGGTGCGTCGCGGGGCCGTGGGCGTCGTGCACGGCCGACTCGCCGTCGAGGTGCGCCTCGCCGCGACCCTCGGCCTGCTGCTTCTTGCGCTCGAGCGCCTCGCGGAACTTGCGCTTGGTCTCGTCGCTCGCGCCCTGTGGAGTCTCGTCGTCGGAACCCATGTCGCCAGTGTATCCTCGGCCCCCCGCAGGCGGCTCTGATAGGCTCGTCGCGGTCGTTCGGGGCGTCACTCGATTCTCCGCGCGGCCCTGGGGCAGGCCCGGCAGGAAGCTGGTCCCCTGTGGTGGACTTCGGAACGGATGCGTCCGAGGTGTTCTACTGGTGGCCAGCGCAAACGATTCACATCCTGACTCGCTGAGATTCTGCCTGTTCCCCTGCTCCTGCGTAGGAGTCGTGCCCATACGGGGTGCGACGGGAAACAAAGGAGAGAGACCTCTTGGAAGGTCCTGAGATCACCGCCGCCGAGACCGTCATCGACAACGGTCGCTTCGGCACCCGCACCGTCCGGTTCGAGACCGGACGACTCGCCCAGCAGGCGCAGGGTTCGGCCGTCGCCTACATCGACGGCGAGACCATGCTGCTGTCGGCCACGTCCGTGTCGAAGCAGCCGAAGGAGCACTTCGACTTCTTCCCGCTGACCATCGACGTCGAGGAGCGCATGTACGCCGCGGGCCGCATCCCCGGCTCGTTCTTCCGCCGCGAGGGCCGCCCCTCCACCGAGGCGATCCTCACCTGCCGTCTCATCGACCGCCCGCTGCGCCCGTCGTTCGTCGACGGCCTGCGCAACGAGGTCCAGGTCGTCGTGACGGTGCTCGCGATCGACCCCGACGAGCTCTACGACGTGCTCGCCATCAATGCGGCATCCATGTCGACGCAGCTGAGCGGCCTGCCCTTCTCCGGCCCGATCGGCGGCGTTCGCGTCGCGCTCATCGACGGCCAGTGGGTCGCGTTCCCGAAGCACGCCCAGCTCGAGGAGGCCGTGTTCAGCATGGTCGTCGCGGGCCGTGTGGTGACGGACGCCTCGGGCGGCAGCGACGTCGCGATCATGATGATCGAGGCCGAGGCCACCGACAACGCGTGGGACCTCATCCAGGCCGGCGCGGTCAAGCCGAACGAGCAGGTCATCGCCGAGGGCATCGAGGCGTCGAAGCCGTTCATCAAGCAGCTCGTCGAGGCGCAGCAGCAGGTCGCTGCGACCGCCGCGAAGGAGACCGCCGACTACCCGACGTTCCCGCCGTACCAGCAGTCGACCTACGACGTCGTCGCAGGCATCGCGTACGACGAGCTCAAGGGCGTCTACCAGATCGCCGGCAAGGTCGAGCGCCAGGACGCCGACGACGCGCTCAAGACCCGCGTCAAGGAGGCCGTCGCCGCCAAGGTCGAGGCTGGCGAGCTGCCCGAGTCCGCGAACGGCGAGGTGTCGGCCGCGTACAAGTCGGTCACGAAGCTCGTCGTGCGCTCGCGCGTGCTGAACGACGGCGTGCGCATCGACGGCCGCGGCCTGGCCGACATCCGTCCGCTCGACGCCGAGGTGCAGGTCATCCCGCGCGTGCACGGCTCGGCCATCTTCCAGCGCGGCGAGACCCAGATCATGGGTGTCACCACGCTGAACATGCTGAAGCTCGAGCAGCAGATCGACTCGCTGAGCCCGGTCACCAAGAAGCGCTACATGCACAACTACAACTTCCCGCCCTACTCGACCGGTGAGACCGGCCGCGTGGGGTCGCCGAAGCGTCGCGAGATCGGGCACGGCGCACTCGCCGAGCGCGCGCTCGTGCCGGTGCTGCCGACGCGCGACGAGTTCCCGTACGCGATCCGCCAGGTGTCCGAGGCGCTCGGCTCGAACGGCTCGACCTCGATGGGCTCGGTCTGCGCGTCCACGCTGTCGCTGCTGAACGCGGGCGTGCCGCTGCGCGCACCCGTCGCGGGCATCGCGATGGGCCTCATCTCCGACACCGTCGACGGTGAGACCCGCTACGCGGCCCTCACCGACATCCTCGGTGCCGAGGACGCGCTGGGCGACATGGACTTCAAGGTCGCCGGTACCTCGGAGTTCGTCACCGCCATCCAGCTCGACACCAAGCTCGACGGCATCCCCGCCTCGGTGCTGGCCGCCGCGCTGACCCAGGCGAAGGAGGCGCGCACCACGATCCTGTCGGTGCTGAACGCCGCCATCGACGGCCCGGACGAGATGGCCCCGACCGCTCCGCGCGTCATCAGCGTGCAGATCCCGGTCGACAAGATCGGCGAGCTGATCGGCCCGAAGGGCAAGACGATCAACGGCATCCAGGACGACACCGGTGCCGACATCTCGATCGAGGACGACGGCACCGTGTTCATCGGCGCGACCGACGGCCCGACGGCCGAGGCCGCCCGTGCCGCGGTGAACGCGATCGCCAACCCCACCAACCCGGAGGTCGGCGAGCAGTTCCTCGGCACGGTCGTGAAGATCGCGGCCTTCGGCGCGTTCGTCTCGCTGCTGCCCGGCAAGGACGGCCTGCTGCACATCTCCGAGGTGCGCAAGCTCGCCGGCGGCAAGCGCGTCGAGAACGTCGAGGACGTGCTCGGCGTCGGCCAGAAGATCCTGGTCGAGATCACCAAGGTGGACGACCGCGGCAAGCTCTCGCTCGCCCCGGTCATCGCGGACGAGGCGGAGACGCACGGCCGCGACGCGGCAGGCGAGCACGCCGCCGCGCCCGCAGAGGGCTGATCCTCCGCACCACGCACGCGATGCCCGTCCCGGATCCGATCCGGGGCGGGCATCCGTCGTCTGTGCCGGTGGTTCGCGATCAGTCGTGCCGGTCGAGCAGCGGCCCGAGCCGGAAGGGAATGAGCTCGCCCATCGCGAGGGAGGTCTCGGTGCGCTCGACGCCGTCGATCGCGAGGATCAGCCCGTCGATGCGGAACAGGTCGTGCGCGTCGCGGCAGACCACGCGCACCTGCAGGTCGACCGGGCCGCTCAGCCCGTGCGCCTGCACCACCTCGGGGATCTCCGCGATCGCGTCGACCACCTCGGCCAGCCGCTTCTGCCGCACGTGCACGGCGATGAACGCCTCGAGCGGGTAGCCGAGCGGTTCGGGGTCGATCGCTCGGTCGAACGACAGGAAGGCGCCCTCGCGCTCGAGGCGGGCCATGCGAGCCTGCACCGTGTTGCGCGACATGCCCAGGCGTTCGGCGAGCGCGACGACCGTCGCCCGCGGGTCGGCGGCGAGTGCCGTCAGCAGCTGCCGGTCGACGGCGTCGAGACGTCCCATAGTGCGGGACGTTAGCACGCGATTCGCGTCTCAAACCGTGCAACATGCTCAACGCATCCGTCAATGCTTGAGCCGAGTGACTGATCGACCTACCCTCGAAGCAGGACCCGGCAGAGCCGCCGGGCACGCTGGGTTGCTCACGAGGCGACCCCGGCGAACGAGACGATGGGATCGACGATGACCCTTTCCGACGGGCGCGACACCGACGCGCATCACCGAACCGACCGGCCCGCCCAGGCGGCATCCGAGTTCGTGCAGCTCCTGGACCCCGACGGCGCTCGCGTGTCCGCTCCCGGGTACGACCAGTGGATCGCCGACCTCGACGACGCCGCACTGCTCGCGCTGTACCGCGACATGGTCGTGATCCACCGCGTGGACGCCGAGGCCACCGCGCTGCAGCGCCAGGGCGAGATCGGCCTGTGGCCGCCGCTGGCCGGGCAGGAGGCCGCGCAGGTCGGATCCGCCCACGCCCTGCGCGACGACGACTTCGTCTTCTCGTCCTATCGCGAGCACGCCGTCGCGTGGTGCCGAGGCCTGCGCCCGGAGGACCTGCTGAAGGTCTGGCGCGGCGTCGCGGGCTCCGGGTGGGACCCGTACGAGCTGGGCATGGCGACCCCGCAGATCATCATCGCAGCGCAGACGCTGCACGCCGTCGGCTACGCCATGGGCATCCAGCGCGACGGCACCGACCAGGCCGCGATCGCGTACTTCGGCGACGGCGCCACGAGCGAGGGCGACGCGAGCGAGGCGCTCGTGTTCGCCGCCACCTACAAGGCGCCCGTCGTGTTCTTCTGCCAGAACAACCAGTGGGCGATCTCCGAGCCGGTCGGCCTGCAGTCGCCGCAGCACCTCGCCCAGCGTGCCGCCGGGTTCGGCATCCCGTGGATGCGCGTCGACGGCAACGACGTGCTCGCGGTCATGGCCGCGACCCGCATCGCGCTCGAGCGCGCCCGCACCGGCGGCGGCCCGACGTACATCGAGGCCGTCACCTACCGCATGGGGCCGCACACGACGGCCGACGACCCGAAGCGGTACCGCACCGACGAGGAGCTCGACGACTGGCGCGGGCGCGACCCGATCGCCCGGCTCGAGGCGCTGCTGCGCTCCCGCGGCGCGCTCGACGACGACGGGGCATCCGACATCGCCCGTGAGGCCGACGCGGCCGCGGCGGCCGTGCGCGCCGCGTGCGTGAGCCTGCCCGACCCCGAGCCGCTGTCGATCTTCGACCACGTGTACGCCGAGCCGAACAGCCACGTCGACCGCCAGCGCGACCACTACGCGCGCTACCTCGCGATGTTCGACGAACCCGGTACCGGGGGAGAGGGGGGCCGCGCATGAGCACGCTCACCCTGGGCCAGGCCCTCAACGCCGGCCTCCGTCGCGCGCTCGAGGACGACGACCACGTCGTGCTCCTCGGCGAGGACATCGGCACGCTCGGCGGCGTCTTCCGCGTCACCGACGGGCTGCAGCGCGACTTCGGCGACACGCGCGTGGTCGACACTCCGCTCTCGGAGGCGGGCATCATCGGCACCGCCGTCGGCCTCGCGTACCGCGGTTTCCGTCCGGTCTGCGAGATCCAGTTCGACGGGTTCATCTACCCGGGCTTCGACCAGATCGTCGCGCAGGTCGCCAAGCTGCACGCCCGCACGCAGGGCAGGGTGCGGATGCCCCTGACGATCCGTGTCCCGTTCGGCGGCGGCATCGGCGCGGTCGAGCACCACTCCGAGTCGCCCGAGGCGTACTTCACGCACACGTCGGGCCTGCGCGTCGTCGCCTGCGCGAACCCGCAGGACGCGTACACGATGGTGCGCCAGGCGATCGCCAGCGACGACCCGGTGCTGTTCTTCGAGCCCAAGCGCCGCTACCACGCGAAGGGGGAGGTCGACGTCGACGCCGATCTCGCCGATGCCCCGCCCATGGGCGTGGCGACCCTCGCGCAGCGCGGCGACGACGTCACCCTCGTGACCTACGGCGCGCTCGTGCAGGTCGCACGCGACGCCGCCGCGGCAGCGGCCGACGACGGCGTCTCGATCGAGGTGATCGACCTGCGCTCGCTGTCGCCGGTCGACTACCCGACCATCGAGCAGTCGGTACGCCGCACCGGTCGCCTCGTCATCACGCACGAGGCCGGGCAGCAGGGCGGCGTCGGCGCCGAGATCGCGGCGAGCATCACCGAGCGCTGCTTCGAGTTCCTCGAGGCCGCCCCGGTGCGCATCACCGGGCACGACGTGCCCTACCCGCCCGCCAAGCTCGAGCAGCACCACCTGCCCGACCTCGACCGCATCCTCGACGGGGTCGATCGCGTGCTCGGCCGACCCAACTCGCTGACGGGGGTGGAGGGATGAGCGCCGAACGCGACTTCGCCCTGCCCGACCTCGGCGAGGGCCTGACCGAGTCCGAGCTGATCGACTGGCGCGTGGCGGTCGGCGACGAGGTCTCGCTCAACCAGATCGTCGCCGACGTCGAGACGGCCAAGGCGGTCGTCGAGCTGCCCTCGCCGGTCGCCGGCGTCGTGACCGCGCTGCACGCCGAGCCCGGCGAGGTCGTGCAGGTCGGGGCGAGCCTGATGACGTTCGAGGTCGGTGGGGCGGATGCTCCTGAGCCGCCGGCCTCCGAGTCCGAGCCGGCCGTCGAAGCAGCGTCCGCGGCGGAACCCGAGGCACCCGCACCCGAGGTTCCCGCGAAGCGCGAGCCGAACCTGGTCGGGTACGGGGCCGCCGCGGACGCGTCCCACCCGAAGCGGAAGGCGCGGAGGGTGCCGAGCGCGCCGGCTGTGCGAGCCGCCGAGCCGGCTCCCGCGGCGCCCGTCGCCGGCGCGACCACCATGCTGGAGCGCCCGCGACCTGCGGAGCGCCCGCGCTCGACCCCGCCCGTGCGCAAGCTCGCGCACGACCTCGGCGTGGACCTCGAGTCGCTCTCGGGCACTGGGGAGCGCGGGCTGATCACGAGGGCCGACGTCGAGCAGGCGGCAGCCGACCGCCCCGCCTCTGAGGCGCCGAGCGCGCCGGAGGCTCAGGCCGACGACCGCGTGACCCGCACGCCGGTGCGCGGGGTGCGCAAGCACACCGCCGAGGCGATGGTGCGCAGCGCCTTCACCGCGCCGCACGCGACCGAGTTCCTGACCGTGGACGTCACCGCTTCGACCGAGCTGCTCGACGAGCTGCGCGACGACCGGGCGACCGCGGGGCACCGGGTCACCATGCTCGCGATGGCCGCGAAGGCGACGTGCATCGCGCTCGCGCGCATGCCCGAGCTGAACTCGCGGTGGGACGACGAGGCGCACGAGATCGTGCAGCACCACTACGTGAACCTCGGCATCGCTGTCGCGACCGAGCGCGGGCTGCTCGTGCCGAACGTGCGCGACGCCGAGCGCATGTCGCTGCTCGAGCTGGCCGACGCGATCGGCGAGCTCGCCGCCACGGCCCGCGACGGCAAGACGCCGCCCGCCGACCTCGCCGGCGGCACGATGACGATCACGAACATCGGCGTGTTCGGCATCGACGCGGGCACGCCCATCCTGAACCCGGGCGAGGCGGCGATCCTCGCGACCGGCGCGGTGCGCCGCATGCCGTGGGAGCACCGCGGCGAGGTCGCGTTGCGCGACGTGATGACGCTCAGCCTCTCGTTCGACCACCGGCTGGTCGACGGGGCGCAGGCGTCCCGGTTCCTGGCCGACGTGGGGGCGATCCTGCGCAGTCCCGGCCGAGCGCTATTGATGTGATGCGACTCGGTGCGGCGGGCGGGCCATGGACGAATCGTCGCGCGCATGGCACGGTGAGATCATGAGCGATCGTCGCATCCTCTCGCCCGCCGACACCGAGGGCCCGCTCGCCGAGACCGCGTTCACGCACGGCCCGGGCGCGCTGCGGGCCGAGTACACCACCCCCGACTTCGCGAGCGCCGTGCGGCTGCTCGACGCCGTCGCGGTCGTCGCCGATGCGCAGGAGCACCATCCCGACGTCGAGCTCGGCTGGGGCCGGGTCGTCTTCACGTTGAGCTCGCACGACGTCGGCGGCGTCACCGGTCGCGACGTCGAGCTCGCGCAGCGCATCCACGAGCTCGCGCTCGAGCAGCGCGGCGACGACCTCTAGCGCCGGCGGGGCCTCGACGTCAGTCGAGGCGGAAGACGATGCCGTCCGCGTCGTCGGCGACCGGCGTGAAGCCGGTGTGCTCGAGCACGGCGATCGAGGCGTGGTCGTCGGTCGCGGTGCGCGCGTGCACAGGGCGCGGCTGGGTGTCGAGGAAGAGCCGCACGGCGCGCGTGCCGATGCCGCGGCCCTGCTGGTCGGGGTGGATGCGGCAGGTGATCTCCGAGCCCGCGGGCCCGGTCTGCCGCACGACCGTGCCGACCGGTTCGCCGTCGGCGCGCACGAGTCGTGCGTCGACGCCGGGCTCGGCGAGCAGGCGCCGCCAACGGGCATGCGCCGCTTCAGTCCCCTCGGCGAAGTCGGGTTCGAGTCGCGGGAGTTCGTCGAGGTCGCGTGCGCGGATCGCGCGCAGGCTCACGACGCGAGGCTGCTCCATGCCATGTCCTCCAGGATGCGGCGGACCACGTCGTCCGCCGGTCGCCGCCCATGTGCTCGGGCGCTGTGCGGGGTCGAGTTGATGAGTCCGAAGGCCGCGTGGGCCCGGATCCGCAACTCGGGTTCGGCCCGGTCGGGCCTCAGGCGGGCGAGCACGCCCACCCACAGTTCGACGTACTCGCGCTGCAGCCGCCTGACCTCGTGGGCGTCGGCGTCGGGCAGGCTCGCGAGCTCGCGGTCCTGCACGCGGATCACGTCGGCGTTGGCGAGCGCGAAGTCCACGTGGAAGCTGATCAGGTCGTGCAGGGCGGATGCCTCGTCGGCCGCGCGCGCGACCGTGGCGCGTCCGCCCTCGAGCAGGCCCGCGCTCGCGTCGCGCAGCACGGCGGCGAGCACGGCGGCCTTGCCGGGGAAGTGGCGGTAGACGGCGGGGCCGCGCACGCCGACTGCGGCGCCCAGGTCTTCGAGGGTCACGCCGGCGTAGCCGCGCTCGGCGAACAGGTGCGCCGCGGCGTCGAGCAGCGCGTCGCGGCGGTCGGCCTTCGCGCGGTCGCGGTCGGTGAGCGTCTCGGTCATGGATCCCTCTCGGTTAATCCACGCTAACCGAGAGGAGTGGGTGAGACAAGCGGATGCCCCGTGGTTCAGTCCGCGGTGGCCGCAGCGCGCACGCGTGCGACGGCGTCCGTCGCGTCGCCGCGCCAGGGTGCGCCGTGGCCCGGCAGCACCCACACCGCGCCGGTCGCGGCGATCGCGTCGAGGGAGTCGAGCGCCATCGCCGGGTCGTCGGTGAACGGCGCCGGGCCGGGGCCGGTCGCACCCGTGAGCACGTGCCGCGTGGTGAGCGCATCGCCGACGCAGACCGCGTCGACGGTCGGCAGGTGCACCGCGATGCTGCCGGAGGAGTGGCCGGGCACGCCGATCACGCGGGGTGCGCCGGGCAGGTCGAGCACCTGGCCGTCGGCGACGGTCGTCACCTCGGCCGGGTAGGCGGTCTTCAGGCCGCCGTGGGTCATGGCGTACCCCAGGAAGCGTGCGACGGGCGCGAGGCGCATGCGCCCCCAGGCGACCGACGGCGCCTTCTCGGTGCCGCGGGCGCGAGCGGCATCCGCCTCGTGCACGTGGATCGGCACGCCGTGGTCGCGGCGCAGGCGCTCGGCCATGCCGATGTGGTCGGAGTCGCCGTGCGTGAGCACGACGCCGCGCACGTCGTCGAGCGAGCGACCCATGGCGTCGAGCTCGGCGACGAGGTCGTCCCACTGGCCGGCGAGGCCGGTGTCGATCATCGTGACGCCGGAGTCGTCGGCGACGAGGTAGGACGCGACGATGTCGTTGCCGACGCGGTGCAGGTTCGTGGCGAGTCGCATGAAGGCTATGGTAATTAGCTATGATGGCTACTGTCAATAGCCATCGAGCGAAGGAGGCGCCGTGCCCGCACCGGAACGCACGTCCACCGAGCAGGTCGTCACGGAGGCTCGGCGCATCCTCGAGCAGCGCGGCGCCGACGGGCTGACCATGCAGGCGGTCGCCTCGGCCGTCGGCGTCCGGGCGCCCTCACTGTACAAGCGGGTCGCGGGGCGCGACGACCTGCTGCGCCTCGCGTTGGAGGCGACGGCGCTGGAGGTCGGTGACCGCGTCGACCGCGCCCTCGCCGGGGCGCCGGCGGACGCGCGGGGCGCGCTCGGCGCGGTGGCCGACGCGACGCGCGAGTACGCCGCGGAGGCGCCGGTCGCCTTCGGGCTCCTCTTCGGGCCCCTGCCCGATGCCGCCCGACCTCGCACGGAAGTGCTCGCGAGCGCGAGCGCCGCGGTGCTCGCACTCGGGCGCCGGCTCGCCGGACCCGACCACGAACTCGCCGCCGCCCGCACCATCACCGCCTGGATGACCGGGTTCATCGGGATGCAGCACGCGGGTGCGTTCCGACTGAGCGGCGATGTCGAGGAGGCCTGGCGGTTCGGCGTCGAGGCGCTCGGTGCGGCGCTCGAGGCGCGGCGCTGCTGAGTCGCGTGCCGCGCCCGCCCCGAGGCATCCGTCACCCGACCGGGCACCTGACTTGCCACTTCAGTTAGCGATCGCTAACCTGAATTCCAGTGAGTGATCACTAACTGAAATGCGCGCGAACGCGCGACGCCATCGACGGAGAGGCGGGCATGGCCACCCTGACGAGCACGCTCGACGCGGCATCCGACCAGGCGCAGGCCCGAGCCCGCGCGCACGCCGAACTGGCCGACGACCTGCGCGCCCGGCTCGAGCGCGCCGCGCGCGGCGGACCCGACGCCTCCCGCGACCGGCACGTCGCCCGCGGCAAGCTCCTCCCGCGCGACCGCGTCGACCACCTGCTCGACGACGGCAGTCCGTTCCTCGAGGTCGCGCCGCTCGCCGCCGACGGCCTCTACGACGACGACACGCCCGCGGCCGGCGTCATCGCCGGCATCGGCCTCGTGCACGGCCGCCACGTGATGGTCGTCTGCAACGACCCGACGGTGAAGGGCGGCACGTACTTCCCGATGACCGTGAAGAAGCACCTGCGGGCGCAGGAGATCGCCCTCGAGAACCGCCTGCCCTGCATCTACCTGGTCGACTCGGGCGGCGCGTTCCTGCCGATGCAGGACGAGGTCTTCCCCGACCGCGACCACTTCGGGCGCATCTTCCACAACCAGGCGCGCATGTCGGCCGCGGGCATCCCGCAGATCGCCGCCGTGCTCGGCTCGTGCACCGCGGGCGGCGCGTACGTGCCGGCGATGAGCGACGAGACCGTGATCGTGCGGAACCAGGGCACCATCTTCCTCGGCGGCCCGCCGCTCGTGAAGGCCGCCATCGGCGAGGTCGTCACGGGCGAGGAGCTCGGTGGCGGCGACCTGCACGCGGGCACCTCGGGCGTCGCCGACCACCTCGCCGAGAGCGACGAGCACGCCCTCGCGATCGTGCGCGACATCGTCGCGACCGTGCCGCCGCCGGCCGCTCCGGCGTGGAGCGTCGCCCCGACGCATCCGCCCGCCCTCGACGAGGCCGAGCTCACCGCCGCCGTGCCCGTCGACGTGCAGCAGCCCTACGACGTGCGCGAGGTCATCGCGCGCCTGGTCGACGACAGCGACCTCCACGAGTTCAAGCGCGAGTACGGCGACACGCTCGTCACCGGTTTCGCGCGCATCCACGGCCACCCGGTCGGCATCGTCGCCAACAACGGCGTGCTGTTCAGCGAGTCGGCCATGAAGGGTGCGCACTTCATCGAGCTGTGCGACCAGCGCGGCATCCCGCTCATGTTCCTGCAGAACATCTCGGGGTTCATGGTCGGCACCGACGCCGAGGCCGGCGGCATCGCCAAGCACGGCGCGAAGATGGTGACCGCGGTCGCGACCACCCGCGTGCCGAAGCTCACGGTCGTGATCGGCGGGTCGTTCGGCGCCGGCAACTACTCGATGTGCGGGCGGGCGTACTCGCCCCGCTTCCTCTGGATGTGGCCGAACGCCCGCATCTCGGTGATGGGCGGCGAGCAGGCGGCATCCGTGCTCGCGACCGTCAAGCGCGACCAGCTCGAGGGTCGCGGCGAGGAGTGGTCCGACGACGACGAGGCCGCCTTCCGCGCGCCGGTCCGCGAGCGCTACGAGTCGCAGGGCAGCCCGTACTACGCCAGCGCCCGGCTCTGGGACGACGGCGTCATCGACCCCCGCGACACCCGCACCGTGCTCGGCCTCGCCCTCGACGTCTGCAGTCGCACGCCGCTGCCCGAGCCCGGCTTCGGCCTGTTCCGGATGTGACCCCGATGACCGCAGCCCCCTTCCACACCGTGCTCGTCGCGAACCGCGGCGAGATCGCCGTGCGCGTCATCCGCACGCTCCGACGCCTCGGCATCCGCTCGGTCGCGGTCTACAGCGATGCGGATGCCTCCGCGCTGCACGTGCGCTCGGCCGACGACGCCGTGCGCATCGGCCCCGCCGCCGCATCCGACAGCTACCTCGTGCCCGAGCGCATCGTCGAGGCCGCGCTCGCCTCGGGTGCCCAGGCGGTGCACCCGGGCTACGGATTCCTCTCGGAGCATGCGGGCCTCGCGCGCGCGTGCGCCGAGGCGGGCATCGTGTTCGTCGGCCCGGGGGAGCGCGCGCTCGAGGTGATGGGCGACAAGATCCGCGCGAAGCGGCACGTCGAAGCCTCGGGGGTGCCGGTGGTGCCGGGCGTCGCCGAGCCCGGGCTCGACGACGAGGCGCTCATCGCGGCCGCGCCCGAGGTCGGCTTCCCGCTGCTCGTGAAGCCGTCGGCGGGCGGCGGCGGCAAGGGCATGCAGGTCGTGCGCTCGGTCGACGAGCTGCGCGCCGAGCTGCCCGGCGTGCGCCGCGTGGCACGGGCGGCATTCGGCGACGACGCCCTGCTGCTCGAGCGCTTTCTCGAGCAGCCGCGTCACATCGAGGTGCAGGTGCTCGCCGACCGCCACGGCGGCGTCATCCACCTGGGCGAGCGCGAGTGCTCGCTGCAGCGCCGCCATCAGAAGGTGATCGAGGAGGCGCCGTCGCCCGTCGTCGACGCGGCGACCCGCCGCCGGCTCGGCGAGGCGGCCTGCGCGGCCGCCCGATCGGTCGACTACGTGGGCGCCGGCACCGTGGAGTTCCTGGTCTCGGATGCCGCGCCCGACGAGTTCTTCTTCATCGAGATGAACACCCGGCTGCAGGTCGAGCACCCCGTGACCGAGCTCGTCACCGGCGTCGACCTGGTCGAGCAGCAGCTGCGGATCGCCGCGGGCGAGCCGCTCGCCTTCGCGCAGGACGCCATCGCGTTCGACGGCCACGCGATCGAGGCGCGCGTCTACGCCGAGTCGCCCGAGCGCGGGTTCCTTCCGTCGACGGGCGACGTGCTCGCGTACCGGGCGCCGGGCGGCGCGGGCGTGCGGGTCGACAGCGGCATCGACGAGGCATCCGTCGTCACCGCCCACTACGACCCCATGCTCGCGAAGGTCGTCGCGCACGGCGCCGACCGCGCCGAGGCGCTCGACCGACTCGACCGGGCGCTCGCCGACACCGTCGTGCTCGGCGTCGACACGAACATCGCGTTCCTCCGCCGACTGCTCGCCGACGACGCAGTGCGCGCCGGGCGCCTCGACACCGGCCTCATCGATCGGATGCCCGAGGCCGAACCGGTCGCGCCCTCGCCGGCCGCGCTCGAGGCCGCAGCCCGCCTCGTCGCCGCGCGCGACGCCGGGTCCCGAGCCGCCGACGCGGCCCGCGGCCTCGCGTCGCCCCTGTGGTCGTCCGGCTCCGGCTGGCGCCTCTGCGCCGACCGCCCCGGCACGCTGACCTTCACCCACGACGGCGCGACCTGCGAGGTCGCCGTCCCCGGCGCACCCGACCGCGACGGCACGATCGCGGTCGCGGGCGACGACGGCACGATCTGGGTGCACGCGGACGGGCGCGCGGTGGAGCTGCGGCACGTCGGGCGGGCCGAGCGACTCGCCGCGGCGCTCGCCGCGGTCGAGCGCGGGGGAGCGGATGCGGCGCCGGAGCTGCGCGCGCCCATGCCCGGCGCGGTCTCGGCCGTCGCGGTCGCCGACGGCGACACCGTCGAGGCCGGCGCGGACGTGCTGAGCGTCGAGGCGATGAAGATGGAGCACCGCGTGCGCGCGCCGATCGCGGGCGTCGTGCGGCTCGCGGTCGCAGTCGGCGACCAGGTGCGCCGCGACCAGGTCGTCGCGCACGTCGAGCCCGCCGCGCACGTCGAGCCCGCCGAGGCGCCCGCACCAGCCGACACGGCGCCCTCAGCGGCATCCGCCCCGCCCCAGACCCCCGCGACCCCGGCCCACCAGGCCGCCGCGGCCCACCCCCACGAGGAATGACGAGGACACGCATCATGGACACCCTGCTGAGCGCCGAGGAACGCGAGCTCTACGAGACCGTCAAGGAGTTCGCCGACACCGTCGTCGCGCCCGCCGCGTACCAGTACGACACCGAGCGCCGCCTGCCGATCGAGATCATCCAGCAGATGGGCGACCTCGGTCTGTTCGGCCTGCCGTTCCCCGAGGAGGTCGGCGGCCGCGGC
Organism: uncultured Agromyces sp.; assembly: GCA_913053875.1. Classification (GTDB taxonomy): domain Bacteria; phylum Actinomycetota; class Actinomycetes; order Actinomycetales; family Microbacteriaceae; genus Agromyces. The sequence continues at coordinate 68,021 of CAJXGN010000001.1, read as the reverse complement.
AAGGACTACGTGCAGCTCTGCCTCGCCGTCGAGGCGCTCGGCCGGGTCGACCAGTCGATCGGCGTGACCCTCGAGGCGGGCGTCGGGCTCGGCATCATGCCGATCTTCCGCTACGGCACCGACGAGCAGCGGCAGCAGTGGCTGCCCGACCTCGTGACCGGTCGTGCGCTCGCCGGCTTCGGCCTCACCGAGGCGCGCGCCGGCTCCGACGCCGGCGCGACCGAGACCACCGCCCGGCTCGACGGCGACGAATGGGTGATCGACGGTTCGAAGCAGTTCATCACCAACTCCGGCACGCCCATCACGAGCCTCGTCACCGTGACCGCCGTCACCGACGAGACGGAACGCCCCGACGGCACCGTGAAGAAGGAGCTCTCGAGCATCATCGTGCCGAGCGGCACCCCGGGCTTCACGGTGGGCGAGAGCTACGACAAGGTCGGCTGGCACACGAGCGACACCCACCCGCTGACGTTCGAGGGCGTGCGCGTGCCCGCCGGCAACCTGCTGGGCGAGCGCGGCCGCGGCTACGCGAACTTCCTGCAGTCGCTCGACGAGGGGCGCATCGCGTTCGCCGCCCTCGCGACCGGCGCCGCGCAGGGCTGCCTCGAGGAGGCCGTGCGCTACGCGAAGGAGCGCAACGTGTTCGGCACGAACATCGGCTCGCACCAGCACATCGCATTCACGATCGCGAAGATGCAGGCCCGCGCGCAGCAGGCGCGGTTGTGCTGGCACGACGCGGCGCGCAAGATGGTCGCCGGGAAGCCCTTCAAGATGGAGGCGTCGATCGCGAAGATGGTGGCGGGGGATGCCGCGATGGAGAACGCGCGCGCGGCGACCCAGGTGTTCGGCGGCTACGGCTTCCTGAACGAGAACGCCGTGGCCCGTCACTACCGCGACTCGAAGATCCTCGAGATCGGCGAGGGCACGACCGAGGTGCAGCTCATGGTCATCTCGCGGGAGCTTGGCCTGGCGGCGTAGCGGGAGGAACGGCATGAACGAGACGGATGCCCCGGAAGGCGCGCCGACCGAGACGCCTGCGCGCGAGGTGGTGCAGCGCGGTCTCTGGTTCGAGGAGTTCGAGCCGGGGGTGCGCTACCTGCACCGTCCGGGTCGCACCGTGACCGAGGCCGACAACGTGCTGTTCTCGACGCTCACGATGAACCCGCAGGCGCTGCACCTCGACGCCGCGTGGTCGGCCGAGCAGCCGTTCGGGCAGCGCCTCGTGAACTCGATGTTCACGCTCGCGACGCTCGTCGGGGCATCCGTCTCCCAGCTCACGCAGGGCACGATCGTCGCGAACCTCGGGTTCGGCGAGGTCGCGTTCCCCGCGCCGCTCTTCCACGGCGACACGCTCTACAGCGAGACGACCGTCGCCGAGAAGCGGCTGTCGGCCTCGCGCCCAGGGCAGGGGATCGTCACACTGGATCACGTCGGTCGCAACCAGCACGGCGACGTCGTGGCGCGCGCTCGCCGCAGCGTGCTCATGCAGTGCCGTCCGACGGAGGAGGCGCACGCATGACGTTCACGATGGGGCCCGCGTTGCTGTTCTGCCCGGCCGACCGGCCCGAACGGTTCGGGAAGGCGGCGGATCGGGCCGACGCGGTGATACTCGACCTCGAGGACGCGGTCGCGCCGGATGCGAAGGCGGCGGCGCGCGATGCCGTCGCCGACTCGGGCCTCGACCCCGACCGCACGATCGTGCGCGTGAACCCCGCGGGCAGCGCCGACTTCACGGCAGATCTCGCCGCCGTTGCGGCGGGCGGCTTCCACACCGTGATGCTCGCCAAGGCGAGCGGCACGGCCGACCTCGTCGAGTTGCGCGACCTGCGCGTCGCGGCGCTGTGCGAGACGCCCGCGGGCGTGCTCGCCGCGCCCGCGATGGCGTCGGTCGAGTGCGTGGTCGCGCTCATGTGGGGCGCGGAGGACCTGGTCGGTGCGCTCGGCGGGTCGTCGAGCCCGACGGCGGCTACCGCGACGTCGCGCGGTTCGCGCGCGCGAGCGTGCTGCTCGCCGCGGGGGCGCACGACATCGCTGCGATCGACGCGGTGCACCTCGACATCGCCGACTCCGACGGGCAGCGGGACGAGGCAACGGATGCCGCCGCGAGCGGGTTCGCCGCGACCGCGTGCATCCATCCCTCCCAGGTGCCGGTCGTGCGCGAGGCGTACCGACCCGGCGACGAGGAACTCGCGGCGGCGCGCGAGCTGCTGGCTGCGGCATCCGGCCGCGACGGCGTGTTCACCCACGAGGGGCGCATGATCGACGCGCCCGTGCTGCGGCAGGCCGAGCGGGTGGTCGCGCGCGCGGCCCGCCGCTGAGCGACGGGCCGCGCGGGTCGACGCGGGTCCTGACGCGTCAGATCGCGACGTCGCGCCGGCGGAACACCAGCCACCCGGCGACGAGCAGCACGAGCGACAGCCCGTAGAGCAGGCCCAGCGAGCCCCAGTCGGCGCCGACGGCGAGCGGGTTCTCGTCCCACGCCCACGAGTACGGCGAGAACCGGTGCAGCCACTCGAGGTCTTCGCTCTGGTTGCCGACGGCGGTCAGCACGTAGCCGACCACCGCGATGCCCGCACCGGCGCCGATCGACCAGGTGCGGCTGCCCGTCATCGCGCCGACGCCGAGCGACGCCGACGCGGAGAGCATCGTCAACCCGAGCATCGTGACGGTGCCCGCGACGATGTGCATCGGCTCCATGCCGAGGTCGCTCGGTTCGTTGAGCGCCCAGGTGAGGCCGACCACCACCACTCCGATGATGGCGAGCTTCACCACGATCGCGGCGGTGCGCTCGACGAGCACCCGCCCGCGGCTCACGGCGTGTGCGAGCGTGAGCTCGAGCTGTCCGTTCTCCTCGTCGGAGGCGATGGCCGACGTGCCCCAGCCGACGACGGCGATGGTGAGCAGCACGAACCCGATCAGGCCGAAGAACGTGCCCTGGGCGTAGCCGGCCCCGGTGCCGAGCTGGTCGTAGCCGAGGGTGTTCACGAGCCCCTCGGGCAGCGAGTCGATGATCGCCTCGAACTCGCCGTCGGCGCCGAACGACGAGTAGAGCGGCAGGTACAGCAGGAGCGCGCCGGACAGGCCCACGATCCAGCCGATGAGGCCGCGCCAGCTGTTCGCGAACACGCGGCGGAAGAGGGCGAGCGTGCCGTTCATCGGGCGTCCTCCTCGTCGTCGTCGGTCGGTCTGGGGGCATCCGACCCGTCGTAGTAGCGCATGACCGACTCCTCGAGCTCGGGCTCCTCGATGGCCAGGTCGATGATCGGATGCTGCGCCAGGGCCTTCACGAAGTCGTCGACGTGCGCGTCGATCGTGGCGGTGAACTCCGACTCGCCCTCGGCGGGCCCGAGCGGCGACTGCCCGATGGCCGAGATGCCGGGGGAGGCGCTGAGGGTCGCGGCGAGCGCGCCGGCGTCCTCCTCGGCGACGACCACGCGCACGTGGCGCACCGCCGTCTCGCGCAGCTGCTTCACGGTCGCGATCGTCGCGATGCGACCGTCGCGCAGGATCGCGACCTCGTCGGCCGCCTGCTGCACCTCGCTCAGCACGTGGGAGCTCAGGAACACGGTCTGGCCGGCGGCCTTCGCCTCGCGCACCATGGTGAGGAACTCCTGCTGCACGAGCGGGTCGAGGCCGCTCGTGGGCTCGTCGAGCACGAGCAGCTCGGGTTCGTGCATGAACGCCTGGATGAGCCCGACCTTCTGCTTGTTGCCCTTCGACAGCTTGCGCACGGGGCGCGAGAGGTCGACGCCGAGTCGGTCGCCGAGCTGCTCGATGCGGTCGGCGGGCACGCCGCCGGAGATGCGCGCGTAGTGCCGCAGCAGTTCACGGCCACTGCCGCGCCCGCCCAGGTGCAGCTCGCCGGGCAGGAAGCCGATGCGTCGGCGCAGCGACGGCCCGCCGCTGCGCGGGTCCGCTCCGAGCACGCTCACCTCCCCGGACGTCGGCCGGATGATGTCGAGCAGCAACCGCATCGTCGTGGTCTTGCCCGCGCCGTTCGGGCCGATCACGCCGAAGACGGTGCCGGTCGGCACCTGGAAGTCGACGCGGTCGAGCGCGACGGTCGACCCGTAGTGCTTGGTGAGGCCGCGCGAGTCGATCGCGGCCGGTGTCGTGGGCGTCATGCCCCTCCTTCATCGGTTGGCGGTGCGGTCGCGGCGATCGCGTCCCGGGCGGCCCGGAGCATCCGATCGTCGTCGTAGAGTCCGTGGGTGTAGAGGTCGAGCAGCGGCAGGGTCATGCGCCGGGCGGTCGCGGCCTCGTGCACGTCGGCGCCGAGCGTGCGCGCGAGCTGGGCGCGCAGCAGCAGGGGTGCGAGCGCGTGCATGGCGACGAGGAGGGCGCGCATCTCGGGGTCGTCGCTCGGGCGCATCGAGCCGTCGGCGACGCCCGCGTCGATCATCTCGGCGGTCTCGTGCACGAGCGCGTCGAACACCTGGTTGCCGGCGTCGCCGCCCTCCTGCAGCATCGCAGCGAGGTAGTCGACGTAGGGGCGGAACCGGTCGACGTCGGCCAGCCACTCGCGCATCGCGGCGCCGACCTGCGGGCCGCGGGCGCGGTCCTTCTCGGTGAAGACCGAGCCGATGAGGTAGTCGTCGCAGGCGCGGCGCAGCTCCTCCTTCGACCCGAAGTGGTGGATGACGAGCGCGGGGCTGACGCCGGCGGCACGGGCGATGTCGCGGATGCTCGTTGCGGCGTACCCGCGCGAGCCGAAGAGTTCGATCGCGTGGTCGCGGATGCGGGCCGCGGTCGTGAGGTCGCCCGATGCTGAACGCATGTTCAACATGCTAAACGATCGTTCAGCATCGCGGCAAGTGCCCTCGGGGCCACGCCCTGTGAACGACAGCAAACGATTACGTAACGGTTGCGCGAAACGGGCGAGTTCTTCCGTGATCGACAACGTAAGGTCGGAGCAATCCTGGGGAGGAGGATCGAAATGACCGAGGTCTCGACCGACGAGCACGGTGCGACGGGGGGTCGCCCGAGCCACGACGCGGATGCCGCTGAGACGGACGCGTCAACGCCTGCCAACACCGCGTCCACGGGCGCCGCGCCGGCGAACGCCGATGCGCACGACGACGCGTCGCACACGATCGAGACGCTGCACTCCGGCCCCATCGTCATGGCGGCCCGCGAGCCGCTGCCCGGCACCGACCACCCGATCCACCCGGTCGGCCTCGGCACGACCGACTTCGGCTGGACCCTCGACGCGCACGCCTCGGGCCAGGTGCTCGACCGCTTCCTGTTCTCGGGCGGCAACCTCATCGCCACGTCCGACGGCGACGCGTCGGGCCGTGCCGAGTTCCTCGTCGGATCGTGGATGCGCGCCCGCGGTTGCCGCGACCAGGTCGTGCTCGCCGCGACCGTCGGCCGCCACGCCGACCACCCGGGCCTCTCGCCCGCCAACCTCACGGCCGCCGTCGATGCGTCCCTCGCGCGCCTCGGCACCGACCGCATCGACCTGCTCTCGTTCGACGGCCACGACGAGACCGTGCCGCTCGAGGAGACGCTCGGCGCGGTCGACGCGCTGATCCTCGCCGGCAAGGTGCGCACGATCGGCGGCATCGGCTTCTCGGCCGACCGCCTCATCCAGGCGCGGGTGCTCGCGGCCAACGGCCTGCCGCGCTTCACCACGATCTCGGCGAAGTACAACCTGCTCGACCGCAGCCACGTCGAGGGCTCCCTCGAACTCGTGGCCTCGGCGCAGGGCCTCGCCATGCTGCCGACCACGCCGCTCGCGAGCGGCTTCCTCGCGGGGGTCGTGCGTCGCCGTGCAGACGTGCGGCGCGACGTGCGCGGCGCACGGGCGGGGGCCTACCTCAATCGCCGCGGCAACCGCGTGCTCGCGGTGCTCGACCGCATCGCCGAGGCGCACGGCGTGCGCCCCGCCGCGGTCGCGCTGGCCTGGCTCATCGCCCGTTCGGTCGTCGCTGCGCCCGTGGTCGACGCGACCGCACCCGAGCACGTCGAGGACCTGATCGCCGCGGGCTCGCTCGAGCTCACGCGCAACGACCTGCTCGAGCTCGACCGCGTCAGCGCCTGAGCCGGCCGACCGCATACGGGCTGTGGGGTCCGGGCCCGGATGACGCACGCCTGACGTAGGCTGGACGGGATGAACGGCGCCGTTGAACTCCCCTTGGACGTGCCCGATCTGACCCTCGACGCAGCAGGCGGAGCACGCGTGCGCCGCAGCGTGCTCCCGAGCGGTCTGCGGGTCCTGACCGAGGCGATGCCCGGCAGCCGCAGCGCGACGGTCGGCTTCTGGGTCGGCGTCGGCTCGCGCGACGAGCGAGACGATCCCGACTCCGCTGCGCCCGGCACGTACGGGTCCACTCACTTCCTCGAGCACCTGCTGTTCAAGGGCACCGTGACGCGCACCGCGCTCGACATCGCCACCGCCTTCGACGCCGTCGGCGGCGAGCACAACGCGATGACGGCCAAGGAGTACACCTGCTACTACGCGCGTGTGCAGGACAGGGACCTGCCCATGGCGGTCGACGTGCTCGCCGACATGCTCACCGCCTCGCGCCTCGACCCCGACGAGTTCGAGAACGAGCGGGGGGTCATCCTCGAGGAGCTCGCGATGGCGGGCGACGACCCGGCGGATGCCGCGAGCGAGCGCTTCTTCGACGCGGTCTTCGGCGCCCACCCGCTCGGGCGTCCCATCGGCGGCACCCGCCACTCGATCGGCCGCGTGAGCCGCGACGCCGTCTTCACGCACTTCCGCGCGCGGTACCGTCCCGACGAGCTGGTCGTGACCGCCGCCGGCGCGGTCGACCACGACGAGCTCGTGGCCCGCGTCAGCGCAGGACTCGCGGCCGGCGGGTGGGACCTCGGCTCGCCGCATCCGCCCGCCCCTCGCCGCCTCGCCGAGGAGGTTGCGCTCACCCGCGGCGCCGACGTCTCCATCGAGGACCGCCCGATCGAGCAGGCGAACCTGCTGCTCGGCGTGCCCGGCCTCACCGCGACCGACCCGCGCCGGCCCGTGCTCAACGTGCTGAACTCGGTCTACGGCGGCGGCATGTCGTCGCGACTGTTCCAGAAGGTGCGCGAGCGCCGCGGGCTCGCCTACGCGGTCCACTCGCTCGCCCCCGGCTACTCCGACGCCGGCGTCTTCGGCGCCTTCGCGGCCTGCCAGCCGTCGAACGCCGGCACCGTCGCCGAGCTCGTCGTCGGCGAGCTCGGCCGCATCGCCGACGAGGGCGTCACCGAGGCCGACCTCGCCCGCGCGTCCGGCCAGCTCGGCGGGGGAGCCGCGCTCGCACTCGAGGACTCCGACACCCGCATGAGCCGCCTCGGCCGCGCCGAGCTCACGCACGGCGAGTTCGTCGACCTCGACGAGGCGCTCCGTCGCATCTCGCTGGTGACGCGCGACGACGTGCGCGACCTCGCCGCCGACCTGCGCGAGCGGCCGTGGTCGATCGCCGCCGTAGGGGCCGTCGACGCCGACACCTTCCGCGACCTCGCCGTCGGCGGCGCCGGCCCCGCCGCATCCGAGACCCCCTGACCGCCCCCCGATCGAGGGAACCCCGTGACCCACTACCTCTACCTCGTCCGCCACGGCGAGCAGCTCGACGCCGAACACGGTCTGCCCGACGGCCCCCTGTCGCCGCGGGGGCGGCGCCAGGCCCAGCTGCTCGCCGAGCGCCTCGGCGGCATCCCGTTCGACGCGTCGTGGCACTCGCCGCTCGAGCGCTCGGCCGAGACGGCCGCCATCCTCTCGGAGCGTATGCCCGCGCTCACCTCCGAGCCGTCGCCGCTGCTGTTCGACTGCGTGCCGTCGGGCCCGGCCGAGGAGATGCCGTCGTTCTACGAGCCGTTCTTCGGGTCGGTCACCGAGGCCGAGATCGAGGCCGGCCGGGCGCAGATGGCCGATGCCGCGGGGGAGTTCCTCCGCGCCCATCGCGGCGACCGCCACGACCTGCTCATCACCCACAACTTCGTGATCGGCTGGTTCGTGCGCGAGGTGCTCGAGGCGCCCGAGTGGCGCTGGGTCACCCTGAACCAGGCGAACTGCGGCCTCACGGTGCTCGTGCAGAAGCCCCGCCGCCCGTGGAGCCTCCTCGTGCACAACGACCTCGCGCACCTGCCGCCCGAGCTGCGCACGGGCCTGCCCGAGCCCTGGGCGATCTGAGCGACGGCGCGCTACGGCCGCCGGGCGAACCAGTGGGTCGCGTTCGGGTTGTCGTTGTACGGCGCGACCTCCGCGTAGCCGAGCGAGCGGTACAGCGATCCGGCCGCCTCGAGGCTCGCGTTCGTGTCGAGCACGAGCTCCTCGGCGCCCAGCTCGACGGCACGCCGCTCGAGCTCGACGAGCAGCGCCCGGCCGCGGCCGCCGCCCCGCGCCGACGGCGCGACCCAGAGGTGCTTGATCTCGTACCGCACGAGGCCGTCGTCGCCAGAGGCGACGCGTCGTACGCCGCCGCATCCGATGTCGACGCCGTCGTCCTGCAGCACCAGGAACAAGCCGGCGGGCGGCGTGAAGGGCTCGTCGGCCGGGTAGGTCGGCGCGTACGCGCCCTGGGCGGGCGGAAAGCTCGCGGTGCGCTCGGCGAAGTAGGCGTCGAGCAGGCGCACGGCGGCCGGGTCGGTCGGCGGCGTGGCGACGTACTGGTCCATCGGGCACCAGCCTACGACCGCCGCGCTCCCGGCCCCGGAGAGCCGGTTGCTAGGGTGAGTGCGTGACGAGTCGGGTGGCGGTCGTAGGCGCGACGGGCAGGATGGGTCGGCTGGCCCTCGGGCTGATCGAACAGGCGGAGGACCTCGAGGTCCATGCGGAACTCGACTCGTCGTCGAGCCTCGACGAGATCGCCGGCGCCGACATCGTGTTCGACGTCACGCGCCCGGGCGTCACCGAGCGGGTCGTCGACCACGCGATCGACCTCGGCATCCCGGCCGTCGTCGGCACCTCGGGTTGGTCGGGGGAGCGCATCGACCACGTGCGCGGACGGCTGGCGAGTGGCGACGAGGATGCCCCGGGCATCCTGTTCATGCCGAACTTCTCGCTCGGCAGCGTGCTCGCCTCGCGTTTCGCGGCCATCGCCGCGCCCTACTTCGACTCGATCGAGATCATCGAGGCGCACCACGCCGGCAAGGTCGACTCGCCCTCCGGCACGGCCGTGCGCACGGCCGAGCTGATCGGCGGCGCGCACCTCGGCGGACGTCCGGTCTCCGCGCCCCACTCCGACCAGCGCGCCCGCGGCCAGCTCGTCGCCGGCGTCCCCGTGCACAGCCTGCGCATGGACGGCGTGCTCGCCAGGCAGGACGTCATCATGGGCTCGACCGGCGAGACGCTCACCCTCACGCACACCACGCAGAGCCCGTCGTCGTACGAGGCGGGCATCCTGCTCGCACTGCGCGCGGCACCCGGGGCGCGCGGCGTCTCCGTGGGCCTCGAGACGCTGCTCGACCTCGGGCTCCCGACCGAGTGAGCGCACGCAACACGGCGCGCGTCGGCGCCATCGTCATGGCCGTGCTGCTCGTCGGCTACATCGCGCTCGTCGGCTGGCGTGCCGTGCTCTTCATCGGCTCGGGCGACCCGGTCGGCATCGCCATCGGCGTCGCGCTCGTCGTGCTGCCGGTCATCGCCGTCTGGGCGCTCTGGCGCGAGCTCGCGTTCGGGGTGCGCTCCGAGCGCCTGGTCGACCGGCTCGACGAGGAGGACGGCCTGCCGGAGTTCCCCGCCCAGCCGAGCGGGCGGCCCGACCGCGCCGAGGCGACCGCCGCGTTCGACGCGTACCGCGCCGAGACCGAGGCGGACCCGGAGTCGTGGCGCGCCTGGCTGCGGCTCGGCATCGCCTACGACGCCGCGGGCGACCGCCGTCGCGCACGCGCGGCCGTGCGGCAGGCGATCACGCTGGAACGCGCGTCGGCTCCCCGCTGAGCATCGCGTCGATCGCGTCCTCCGCGGTCGCATGCTCGAACCGGAATCCGTCGTCGAGCAGCCGCGCCGGCACGACCTTCTGGCTCGCGAGCAGCATCTCGTCGGCCGCGCCGCCGAGCGCGAGCCCGAGCACCGGCTCGGGGATCGTGAAGGCGTAGGGCCGCCGCATCCGCTCCGCCAGCGCATGCGAGATGCGGTCGGACGTGGCGGGCGTCGGCCCCGCGAGGTTCACGGGGCCCGACAGCTCCGACTCGACGAGCAGGTGACGGATGGCCCGCACCTCGTCGCGCAGGCTGATCCACGGCCAGTGCTGGCCGCCCGTGCCGAGCCGTGCGCCGAGGCCGAGCTTCGTCAGCAGCGACAGCCGCTGCATCGCGCCCCCGTCGCCCATCACGATGCCGCTGCGGAACATGACCGTGCGCGTCGCCTCGGGGGCGAGCCTGGCCGTGTCCTCCCACCGCGTCACCACCTCGGCGAGGAAGCCGTCGCCCGGCTGCGCCTCCTCGGTGAGCAGCTCCGCGGGTCGGTCGCCGTAGAAGCCCGAGGCGGACGCGTTGAGGAACACCGCCGGCGGTGTACGCGCCTGCCGCATCGCATCGGTCAGCGTGCGGGTCGCGTCGACCCGCGACGTCAGGATCTCGCGCTTGTACGCCGGCGTCCACGGCAGCCGCGCGAGGTTCGCGCCCGAGAACGCGACGACAGCGTCGACGCGGTCCATGACGGTGAAGTCGATGATGCCCGAGCCGGGCGACCAGCTCAGCTCGTCGTCGGTGCGCGGCTTCCGCCGCACGAGCGTGACGACCTCGTGCCCCTCGTCACGCAGCAGCGGAACGAGCGACGAGCCGATGAAGCCGGATGCCCCGGCGATGAGCACGCGCACCGGTCAGGCGAGCTCCGCCTCGATCGTGATCGGGATGCCCCCGAGGGCCTGCGAGATCGGGCAGTTCGCCTTCGCGTCCTCGGCGAACGCCTCGAACTCCTCCTCGCTGAGGTCGGGTACCCGCGCGCTCACGAGCAGGTGGCTGCCGAGCACTCCGCGCCCGGCCTCGAACGTGACCGCGGCGGTGGTCTGGATGCTCTCCGGCGGGTGGCCGGCACCCGCCAGCGCGTGCGAGAGCGCCATCGAGAAGCACGACGAGTGCGCCGCGGCGAGCAGTTCCTCGGGGTTCGTGGTGTCGCGCACGCCCTCCGAGCGGGCCGCCCAGTTCACGGGGAACGTGCCCGAGTCGGAGGAGTCCAGGTGCACGTCACCCGATCCCTCGATCAGGCTGCCCTTCCAGACGGTGGTGGCCTCGCTCGTCACTGCCATTGCTTCCTCCTCGTCGCGGTGGAAGCCAGCCTAGCCGCGGCCGTGCCGCACGGGGAGGGGTGGCGTCAGGATGCGCGGATGACCCGTGCGCGCACGAGCAGCGCGTACATGCGGCAGCCGAGGCAGAGGTCGAACGCCGCGTTGAGGAACGCCGCGACGAACGCGATCGCCGCCGAGATCCAGACCGCGCCGTCGACGCCGAGGAGCGCGAGCACGAGGCCTGCGCCGGTCACGGCGAAGCCGACGCCCTGCGCGAAGGTCGGCGGGCGCGGGTCCTCCGTCTCCGCGGGCGGCGCGAGGCGGGGGCGCACGAGTCGCTTGAAGAGCGCACCCCAGGGGTGGCGGCGGATGCCCGCGAACGCGCCCCACGCGAACAGCGCGACGAGCGCGGCGAGCAGCAGCAGCGCGGCGAGCGAGGCGCCGGCGAGGTCGAGCACGACCACGGTGAGCAGCAGCACGGAGGTGATGGCGGCGCCGAAGCGCGGGCCGCGCGGGTCGATCGGGTCAGGTCGTGACACAGGGGGTCCTCGGGCGTTCGAGCGATGGGGGGAGTGCGGCGGTCACGTCGGCGCGCATCGGCGCGCCGGCGAAGCGCTGCACCGCGTTGCCGTCGGCGTCGAGCACGACGACGGTGGGGGTCTGGGTCACGCGGAACCGCGCGGCGAGGTCGTGGTGGGTGGCGACGTCGAGCTCGACGTGCGCGAGGTCGGCGTCGGTCGCGGCGATCTCGCCGAGCGCACGTGCGGTGCCGGGGCAGCGGGAGCAGAACTCGGAGGAGAACTGCAGCAGGGTGGCACGCGCGGGAAGCGTGTCGAGGTCGAGCTCGGCGGCATCCGCTCGCTCGCCCTTCGCCGCCGCGGCACGGCCCTCGCGCCGCTTCATCAGGACCCCGAGCACCGTCGTGCCGGCCAGCAGGGCCGCGGCGACGCCGAGTGCGAGCAGGAGATCCATGCACCCGAATGTACGCCTGTGCACCTGAGCGGCGCCCGAGTGTGACGGACGATGACGCGCCGCATCCGCCCCCTCGTCGCGGGCACCCGCCGGGGTTAGCATCGGGGCGTGGCCGCAGTCATCCCAACCCCGTACGAAGACCTGCTGCGCGAGGTGCTCGCCGGCGGCACGCCGAAGTCCGACCGCACCGGCACGGGCACCCGCAGCGTGTTCGGCCGCCAGCTGCGCTTCGACCTCGCCGAGGGCTTCCCGCTCATCACGACCAAGCGCGTGCACTTCAAGTCGGTGGCGTACGAGCTGCTGTGGTTCCTGCGCGGCGACTCGAACGTGCGCTGGCTGCAGGAGCACGGCGTCTCGATCTGGGACGAATGGGCGGATGCCTCGGGCGACCTCGGCCCCGTCTACGGCGTGCAGTGGCGATCGTGGCCGACGCCGTCGGGCGCGCACATCGACCAGCTCGCGCAGGTGATCGAGCAGATCCGCGTCTCGCCCGACTCGCGCCGACTGGTCGTGTCGGCGTGGAACCCGGCCGACATCCCCGACATGGCGCTCGCGCCGTGCCACGCGCTGTTCCAGTTCTACGTGGCCGACGGCAAGCTGTCGTGCCAGCTCTACCAGCGCAGCGCCGACCTCTTCCTCGGCGTGCCGTTCAACATCGCCTCCTACGCGCTGCTCACCCACCTCGTCGCCGCGCAGACCGGCCTCGGCGTCGGCGACTTCGTCTGGACCGGCGGCGACTGCCACATCTACGACAACCACGTCGACCAGGTGACCGAGCAGCTCACGCGCGATCCGTACCCCTACCCGACGCTGCGCATCACCGCCGACCGTCCGACGATCTCCGACTACGAGTTCGACGACCTCGAGGTGGTCGACTACGTGCACCACCCCGCGATCCGCGCCGCCGTCGCGGTATGACGGATGCCCCCGAGCCGGCGCCCTCCGTCGGCCCGCCGTCGATCGGCCTGATCTGGGCCGAGGCCCGTGGCGGCGTCATCGGTCGCGACGGCGTCATGCCGTGGCACCTCCCCGAGGACCTCGCGCACTTCCGCGACGTGACCCGCGGCGCCCCGGTCATCATGGGCCGCCGCACGTGGGAGTCGCTGCCGCCGCGGTTCCGCCCCCTCCCCGGTCGGCGCAACATCGTCGTCTCGCGCGACCCGGCGGCCGCCTTCGACGGCGCCGAGCACGCGGCATCCGTGCCCGCCGCCCTCACCCTCGCCGCCGCGCCCGCACCGCCCGCCGCGCCCGCACCGCCGGCCGCGCCCGCGTCTCCCGCCGCTGCAGCGCTGCCCGAGTCGGTGCCGACCGCGCCCGCACGGCCGGACCGTATCTGGATCATCGGCGGCGCCGAGCTCTACCGCCAGACGATCGACCTCGCCGACCGCCTCGAGGTGACGCGCATCGACGCCGCCATCGACGGCGACACCCGCGCCCCCGCGATCGGCCCGGACTGGCGCCTCGCCGCCTCCGACCCCGCCACGGGCTGGCGCGCGGCCGCCTCCGGCCTCCGCTACCGTTTCGACTCCCTCACCCGCTGACCGGCCCGCGCCGAGCTCGCCCCCCGGCCTGCGCTCGGCCGACCCAGCCCGCGCGAAACGTAGGACTCGATCCGCGACGCGCCGCGGCCGCCACCCGCATCCCTCCATTTCTCCTACCGTTCGCACCGACGGCCCCGTGTCGTCCGGCCGTCATCGTGCGAAACGTAGGGCTCGATCGGCGACGCGCCGCGTGGTCCACCCGCATCGGCCCACTTCTCCTACGTTTCGCCCCCCCCACATCGCCTCCTCCACAGCCGCCCGAATCGCCCGGACTTCACGTCAGACGTGCCCGCCGCGCAGCGGCGTCACCGGCCCGCCACGCTGCTCGAGTGACCGAACCGCACCACGTGCAGCGCACCTGCCGCGACCTCGGCGGCGTCGCGCGTACTGCGGAGCTCGCCGCGGCAGGCGTCGGCCGCCGCGATCTCGCTCGCGCCGTCGACGACGGCGCGGTGATCCGGCTCCGCCAGGGGGTCTATGCCGTACCCGACCTGGAGCCGGACGCGGCCGCCGCGGTCCGTCACGGCGGAGCCCTCGGATGCCTCTCGGCGGCACGTGCGATGGGCCTCTGGGTACTGAGCGACGACGATCGACTGCACGTCTCGATGGCTCCGACGGGCCGTTTGCGCGAGCATCACGGCTGCGCCTGCGTCCTGCACTGGACCGGCGGTGGGCACGGGCCCGTGGCATCGATCGTCGACGTGCTCCGCCAGGTGCTCGCGTGCGCGGGCCCGGAGGAGTTCTTCGTCTGCCTGGAATCCGCGATGCGGCTGAAGCGGATCGACGCAGCTGGGGTCGCGCGCCTCCGAGCTCGAGTGCCGGCATGGGCACGCCCGCTCGTCGACGACGCCCGCTGGGACGCCGACAGCGGCCTCGAATCGCTGCTGCGATTCCGGCTCCGGCCGTACCGGTTACGGATCCGCTCGCAGGTGATGATCCCCACCGTCGGTCGCGTCGACCACGTCATCGGCGATCGGCTGATCATCGAGGCGGACGGGCACGACAACCACGACGGCGAGTCCGAGCGACACCGAGACCTGGTCCGCGACGCGGCCGCCGCCGCGCTCGGGTTCGACACCCTGCGCTTCGACTACGCGCAGATCGTCCACGACTGGCCGTCGGTTCGCGAAGCGATCCTGGCGAAGGTCGACGCCGGACTCCACCTGTGCGGTGCGGGTCGTAGGAGAAGTCGCACGTGAGGGCGCTCGACACCGGCGCGTCGGCCGATTCGTCCTTCAGTTCGCACGCGAGGCAGCGCAGGGCGCGGCGCGCGGCGCGCCCCGCCGGAGCGATAGCCTGTACCCCGTGACTTCCCCGGAGAACCCGTTCGGCCAGGTGCTCGTGGCACTCGTCACCCCGATGACCGCCGACGGCGAGGTCGACTGGCCCGCGGTCGAGCGCCACATGGACCACGTGATCGCGAACGGCGCCGACGGCATCGTGGTGACCGGCACGACCGGCGAGACCTCGACGCTGACCGACCCCGAGAAGATCCGCCTCGTGGAGGTCGGCAAGGACGTCGCGGCGGGCCGCGCCAAGATCATCACGGGCGGCGGCTCGAACGAGACCGCGCACGCCATCGAGCTGTACCAGAAGAGCGAGCAGGCGGGCGCCGACGGCATCATGATCGTCACGCCGTACTACAACAAGCCCACCCAGGCGGGCGTGCTCACGCACTTCCGCATGGTGGCGGATGCCACGGACCTGCCCGTGATCCTCTACGACATCCCCGGCCGCACCGGCGTCCCCATCAGGTACGAGACGATCCTGCGCGTCGCCAAGCACCCGAACATCCTCGCGATCAAGGACGCCAAGGGCGACTTCTCCGAGGTCAGCCGCGTGCTCAACCAGACCGACCTGATGTACTTCTCGGGCGACGACGCGAACGTGCTGCCGCACCTGTCGATCGGCGCGACCGGCCTCATCGGCGTGACCGCGAACATCGTGCCCGGCCCGTACCGCACCATCGTCGACGCCGTGAATGCGGGCGATCTCGCCACCGCCACCGCGGCGCACCGCCAGCTCGAGCCGCTCGTGCGCGCGACCATGACGCACGTGCCCGGCACGGTCGCCGCGAAGTACATCCTCCACGGTCTCGGCCGCATCGGCAGCCCGCGCGTGCGCCTGCCGCTCGTCGGCCCCGAGGAGTGGGAGGCTGCACTCATCGAGGACGAGATCGACCTCGTGCGCGACCTTCCCGGCGTCGACTTCCGCCACTTCCGGCCCGACCGCAACGCCGCCGCGGGCGGCGCGCTGCCGAAGATCGCCGGCACCACCCGATAGACGACGCGGATGCCCCGCCAGGGCCGTCCGCACCACAGACAACCGAACACAGGAGGCCCCATGCAGGGCGAGATCGTCGAACCCGCACCCCTCGAGCCCGGCACGCTGCGCGTGATCCCCGTCGGCGGCCTGGGCGAGGTCGGCCGCAACATGACCACCTTCGAGATCGACGGCAAGATCCTCATCGTCGACTGCGGCGTGCTCTTCCCCGAGGAGCACCAGCCCGGCGTCGACCTGATCCTGCCCGACTTCGCGCCCGTGCGCGATCGCCTCGACGACATCGTGGGCGTCGTGCTCACGCACGGCCACGAGGACCACATCGGCGCGGTGCCGTACCTGCTGAAGCTGCGCGCCGACATCCCGCTGATCGGCTCGGGGCTCACGCTCGCGCTCGTGGAGGCGAAGCTCAAGGAGCACCGCATCCAGCCGTACAGCCTCACGGTGAAGGAGGGCCAGCGCGAGTCGCTCGGCCCGTTCGACCTCGAGTTCGTCGCGGTGAACCACTCGATCCCGGACGCGCTCGCCGTAGCGATCACCACGAGCGCTGGCAAGGTGCTCGCGACCGGCGACTTCAAGATGGACCAGCTGCCGCTGGACGGCCGCCTCACCGACCTGCGCGAGTTCGCACGTCTCGGCCAGGAGGGCGTCGACCTGTTCCTCGTCGACTCCACGAACGCGGATGTCCCGGGCTTCACCCCGCTCGAGCGGGCGATCGGGCCCGTGCTCGACCAGGTCATCTCGCGCGCCGAGCGCCGCGTCATCGTGGCGAGCTTCTCGAGCCACGTGCACCGCGTGCAGCAGGTGCTCGACGCCGCGCACGCGAACGGACGCAGGGTGGCGCTGCTCGGCCGCTCGATGGTGCGCAACATGACCATCGCCGCTGACCTGGGCTACCTGCACGTGCCCGAGGGCGTGCTGGTCGACTACAAGAAGTCGGGCGACATCCCCGACGACAAGATCGTCTACATGTCGACCGGGTCGCAGGGCGAGCCGATGGCGGTGCTCAGCCGCATGGCGAACCTCGACCACCAGATCGAGGTGGGCGAGGGCGACACGGTGATCCTCGCGTCGAGCCTCATCCCGGGCAACGAGAACGCGGTCTACCGCGTGATCGACGGGCTCACGAAGCTCGGCGCGAACGTCGTGCACAAGGCCAACGCGAAGGTGCACGTCTCGGGCCACGCGGCCGCGGGCGAGCTGCTCTACTGCTACAACATCCTGCAGCCGAAGAACGTGCTGCCGATCCACGGCGAGTACCGGCACCTAGCGGCCAACGCAGCCCTCGCGATCGACACCGGCGTGCCGGCGAAGAACGTCTTCCTGGGCGAGGACGGCAGCGTGTTCGACCTCAAGGACGGCCAGGTCCGCCAGGTCGGCCAGCTCGACCTCGGCTTCGTGTACGTGGACGGCTCGACCGTGGGCGAGATCACCGACGCCGACCTCAAGGACCGCCGCATCCTCGGCGAGGAGGGCTTCATCTCGGTGATCGTCGTGGTCGACGCCGCGACCGGCCGGGTCATCTCCGGCCCCGAGATCCACGCGCGCGGCTTTGCCGAGGACGACAAGGTGTTCGACGACGTGAAGCCGAAGATCGAGAAGGCACTGGCGGATGCCGCGCACAACGGCGTCCGCGACACGCACGCCCTCCAGCAGGTCGTGCGTCGCGCCGTGGGCGGGTGGGTCAGTCGCAAGCTGCGCCGCCGCCCGATGCTCGTGCCGCTCGTCATCGAGGCGTAGCCGGGACGGCGCGGACGCGCAGCCGCCGATCAGGGGCCGGAAATCGCCGCGAAACACCGGCGGCGTAGCATCCGCTCATGGTGGCGTCATTCACCCTGCGTCCGGCGGTTCCCGCCGATGGGCCGTTCCTCGCCGAGATGGTGGTCGAGGCGGCCAACTGGCACGCGGCACGCGCCCGGCCGAAGTTCGCGGTGCTGACCGACCCCGCGCACGTGCACTACGTGTCGGGCTGGATGCGCCCCGGCGACGTCGGCATCGTCGCCGAGAACTCCGACGGCGAGGCGGTCGGCGCCGCCTGGTACCGCATCTTCTCGAAGGACGACGCAGCGCACGGGTTCGTCGCGACCGGCGTGCCCGAGCTGATCATCGGCGTGCGCCCGATGTGGCGCGGCGTCGGCGTGGGCCGCGCGCTCATGCGCGAGCTCGTGCGCAGCGCGACGGCGGCCGGGTACGTGCGCATCGCGCTGAGCGTCGAGCAGGGCAACTTCGCCGAAGGCCTATACCGCAGCGAGGGATTCCGCGTCGCAGAGGTGCATCCGCCCCGCCTGACCATGGTGCGCCGACTCACCTGAGCGAGCGGATGCCCGCCGGGGCGGATCGCCGATCGCGAACACTCGCGCCCGCTTCAGGCCCGAAGTCGGCCGCCGCCCCTAACGTGGACGCATGGCCACGAGCACCAAGTCGACGAGTCGCGCCTCCGGGCGGTCCGGCCGCGGCAGCTCGTCGTCCGGGGGAACGACGAAGAAGACCGCGACGAAGCCGGCGGCGAAGGCACCGGCGCGCTCCAAGGCGCCCGCGAAGCGGACGCCGCGCGACCCGGACCGCGATCCGCTCCTCGTCCGCGCGTGGATGGGCATGGCCCACGTCGCCGGCGGTGCCGCACGCGCGCTCGGCCCCGAGACGCTGGCCAAGGAGGACCGCCGCGACGGCCTCCCGTTCTTTCTCGTGCTGCTGGCGATCGCCGGAGCGGTGGTCGAGTGGTTCCTGATCAACGAGCCGGTCGCCCAGGTCATCGACGCCTGGACGTTCGGCGGCCTGCTCGGGCGTGTGGCGTTCGCGCTGCCGGTCATCCTGCTCGTGTTCGCCATCTGGCTGTTCCGCCACCCGAGCTCCGTGCACGACAACACGCGCATCGGCATCGGCCTGTGGCTGCTGCTGCTGACGGTCTCGGGGCTCTGCCATATCTTCGGCGGCCAGCCCGACCCGAGCGAGGGCATGGAGGTGCTCGCGACCGCGGGCGGCATCCTCGGCTGGATGCTCGCGCAGCCGCTCGTGCTGCTCACGACCGAGATCGGCGCGACGGCGATCGTCATCGTGCTGCTGCTGCTGTCGCTCCTGATCATCACGAAGACCCCGCCGAACCGCATCCCGTCGCGGCTGGGCGAGCTGTACCGGTGGCTGTTCGGCGCGACGCTCGAGGAGCAGCCCGAGGCGGAGCCATCCGAGAAGAAGTCCCGCCGCGGGAAGAAGTCCACGCAGGTCGAACTCGACGGCGTCGATGACGACGACGAGCCGTCGTCCCCCGGCGTGCTGCCGTGGTGGCGGCGCAACTCGTCGAACCGCGAGGAGGACCCGGAGTTCGACTCGTCGGGCGACGGCATGACCGAGGTGTTCGGCGACGGGCGTCCGGAGGGCGGCTTCGAGACCGCGCTCGAGGGTGCGCCCGGTGGGCGCGCCGACTACGGCGCCGCCGTCGAGAGCGACCTGCAGCGCGCGGAGTCGGCCATCCAGGACTTCGGCGGCCCGGGCGCGCCGCCCGTCGCGCGCGACGGCGGCGCCACGGGCGCGACCGAGGTGCTGCCCGGGTTCGGCGCCGCCGCGGCGGGGGAGTCGGGGTTCGACCCGAACGAGGTTCCCGAGCAGGCCTCGCCCGAGGCGGAGCATCCGTACCACCTGCCGGCGGCCTCGACCCTCGCGGCCGGCGCTCCGGCGAAGTCGCGGTCGTCGGTCAACGACGACGTGGTGCGCGCGATCACGCACGTGCTCGACCAGTTCGGCGTCGACGCGAAGGTCACCGGGTTCTCGCGCGGCCCGACCGTCACGCAGTACGAGATCGAGCTCGGTCCGGGCGTGAAGGTCGAGCGGGTCACTGCGCTGTCGAAGAACCTGTCGTACGCGGTCGCGTCGAACGAGGTGCGCATCCTCTCGCCCATCCCGGGCAAGAGCGCGATCGGCGTCGAGATCCCGAACTCCGACCGCGAGATCGTCACGCTCGGCGACGTGCTGCGCTCGTCGACCGCATCCGGCAGCACCCACCCGATGACCATCGGCGTGGGCAAGGACGTCGGCGGCGGCTACGTGGTCGCGAACCTCGCGAAGATGCCCCACCTGCTGGTGGCCGGCTCCACCGGTTCGGGCAAGTCGAGCTTCGTGAACTCCATGATCACGAGCCTGCTCATGCGCGCGAAGCCCGCCGACGTGCGCATGGTGCTGATCGACCCGAAGCGCGTCGAGCTCGCCCCGTACGCCGGGGTGCCGCACCTGATCACGCCCATCATCACGAACCCGAAGAAGGCGGCCGAGGCGCTGCAGTGGGTCGTGAAGGAGATGGACATGCGGTACGACGACCTCGCGTCGTTCGGGTTCCGCCACATCGACGACTTCAACAAGGCCGTCGTGAACGACGAGATCGTGCTGCCCGAGGGCAGTGAGCGGAAGCTCAAGCCGTACCCGTACCTGCTGGTCGTGGTCGACGAGCTCGCCGACCTCATGATGGTCGCCCCGCGCGACGTCGAGGACTCGATCGTGCGCATCACGCAGCTCGCACGCGCCTCGGGCATCCACCTCGTGCTCGCGACGCAGCGGCCGTCGGTCGACGTGGTCACGGGCCTCATCAAGGCGAACGTGCCGTCCAGGCTCGCGTTCGCCGTGACGAGCGTGACCGACTCCCGGGTCATCCTCGACCAGCCGGGAGCCGACAAGCTCATCGGCCAGGGCGACGGGCTCTTCCTGCCCATGGGCGCGTCGAAGTCGATCCGCGTGCAGGGCGCGTGGGTGAGCGAGACCGAGATCGAGAAGGTCGTCAAGCACGTCACCCGCCAGGCGAGGCCCGAGTACCGAAAGGACGTCGAGGCGGCCGTCGAGAAGAAGGAGATCGACTCCGACATCGGCGACGACCTCGAGGTGCTGCTCGCCGCGGCCGAGTTGGTCGTGTCGACGCAGTTCGGCTCGACGTCGATGCTCCAGCGCAAGCTCCGCGTGGGCTTCGCCAAGGCGGGCCGGCTCATGGACCTGCTCGAGTCGCGCGAGATCGTCGGCCCGTCCGAGGGATCGAAGGCGCGCGACGTGCTCGTCACCGCCGAACAGCTGCCGGGCGTGCTGGCGAAGCTGCGCGGCGAGGAGCCGGTCGAGCATCGCCCCGCGGCATCCGCCGCCCCCGCCGAGCCCTACGAGGGCGACCCGGTGGCGCGCATGTCGGAGGGGCGCGAGGAGGTCGACGGCGGGTCGGACGAGGACGCGTGGGGGCTCACCGGCCGCGACTGAGCGACCGGTAGTCTTGCCCCATGAGCGACGCCGACAGCCCGACCCGATCGGCGAACTGGAACCTCCCGAACGCCATCACCGTGGTGCGCATCCTGATGGCGCCGTTCTTCTTCTGGATGCTGCTGGCCGACGGGGGCTCCGACGGCCCGCTGCGCTGGATCGCCGCCGCGTTCTTCATCATCGCGATCTCGACCGACGGCCTCGACGGGCACATCGCGCGCAGCCGCGGACTCGTCACCGACCTCGGGAAGATCCTCGACCCGATCGCCGACAAGCTGCTCACGAGCGGCGCGCTGATCTGCCTGTCGATCCTGGGCGAGCTCTGGTGGTGGGTCACGGCGCTCATCGTCATCCGCGAGGTGGGCATCACGGTCTGGCGTCTCGTCGAGCTGCGCCGGGGCAACGTGGTGCCGGCTTCGAGCGGCGGCAAGCTGAAGACGGTCGTGCAGGCTGTCGCGATCTCGCTCGCGCTCACGCCGCTCTGGCTGTTCCTCGGCGACTGGGTGTTCTGGGTGAACTGGTTCGCCATGGGCGTGGCGCTCGTGCTCACGGTCTGGTCGGGGGCGGTGTACCTCGTCGACGCGGCGAAGCTGCGGCGCACCGGGGCGGATGCCTGACGGCGCGCGCTCGCTCGTCGAGGCGCTCGCCGCGCGGGGCATGACCGTCGCCGTCGCGGAGTCGCTCACCGGCGGAATGCTCGCCGCGCGGATCGTCGAGGTGCCCGGGGCATCCGCAGTCTTCGTCGGGGGCGTCGTGGCGTACGCGACCGAGCTCAAGCGCGACCTGCTCGGGGTGGATGCACGGCTGCTCGCGCAGCGCGGCCCCGTGGACGCCGAAGTGGCCCGGCAGCTCGCCGCGGGGGTGCGGCATGCGTGCGCGATCGGCGGTCGCGACGCCGATCTCGGGATCGCGACGACCGGTGTCGCAGGGCCCGACCCGCAGGGCGGTATGCCCCCGGGAACGGTGTTCGTGGGGGTCGCGACCGACGATGGCACGAGGTCGATCGCGCTCGAGCTGTCGGGTGATCGGGCCGCGATCCGCGCCGCGACCGTCGAGGCGGCGATCGTGGAAGCGGTCGCGGATGTGCGGAATAGACGGCGTTAACAGGCCGTTACATGTACGGCATTCACACGCAAAGCCCAGTGTGCGACGCTAATGTCGTAGGAAGGGAACCAGTCGCCCGTCGACCGGCTCCCGGATCGGCCGCTCGGGCCGATGGGCAGAGAGAAGGAGGTTCCCGATGGTTCTGGTTCGTCAGGAAATCGGCGATGTGCTGAGGGACTTCCGCCTGCAGAAGGGTCGGACGCTCCGTCAGGTCGCGAGCAAGGCCAGCGTGGCCCTCGGCTACCTGAGCGAGGTGGAGCGCGGCCAGAAGGAGGCCTCGAGTGAGATCCTCGCCTCGGTGGCGGAGGCGCTCGAGACCCCGATCTCGACCATCATGCGCGAGGTCGGCGACCGTCTCGCCGTGATCGAGGGCATCGACCCGATCCCCGACACGGTCCCCGACGAGTTCGTGGCCGGCTTCGACGCCGACATGATGGTGCGCTGACCACGACACATCGACGTACGGAACGACCGGCCTGCGGGCCGGTCGTTCTCGTTTCCCGGCAGGAGGGCCCGTGAAGCTCAGCGAGTTCCGCATCGCGGTCGACGACGAGTTCGGCGCCGGCTACGGCCGTGTGGTCGTCGCCGACCTGGTGCTGCCCACGCTAGCCGGCCGCACGGCCGAGCAGGCGCTGGCCGACGGCGTGCCGGCGCGCGAGGTGTGGAACGCGCTGTGCGATGCGACGGATGTGCCGTCGCATCGCCGCTACGGCGTGGGGCGCCTCGATCACCGCCGGTGACGCGGGTGCGGATGTTCGATGAATCGGGCATGACGCACGGCGTGTCGCTCGAACACGTGTTCGGATTCCGGGCGTAGTCTCCTCAACAGGCGGGTGAGCCCCGCACGTCGGGAACTCCACGGCGCTGCAACCGACCGATGTCGGGGGTGGTGCGTAGCGTGAACGGCGTCGGATCACACCGCACCGCCTTGTCGACGAGGTGTCCCGGGTCACGGCCCGGGCGCGGAGCGACAGCCTACAGGCAGCAGCACCGAGACGAAGGAGACAGCACATGCCCTCACCCGCAGACCGCGAGAAGGCCCTCGAGACGGCCCTCGCGCAGATCGACCGCCAGTTCGGGAAGGGCTCGGTGATGCGCCTCGGCAGCGAAGAGCGCGCTCCCGTCGAGATCATCCCCACCGGGTCGATCGCCCTCGACGTGGCGCTCGGCGTGGGCGGCCTCCCGCGCGGCCGCATAATCGAGATCTACGGCCCGGAGTCGTCGGGTAAGACGACCCTGACGCTGCACGCCATCGCGAACGTGCAGCGCGCCGGCGGCATCGCGGCGTTCATCGACGCCGAGCACGCGCTCGACCCCGACTACGCCAAGAAGCTCGGCGTCGACATCGACTCGCTGCTCGTCTCGCAGCCCGACACGGGGGAGCAGGCGCTCGAGATCGCCGACATGCTGATCCGCTCGGGCTCGATCGACCTGGTCGTCATCGACTCGGTCGCCGCGCTCGTGCCGCGCGCCGAGATCGAGGGCGAGATGGGCGACTCGCACGTCGGCCTCCAGGCGCGCCTCATGTCGCAGGCGCTCCGCAAGATCACCGGTGGCCTCAACCAGACCAAGACCACCGCGATCTTCATCAACCAGCTGCGCGAGAAGATCGGCGTGTTCTTCGGCAGCCCCGAGACGACCGCGGGCGGCAAGGCGCTGAAGTTTTACGCGTCGGTGCGCCTCGACATCCGCCGCATCGAGACCCTGAAGGACGGCGGTGACGCGGTCGGCAACCGCACGCGCGTGAAGGTCGTGAAGAACAAGATGGCCCCGCCCTTCAAGCAGGCCGAGTTCGACATCCTCTACGGGGTGGGCATCTCGCGCGAGGGCAGTCTCATCGACTACGGCGTCGACCAGGGCATCGTCAAGAAGTCGGGTGCCTGGTACACGTACGACGGCGACCAGCTCGGGCAGGGCAAGGAGAACGCCCGCAACTTCCTCATCAAGAACCCCGACATCGCGGAGGAGATCGAGCAGAAGATCCTCGGCAAGCTCGGCATCGGCGCCAAGGGCATCCCGATGGGCGAGGGCGTCGGCAACGTCGAGTCCATCCAGGGCAAGCTCGGCGCCAAGAAGGGCGCATGACCCGTTCCACGGGCACCGACCGGGGCGATCGCGACGACGACGCGATCGCCCCGGTCGCCTACCTTCCGTGGGTGCGGCCCGGCGACGAGGTTGCGCCCGCCGGCGAGCCTGCGCCCGCAGACGAGCCGTCGCCCGCAGACGAGCCGTCGCGGGCGGAGCCGATGCGGAAGCAGCCGGCCACTCGTTCGCGGCCGGAGCTGTGGGGCGTGGTGCCGGGTTCGGAGCCGTCGGACTGCGAGCGTGTGGAGGCTCGGCTGGCAGAGGAACCCGCCGTGGACGAGGACCGCGTCGACCGCGTGGTGCTCGCACGGCTGCGGCGGTCGTCGCTCAGCGTGTCGGAGGTCCGCCGACTGCTCCGCGAACAGGATGTCGCCGCCGAGCAGGTCGACGGCTGGATCGACCGCTACGAGCGTCTCGGCTACCTCGACGACCGGTCGTTCGCCGACCAGCTCGCGGCCTCGCTCGTCGAGCGCAAGGGCTACGGCACCGGGGCGGTGCTCGCCGAGCTCCAGCGCCGCGGCATCGACTCCGCGCTCGCCCGCGAGACGGTCGACGCGCTCGACGGCGACGACGAACGGGCTCGCGCCGTCGAACTCGCGGCCGACCGCGTGCGCCGCATGGGGTCGCTCGACCGCGCGGCCGCCGTGCGCCGGCTCTCCGGCTACCTGCAGCGCCGCGGCTACTCGGGCGACGTGGTCCGCGAGGCCGTGAACGCCGCCCTCGACGGTGCGCCCGCCTGACTCGGCACCTGCCGGCCCGGCGCTCGCATCCCGGATGCGAATCGTAGACTGGTGCGCATCATGAGCAGCATCACCGAGACGCCGACGATCATCGAGGGGTCGAGCGCCGCAGTCGACGACGCCGGCCGCGCGCGCACGTACGAGGTGCGCACGTTCGGCTGCCAGATGAACGTGCACGACTCCGAGCGCCTGAGCGGCTCGCTCGAGGCCGCAGGCTACGTGCCCGCCGACGGCGTCGAGCCCGACGTCGTCGTCATCAACACGTGCGCGGTGCGTGAGAACGCCGACAACAAGCTCTACGGCAATCTCGGCCACCTCGCCGGCGTCAAGCGCCGCCACGAGGGCATGCAGATCGCCGTCGGCGGCTGCCTCGCCCAGAAGGACACCAGCACCATCCTCGAGAAGGCGCCGTGGGTCGACGTGGTCTTCGGCACCCACAACATGGGCGCGCTGCCGCGCCTGCTCGAACGTGCTCGGCACAACGACGAGGCGCAGCTCGAGATCCTCGACGCCCTCGAGACGTTCCCGTCGACGCTGCCGACGAAGCGCGACTCGAGCTACAGCGGCTGGGTCTCGATCTCGGTCGGCTGCAACAACACCTGCACCTTCTGCATCGTGCCCTCGCTGCGCGGCAAGGAGAAGGATCGCCGGCCCGGCGACATCCTCGCCGAGGTGCAGGCGCTCGTCGACGACGGCGCGATCGAGGTCACGCTGCTCGGCCAGAACGTGAACTCCTACGGCGTCGAGTTCGGCGACCGGCAGGCGTTCGGCAAGCTGCTGCGCGCCGCCGGGCGCATCGACGGCCTGGAGCGCATCCGCTTCACGAGCCCCCACCCGGCCGCGTTCACCGACGACGTCATCGACGCCATGGCGGAGACGCCGAACGTCATGCCGCAGCTGCACATGCCGCTGCAGTCGGGCTCCGACCGCATCCTCAAGGCCATGCGGCGGTCGTACCGCAGCGAGCGGTTCCTCGGCATCCTCGATCGCGTCCGCGAGCGCATCCCGCACGCGGCGATCAGCACCGACATCATCGTCGGCTTCCCCGGCGAGACCGAGGAGGACTTCCAGGAGACCCTGCGCGTGGTCGAGGCGGCGCGGTTCGCGTCGGCGTTCACGTTCCAGTACTCGATCCGCCCCGGCACGCCGGCGGCGACCATGGACGACCAGGTGCCGAAGGAGGTCGTGCAGGACCGCTACGACCGTCTCATCGCCCTGCAGGAGCGCATCAGCCTCGAGGAGAACCAGGCGGTCGTGGGCCGCCAGGTCGAGCTGCTCGTCGCCACCGGCGAGGGCAAGAAGGACGCCGAGACCCACCGCATGTCGGGTCGCGCCGAAGACAGCCGACTCGTGCACTTCGAGGTGCCGACAGGCTCCGACCTCCCGCGCCCCGGCGACGTCGTCACGGTGACGGTCACCCACGCCGCGCCGTTCCACCTCATCGCCGACTCGCCCGACGGTGCGCCGCTGCGCATCCGTCGCACGCGCGCCGGCGACGCGTGGGACCGCGCCCAGGCCGAGAGCTGCGGGGTTCCGGCCGCCCCTGGCGCGGCTACCGGCGGAGCGGTCTCGCTCGGCCTGCCGACCGTGCGCGTGGTGGACGAGACCCGCACGACGTGACGCTCATCGCGGTCGTCGGCGCGACCGGCACCGGCAAGAGCGAGTTCGCGCTCGACGTCGCAGACGCGATCGCCGCGCGCGGCGGCACCGCCGAGGTCGTCAACGCCGACGCCATGCAGCTCTACCGGGGCATGGACATCGGCACCGCGAAGCTCGCGCCCGACGAGCGCCGCGGCGTGCCGCACCACCTGCTCGACGTGCTCGACGTCACCGACGAGGCATCCGTCGCCGCCTACCAGCACGAGGCGCGCGCCGCGATCACCGCGATCCGCGAGCGCGGGGCCGTGCCGCTGCTCGTGGGAGGGTCGGGGCTCTACGTCTCCGCCGTGCTCTACGAGTTCGAGTTTCCCGGCACCGACGCCGAGGTGCGCGCACGGCTCGAGGCCGAACTCGAACGCGACGGCCGCGGCGCCCTGCACCGCCGCCTGCGGGAGCTCGACGCGCCCACGGCCGAGGCGGTGGGCCCGCACAACGCGCGCCGCATCGTGCGCGCGCTCGAGGTGATCGAGGTGACCGGCGAGCCCGCGGCCGCCCGGCTGCCCGACGAGCCCGTGCCGTGGACGCGACACGAGACCGTGCGCCTGCACGTCGACCGCGACGAGCTCGTGCCCCGGCTCGACGCACGCGTCGAGCGCATGTGGCGCTCCGGGATCGTCGACGAGGTGCGCGGGCTCATCCCGCGGGGCATCGAGCGCGGGGTGACCGCGAGTCGCGCGATCGGGTACGCCCAGGCGATCGCCGAGGTGCACGAGCGGATGCCTCGGGAGGACGCCATCGCCGAGACACAGGCGCTCACCCGGCGCTACGCCCGCCGCCAGGTCGGCTGGTTCAAGCGGTACCGTGACGCGGTCGTCGTCGAGGCGACCGACGCCGATGCCCGGGCCGAGCAGGTGCACCGCCTCGCGACCCTAGACTGATCGGCATGCCGTTCGATCTGCCGTTCACCAAGGGCCAGGGCACGGGCAACGACTTCGTGCTCGTCGCCGACCCCGAGGGCGAGCTCGACCTCACGCCCGAGCGCGTGCGCGCGATCTGCGATCGCCGGTTCGGCGTGGGCGGCGACGGCGTCATCCGCGCCGTGCGCTCGCGCGCGATCGAGGAGGGCGCGGCCGCGCTCGCGGAGGAGCCCGCGGCCGAGTGGTTCATGGACTACCGCAACGCCGACGGCTCGATCGCCGAGATGTGCGGCAACGGCATCCGCGTCTTCACCCGGTACCTGCTCGCGCAGGGCCTCGCCACGCTCGAGCCCGGCAGCACGCTGCCGATCGGCACGCGCACGGGCGTGCACGACGTGATGGCGAGCGCCACCGGCTTCCAGGCCGACCTCGGCCGCTGGCGCCTCGAGGGCGGCGAGCCGCTCGTGCGCGCCAAGGAGCTGCCGGTCGCGCGCCCGGGTCTCGGCGTCGACGTGGGCAACCCGCACGTGGTCGTCGCGGTCGCCGACGACGACGAGCTCGAGTCGATCGACCTGTCGTTCGTGCCGGTGCTGGAGCCCGCGCCCGAAGCCGGCGCGAACGTCGAATTCGTGGTGCCGGGCGAGCCGCTCGTGGTCGACGGCGTCGGACGCATCCGCATGCGCGTGCACGAGCGCGGGTCGGGAGAGACGCTCTCGTGCGGCACCGGCGCCGTCGCGGCCGCCCTCGCGGTGCGCCACTGGGCGGGCGAGGGCGCACCGAACGA
This sequence comes from uncultured Agromyces sp., assembly GCA_913053875.1. Classification (GTDB taxonomy): domain Bacteria; phylum Actinomycetota; class Actinomycetes; order Actinomycetales; family Microbacteriaceae; genus Agromyces. The sequence goes on along the minus strand of CAJXGN010000001.1, from coordinate 39,605 downwards.
GTGGCGCGTGCAGGTGCCCGGCGGCATCCTCGGCGTGCGCATGTTCCCCGCCGAGGACGGCGAGCACGTGGCCCTCGCGGGCCCTGCAGAGCTGGTCTTCGAGGGCGTCGTACCGGTCGAGTAGCCGCGGCGCCCGGCTCAGCCGGCCCGACGCACCCGCAGCACCCGGAACCCCTTGCTGATCGCCTCGCGCGTCACGTCGAAGTCGTCGGGCAGTTCCCCCTGCAGCCACCGCTGCAGCGAGTCCGAGCCGAGGTTGCGCTGCACGACGAGCCACGCGTCGCCGCCGGGCTCGAGACGCGGCAGCCAGCGCAGCAGCAACGCGTGCAGCTCCTGCTTGCCGATGCGGATCGGCGGGTTCGACCAGATGCTGCGGAACTCGAGGTCATCGGGAACATCCTCGGGCAGCGCGGCGTTGACGTGACGAAGGCCGAGTGCAGCGGCGTTGCGGCGCACGAGGTCGAGGGCCCGCTCGTTCACGTCGACCGCCCAGACGTCGGCGTGGGGCGACTCGAGGCCGAGCGTCAGCGCGATCGGCCCCCAGCCGCAGCCGATGTCGAGCAGCGCCCCGCCGGGCGGCGGCTCGGGCGCGTTGGCCAGGAGCACCTGGGTGCCCTGGTCGATGCGGTCGGGGCTGAAGATGCCGGATGCGGTGGTCAGCGTCACCTCGCGACCGGCGAGTCGCACCTGGAGGGGCCGGAGGGCGCCGGAGCTGGCGGGCTGCGACGAGAAGTAGTGGTCCGACGCCATAGAGGGAACGTAGCGCAGAGCGAGGAACTAGGGTTAACGGGATGGATCGTACCGAGGAACGGCTGACCGCCGACGACGACGCCGTGGAGCGGGTGCTCGCCCACGGCGATTCGCACGCGCGCGGATTCAGCCTGTTCGACGGTCGCGCCGGGGCGCTCCAGGCGCATGAGACGGCGACGGATGCCCCGGGCGGCGACGCGTACGACGGCGATCAGTTCGACCGTGAGGACCGCGCTGCGCTCCGCCGCGTGGTGGGCCTCTCGACCGAGCTCGAGGACGTCACCGAGGTCGAGTACCGGCAGCTGCGCCTCGAGAACGTGGTGCTCATCGGCGTGCACCCGCAGGGCGGGCTGCGCGACGCGGAGAACTCGCTGCGCGAGCTCTCCGCACTCGCCGAGACCGCCGGAGCGCGCGTGCTCGACGGCCTGCTCCAGCGCCGTCCGCACCCCGACCCCTCCACCTACCTCGGTCGCGGCAAGGCCGAGGAGCTGCGGATGATCGTGCAGTCCCTCGGCGCCGACACCGTCATCGCCGACACCGAGCTCGCACCGAGCCAGCGTCGTGCGCTGGAGGACGTGGTGAAGGTCAAGGTCATCGACCGCACCGCCGTGATCCTCGACATCTTCAGCCAGCACGCCAAGAGCCGCGAGGGCAAGGCGCAGGTCGAGCTCGCGCAGCTCGAGTACCTGCTCCCGCGCCTGCGCGGCTGGGGTGAGTCGATGTCGCGCCAGGCCGGTGGCCAGGTGGGCGGCGCGGGCGCCGGCATGGGCTCCCGCGGACCGGGTGAGACGAAGATCGAGCTCGACCGTCGTCGCATCCACACCCGCATGTCGCGCCTGCGCAAGCAGATCGCGGCGATGAAGCCGGCCCGCGAGGCCAAGCGCGCGAACCGCCGCCGCAACGCGGTGCCGTCGGTCGCGATCGCCGGGTACACCAACGCCGGCAAGTCGAGCCTCGTCAACCGCATCACGGGCGCGGGCGTGCTCGTCGAGAACGCGCTGTTCGCGACCCTCGACGCGACCGTGCGCCGCAACCAGACCCCCGACGGCCGCCTGTACACGATAGCCGACACCGTCGGGTTCGTGCGGAACCTCCCGCACCAGTTGGTCGAGGCGTTCCGCTCGACGCTCGAGGAGGTCGGCGACTCCGACCTGATCGTGCACGTCGTCGACGCGTCGCACCCCGACCCGGCGAGCCAGCTCGCCACGGTGCGCGATGTCATCGGCGAGCTCGGCGCACGAGACATCCCCGAGATCGTCGTCTTCAACAAGTCCGACCTCATCGACGACGAGGAGCGCCTCGTGCTCCGCGGCCTCGAGCCCGACGCGGTCTTCGCCTCGGCGCGCACGGGCGCGGGCATCCCCGAGCTGCTCGAGGTCATCGCCGCGCGCATCCCCGACCCCTCGGTCGAGGTCGACCTGCTCGTGCCGTACGACCGCGGCGACATCGTCTCGACGCTGCACGAGGCCGGCCGCGTGCTCGAGGTCGACTACGGCGACGAGGGCACGCACGTGCGCGCGCTCGCGAACCCCGAGCTCGCGGCGCAGCTCGCCGAGTTCTCGGTGCGCCCCGCGGCATCCGTCGCCGACTAGCCCCGGAGCGCGCCCCGCCTGCGGCCCGCGTCTCGCCCCGGACCCTCGCACGTCACATTCGGTCACGGGGCTGACGGCGCCGAGCCATCGGCGTATCGTCGTGAACGATCGTTGCGACGGGCCGAGCCCGCCGCGTGGAGCGACCGCCGAGCCCGGCACCCGCCCGCGACACCGACCACGCGTCGGGTCCGCGGCCTGCCGTGCGCCCGTCGCCCCGAGACGATGGGGACCCGATGTCCGAGACCGGCCGAACCCGAGCGCACGACGACCTCGCCGTGCGCCGGGTGCCCGTGTCGTTCGAGCTGTTCCCGCCCCGGTCGGATGCCGCGGCCATCGCCCTCGGCCGCACGATCGACAAGCTCGCCGAGGCCGCCCCCGCGTTCATCTCGGTGACGTTCGGCGCGGGCGGATCGACGCACGACCGGTCGCTCACGGTGCTGCGGTACATCCTCGACCAGACCACGGTCGAGCCGATGGCGCACCTCACCTGCGTCGGTTCGTCGCACGAGGAGGCGAACCACCTCGTGCGCGAGTTCCTCGACGCGGGCATCACGAGCTTCCTCGCCCTGCGCGGCGACCCGCCGAAGGACTCCGACGGCGACGGCCTCGGCGACCTCGGATCGTCGGCGGAACTCGTGCAGCTCATCCACCGGGTGCAGCAGGAGCGCGAGCCGTTCGCGCAGCTCGGCGTACCCGGGGCGCCCAAGGCGCGGCGCATCGAGGACCGCCCGCGGCCCGAGCGCGTGGCGGTAGCGACGTTCCCCACGGGGCATCCGCGCTCGGCCAATCGCCGGCAGGATGTCGACGCCCTGCTCGCCAAGGAGGTCGCGGGTGCCAACCTCGCGATCACCCAGCTGTTCTGGCACGCCGACGACTACCTCCGCTTCGTCGAGCTCGCCCGCGAGGGCGGTGTGACCATCCCCATCCTGCCCGGCATCATGCCCGTGGTCTCCCCGAAGCGACTCGCGCGGCTCACCGAGCTGACCGGCGTGCCCGCGCCCGACGACCTCGCGATCGCGCTCGAGATCGAGCCCGACGAGGCCGCACAACGCGAGATCGGCATGCGCTTCGCGACCGACCTCGCGCGCGCTGTGCTCGACGGCGGCGCCCCCGGCCTCCACCTGTATACCTTCAACCGCCACGAGGCCGTGCTCGGCGTGCTCGCCGAGCTCGACCTGTACCCGCCCCGGGCCGCCCGGCCCACGTCACTCACGGAGCACGCATGACCAGCAACACGTTCCCGTCCGGCACGATCCTCGGCTACCCGCGCATCGGGCGCCGCCGCGAGCTCAAGCGCGCAGTCGAGTCCTTCTGGGCCGGCCGCATCGACGTGGCCGAACTCGAGCGCACGGCCGCCGGGCTGCGCGCCGCGACCCGCGCGCGACTGCAGGAGCTCGGCCTCGGCACCGACGACTCGTCGATCCCCGAGTCGTTCTCGTACTACGACCAGGTGCTCGACGCAGCGGTCGCCGTCGGCGCGATCCCCGAGCGGTTCGCCGACCTCGTCGACGACTCGGGCCGTGTGGGGCTCGATGCGTACTTCACCATCGCGCGCGGCGAGGGCGAGAGGGCACCCCTCGAGATGACCAAGTGGTTCGACTCGAACTACCACTACCTCGTGCCCGAGATCGCGGCCGGCACCGCCTTCCGACTCGCCGACGACCGCATCGTGCGCGAGGTCGCCGAGGCGCGCTCGGCGGGGCTCGTCACTCGTCCGGTCGTGGTCGGGCCCGTGACGCTGCTCCTGCTCAGCAAGGCGGCAGACGGGTCGGATGCCGCGTTCCGGCCGCTCGACCGCCTCGACGACCTGCTCCCGGTGTACGTCGAGCTCCTTGGACGGCTGGCCGATGCGGGCGCCGAGTGGGTGCAGCTCGACGAGCCGGCGCTCGTCTCGGAGAGCATCGACGTCGACCCGGCCGATGCCCGTGCCGCGCTCGCTCGCGCGTACGACGTGCTCGGCGGGGCATCCGCCCGCCCCTCGATCTTCGTCGCGGCGCCGTACGGCGCGCTCGACGCCGCCCTGCCCGTGCTCGCCGCGAGCCCGATCGAGGCGATCGGCCTCGACCTCGTGCGCGGCTCGGCACCGGTCGGCCTCGACGAGGCGACCCGCGGCGGCCTCGCGAGCAAGACGCTCGTCGCGGGGGTCATCGACGGCCACAACGTGTGGCGCGGCGACCTCGCCGGCGCGCTGGCCGCGGCCGAGGGCGTGCGCGGCCTCGGCGCCGACCTCGCCGTGTCGACGTCGACCTCGCTGCTGCACGTGCCGCACGACGTCGACGAGGAGGCGTCGCTCGACGCGCGCCTGCGCTCGTGGCTCGCGTTCGCCGACCAGAAGGTCGCCCAGGTGGCCGTGCTCGCGCGCGGGCTCGCCGGGGGAGCGGACGCGGTCGGCGACGAGCTGGCAGCGGCGACCGACGCGCTCGCCGACCGGCTCGGCGCGCCGGGCGTGCGAGACGGCGCGGTGCGCGACCGCCTCGCGGGCCTCGACGCCGGCGCGACCGACCGTGCCGACTACGACGAGCGCGTCGCGGCGCAGGCGGCCCTCGACCTCCCGGTGCTGCCGACGACGACGATCGGGTCGTTCCCGCAGACCGGCGACATCCGCCGAGCGCGGGCCCGCCACGCACGCGGCGAGCTCGACGACGCCGGCTACGAGTCGCTCATGCGCGACGAGATCGAGCGCGTCATCCGCCTGCAGGAGGAGATCGGCCTCGACGTGCTCGTGCACGGCGAGCCCGAGCGCAACGACATGGTGCAGTACTTCGCCGAGCTGCTCGACGGCTTCGCGGTCACCGAGCACGGCTGGGTGCAGTCGTACGGCAGCCGCTGCACCCGCCCGTCGATCCTCTGGGGCGACGTGTCACGCCCCGAGCCGATGACGGTCGCCTGGTCGCAGTACGCGCAGTCGCTGTCGGACAAGCCCGTCAAGGGCATGCTGACCGGCCCGGTGACGATCCTCGCCTGGTCGTTCGTGCGCGACGACCAGCCGCTCGGCGAGACCGCGAACCAGGTCGCGCTCGCCCTGCGCGACGAGATCGCCGACCTCGAGACCGCGGGCATCCGCATCATCCAGGTCGACGAGCCCGCGCTGCGCGAGCTGCTGCCGCTGAAGCGCGCCGACCAGCCCGCGTACCTCGACTGGTCGGTGGGCGCGTTCCGCCTCGCGACCGGCGGCGCGGCGACGGCCACGCAGGTGCACACCCACCTCTGCTACTCGGAGTTCGGCGTGGTGATCGACGCGATCCGCGCGCTCGATGCCGACGTGACGAGCATCGAGGCGGCGCGCAGCCGCATGGAGGTCGTCGACGACCTGCGCACGAGCGGCTTCGACCACGGCGTCGGCCCGGGCGTCTACGACATCCACTCGCCGCGCGTGCCGAGCGTCGCCGAGGTCACCCAGCTGCTCGAGCGCGCGGCCGGTGCGCTGCCGCTCCGCCAGGTCTGGGTGAACCCCGACTGCGGCCTGAAGACCCGCGGCTACGACGAGACCGTCGCGTCGCTGCGCAACATCATCGACGCGACCCGTGAGGTGCGCGCCCGCGCGGCGGTGCAGGCCTGAGCGGATGCCTCGGGGCGCACGCCGCCCCGGGGCATCCGTCGCCCGCCCTGCGCCTAGCTCGCGTGGGCCCGGGATCCGCCGCCCTGCCCCGCCGTGCCGCGCGTGCGAACCATAGGACATCCGTGGGGCGGGGCGCCTGGCCGGCGGCGTGTCGTGGAACGGGTCCTACGCTTCGCACGCCGCGCGGCTCGGCCGGCGTGGCCCCGCGTGCGGAACGTAGGAGATTCGCCCGGTCGGCGCCTCAGGCTGCGGCGTGTCGTGCAACGGGTCCTACGCTTCGCACGCCGAGCGGCGCGCGAAGCTCAGACGGTGCGGAGCACCGCGACGACCTTGCCGAGCACCTCGGCGTAGTCGCCGATGATGGGCTCGAAGGCGCTGTTGCGAGGGAGCAGCCAGGTGTGGCCGTCGCGCTGGCGGAAGACCTTCACAGTCGCCTCGCCGTCGAGCATCGCGGCGACGATCTCGCCGTTCTCGGCCTCCTGCTGGCGACGCACGACGACCCAGTCGCCGTCGCAGATGGCCGCGTCGATCATGGAGTCGCCGACGACCTTGAGGATGAACAGCTCGCCCTTGCCCACGAGCTGCCGGGGGAGCGGGAACACCTCCTCGATCTGCTGGTCGGCGGTGATCGGCACGCCCGCGGCGATGCGCCCGACGAGCGGCACCATCGCCGCGTCGCCGACCGGAGCCGGTGCGCCCGAGGCGCCGGCCGATCCGGTCTCGTCGGCAGACTCGGTCTGCGACGGCGTCTCGATGAGCACCTCGAGCGCGCGCGGGCGGTTCGGGTCGCGGCGCAGGTAGCCGCTCAGTTCGAGCTGGCTGAGCTGGTGGGCGACGCTCGAGAGCGAGGAGAGCCCGACGGCGTCGCCGATCTCGCGCATGCTCGGCGGGTACCCGCGGGTCGACACCGACCGCTGGATCACGTCGAGGATCTGCAGCTGCTTCGCGCTGAGGCTCTTGCGACGCCTCGTCGCCCGGCGTTCGGTTCCGTTCTCGGTATCCACGTCTCTCGCCCTCCACAGGTCCGTCTGCCGGGGCCGACCGATCGAATGTCGGTGGGTGCTGATCGACTGTCGCCAGACACTCGAAACTGTATCCGGCGTGTCGGGTGCGGGCAAACATATGTTCGAGCGTGTCGCGCGGAAATCCGGGCGAATCGCCTCGGCCGAGGGGTTGAGTGTTCGAAATATCGAAGGTATATTCGGAACAGAGCTTCGCGCCGGCCTTCCCGGCCGAAGGCCGACGCGGAGCTCGACCAGGGAGGTGCGAGATGACGATGGCAATCCAGCACGGTGTTGGGCAGTACGGCACGGTCTTCGGTTCGCCGCGCACGACGGCAGGGCAGGCGACGGATGCCTCCGCAGGCGGAGACCGGGTACGCACGCGCCTGCGCCTCACGCGACGGGGTCGACTCGTGTTCGGCACGCTCGGCGTGCTCGTGCTGCTGGCGTTCGCCCTGCTGCTCCCGCTCGCCGCATCGCCCGTGGTCGCGGGCGACGAGGCGGCCGAGCCGCTCGAAGTCATCACGGTCGAGCACGGCCAGTCGCTCTGGTCCATCGCCGAGTCGATCGCCCCGCAGGCCGACCCCCGCGAGGTCATCGCCGACATCCTGAGCCTCAACGGGCTGACGTCGGCCGAGCTCGTGCCGGGTCAGCAGCTCGCGCTGCCGGCCGGGCGCTGAGGCAGGGCGCGAACGTCCGCCTGACGCCCGCCCGGTCCACGCAGCCGTGGCCGGCCGCGACGGCATTCGCTCCGCCGAAACACGATCGTCGTGCTCAGTAGCATGAGTGGGTGACGACCCTCGACGACCTGCCGATCCGAGACGACCTCCGAGGCAAGGTGCCCTACGGCGCACCGCAGCTGCACGTGCCCGTCACGCTGAACGTCAACGAGAACACGCACCCCATTCCCGAGGACGTCGCGCACGACATCATCGCCCGCATCGCGCAGGCGCTCCTCAGCCTCAACCGGTACCCCGACCGCGAGTTCACCGCGCTGCGCGAGGCACTCGCCGGCTACCTCGGCCACGGGCTCTCGCCCGACCGCATCTGGGCGGCGAACGGCTCGAACGAGGTGCTCCAGCAGGTGCTCCAGGCGTTCGGCGGCTTCGGGCGCACCGCGCTCGGCTTCACGCCCACCTACTCGATGTACCCGCTGCTCTCGTCGGGCGTGGGTGTCGAGTGGATCGGCGCCGAGCGCGACGCCGACTTCGAGCTCTCGCCCGAGACGGCCGTGCGCGCGGTCGAGGAGCACGACCCCGACCTCGTGATCCTGTGCTCGCCGAACAACCCGACCGGCACGCCGATTCCGCTCGAGACGGTTGAAGCCGTCGCCGACGCCGCGCGCGGCATCGTGGTGGTCGACGAGGCCTACGCCGAGTTCGCGCCGCCCGGATCACCCAGCGCACTGTCGCTGCTCGGGGGTCGGCCGCGCCTGATCGTCTCCCGCACGATGAGCAAGGCGTTCGCGTTCGCCGGCGCCCGCGTGGGCTACCTCGCCGCGGACCCGGCGGTCATCGACGCGATCCGCCTCGTGCGCCTGCCGTACCACCTCTCCGCACTCACGCAGGCGGCCGCGATCGGCGCGGTCGAGCACGCCCCCGAGATGCTCGCGATGGTCGACGACATCCGCGGCCAGCGCGACCGCATCTCCACCGAACTCGCCGCACTCGGCTACCGGCCGTACCGCTCGTGGAGCAACTTCGTGCTCTTCGCGGGCGTCGACGACCCGCAGGCCACGTGGGCGGCGCTCCGCGACCGCGGAGTGCTCGTGCGCGACGTCGGCATCCCGGGCACGCTCCGGGTGAGCGCCGGCACCGAGACCGAGACCACGGCATTCCTCGAGGCGATCGCCGCCGTCGGGCGCTGAGCCCAGGGGCATCCGCCCCGCCGGCACCCGACAACCGCCCGCAGCACCCGCAATATGATGGCCGCATGAGCACCCCCGCACGGACCGCCCGCGTGCAGCGCGAGACGAGCGAGTCGAGCATCGACCTCTCGCTCGACCTCGACGGCACCGGGGAGAGCGACATCGAGACCTCGGTGCCGTTCTACGACCACCTGCTCACCGCATTCGCCAAGCACTCGCTGACCGACCTGCGCGTGCGTGCGAGCGGCGACATCGAGATCGACGTGCACCACACCGTCGAGGACGTCGGCATCGTGCTCGGCACCGCCATCAAGCAGGCCCTCGGCGACAAGCGCGGCATCTCGCGCTACGGCGACGCGCTCGTGCCGCTCGACGAGGCGCTCGCGCAGGCCGTCGTCGACATCTCGGGGCGCCCCTACCTCGTGCACACCGGCGAGCCCGCGGGCTTCGAGTTCCACCTCATCGGCGGTCACTTCACCGGGTCGATGGTGCGCCACGTCTTCGAGGCGATCACCTTCCACTCCGCGATGACCGTGCACGTCGACGTGCGCGCGGGGCGCGACCCGCACCACATCGCCGAAGCCGAGTTCAAGGCGTTCGCACGTGCGTTCCGCCAGGCGAAGGCGCTCGACCCGCTGGTGTCGGGCGTGCCGTCGACGAAGGGCGCACTGTGAGCCGACCGAGCGTGGTCGTGCTCGACTACGGCACCGGCAACGTGCACTCGGCGGTCAAGGCGCTCGAGCGGGCCGGGGCCGACGTCGAGCTCACGGCCGACCGCTCCGCCGCGATGGAGGCCGACGGCCTGCTCGTGCCCGGCGTCGGCGCGTTCAGCGCGGTCATGGAGGCGCTGAAGGGCGTGCGCGGCGACGAGATCATCCACCGTCGGCTCGCGGGCGGTCGGCCCGTGATGGGCATCTGCGTCGGCATGCAGGTGCTGTTCGAGCACGGGATCGAGCGCGGCGTCGACACCGAGGGGCTCGGCGAGTGGCCCGGTACGGTCGCCGAGCTCCCGGCATCCGTGCTGCCCCACATGGGCTGGAACACGATCGATGCGCCCGAGGACTCGGCGCTGTTCGAGGGCCTCCACGACGAGCGCTTCTACTTCGTGCACTCGTATGCCGCGACCGAGTGGACGCTCGACGTGCAGCCGCCGTTCCCGCAGCCGCGCGTGACGTGGTCGGAGCACGGCGCGCCGTTCCTCGCCGCGGTCGAGAACGGGCCGCTCGTGGCGACGCAGTTCCACCCGGAGAAGTCGGCCGACGCGGGCATCCGACTGCTGTCGAACTGGCTCGGCACGCTGCGCTGAGCGGCTCCGACCGGTGACGTCGTCACGTGTGCGTTCGGCGTGTCGCACGCGAGTAGGATGCTGTGACTGTGCCGGTCTCCGACCAGGATGACCATGATTCGAGGACAGTGATGAGCGAGTTCAACAGGACCCCGCGTCTTGTGCTGCTTCCGGCGGTGGACGTCGCCGGCGGCAAGGCGGTACGCCTGACCCAGGGCGAGGCGGGGACCGAGACCAACTACGGCGACCCGATCGATGCGGCCGAGGACTGGGCCCGCCAGGGCGCCGAGTGGATCCACCTGGTCGACCTGGACGCGGCGTTCGGCCGCGGCAGCAACACCGGGGTCTTGAAGAAGGTCATCCGCCAGGTGCGCGGCGTGAACATCGAGCTGTCGGGCGGCATCCGCGACGACGCGTCGCTCGAGAAGGCGCTCGAGATCGGCGCCAAGCGCATCAACCTCGGCACCGCGGCGCTCGAGAACCCCGAGTGGGCGGCATCGGTCATCGCGCAGTACGGCGAGGCCGTCGCGGTCGGGCTCGACGTGCGCGGCACCACGCTCGCGGCACGCGGCTGGACCAAGGAGGGCGGCGACCTCTGGCAGGTCATGGACCGCCTCGAGGAGGCCGGCTGCGCCCGCTACGTCGTCACCGACGTCACGAAGGACGGCACGCTGCAGGGCCCGAACGTCGACCTGCTGCGCCAGGTCATGGAGCGCACGCGCCGCCCCGTCATCGCGTCGGGCGGCATCTCGAGCCTCGACGACCTCGCCGCGCTCCGCGAGCTCGTGCCGCTCGGCCTCGAGGGCACGATCGTGGGCAAGGCGCTCTACTCGGGCGCGTTCACGCTCGCCGAGGCGCTGGATGTCGCCGGCCACTGAGCCCGGCGAGGGCGAGGCGGCGGATGCCGCTCAGCCGCCGCTTCCCGAGCACCTCGCCGACTCGGCGGGCCAGCCGTGGGCGGGTCGCTCGTTCACCCCGAACGCGCACGCGGCCGACGACGGCACGATGCCCGAGCGCCTCGCCGAGGCGATCCGCCGGTTCCGCGCGAACGAGGTGGGGCAGGCCGAGGTCGTCGACGCGTTCCGCGACGCGCGCCTGCTGATCCCGCTCGTGGCGCAGCTCGGCGACGGCGGCACCGAGGTCGGCGCGCACGGCCTCGCGGTCGAGAAGAGCCAGGAGCTCGCGATCGTCACGGTCGCCGGGCCCGACGGCCGCAACGTGCTGCCGGTGTTCGGTTCGGTCGCAGCGATGTCGGCCTGGAACCCCGACGCGCGGCCGGTGCCCGCCGACGGCGTTCGGGTCGCGCTCGCCGCCGCGAGCGAGGACACCGAGCTCGTCGTGCTCGACCCGGGCAGCGAGGGCGAGTTCGTGCTGCGCCGGCCCGCGCTGTGGTCGGTCGCGCAGTCGCAGCCGTGGCGCCCCGCGTTCGAGGACGACGTCGTGCGCGACGCGTTCGCGCGGTCGATCGCGAGCGAGTTGGCGGCCGTCGCCACGACGCTCGAGCCCGGCGACCCCGGTGCGCGCCTCGCCGGCCCCGAGGTCGTCGTGCGCCTCGAGCTCCTCGCCGGACTCGAGCGCGCCGAGCTCGACGCCGTGCTGCAGCGGCTCGCGCAGCGCTGGGCCGCCGACGACGACATCGCGACGCGGGTCGACAGCCTGACCGTGCGGCTCGTCACGGCCGACGCCTGACGCGCGTTCGGCCGGATCGCGCGCCGACTCCGGGGCATCCGACCGGCATGTCGGTGGCATCGGCTTGAATGGACGCGTGGGCTCCGTGCTCGATCGATTCTCGGAAGCCACGCGCGCGTGGTTCACCGAGTCCTTCCGCGCGCCCACCGACGCCCAGGCCGGCGCGTGGGAAGCGATCTCGCAGGGCGAGCACTCGCTCATCGTCGCCCCGACCGGCTCGGGCAAGACCCTCGCCGCCTTCCTCTGGGCGATCGACCGGCTGGTGCGCGGCCACGGCGAGGGCGTCGACGGCGAGGGCGAAGCGGATGCCCCCGAGTCGGCGCCTCGCGGAACCCGCGTGCTCTACATCTCCCCGCTCAAGGCGCTCGGCGTCGACGTCGAACGCAACCTGCGCGCGCCGCTCGTGGGCATCGCCCGCACCTCCGAGCGCCTCGGCGTCGCCGCGCCCGCGGTCACCGTCGGCGTGCGCTCCGGCGACACGACCCCCGCCGAGCGGCGCCTGCTCGTGCGCACGCCGCCCGAGATCCTCATCACGACGCCCGAGTCGCTGTTCCTCATGCTCACGTCGAACGCGCGCGAGTCGCTGCGCGACGTCGACACCGTGATCGTCGACGAGATCCACGCGATGGCCGGCACCAAGCGCGGTGCGCACCTCGCGGTGAGCCTCGAGCGACTCGACGCGCTGCTCGCGCGCCCGGCGCAGCGCATCGGACTCTCGGCGACGGTGCGTCCGCACGACGAGGTCGCGCGGTTCCTCGCGGGCACCGCGCCCGTGCGCGTCGTCGTCCCGCCGTCGGGCAAGAAGTTCGACCTGCGCGTGGTCGTTCCGCTCGAGGACATGGGCGACCTCGCCGCCGAGCAGGGCACGATCTGGCCGCACGTCGAGGAGGCGATCGTCGACGACGTGCTCGCGCATCGCTCGTCGATCGTGTTCGCGAACTCGCGCCGGCTCGCCGAGCGGCTCACGGCGCGGCTGAACGAGATCCACGCCGAGCGCACGGCGCTGGTGACCGCCGGGGCATCCCTCGCCGGGGAGTCTGAAGCTGCCGCATCCGACGGCTTCCTCCCCCCACCGACCCGGCCGCCCGCCGAGATGATCGCCGCCTCGGGCGCGACCGGGGGCGCCGAGCCGCTGCTCGCCCGTGCCCACCACGGCTCGGTGAGCAAGGAGGAGCGCGCCGGCATCGAGGACGACCTGAAGTCCGGGCGCCTCCGCTGCGTCGTCGCCACCTCGAGCCTCGAGCTCGGCATCGACATGGGCGCCGTCGACCTGGTGGTGCAGGTCGAGTCGCCGCCGTCGGTCGCGAGCGGCCTGCAGCGCGTGGGTCGCGCGGGCCACCAGGTCGGCGAGGTCTCGCGGGGCATGCTGTACCCCAAGCACCGCGCCGACCTGGTGCACACCGCGGTCGCGACCGAGCGCATGGTCGCCGGCGCGATCGAGGAGCTCGCGATCCTCGCGAATCCGCTCGACATCCTCGCCCAGCAGACCATCGCGGCCTGCGCGCTCGACCCGCTCGACGTCGACGACTGGTATGACACCGTGCGCCGGTCCGCGCCGTTCGCGGGACTCCCGCGCTCGGCGTACGAGGCCACGCTCGATCTGCTCGCGGGCCGCTACCCGTCCGACCGGTTCGCCGAGCTGCGGCCGCGCATCGTCTGGGACCGCGACGCCGGCACCGTCATGGGCCGCCCCGGCGCGCAGCGCCTCGCGGTGACGAGCGGTGGCACCATTCCCGACCGCGGCATGTTCGGCGTGTTCATGGCGGGGGAGGAGGGCGCCAACCGCCGGGTCGGCGAGCTCGACGAGGAGATGGTCTACGAGTCGCGCGTCGGCGACGTGTTCGCGCTCGGGGCGACGAGCTGGCGCATCCAGGACATCACGCACGACCGCGTCGTCGTCACCCCCGCGTTCGGCCAGCCCGGCCGCCTGCCGTTCTGGAAGGGCGACGGCCTCGGCCGCCCGGTCGAGCTCGGGCGGGCGATCGGCGCGTTCGTGCGCGAGGTGTCCGACGCGAGCCCGGCGGATGCCTCGGAGCGCGCCGCCGCCGCAGGACTCGACGCGCGCGCCACGACGAACCTCGTCGCGTTCCTCGACGAGCAGCGCCGTGCGACCCGACACCTCCCGACCGACCGCACCATCGTGGTCGAGCGCTTCCGCGACGAGCTGGGCGACTGGCGGGTCGTCATGCACGCCCCGTTCGGCACGCCCGTGCACGCGCCGTGGGCGCTCGCCGTGGGCGCGCGCATCCGCGAGCGGTACGGCGTCGACGCGAACGCGGTCGCGAGCGACGACGGCATCGTCATCCGCATGCCCGACACCGGCGGCGATCCGCCCACGGCCGACCTGTTCGTGTTCGAGACCGACGAGCTGGTCGAGCTCGTCACCGAGGAGGTCGGCGGTTCGGCGCTCTTCGCCTCCCGCTTCCGGGAGTGCGCGGCCCGCGCGCTGCTGCTGCCGCGCCTGAACCCGGGCCGGCGCTCGCCGCTCTGGCAGCAGCGCCAGCGCGCCTCGCAGCTGCTCGAGGTCGCGCGCGACTACGGCGACTTCCCGATCATCCTCGAGACCGTGCGCGAGTGCCTGCAGGACGTCTACGACCTCCCGTCGCTGAGGGCGGTGAGCGAGGACATCGCGGCCCGACGCATCCGCGTGGTCGAGACCGAGACCGAGACCGCGAGCCCGTTCGCCGCGAGCCTGCTCTTCGGCTACGTCGGCGCGTTCATGTACGAGGGCGACTCGCCGCTCGCCGAGCGCCGTGCCGCCGCACTGTCGCTCGACACCGGCATGCTCGCCGAACTGCTCGGCACGGTCGAGCTGCGCGAACTGCTCGACCCCGAGGTCATCGCACAGGCCGAGGCCGAGCTGCAGCGGCTCGACCCCGAACGGCGGGCGCGCGGCGCCGAGGGCGTCGCCGACCTGCTCCGCGAGCTCGGGCCGCTGTCGGCCGACGAGGTGGCGGCCAGGGTCGACGACGAGACGGACGCCCCCGAGGCGCTCGCCGACCTCGCCGCCGCGCGCCGCGTGGCCGAGGTCGCCTTCGCCGGTGCGGAGCGGTGGGCCGTCGTCGAGGACGCGAGTCGCCTGCGGGACGCGCTCGGCGTGCCCATCCCGCCCGGGGTGCCCGACGCGTTCGCCGAGGCCGTGGCCGACCCGGTGGGCGACCTGGTCAGCCGCTACGCGCGCACGCACGGGCCGTTCACCGCGCAGGCGGTGGCCGAGCGCCTCGGCATCGGCTCGGCGGTCGCGACCGCGGCCCTCCGCCGCCTCGCCGCCGACCGGCGCGTGGTCGAGGGGGAGTTCCGCCCGCACGGCTCGGGCACCGAATGGTGCGACGCCGAGGTGCTCCGCCGCCTCAGGCGCCGGTCGCTGGCTGCGCTCCGCAAGGAGGTCGAGCCCGTCGACCAGCGGGCGTTCGCGCGGTTCCTGCCCGACTGGCAGCACGTCGGCGGCCGGTTGCGCGGCGTCGACGGCGTGCTGCAGGTCGTCGAGCAGCTCGAGGGCGCGCGCCTGCCCGCCTCGGCGTGGGAGTCGCTCGTGCTGCCGGGTCGGGTCGCCGACTACAGTCCGGCCATGCTCGACGAGCTGACCGCGGCGGGCGAGGTGCTCTGGGCGGGCGCGGGCGCGATGCCCGGCAACGACGGCTGGATCACGCTGCACCTGGCCGACACTGCGCCGCTCTCGCTGCCCCTGCCGATCGACACCGAGCCCTCGGCGCTCGAGCAGGAGGTGCTCGCCACGCTCGGCACCGGTGGCGCGTACTTCTTCCGCCAGCTTGCCGACGCGGTCGGCAGCACCGACGACCAGGCGCTCGCCGAGGCGATCTGGAACCTCGCGTGGGCGGGGCTGGTCACCAACGACACCTTCTCGCCCGTGCGGGCGATGCTCGCGGGCGGGCGCACGAGCCACGCGCCGACCCGCCCGACCCCGCGCTCGCGTGCCTACGCGGGCCGTGGGCGGGTGAGCGGCCGGCCGGCCAGCCCGCTGCGCACCGGTCCGCCGAATGTCGCCGGCCGGTGGTCGATCCTGCCGGTCGCCGACGACTCCGCCACCCGCCGCGCGCACGCGCTGGGGGAGACGCTGCTCGACCGGCACGGCGTGGTGACGCGCGGGGCCGTCGTCGCCGAGGGCGTGCTCGGCGGCTTCGCCCTGGCGTATCGCACGCTCGCCGGGTTCGAGGAGTCGGGTCGCGTACGCCGCGGCTACTTCATCGACGGACTCGGCGCCGCCCAGTTCGGCAGCGGTGGCGCCGTCGACCGCCTCCGCACCGCGCCCGAGGCGCCGACGCTCGTGCTCGCGGCCACCGACCCCGCGAACCCGTACGGCGCCGCCCTGCCGTGGCCGGAACTGCCGGTCGACGGGCACCGGCCCGGACGGAAGGCCGGCGCGATGGTGATCCTCGTCGACGGCGCGCTCGTCGCGTACGTCGAGCGCGGCGGCAAGACGATCATCGCCTTCGCCGACGATGCCGAGGTGCTCCGAGGTGCGACGGCGGCGCTCGCGGCGGTCGTGCAGCGCGGCGCCGTCGACCGGCTCCGCGTCGAGACCGTGAACGGCGCGTACGTGCTCGGCACGCCCGTGGGCGACGCGCTGCAGGAGGCGGGCTTCCGCACGACGCCGAGGGGGCTTCGGATCAGTGCTCGGGGCTGATTCGGCAGCACGGGAGGAGCGCCATGCCCGAGGGTGACACCGTCTGGCGCGCGGCGCGCCGGCTCGACGCGGCGTTGGCGGGGGCATCCGTCGTCTCGTCCGACGTGCGCGTGCCGCGCTACGCGACCGTCGACCTCGCGGGCGAGACCGTGCACGGCGTCGCCTCGCGCGGCAAGCACCTGCTCATGCGCATCGGCGACCGGGTCGTGCACACGCACCTGAAGATGGAGGGGGAGTGGCGCGTGCTCCGGCCCGGCCAGCGCTGGCCGCACCCCGCGCACCGCGCGCGCATCGTCATCTCCACTGCCGAGGCGGTCGCGATCGGCTTCGACCTCGGCATCGTCGAGGTGTTCCCGGCCGACGAGGAGGCCGAGCGGCTCGACCACCTCGGGCCCGACCTGCTCGGCGACGACTGGGATGCCGCCGAGGCCGTGCGCCGCCTCGCCGCGCACTCGGAGCAGGAGATCATCGTCGCGCTCGCCGACCAGCGCAACCTCGCCGGGCTCGGCAACGTGTACGTGAACGAGCTGTGCTTCCTGCGCGGCCTCGCGCCGGGCCGACCGGTCGCCGAGGTCGACCTCGCGCAAGCGGTGGCGCTCGCCGAACGCCTCATCCGCGCGAACCGCGAGCGCGTCGCGCGCACGACGACGGGCGACACCCGGCCCGGCAGGCGCCTCTGGGTGCACGGCCGCGGCGGGCAGCCGTGCCGGCGCTGCGGCACGACGATCCGCCACGCGCGCCACGGGCGCACCGAACTGGAGCTGCGCGAGACCTGGTGGTGCCCGCATTGCCAGACGTGAGACCGGCGGGCGTCAGCGGCGCGGCATCCGCCCCGCTCTGTTCACTGCGCGAGCCCGCGACCGGTCAGTTGACCGGGCCGGTCCACTTCTCGCCCGGGCCCTGCCCGATCGGGTCGGGAATGACGGATGCCTCGCGGAACGCCAGCTGCAGCGAGCGCAGGCCGTCGCGCAGGCTCCGCGCGTGCATGTCGCTGATCTCCGGGGCGCCGGCCGTGATGAGCCCCGCGAGGGCGTTGATGAGCTTGCGCGCCTCGTCGAGGTCGACCTCGGCGTCCGGGTCGTCGGCGAGCCCGCACTTGACCGCTGCGGCGCTCATGAGGTGCACGGCGGTGGTGGTGATTACCTCGACCGCGGGCACCTCCGCGATGTCGCGGGTGGCGTCGATCGTGGCATCCGACGGGGAGTTCTGAGACACGTGGAACCTCTGGTAGACTTCTGCGGGCTCCGGGGCCATTCCCCGGTACGAAAGTGGAGATTCTCCCACCCGCGCTTGACCGCCTCACTAGGTTACCGGGTAGATCGCACTCCGCTTGCCGGCCGCGAGGTCGGGAAGTAGACAGGGTGCCGTAGGGCCGCACGTGGAATTCACGGGCGGCGGTGCGTGGATTTCCGCCTTCGTCGCCAGGCGGCATCCGTCTCCCGGCGAAGCACGAAATGCTCGAACAGAGGAGTACACGCATCAGCGATCCCCGTACCAACGACCGTATCCGCGTTCCCGAGGTCCGCCTCGTGGGGCCCAGCGGAGAGCAGGTCGGCGTCGTGAAGATCGAGGTTGCCCTGCGACTCGCGCAGGAGGCCGACCTCGATCTCGTCGAGGTCGCACCGAACTCGAAGCCGCCCGTGGCCAAGATCATGGACTACGGCAAGTTCAAGTACGAGGCTGCGCAGAAGGCCAAGGAGGCCCGGCGCAACCAGGCGAACACGATCCTCAAGGAGGTTCGGTTCCGCCTCAAGATCGACAAGCACGACTACGAGACCAAGATGAAGCGCGCCGTCGGCTTCCTGAAGGCCGGCGACAAGGTCAAGGCGATGATCCTGTTCCGCGGACGTGAGCAGTCGCGTCCCGAGATGGGCGTCCGCCTGCTGCAGCGCTTCGCGGAGGACGTCGCCGAGTTCGGCACCGTCGAGCACACCCCCACGATCGACGGGCGCAACATGACCATGGTCATCGCGCCCGTGAAGAACAAGTCCGAGGCCAAGGCCGAGGCGAACGCACAGCGTGCTGCGGCCAAGCAGCGCCCCGCGTCGGAGGACGCGGGCGAGTAGGTCGCAGGCGGTTCGCACCCACCGGTGCGGGCCAGAACCATTCCGCCCCCTCGCGGGGCGGGAACCGAAGGAGAAACGAATGCCCAAGCAGAAGACCCACTCCGGGTCGAAGAAGCGCTTCAAGGTCACCGGCAGCGGCAAGATCAAGAAGCAGCAGGCCGGGATGCGTCACAACCTCGAGGGCAAGTCCTCCGTGCGCACCCGCCGCCTGAACCAGGACAAGGTGGCCTCCAAGGCCGACACCAAGGTCATCAACAAGCTGCTCGGCCGCTAGCGCCGAAGAGACCCGTAAGGAACAAGAGCAATGGCAAGAGTCAAGAGGGCCGTCAACGCCCACAAGAAGCGCCGGGTCATCCTCGAGCGCGCCGAGGGCTACCGCGGGCAGCGTTCGCGCCTGTACCGCAAGGCCAAGGAGCAGGTCACGCACTCGCTGGTCTACTCGTACAACGACCGCCGTGCGCGCAAGGGCGACTTCCGCCGCCTGTGGATCCAGCGCATCAACGCCGCGTCGCGCCAGAACGGCCTGACCTACAACCGCTTCATCCAGGGCCTCGGCCTCGCGGGCATCGAGGTCGACCGTCGCATCCTCGCCGACCTCGCCGTGCACGAGCCGGAGACCTTCGCCGGCCTCGTCGAGGCCGCCAAGGCCGCGCTGCCCGCCGACACCTCGGCCCCCAAGGCCGACTCGGCCGCGTAGGCACCGCACCCACGCATCGAACGGCCCGTCCCGGAATCGTCCGGGGCGGGCCGTTCGCCGTCCGCGCGCGCGGCTCCCTAGACTGGCCGCATGCTCGAGAACCCGCGCTCGCCGCGCGTGCGCGCCGTCGCGAAGCTCGCCAAGAAGCCCGCCCGCCAGGAGTCGGGGCTGTTCCTGCTCGAGGGGCCCCAGGCCGTCGCCGAGGCGCTCACCTTCCGCCCGCAGCTTCTGGTGGAGCTCTACGCCACCCCGACGGCGCTGGAGCGCTACACCGACATCGGCCAGACCGCTGTCGACGCCGGCGTCGACGTCGAGTTCGTCACCGAGGAGGTGCTCGAGTCGATGGCCGACACGGTGACCCCGCAGGGGTTCGTCGCCGTGTGCCACCAGTTCCCGACCGCTGCGAAGGACGTGTTTGCGGCCGGGCCGACCCTCGTCGCGATCCTCGAGGAGGTGCGCGACCCCGGCAACGCGGGCACCATCATCAGGGCAGCGGATGCCGCCGGCGCCGACGCCGTGGTCTTCAGCGGTCGTACGGTCGACCTCTACAACCCGAAGGTCGTGCGCTCGTCGACCGGATCGATCTTCCACCTCCCGGTCGCGGTCGGCGCCCACCTCGAGGACGTGCTGCAGCGCGCCCGCGGGGCGGGCCTGCAGGTGCTGGCCGCCGACATCGACGGGGACGACCTGCTCGAGGCCCGCACGGCGGGCGTGCTCGACGCGCCGACGGCCTGGCTGTTCGGCAACGAGGCGCGCGGGCTCTCCGACGAGCACCGCGATGCCGCGGATCGGGCCGTGACGGTGCCGATCTACGGGCATGCGGAGTCGATGAACCTCGCGACCGCCGCATCCGTCTGCCTCTACGAGAGCGCATTCGCGCACCGTTCCTGATCTCGCGGCCCGATTCGCGGCGATTCTGAGCGTCGCTCGGCGTCTGCACGGCCCGAGTTACGAATCGGTAACCGATGGGCGACCGCTAGAGACCGCGGGAGAGGCCGTCCCCTACGTTGGGGGTATGGAGCCCACCACGCCGACTCCGACGACGTCCAACATCCAGGTCGGTCGCGGAGAAGCCCTTGTCATGATCGACCAGGTCAACAAGCACTTCGGCGACCTGCACGTGCTGAACGACATCAACACGCAGGTCAACCGCGGCGAGGTCGTCGTCGTCATCGGCCCGTCCGGGTCGGGCAAGTCGACGCTGTGCCGCGCCATCAACCGCCTCGAGACCATCGACTCGGGCACCATCACCATCGACGGCGACCTGCTGCCGGAAGAGGGCGCCGCACTCGCGAAGCTCCGGGCCGACGTCGGCATGGTGTTCCAGTCCTTCAACCTCTTCGCGCACAAGACCGTGCTCGAGAACATCACGCTCGCGCCGATGCGGGTCAAGCGCAAGTCCAAGAAGGAAGCTGAGAAGCG
This sequence comes from uncultured Agromyces sp., assembly GCA_913053875.1. Taxonomy (GTDB): domain Bacteria; phylum Actinomycetota; class Actinomycetes; order Actinomycetales; family Microbacteriaceae; genus Agromyces. The sequence goes on along the minus strand of CAJXGN010000001.1, from coordinate 19,032 downwards.
CGCGATGGAGCTCCTCGATCGCGTCGGCGTGGCGAATCAGGCCGCGAAGATGCCCGCCCAGCTCTCGGGCGGGCAGCAGCAGCGCGTGGCCATCGCCCGATCGCTCGCGATGAGCCCGAAGCTCATGCTCATGGACGAGCCGACGAGCGCGCTCGACCCCGAGATGATCAACGAGGTGCTCGACGTCATGGTCGGCCTCGCGAAGGACGGCATGACGATGATCGTCGTGACGCACGAGATGGGATTCGCCCGGCGCGCCGCCGACCGGGTGCTGTTCATGGCCGACGGGAAGATCGTCGAGGAGGCGTCGCCGAACGACTTCTTCGACAACCCGCAGTCGGACCGTGCCAAGGACTTCCTCTCGAAGATCTTGGAACACTGAGGCTCGGCCGCTTCGCGCGGCGGGGGAGATACGCACACAGGAGGAGAAGAGGACATGAAGCGCAGCAGACTCGCACTCATCGCCGCAGCGGGGGTCGCGGCACTCGCACTGGCCGGCTGTGCCGGCGGCGACGACTCCGGCGACGGAGAGACCACCGATTCGGACTCGATGGTGGAGTTCGAGGAGGGCACGACGATGGCCGAGCTCTCCGAGGCCGGCACCATCACCATCGGCACCAAGTTCGACCAGCCGCTGTTCGGCCTGTTCGACCCGGCCGCCGACGCGCCCGTCGGCTTCGACGTCGAGATCGGCAAGATCATCGCCGGCCAGCTCGGCATCGACGAGGCGGACATCGAGTGGGTCGAGACGGTCTCGGCCAACCGCGAGCCGTTCATCGAGAACGGCACCGTGGACATCGTCGTCGCGACCTACACGATCAACGACGAGCGCAAGGAGGTCATCTCCTTCGCGGGTCCGTACTACATGGCGGGCCAGTCGATCCTCGTGAACGCCGACAACGACGACATCATGACCGAGGACGACCTCATCGGGCAGCCCGTCTGCTCGGTGACCGGTTCGACCCCGGCCGCGTACCTCGACGAGCTCGGGGCCGAGACGCTGCTCACCGACACCTACACGAACTGCCTCGAGCCGCTGCGCCAGGGCCAGGTCGTCGCGGTGTCGACCGACAACGTCATCCTCGCGGGCCTCGCGGCCCAGAACGAGGGCGAGTTCAAGGTGGTCGGCGAGCCGTTCACCGACGAGCCCTACGGCATCGGCCTCGCGATCGACGACACCGACTTCCGTATGTGGATCAACGACGTGCTCGAGGAGTCGTACGCGGACGGCAGCTACGAGGAGGCGTGGAACTCCACGGCGGGCGCCATCCTGCCGTTCATCGAGCCGCCGGCAGTCGACCGGTACTGACCCGATGACGACCCGGGCCGGGTGAACTCCCGGCCCGGGTCGTCCCCGCCCGATACGACGAGAGGAGCTGCGTGGACGCCGTCTTCGACAACCTGCCGAGGTACCTCGACGGGTTCAGCGTGACGCTGCTGCTGCTCGGCGTGTCGGGCGTCTCCGCGCTCGTGCTCGGCACGATCATCGCGGCCATGCGCATCTCGCCGGTGGCATCCCTCCGCGGCTTCGCCACCGTCTACACCGAGATCGTGCGCAACACCCCGCTCACGCTCGTGCTCTTCTTCTGCGCGATCGTGCTGCCGATCCTCGGGTCGACGCTTCCGTTCGTCATCGCCGCGATGATCGGCCTGTCGGTGTACACGTCGCCGTTCGTCGCGGAGGCGCTGCGCTCGGGCATCAACGGCGTGCCGGTCGGCCAGGCCGAGGCAGCCCGCAGCGTCGGGCTCGGGTTCGGGCAGACGGTGTCGATGGTCATCCTGCCGCAGGCGTTCCGCATGACCGTGCCGCCGCTCATCAACGTCTTCATCGCGCTCACCAAGAACACGTCGGTCGCGGGCGGGTTCTTCGTCGCCGAGCTGTTCACGATCGGCAAGGAGCTCGCGAACGCACGCGGCGACGCCGTCGTGGCGGTGCTGCTCGGCGTCGCCACGTTCTACCTGATCATCACGGTGCCGCTGGGGCTCCTGGCCACCCAGCTCGAGAAGAAGTGGGTGGTGCAGCGATGAGCCGCGGCGCAGCAGTGCTGTTCGACGCTCCCGGGCCCCGGGCGCGCCGGCTGTCGCTCATCCTGTCGCTCGTCGCAGGGGTGCTGATCCTTCTGGGCATCGGGTGGATCCTCGCGGTGCTCGCGGCGCCGCGCGAGGGCCCCGGCGGACTCGAGCTGCCGAGCATGCTCTCGCCGGAGCGGTGGAACATCTTCACCGACCCCGACGTCTGGGCGCTCATCTGGCGTGGCACGCTGGCCACGCTGCAGGCGGCTGCCGTCGCCGCGGTGATGGCGCTCGCGTTCGGCGTGGTGCTCTCGCTGCTCCGCAGCGCGCAGAGCCGGTGGGTGCGCGTACCGACCGCGATCTTCATCGAGTTCTTCCGCGGCATGCCCGTGCTGCTCATGATGCTGTTCATCCTGCTGGCGGCGTCGACCAGCCAGTTCTGGGCGGTCGTCTGGGCGCTCGCCCTCTACAACGGCGCGCTCATCGGCGAGGCGCTGCGCGCGGGCCTCGTCGCGCTCCCCAAGGGGCAGCGCGAAGCGGGACTCAGCCTCGGCATGCGGCAGCTGCAGTCGAAGATGCTCGTCGAGTTCCCGCAGGCGTTCCGGCAGATGCTGCCGATCATCGTCGCCCAGCTCGTGGTGCTGCTGAAGGACACCTCGCTCGGGTACATCGTCGGCTACACCGAGCTGCTGCGCACCACGCTGAACAACCTCGCGAGCTTCTACGGCAACCGGTACCTGTTCTCCCTGTTCGTCGTGACCTGGGTCGTCTACCTCGCCATGAACCTCGCGCTGTCGTGGTTCGCGCGCTGGCTCTCGCGGCGTACCGAGAGCGGTGGGGGCGGGTTCAGCTGGGGCCGTAACAAGGGTGCCGAGCCGCCCGAGGACCCGAACCAGGCGCTCCTGGTCGCCGAGGCGAGCGCGGACGCCCGCACATCGGCCACCGGCGGTGGCGCTCCCGGTTCCAGGACCTAGCAGTTCCCCGAACGTGCCCGCCCGGTCAACGGCGATCGAGCGGGTGCCCCACCTCCCGAGGGCACCGTCGCCCACCGGTAGACTGCTCTCTCGTGTCCGAACCCACCGAGATCACCGAATCCGCGGTCGCCGAGGCGGTCGACGCCGCACTCGCGGCCATCGCCGGCGCGAACGACTCCGCCGCGCTGAAGGCCGTCCGCACCGAGCACACCGGCGAGAAGTCCACGCTCGCGAAGCTGAACGCACTCATGCGCTCCGTGCCGAACGAGCAGAAGGCCGCGTTCGGCAAGCTCGTCGGCGGTGCGCGCGGCCGCGTGAACCAGGCGTTCGCCGCCCGCGAGGGCGAGATCGTCGCGGCCGAGGCCGCCGCGCAGCTCGAGGCGGAGGCCGTCGACGTGACGGCGATCGCCGCGCGTCGCACCCCCGGCGCGAGGCATCCGCTCAGCCTCTTGCAGGAGCAGATCGCCGACGTGTTCGTGGGCATGGGGTGGGAGATCGCCGAGGGCCCCGAGATCGAGCACGAGTGGTACAACTTCGACGCGCTGAACTTCGACGAGGACCACCCGGCGCGCGCCATGCAGGACACGTTCTTCGTCGAGCCGGTCGAGCGCCACCTCGTGCTGCGCACGCACACGAGCCCCGTGCAGATCCGCTCGATGCTCGACCGCGAGGTGCCGATCTACGTGCTCGCGCCGGGGCGCACGTATCGCACCGACGAGCTCGACGCGACGCACACCCCGGTGTTCAGCCAGTTCGAGGGCCTCGTGATCGACAAGGGCATCACCATGGCCCACCTGCGCGGCACGCTCGAGCACGTCGCGCGCATCATGTTCGGCGAGGGCACCAAGATCCGCCTGCGCCCCAACTTCTTCCCGTTCACCGAGCCGAGCGCCGAGTTCGACATCTGGCACCCGACCTTCAAGGGCGGCGCGCGCTGGATCGAGTGGGGCGGTTGCGGCATGGTGAACCCGAACGTGCTGCGTTCGGCCGGCATCGACCCGGAGGTGTACTCGGGCTTCGCGTTCGGCATGGGCTTCGAGCGCACCCTGATGTTCCGCAACGACGTGAAGGACATGCGCGACATGATCGAGGGCGACATCCGCTTCAGCGAGCAGTTCGGGATGGTGGTCTGATGCGCGCGCCGCTCAGCTGGATCGACGAGTTCACCCCGCTCGTCGAGGGATCGACCCTCGAGGACGTGCACGCCGCGCTGGTGCGCGTCGGTCTCGAGGAGGAGGACCTGCACGACTTCGAGGTCTCCGGCCCGGTCGTCGTCGGCCAGGTGCTCGAGTTCGTCGAGGAGCCGCAGAAGAACGGCAAGACCATCCGTTGGTGCCAGGTGCGCGTCGCGCCCGAGGGCGCCGAGGCGGCCGACGGCGGGCCCGACGTGCGCGGCATCGTCTGCGGCGCCTGCAACTTCCTCGAGGGCGACAAGGTCGTCGTGACCCTGCCCGGCTCGGTGCTGCCCGGCGACTTCGCGATCGCCGCGCGCAAGACCTACGGCCACGTGTCCGACGGCATGATCGCCTCGGTCAAGGAGCTCGCGCTCGGCGACGAGCACGACGGCATCCTGCGCCTCGTGACCATGGGGCTCGACCCCGAGGTCGGCACCGACGCGATCGCACTGCTCGGGCTCGACGACTCGGCCGTTGAGGTGAACGTCACGCCCGACCGCGGCTACGCGTTCTCGATTCGCGGCATCGCGCGGGAGTACTCGCACGCGACCGGGCAGCCGTTCACCGATCCGGCGTCGCTCGTGCCGCCGGTCGAGGCGTCCGGCTTCCCCGTCGTGATCGACGACGCCGCGCCGATCCGCGGCCGCGTCGGCGCTCGCGGCTTCGTCACGCGCTCGGTGCGCGGGGTGGATGCCACGCTGCCGACGCCGCCCTGGATGCGCGCGCGCCTCGCCCTGGCGGGCGTCCGCTCCATCTCGCTGCTCGTCGACATCACGAACTACGTCATGTTCGAGCTGGGCCAGCCGATCCACGGCTACGACCTCGACCGCCTGCAGGGTGGCATCACGGTGCGCCGCGCGACTGACGGCGAGACCCTCGAGACGCTCGACGGCCAGGTGCGGAAGCTCTCGACCGAGGACCTGCTCATCACCGACGAGTCCGGCGCGATCGGCCTCGCGGGCGTCATGGGCGGCGGCACGACCGAGATGGGCCTCGAGACGACCAACGTGCTCATCGAGGCCGCGACATTCGACCCGGTGTCCATCGCGCGCACCGCCCGCCGGCACAAGCTGCCGAGCGAGGCGTCGAAGCGCTTCGAGCGCGGCGTCGACCCGGCCGTCGCGGTCGCCGCGGCGAACCGCGTCGTGCAGCTCATGGTGCAGCTCGCCGGCGGCACGGCCGACACGCTGGGTTCCGACCTGGTGGCGGATGCCTCGGCCGAGCCGATCGCCCTGCCCGCCGGGTTCACGGCGGGCCTCATCGGCGTCGACTACGAGGCGTCGCAGATCCGCGGCGCCCTGGAGCTGATCGGCGCGACCGTCGAGGACGCGACAGATGGCTGGTCCGTCACTCCGCCGAGCTGGCGCCCCGACCTCACCGACAAGTGGACCCTCGCCGAGGAGGTCGCCCGCATCGACGGGTACGACCGCATCCCGTCGGTGCTCCCCGTCGCACCGCCGCAGCGCGGGCTGACGCGCGCGCAGCAGCTGCGTCGCAACGCGTCGAACGCGCTGGCCGCGTCGGGCTTCACCGAGGTCATGGCCTACCCGTTCTTCACCGCCGAGGTGAACCAGCGATTCGGCTCGCCCGACGGCTCGGAGATCGGCCAGGTCAAGCTCGCCAACGCGCTCGACGCGAGCGTGCCGTTCCTGCGCACGTCGCTGCTGCCGGGCCTTATCGAGGTCGCGCGACGCAACCGTTCGCGCGGCTTCACCGACCTCGCACTGTTCGAGACCGGCTCGGTGTTCCGACCCGAGCTCGGGCGCGAGTACGGCACCGCGACGATCCCGCTCGGCGGCGTGCTGCCCGGCGACGGCGACCTCGACGACCTGGCCGCGAGCATCCCGCCGCAGCCGCGTCGCGTGGGCGTGCTGCTCACGGGCGACCGCACGGCCAAGCAGCCCGGGGTCGCGCCCGTGGCCGCCGGCATCGCCGACGCGCTCGAGGCCGCGCACACGATCGCGGTCGCGGTCGGCGCCGAGCTCGAGGTGCGCCAGGGCGCGCACCAGGCCATGCACCCCGGCCGCACGGCGGAACTCGTCGCGGGCGGCGAGGTCGTCGGCTACGCGGGCGAGCTGCTGCCCGAGCTCTCGGAGCAGGTCGACCTGCCCCGGGTGGTGGGCGTCGCCGAGGTCGACCTCGACGCGCTCGTCGCGAGCTCGGACGGCGTGATCGAGGCGCGCGGGCTGTCGACCTACCCGGCCGCGACGCAGGACCTCTCGCTCGTCGTCGGCGTCGCGACGCCGGCCGCCGAGGTCGGCGCCGCCGTGCGCGAGGGCGCGGGCGACCTGCTCGAGCACCTCGAACTGGTCGATGACTACCGTGGCACCGGTGTGCCCGAGGGACGCAAGTCGCTCACGTTCGCGCTCCGGTTCCGGGCATCCGACCGCACCCTGACCGCCGCCGAGGCGACCGCCGCGAAGCTCGCCGGCTCCGCCCTCGCGGGCGAGCGCTTCGGCGCCACCCTCCGCGACTAGGGTGACGGGCATGGCCGAGAACGTGACCCAGCCGACGGATGCCTCGGTGGACGAGTTCCTCGCGAGCGCCGAGCCTGCGGGCCGGCGCGAGGACGCCGCCGTGCTCCGAGAGATGCTCGACCGCGTGACCGGCGAGACGCCCGTCATGTGGGGGCCGTCGATCGTCGGCTACGGCACGTACCACTATCGGTACGCGACCGGGCGCGAGGGCGACATGCCCGTGATCGGGTTCTCGCCGCGGAAGGCGTCGATGTCGCTCTACGGCATCCAGTTCGACGGGTCCGACGACCTGCTCGCGCAGCTCGGCCCCGCGAAGCGGGGTGCCGGATGCGTGTGGGTCGGCCGATTCGCGAAGCTCGACCTCGACGTGCTCGAGCGACTCTTCGCCGAGGCGTGGCGACGCGGCGGCACGTCCGGCTGAGGCATCCGTTTGCCGCATCGCCCGCGCGCCCGGTAGGGTCGCATCCGTGTCCACCGCTCGCCTCGCCGCCACGACCCGCGCATCGCGGGTGCTCGTCGCGCGCCGGCGCCGCGGTCTCCGCCGAGGCTAGGCGACCCCACCCGCAGCCCAGCGCTGCCGTGCGGTCGCCGTCGCTCAGCCCAGTCGGCCCCGACATCGGGCCGTTTCGCCGAGACCATAAGGTAGGACCATGACGTACTCCGTCGCCGTCGCAGGCGCGTCCGGATACGCCGGGGGAGAGATCCTGCGGCTCATCGCAGATCATCCGGAACTCGAGGTGCGCACCGTCACCGCGCACCAGAACGCCGGCCAGGCGCTCACCGCCGTGCAGCCGCACCTGCGCGCGTACACGCACCTGACGCTCACCGAGACGACCGCCGACACGCTCGCCGGCCACGACCTCGTCTTCCTCGCCCTGCCGCACGGCGCGTCGGGCGCGATCGCCGCCGAGCTCGGCGACGCGTCGATCGTCGTCGACTGCGGCGCCGACCACCGCCTCGAGCAGGAGGCCGACTGGGCTGCGTTCTACGGTGGCGACTTCCACGGCGCGTGGACGTACGGCGTGCCCGAGCTGCCCCGCATGCACGGGACGCAGCGCGAGCGCCTCGCGCAGACGCGCCGCATCGCCGCGCCGGGGTGCAACGCGAGCACGGTCGCACTGTCGCTCGTGCCCGGCGTGCGTGCGGGCGTCATCGACGCGCACGACATCGTCTCGGTGCTCGCGGTCGGGCCGTCCGGCGCCGGCAAGGCGCTGAAGACGCACCTGCTGGGCAGCGAGATCCTCGGCTCGGCGAACCCGTACGCGGTCGGCGGCACGCACCGGCACATCCCCGAGATCCAGCAGGCGCTCCGTTGGGCGGGCGCGGCCGACCCGACGATCAGCTTCACCCCGGTGATCGTGCCGATGTCGCGCGGCATCCTCGCGACCTCCACGGCGAAGCTGGCCGAGGGGGCGGATGCCGCGACCGTGCGCGCGGCCTGGGAAGACGCCTACGCGGGCGAGACGTTCGTGCAGCTCCTGCCCGAGGGCCAGTTCCCACGCACCGCCGACGTGCTCGGCGCCAACACCGCCCTGATGGGCCTCGCGGTCGACGAGGCGGCGCGGCGCGTCGTGGTCGTCACCGCGGTGGACAACCTCGTCAAGGGCACCGCAGGCGCCGCGATCCAGTCGGCGAACCTCGCCCTCGGCCTCGCCGAGGCCACCGCCCTCCCCGTGAACGGAGTCGCACCGTGACCGTCACCGCAGCAGCCGGCTTCGAGGCGGCGGGCATCGCCGCCGGCATCAAGCGCACCGGTGCGCTCGACCTCGCGCTCATCGTCAACCGCGGCCCGCGCGACGCGGCCGCCGCCGTGTTCACGAGCAACCGCGCGAAGGCCAACCCCATCATCTGGTCGCAGCAGGTCGTCCTCGACGGGGCCGTGCGTGCGATCGTGCTGAACTCCGGCGGGGCGAACTGCTTCACCGGCCACGAGGGCTTCCAGGTCACGCACCGCACCGCCGAGGCCGTCGCATCGGCGCTCGACATCGGCGCGGGCGACGTGCTCGTCTGCTCGACCGGACTGATCGGCGAGCAACTCGACGGCGAGGTGCTCGAGGAGGGCGTCGTCTCCGCGGTCGCGCGCCTCACCACCGACGGCGGCGACAACGCCGCCCGCGCCATCATGACGACCGACTCCGTGCCGAAGACCGCGGTGCGCACGGGCGACGGCTGGACGATCGGCGGCATGGCGAAGGGCGCCGGCATGCTCGCGCCCGGCCTGGCCACGATGCTCGTCGTGATCACGACCGACGCCGACCTGCCGGCATCCGACCTCGACACCGCCCTGCGCGAAGCCACGCGGGTGAGCTTCGACCGGCTCGACTCCGACGGCTGCATGTCGACCAACGACCAGGTCACGCTGATGGCGTCGGGCTCCTCGGGCGTCGTGCCCGAGGCATCCGCCTTCACCGAAGCCCTCACGGAGGTCTGCCTCGACCTGGCGATGCAACTGCTCGCCGACGCCGAGGGTGCGAGCCACGAGATCGCGATCGAGGTGCGCGGCGCGGTGACCGAGGACGACGCGGTCACGGTCGCCCGCTCGGTCGCGCGCAACAACCTGTTCAAGGCCGCGATCTTCGGCAACGACCCGAACTGGGGCCGCGTGCTCGCGGCGATCGGCACGACGGATGCCCCGTTCGACCCGTACCTCGTCGACGTGTCGATGAACGGGGTGCGCGTCTGCCACGCGGGCGGACCCGACGCACCACGCGACGACGTCGACCTCACGCCGCGCGCCACGCACGTGCTGGTCGAGCTCCACGCGGGCCCCGCATCCGCGACGGTGTGGACCAACGACCTCACCCACGACTACGTCCACGAGAACAGCGCCTACTCGAGTTGAGCATGCAGACAGAGAACACCGCAGCGGATGCCGCGGAGAAGGCCCGCACCCTGATCGAGTCGCTGCCCTGGCTGCAGCGCTTCCACGACCAGGTGATCGTCGTGAAGTTCGGCGGCAACGCCATGGTCAGCCCCGAGCTGCAGCGCGCGTTCGCCGAGGACATGGTGTACCTGCGCTACGCGGGCATCCGCCCGGTCGTCGTCCACGGCGGCGGGCCGCAGATCTCGGCGATGCTCGATCGGCTCGGCATCGAGAGCGAGTTCCGCGGCGGGTACCGGGTGACGACGCCGGAGGCGATGGACGTCGTGCGAATGGTGCTCACCGGCCAGGTGAACCGCGAGCTCGTCTCGCTCATCAACGAGCACGGGCCGCTCGCGGCCGGCATCTCGGGGGAGGACGCGGGGCTGTTCCGCGGCCGCCGTCGGGGTGCGGTCGTCGACGGCGTCGAGGTCGACCTCGGGCTGGTGGGAGACGTGGTGTCGGTCGACCCGGCGTCGGTGCACGCGCAGCTCGACGCCGGCCGCATCCCCGTCGTCTCGTCGATCGCGCCCGACATCGACGAGCCCGGCCAGTCGCTGAACGTGAACGCCGACTCGGCCGCCGCGTCGCTCGCGGTCGCGCTGGGCGCGGCGAAGCTCGTGGTCCTCACCGACGTCGCCGGCCTCTACCGCGACTGGCCAGACCGCGACTCGCTCGTCTCGGTCATCGACGTGCCGCAGCTCGTCGAGCTGCTGCCGTCGCTCGAGTCGGGCATGATCCCGAAGATGACCGCGTGCCTCGAGGCCGTCGAGGGCGGCGTCGCGAAGGCCGCGATCATCGACGGTCGCGTGCCGCACTCGATCCTGCTCGAGGTGTTCACCCAGACCGGGGTGGGCACCGAGGTCGTGCCCGCGGAGGTGGCGTCGTGAGTCACTTGGACATCTTCGACCGGCGCATGATGCGCTCGCTCGGCACGCCGCTCGCGCACCTGGTCGAGGGCGACGGATGCCGCGTGCAGGGCGCCGACGGCACCTGGTACCTGGACTTCCTCGCCGGCATCGCGGTCAACTCGCTCGGCCACGCCCACCCCGTGTTCGTAGAGGCGGTCTCGCGTCAGGCGGCAACGCTCGCGCACGTGTCGAACTACTTCTCGACGCCCTCGGAGCTGGAGCTCGCCGACCGGCTGGTGCGCCTGGCCGGTGCCGGCGACGCGGGCCGCGTCTGGTTCGGCAACTCGGGCGCCGAGGCGATGGAGGCCGCGTTCAAGCTCGCGCGGCTGAACCACCGCCAGCAGGGGCGGCAGAAGATCCTCGCGCTGCACGATGCGTTCCACGGCCGCACCATGGGCGCGCTCGCGCTCACGGGCAAGCCGCACATGCGCGCCCCGTTCGAGCCCGTGCCCGGCGGGGTCGAGCACATCGACACGACGATCGCCGCGCTCGAGGCGTCGATCGACGAGAGCGTCGCCGCACTGTTCGTCGAGCCGATCAAGGGCGAGGCGGGCGTGCTGCCGCTGCCCGACAGGTTCCTGCAGGCCGCCCGCGAGCTCACCGCACGGCACGGTGCGCTGCTCGTCGTCGACGAGATCCAGACCGGCGCCGCGCGCACCGGGGAGTGGTTCGGCTACCAGCACGACGGCGTCACGCCCGACGCCATCACGGTCGCCAAGGGCATCGGCGGCGGGTTCCCGATCGGGGCGCTCGTGACGTTCGGCGAGGCATCCGACCTGTTCACCCGCGGCATGCACGGCTCGACCTTCGGCGGCAACCCGCTCGCCACGGCGACGGCCAACGCCGTACTCGGCGAGATCGAGCGGGCCGACCTCGTCGGCAACGCCCGCCTGCGCGGCGCCCAGCTCGCCGAGCGCATCATGGCCATCGGCTCGCCGCTCGTCACCGAGGTGCGCGGTCGCGGACTGCTGCTCGGCATCGGCCTCGCCGAGCCCCACGCGGGTGCGCTCGCGACGGCGGCCATGCGCGAGGGCCTCATCATCAACGCGGCGAACGACTCGAGCATCCGCCTCGCGCCGCCCCTCATCATCGGCGACGCCGAGATCGACGAGTTCATCGACCGGTTCTCGCGCGCGCTCGCCGCACTCTGACTTCCCGAAAGGACGACATGACCCGCCACTTCCTGCGCGACGACGACATCACCCCCGCGGAGCAGGCCGCGATCCTCGACCTCGCCGTCGAGCTGAAGGCCGACCGCTGGCGCGACCGCCCCCTCGATGGTCCGCAGACCGTCGCGGTCATCTTCGACAAGTCGTCGACCCGCACCCGGGTGTCGTTCGCCGTCGGCATCGCCGACCTCGGCGGGTCACCGCTCATCATCTCGACCGCGTCGAGCCAGCTGGGCGGCAAGGAGACCCCGAGCGACACCGCGCGCGTGCTCGAGCGCATGGTATCGGCGATCGTCTGGCGCACCTACGGGCAGGCCGGGCTCGAGGAGATGGCCGCCGGCACGCGCGTGCCGGTCGTCAACGCGCTGAGCGACGACTTCCACCCGTGCCAGCTGCTCGCCGACCTGCTCACGATCCGCGAGCACAAGGGGGCGCTCGACGGCCTGACCGTCACGTTCCTCGGCGACGGCGCGAGCAACATGGCGCAGTCGTACGTGCTGGCCTGCGTGATGGCGGGCATGCACGTGCGCGTCGCGTCGCCGGTGGAGTTCTCGCCCGCGGCATCCGTCGTCGCCGACGCCGATGCCATCGCGGCAGGCACGGGGGGATCGGTCACGCTCTTCACCGACCCGGCCGAGGCGACCGCCGGCGCCGACGTCGTGGTCACCGACACGTGGGTGTCGATGGGCAAGGAGGAGGAGAAGGCGCACCGTGTGGCGACCTTCGGGGCCTACCGCGTCGACTCGGAGCTCATGGTGCTCGCTGCGCCCGACGCGGTCTTCATGCACTGCCTGCCGGCCGACCGCGGCTACGAGGTCACTGCCGACGTGATCGACGGTGCGCAGAGCATCATCTGGAACGAGGCGGAGAACCGCCTGCACGCGCAGAAGGCCCTGCTGGTGTGGCTGCTCGCGCAGAACACCGGCGTCGAGGGTGAGGAGAACGCCTGATGGCCGAGCACGGCACCAACGAGGGCTCGCTCTGGGGCGGCCGCTTCGCCTCGGGCCCGTCGCCCGAACTCGCGCGGCTCTCGAAGTCGACGCACTTCGACTGGCAGCTCGCGCCCTACGACATCGCGGGGTCGCGCGCGCACGCCCGCGCCCTGCACGCGGCCGGCTACCTGTCGGCGGCCGAGCTCGAGGCCATGATCGAGGGGCTGGACCGCCTCGAGGCCGATGTCGAGTCGGGCGAGGTCGTCGCCGCCGAGACGGATGAAGACGTGCACGGCGCCCTCGAAGCCGCGCTCATCGAGATCGTGGGGCCCGAGCTCGGAGGCAAGCTCCGCGCCGGCCGCAGTCGCAACGACCAGATCGCGACCCTCGTGCGCATGTACCTGCGCGACCACGCGGCCGCCATCGCGACCGAGCTCGTGCACCTCATCGACGCGCTCGCCGCGCAGGCGGAGGCGCACGGCGACGCGATCATGCCCGGCCGCACGCACCTGCAGCACGCGCAGCCCGTGCTGCTCGCGCACCACCTGCTCGCGCACGCCTGGGCGCTCACGCGCGACCTCGACCGGCTGGTCGACTGGGACGGGCGCGCCGACGTCTCGCCGTACGGCTCGGGCGCCCTCGCCGGGTCGACGCTCGGTCTCGACGCCGCATCGGTCGCCCGCGACCTGGGGCTCGCCGGAATCTCGGAGAACTCGATCGACGGCACCGCGAGCCGCGACGTCGTCGCCGAGTTCGCGTTCATCGCCGCGATGATCGGCATCGACCTGTCGCGCCTGTCGGAGGAGATCATCCTCTGGAACACGCGCGAGTTCGGCTTCGTCACGCTCGACGACGGCTACTCGACCGGGTCGTCGATCATGCCGCAGAAGAAGAACCCCGACATCGCCGAGCTCGCGCGCGGCAAGTCGGGCCGCCTCATCGGCAACCTCACCGGACTGCTCGCGACGCTCAAGGCGTTGCCGCTGGCGTACAACCGGGACCTGCAGGAGGACAAGGAGCCGGTGTTCGACTCGGTCGAGACGCTCGAGGTGCTGCTGCCCGCGTTCACCGGCATGGTCGCGACGCTGCGCTTCGACACCGCGCGCATGGCCGAGCTCGCCCCGCAGGGCTTCTCGCTCGCGACCGACGTCGCCGAATGGCTCGTGAAGCGGCACGTGCCGTTCCGCGACGCGCACGAGATCACGGGCGCCCTGGTGCGCTACGCCGAGGAGCACGGGCTCGACCTGCACGAGGTGCCCGACGACGCGCTCGCCGGCATCTCGCCGCACCTGGTGCCCGAGGTGCGCGAGGTGCTCACGATCGAGGGATCGGTCGCGAGCCGCGACGGGGTCGCCGGCACCGCGCCGTCGTCGGTCGCGAAGCAGTTCACGGCGCTGACCGAACGCGTGCGCACGCTGGCCGCAGGCCTGCCGGAGTCACGGCTCTGATCCCTGCCACCCGCGCCGCGCTGGCGGTCGACGCGCTCGAGCTCGCACCGCTGCTGCTCGGTGCGGAGCTGACGCACGACGCCGAGGGCGGCCCGGTGACGGTGCGCCTCACCGAGGTCGAGGCGTACCGCGGCGAGGCCGACCCGGGCTCGCACGCCTTCCGGGGCCGCACTCCGCGCAACGCCGTCATGTTCGGCGAGGCCGGCCACCTCTACGCGTACTTCACCTACGGCATGCACGTCTGCATCAACGTCGTCTGCGGCTTGGAGGGCGTCGCGTCGGCCGTGCTGCTGCGCGCCGGCGAGGTGGTCGACGGGCTCGAGACGGCACGGATGCGGCGGAGCTCCGCCCGCACCGACCGCGACCTGGCCCACGGGCCCGCCCGGCTCGCTTCGGCCCTCGGTGTGCCGCTGGCCGCGAACGGCGCCGACCTCCTGGCACGGCCGTTCGCACTACGCCTGCCCGACGCGCCGGTCACGCACCTGACCGGCCCGCGCGTCGGCGTGTCCGGCGCCGGCGGCGGCACGCGCTACCCGTGGCGGTTCCGCGTGCCCGACGACCCGACGGTGTCGGCGTACCGCCGGCACGTGAAGGCGCACGACTGAGACGAGCGGATGCCCCGGGCCCGGCGCCGCTCAGCGGATGACGAGGTGCACGACGAGCGCGCACGCGCACGCCCAGACGAGGCTGGCGAGCGTGCCGATGATGAACCGCTCACGCGCCTCGCCCGACTCGAGCTCGCTGAACCGGCCGATGCCTTTGATGGCCACGACGACGGCGAGCCCCTCGGGGAACCCGGCGATGATCGTGCCCGCCGCGCCGATGCGCTCGAGCACGCCGATCGTGATGCCCCCGCGCAGCACCTCGGTGCGCTCTGCCAGGAGTCCCTCGCCGCGCGCGCCCTTCGGCGGGACCATGATGCCGCCGTGCAGCCCGGGCTCGACCGCCCCGCCCATCGCGGTGTCGAGCGCGAGCACCGCCGCCGAGCTGCCGCCGATCACGGCGATGCCGCCGCCGAGCAGCGCGATGAGCACGGATGCCGCGAGCGCGGGCTGCCCGGGCAGCGCTGCCGCGGGAATGAACGCCACGCCCACCGCGGCCGCCGACCACCAGATGAGCTTCGGCCGTTCGCGCGTGAAGGCGAGCATCGCGAACACGGCGGCCACGACCAGCGCGGCGAGCAGCGCGTACCAGCCGAGTGCGGCCAGCGCCCGATCGACCTCGAACGGGAGCGGGGACGGGAAGGGGATCACGTGGTCTCCTCGGAGTCGGCGCTCGCCGTGCGGTCGAGCTCGTGCAGCAGCCTAGTGAGTGCCGGGCGGGCCTCGAGGTCGGGTCGCAGCGCGCCGGCGCGGGCCCTCGCCGAGACGGCGGCGGGGGAGATGTCGAGCGCGTCGGCGGCATCCGTCTGCAGCATCCCCGTCTCGAGCAGTTCGGCCAGCTCCCACCCGGCGTCGCTCCGTTTCTCGCGCAGCGCGACGACGACCGACAGCAGCGCTTCGAGGTCGGAGGCGGCGGGCTCTGCGGCATCGGCCCCGCTCGTGACCGCGACCTTCGGCCAGCGGCGCTTCGCCCGGTCGACCGCGTCGCGCGCGGCGTAGAAGGCGGGCCCGCTCGCCTCGCGCACGTCGTCGGGCAGGGGCATCCGCACCGTTCCGGTACCCAGGCCGACGCTCCAGCGCTCGTCGCGGGTGAGCTCGAGCACCAGGGCGAGCGCCGTCGCTGCGTCATCGGTGAGCACCTGCAGCTCGTCGCCGGCGTTGCGCCCGACGGGCAGCGCGAGCGCGTCGCCGTGTGCGGCGTCGATGCGCCGGCGGGTCTCGTCGACGATGTCGTCGCGGGTGCGGCTGCCGACCTGGTCGGCGGTGATCACGAACATCCGTGCTCCCTGCAGTCTGCGGGCTGAATCCAGCGTACTTCAGTCCATGGGCTTGATCAAGCACAATCAAGCATGGGAGCTTGATCGACAAGTCAGCGGCAGGATGCCCCGCTGCTACCCTTGCTCCGTGCCAGACCCCGTGATCCTCGCTTCGCAGCGCATCGACGACTCCTTCGACGACATCTGGGAGGAGCTCGTCTGGCGCGGCCACGTGCACGTCTCCACCGATGAGGCCGCCCTGAAGGAACTGCTCGCCGGAGACCCGATCACGTACTACTGCGGCTTCGACCCGACCGCGCCGAGCCTGCACCTGGGCAACCTCGTGCAGCTCATCGTCATGCGCCGGCTCCAGCTCGCCGGCCACCGCCCGCTCGGGCTGGTCGGCGGCTCGACCGGCCTCATCGGCGACCCGCGGCCGACCGCGGAACGCACGCTCAACACCAGGGAGACCGTCGCCGAGTGGGTCGGCTACCTGCAGGGCCAGGTGTCGCGCTTCCTCTCCACCGAGGGCGACAACGCCATGCGGCTCGTCAACAACCTCGACTGGACGGCGCCGATGTCGGCCATCGACTTCCTGCGGGAGGTCGGCAAGCACTACCGCGTCGGCACCATGCTCAAGAAGGACGCGGTGGCCGCGCGCCTCGAGTCGAGCGAGGGCATCAGCTACACCGAGTTCAGCTACCAGATCCTGCAGGGCATGGACTTCCTGGAGCTCTACCGCACCTACGGCTGCGTGCTGCAGACCGGCGGCAGCGACCAGTGGGGCAACCTCACGAGCGGCACCGACCTCATCCACCGTGCGGAGGGCGCGAGCGTCCACGCCATCGGCACCCCGCTCGTCACCAACTCCGACGGCACGAAGTTCGGCAAGAGCGAGGGCAACGCGATCTGGCTCGATCAGGCGCTCTGCAGCCCGTACCGCTTCTACCAGTTCTGGCTCAACACCGACGACGCCGACGTGATCTCGCGGCTGAAGGTCTTCACGTTCCTGTCGCGCGACGAGATCGCCGAGTACGAGCAGTCCGTGACCGATGCGCCCTTCCGCCGCGAGGCGCAGAAGCGGCTCGCGAGCGAGGTGACGACCCTGGTGCACGGGGCGGATGCCACGGAGGCCGTGATCGCCGCATCGCAGGCGCTGTTCGGCCAGGGCGACCTCACGTCGCTCGACCCGGCGACCCTCGAGGCGGCGCTGCGCGAACTGCCCCATGCGGACACCACGGCGGATGCCCCGGTGGCCCAGCTCCTCGTCGACACCGGGCTCGTGGGCAGCTTGAGCGACGCGCGACGAGCGATCAAGCAGGGCGGGGTGTCGCTCAACAACGCCCGCATCGAGGACGAGCACGCGACGCTCGACGGGCAGGCGCTGCCCGGCGGCATGGCCGTGCTGCGGCGCGGCAAGAAGACCATGGCGGGAGTGTTCCTGGCCTAGCGCATCGGCCGGGGGCGCGCCGCGGGGGAGGCGTGCGATGACGGAGCAGTGGTTCCTGCGTCGGGCGTGGACAGATCTCGGCCGGCCGGCCGACGGGCTCGACCTGGTCGACCCGCTGCCGGTGCCGGCGCTGCCGTCGCGCCTGTCGACCGCGGCGCTGGCCGCGGAATCGATCGCGGCCGCGTCGCTCGCCGGCGCTGTGGCATCCGTCGCCGGCACCGACCGACCCGCGCCGCGCGTGCGCCTCTCGGGGCCGCGCATCGCCGCCGCGGTCTCGAGCGAGCGGTCGTTCCGTCTTCACGGCGAGGCCCCCGATCTCTGGGCACCGTTGTCGGGGTTCTTCCGCGCACGTGACGGGTGGGTGCGCACGCACGGCAACTACCCGCACCACGCCGCGGCGCTCCGTCGCGCGCTGGGCCTGGCGTCGGATGCCACGGCCGACGACCTCGCCGCGGTGCTGTCGGGGCTGGCGGCGTCGGATGCCTCGGAGCGCGTGACCGCTGCCGGTGGCCTGTGCGTCGTGGTCGCCCCCGAGCGGCCGTCCGTGGATGCCGACCTCGCGGCGACCGCGCTCGTGGAGGTGCGTCGCATGGGTGATGCCGCTCCGCGTGCTCCGCTGCCGGGATCGGCAGAGGCGCCACTCGCCGGGGTCCGGGTGCTCGACCTCACGCGCGTGATCGCGGGGCCGGTCTGCACGCGCACGCTCGCGCTGTTCGGCGCCGACGTGCTCCGCGTCGACTCGCCGCGGCTGCCCGAACCCCCCTGGCAGCACCTCGACACCGGTGCCGGCAAGCGCTCGACGCTGGTCGACGCGCAGACGGCCGAGGGTCGCGCGACCGTCGAACGGTTGCTCGCGGATGCCGACGTGGTGGTCACCGGCTACCGGCCCGCCGCGATCGCGAGGCTCGGGCTCGACCCCGCCGGCGTCGTCGCGCGGCACCCCGGCATCGTGGTCGTGCAGCTCGCGGCGTGGGGGTTCGGTGCCGCCGACCGGGATCGCCGCGGCTTCGACTCGATCGTCCAGGCCGCGAGCGGCATCGGCTGGGTCGAGGGCGACGAGCGTCCGGGTGCGCTCCCCGCGCAGGTGCTCGACCATGCGACCGGGTACCTGCTGGCGGCAGCCGCCGTCACGCTCCTCGAGCGGCAGCGCACCGACGGCGGGTCGTGGTCGGTGTGTGGATCGCTTCGGCGCACCGCAGCGGAGCTGCTGCGGTCGCCGCGGGCGGCGGAACCGTCGCCGTCGGAGACGCTCACCGCCCAGGCACGTGCGCGGCAGGAGGTCGAGTTCGCCGACCCGATGCGCGTGCGCACGGTGCTCCCAGCGGTCGCGTTCGACGGGCTGCCCGACGCCTGGCCGAACGCGCCGCGCGCGTGGGGGAGCGATGCGCCCGAGTGGGACCGCTGAGAAGGGCGGGATCCGCGTGATTCCGCGCGACACGCCCGGGATGCGGGAGTGATTTGCGGGGACCCCGGGATGCACGTAATGTATTCCCTTGTCACCCCAAAGGTGCGGAAGAGCGAGAGGGTCCTGAGCGGCCCGGCCTTCCACCTCAAGCGGGACACTCCCAAGCCAGATCGAAGCAAGTTCTTCGGGCTGTGCTTGAAGCCCTCCGGACGAGTCGCAAGAAGCGGCCGGCGGGAAGAACGAAGGCCTCGGGCTGATCGACTCGTGAAGAGTCGTGAAACGTGAGCGTCCGTTTCTTGAGAACTCAATAGCGTGCACTATGTTCAATGCCATTTTTTGAACCCCGTACTGGCCCTTTTG